>NZ_JBLYEF010000002.1:0-757820 GCF_048515925.1 Pantoea sp. R13S299
GAATTTGCCTGGCGGCTTTAGCGCGGTGGTCCCACCTGACCCCATGCCGAACTCAGAAGTGAAACGCCGTAGCGCCGATGGTAGTGTGGGGTCTCCCCATGCGAGAGTAGGGAACTGCCAGGCATTATATAAGTGAAGAAGCCCCGCACGGAAGTGCGGGGCTTTTTTACGTCTGCAATATGCAACTTTAAGCTGAAACATTTTCATTTTCTGCATGAAACCTCGACATCTCACAACGATCAGGCTAATGTTGGGCATCCAGATGTCTAAACGTTTATATGGTTGCGAGAGGTGAGCAGGTTATGCCAATCAGGGTTCCCGACGAATTACCGGCAGTGAATTTTTTACGAGACGAAAATGTCTTTGTCATGACATCGTCGCGTGCCAGTGTTCAGGAGATCCGACCGCTTAAAGTGCTCATACTGAATCTGATGCCGAAAAAGATCGAAACGGAGAATCAGTTTCTGCGTCTGCTTTCCAACTCGCCGTTACAGATCGATATTCAGCTGCTGCGCATCGACAGCCGCGAGTCACGTAATACGCCCACTGAGCACCTCAACAACTTCTACTGCAATTTTGAAGATATCCAGCATGACAACTATGACGGCTTAATCGTGACAGGTGCGCCACTCGGGCTGGTCGATTTTAATGATGTTGCCTACTGGCCCCAGATTCAGCGCGTGCTGCACTGGGCAAATGAGCACGTCACCTCAACCTTGTTTGTCTGTTGGGCAGTGCAGGCTGCGCTTAATATTCTGTATGGCATTCCCAAGCAAACCCGACATAACAAACTGTCTGGCGTCTATGAGCATCAGATACTGCATCCTCATGCGCTACTGACCCGGGGTTTTGATGATAATTTCCTTGCGCCACACTCACGCTATGCAGATTTTCCTACTCAGCTGATCACGGATTACACCGATCTTGAACTGTTTGCTGAATCGGAACAAACCGGAGCCTATCTGATGGCGAGTAAAGACAAACGCCTGGTGTTTGTTACCGGCCATCCGGAGTATGACGCCCTGACGTTGTCTGGTGAGTATCATCGCGATTATGAAGCCGGGGTGAGTCCGGAAGTCCCGTATAACTATTTCCCGCAGGACAATCCGGCCCTGCCGCCGCGCGCTACATGGCGTAGTCATGGCAATCTGCTGTTCTCTAACTGGCTCAACTACTACGTTTACCAGATCACGCCGTTCGATCTGCGCCGCATGAATCCGACGCTGGAATAGTCCCGCCCCACGATCAACTGAACCGTGTTAGCCGATGGCAACACGGTTTTTTTTCGCCTGAAAAACGTTAATGAAAGTTGTTCCTTTAATGAAGAAAAATTTAATTACATATAAAACAGAGGGATATACTAATATAATTCCAAAAATGGAAATAGTTTTTGATTTAGAAAAATAAATGCTTATGCTCTGATCCTGTAGCTCACAAAACAAACACCATGTGGATCCGCTGCATTCGATCCTTTGAATACAGGAGAACGCCAGCATGACAGACTCAGTGATCAGCCCTACTCTGAATTTCATCCAGCCCTTTAGCCATGCCGAACAGCAGCTGTTAACGCCCGAGGCGGTTTCTTTTTTAGAGGCTCTGGTTGCGCGCTTTGCACCGCAACGCGAAGTGCTGTTATCCGCTCGCCAGCAGCGTCAGCAGCAATATGACCAGGGCTATCTGCCAGACTTTGATATGGAAACCGCTTCCATAAGAGCCAGCGAATGGCGTATTCAATCCATTCCGACAGACTTAGAAGATCGTCGGGTCGAGATCACCGGCCCACCCGATCGAAAAATGGTCATTAATGCCCTGAACTCAAACGTAAAAGTCTTTATGGCCGACTTTGAGGATTCACTGTCACCGGAGTGGTCAAAGCTGATGGAAGGACAGCTGACACTGCGCGAGGCGGTGAAGGGCACGCTCAGTTACACCAGCGACAAAGGCAAAATTTATCAGCTCGGCGCAAATCCTGCGGTGCTGATGTGCCGGGTTCGCGGCCTGCATCTGTCAGAAAAACATGTCAGCTGGCTGGGTGAGGCGATTCCGGGCGGGCTGTTTGATTTCGCGCTCTATTTCTTTCACAACGTCCGGCCCTTACTGGCCAAAGGCAGCGGGCCTTACTTCTATCTGCCGAAAACAGAGAGCTGGCAGGAGATCGCCTGGTGGCGTGAGATCTTCAGCTTCAGCGAGGATCACTTCGATCTGCCACGCGGCACGATCAAGGCCACTGTCCTGATCGAAACGTTACCCGCCGTGTTTCAGATGGATGAGATCCTGTGGAATCTGCGTGATCACATCGTTGGTCTCAACTGCGGTCGCTGGGATTACATCTTCAGCTATATCAAAACCCTGAAACAGCATGCGGATCGCGTACTGCCGGATCGCCAGTCCGTCACCATGTCTCAGCCGTTCCTGGATGCTTACTCGCGCCTGCTGATTAAAACCTGTCATCGCCGGGGAGCTTTCGCGATGGGCGGAATGTCAGCCCTGATTCCTGCTAAAGATCCGACGCGCAATGCCTGGGTGCTGCAGCGCGTGACGGAAGATAAACAGCGGGAAGCGGGCAACGGGCATGACGGTACATGGATTGCGCATCCTGGCCTGGCAGATACTGCAATGGCGGTCTTCAATGCCGCGCTGGGCGACCGACCTAACCAGCTGCATGTCATGCGGGAAGAGGATGCCCCGATCACGGCGGAGCAGTTACTCGCGCCCTGTCAGGGTGAGCGGACCGAAGCGGGAATGCGCGCCAACATCCGCGTCGCGCTGCAATACCTTGAGGCCTGGATCAGCGGTAACGGCTGTGTGCCGATTGACGGGCTGATGGAGGATGCCGCCACAGCTGAGATCGCACGCACCTCAATCTGGCAATGGATTCGTCATCAGCAAGTGCTGAACAGCGGCCAGCAGGTCACGGCTGAACTGTTTCTGCGCTGGCTGAACGAAGAGCTGCATCTGCTGCAAAACGCGCTGGGCGAAGCCCACTTCAGCGCCGGTCGCTATGACGACGCGGCACAGCTGATGGCGCAGATCACCTCCGAACGCGAGCTGGTTTCCTTTCTTACCCTGCCAGGCTACCGCCTGATCCCCTGAACAGAGGAGCTATTGCCATGACACGTACTCAACAGATAGATCAACTGGAACAACTCTGGCAGACCGCGCGCTGGGAGGGCATTACCCGCCCTTACAGCGCAGCAGAGGTCGTCAATCTGCGCGGCTCGGTCCTGCCCGCCTGTACGCTGGCAGAGCGCGGTGCGGAAAAATTATGGGCGCTGCTGAACGGCGAGGCGAAGAAAGGGTACATCAACAGTCTGGGTGCGCTCAGCGGCGGGCAGGCACTGCAGCAGGCTAAGGCGGGCATCGAAGCGATCTACCTTTCTGGCTGGCAGGTAGCTGCGGACGCCAACGTAGCGGGGCAGATGTATCCCGATCAGTCACTCTACCCGGTGAATTCGGTGCCGGAAGTGGTAACCCGCATTAATCAGACCTTCCAGCGCGCCGACCAGATTCAGTGGTCCAGCGGCATTGAAAAAGGTGACAGCCGGCATACCGATTTCTTCCTGCCGATTGTTGCTGATGCGGAAGCCGGTTTTGGCGGCGTGCTCAATGCGTATGAGCTGATGAAGGCGATGATTCAGGCGGGGGCGGCAGCGGTCCACTTCGAGGATCAGCTGGCGGCGGTAAAGAAATGCGGTCACATGGGCGGCAAAGTGCTGGTACCGACTCAGGAAGCCATTCAGAAACTGGTCGCGGCGCGGCTGGCTGCGGATGTGATGGGTGTACCAACCGTGCTGCTGGCCCGCACCGATGCCGACGCCGCTGACCTGATTACCTCAGACTGTGATGAATACGATCGCCCCTTCATCCGGGGCGACCGGACGGCAGAAGGCTTCTTCCGCACCCATGCCGGTATTGAACAGGCGATCAGTCGCGGGCTGGCCTATGCCCCTTATGCTGACATCCTGTGGTGTGAAACCTCGACGCCGGATCTGGCGATGGCGCAGCGCTTTGCCGATGCCATCCATGCGCGCTTCCCCGGTAAACTGCTGGCCTACAACTGCTCACCGTCGTTCAACTGGAAGAAGAACCTCGATGATCGCACCATCGCGAAATTTCAGCAGGCGCTCAGCGACATGGGCTATCGCTTCCAGTTCATCACGCTGGCGGGCATCCACAGCATGTGGTTCAACATGTTCGATCTGGCCCATGCCTATGCCCAGGGCGAAGGGATGCGTCACTACGTGGAAAAGGTTCAGCAGCCTGAGTTCGCTGCCCGCGATCGCGGTTACAGCTTCTCGTCACATCAGCAGGAAGTGGGCACCGGCTATTTCGATCAGGTGACCAACATCATTCAGGGCGGTAAGTCCTCGGTCACCGCGCTCACCGGTTCGACCGAAGAGCACCAGTTCTGACGCTTCTCCTCTGACGGACTCCCCGCCCGCATCACGCGGGCGGGCATTGACCGGAGCTGACTATGCCGCCACGTGAATCCTTAATCGCCCACACTATCCTGCAGGGCTTTGATGCTCAGTATGGCCGCTTCCTGGATATTACCGCCGGGGCGCAGCAGCGGTTTGAGCAGGCGGAATGGCAGGCGGTGCAGCATGCCATGAAGGCCCGCATTCATCTCTATGATCATCACGTCAGTCTGGTTGCCGATCAGCTGCGGGTGCTGAACGGTGCGGCCAGCTGGGATGAGATTTTCTGGCTACGGGTCAAGGATCACTATCAGAGCCTGCTGCCCGGCTATCCACGGCATGAGATTGCCGAAAGCTTCTTTAACTCCGTCTATTGCCGGTTACATGGACATGCCGAGCTGCAGCCGGACCGGCTGTTTATCATCAGCTCTCAGTCTCTGACCGCACCGGTCACACCTTTGCGGCCTTTATCACGTCGTTATCAGCCGGAACGGGGCTGGCGGGCATTGGTGGATCAGGTGCTGGGGGATTTGCCTCTGACACTGCCGTGGCAGCATCGGGCGCGCGATGTCGGCTGGATTGTCCGCCACCTGGCGTCGCATTTCTCCCGGCTGGATCAGGGCTGGCTCGAGGTCAACAGTGAACTCTTCTATCGCAACAAAACCGCCTGGCTGGTGGCGCGCCTGCATATGCCGGAAGGTATTTTTCCCTGTCTGCTGCCGATACAGCGCACTGACAGCGGCGAACTGTGGATCGACACCTGCCTGACCGATGTGAATGACGCCAGCATTGTGTTTGGTTTTGCCCGCGCCTATTTCATGGTGTATGCCCCGGTGCCTGCGGCGCTGGTCGCCTGGCTGCAACCGATTCTGCCCGGCAAAACCCTGGCTGAGCGCTATATGGCGATTGGCTGCCAGAAGCACGGTAAAACCGAAAGCTATCGCGAATATCTTCAGGCGCTGGCTGAGAGTGACACGGCCTTTGAGATCGCGCCCGGCGTGCGCGGCATGGTGATGCTGGTGTTTACGCTGCCGGGCTTTGACTGGGTGTTCAAGGTCATCAAAGATCGCTTCGCGCCGCAAAAAGAGGTGACGGAAGCGCAGGTCCGCGCCTGTTATCAGCAGGTCAAAGAACACGATCGCGTGGGACGAATGGCGGATACGCAGGCGTTCGAGCAGTTTGCGCTGCCGCTGTCGCGCATCTCACCGGCCCTGCTGACGGAACTTCACGCCTGCGTGGCAGAGAAGCTACACATCGAAGGCGATCGCCTGATCATTCGTCATCTGTGGCTGGAGCGCCGGATGCAGCCGCTTAATCTCTACCTGGCGCAGGCCAGCGCCGCCGAGCGACGTCATGCCATTGAGGAGTATGGCAACGCCATCCGGCAGCTGGCGGCCGCCAATATTTTTCCCGGCGATATGCTGTTTAAAAACTTCGGTATAACCCGCCATGGCCGGGTAATTTTTTACGATTACGATGAGATTCGCCCGATGCAGGAGCTGAACTTCCGGGAGGTGCCCGCGGCGCGCTATGAAGAAGATGAATTCAGTGCCGAGCCGTGGTACAGCGTCGGACCGGATGATGTCTTCCCGGAAACCTTCCGCTATGCGTTATGCAGTGAAGCCGCGACCGGTGCCTTGCTGCTGCAACTGCATCCCGAGATATTCGACGCCCGCTGGTGGCGCGCGCAGCAGCAGCGCATCGCCCAGGGGCATGTGGAAGAGGTGATCGCCTGGCGGCAGACGCAGCGTTTCAGCGTCTGCTACGCGGCAGACACCGTTAACGACCGCTGTACGCCAGCGTAACCTGACGCGCTTCCCGGATGACCAGCGCACCTAACTCCGTGATCCGATCGTCCGTCATGCGGGCGATAGGGCCGGAGATAGAGAGCGCGGCAAACGCCTCACCATGTTCATCATAAATAGGCGCGGCGACACAGCGCAGTCCAAGTGCATGCTCTTCATCATCCAGTGAAAAGCCAGCCTTGCGTACCTGCGCCAGATTCTCTTTCAGGCTCTGCGGCGACATCAGGGTTTTCGGCGTGTAGTAGTGCAATCCTTTCTGATGCAGCAGGGCGGTGATCTGTTCATCACCCAGATGCGCCAGAAACGCTTTGCCTGCGCCTGATGCATGCATTGGCAGCTTGCCGCCAATCGGCGCAGACATCCGCATCAACTGGGTACACTGCACCTGATCAATAATCACCGCCTGGTGGTCACTGAGATCCAGTACCGCCAGATTCACCGTCTCACCGGACTGCTCCATCAGGCTGCGCAGCACCGGGTGGACAAGCGCCAGCAGATTACGGCTTTGCAGGAAACTGCTGCCCACCACAAAGGCGTGTGCGCCGATCGTCCACAGCCCGAGATCGCCCACCTGACGGACAAAACCCTGCTGCTGCATGGTGCTGAGCAGGCGATGCGTGGTGGAGTTGGGCAAACCCGCCTGCTGTGCCAGCTCGGTCAGCGCCACGCTGCCATGTGAATCAGCAATCAGCTCCAGCAGCGTCAGGCCGCGCGTCAGCGACTGGACCTGACCGCCCGCGGGTGCGGCTACAGGGGTGCCGCGGGGTTTCTTGCCGCGCTTAACGGGAACGGGCGTTGCCATCGTTGTTTCTCCTTTTACATTGTGGAAATCATTTTCGTTTTAATCGCGCGGTTTGCAAACGCTGGTTTTCTGGTCAGACCTGTGAGGCAGTGATCTGAAAATCTCTCCGTCAAGGTGACTTTGTCGCCTGACAAGCTTGTGCCAGAATGAAAAACGGGCTTTTCCGCCAGCAGACTGACGTGAATAGGGCAACTAGTGAGCAATAAAATCGACGCGCTACATCAGCAGCTCGCACAACGCATTATGGTGTTGGATGGCGGCATGGGCACCATGATCCAGAGCTACCGGCTGGAGGAAGAGGATTATCGCGGCAGCCGCTTCGCTGACTGGCCCTGCGATCTCAAAGGCAACAACGATCTGCTGGTGCTGAGTAAACCCGAGGTGATCCGCGAGATCCACGACGCCTATCTGGCCGCCGGTGCGGATATCCTCGAAACCAACACCTTCAACGCCACGTCGATTGCGATGGCGGATTACCAGATGGAAAGTCTATCGGCGGAGATCAATTTCGAAGCGGCCCGACTGGCGCGTGCCTGCGCCGATGCGTGGACGGCGAAAACGCCGGATCGTCCGCGTTACGTCGCGGGTGTGCTCGGCCCGACCAACCGTACCTGCTCGATCTCACCCGACGTCAACGATCCCGCCTACCGAAACGTCACCTTTAATCAGCTGGTGGAAGCCTACCGCGAATCGACCCGTGCGCTGGTGGAGGGTGGTTCCGACCTCATCATGATCGAAACAGTATTCGATACGCTGAATGCCAAAGCGGCCATCTACGCGGTGCAGACCGAGATGGAAGCGCTGGGTGTGGCGCTACCGCTGATGATCTCCGGCACCATCACCGACGCTTCCGGCCGGACGCTCTCCGGCCAGACCACCGAAGCTTTTTACAACTCTCTGCGTCACGCCGAACCGCTCTCTTTTGGTCTTAACTGCGCGCTGGGACCGGATGAGCTGCGTCAGTATGTGGCGGAGCTGTCGCGCATCGCCGAAGGTTATGTCACCGCCCATCCCAACGCCGGTCTGCCCAATGCCTTTGGCGAATACGATCTCGATGCAGAACTGATGGCGGAGCAGATTGGTGAATGGGCCACCTCGGGCTTCCTGAATATTATTGGCGGCTGCTGTGGTACTACTCCGCAACACATTGCAGCTATGGTCGCGGCGGTTGAAGGCGTCGCACCGCGTCCTTTGCCGGTGATTCCGGTGGCCTGTCGCCTCTCCGGCCTGGAGCCGCTGAACATCACCCCAGAGTCACTGTTTGTTAACGTCGGTGAGCGCACCAACGTCACCGGATCAGCAAAATTTAAGCGGCTGATTAAAGAAGAGAAATACAACGAAGCGCTGGAAGTGGCGCTGCAGCAGGTACAGAGCGGCGCGCAGATCATCGACATCAACATGGATGAAGGGATGCTCGACGCCGAGGCGGCGATGGTGCGCTTTCTGAATCTGATTGCGGGCGAACCCGATATTGCCCGCGTACCGATCATGATCGACTCCTCGAAATGGGAGGTGATTGAGAAAGGGTTGCAGTGCATTCAGGGCAAAGGGATTGTGAACTCGATTTCGATGAAAGAGGGTGAAGCGGCTTTTATCCACCATGCGCGTCAGGTGCGGCGTTACGGCGCGGCGATGGTGGTCATGGCGTTTGATGAAGTGGGCCAGGCGGATACCCGCGCCCGTAAAATTGAGATCTGCCGCCGCGCTTACCAGATTCTGACCGAACAGGTCGGTTTCCCGCCGGAAGATATCATCTTCGATCCCAACATCTTTGCGGTCGCCACCGGTATCGACGAGCACAACAACTACGCCATGGATTTCATCGGTGCCTGTGAAGACATCAAGCGTGAACTGCCCCATGCGATGATCTCCGGCGGCGTCTCCAACGTGTCGTTTTCCTTCCGTGGCAACGACCCGGTGCGTGAAGCGATACATGCGGTGTTCCTCTACTACGCCATCCGAAACGGCATGGATATGGGCATCGTCAACGCAGGCCAGCTGGCCATCTATGACGATCTGCCGGCAGAACTGCGTGACGCGGTAGAGGATGTGATTCTTAACCGACGTGATGATGGCACCGAGCGGCTGCTGGCGCTGGCGGAAAAATACCGTGGCGGTAAAAGCGATGGTGCGCAGGAAAAGCAGCTCGCCGAATGGCGTAGCTGGGACGTGGTGAAGCGGCTGGAGTATTCGCTGGTCAAAGGCATCACGGAGTTTATCGAGCAGGATACCGAAGAGGCGCGCCAGCAGGTGCCACGCCCGATAGAGGTGATTGAAGGCCCGCTGATGTCCGGCATGAACGTGGTAGGTGACCTGTTCGGCGAAGGCAAAATGTTCCTGCCGCAGGTGGTGAAATCGGCGCGCGTGATGAAGCAGGCGGTGGCTTATCTGGAGCCCTTTATCGAAGCGAGCAAAGAGGCGGGGCGCAGCAACGGTAAAATCGTGCTGGCCACGGTCAAAGGCGACGTGCATGACATCGGCAAGAATATTGTCGGCGTGGTGCTGCAGTGCAATAACTACGAAATTATCGACCTTGGCGTGATGGTGCCGGGCGAAAAAATTCTCAAAACGGCGCGCGAAGTGAATGCGGACATCATCGGCCTGTCAGGCCTGATTACGCCGTCGCTGGATGAGATGGTCAATATGGCGAAAGAGATGGAGCGTCAGGGCTTTACCTTACCGCTGCTGATTGGCGGCGCGACCACTTCGAAGGCGCATACCGCCGTCAAAATCGAGCAGCACTATAGTGGCCCGACGGTCTACGTGCAGAACGCTTCCCGCACCGTTGGTGTGGTGTCGTCGCTGCTCTCCGCCACCTTAAAAGACGATTTCGTCGCCCGAACGCGCAAAGAGTACGAAACTGTGCGCATCCAGCATGCACGTAAAAAGCCGCGCACGCCGCCGGTCCCGCTACAGGTGGCGCGCGATAACGCCACCTCAATTGACTGGGAGAGCTACACGCCGCCGGTGCCGCATCGCCCTGGTGTCAATCAGGTGGAGGCCAGCATTGCGACGCTGCGCCATTACATCGACTGGACGCCGTTTTTTATGACCTGGTCGCTGGCGGGTAAATATCCCCGCATCCTGGAAGATGAAGTGGTCGGTGAAGAGGCGCAGCGTCTGTTTGCCGATGCCAATGCGATGCTCGACAGATTAAGTGAGGAGTCGCTGCTGAAGCCGCGTGGGGTGGTCGGTATTTTCCCGGCTAACCGGGTCGGCGATGATATTCATATCTACAGTGATGAGCGGCGCGATGAGGTGTTGCGTGTGAGTCATCACTTACGTCAGCAGACTGAGAAAACCGACTTCGCTAACTATTGTCTGGCGGATTTTGTCGCCCCGAAATCATCGGGAAAAGCGGATTATCTCGGGGCGTTCGCGGTGACGGGCGGACTGGAGGAGGATGCGCTGGCGGAGGCCTATGATCGTCAGCACGATGACTACAACAAGATCATGGTGAAAGCGCTGGCTGACCGTCTGGCGGAAGCCTTTGCTGAATATCTGCACGAGCGGGTGCGTAAGGTGATCTGGGGCTTTGCGCCCAACGAAAATCTGAGCAATGAAGAGCTGATTCGCGAAAATTATCAGGGGATTCGTCCGGCGCCAGGCTATCCGGCCTGCCCGGAGCATACCGAAAAAGCCGCTATCTGGCGTCTGCTGGCAGTGGAAGAGCAGACCGGAATGAAACTCACCGAATCCTTTGCGATGTGGCCGGGTGCGGCGGTGTCTGGCTGGTACTTCAGCCATCCTGACAGCCGCTATTTCGCCGTGGCGCAGATTCAGCGTGATCAGGTGGAAGATTATGCGGCACGCAAAGGGATGTCGGTTACTGAGGTGGAGCGCTGGCTGGCACCGAATCTCGGCTACGATGCGGACTAAATAAAAAAAAGCGGCCAGAGGGCCGCTTCAGACTGCTGACAAATCCAACTCCGGGTTCCCTGAGCAGGCGCGGTTTCACCGCGATGCAGGCTCAGGGAGCACACGCCTTTCGCAAAGACGCCTGAACGCCTTCCATGGCAGGCTCAGCGCGGGCCATCCCTGGCCCGCTATGCTTTGCTTCAGGCGTATGCTCCCATCGCTTTACGTCTGGCAGCCGTCTGAATGCGGCCGCCTCTGCTTAGTTGAAGCGAGCGTCGCGATCCGACGTCAGATCATACAGCTGGTACTTACGTCCCAGCATCTGACCGCCATCACGCGTCAGCGGCACCCAGTTCACCTGTGCGCGACCGCGTGTTGGCGTCACGGTGAACAGGTCCATCGGGATAGAGATGTAGAAGCCTTTGGTGAAGTCGCCTTCGCCATACTCTTCAGACGACACGTTGGTTTTGGTGGCATAAACACCGACCATCACGCCGCTGTCGAAGCGCTTCGACACATCGACCGTTACGCCTTTATCTTTCGCCAGATACTGACCGACGCTGGTTTTCACCAGCACATCCTGCATGAACCACGGACGCCAGTAACCCGTCAGGTTGCCGGTGGTCGCTTTATAGCGGTTAAACTGCATCATGTTGTCCCAGTCACGCTGACGGACATAGTTGGCATCAACGCCCACCGCCCAGTTCGCATCGACCGGACGATAGAGCAACTCGCCGCCCACGCCGCCGTACATCGTCTCCAGATAACCGCCGTAGACCTGACCATAGAAGCCATTACCGAGATGGCCCATATAGTTCGCCTGCAGATCGTTGACGTAGACGTTGTTCTCAACATAGTCGCGGATATGGGTTCGCACACGCGGCAGCGAAGAGTCCGCCGGTGCGCCGTTATAGTTGAACTTGTCGTAGTTGTTGGCGAGGTTACCAAACAGACTACCGCCCACCAGCAGGTGATCCGTCAGCCAGTAATCAGCGCTGGCCATCACGCCGACCTGATACATATAGAAGCTTTCCGGGCCGCCCACCGACTGATTCAGCACCGGTGACAGGCTGTAGTTCAGGCGATCTTTACGGATAAACATCCCCTGCTCAGTGGTACCCGGATCGACCGGTTCTTTCCGGGTCTGTTGCAGCGGCTGCTCATGGCCCAGCGGATAGCCTTCCAGATCGTTACGCAGGCTGGCGACTTTTGTCTCAGTGGTCACCTGCGGCATGTTAAAGCGCGACTCGGTCACATTGATCGTGTCGATGCCGTCTGGCAGGTGGTTCATGATGATGCGGTTAGCGCGATCAACGCCTTCACGGGTATCGCGATACTTCGTCTGTTCGCCTGACACATACAGCGTATGGCCCTGGGTCTGAATACGCGGGCCGTCGAGACCGGCGTTGTATTTCAGATCGGTCAACTGAGTGCCCACCACCGTCGGCTCCAGCAACTGAGGTTGCGGCTGCGGATTGTAGGACGGCTTCTCACTGTCGATGTGCGCCTGATGCAGGTCATTAAAGTTGGTACGAATGGTGACACCAAACATAAAGGTGTTGCCGCGTTCGTAGCTGGCGTTGATGTCAGCCCAGTCGGTCACACGATAAACTGCACCGACGTTGAGCTTGCTGCGCTGATCAAGGCGGCCAGCAAAGTCATTCTGGTAGTCGTTGCCCTCATACTCCATCTTGAGACGCAGCGGCTGCCAGGGCGTCTGATACTCCACGCCGCCGAACAGCGCTGTCGGACCATGGAACATCTGCGAACCATTGATTGAACCCGCTTCGCCCACCTTCGGACGCTGGCAATAGCTGTCGCTGTATGAACAGAAAGGGTTCTTCAGCGTGCCGCTGTTACCGAGATAGCCCCAGCCGATGCCCAGGGTAAAGTCGAACGGCCCCCAGGCTTTGGTCCCGACCAGATATTCGCTGTCGAACAGGCCGGTACCGCCGAGGTCGCGGGTTCCTACTGCTACTTCCGGCAGCCAGAAGCCTTCCTGCCACAGACGCAGTTTCAGGTCGAAGGCTTTATCTTTATAGCTCTGCGTGCCACTGAATTCTGATACCGCACTGTACTGACGGGTCCGCACGTCGGTATAACGCACGGTGGTCTCCAGCCAGGGGAAGAGCTGCAGTGACGCGGAGTAGTAGCGATACTGATCGTTGTCGCGCGCGTTGAGGCTGAATTCACCCTCTCTGGACATGCGCGCCGTCGGCACCTGCATCAGGCCCACGCCACCGAAATCGGATTGTGAAGGACCCACCGGCGCGGGGAACGTGTCAGCCTGCGCCTGACAGGCGGCCGCCACGGAAACAGCCAACAGGCTGAAGAGATAACGTTTTTTCATCAGTCTGGTATCCGGTGAGTCAGTACGGAAAGGATGCGATCGTTCAGATCTTCATAGCTGCCTGGCAGGCTCCATGACGAAAAGCCGAGCCAGATAACGCTGCCTGGCTCCACTTCCGCGTGGCGACGATTCCAGTAGGCAACCGGCACCTGCTGTGTGGCACCTGAAGGGGCAATCACCGTGACAAAATTGCGTTCTGCCCCGGAGAGTGACGGGTGATCCTCAAGATAGTCGCGTACTGATTTACCCGGCTGCCAGCTCACCTTGCCTGCGCCGCCAAGTACGCCGAGCAGCAGTACAGAATCGGATGGCGCCTGCAGCCAGAGGTCATAGCTGCCCTCCAGCCGACGGTTATCAGCCGGATGCAGACGGATCCAGTCCGGGTCGAGCGACGTAAACTGACGACCTGCAACTTTGATGGCGCTCAGCTGGCGGATCACCTCATCAATGGCTGCCGCCCGATCGCCGCTGCTGTCGGCACGCCAGGCTCGTAACGCGCCCAGTGTCTGCTGGTATTGCTGCTGTGCGACTGCGGTGGCACCGCGCTCGGCAATAAAAGTACTGCGCCAGTCCGTGTTGACCTGCAGCGGAGGCAGCGTCACCAGCTGTGAGAGATCCGCGACCTGGCTCAGCTCAGCCTGACCGCCGTTGTGCGGTGCATGGACAGTAACCTGCGCAGCTGCCTGCGCCCCTGCGGCGCTGAACAGGCTCAGCCCGGCCAGCAAAATAGTGATTTTTTTCATGATTTCGCCGGCTTCAGAATAGTGATGTCAACAGGGAAGGCATCGGCCGCCAGCATCTGATGGGCCTGCACCACATCGCCGCTGCTGTTATCGATCCAGAAGGTGTTTTCCCACTCGCGGTTACTGCTGTCGATGCTCACCTGCTCATGCCAGACACGGCACGGGATGCGGTTGCCCGCCACGGTCAGCACTTCATCGGTGCCACGCTGGAAGGTTGAACGCACGGTCGCGCCGCGAACCTTGCCCTGCTCAGTCCACTGCACGATGCGGGTCCAGCTCGCGCCGTTGCTGATATGCAGGCTGTCAGCGAGCGGATCCTGTTGCAGATTGCTGACGCTCAGCAGGTTGTCGGGTAAGCCCAGGGTTTTAACCAGGCGGCCATGCTGTGTCACCAGCATCGCCTGATCCTGCGTGACCCATTTCTGCTGCCCCTTCTCGCTGTAGCCCAGCACTACAAAAATGCGCGGACCTTCATTCAGACGAGCATAGAGACTGGCATAAGGAAGATTGTTGACCTGTTGATCGGTGACGGTGACGTCATCCGGACCGTTAACCGCGAGCAGCAAAGTCTGTTCAAGACCTTTTTGCGTTTGTGTACAGGCCTGCAGCAGCAGGCAAGCGAGCAGCAGAGGAAGTTGGCGCACTGTGTGTCCCTGATAAGTCATGCCAAAGTAAAAATAACCACACAGGCGTGTGGTTATGTTTAAAGGTGCTTTGCCCGTCCCGTCTGGCTGCAAAGCGGGAGACTACGTTGCTCTGCTGAAATCCTCACCGTAGTAAGTTTCAGCCTCGCCCGTTTGTCACCGTTCAGTAATCAGACGCGTATCGGGCAACCATCAACGTGTGGTGCTCGTCGTGGTTGTGGTTGTTGTACCGGTATTTGCACCGTCACCACCGCCAGAAGCGGCAATGCCGAGCCCGACCAACGCGCCAAGTGCGCCGATACCGACAGCGGTAGATGCGCCAGTGGAGATTGCTCCCGCCTGCGCGCCTGCTGCAGTACCTGCTTCACCTGCTTCCTGCGGCGCAGCAAATGCGCTAGAGGAGGCGGCAACGAGGATCAAGGCTGCACCGGCAACCATAGTTTTTTTCATAATAACGTTTCCTGCATTGAGTGAATGAAGGATCTCTGACCGGCGACAATGGCTATACAGACAGGCTGCGACCAGAGCGACGGACAGTCCCATTGCGGGCGCGTTCATTATAGGGCAACAAAATATCAGAGTTCAGTGCCATAAAAACCAGGGCAAATGGCGGGGTGATTGCGTGATTTAATCAGTGAAATTGGGGATAACTACTTTTTATATCGGAGTATTTCCGGTTGATACCCTATATTTCGCTGTAGCTAAGTGGAATGCAAAGCGTAATGTTCTTTTTTATTAATATCTGGTACGGAATAAGAATAATCAGAATTTACTCAGGGAGCCTGAAATTAAATATGATTATGAATCAATGGCTAACCCAATAAATACCGGCTTTTCAGATCCATTTTATACTGGATATCTCTCTGTTTAGCATGCCGATGTTCAGAATTATCTTAGGGTATTTTAGGACTTTTCCCGCGCCGGAGGCTATCGCTTAATCCAGAAATTGCCCAATAAGGCGTTAAAACAGACAAAAAAAGGGCGGCAAAGTTGCCGCCCGATGAAATTAATACCGATTAACGCCAGGATTTATAGCGGTTAATTAAGGCATTAGTGGAACTGTCATGAGTGGTAATTTCGTCCTCATTTTCCAGTTCCGGCAGAATACGGTTCGCCAGCTGCTTACCTAATTCCACACCCCACTGATCGAAGGTGAAGATATTCAGGATGGCGCCCTGAGTGAAGATTTTGTGCTCATACAGGGCAATCAGCGCACCCAGGCTGTATGGGGTGATCTCACGCAGCAGAATGGAGTTGGTTGGACGGTTACCTTCAAACACTTTGAACGGCACGATATGGGCCACTGACTCTGCCGTTTTACCGGCATCGGTAAACTCTTTCTCGACGACGTCGCGTGACTTACCAAACGCCAGCGCTTCGGTCTGAGCAAAGAAGTTAGAGAGCAGCTTAGGATGGTGATCTGTCAGCGCGTTATGGGTAATCGCCGGGGCAATGAAGTCACATGGAACCAGCTTGGTACCCTGATGGATCAACTGATAAAACGCGTGCTGACCGTTGGTGCCAGGTTCGCCCCAGATGATTGGGCCAGTCTGGTAGTCCACCGGATGACCGGCCCGATCCACATACTTGCCGTTTGACTCCATATTTCCCTGCTGGAAATAGGCGGCGAAGCGGTGCATGTACTGGTCATAGGGCAGGATCGCTTCGGTTTCAGCGCCAAAGAAATTGTTGTACCAGATGCCAATCAGCGCCAGCAGCACCGGCAGGTTCTGTTCCGCTGGGGTGGTTGCGAAGTGCTGGTCCATGGCATGTGCGCCACTCAGCAGCTGCTCGAAGTTTTCAAAGCCAATCGAGAGAATGATCGACAGACCGATGGCGGACCACAGTGAATAGCGGCCGCCAACCCAGTCCCAGAATTCGAACATGTTATTGGTGTCGATACCGAATTCGCCCACCGCTTTGGCGTTGGTTGACAGCGCAGCAAAGTGTTTCGCTACGTGCTGCTGATCGCCTGCCGTTTTCAGGAACCAGTCACGCGCGCTGTGGGCGTTGGTCATAGTTTCCTGAGTGGTGAAGGTTTTGGATGCGACCAGGAACAGCGTCGTTTCCGGGCTGAGGTCTTTCAGCGTTTCGGCGATGTGGGTGCCGTCAACGTTGGAGACAAAATGCATATTCAGATGGTTTTTGTACGGGCGCAGCGCTTCAGTCACCATAAACGGACCGAGGTCGGAGCCGCCGATACCGATATTCACCACGTCGGTGATCGCTTTACCGGTATAGCCTTTCCATTCGCCGCTGATGATGCGTTCGGAGAAGCCTTTCATCTTATCCAGCACCGCGTTGACTTCAGGCATCACATCTTTGCCATCCACCAGAATCGGCGTGTTACTCCGGTTACGCAGCGCGACGTGCAGCACCGCACGATCTTCGGTGCGGTTAATCTTCTCACCCGAGAACATAGACTTAATGGCACCGCTGAGATCGGTCTCTTTGGCCAGCGCCTGTAACTTATCGAGGGTTTCCTGGGTGATGCGGTTTTTGGAGAAATCCACCAGCATCTGATCATCAAAGGTGGCAGAGAATTTGGCAAAACGATCGGCATCCTGGGCGAACAGATCGGCAATTTCTACTGATTTCATCTGCTCAAAATGCTGTTGCAGCGCTTTCCAGGCTGCGGTTTGTGTCGGATTGATATTTTTCATGGCAACACTCTTGTTGATATTAAGAACCGTCATTCCATCGGAGGCACATCATGCCCGTTTAGCGTTTCAGTATGACCACAGTTGTAACTGAAAGGAAAAATTTTGTCAGCGCCCGGCGGGCAGGCGATCTCATCGCTGCTGTTTATCGTCAGCATTCACTGGCGCGAACAGCCAGCGTGTCCCGAAGCCAGCGCGCGTTAAAGTGTGCCGCGAAAGCCGAGTCAAAACGTTGTGCCGTATCAGGGATTACTGTCAGTGCTGAACCCATTAAGCACTGTAGCCGTTGCGATGCAGGTTAATTTGTTTTCTGATGCGGCTCTCCGGCCATCGCTGACATTGACAGCAGGTCCAGAAAAGGCTAGATCTATGCGCCTACTTGCGCACCTGTGCGTAAGCCAGAAGAGGCGCGTCGCCCAGGCAGTGTGTTGGAGGAACCGTATCCGGTGAAAACACATCATGGGGAGCGACGCCGAGGTGGGTCAGCACACGGTGTGCTGCCTGTCGGCTACAGGGGCTGAATCCTCTGGGTTGTCACCAGAAACGTCTGCAGTCGACGTTTCGCAAGGTGGGGCGCTTCTGGGTGACTCGTCTATCCGATCTTGTCCGCCCGTTTCTGCTCTTTCCTTGTGCCTGGCTGAAAGAATGTTTCTCGACCCTTTCATCGGCGAGAACAAGATAACCTGACACGAGGTTCTACATGTCTCAAACACTGATAGTGGCAAAATTCGGCGGCACCAGCGTAGCCGATTTTGAAGCGATGAACCGCAGCGCCGATGTGGTGTTGCAGGACGCCAGCACGCGTCTGGTAGTGCTCTCTGCTTCCGCAGGCATTACTAATCTGCTGGTTGCGCTGGCTGAAGGCCAGCAGGCTCCTCAGCGCGCTGTGCTGCTTGATGATATCCGCCGTATCCAGTACGCCATTGTTGATTGCCTGCAGCGTCCGGAAGTGATCCGCGATGAAATCGATCGCATGATCGATAACATCAGCATGCTCTCCGAAGCTGCCTCACTGGCCACCTCAAATGCCCTGACCGATGAACTGGTCAGCCACGGTGAGCTGATGTCATCGCTGCTGTTTGTGGAAATTCTGCGTGAACGTCAGGTTAACGCGGAGTGGTTCGATGTCCGCAAGGTCATGCGGACCGACGATCATTTTGGCCGGGCCGTACCGGATGTCCAGGTGCTGGCGGAGCTGGCGACGGCGCAGTTACAGCCGCGCATTGAGCAGGCGCTGGTCATTACTCAGGGCTTCATTGGCAGTGAAAGCGAAGGGCGCACCACCACCTTAGGCCGTGGCGGCAGTGATTACACCGCTGCGCTGCTGGGCGAAGCGCTCAACGCAGCGCGTGTGGATATCTGGACAGATGTGCCGGGCATCTACACCACCGATCCGCGCGTGGTGCCGACGGCGAAGCGCATTGATGAAATCACCTTTGAAGAAGCCGCCGAAATGGCGACGTTTGGTGCCAAAGTGCTGCACCCGGCGACGCTGCTCCCCGCCGTGCGCCGGGGTATTCCGGTCTTCGTCGGTTCCAGTAAGGATCCGGCAGCGGGCGGTACCCGTGTCTGTAACGAAACCCGCAACCCGCCGCTGTTCCGGGCGCTGGCTTTACGCCGTAAGCAGACGCTGTTAACGCTGCACAGCCTTAACATGCTGCATACGTTTGGTTTCCTCGCCGAACTCTTCAACATTCTGGCGCGCCACAACGTCTCGGTTGACCTGATCACCACCTCTGAAGTGAGCGTGGCGCTGACCCTGGACACGACCGGCTCGACCTCAACCAGCGCCAGTCTGCTGACCCAGGCTTTGCTGACTGAACTCTCGTCGCTGTGCCGGGTAGAAGTAGAAGAAGATCTGGCGCTGGTGGCGATTATCGGTAACCAGCTGTCAAAAGCGTGCGGCGTCGGCAAAGAGGTATTTGGTGTGCTCGATCCGTTCAACCTGCGGATGATTTGCTACGGTGCCAGCAGCTATAATCTCTGCTTCCTGGTGCCGGGCAACGATGCGGAAAGTGTGGTACGTACGCTGCATCGCAATCTGTTCGAGTAGGCTTCTCTGCCGTTCAGGCCGCCTCTGCGCGGCCTGAAAAACGGCAAAAACCGTTCACCTCTCTCCGATTGCTCCCCGTTACGCGACTTCCACTAATCTATATAAATACAAACGCTTAACGCCTGTCATTGCCAAATGGCAACCCCTTTCTCTGCGCATTTCGTGTACTTCCGTTGCGCTCCCTTTCCTCAGATTTATAATCCCGCCGCTGAATCAATTCACCCAAATTTAGGAAATATCATGAAAAGGTTAGTCGCAGAGGCGCTGGGTACTTTCGTACTGGTCGCAGGCGGTTGTGGTAGTGCCGTGCTGTCAGCTGCGTTCCCGGAACTGGGCATTGGCTTCATGGGCGTGGCGCTGGCTTTCGGGCTGAGCGTGCTGGTCATGGCGTATGCAGTCGGTCATATCTCAGGTGGTCACTTTAACCCGGCCGTGACCCTGGGATTAGTGGCAGGCGGACGTTTTCCTGCATCACAGGCCATCCCTTACATCATCGCGCAACTGGTTGGCGGCATCGTCGCGGGCGCCGTGCTCTATCTGATCGCCAGCGGTAAAGGTGATTTCAGTGCAGCGGCCAGTGGCTTTGCGGCGAACGGCTACGGCGAACACTCGCCGGGTGGCTTCAGCCTGCAGGCAGGTATGATCACCGAAGTGGTGATGACCGCGATCTTCCTGATTGTCATCATGGGTGCCACCAGCGAACGCGCGCCGAAAGGCTTTGCACCGATCGCGATCGGTCTGGCGTTAACCCTGATCCACCTGATCAGTATTCCGGTGACCAACACCTCCGTTAACCCGGCCCGCAGCACCGCAGCAGCCCTCTTCCAGGGTGACTGGGCGATCTCTCAGCTGTGGATGTTCTGGTTGATGCCGATTATCGGTGCCGTGATTGGTGGTTTGATCTACCGCGGTTTAGAGGAAAAAGCAGCGTAATTTCTGCGATATGCAGCGGATCGGCAGCAGTCGATCCGCATTTTCCCGCCTCGCCCCATCTTCGCCTTACGCCATGATAATGAAATGTTATGATCCCGCCTTCGTCACGGCAGTCGTTGCTGTCTGGCGACGCTCTATGGCAAATCTGCATAAAACATAACATTCTTATAAGGAAGTCTGGCTATGCTCGCCACGTTAACCCGCCTGTTCCCGCTCTGGGCCGTGCTGTTGTCTGTCGCCGCGTATTACTCTCCTGGTACCTTTCTCGGCATCGGACCCTGGGTCACTTATCTGCTGATGCTGATTATGTTTGGCATGGGTGTCACCCTGAATATCGACGATTTCAAACGGGTACTGACCCGGCCTGCGCCGGTGGTTGCCGGAACGTTCCTGCACTATCTGGTGATGCCGCTAGCCGCCTGGGGGCTGGCAAAACTGTTTCATATGCCGCCCGATCTGGCAGCCGGTATGATTCTGGTCGGCAGCGTGGCCAGTGGCACCGCCAGCAACGTGATGATCTATCTGGCGAAAGGGGATGTGGCGCTGTCGGTGACCATCTCTTCCGTTTCCGCGCTGGTGGGCGTGTTCGCCACGCCGCTGTTAACCCGCTTTTATGTTGATACCCACATTCAGGTTGATGTGGTGGGCATGCTGCTGAGCATCGTGAAGATCGTGGTGATCCCGATTAGCCTCGGACTGATCATCCATCACAGCATGAACAGCGTGGTTCGCCGGGTAGAACCGTGGCTGCCTGCGTTTTCGATGGTCTGCATTCTGCTGATCATCAGCGCGGTAGTGGCGGGCAGTCAGGGCTTTATCGGGTCGGTGGGTCTGATGGTGATCGCGGCGGTGATCCTGCATAACGCGATTGGCCTGCTTGGCGGCTACTGGGGCGGCAAGCTGTTTGGCTTCGATGAGTCAACCTGCCGCACCCTGGCGCTGGAAGTCGGCATGCAGAACTCCGGTCTGGCGGCGACGCTGGGCAAACTCTACTTCTCGCCGCTGGCGGCATTGCCGGGCGCGCTGTTCTCGGTGTGGCACAACCTGTCAGGTTCACTGCTGGCGGGTTACTGGTCCGGAAAACCGATTAAGAAGAAGTAACCGTGGCGGCGCATTATTGCGATGCGCCGCTTCTCACTGCTGTTGCGCCGGACGATTGCTCCGGCGTAACTATCTGTTCACCCGCCTTATTCATAATCCCGTTCATCGTCGGGCTGATCCAGCACGGTATAGGCCACACTGCAGAACAGGGAATTCAGGCGCTTCATGTCTCCCAGTAAACCAAGGTGCAGCGAGCTGGTCTCAATGCTCTGCACGTTCTGCTGGTGCAGGCGGTCAACGTGGGCGTGGGAGTAACGGCGAATCATCAGGCGGAAGCGATGTTTTGCGCGGCGCAGACGTTTGGCGCTGGTGACATCGTGCGACAGAAACACTGACAGACTCATTCTGAGGTTGGCGATCAACAGTTCATGTAACTCCTGCAGCTCTTTTAATCCCTCGGCAGAAAACGCGCGGCCCGCTGCCAGCGACTTGTCAGCCACATCACCACTCATCCGCTCAATGATGTCTCCGGCCTGCTCCAGATTCAGCGACATCTCGATAATTTCGCCCCAGCGGCGCGAATCCTCTTCGGGCAGATCCTCTTTTGGCATCCGTGCCAGATAGAGTTTGATGGCGGTATAAAGCACATCGACATCATCATCCAGCCGACGCACCGTGCGCTCCTCGCGGGATTCGCCATGCACCACTTTGTTAAACGCCTCCAGCATCTGCTCCAGCACGTCACCTATACGCAGCGCTTCGCGGGCGGCATTCACCAGCGCCAGCGCCGGGGTATCCAGCGCACTGCGATCGAGGTGCTTTGGCTTGAGGTGCAGCGCGTTATCCACGTCGTCGGCAATAATACGACGGCAGAGGCGCGCCATCAGGTCAGCAAACGGCACCATCGCCACGCAGCGGATCAGGTTGTAAAACACATGGAAGAAAATCACTAACTCTTCGTCGTTGACCGGCAGCTTGTCGAGCCAGGTCGCCACAATATCCACAAACGGCAGGATCAGTACACAGCCGATGAACTTGAACAGCAAGCTGCCGAGCGCCACGCGTTTGCCCGCGGCATTCGAGCCACTGGCGTTGATCATCGCCAGCAGGCCGCTACCGAGATTGGCACCAATCACCAGACAGAGCGCGACCTTGAACGAAATCACCCCGGTGGCGGTCAGCGTCGCGGTGATCAGCACCGCAGCAAGGCTGGAGTAACTGATAATGGCAAACACCGCGCCCAACAGCGCATCAAGCATCACGTCACCGGTCAGGCTGGAGAAGAGCACCTGAACACCGGCGGCCTGGGTAATGGGCCGGGCCGCTTCGACAATCAGCTGCAGCGCCAGCAGGATCAGCCCCAGGCCGATACTGGCGCGGCCTAACTGACCGGCGCGAGTCTGCTTGCGGCTGAGGAAAAACACCACGCCAAAGAAGATAAACAGCGGTGAGAGCCACGAGAGATCAAAGGTCAGGATTCGCGCCATGATGGCTGTACCGACATCCGCGCCCAGAATCACCACCAGCGCGGGCGTCAGGCTGACCAGATTCTGCGCCACAAAAGAGGTGACCAGCAACGTCGTGGCATTGCTGCTCTGCACCAGCGTGGTCACGCCAATGCCCGCCAGAAACGCCATCGGTTTTTTTTCAATGCTGCGGCTCAGCACGCGCCGCAGATCGGCACCGTAGACCCGCATGATGCCGGTTCGTACGATATGCGTGCCCCAGACCAGCAGGGCCACCGCAGAGAGTAGATTAAGCAGGGTTAACACGTGGTGTCGCTCCTCGTTTGTCAGGCCTCAAGCAGCACAGACTGCCAGCCTGACAGAGAGAGCAATCTGTGAAGGGGATTGCCGTGCAATGCGTGATTTTTTCCTGTGTTTTAAGCAACCTGGCGCAAAGTCGACATCTCTAATTGTAGACCAATCTTCCTGCCAGCGGGATGCAAATCCGCCGCCGATCGGTTAAGCACATCCACCGAAAGCTCCACGTCATGGGCCCGGATACGATAGCGGATCACATTACCCAGCAGGCTGTGACTGAGGATTTCCGCAGGAATGCCCTGGCCTGGTGCGGTGAACAGCATCGATTCCGGGCGAATGGCGACCTGGCTGTTGAAAGGCTGGCCGGTCAGGCGCGTCGCCTGTTCAGCGCTAAGCAGGTTGTAGTTGCCGATAAATCCGGCAGCAAAAAGATCGACCGGCTGGGTATACAGCGCTTCGGCATCGCCGTTCTGCACGATTTTGCCCCGGTTCATCAGCACGATGCGGTCAGAGAGCGTCAGCGCCTCCTCCTGATCGTGGGTGACGAACAGGGTGGTGAGATTCAGCTCGCGCTGGATGCGGCGGATTTGATCGCGCAGATGGCGACGGATACGTGCATCCAGCGCCGACAGCGGCTCATCCAGCAGCAGCAGACGCGGACGCGTCACCAGCGAACGCGCCAGCGCCACGCGCTGACACTGCCCGCCTGACAGCTGATGCGGATAACGACGCGCATAGTCGCTGAGTTCAACCAGATCCAGCACCTCCAGCACCCGCTGGCGGATCTGCGCTTCAGGCAGTTTCTGCATCTTCAGGCCAAACGCGACGTTCTTCTCCACCGTCATGTTAGGAAACAGCGCATAACTCTGGAACACCATGCCGATGGCGCGTTTCTGCGGAGCCAGCGGCACGATATCTTTGCCTTCCAGGCGGATTTCACCGCTGTCGACGCCGGTTAATCCCGCCAGACAGCGCAGCAGCGTCGATTTACCGCAGCCGCTGGGGCCGAGCAGGGTGACAAATTCCCCTTCAGCGGCACTGAAATCGATCTGCTCGAAAATGGGCGTCGGTCCATAGGACTTGTTCAGCTCTCTGACCTGAAGGTAACTCATATTCAGCCTCGTTCTGGATTCAGGGCGTTGGCCAGCCAGGTGACCAGCAGCACCACAAAGAAGTAGGAGATCACCAGCGCGCTGGTGAAGTGACCGCTGCCGTTACGCATATTGAAGAGGTAAACCTGCAGGGTTTCATAGCGGTTGCCGACCAGCAGGTTAGCGAAGACAAATTCGCCAATCAGGAAGGAGAATGAGAGCAGCACGGCAATCAGCATCCCTTTGCGCAGGTTAGGCAGCACCACCCACAGTGCAGCCTGCCAGGTGCTGGCACCCAGCAGTTGTGCGGCATCGATCAGCTCTTTCAGGTTGATGGCCTGCATATTGTTTGCCAGCGCCCGGTAGATAAAGGGCAGCGCGATGGTGAAATAACAGCCGATTAAGATCCATGGCGTGCCGGTCAGCATCAGCGGTGACGACGAGTAGAGCTGAAGTAATCCCACGGATGACACCACCGGCGGCACGGCGAAAGGCATCAGGATCAGGATGTTCATCACCGAATCCAGCCGTGGAAAATAGTAAGCGATTACAAACATGGCAGGCAGCACCAGTACCAGTGAGAACAGCAAGGCGCCAAAGCAAATCAGCAGCGAATGACCCAGCGCTGTCAGAAAACGCGGGTCGCTCCAGAGCTGGATGAACCACTTCAGGCTGTAGCCCTGCGGCAGAATGGTATTACTCCAGTCGGACGAGATCGCATAGAGCAGCGTAGCCAGCAACGGCAGCGCCAGCAGGGTAAAGAGTAACCCGACCATGATCCGGTGATAGAGGTGCTCAGCACGCGACATGACGGCTCCTTTCATGGCTGTTTCGCATTGAGATAGCTGCGGCGCACCAGATACTGCTGCACCAGGGTGATGAGCGCCATAATGGCCACCAGCAGCATCGCCAGCGCGCTGCCGGTGTTGGGATCAAGCGAGATATCACCCGAGACCAGCGCGGCGATGCGTACCGGCACCACGTTGAAATTACCGGTGGTGAGGGCGTAAATCGTGGCGTAAGCGCCCAGCGCATTCGCCAGCAGGATGACAAAGGTTCCGAGCAGCGCCGGGAACAGAATCGGCAGGCCGATATGCCACCAGTAGCGCCAGCGGCTGGCACCCAGCAGTGCAGCGGACTCCTGCCACTCTTTTTTCAGCCCGTCGAATGCCGGATAGAGCAACAGCACGCCCAGCGGGATCTGGAACCAGGTGTAAACCAGCACCATGCCGTTGCGCGAGAAGAGCCGGAAGCTCTCAATCACACCATAATGGCGCAGCAGCAGCGTCAGGCAGCCGTTCAGCCCCAGCAGAATCACAAAGGCAAACGCCAGCGGGACTCCGGCAAAGTTGCTGGTCATGTTGGTAAAGGAGATAAGAAAGCGCTGCAGTCGTCCGCCGCCGAGCTGATGCAGCGAATAGCCGGTGACCAGCGCAATCAGTAATCCCCAGATGCTGGACCAGATCGAGATATCCAGCGAAAAGCGAAATGCCTGCTGGTAGAACGGTGAGGTGAGAATGTCGTGATAGTTATCCCAGCCCCACTGGCTGTTCATGTCACTCCAGAAGCTGTTGATGGCAATCCACAGCAGCGGTGCCAGCTGAAAGGCGACCCAGAACAGGGTGAAAGGTAACAGCAGCAGCAGTGCGAATCCTTTTCCCTTCATCTTTGTGACTCCGCCAGCAGGCCGCGACAGACCGGCTTGTCATGCGCCACTTCAAGCAGTTCACACAGCGTGCCGCACAGGTCGGTCTGCTGTGGGGCAAGGTCAGGCTGCAGCGAGAAAGCGTGGCCAAAGACAAACAGCGGCACCGTGGTCTCCTCTGGCAGAATTCCGCCATGGGAGCGATCGTCATTCATGCCGTGATCGGCGGTCACCATCACCTGATAGCCCTCGGCCAGCCACAGCGGCATCCACTGCGACAGCAGGCCGTCGGCGATGCGCGCCCGGTTGCGATACTGCGGCGAGGAAAGTCCCGACTTATGACCGGCATCGTCGATATTCATCGGGTGGATCAGCAGAAAATCGGGATCGTGACGCAGCCGCAGGCTCTCTGCATCTTCAAACAGGTGCGAATCGGGATAGCTATCGTCAGAATAAAAATGGCCGAACTGAATGGGCAGGTCCGGCGCGTCGGTATGACGATCGCGCGCCGGAACGAACGGGGTGCGGTTATAAAGCTCACTCACCCAGTGGTAGGCCGCCGCCGCTGTCGTCAGTCCCGCCGCTCGCGCAAAGTGAAACACGCTGCGTTCGCGACTTAACCGGCTGACGCCATTATGAATAATGCCGCTTCTGACCGGCGGAACCCCGGTCAGAATGCACTCATAAAGCGGACGCGACAGTGACGGTAATTCGCAGGTCATACGGTAATAGAACCCGTTGCCCTGCGAACATTCGGCATGCAGGTAACCCATTGCATGTTGTGCGACCTGATTGCTCAGGCCGTCCAGCACTACCAGGATGGTCTTCATTCCGTTCTCCCTGCCGCGAATTACTGCTGCATATTGATGATGACGTTTTCCTGCCACAGGCGCGGCAGCATTTTCGACGATTTATCCCAGGCAGCCTGATCCTTAACCGGACGGGCATTTTTATATTCTGACTGTGGCAGCAGGCGAGCCTGAACGTCCGCTGGCATCGTCAGATGCTCGGCACGAATCGGGCGCGCATAGCCTTTAGCCAGATTGATCTGTCCCTGGTCTGAGAAGATATATTCGCGCGTCAGTTTTGCGGCGTTAGGGTGTTTCGCATATTTGTTGATGATGGTGGTGTAGCCAGAGGTCACTGAACCGTCCGATGGGATCACCACTTCGTAGCGGTTTTTGTCGATCTGGTCACGGTAGTTCAGGGCGTTAAAGTCCCACACCACCGCCATCTGCACTTCGCCTTTTTCGATGTTAGCGATCACCGGATCGGTCACGCCAAGACGACCCTGTTTGGCCAGATCGGCAAAGAACGCCAGCGCCGGTTTCAGGTTCTTCTCATCACCGCCTAAAGCGTAGTTGGCAGCCAGTACGCCGTTAGCCGCCTGAGCAGCCACACCGACGTCACCGATAGTAACCACATACTTACCTTTCTTCAGATCGGCCCAGCTGTGGGGGATGTCTTTAACCTGCTGCTTGTCGATAAGAAACGCGATAGTGCCGGTATAAGCCAGCGCCCAGTTACCGTCTTTGTCCTTGGCCCAAGCCGGAATTTGATCCCAGTGCGTCGGTTTATAGGGCTGGGTCACGCCCTTAGCCACAGCGATGGGGCCAAAGGCAGCGCCCACGTCACCGATGTCAGCGCTGGCATTCTCTTTCTCTGCATCGAATTTCGCCAGCTCCTGCGCCGATGACATATCGGTATCGCTGTGCTTAAGACCATATCTGGTGCTGATGTCGTTCCAGGTATCTTTCCAGTTGGCCCAGCTGTCCGGCATCCCGACGCTGTTGACCTGACCTTCACTGCGCGCGGCTTTTTCCAGCGCGGCGAGGTCGTTATCGGCGGCCTGCGCAACGGGCAGGGTGAGGACTACAGCACTGGCTACTACAGAGGCGATAAACGCTTTCATCTCAGTTGCTCCGGGTGTAAGTTGATGGGCCTGGCTGGTCTAGTCCAGCAAGAACCGAGCCAATGTAGCCCCTGTATATGAACGATTTATGACAAAGCGGTGCGGTGCGCGGGATAGGCGACAAGAGACGTGACGCGTTTGCCCGTCACAGGCGTGTTTACCTGAACAGTAAGAGTGCGGAGTCGCACCAAAATGAGGCTACTGTTGTGGAGTCGATAGCACTCAAAACGGCGGATGCGATTGCCAGCGTACTGCTGACGCGCATTAAGGCGGGTGAGTTCAGCGGCGGGCGACTGCCGTCGGAGCGTGCCTTAAGCGAGGCGTTCAGCACCACGCGGATTACTCTGCGGGAAGCGCTGGGCAAGCTGGAAGCGCAGGGGATGATCTACCGGGAACTGCGTCGTGGCTGGTTTATCGCGCCGCCGCGCTTAATCTACAACCCGCTGCATCACAGCCACTTTCATGCCATGGCGAGGGAGCAGGGACGGCAGGCGACCACCGAGGTGATCGCCGCTGAACAGGTTGCGGCGCACGATAGCGTAGCGACGGCACTGCGACTGGCACCCGGTTCGGCGGTTTACTGCATCCGCCGCCTGCGGCGCATCGATGGGCGCGCGGTGCTCTATGTTGAACACTACCTCAATCCGCGTTTTTTCCCCGGGCTGCTCGATGAAGATCTGACCCGTTCCCTGACCGATCTCTATGACCAGCGCTACGGTATTCGATACGGCGGCGCGCGCTTCACTATTCTGCCCGGTCCGTTACCGGAGGTTGCTGCACCCACGCTGAATGTGGCTCCGGGCAGCCCCGGCTTGCTGATTACCCGTATCAACCGCAACCAGCAAAAAGAGGTGATTGACTGCGACTGTGAATACTGGCGCTACGATGCGCTCTGTGTGGATGTGGAGGCCTGAGGAGTTATTGTGATTTGCATCACACTCGCGCATGATACTGCGCGCTAATAACTCCTTTTTAAAGGTGCAACATGAGTGACAAAAATCCTTTGGCCCGCCACCTTGCAACGGTACTGCAATGGGTGCTGAATCTGGGTCTGCTGAGTCTGGCGATCATCCTGATCGTCTTTTTAGGCAAAGAAACTATCCATCTGGCAAACGTGCTGTTTAACACCGGCGAGCAGGCTTCCTCCTATCTGCTGATTGACGGAATCGTTATCTATTTTCTCTATTTCGAATTTATCGCCTTGATTGTTAAGTATTTTCAGTCGGGTTATCATTTCCCGCTGCGCTATTTCGTCTATATCGGCATCACGGCTATTATCCGCCTGATCATCGTCGACCATAAAAATCCCTTCGATACGCTCTGCTACTCTGCGGCGATTCTGATTCTGGTGATCACCCTGTGGCTGGCAAACAGCAACCGGCTGAAACGCGAGTAATCCCCCTGCCGTCTGACACGACGGCAGGTGTTCGCATCGCTTCTCTGCGCTAAACTAGCGACCTGAAAATTATCGGGAGTGGTGCTATGTCGCAAGACGCACTCAGCTTATTACGTTCGCTCAACTGGCTTTCTCCGTCGCAGGGTACCCTTGCGCCGCCCTTGCTTGACTGGCTGATGGAGGAGGACTCAATGACGCGCCGTTTTGAACAGCATTGTCAGCGAGTCACAGTTCAGCCGCTGCGCGAAGGCTTTATCGATGCCAGCGAGTTGGGTGAGGAAAGGGCGCTGTTGCCAGACGATGAACGCTTCTGGTTGCGTGAAGTGCTGCTGTTCGGCGACGATCAGCCCTGGCTGGCGGGTCGCACTCTGGTGCCGGAAAGCACCCTCAATGGTCCAGAGGCGATGCTGCAACAGCTGGGCACCCGTCCTCTGGGTCGCTATCTCTTCTCCTCGTCGACGCTGACCCGCGATTTTATTGATCCGGGCCAGGTGGAGGGATTGTGGGGACGGCGTTCGCGCCTGCGTCTCTCCGGCAAACCGCTGCTGCTGACTGAACTGTTTTTACCGGCATCGCCGCTCTATCGCGATCTGGTCTGAGGATCCTGTGGTGCAAAATAGCTTAAGTATGAATAAGTGGCGGGCCTATGCTCGCCTGATGCGAATCGACAAACCCATCGGTACGCTACTGCTGATGTGGCCAACATTCTGGGCCTTATGGCTGGCTGACATGTCGATTCCGCCGCTGCCGGTGCTGGCGGTATTCGTGGCCGGGGTGATTGTGATGCGTGCGGCCGGTTGTGTGATCAACGACTACGCCGATCGCAAAGTCGATGGACATGTTGAGCGCACGAAGCACCGGCCACTGGCCAGCGGCGCAGTCAGTGCAAAAGAGGCTAAGCTGCTGTTCGTGATTCTGGCGCTGGTGGCGTTTGCGCTGGTGCTGACCATGAATCTGATGACGATTATGCTCTCCGTCGTGGGGCTGGCGCTGGCCTGGGTCTATCCCTTTATGAAGCGCTATACCCATCTGCCGCAGGTGGTGCTGGGGGCCGCGTTTGGCTGGGCGATTCCCATGGCCTGGTCCGCAGTTAGTGAGTCCTTACCTCTGGTCTGCTGGCTGGTCTTTATCGCGAACATCTGCTGGACGGTCGCTTATGACACTCAGTATGCGATGGTCGACAGGGACGATGATCTGAAGATTGGCGTGAAATCGACGGCGATTTTGTTTGGCCGTTTCGACAAGCTGATCATTGGTCTGCTGCAGCTGGCGACGCTGCTGCTGATGGCGCTGGTGGGGATGATGCTGCATCTGAATGGAGCCTTCTACTGGACGCTGCTGCTGGCGGCTGCGCTGTTTGTTTATCAGCAGAAGCTGATCGCCGGGCGCGAACGCCAGCCCTGTTTCCAGGCTTTCCTGAATAATAACTACGTCGGGATGGTGCTGTTCCTGGGCATACTGATGAACACGCCGCCGTTCAGTCAGCTGTTCTGATAGAGCGTTTTGGGCATAAAAAAGGCGACCTCATGAGGTCGCCTTTTTACTATGCGCGGGGGTCAGTCGTGCGCCACCGCGGTTTCAATCGTCATGCGGACATCGCTGGTGACCAGGTCAGCCAGGATATGCCAGGTCGCCAGAGTCTGCGCGACATCGGCATCACCGCTGTCGCTGATATATCCTTCATCGCGCAGCGTCAGTACCAGCGAGGTAAAGACTGCTTTGTCGAAGAACTCCGGCGCATTGATCCCGTGCAGCACCGACAGACGCTGTGCCAGCGTCCGGCTCTCTTTCTCCAGCGTGCCACGGTTAATCGTCGGCTTGGCGCTGAGAATCGAGAAGGTAATGGCATAACGCTGCAGCGTTTCGCGCACACCGGCAGCCAGCAGCTGCAGCGTACGATAGCGCGCTGCGGTAAAGCGCAACTCACCGGCTTCGAAGGTAATCAGGCCCTGACGCGCCAGCTCCTGACTCACATCAGTCAGCAGTTGTGGCAGCTCATCGGTCTGCCAGCGCAGGAACAGTTCACTCTTCAGCATCGGATAGATCAGGCTCACCTGACGCAGCAGTTCTGCTTCGGTCAGCGTCTGATGCTGCTGAACAATGGCGGCAATCAGCGACGGCATTACCAGCATGTGATGAATGTTGTTGCGATAGTAGGTCATCAGCACGGCCTGCTCACGCGGCAGAATGATGATGTCGCCAATGCTGTCCTTTTCACTCTCAAACTTATTCATACCCAGGGCGTGATCCAGCAGCGCTTCTGCGGAAAGATCGGGTACGGTCGCGTTTGGCGAATAAGGCACATTGCGCAGCAGCTGGGTATAGCACTCCAGCTGTTCAATCAACTGTTCACGGGTTAGTGAGCGCTGACGTGACGCCAGCAGCGCCGTCACACAGAGGTTCATGGCGTTGGCCGCGCCCGCTTCATTGATACGCACCATCAGGCTGGCCGCGATATCATTGACGGTCGGCGTTAACCAGCTCGGACGCTGCGGCTCAATCGGATCGATCGCATCGCGCCATTCCGGCACCCGTTTGTTGAGATAGTTGACCAGCGGCAGCGGCTCGCCAAAGTTAACGTAACCCTGGCCGAGATTGCGCAACTTGCGTAAGCCGCGCACCATCTGCATGAAGCCCTCTTTCTCTTTTGCCGCACCGCGCAGTTCTTTGGCGTACGTACCCACTTCCATCACATGCTCATAGCCAATGTAGATCGGCACCAGCGTGATTGGACGATTGCCGCCGCGCAGCATCGCCTGCAGCGTCATGGCTAAAGTGCCGGTTTTAGGGTCCAGCAGGCGACCGGTACGTGAACGGCCCCCTTCAACAAAGTATTCAACCGAATAGCCGCGGGTGAACAGCTCGCCGAGATATTCGCGGAATACCGTGGCGTAGAGCTTATTGCCTTTAAAGGTACGACGAATAAAGAAGGCGCCCAGACGACGGAAAATCGGGCCGGCTGGCCAGAAGTTGAGATTGATACCGGCTGCAATGTGCGGCGGCACCAGACCCTGATGATAGAGCACATAGGAGAGCAGCAGATAATCCATGTGGCTGCGATGGCAGGGCACATAGACAATCTCGTGGCCATCCTGCGCCAGCTGACGAACCTTTTCGCCGCCATTGACGTTGATGCCCTGATAGAGACGACTCCAGAGCCAGCCCATGACACGGTCGGTGACGCGAATGGCTTCGTAGGAGAAGTTTGCAGCGATCTCCTCCATCATCTCGACGGCATTCTGCTGCGCTTTCTCATGAGAGATTTTCTTGCTGCGTGCTTCATCTTCGACGGCTTTTTCAATCGCTTTGGATTGCAGCAGACGATTAAACAGATCCTGACGCGCCGGTAAACGCGGGCCAATCGCCGCCAGTCGCTGACGGGCAAAATGGATGCGTGCCACACGAGCCAGCTTCTGAGCAATCGACTTATCGGTACCGTGCTCCGTGGCCATGCGGCGCAGCGAGACGGTTGGCGAGAAGCGGACGAAACTGTCGCGTCCATGCCAGATCACGGCAAAGAACTTCTGCACGCCGTTCAGCAACCGCAGATGTGGCGTGGGTTCGCCCTGGACTTCACGTCCTGGTGCGCGGCCAAACATCACGGTGACCGGCAGCATCTGAATATCGAGCTTAGGGTTATTGCGATGCAGGTCCAGGTAATCGTGAAAAATTTTCACCGATTCCACGCTGGGCACAAAATAGGGGAAGACGCGCGGGCCATCATGGATAAACACGTGGCGCGGCAGCAGTGAACCATCAATCTCCAGCGGAGAAAGCGGGTCGGGCAGATGATGCCGCAGACACTGTGCGCGTAAAGTCAGTAAGTCGGCCTTCGAATCGTAAGGCAAAACATACATAATAGGTCGGGTCGGATCCAGACCATGTTCAGACACGGGATCGGCCGGAATGGCCTTACTTTTTACCAAAAACGACAGTGGTAAATTAAGCAATTTGTAATAGAGTTTACGCCAACCTGACATAGACAACATGAAGCCTCTTGTTAGCAAAGCGCCGCAAGCATAGCAGAAAGTGCAGCGAAGATCTGTGGTGGTGCCAATTGCACGCAGCCCAGACATTGACGTCAATCCGATGAAAGGGTTCTCACATCATGGCAAATAATGCCACCGGACTTATCAGAATAGTAAAAGCCGCAGGTTACTCATGGCAGGGACTGCGCGCCGCCTGGCAACATGAAGCGGCGTTTCGCCAGGAAGCACTGGCTGCGCTGGCCGCTATTATTATCGCGTGCTGGCTGGATGTCGATGTGATCTCCCGCATCCTGATGATTGGCGCGGTGGTACTGGTCGTCATTGTCGAAATCCTCAATAGCGCCATTGAAGCGGTGGTTGACCGTATTGGTCAGGAGCACCATCCCCTGGCGGGCCGGGCAAAAGACATGGGCTCGGCGGCGGTGCTGATCAGCATCATACTGGCCCTGTTTGTCTGGGTCGCGCTGCTCTGGACACATTTGCGATAAGCCTTCCACAACGCGCCTCAGGGCGCGTTTTCACTGACAATCGGTTTCCATTTCACCAATACCTGTATATACTCACAGCGACTGTATAAACAACCAGGGGGCGGGATGAAAGCATTAACCAGCAGGCAGCAGCAGGTCTATGACCTGATTCGCGACCATATTTCTTCAACAGGCATGCCGCCTACGCGTGCAGAGATTGCCGCGCAGCTGGGCTTCCGCTCGCCGAATGCGGCAGAAGAGCATCTGAAAGCGCTGGCGCGTAAAGGCGTCATCGAGATCGTTTCCGGTGCATCGCGCGGTATTCGTCTGTTAATGGAAGAAGAAGTTTCAGAAGGGCTACCGCTGATTGGCCGGGTTGCTGCCGGTGAGCCGATCATGGCGCAGGAACATATCGAAACCCACTACAAAGTGGATCCGGGCCTGTTCAAGCCTTCTGCCGACTTCCTGCTGCGCGTCAGCGGAATGTCGATGAAAGATATCGGGATTATGGACGGCGACCTGCTCGCAGTACATAAAACCCAGGATGTGCGCAATGGCCAGGTTGTCGTTGCCCGCATTGATGATGAAGTGACCGTTAAACGCTGGAAAAAGCAGGGTGCTATCGTGCATCTTCTGCCGGAAAACAGCGATTTCGACCCGATTGTTGTCGATACCCGTGCACAGTCGCTGACCATTGAAGGTCTGGCGGTTGGCGTGGTCCGTAACGGCGAGTGGCTCTGATTCTGAGGGCTGCGTGCATTCGCCTTTTCTGATGCTATTCTGTCTGCCCTAATTTTGTCGCCTGCTTAACTGCAGCGACACTGAGCACGGAACGGCGAATGCGCTTTATCACGGCAACGGATAAAAATCTCTGGCGGCTTGCGCTGCCGATGATCCTTTCAAATATCACCGTTCCTTTACTGGGAGTGGTCGATACTGCAGTTATTGGTCATCTCGACAGCCCTGTCTATCTTGGCGGGGTTGCGGTCGGGACCACAGTGACCAGTTTCCTCTTTATGCTGCTGCTTTTCCTTCGAATGAGTACCACTGGCCTGACGGCTCAGGCGTTTGGTGCGGGTGATAAAACCGCTCTGGCACGCGCGCTGACGCAGCCGCTGATTATTGCGCTGCTGGCTGGTGTACTGTTCATCGCTTTACGTTATCCCATTATTCAGCTGGCGACCCATCTGGTTGGCGGCAATCCTGATGTTCTGGAACAGGCGGCGCTGTTTATTCAGATTCGCTGGCTCAGTGCGCCTGCCACCCTGGCAAACCTGGTGATTCTGGGCTGGCTGCTGGGCGTGCAGTATGCGCGCGCGCCGGTGATCCTGCTGGTGGTGGGCAATCTGGTTAACATCGTGCTCGATCTCTGGCTGGTGATGGGGCTGCACTGGGGTGTTGCGGGTGCGGCAACCGCCACGGCGCTGGCGGAGTACATCACGCTGGTCGTCGGCGGCATCATGGTCTGGCGGGTGTTAAAGCTGCGCGGTATTACGTTAAGCCTGCTGAAACAGAGCTGGCGCGGTGACAGCGGTCGGCTGCTGCGACTGAACCGGGATATCATGCTGCGCTCTCTGATGCTGCAGCTCTGTTTCGCCTCGCTGACGGTGCTAGGCGCGCGGCTGGGTCCGGATGTGGTGGCGGTTAACGCGGTATTACTGATGTTCATTACCTTTACGGCCTACGCGCTGGATGGCTTTGCCTACGCGGTTGAAGCGTTTGCCGGTGAAGCGCATGGCGCAAAAGATGGCAGTAAATTGCAGCACGTCTGGCACTCCGCCTGTCGGCAGGCAGTGGTGGTGGCGCTGTTTTTCTCACTGATCTATGCCATTTTTGGCCCGCAGATCGTTACCCTGCTGACCTCTCTTCAGTCACTCCAGCAGACTGCTGACCGCTACCTGGTCTGGCAAATAATCATGCCGCTGATCGGCGTCTGGTGTTATCTGCTGGATGGGATGTTCATCGGGGCGACGCGCGGACGCGAGATGCGTAACAGCATGGTCGTGGCGGCGGCAGGCTATTTTCTGACGCTGCTCAGCGTACCTGTGCTGGGCAACCACGGCCTGTGGCTGGCGGTGACGGTTTTCCTGGCGCTGCGCGGCCTGTCACTGTGGCTCATCTGGCGTAAGCACTGGCGTCAGAACAGCTGGTTTGACGCCTGATCCTGCGGGGGCCGATTCAGGGCGATACAGATTATTCCGTATTATTCCGCGGTTATTAAATTAGCTACTACAATTAACTTTAAGCAGCGCAGTTAACCAGCGCTTTATATCGTTATTTTGTTAAGTAGCAAGATAATAATTAAACCCCGAGAATTGGAGGTCTGCCATGAATAAAGACGAAGCGAGCGGCAACTGGAAGCAGTTCAAAGGCAAAATGAAAGAGAAATGGGGCAAGCTGACCGACGATGATATGCAGGTTATCGAAGGTAAACGCGATCAGCTGGTCGGTAAAATCCAGGAACGTTACGGTTATGCGAAAGATGAAGCAGAGCGCGAAGTAACGGACTGGGAAGGTAAGAACAAAGATCACCGCTGGTAATCAGGGACTCTGATAATCAGCTTAATGCCTTCCGGTGCGCCCGCACCGGCACAGGGATGAAAATGCACAAGGATGTGCAGATTACCCGCGTTTTCCCCGCTTTTTACCCTCATCCTGATGATCGTGTTCGCAGCTTTCATGATGCGTACAGGCTTCAACCGCAGCACAACTTTCACATAAACCATGCGCTTCAATCACGCTGTGGCGTAACGCAAACTGCGCTTCACCCGCCAGCGTTGCGATAATCTTCTCCACGCCCTGCGCCTGCTTTTCTGTAACGGCGGCACAGCGATCACAGACCAGCATCACCGACGTATGGGCTGGCGCTTCAAAGTGGTGACACATGACGTAGCTATTGTTGGACTCTACCCGATGAATGAAACCCTGCTCCAGCAGAAAATCCAGCGCACGATAGACGGTAGGGGGTTTAGCCTGCGGTTCGCTGACGCGGAGCTGATCCAGCAGATCGTAGGCGCTGATTGAGCCGGGCTGCTCGGCCATCAGACGCAACACTTCAGCACGCTGCGAAGTCAGACGCACACCGCGCTGCAGGCACATTTTCTCGGCCTGAATCAAAATTTGCTGCGACGTCATGTTGGTCATGAAAATTCTCCGCTGGATAAGTGATGTTATTTTATCACACATAGTTTCGCGGTGCTGAGGTTGGTTTTCGCCTGAAAAAACAGCATTATTTGCCTGATAAAGCAGCATATTTAGAATTTCAGCCGTCTTCTATCTCAAATCTGACGACAAATCAGATCCATTCTGAATCCACCTGAAGCGGAATTTGTTGGCATTTTGCTTTGCATCTCACTGAGTTAAGAAGTAATGTTCAGAAAGGCTTAAGAAAAGTCTGGCATTATTTGAAATGCCCCTACGCAGTCTGAACTATTACAACGGTTTTTTGATTGGAAAACGTCCAATCCTTTGAATTAAGGCACTGTTTCCTTTGAATTCACAGCAATAACGCGTTAGCCAGGGTTCACAATAGGGCTAACAAACTATTCAGTCGTTGAATGTTTCAATGACAATTTCTCAGGTGATGGCAGGCAAATGGTGAAAAAATCCGCTCAACGTTCAGCGCTGAAGTACTCCGCTGTAGCGACCGCGCTTTTCCTTTCTTCTTCCGCCATGGCGGCAGGGACCTGGTATGATGCACGTAATGACGCCATGGGCGGCACCGGCGTAGCATCCTCTGTCTATGGCTCCGCAGTGCTGGCGAACCCGGCATTGATGACGCGTGCTAAACCCGACGATAACGTCAGCATTATTGTTCCTTCAGCGGGCATTCAGGTGACTGATAAAGATAAGCTGATTGATAAAGTCGATGATATTACGGACACCGTGGATCGTTATCGCACGGTGCTGGGTAACCTAACACCAGCGGATTTCTTCCGTGCTAACTCTGAACTGCGCGCTGCCTCAGGTGATGTGGCCAACAAACTCAGCGATTTGCGCGGTAATAAAGCCGACGGCAGTGCGGGTGCGGCCATAGCTGTTACGATCCCCAATGAAACGCTGCCTTTCGCCTTTATTACCAAAGCCTACGGAACGGCACACGTCCGCGCCAACGTGGTCCAGAGTGATATCGACTATCTGCGTAGTATAGAAAACGGGGCATTCCCACGTCCAGGCGATCAAAATAACCTTCGCTCCAGTGCGAATGGCTTAGCGGCACTGACCATTGATTATGGTGTGGCGGTGGCGCATGAGTTCACCATCGCTGGTCAGCCGGTATCGGTGGGCGTGACGCCGAAAGTGCAGAAAACCTCGCTCTATAACTACACGGCCAGCATCTATAACTACGACAAGAGCGACATCAACAATAGCCAGTATCGCAGCACCGATACCGGTTTTAACGTTGATGCCGGTCTGGCGACCACCTTTGCTGAAAACTGGACGCTGGGTGTGACCGGGCAGAACCTGGTTTCGCGCGATCTGCAGACCAAAGAGGTCAACGGTTACCGCGATACCTACCAAATTCGCCCGCTGGTCACCACCGGTCTGTCCTGGGATAAAGGTCCGTTTACCGTGACGGGCGATGTGGATCTGACTGAAACCAAACGCTTCAAAAGCCAGGATAATAGCCAGTATGCGGCTGTGGGCGCGGAATATCGCGTACTTGACTGGCTACAGCTGCGTGGCGGTTATCGTGCGGACATGCGTTCTCACGACGAAAATGTCGTCACAGCAGGTTTCGGTGTGTCACCGTTTAACAAAGCCGTCCATCTGGATCTGGCTGGCTCAGTGGGTGCTAACAACACCTGGGGCGCGATGATGCAGCTCGGCTTTAACTTCTAAGCGCGTTATTCAGGCTGTTCGGGGGCGGGCGATGCACTATCGCCCGCCCTTGTGTTATCCTTGCACAGAATTCCATCACCTTTAATTACCGGATTGTCTGCGCTTCATGCCTAATTTCTCTTCGCAACGTTTCTCTATCGCCCCTATGCTCGACTGGACCGATCGTCACTGTCGCTATTTTCATCGTCAGCTGACCGGTGACACGCTGCTCTACACCGAAATGGTGACCACGGGCGCGATTATTCATGGCAAAGGGGATTACCTGGCTTACAGTGAGGCGGAACATCCGGTTGCATTGCAGCTTGGCGGAAGCGATCCGGCGGCACTGGCGCAGTGCGCAAAGCTGGCAGAGCAGCGCGGCTACGATGAAGTGAACCTGAATGTCGGCTGTCCCTCCGATCGGGTGCAGAACGGTCGTTTCGGTGCCTGCCTGATGGCCGAGGCGAATCTGGTCGCGGATGCTATTAAAGCGATGCGCGACGTAGTCTCCATTCCGGTCACGGTGAAAACCCGCATTGGTATTGATGAGCTGGACAGCTATGAATTCCTGACCGATTTTATCGGCACGGTAGCGGGACGCGGTGAGTGCGAGACATTTATCATTCATGCGCGCAAAGCCTGGCTCTCTGGCCTCAGCCCCAAAGAGAACCGCGAAATTCCACCGCTGGACTATCCACGCGTATATCAGCTGAAACGCGATTTTCCGCATCTGACGATCGCGCTTAATGGTGGTGTGAAAACGCTTGAAGAGGCTCAGACTCATCTGCAGCACCTCGACGGCGTGATGATGGGACGTGAAGCCTATCAAAACCCCGGTATTCTGGCGCAGGTCGATCAGACGCTGTTTGGTCGTCAGCATCCGGCGGCTAACCCGGTGGAAGTGGTGCGCGCCATGTATCCTTATATTGAAGCGGAACTGGCGAAGGGCACGTATCTGGGACACGTTACACGCCATATGCTGGGACTGTTTCAGGGTATCCCAGGCGCCCGCCAGTGGCGACGTCACCTGAGTGAAAACGCCCACAAGCCGGGTGCCGATGTCCGTGTGCTGGAAGCGGCGCTGGCGCTGGTTGCGGATAAGATCCCGCAGGAAGCCTGATCCGAAATCCAGACCCGAAAAACCAGCCCTGAAAGCTGGTTTTTTTTACGCCACGATATGGCTTTTTTCACCAGGTTACCATGTGTTCTTTAGCTATTATTACTTAAAAATCAATTATTTAACGGTTGGCACGCTTCTTGTAATAGCTATAACAATCAATCTCAAAAAAGGAGCGCTGACGTGGAAATATTATTCGTATTAGGGTTTTTCCTGATGCTATTGCTGACCGGCGTTTCGCTGATTGGCGTGCTGGCTGCACTGGTGGTCGCAACCATCGTGATGTTTGTCGGTGGACTGTTCGCAATTGTTATCAAGGTGTTGCCGTGGCTGGTGCTGGCGGTGATTGCTGTGTGGCTGCATCGTGCCTTTTTTGGCGACAGCGATGAGCGAGCGCGTCGTAAGCTGAGACGTAAGATCAACAGGTTAGACCGCAAAGGCTGGCGCTAAATGCGGTAGCGATCACAGTGTGAGAGATTGCTTAGCGCTGAACTGCAATTAAACATATTTTTTACTTATGTTTTCTGGCAGGATGCCTGTCGTCAAATCGATGTGCCATCGACTCGACATGAATTCATCGCCGCTGTCCCTACACCAGCGCGAACAAAAAATAAAAAAAAGAAGAGGGCTTCCTACGGGAAGCCCTTTTTGTTGCTGCGATTATGGGATTAACAGACAGGATCCCTGCGTGGCACGGCTCTCCAGCATCTGGTGCGCCTTACTGGCCTCTTTCAGCGCAAACTTCTGCTGCTCCGGCACATCCACTTTAATTGCGCCGCTGGCCAGCAGCGAAAACAGTTCGGCGCTGGCAGTTTCCAGCTCCTGACGATTGGTGACATAGCCAAACAGTGAAGGGCGGGTCACAAACAGCGAGCCTTTCTTATTCAGAATGCTGAGATCAATGCCGGTCACCGGACCAGAAGCATTACCAAAACTGACCATCAGGCCATGACGACGCAGCGAATCCAGCGACGCTTCCCAGGTATCTTTGCCCACGGAGTCATACACCACGGCCACTTTTTTCCCGTCGGTCAGTTCACTGACGCGCTGCGCAATATTCTCTTCGCGATAGTTAATGGTCTCCCAGGCACCGGCATTTTTCGCCATCGTGGCTTTTTCCGCTGAACCCACGGTACCGATTAAATGCGCTCCCAGCGCTTTTGCCCACTGACAGGCGATTAACCCGACGCCGCCCGCCGCCGCATGAAACAGGAAGGTCTCACCGGCGCTGATTTTGTAGGTCTGGCGCAGCAGATATTGCGTGGTCAGTCCTTTCAGAAAGCTGGCTGCGCCCTGCTCAACGCTGATCGCCTCCGGCAGATGCATCAGGCGATCTTCCGACACGTTGTGCACTTCGCTATAGGCCCCCATCGACGCCATGCAGTAGACCACGCGATCGCCGGGTTTAAACAGGGTCACACCACGGCCAACCCGCGACACGATGCCCGCGGCTTCCGTTCCCAGGCCAGAAGGAAAATCGGCAACCGGATAAAGCCCGCTGCGAACATAGGTATCGATGTAATTAATCCCGATAGCGCGGTTTTCAACCTGGACTTCATGTTCAGCGGGGTCAGCAGGTTCAAAATCCGTCCACTCTAAAACGTCCGGGCCGCCATGCGCGCTAAACTGAATACGCTTTGCCATTCTGACTCCTGTGATTGTTTCATCATGAGGGTGAGGCACGCACCCCAACTAAGGTATACTTGCGCGTCCCCACAGAAGATCGGTAATGCATTCACTATGGCAGGAAATAAACCCACCAACAAATCGAACGAAACGCAGGATCGCCAGCTCGCAGGCGTGAAAATGCCCCCGCATTCTCTGGAAGCGGAGCAGTCGGTGCTCGGTGGGTTAATGCTGGATAACGAGCGCTGGGATAACGTCTCTGAGCGCGTCGTCACGAATGACTTTTACAACCGCTCGCATCGGCTGATTTTTTCCGAGATGCAGCGGCTGCTGGAAAACAGCAAGCCCATTGACCTGATTACGCTCTCCGAATCGCTGGAAATCCGTGGCGAACTGGAGATGGCGGGCGGCTTCGCCTATCTGGCTGAGCTGGCAAAAAACACCCCAAGCGCGGCGAATATCGGCGCTTATGCTGACATCGTGCGTGAACGTGCTGTGGTGCGCGAGATGATCTCCGTCGCCAACCAGATTGCCGATGCCGGTTACGATCCGCAGGGACGTAACAGCGAAGAGTTGCTCGACTTCGCGGAGTCGAATGTCTTTAAAATCGCGGAAGCGCGCGCGGATAAAGAGGCTGGTCCGAAAAACATCGAGCAGATTCTGGAATCGACCGTTTCCCGTATCGAATCGCTCTATCAGACTCCGCACGATGGCGTCACCGGCGTCGATACCGGCTATCAGGATCTGAATAAAAAGACTGCGGGCCTGCAGGGCTCTGACCTGATTATTGTCGCCGCCCGTCCGTCGATGGGTAAAACCACGTTTGCGATGAACCTGTGCGAAAACGCCGCCATGCTGCAGGAGAAGCCGGTGCTGATCTTCAGTCTGGAGATGCCCAGCGAGCAGATCATGATGCGTATGCTGGCGTCGCTTTCCCGCGTCGATCAGACCCGCATCCGAACCGGACAGCTGGATGATGAGGACTGGGCGCGAATCTCCGGCACCATGGGCATCCTGCTGGAGAAGAAGAACATGTACATTGATGACTCTTCTGGCCTGACGCCCACCGAGGTGCGTTCGCGCGCCCGGCGCATCTATCGTGAAAACGGTGGCTTAAGTATGATCATGATCGACTACTTGCAGCTGATGCGCGTGCCAGCGCTGTCGGACAACCGTACACTGGAAATTGCGGAGATCTCCCGCTCGCTGAAAGCACTCGCTAAAGAGCTGAATGTGCCGGTGGTGGCGCTGTCGCAGCTTAACCGCTCACTGGAACAGCGCGCTGACAAGCGTCCGGTTAACTCGGATCTGCGTGAATCGGGTTCGATCGAGCAGGATGCGGATTTGATCATGTTTATCTATCGTGATGAGGTTTACCACGAAAACAGCGATCTCAAAGGGATCGCCGAGATCATCCTGGGTAAACAGCGTAACGGCCCCATCGGCACAGTACGCCTGACCTTTAACGGTCAGTGGTCGCGCTTTGATAACTACGCTGGCCCGCAATACGACGACGAATAGTCCCCGATTGTGCTGTCATGCACGATCTGTGCATGACAGCCCCCATCATCAGAAAATAGTGTTGGACAACCTCTCGGGTTATCGGGTTATCTGTAACAAAGCGACGCCCATCACGCTGTGGAAACGGAATGACTCACGTAGACGATTACGACCTTAAAATCCTGACTTTATTACAATCTAACGGCCGTCTGACCAATCAGGAACTCAGCGATCTGGTCGGCCTTTCCGCCTCACAATGTTCCCGCCGCCGTATCAATCTGGAACAGGCTAATCTCATCCTGGGTTATCACGCCCGGCTGTCACCCGATGCGATCGGGCTTGGCATGGTGGGATTAATAGAGGTGCGCCTGATTAACCATACCGCCGAATATGTTGAGAGCTTTCACCGTATGGTGGAGCAGGAGCAGGCGATCGTGGATGCCTATAAAACTACCGGCGATGCGGACTATCTGCTCAAAGTGGCGGTAGCCGATCTCAATTCCCTCAGTGCGTTAATCAGCCAGTTAGTCGCGGGCCATCAGAGCGTTTCCCATGTGAAAACCTCGGTCGTCCTGGGACGAATGAAAGAGAACGGGCTGATGATGCTGCCTGAGCCGAAGACGCGCTAAAAAGGTGCGTGCTGTGCGGTTTTGGTGCACACTTGCGGCAATAAATGCAATTAACGCGCATCGTAATGGAGCTTAACGCATAGGTTGACGGTATCGGCCGGAATTTATGCACAAAGTTCTTTTGTAAAGCGCCTTAGATATCAACAGGATATCGTCGACACCCGTTTCACAGCCGTTCAGTGCTGTGGCGATGGTGCGTTTTTTGCATCGGAACCGCATCATTTGCACTGAGAAAACCCCATGGATAACATCGCAGAACCCTCCCGCGTCCCGCATTCGCGCATTGAAGATGCGCTGGCGATGGTGCTCGGCACCCTGATGGTCTCGTTCGGCGTCATTATGCTGAAACAGGCGGGCGCGCTGACCGGCAGCACCGCAGGCATCGCCTTTCTGATCAGCTATCTCTCGCCGCTCTCGTTTGGCAGCGCGTTCTTCCTGATCAACATCCCTTTTTACTGGCTGGCGGTTAAACGCATGGGCTGGGAATTTACGCTGAAAACCTTCTGCGCCGTCGGCCTGGTGTCGCTGTTCACCCAGCTTCACCCGCTGTTCGTCCACTTTTCTGACCTTAACCCCTTCTATGCGACACTGTTCGGTAACGTCATCATGGGAATCGGGTTTATAGTGTTATTTCGTCATAAGGCGAGCCTGGGCGGCATCAATATTCTGGCCCTGTGGCTACAGGATCGCTTTGGGATCCGCGCGGGTAAACTGCAAATGGCGGTTGATACCTGCGTCGTGCTGGCGTCACTGTTTGTGGTGAGTGGCCCCATCCTTCTCGCGTCGATTGCGGGTGCGGTGATCCTGAATCTGATTATTGCAATGAACCACCGTCCGGGACGATATCGGGTTTAAATCGCCTTTTACCTCTGGACCAATCATGGAGATCTACACCGTGTTTCAAAACGTTGATGCCTATGCTGGCGATCCGATTCTGTCGTTGATGGAAGCCTTCAAACAAGACCCACGCGAACACAAAGTTAACCTGAGTATCGGGCTCTATTACGACGAAAAGGGCATCATCCCTCAGCTGAAGGCCGTAGCGGCTGCCGAAGAGCAACTCTATGCTGAGCCGCATCAGGCATCGCTCTATCTGCCAATGGAAGGGCTGAACAGCTACCGTAGTGCGATTGCACCGCTGCTGTTTGGTGACGATCATCCGGTGTTGAAGGCGGGCCGGATTGCGTCTATTCAGACGCTGGGTGGTTCTGGCGCGCTGAAAGTGGGTGCGGATTTCCTGAAGCGCTACTTCCCGCAGTCTGCGGTCTGGGTCAGTGATCCGACCTGGGAAAACCACGTCGCGATTTTTAATGGCGCAGGTTTTGAGGTGAATACCTATCCCTGGTATGACGCAGAGACCCACGGTGTGCGGTTTGATGCCTTTATCAGCACCCTGAAAACGCTGCCAGCGCAGAGCATCGTACTGTTGCACCCGTGCTGTCATAACCCGACCGGCGCTGACCTGACTGATGCGCAGTGGGATCAGACCGTTGAGGTGCTGAAAGCACAGCAGCTGATTCCTTTCCTGGATATCGCCTATCAGGGCTTTGGTGCCGGTATGCAGCAGGATGCCTATGCACTGCGCGCGGTTGCGGCGGCGGGTCTGCCTGCACTGGTCAGCAATTCCTTCTCCAAAATCTTCTCGCTCTATGGCGAGCGCGTGGGCGGTCTCTCTATCGTCTGTGACAGCGCCGAAGAGTCAGCGCGCGTACTGGGCCAGTTAAAAGCCACCGTTCGCCGCAACTACTCCAGCCCGCCGAACTTCGGGGCGCAGGTTGTTGCGCGCGTCCTCAACGATGAGGCACTGAAAGCCAGCTGGCTGGCTGAAGTAGAAGCGATGCGTCTGCGTATTCTCGCGATGCGTCAGTCGCTGGTAGACGTGCTGAGCACGGCGCTGCCAGGCAAAAACTTCGACTACCTGCTGAAGCAGCGTGGCATGTTCAGCTACACCGGCCTGAGTGCGCAGCAGGTTGATCGCCTGCGCAACGAATTTGGCATCTATCTGGTGGGCAGCGGCCGCATGTGTGTGGCCGGTCTGAACAGCAAAAATGTGCATCAGGTCGCTGAAGCCTTTGCCGCCGTGATGTAACGGCAGCCAGGCTGTAAATAAAACCGTCAGGGTTTTCTCTGGCGGTTTTTTTATGGGTCAGGGTTTACCTTTCGGCGACATGCTGCACACTTAGACGGGGTAACCGTTTCAGGAATAAGCTATGTGGCATCAACAAACTATAACGCTGAGCGCGAAGTCGCGCGGATTTCACCTGGTCACCGATGAGATCGTTAATTCTCTCTCAGGGCTGCGTGATATCAAAACCGGTCTACTGCATCTGCTGTTGCAGCACACCTCGGCGTCGTTAACCTTAAATGAGAATTGCGACCCGACGGTGCGCAGCGATATGGAGCAGCATTTCATGCGGCACGTGCCGGAGAATGCGCCTTATCAGCACGACTACGAAGGACGTGATGATATGCCCGCGCACATCAAATCATCGACCTTAGGGGTTTCGTTGTTATTACCGGTTCAGCGGGGACGTCTGGTGCTGGGCACCTGGCAGGGTATCTGGCTGGGCGAGCATCGCATTGAAGGTGGTGCCAGGCGGATTGTCGCCACTTTACAAGGGGAAGCGTAATGAATAACTCAGACTTACTGACCTATTGCATGAGCAAGCCGGGCGCAGAGCAGAGCGTCCACAGTGACTGGAAGGCGACGCAGATTAAAAGCAACGGCGTGCTGTTTGCGATGGTGCATGAAGCGAAAGGGCGGCCAGCGGTCTCGCTGAAATCGACGCCTGCGCTGGCCGAATTACTGCGCGAAGAGCATAGCGACATCATTCCCAGTGAGCATCTGAATAAGTCACACTGGAGCACGCTGTTTCTGGACGGTTCGCTGAAAGATTCGCAGATTTACTATCTGATCGATGCCTCATACCAGCAGGTTGCAGCAGCCCGATAAACGGCAATAAAAAACCCTCTTAGCCAGGCAAGAGGGTTTCAGATCGGACGGGTTACGCGGCAGGCTGCTCGCGCAGGGTGTTGATGTCGATAACAAAGCGGTATTTCACATCGCTTTTCAGCATGCGTTCATAGGCTTCGTTGATCTGATCCATCGCGATTAGTTCGATGTCTGACGTGATGCCGTGCTCACCACAGAAATCGAGCATCTCCTGGGTTTCTGCGATGCCGCCAATCAGTGAACCGGCGATGCTGCGACGCTTGAAGATCAGGTTAAACACCTGCGGTGCCGGGTGATCGTGCTCCGGTGCGCCAACCAGCGTCATGTTACCATCCAGCTTCAGCAGGGTGATGAACGGGTTGAGATCGTGCTGAGCCGCGACGGTGTTCAGAATAAAGTCAAAGCTGTTCGCGTGCTGAGCCATCTGCTCTGCATCTTTGGAGATGACGACTTCATCGGCACCCAGACGTTTGCCATCTTCAATTTTGGATGGGGAGGTGGTGAACAGGACCACATGCGCGCCCATGGCATGCGCAATCTTCACGCCCATATGGCCCAGGCCGCCTAAGCCTACGATACCCACTTTCTTGCCAGGACCGACATTCCAGTGACGCAGCGGCGAATAGGTGGTGATACCGGCACACAGCAGTGGTGCAACACCTGCCAGCTCCAGGTTCTCTGGAATGCGCAGCACAAAACCTTCATCAACCACCATCGACGTTGAGTAACCGCCGTAGGTAATGGCGCCGGTTTCGGGATCTTCGCCGTTATAGGTGCCGACAAAGCCGTTTTCGCAATACTGCTCCAGACCCTGCTGACAGCTCGGACAGCTGCGGCATGAATCGACCATGCAGCCAACGCCAACCAGATCGCCGACTTTATATTTCTGCGTCTGCGGACCAACGGCGGTCACGCGACCGACGATTTCATGACCCGGAACCACAGGAAAAATGGTGTTTTTCCACTCATTACGAGCCTGGTGCAGGTCTGAGTGGCAAACGCCACAGAACAGCACTTCAAGCTGAACGTCATGGGCGCGCAGCTCACGCGGCTTAAAATCGAACGGTGCCAGTTTGGATTTTGCATCCTGAGCAGCATACGCATGCGTAATATTCATGGTGTCTCCAGTTTCGATGTGTCGTGAGTGTTATTCGATGATGTGCAGCAGCGTTGAGGTGCTGCAAAAACAGGGCGACGCCACGGGCGTGCCAGAGAGGAACCGCTTAAGGATAGTCAGCGTGGGGAAAAGCGTATATGCCTATACATGTCTGAATCTTGCCTGATTCTGCATTTTTCTGGCTGAATCGGCAGGGGAAAGTAAAAGGCCCGCACGCGGCGGGCCTGAAAGAATTACTTCTGTAACAGAGGCTTCAGGAAGCGTGCGGTATGTGATTCCTCACAATCCGCCACGGTTTCTGGCGTACCCGCCACCAGGATTTCACCGCCGCCGCTGCCGCCTTCCGGACCGAGATCCACAATCCAGTCTGCGGTTTTGACCACATCCAGGTTGTGCTCAATCACCACGATAGTGTTGCCCTGATCGCGCAGCTTATGCAGCACTTCCAGCAACTGCTCAATATCGGCAAAGTGCAGGCCAGTGGTCGGTTCATCCAGAATGTAGAGCGTCTGACCGGTGCCACGCTTCGACAACTCACGCGCCAGCTTCACACGCTGGGCTTCACCGCCGGAAAGGGTGGTGGCGGACTGACCGAGGCGGATGTAGGTGAGACCCACATCAATCAGCGTCTGCAACTTACGCGCCAGCGCTGGCACGGCATCGAAGAACTCACGCGCCTCTTCAATGGTCATCTCCAGCACTTCGTGAATGCTCTTGCCTTTGTACTTCACTTCCAGCGTTTCACGGTTATAGCGTTTGCCTTTGCACTGGTCGCACGGCACATAAATGTCCGGCAGGAAGTGCATCTCGACTTTCAGCACGCCATCACCCTGACAGGCTTCACAGCGTCCGCCACGCACGTTAAAGCTGAAGCGGCCCGGATTGTAGCCGCGCGAACGCGCTTCCGGCACGCCCGCAAACAGTTCACGCACCGGGGTGAAGATGCCGGTGTAGGTGGCCGGGTTGGAGCGTGGTGTACGACCAATCGGGCTCTGGTCGATGTCGATCACTTTGTCGAAGTGCTCCAGTCCCGCCACCTCACGGTAAGGTGCCGGTTCGGCAATGGTCGCGCCGTTCAGCGCCCGCTGGGCAATCGGGAAGAGCGTATCGTTGATCAGGGTCGATTTACCCGAGCCGGAAACACCGGTAATGCAGGTGAACAGCCCGACCGGCAGCGTCAGCGTGACATCCTTGAGGTTGTTGCCGCGTGCGCCGGTAATCTTCAGCACTTTAGCCGGATCGCCTTTGACGCGTTCCTCTGGCACCACAATGCCACGCTTGCCGCTCAGGTACTGGCCGGTCAGCGATGCGCCTTCCGCCATAATCTGATCAACAGTCCCTTCAGCGACGACCTGTCCGCCATGCACACCAGCACCCGGACCGATGTCGATCACATGGTCAGCGGCACGAATCGCATCTTCATCATGCTCAACCACGATCACCGTGTTACCGAGGTCGCGCAGATGAATCAGGGTACCCAGCAGACGTTCGTTGTCGCGCTGATGCAGGCCGATTGAAGGCTCATCCAGCACATACATCACACCGACCAGACCGGCACCGATCTGGCTGGCCAGACGGATACGCTGTGCTTCACCGCCGGACAGGGTCTCGGCTGAGCGTGACATCGACAGGTAATTCAGGCCGACGTTGACCAGGAAGCTCAGGCGTTCGCCGATCTCTTTCAAAATCTTCTCGGCGATCTGCGCGCGCTGGCCGCTGAGTTTCATGTTTTCAAAGAAGGACATCGCATGGCCGATGCTCATCTCGGAGATGGCCGGCAGCGTGGTGTTCTCCACGAAGACGTGGCGCGCTTCACGACGCAGACGGGTGCCTTCACAGCTGGCACAGGCGCGGTTGCTGATAAACTTCGCCAGCTCTTCGCGTACCGCTGAGGATTCGGTCTCTTTGTAGCGGCGCTCCATGTTATTGAGCACGCCTTCAAACGGATGACGGCGAACTGATGTATCGCCGCGATCGTTGATGTACTTAAATTCGATGCTCTCTTTGCCTGAACCGTACAGAATCACTTTCTGCACGTTGTCTGGCAGGCTGCCGAACGATGCTTCGATGTCAAAATCGAGGTGTTCCGCCAGCGAACGCAGCATCTGGAAGTAGTAGAAATTGCGGCGATCCCAGCCACGGATTGCGCCGCCCGCCAGCGAAAGCTCGGGATTCTGCACCACGCGGTCAGGATCGAAGTATTGCTGTACACCCAAGCCGTCGCAGGTTGGACAGGCGCCCGCCGGGTTGTTAAACGAGAACAGGCGCGGTTCCAGTTCGCTCATGCTGTAACCACATATTGGGCAGGCGAAGTTAGCCGAGAAGAGCAGCTCTTCTGCAGCGCTGTCATCCATGTCCGCCACGATAGCCGTGCCGCCGGAAAGCTCCAGCGTGGTTTCAAACGATTCCGCCAGGCGGGTCGCCAGATCGTCACGCACTTTAAAGCGGTCAATAACCACTTCGATGGTGTGCTTCTTCTGCAGCTCAAGCTTTGGCGGATCGGAGAGGTCACACACTTCGCCATCAATACGCGCACGGATATAGCCCTGCGTCGCCAGATTCTCCAGCGTCTTAGTGTGCTCACCCTTACGATCTTTCACCACTGGTGCCAGCAGCATCAGGCGACGGCCTTCCGGCTGAGAAAGCACCTGATCCACCATCTGGCTCACGGTCTGCGCCGCCAGCGGCACATCATGATCCGGGCAGCGCGGTTCGCCTACGCGGGCAAACAGCAGACGCAGATAATCGTGGATCTCAGTGATGGTTCCCACGGTCGAACGCGGGTTGTGCGAGGTGGATTTCTGTTCGATGGAAATGGCGGGCGACAAACCTTCGATATGATCGACGTCCGGCTTCTCCATTAACGAAAGAAACTGGCGCGCATACGCAGAGAGCGACTCTACATAGCGGCGCTGACCTTCCGCATACAGCGTATCAAACGCCAGTGAGGATTTACCTGAACCTGACAGGCCGGTCACCACAATGAGTTTGTCGCGTGGGATGGTCAGGTTGATGTTTTTCAAATTATGGGTGCGGGCACCACGAACTTCGATCTTATCCATTCACCTTTCCCGGATTAGCAGCACTCACCGCGCCTTGCCGACACGGCCAGAATAAACGTGTCATTATGGCACAAAAAATAGACTGAATAAATATCCAGTACTCTCTGGCTCGGGAGCGCAGAGGATTAAAACTGGAACCCCGCTCGAAAGTGGGAAACAGACCGCAGGACGTGTTAGAATTGATGGATTAGACTGTATGCATTAACTCATCGGGAGACAGCAACATGGCCAGTCGTGGCGTTAACAAAGTGATTCTTGTCGGGAATCTGGGTCAGGATCCGGAAGTACGTTACATGCCAAATGGTGGCGCTGTTGCCAACATTACGCTGGCTACTTCTGAAAGCTGGCGCGACAAGCAGACCGGTGAAAACAAAGAGATCACTGAGTGGCACCGTGTGGTGCTGTTTGGCAAACTGGCTGAAGTCGCAGGCGAATACCTGAAAAAAGGGTCGCAGGTTTACATCGAAGGCCAGCTGCGTACCCGTAAATGGCAGGATCAGGGCGGTCAGGAACGTTACACCACCGAAGTCGTGGTTAACGTTGGTGGCACCATGCAGATGCTGGGTGGCCGTCAGCAGGGCGGTAACGCCGGTGCTGGTGCGCCAGCAGGCGGCGGCGCGCAGGGCGGTGGCAACAATGGCTGGGGTCAGCCGCAGCAGCCGCAGGGCAACAACAACCAGTTCAGTGGCGGCGCGCAGTCTCGTCCGCAGCAGCAGCCACAGAGTGCTCCGGCCAGCAATAACAACGAACCACCCATGGATTTCGACGACGATATTCCATTCTGATTCCGTTGGTCAGAGAGTGCAAAAAAGCCCGCTGATGCGGGCTTTTTTTATGCGCGGCTTTCGCTGTCGGTTACGACCATTCAGCCACAATCTCGTCTGTGTTCAGAACGCGCGGCACGTTGCCGGGAATCGACAATGAGGACCAGACCTCATTGTGCTGGTTAATCAGCGCTTCGGCGCTGACCCAGCGGCGATCTGCCGTGGTGTGCGCATCAGCGGCAACCGTAATCGCATAGCCCGCACTGGCCCCGACTTTTATCGTGGTATCCAGGCAGTAGTCGGTAGCACAGCCGCACACCACAAATGCCTCAACCGCCAGCCTCTTTAATAGCGCGGCCAGCTCAGTTTGCCAGAAACTGTCGCAGGCGGTTTTAGTGAGGTAGTGCGCGCCATCAGGCTCAGCGATTTCCGGCAGCAGATTGAAAGCGTCATTACCCTCGCACATCGCGCCTTCGCGGTGCTGGATAAATATTGTGATATCGGCGCGTTCAGTCAGCCGGTTAATCTGCGCACTCCGTCCCGCTTTGTCGAAGCGTGGCGAGCTGAAGACCCCGTTCTGCATATCAATAACCACGACTACCCGCTGTGCCATGCTTGACCCCATCAATCAGAAAAAAACAGTGTTACCTGCGGCGTTACGGATAGCAATCTTTTGCATTTTTACCGCGGTCGCAGGCATGCTAAACAGACTGGTGAAATAAGGAGAGAGAAGTGGAAGGTGTTCCGGCTAGTTTCCCGTGTGAGAAAGACCGCGCCCGGTTTCAGCAACTCGCTGAGCTGCCCGGTGTGGAACTTTATCAGGCCCACATCTCCCGCTATGCCTTTGAACCCCATACCCATGAAGCCTTTGGGATAGGCACTATCGAAGCCGGCGCACAGCGCTTTCGCTATCGCGGCACCGAATATACTGCGCCGGAGAACTCGCTAGTCATGATGAACCCGGACGAGCTGCATACCGGTGAGTCAGCATGCGAGGAGGGCTGGCGCTACCAGATGATCTATATTCAGCCGCAACTGATGGATGAACTGACCGGCGATCGCGGCTGGTGGTTTAATGAGGCACTGCTGACCGATCCGCGCGTGGCGCAGCCGCTCTCCCGCCTGCTTGCTGCACTCTGGCAGGCGGAGAGTGAACTGGCGCGTCAGAGCCTGATCGCTGAACTGCTGTTGCAAATCCGTCCGCTGGCACGCATGTCGCCACAGGGCAGACCCGATGCTCGTCATCGTTTTGATCAGGTCAGAGATTATCTGCGCGCCAATCTCGCAGAACCAGTGCGGCTGGAAGAGCTGGCGGCACTGGCATCATTATCGCCATGGCATTTCTTACGCGCCTTTCGTCAGCACTATCACGTTACACCGCATCAGATGCTGATGGCTTTCCGGCTCTATGACGCCAAGCAAAGGCTGGCGCAGGGTGAAGCGGCCGCCAGCGTTGCAGCGTCAGTGGGATTAACCGATCAGGCTCATCTCACCCGCGCCTTTGCCAACCGGTATGGCATCACGCCAGGCCGCTATCAAAAGCAGGTTCGCCAGCCCTGATACCACCGCAATCTGCTACAAGCAATCCCCGCCCGAACCCGCCACACTCTGCCAAAACGCTATATAAGGAAGAAATCATGTTTGCGGGTGTTATGTTTGCCGTCGCCGCCGGGCTGATGTGGGGGTTGATCTTTGTCGGTCCGCTGCTGGTGCCTGACTATCCCGGTGCGCTGCAATCGGCGGGACGTTATGTGGCGTTTGGATTGATTGCGCTGCCGCTGGCCTGGCACGGCCGTCGTCACCTGCGCAAGCTGGGGCGGGCTGACTGGCGTGAGGCGGTGAAGCTCTCGCTGGTGGGGAACCTCCTCTATTATGCTTTTCTGGCGAACGCCATTCAGCGCACCGGTGGGCCGGTCTCCACTATGATCATCGGTACGCTGCCGGTGGTGATCGCCGTGACCGCCAATCTCTGTTACGGCCATCTTGAAGGAAGGTTGCCGTGGCGGCGGCTGTTTCCGGCACTTGTCTTGATGGCAGCCGGATTGCTCTGCGTAAATGCGGCGGAGCTAAAAAATCAGGGCTCCACGCTGGATCTGGACCGTTATCTGACCGGCATCGTACTGGCATTGCTGGCCGTGGTCTGCTGGACCTGGTATCCGCTGCGGAATGCCCGCTGGCTGAGGACCCATCCCGAACTGCGACCCTCGACCTGGGCTACTGCGCAGGGCATCGTGACGCTGCCGATGGCGCTGATCATGTATGCGCTGGTCAGTGTGCAGCTCGCCTGGCAGCAGCCCGATTTTTCGCTGCCGTTTGGGCCGCGTCCTGCCGTATTTATCTCCCTGATGCTGACGATTGGTCTGCTCTGTTCCTGGCTTGGCACCTTATGCTGGAACGCTGCCAGTCAGCGCCTGCCCACCGTACTGATGGGACCGCTCATCGTTTTCGAGATTCTTTTTGGCCTGTTGTGGACTTTTCTTTGGTATCAAAGCTGGCCGCCGCTGCTCACTGTGACCGGCATTGTTTGTCTGATGGCAGGAGTCCTGTGGGCGATGCGTATCAAACCGCAACCAATCGTGGTCTCACTAAATTCGTAAACCGCGAAAATCACTCAGCCCCCTCTGCCGCGTGGAAACCCCACCGCGCGGCTTTTTAAGATTAAACCCTATCCCGAATTGCATGCTCTCCGGCAGATTTATGCCGCGAAATCGATTTCATACCGCTGCGTGATTGTACCGTACCCTCCAATATCCTCTCTCATCCCCCGTTCTTCAGTTAAAAAATGGCACTCAGGGTCTGCCAGGCGCAGCCCTTTTCAGCCTTCGCAGGGGGTGACTGCTCAGATATCGGTCGTTAATCAGGAAAAATAACGCAGCATTATGGACGTTACGGTTTAATCAGCGGCTAATTATTGCGATATGGCCCTGAGAAAGAGAGGCCAGAAACCACTATTAACTTCACTCAGTGATAAATGAGTAAGAAAAGTCCGCCGCTGCGTTATTAATTAAAGATTAATGTCTGGCATCAATGATGCGCAATGAAGAGAGTGAAAAGATAGACACTTAACGTTAGTGATAAGGAGCAATAAACTATTACTCCCGGATTATTCCTGGAGTAAGTTAATGCAATAAACCCATAGCCGGGAATTAAGGCGCAGCCGCAAAATTTGAGTTAGTGCCACCATTAACTTAAAAAAAGGCGTGGTTATTTTTCGCGCGATGTTTAAATTGGCTTAATAGAATTGAAGGGAATTAGTTCCGACGATTAGCTGGGCTTACGTAAAAAATGGAGGGCCCAATCCCGCGTAAACGAGATTGGGAGGGGATGAATAGCCGTAGAATGCGAGACTTTTGCTGTTGTGAATCAATTTTACCGCAAAAAAAGAAGCTTAGCCGTGAAGCCATTCATTAGTTATAAATGGAGCGGAAAAGGGTGCCGCAATTGTCCTGTTAAATGATCTTCATCTCTTCTGGTAAGAACAAATCTCAGCGTTAAGTCTAAAAAGCGCGGTAGCATTGGGTTTAGCGGTTCTCTGTGCCTGACGGATAATGGTATACGCTGCGGCTGATATCTAATAAGCGGCAGCTGCGACGGGTACCGATGTCGAAGGTAGTCTGCAGGAAATCTACAGCCTGACGTTTTTCATTCGTCGTAAAGAAGTGCTTCAGAACGCTCTGTAGCATCTCTTTATCCGAGTTGAGTGTCTGCAATTCACGCGTGATGTTTTGCAGTTTTTCTTCCAGCTCCTTGATTTTTCTGCCTTCTTCCGAAGACAACCCAGAAAACTTCTTCTTCCAGCTATAGAACGTAGCTTCAGAGATACCTAACTCTTCACAGATCTCTCTGACTTTCACGCCCGATTCAGAAGCTTTAATGGCATTTGTGATTTGATCTTCGCTGTATCGTGACTTTCTCATAAATGCTCTTACCTTTCTTATCGATTAATGGATGAGAATGACTTTAATAATTTCTGGCACTGTAAGGTTTTATTAAGGCAGTATTAAAGTGCGCGAATTGAATTGCGAAGCCTAAATTAAGATATTTAGAAGAAATATCATCATGGGATAAATCTTATTTTATTCTTATCAGGGGGGCGCGCCTTCCTGGAGGGGGATTTTTGTTATAAATTCATCGCATCCAAAATACGAAAAAATACTCCGTACACTGGATATTTAGCCTGACCGACGTGATTAATATGACGGTAGGGCTCTTTAAGGTTGTTTTATTTTCAGCCTGAAATCGTTTCCATTTGAAGTGATTCGCGCCATTTATAATAAGAATTATCCTGAATTCACTCTCCGGATTATGATTTGCATCTCAATTTTCGGACCAGCCTGGTCTGAAGTCTTACGTTTTCGCCAGGCCCACTGAGCGCTTATTAATTCGTTACAGGGATGTTGTACCGAAGCGGTTGTAGTTGAGTAATACTAAGGAAGAGTCGATGAAATTGAGCGTAATGTCTAATGCCGCCTGGATGATGTCTGAGAAGATCATCTCCGTTTTTGGCGTCATTTTTGTGACGTCTTACGTGGCGAAGTCCTTTGGCCCAACGGTGTTTGGCCAGATGGCGTTTTCTACTTCACTATTTGCGATGGTGCAAACCGTTGCAATCTTTGGCACCGAAACCATTCTGTTTAAGCGCGTCAGCAAAAATGCGTCAAAAGGCCTGCGCCTGATGACCATCGCCCGCACGATGCGCATGGTGTTATTGCTGGTCACTTCGGTGCCAGTCTTAATCTGGGTCTGGTACAACATGCAGGAAAACTTCCTGGCGTTTGCACTGGCCTCATTTATCGCCTCGGTTTTTGTCACCCAGGACACCTTCAGCGTTTATAACAACGCGCGTCTTGCCTCGCGTCTTAACACCATCGCAAACGCCGTGGGCATGCTGCTGAGTTTTGGCATCAGCTTCACCGTCGCCTGGCTGCGTCTTAATCCGCTGTGGCTGACGCTGTCGATTGTTGCCGTGACCCTGGTGCCTTACCTGATCAAGCGTCACAACTTCTATCAGGACCATCAGGATCAGATGCCGCCGCGCGAAAAGCGCACCGCCTATCTGCGCTATCTGATGTATGCCGGACTGCCGCTGGCGATCTCCAGCATCTTTATCTCGGTGCAGGTCAAAGCGGCGCAGATGTTCCTGGCAGGTACGGCCCCCGCCCGCGACCTCGGCCTGTTTGCGGCGGCAAATACCATTTCCGCCTCCTGGATTTTTATCCCGGTGGCGCTCATTACCTCCTGCTTCACTGAGATCTTCAGGGAGCGCGGTGAGGTCGCCATTAAGCTGGCGGCGCGGCTCAATGGTTATGTAATGGGTGTTTCATTGTTGATGCTGCTTGTCATTTCGCTTTACGGCGAGCGGATCATCATTGCGTTGTACGGACCGGAATACACACAGTCAGGAAGTCTCATTACGTTGCTGTCGATAGCGACCAGCTTTTCGGCAATGGGGACCGTAGCGTATCGCTACATGGTCAAAGAGGGAGGATTTAACTACTTGCTGAGGAAAATCATCTGCCTGATGGTCATCAGTTTGCCGCTCTCCTGGTGGTTGATCCAGGGTCACGGCATCATGGGGGCCGCGTGGAGCGTTTTCCTTTCAGAACTTTTGTCCCTGACCGTAATGAATTACTTCTTTAAAAACGGCGTCATTCAAAAGATTCAGGTTTCCTCACTCAACTACAAAACATACAAATGAGGTCAGATATGCTCAAGTTGAAAGAAGAACTCAGAAGAAGTGTGCAGTACTTTATTAAGAAGATGCCCTGGGCTTATCAGGACCGCATTTACTACTTCCACAAGTTCAGAAAGCTGCCCAATCTGCGTCAGCCAAAAGTGTTCAACGAGAAGGTGTTGTACCGTAAGTTTATCTTCGGCGATTACCAGAATTACGGTCGTCTGTCAGATAAGTACTCGGTGCGCGAATTCATTGCTGAAAAAATCGGTAATGAATACCTGATTCCGCTGGTACACGAAACGACTGACCCGACAACGCTGAACAGCCTACCCTGCTGGAAGGGAACGGTGATTAAGCCGAACCACGCCTCCAACATGGTCGAGATTCTGCTGGAAGAGCCGGACGCACTGCGCAAGCAGCAGATCATTCACGACTGCTATCGCTGGCTGAAGACCGATTTCGCCAACGAAGCGCGTGAGATTCACTATCGCTACATCAAGCCACGTATCCTGGTTGAGAAGTACATTGGTGATGGCAAAAGCGCGCCGATTGATTACAAGTTCCATATGTTCAACAAGCGTGATGGCAAGTTCGAATATGTGCTGCAGGTAATCTACAACCGCTGCCAGCCGCTGCTGTCGATGAACTTCTACGTGAATAACCTCAATGAGGCCTATCACAAGATTCGCGACACCGGTCTGGATGTCTCACCGATTATGCCGTCACTGGAACATGCGCTCGAACTGAGCAAGAAGCTGGCCAGCGATTTCGACTACGTGCGTGTGGACTGGTATATCCATGACGAACGCATCTACTTTGGCGAACTGACCTTCACCCCAGGTGCAGGACTGGTCACCGGCTTAGATCGTGGTTTAAATCAGATGATGGGAGATATGTGGATTCAGGATCGCCGCGGAACGCAGAGCCCGGGCGTTACAGTGCAGGATGTTAATATCCCTGCCATGTTGAAGAAAATTTAAGCACACACAGCAATATAAAAAACCCCGCTTAAGCGGGGTTTTTTATGCGCAAAATTCAGGGAATCAATCAGGGCATCGGCCAGTCAGCAGGCGCCTGGCTCATCACATCGATAAAAGCATGCTTTGAGATTTCAACGAAGTTATGCACGTTTTCCATGCTCAGGGTAATGCCCATCAGACCGGTAACAAACCAGCAGGTCATGCCTAAACCAATTCCGCCACACATGAATGCCATCACATGACGGCTATCCTGACGAAGTTTGGTTTTCAGGGTGCTGGCAAAAAACATCATGATTGCGCTCAGCAATTCCCAACGCATAACAAGAAAACTGGTGGTTAACGTAGCCATCGGCCGGACCTCAATATCAACAGGTAATCCTGACAATCTGCAGACATCACCGGCGGCGAAAAAGTGTGTCAGGGGAGACTTCTGCGCCGTCAAACCAGGTTCAAAGTGTGACTTGGGTCACATTATATCACCCGATTTTAAATTTTGAACAAAATTTACACGGGTATGGCAGTGGCACTAAGGAAGAGTCAGAAGCAGTAGAAGAACGGCGGGGAAATCAGTCAGATGCGCCCGGGGCGGGCGCAATCAGGAATTAACGAACCGGGCAGCACTCGCCGGTGGTGCGCTGGGTAAAGCTGTTGATCGGATCGTTACAGCCAAAACTCAGCAGGCGAGGGCGCTGAATCGCCTGGCGACGCATGGTATGGCGGTACGCGGTAGGCGTCTGGGCAAACTGACGGCGAAACACCCGTGAGAAGGTCTGCTGCGAGTCATAGCCATACTGCATCGCAATATCAAATACCGGGCGCTGCGTCTCCGACAGGGCTTCTGCTGCCAGCGTCAGGCGGCGCTCACGAATATAGCCACCCAGCGTCTGTTTCGTTACGGAACGGAACATACGCTGCAGATGCCATTTCGAATAGCCTGATTTCGCTGCAACTTCATCGATAGACAGGCTCTTATCCAGGTTCTGGTCAATCCAGTGCGTCAGGGAATGAATGATCTCTTCTTGCATCATGGCCTCATCCTTCTGGTGCTTAATAAGCGGTAATGGGAGTTTAGGGGTTTCGATGGAGAGCGAGTATAATTCCTCAAGTTAACTTGAGGTAAAGAGCCTGATGAAAAAAGAACGCAACTATCCCAAACCGGTTTTAACACCGGGTGAAGTGGCGCGCCGCAGCGGTGTGGCGGTCTCGGCGCTGCACTTCTATGAGACCAAAGGGTTGATCTCCAGCACCCGTAACAGCGGTAATCAGCGTCGATACAGCCGCGATGTGCTGCGACGCGTCGCGATTATCAAGATTGCGCAGCGCATCGGCATTCCGCTGGCGACGGTCAGCGATAGCCTGGACCATATTCCGGCGAACAAGCGCATGTCGACGCCGGAGTGGGATGCGCTGACCCAGCACTGGCGTGAAGAGCTGGATAAGCGCATTGAAACCCTGACCCGCCTGCGCAATGACCTGGATGGCTGCATCGGTTGCGGCTGCCTGTCGATGCGTGACTGCCCGCTGCGCAATCCCGGCGACCGGCTGGGTCAGCAGGGTTCGGGTGCGGTGCTACTCGACCCGGAACAGGATGATAAACATCCGGATGTGGAGTGACGTCTATACTTGGTGAAGGTCAAAACACAGGGAATCATGATGATCACCGTTCACCATCTTGAGAAATCGCGCTCGCATCGGGTGCTGTGGCTGCTGGAAGAGCTGGAAGTGCCGTACCAGATGAAACGCTATCAACGCGAACCGACCATGCTGGCCCCGGAGGCGCTGAAAAAAGTGCATCCGCTGGGGAAATCACCGGTCATTACCGACGGCAACCAGGTGGTGGCAGAATCAGGGGCCATTCTCGAATACCTCGAAGAGAAATATGATCACGAGTTCCGGCTCAAAGTCAGTGATGAGGCCTCAAGGCTGCAGTGCCGTTACTGGCTGCACTATGCTGAAGGCTCGCTAATGCCACTGCTGGTGATGAAGCTGATCTTCGGTCAGATGGGCAAAGCACCGGTGCCGTGGCTGCTGCGTCCGGTCGGGGCGGCATTCGGTAAAGGGGTGCAGAAGGCGTTCCTGGATAAACAGCTGAAGCCGCACAGGCAGATGATCGAACAGCATCTGGCGGCCAATCCCTGGTTTGCCGGTCAGCGTTTCTCGATTGCGGATGTCCAGATGAGCTTTCCGCTGCTGGCGCTGGCGCGACGTGCCGGACTGGATCAGATGCCCGCCACCGAGAAATGGCTGGAGACTGTGCAGCAGCGCGCTGCGTGGCAACGCGCGATTGCACAGGGCGGCGAGCTTTCGCTGCCAGGTTAATCCTCTCTCTCCATCGGCGTGGCCTGTCTCTTCACGGCTGCGCCGGTACCCATCCCACTAAAACTGCTTTAACTTCAATGTCTCCGCGTTTCAGGTTGAGGAAGGCCTTGCGCCTGTCAGCCGCTTACGCCTGATCTTTATGCTGAAGAATCTCCCTCTGACAGTTGAAAATGTGCCGCTAAACGCCGGATAATCCCCTGCCTTTTTATCTGGCCGATTTTGACGGCCAACTATCTGCGGCAAGGTAAACGTTTGCCTGGCGGATTTATCCCGACAGTGACGCCGTCTACCCGCTTATTCCAGGGACAGCGATGGTCGCAGAGCGATCCACACAACAAAAATTTTTGAGGCTCAACTATGTCAACTGAATCACGCCCGGCCAGTGGAAAACTGGACGCCTGGTTCTCGATCTCGGCGCGCGGCAGCAGCGTGCGCCAGGAAATTCTGGCCGGACTCACGACCTTCCTGGCGATGGTCTACTCCGTCATTGTGGTGCCGGGAATGCTGGGCAAAGCTGGTTTTTCCCCCTCCGCCGTGTTTGTCGCCACCTGTCTGGTCGCCAGCTTTGGTTCCATCCTTATGGGGCTGTGGGCCAATCTGCCGATGGCGATTGGCTGCGCCATCTCCCTGACCGCCTTTACCGCTTTCAGCCTGGTGCTGGGGCAGCACATTAGCGTGCCGGTCGCGCTGGGCGCAGTGTTCCTGATGGGTCTGCTTTTTACCCTGATCTCGGTGACCGGCATTCGTGCCTGGATCCTGCGTAACCTGCCGATGGGCGTGGCGCACGGCACCGGTGTCGGAATTGGCCTGTTTTTGCTGCTGATTGCCGCTGATGGCGTGGGTCTGGTGGTGAAAAACCCGGCACCGGGCCTGCCGGTGGCACTGGGTCACTTCACCACGTTCCCGGTGATGATGACGCTGCTGGGGCTGGCCGCGATTATTGGCCTGGAGAAGCGCCGGGTGCCGGGCGGCATCCTGCTGACGATTATCGCTATTTCGCTGCTGGGCCTGATCTTTGACCCGGCGGTGAGCTATCAGGGATTGTTTGCACTGCCAAGTCTGCGTGACGCCAGCGGTCAGTCGCTGCTGTTCAGCCTCGATATTATGGGTGCCATGAAACCTGCGGTGCTGCCCAGCGTACTGGCGCTGGTGATGACGGCGGTCTTTGATGCCACCGGCACCATTCGCGCAGTGGCGGGTCAGGCAAACCTGCTGGATAAACAGGGCCAGATTATCAATGGTGGCCGTGCGCTGACCAGCGACTCGGTCAGCAGCCTGTTCGCGGGTCTGGTGGGTGCGTCACCGGCTGCGGTCTATATCGAATCGGCGGCAGGAACGGCGGCGGGCGGTAAAACCGGTCTTACCGCGATTGTGGTCGGCCTGCTGTTCCTCGCCATCCTGTTTATGTCGCCGCTGGCTTATCTGGTGCCCGCTTACGCGACTGCGCCTGCCTTAATGTATGTCGGTCTGCTGATGCTCAGTAACGTGGCGAAAGTCGACTTCGGTGATTTCGTCGATGCGATGTCGGGCCTGTTAACGGCAGTGATCATCGTGCTCACCTGCAACATCGTGACCGGTATCATGATCGGTTTCGCCAGCCTTGTGGTGGGCCGTCTGTTCGCCGGTGAATGGCGTAAGCTCAACGTCGGCACCGTGATTATTGCCGTCGCGCTGGTGGCGTTTTACGCCGGTGGCTGGGCGATCTGACTGTATATCCGGGCGTGCGGCTGCGCGTCCGGAATTTTTCACTTTTTTCCCGCCCGGCGCACGCGTAGCTGACAATCTTCATCGCCGTTTGTTTTACACTTTAGCGCTTAACCAATGATTGAAAGAAACGACGCCTAAGGAAAGCATGGAAATCTTTTTTACTATTCTCATCATGACGCTGGTCGTGTCGCTCTCTGGCGTTGCGGCCCGCATTCTCCCTTTTCAGATCCCGTTGCCGCTGGTTCAGATCGCCGTAGGTGCGATGCTGGCCTGGCCAACGTTTGGTCTGCATGTCGACTTTGACCCGGAGCTGTTTCTGGTGCTGTTCATTCCGCCACTGCTGTTCGCAGATGGCTGGAAAACACCGATCAGTGAGTTCCTGCATCATGGTCGCGAGATTATTGGCTTAGCCCTGGCGCTGGTCCTGATTACCGTGATTGGTATCGGCTATCTGATCTACTGGATGGTGCCAGGTATCCCGCTGATCCCGGCCTTTGCGCTGGCGGCGGTGCTGTCGCCGACCGATGCCGTGGCGCTCTCCGGCATTGTCGGTGAAGGCCGCATTCCCAAGAAGATTATGTCGATCGTGCAGGGTGAAGCCCTGATGAACGATGCATCGGGCCTGGTATCACTGAAATTTGCCGTAGCCGTTGCCATGGGCACCATGGTATTTACCTGGGGCGGTGCCAGCGTTGAGTTCATGAAAGTCGCCATTGGCGGCCTGATTGCCGGTGTGGCGATCTGCTGGCTGTACGGGAAATCACTGCGCCTGTTCAGCCGCTGGAGCGGGGATGACCCGGCGACCCAGACCGTGCTGCTGCTGCTGCTGCCGTTCGCCTCTTACCTGATTGCCGAACATCTGGGTGTCTCAGGCATCCTGGCGGCCGTGGCTGCCGGTATGACTATCACCCGTTCCGGTATTATTCGTCAGGCACCGCTCGCGATGCGCCTGCGTGCTAACAGCGTCTGGCAGATGCTGGAATTCATCTTCAACGGCATGGTCTTCCTGATGCTGGGCCTGCAGTTGCCTGACATTCTGCAGACCTCTATCGACCAGGCTCAGGCTGATACTAACGTCGAGCTGTGGATGCTGTTCGCCGATATCGGACTGGTCTATCTGGCGCTGATGCTGGTGCGTTTTGGCTGGCTGTGGATCATGCAGCGTCTGAGCAAACGTCTGTTGAAGAAGAAGCCGCTGGAGTTTGCTAACTACTCGCTGCGTGAGCTGCTGATCGCCACTTTTGCCGGGGTGCGCGGGGCGATTACCCTGGCGGGTGTGCTGTCGATTCCACTGTACCTCACTTCGGGTGAGCCCTTCCCGGCGCGCTATGAGCTGGTGTTTATCGCCACTGGCGTGATTCTGGTCTCATTGCTGGTGGGCGTGGTGCTGCTGCCGATTCTGCTGCGCGGCATTGATAGCATCGACAAAGGTGCACATCGCCGTGAGCTGCAGAATGCCCGTGCATTGATGGCAGGCGCAGCGGTTGAGAGCCTGCATAAGATGGAAGAGCGGCTGGAAAATGAGTCGGAAGAGAACATCGACCCGGAACTGCTGAAAGAGGTCAGTCTTCGAGTGATTGGCAACTTACGTCGTCGCGCCGAAGGCAAAAATGACCTTGAGCATGCACTGTACGCTGAGAACCTTGAGCGTCGCTTCCGCCTGACCGGTCTGCGCGCCGAACGCGCCGAGCTCTATCATCTGCGCGCCACTCAGCAGATCTCCAATGAGACGATGCAGACGTTACTGCACGATCTGGATCTGCTGGAAGCGCTGCTGATCGAAAAAGAAGAGTAAGCCCTGACTGGCACGCCTGCGCATTCATGCGGGCGTGCCAGCTTTTCACACCGACAGGCGCGGCGGCTCATCCGGCCAGTGCTCGCGACAACAGTTTATCCACGCCTGCGCACTGCGCGACAGATAACTCCCTTCCCGCCAGATCAGCCCCAGACTCCACTTCAGCTCCGATTCCAGCGGCAGCCACAAGAGCGACTGCTTATCCAGCCGCTGACAGATTGGCTCCGGCAGAATCGCCAGCCCCATCTCCGCCTGCACCATCGCTGCCAGAAAATCCCACTGACCGCTGCGCACCGCCACCGTCGGCGTCAGGTTTAGCCGCTGGAACGCCTGCATCAGCTGACGATTCAGTGAGAACTCCTCATTGAAAATCAGCAGCGGATGCTCAGCCAGTTCTGCCAGCCCAATCTGCTCGCGGCTGAGCCACTCCGGGCGGCGCGGCAGCAGCACGCAGAGCGGATGATGCATCAGCGGCAGGGTGTTCAGCGGCAGCTCCGGATCGACCGGCAGCGCGGTCAGGGCGATATCCAGACTGCCCGCCAGCACCGCCTGCTGCACGGTCAGACCGCCGAACTCAGAGATTTTCAGCTTCACGCCGGGATAGCGGCGGCGAAAGGCGGAAATCGATCCGGCTATCTGCATCCCAACCATCGGCGGAATACCCAGCCGCAGCTCACCGGTTTTGAGCTGGTTGATGTCCCCAATCTCGGCTTCCAGCTGATGAAACTCCTGCAGGATTGCCAGGCCGCGCTGATAGACCGCCTGACCGCTGTCGGTGAGGTGCAGACGACGGCCATCACGCAGGATCAGCGTGCAGCCCAGCTCCTCCTCCAGCTGGCGCAACATTTTGCTGATGGTCGGCTGCGTCACAAACAGCTTTTGCGCCGCACGGGTAAAGCTCTGCTGGCGAACCACTTCAGTAAAGTAACGCAGGGCACGCACGTCCATAACTATTCCTTTCAGGCATGATTTGGATGATTTTAATTCATTTCTTTCACCTTATGCGGGCGTTTTATACTGGTGACATCAATTTAATCGGGGAGACAAGGAGATGGCGCTGGCACTCACTTTACGCAGCAACCGTGCAGTGCAATGGCTCAGCCTGCCGCTGCAGCTGGGTTTCTATATCGGCTTGTTTATCGCCTGCGACCGGCTGGTGAGCTGGCTGCACCTGCCGCTGCCCGCCAATATCGTCGGGATGCTGTTGCTGCTGGCATTAATCGTGACGCGGATTGTGCCGCTGAACTGGGTAAAAGCCGGATCGCGCTGGCTGCTGGCCGAGATGCTGCTGTTCTTCATTCCGGCGGTGGTGGCGGTGGTGAATTATGGCGATCTGCTGCGGGTCGATGGCTGGCGCATCTGCGTGGTCATCGGCGTCAGCACGATGCTGGTGCTGGCTTCTACCGCCTGGGTAGTGGACCGGCTCTATCAGTATGAAGTCGCGCGCGCCGCGCGTAAGCAGGATCCCCATGCGTGATTTACTGCTCAGCCTGCTCTGTGTCGCGGTCACGCTGCTGGTTTATGCCCTGAATAAACGGCTCTACCGTCGCTGGCGCACGCTGCTGCTGATGCCTCTGGTGATGACGCCGCTGGTGCTGGTGGCGCTGTTGCTGCTGACGCACATCAGCTGGCAGGATTACATCGCCGAAAACCACTGGCTACTCTGGCTGCTCGGGCCTGCCACGCTGGCGTTTGCGGTGCCGGTCTATGAGAACGTACAGATTATTAAGCGCCACTGGCTGTCCCTGAGCGCGGGCGTCCTGACCGCCACGCTGGTCGCCGTCTGCAGTTCGGTCTGGCTGGCGCGGCTGTTAACCCTGCCAGAGTCGATCCAGCGCAGCCTGGCCGTGCGCTCTATCACCACGCCATTTGCCCTGGCCGCAGCCGGACCGATTGGCGGTCAGCCCGATCTGGTCGCGCTGTTTGTGGTGATTACTGGCGTGTTTGGCATGGCGATAGGTGACGTGCTGTTTCTGCGCATCGCGATCAAGCAGGGTGTGGCGAAAGGGGCCGGATTTGGGGCTGCGTCGCACGGTGCCGGAACGGCTCGCGCTTATCAGCTTGGACAGCAGGAGGGCGTGGTTGCCAGCCTGGTGATGATGCTCTCGGGCGTGGTCACCGTAGTGATGGCCCCGCTGATTGGACACCTGATGTGGACAATATAGTCTACACTGCGTTGCGCAGGCGATGGCAGACCTCCTGAGAGAGACACGTATTTTTACGTAAAGTTTTCCAGATTTTGTTGTCTCCCCGTTTCAGGCTGTTAACCTTGCGGCCGAATTAATTGTCATGGAGTGGAGTCATGTTTAAGCAACTTGTTACCGGGAGCGCCCTCGGGCTGGTTTTACTGAGCGGTGCCGCTCAGGCGATTGAAGGCAGTGTTGATGTCGGCGAACACAACACCAACCTGAACCTGGGCCTGGGCACCACATCCCCCGGTCTGTTTCTGAAAGGTAACTGGCTGCGTAGTGACCATGACGGCAGCACCTATGGTGCCGGTCTGGGTTACAACGTTGATTTCGGACCACTGCGTCTGGCACCGACCGCAAAAGCGATCTTCACCCATCCTGAAGATGGAAAAGATGGATTTGCGGTGGCGCTGGGTGGTGCAGCACATTACAGCATCAACAGCATGTGGGGCCTGTATGGCGAGTATTATTACGCGCCAGAGTCCTTCACCGATCAGCTCGACAGCTATCAGGAAGCCGCTGGCGGCCTGAGCTTCACGCCGGTTTCACTGCTTAACCTGCGTGTGGGTTATCAGTACATCGAGCTGAACAACAAAGATGGACGCAAAGATAACGTACTGGTCGATGGCCCTTACGTCGGTGCATCACTGCGCTTCTGATTCTGTTGCGTGAAAGAGAAGGGCGACTACCCCGGTAGTCGCCCTTTTTTATTGCCTGATCGTTATGAATGAAAAGCCACGATCAGTGCGCTTTGCCCTGTTCAATGCCGGTACCCGTCTGCGAGCGAATAAACTGCGCGCGGAAGCGGGAACGCTCTTCTGCGCCCTGCTGCGAATGGTCGGTAATGGAGAAAAGCCAGATGCCGACAAAGGCCACCACCATGGAGAACAGCGCCGGATACTCATACGGGAAAATCGCCTTCGCGTTGCCCAGCACCTGCACCCACACGGTTGGCCCAAGAATCATCAGGATCACGGCGGTCAGCAGACCCAGCCAGCCGCCTACCATCGCGCCGCGCGTGGTGAGTTTTGACCAGTACATCGACAGCAGGATGATCGGGAAGTTACAGCTGGCCGCAATCGAGAAGGCCAGCCCGACCATAAAGGCGATGTTCTGCTTCTCAAACAGAATACCCAGCCCGATTGCCACCACGCCCAGCGCCAGCACGGTGATTTTGGAGACCCGCAGCTCATCTTTCTCGCTCGCCTGACCTTTACGATAGACGCTGGCATAGAGGTCGTGCGAGACCGCCGACGCACCTGCCAGGGTTAAGCCCGCGACCACCGCCAGAATCGTGGCGAAGGCCACCGCAGAGATAAAGCCCAGGAAGGTGCTGCCGCCCACGGCATCAGCCAGATGCACCGCCGCCATATTGGTGCCGCCAATCAGCGCGCCGCTGGCATCTTTAAAGACCGGGTTAGCGCCCACCAGCAGAATGGCACCGAAGCCGATAATAAAGGTCAGGAAGTAGAAATAGCCCATAAAGCCGGTGGCCCAGAAGACGCTTTTACGTGCCTCTTTGGCATCCGCGACGGTGAAGAAGCGCATCAGAATATGCGGCAGTCCGGCCGTACCAAACATCAGCCCCAGGCCCAGCGACAGCGCCGAGATCGGATCTTTGACGAGCCCGCCAGGCTGCATAATCGCGATGCCTTTGGGATGGACCGCCATCGCTTCGGTGAACAGCGTATTAAAGCTGAAATTGGCCGCCTTCATCACCATGACCGCCATAAAGGTGGCACCAAACAGCAGCAGCACCGCTTTGATGATCTGCACCCAGGTGGTGGCCAGCATGCCGCCAAACAGCACATACATCACCATCAGAATGCCGACCAGAACCACCGCTACATGGTAGTTAAGGCCGAACAGCAGCTGGATGAGTTTACCGGCACCGACCATCTGTGCGATCAGGTAGAGCGCCACCACCACCAGCGAACCACAGGCTGACAGGGTACGAATCGGCATCTGCTTCAGACGATAGGAGGCGACGTCGGCAAAAGTATAACGACCCAGATTGCGCAGCCGCTCGGCGATTAAAAAAAGAATCATCGGCCAGCCGACCAGGAAGCCGAGCGAGTAGATCAGCCCGTCATAGCCAGAGGTGTAAACCAGCGCCGAAATGCCCAGAAACGAGGCCGCTGACATGAAGTCGCCCGCCATCGCCAGTCCATTCTGGAAGCCGGTAATATTGCCGCCTGCGGTGTAGTAGTCGTTACGCGAACGGGTTCGCTTTGACGCCCAGTAAGTAATTCCCAGTGTGGCACCGACGAAAATCGTAAACATGATAATCGCCTGATAGTTGGTCGGCTGGCGCTGCACCGCACCGGTTATCGCATCGGCGGCCAGCGCTGAAAACGGCAACATTAAGGCCAGTAGCCATAAGGTGAGACGCGTCATGATTTCACCTCGCTGAGGATCGCTTTCGTTAAACGGTCAAACTCACCGTTGGCGCGCCAGACATAGATGCCGGTCAGCACAAAAGACATCACAATCAGCCCGACACCAATCGGGATACCGCGCGTCACGTTAGTACCGGCATGAAGCGGCGTGCCGAGCCAGCCGGGCGCAAAGGCAATCAGCAGGATAAAACCGACGTAGAGCACCAGCATGATCAACGACAGCAGCGTCGCGAACGCCTGGCGTTTATGGACTAACTCATGAAAAAGGGGATTACGTTCAATCTGCTGATTGATTGCATCCTGATTCGAAAGGGCGTCATTCATCACATTTTCTCCAGAGGGCTTGCAGGCGAGAACCTCACGACAGGGCGCGGATTCAGCTGGTTATAATATTTGTGACTACCGAAACAGACTGCGTAGGGCGGGTGTGGCGGGAAGCGATCTTCCCGCCGGACAGCGTGCGCTTAAGGCATTTTGATCGACTGTTTCTCCTCAAGCAGTTTTTCTACAACGCCAGGATCGGCGAGGGTAGAGGTATCACCAAGGTTACTGGTATCGCCGGTGGCAATTTTGCGCAGAATACGACGCATAATTTTGCCGGAGCGGGTTTTCGGCAGTGAGTCGGTCCAGTGCAGCACATCCGGTGTGGCGATCGGGCCAATTTCTTTGCGGACCCACTGGCGCACTTCGGTGTACAGCTCCGGTGAAGGCTCTTCGCCGTGATTCAGGGTGATATAGGCGTAAATCGCCTGGCCTTTGATACTATGCGGAATCCCGACCACAGCCGCTTCGGCAATTTTAGGGTGCGACACCAGCGCCGATTCAATTTCGGCTGTGCCAAGGCGGTGACCGGAGACGTTGAGCACGTCATCGACGCGACCGGTGATCCAGTAGTAGCCATCTTCATCGCGACGGGCACCATCACCACTGAAGTAGACATTTTTAAAGGTGGAGAAGTAGGTCTGCTCGAAACGGTCATGATCGCCAAAGAGGGTACGCGCCTGTCCCGGCCACGACTCAGTAATCACCAGATTGCCTTCACAGGCCCCTTCCTGCGGCTGACCTTCATTATCCACCAGCGCCGGTTGCACGCCAAAGAACGGTCGGGTAGCAGAACCGGCTTTCAGCTCGGTCGCGCCCGGCAGCGGCGTGATCATGAAGCCGCCGGTTTCGGTCTGCCACCAGGTATCCACAATCGGGCAGCGGCTGTTGCCGATTTTCTTGTAGTACCACTCCCAGGCTTCCGGGTTAATCGGCTCGCCGACCGAACCCATAATACGCAGGCTGCTGCGGTCGGTGCCGGCAATCGCCTTGTCTCCTTCCGCCATCAGCGCACGAATGGCGGTCGGCGCGGTGTAGAGCAGGGTAACTTTATGTTTATCGACCACTTCCGCCATGCGGCTCGGCGTTGGCCAGTTCGGCACGCCTTCAAACATCAGCGTGGTCGCGCCACAGGCCAGCGGGCCATAAACCAGATAGCTGTGACCCGTTACCCAGCCAACATCGGCGGTACACCAGTAAATATCATCCTGATGGTAATCAAAGACGAACTTAAAGGTAGTGGCGGCATAGACCAGATAACCGCCGGTGGTATGCAGCACACCTTTGGGTTTGCCGGTGGAACCCGACGTATAAAGGATAAACAGCGGATCTTCCGCACCGACTTCGGCGGCAGAGTGGTTGGTGCTCGCGTTGAGCATCAGGTCATGCCACCACTGATCGCGGCCTTCAACCCAGCCCACGTCTTTACCGGTACGCTGGAACACCACCACGTTTTTCACGCTGGTGACATTCGGGTTTTTTAACGCGTCATCGACATTTTTCTTCAGCGGAATGCTGCGACCGGCGCGGATCCCTTCATCGGCTGTGATGACCAGCGAGGCGCTGGAATCGACGATGCGGCCAGCAACGGCTTCTGGTGAGAAGCCGCCAAAGATCACTGAGTGGACAGCACCGATACGCGCACAGGCCAGCATCGCCACAGCGGCTTCCGGCACCATCGGCATATAGATCGCCACCACGTCGCCTTTTTTCACTTCCAGCAACTCCAGCACGTTGGCGAAGCGACAGACTTCGGCATGCAGCTGGCGGAACGTCAGGGTTTTGCTTTCGCTGGCGTCGTCGCCTTCCCAGATAATCGCCGGGTGATCGCCGCGCGTGGCGAGATGACGGTCAAGGCAGTTTGCCGCCAGGTTGAGCGTGCCATCTTCGTACCAGCGAATGTTAATGTTACCTGGCGCGAACGAGCAGTTTTTGACTTTGCTGTAAGGCTTGATCCAGTCAAGGATTTTGCCCTGTTCGCCCCAGAAGCTGTCTGGATCGTCGACAGATTGCTGATACATCGCCTGATACTGTTCAGCAGTAATCAGGGTGTTTGCTGCAATATTCTCTGGAACGGGATGAATGTGATTTTGGCTCATGGCGGATCTCCTTGAAGATGTTAATGATATGTCAATCAATGGTTAATTAAAGCCTGCCCTGAGTCTTTGTTTCTTTTTTGCGCCACAGATCACGTGATAAACCTCCTGCTGCGAAGCGTGAAGCGACTCTGCTATTTCCGGTTAACTCTCTGGCGACGATGGGGAATTAAGAAGGGGTGTCATACGAGAAAGGGCTGGATAAAAAGCGAGCAAACGCGCCGGGAGCGTTTTTAACCAACCCTGAATAGATATGCGTAAAGTCATTGAAGTATTACTTTTCATAACAGCAGGTTAGGGATTTTTACATCCGGCAGCACTTTATGCTACTTAGGTGGCTAACTTTTAATCGGATCTTCCGGGGGTTGCATTTACCACAGCGAAAATGGTACTTATCTCGCCCCTGTTCTGCAGGTATCAACTCAGACCGCGTCTGAAAATGGGTATGGGAATCATCAGATTTTCATACGAGGCGCTGTTTCTTAACACCCTCTAATTTACCGGGCTTTTTGCTCACTCCCTGTGTGTATTGTCTTCTGCACCTTCGCAGTAGAGAGAAACGGGTTTTGACTGAGGAAATTACGCGTTATGAAAGGTTTTAAAATCAGCCTGGCCTGGCAGATTCTGACAGCCCTGGTGCTTGGCATCATTGTGGGTGCTGTGTTGCATAATCAGCCAGACAATCGTGAATGGTTAGTCGCCAACATTCTCAGCCCGGCAGGCGATATCTTTATTCATCTCATCAAGATGATTGTGGTACCGATTGTGATTTCATCCCTGATTGTCGGCATTGCTGGCGTGGGTGATGCAAAGAAGCTGGGACGCATCGGCGTCAAAACGATTCTCTACTTTGAAGTGATCACCACCATTGCCATTGTGGTCGGTATTACGCTGGCCAACGTATTTCAACCCGGCTCCGGCATTGATATGTCAACGCTGGCAACGGTGGACATCTCTAAATATGAAGCGACAACGGCAGAGGTTCAGGGCGGTCCGCACAGCCTGGTGACCACCATTCTGTCGCTGATCCCGCAGAATATTTTTGCCTCGATGGCGAAGGGCGACATGCTGCCGATTATCTTTTTCTCGGTACTGTTTGGCTTAGGCCTGTCGTCCCTGCCGTCAGAACAGCGCGATCCGCTGGTGAACCTGTTCCGTGGCATTTCTGAAGCGATGTTTAAAGTGACGCACATGATCATGCGTTATGCGCCAGTCGGTGTGTTCGCTCTGATTGCGGTGACGATTGCTAACTTCGGTTTTGCCTCGCTGTGGCCGCTGGCGAAGCTGGTGCTGCTGGTTTACGCGGCGATTCTGTTCTTCGCCTTTGTAGTGCTGGGCGGGGTAGCGCGCTTCTGTAAGCTGCGGATTACCACGCTGATGCTTATCCTGAAGGATGAGCTGATTCTCTCTTACTCCACGTCCAGCTCGGAAACGGTGCTGCCGCGTATCATGCAGAAGATGGAAGCCTACGGCGCGCCAAAAGCGATCACCAGCTTCGTCGTCCCGACCGGGTATTCGTTTAATCTCGATGGTTCAACGCTTTATCAGAGTATCGCGGCAATCTTCATTGCGCAGTTGTATGGCATTGATCTGTCGCTGACCGACGAGATTGTGCTGGTGCTGACGCTGATGGTGACTTCGAAAGGGATCGCTGGTGTGCCAGGCGTGTCGTTCGTGGTGCTGCTGGCCACGCTGGGCAGCGTCGGCATTCCTCTGGAAGGTCTGGCGTTTATCGCCGGTGTTGACCGCATCATGGATATGGCGCGTACCGCGCTGAACGTGGTCGGTAACGCGCTGGCGGTGCTGGTGATTGCCCGCTGGGAAAACCAGTTCGACGCCGAACAGGCGAAAGAGTACGAGCTGCAATTGCGGACGCAGACCGCAAGCTGAGAACGGCGTTAACGTACAGAAGGGCTCAACGAAAGTTGGGCCCTTTTTTTGTGTGGCTCTTTGTAATAGTTCTTAGCAGGATGAGTATTCAAATATTTAGTTATATAAATATAACTAAAACTCGCTTTAAATAGGCATTTCGTTGATTTAATGACCGAATTTGGTTATGTTTTAGAGGTGAGTTGAATGCATGCTTTGACAACAGGGAGTGTTGACGGATGCCAGAAATTAACTGGACGAAAAAGGCATTGAAACAGCTATATGGGCTGCCTCAGAAAGAAGGTAATGCCATCGAAGATGCTGTAGAGGCGCTGGCTAAGTGGCCTGATATTCCCCATCTCAAAGTTGAAAAGCTGACGGATGATAAAGAGAAGCGAATGAAGCTGGTGGTGGGTCACTACCGCGTACTGTGGAAGATAGAGAAAGGTCAGCCAGTTGTGATAGCTATTCTGGAAGTCGTGAGAAGAACATCGACCACGTACAAAAAGCGTTAGCAAGCGGTTGGGATTAGCCTGCGTCACTATTGAGTTAAAAGCAGTTAAGAACATAGCAAAGTCGCGCCACCAGATGACCATAGGTCTGGCCTGCCGCGGCGGTAAGGAGTGATTACCCATGAATGCGATACAGTTTCTGACAGACGAGCGCGGGAACCGCACCGGCGCCGTCATCCCCATTGAGTTGTTTAACAAGCTTATGGCCGGGCGTCATTTAGACGATGTGTTTGAGCCTCTGCCGTATAAAGCGGGTGCGGATGACGATGAAACGATTCCCCACGACGTAATGAAAATCAGCCGGAGACAATCTGTTCCTTTGCATGTTGCCTGGCGTTTGCATCGACAAATGTCTCAGGAAGAGGTCGCGAATAAATTAGGGATCACGCAGGCTGGCGTTTCGAAGCTGGAGTCGAGAAAGAAACCGCAAAAACAGACGCTTGAGAAGCTGGCTGCCTTATATGACTGCAGAACGTCACAACTATATATTGATTAAATCAACGTGCTTTTAACCGCATTGTGCCTTTAAGTTGGACACAAAGGGTGGCTGCGTAAAGTCGGCGTAAACCCATCCCTGGAGCCTCGGCCGCTGGTTTACTCGCCTCATGGATGAGGTGTGTAATCGCGTGGGCTGAGCGTCATGGATGACGAATGTGTCTTTACGATCAGGTGAACCTTTTCTGACCGGCTCCGATTACAAAGCCATCAAGCGCCGAATACCCGATATCACTCACTTAGCCCAATCCCCCGCAACATGATTCACCCCACATCCATTAAAAAAAGATCTCACCCAATGAATTAATCATTCGTTATGATATTGGGTAATTTGAATAATTTATTCCTTTGCGGAGCCCGCCATGAAACTCGACCTCAGCCAGATGATCACCGAAGGCCGCAATCCGGCCAGCCAGAACATTGATGAACTCTCCACCGAAGCGATGCTGCGCGTCATTAATGATGAAGATAAAAAGGTGGCGCTGGCGGTTGAGGCCATCGTGCCGCAGATCGCCGCCGCCGTTGACGCCATCTGCGCCGCATTCCATGCAGGTGGACGACTGATCTACTGCGGCGCGGGCACCTCCGGGCGGCTGGGCATTCTGGATGCCAGTGAATGCCCGCCCACCTTCGGTACGCCACGCGAACAGGTCATCGGTCTGATTGCTGGCGGCCATACCGCCATATTACAGGCGGTTGAAAACGCCGAAGACAATCGGGAGCAGGGCGCGCAGGACCTGAAAGATATCCACTTCAGCCGCCACGATGTACTGGTCGGCATCGCCGCCAGTGGTCGCACACCTTATGTGCTGGGTGCGCTGGCTTACGCGAACGAGCTTGGCGCGACCACCGTGGCGCTCACCTGTAACCCTGGCAGCGCCATGTCGCAGGTCGCCGCGATTGCGCTCACGCCGGTGGTCGGCCCGGAAGTGGTCACCGGCTCCTCCCGTATGAAAGCGGGCACCGCGCAAAAACTGGTACTCAACATGCTCACTACCGGGTCGATGATCCGCAGTGGAAAAGTGTACGGCAACCTGATGGTCGACGTGGAAGCCACCAACCAGAAACTGGTGCAGCGCCAGGTCAACATTGTCATGCAGGCCACGGACTGTGATGACGCAACGGCCAGTGCCGCGCTCACCGCCTGCGGCGGACACTGCAAAACCGCGATCCTGATGGTGCTGGCTGACCTGTCCGCCGATGAGGCGAAAGCACTGCTTAGTCAGCATCAGGGCTTTATCCGTCAGGCGCTGCAGGCAGCGGGAGCACGCTAATGGCGAAAATCACCGAAGCACTGTTGCGTGACATCCTGCAGGCAGTCGGTGGCGCGCAAAATATCGCGGCCTGCGGTCACTGCATGACACGGCTCCGCCTGACGCTCAATCAGCCGGAACAGGTTGATCTGGCCAGGTTAAAAAGTCTGCCGGGCATATTAGGCGTTATCGATAGCGAGGCGCAGTTGCAGATTGTCCTGGGGCCAGGCAAAGCGCAAACCGCCGCCGAGGGGATGCAAAGCCTGCTGACGCAGGATGAAACCGCGCTGGCTCCGCAGAACGAAACACCCGAACTCAGCCAGCTGGCGGCGCAGCAGAAACAGCAGCTAAAGGCGAAACAGACCAGCGGCGTGCATCAGTTCCTGTCGCTCTTCGCCACTATTTTCACCCCGCTGATCCCGGGCTTTATCGGCGCAGGGCTGCTGCTGGGATTCGCCACCCTGATTGAACAGAGCCTCCACCTTAATTCTCCCGGCGACCATGCGCCCTGGCTGCTGCACACCGTGGCGTACATGAAGGTGTTCGGCAAAGGGCTGTTCACCTTCCTCAGCATCCTGATCGGCTACAACACGCAGAAAGCCTTTGGCGGCAGCGGCGTCAATGGCGCCATCATCGCCTCGCTGTTTGTGCTCGGCTATGTGCCCACCGCTACTACCGGCTACTATAGCGGCATGGAGAGCTTCTTTGGCCTGACGATTGACCCGCGTGGCAACATTATTGGCGTGCTGATGGCGGCGATGAGTGGAGCGTGGATCGAAAAACAGCTCCGCAAAATCATTCCTGACAACCTCGACATGATCCTCACCTCGCTGTTCACGCTGGTGATCACCGGGGCCATCACCTATCTGCTGATCATGCCGCTGGGCGGCGAACTATTTAAGGGGATGTCGTGGCTCTTTATCCACCTCAATAACAATCCCTTTGGCTGTGCGCTGCTGGCCGGGCTGTTCCTGATCGCGGTGATGTTCGGCATCCATCAGGGCTTTATTCCGGTCTACTTTGCGCTGATGGAAACTCAGGGCTTTAACTCGCTGTTCCCGATTCTGGCGATGGCGGGTGCCGGGCAGGTCGGTGCAGCCCTGGCGCTGTGGTGCAAAGCAGAAAAAGGGGCGCTGCTGCGAGCGCAGATTAAGGGGGCGATTGTGCCCGGCCTGCTGGGCGTCGGAGAACCGCTGATCTACGGCGTCACGCTGCCGCGCCTCAAGCCGTTTATCACCGCCTGTGGTGGCGGAGCGCTGGGCGGTTTCTTTATCGGGCTGGTGGCGTGGCTGGGTTTGCCGGTGGGGATGAACACGGTATTTGGACCCTCCGGGCTGGTCACGTTGCCGCTGATGACCTCCAGCCAGGGGATCTTCGCCGGTATGGCGGTTTACCTGGCCGGACTGATGGTGGCCTGGACCGGCGGATTCCTGCTCACCTGGTGGTTTGGCACCCGTAATGTCGATCTGAGCTGACAGACTGCCGGAATTCTCCAGTCCGGCTAACGGATGAATAATCAGCCAAAAATGTGAAAGCCGCCGCAAAGCGGCTTTTTTATTGCCATTAATTTAACTTAATCGCTAAAGAGTAGGCGGACGCATGCCGAAAACATAAAAAAAGGTAATCGTTATCTCTCAGCCCACAGTTTTCACGCCGCCACTCAGACTGTCGCGTGCAGGACGTCGGGTCTTCAAGGACTTTTGATGCGTAACAACCAGCCCGTCTCTCAGCGTGAATATCTGTTCGACGATCATGCGACTCTGATGTCGACCACCGATCTCAACAGCCACATCACCTACGCCAACGACGCGTTTATCGAAGCGAGCGGATTCACCGCCGACGAGATCAACGGCCAGCCGCATAACATGGTGCGTCATCCCGACATGCCGCCAGAAGCATTTGCCGATATGTGGGCGACCCTGAAACAGGGAGAACCCTGGACCGCGCTGGTTAAGAACCGCCGTAAAAATGGCGATCACTACTGGGTGCGTGCCAACGCGATTCCGGTCGTACGTGACGGTAAAGTGCAGGGCTACATGTCGGTACGCACCAAACCCACGGCAGAGGAAGTGCGTCAGACCGAAGCGCTCTATCAGGATTTTCGTGAAGGCCGTGCCAGAGGGCGACGTTTTCACAAAGGCCTGCTGGTGCGCAGTGGCTGGCGTCGTCCCGCCTCAGTCCTGAAAACCCTGCCCCTGCGCTGGCGCATCCGTTCTACGCTGCTGGCGTTATTGCCGCTCTCGGTGGCGGGCGTCTGGGCACTGGGCATGACTCACGCTGCACTGGCTGGCTTTACCGCAGGTATGGCGGGGCTGCTTCTGCTCAGCAGCTTTTGGCTGGAGCAGCAGATTTCACGGCCTATCGAGCGGATGTGCAAACAGGCGCTGAGCGTGGCGACCGGTGCGAGTCACAAGGTTGAGCAGATGGATCGCGTTGATGAGGTCGGCGTCACGCTGCGTGCTATCGGTCAGCTCGGATTGATGTTCCGCTGGCTGGTGGATGATGTCAGCGGCCAGGCGATCAATGTGCTGAGCGCCAGCGACGCCATCGCCCGCAGCAACAACGAACTGAGTCGCCGTACCGAGCAGGCAGCGGCCAACGTACAGCAGACCGCGGCCACCATGAACGAAATGACCGCGACGGTGAAGAGCAATACCGAAACCGCGCACGAGGCGAATACTCTCTCAGCCAGCACCAGCAGCGCGGCCAGCAAAGGCGGTGAGGTCATGACCGAGATGATGGGCATGATGGGCGAAATTGCTGACAGTTCAAAGCGTATCGCCAATATTACCAGTGTCATCGACGGCATTGCCTTCCAGACCAACATTCTGGCGCTGAACGCCGCAGTAGAAGCGGCACGGGCGGGTGAGCAGGGCAAAGGCTTTGCGGTCGTCGCGGGTGAAGTCCGGAGCCTGGCGCAGCGCAGCGCCAAAGCCGCCAGCGAGATTAAAATGCTGGTCGAAACCAGCGGCAGCCGTGTTAAATCGGGTAATGAGCACGCCAGCGCAGCAGGCCGTACGATGCAGGATATCGTGTCGCAGGTGCAGAATGTCACCGCGCTGATCGCTCAGATCAGTTCAGCTACAGCTGAACAGGCGACCGCGCTCAGTGAAGTCAGCTCAGCGGTGGAAGATCTCGATGATATCACCCATCAGAATGCCGCCCGCGTGACAGAAAGCGCCGAGGCATCTGGTCGCATGACCCATCAGGCCAACCGCCTGGTAGAAGCGATCAGCGTCTTTCGTTAAGAGGCCAGCGCCTGCGTGCCTTCGCGTCCGGCACGCAGCGCCCCTGGGGACTGCCCGACAATCCGCTTAAAGGCGCGACTGAACGCCGCAATCGAGCCGTAGCCGAGATGATAGGCCACGGCTTCCACCGCTTCGCCATTATTCACAATCCGCTGCACCGCCAGCCGCATCCGCAACTCCGTCAGATAACGCAACGGCGTCATACCCGTGGCATTGAGAAAGCGTCCGGCGAACACCGAGCGCGAACAACCCGCCACGCTCGCCAGTCGTGCCACCGTCCAGTTTTCACCCGGCTCCCGATGCATTGCAGCAATCGCCTGACTCAGACGGGGATCGCGCATCGCCTGCACCAGCCCGCTACTCTGGCCGCAACCATTCTCTACCCAGCCGCGCACAATCAGCGCAGCAACCACATCCGCCAGACGCGACAGAATCCCGGCAAATCCCGCCTGACGGGTTCGGGACTCGCGTTCCATCGCCGCCAGAATCGGCTGAATCTCCGGATATTGTGACAGCAGGGTACTCACCAGCATCACATCCGGCATGGTGTTGATCAGCGGCTGCATGCCGCCAAGTTCAAACGCCATACAGGCGCTGAACAGCAGCACGCTGTGCTCGTCGTCACAGGCATCTTCAGGAGCGGCGATGGTGCAGACGCTGTCGCAGAGCGGCTTACTCGCCATGTTTTTAATGCACTGGCAGGCCGCCTCTTCACTGGAGATCAGGCTGTGTGGTTTACCGTGCGGCACCAGCAGCGCATCGCCGCTGTGGAGCTGAAACACCTCGCCGGAGGCGCTGCGCACCAGCAGTGAGCCGCGTCCGACAAAGTGGAACTGCGCCCGCCCCGGCGCGTGCTCATAGTGCAGCCCGAACGGCGCGCTTACCGCGATGCGCTGATAGTTCACGCCATACAGGCGCATCCCCATCAACAGCTCACTGGTCAGATCTCCATAGTGGCTCATACGATTCCAGACGAATTATCAAAAATGAAGGTGTAAGCATCATAGATCGTCCTGACGCGTCACTCTATGCTCACATTCACTTTTTTATCTTCCGAAGAAGCAGCATGAGTCTGACAACCGAAGTGGCTGATGAGGTTTCCTCGCCGTCCCGTCCCGCCTGGGGCGCGGTATTTGCAATGGCATTTGGGGTGTTCAGCCTCATCACCGCCGAATTTTTACCCGTGAGTCTGCTGACGCCGATGGCCCACAGCCTTGGCGTTTCAGAAGGGCAGGCGGGACAGACCGTCACCATCACTGCGCTGGTGGCGCTGTTTACCAGTCTGGTTACCGGCAGTGTCACGCGGCGCATCGACCGCCGCATTGTCATGCTGGTCTTTTCACTGTTGCTGATCGCCTCGGCGCTGATGGTGGCCTTTGCGGCCGATCTGACGATCATCCTGCTGGCGCGGGTGTTGCTGGGCATGGCCATTGGTGGCTTCTGGACGCTCTCAACCGCCATCACCATGCGGCTGGTGCCCGGCGATCAGGTGCCGCGAGCACTCTCTATTGTCTTCAGCGGTATCTCGCTGGCGACCATTATCGCCACGCCGCTCGGCAGCTATCTCGGCGGACTGGTGGGCTGGCGCAACATCTTTATGCTGACCGCCGGATTGGGTGCGGTGGCCCTGCTGTGGCAATTCTTTACGCTGCCCGCGATGCCGGCAGAGAACAAAGCCCGCAACGGCGGGGTGCTGGCGCTGCTGCGTATCGGTGTAATGCGCTGGGGAATGCTGGCGGTGATCATGATGTTTACCGGCCATTTCGCCTTCTTCACCTATCTGCGTCCGTTCCTGGAAGGCGTCGCACAGCTCAACCTCAATCAGCTGTCGCTGGTGCTGCTGGCCTTTGGCGTGGCGAACTTCTTCGGCACCTCGCTGGCCGGTTTCCTCGTCACCCGCAGCGTGTCGCTGACGCTGAGTGGCATGGCGCTGTTAATGAGCGTCACCGCATTGATGCTGGTGAGCTTTGGTGATGTCAGCTGGCTGGTCGGCGCAGGTGTGGCGATCTGGGGAATGGCGTTTGGTTCGATGCCAACTGGCTGGTCCACCTGGATTTCGCGCGCGGTACCGGATGATGCGGAATCGGGTGGCGGTCTGCTGGTCGCCACCATCCAGCTGGCGATTACCGTCGGTGCAGCAGCGGGCGGCTGGATGTTTGACCTGCGCGGCGCAGGCGGTGTGTTCGTCGCCAGCGGCGTACTGATGCTGCTGGCAGCGCTGACCATCTTCAGCCGGGTCAGGCATCACGGTTAGTCTTCTGAAGGCAGCGAGTTATGCTGCCTTTTTAATTGAAGCTGGATTATTAACCTTTTGAGTGATAACTGTGCGAAATGTGCCTTTTACCATCAGTTTTTCTGAATGAGATAAGCAAAACCCTCCGCTTTTTACTGATCAACTTCCGGACTAATATATCTATCAACAAGGCAGCACGCCTTACCTGATAAAAATTAACTGAGGAATTGACCATGAAATCTATCAAAACTTTTGCAGCAGTTATCGCGCTTTCAGTTCTGCCATTCGCCAGCTTCGCCCAATCCGTGACCGCTGTCGACTCTACGCTGGATGGTGCCGAAGCGAAAATCGCTGCGCAGGCTCAGGATGCTGGTGCTTCATATAAAATCACTGAAGCCTACACCAACAACGGCGTTCACATGACCGCTGAGCTGCTGAAATAAGCTAAGTTGTACCCTCTTGTGCCGCCAGGACGCCCCCGGGCGTCCTGGCGGCGTTTCAGTGAGGTATAAGGTTATTACTTCCAGACTCTGTAAACGAAAAAGCCACTCTGACGAGTGGCTTTTTTATTTCTAAATCGATTTTCGCAGACCAGAAGGCTTAGATGTGAAAAGCCACTCTTTTTCCGGTTGGAAGCTCCACATCAAGACTGAGTTTTCCGCCCATTGCTTCGATATAGCGTTTGAGTGTGGCAACTTTAATCTCATTCCCGCGTTGCTCAATCTGAGCAATGGCAGGCTGACGCACCCCCATGGCCTCGGCAAGCGTTTTCTGCGATAACTGAAGCTCTTCACGAATCATCTGAAGCCCGACCTCCAGAACCATTTCATCAGACATTTCTTTGATTCGCGCCTGACTCTCAGGGGAGAAGCCAGCGATAACATCATCCAGGGTTCTCATGAATTATTTTTCCTTTGCTGTTCAGCCAGCCATGCTGAAAATTCTTCGTCAGCAATGCGTATCATTCGGATATAAAAACGTTTGTCATGACTCTTATCACCTGCACATAACACGATAGCCTGGCGTACAGGATCAAAAGCATAAAATGCCCGAATTGGCTTTCCTGCAAACTGTACGCGGAGTTCTTTCATATTCTTGTACTGTGAGCCCTTAAGGGTATCCGCATAAGGGCGTGGCAAATCAGGGCCGTATACTTTTAACTTTCCCAGATCCGCTAACATTTTTTCCTGCAGGGCTTCTTCCTGCTCACTTAGCCAGCTTTCAAAACGCGGGCTCAATAGCACGGTCCACATGACATACTTCCTTGTATATATTCCGTCATATAGTTTACAGATTATAAGCTGCAGCTTATAAATTCAAGCCGGATAACATGCATGATGGCAAATCTAAGCAATAAAAAAGCCCGCTTGCGCGGGCCAGACTATCAGCTTCCTGCTGTTATGGGAGTCCTGCAGGCTCTCTGCGGGATGTCCGATTGCTGAAGAGAGCAGGGCGGTAATCGGCCTGACCCGCAATCCTCACTCGCTACACCTCTTCCGATGCCTCGCGCTTCATCTCGTCATGCGGCACATCATCCAGAATCTGCTCAAAACTGCGCAGACGCTTGTAGATCGACATCAGTTCGATCAGCGTTGACCAGGAGGCGATCAGATACTGGAAAGAACCGCGAACCTGATCAAACACGTTGGTGATCTGGTTGAGTAAGCCCAGCGTAATGGTGCCCGCAACAATCGACGGGAACAGCAGGAACAGACCAAACACGTTATCGACCTGCAGATAGAGAATGCGGGTGATATTGAAATAGAGATAGTGGAAGTAAAGACGGAAGTAGTTAACCCGCACCCGACTGAACAGCTCCTGCACCGTCTGTGGCCCGGCGCGATCGGCATTGTCTTCGCCGTAGACCAGCTCTTTACGGTAGGCGGCTTCAACCCGCTGATTGCGGAACTCCAGCCCCGGCAGCTTAATCCCGACCAGCGCCAGCAATCCGGTGCCGAACACCGACCAGAGCACAGCTGCAATCACCAGCGCGTAAGGAATATTGCCGAGGATCGGAATATCTTTAACGTGATGTGACAGCGCGACCAGCACCGGCAAAAACGCCACCAGCGTCATAATGGCCTGAATAAAACTCACCCCCCAGTTTTCCAGCGTGGTCGCAAACCGCATGGTGTCTTCCTGCACACGCTGTGCGGCACCTTCGACATGACGCAGACGCTGCCAGTTGTGCATGTAGTAGTTATTCATGGCAGTACGCCAGCGGAAAACCCAGTGGCTGATAAAGAAGGAGTTGAGGACGCCAATCACCACCGCGATTAATGCGATGCCGAGGAAAGAGATCACCTCATGGTAAAACTCTGCAATCTGCACCGATCCCGCTTTAGTCAGCGCTTTCTGAATCAGATCGTAGAACGGACCATACCAGGCGTTGATGGCCACACCGACCTGTACGCCGAACCAGGTGACAAAGATGATCAGCGCAGAACCCCACACCGACCAGCGTTGCCATGGATGCGGATCGATAAGCTGCCAGGCCACGGCAAAAATGGCTACCATTATCCAGTAATAGAGATAGAACCAGAGCTGACTCACGGCGATAAAACGCGCCGCCGTGGTCGGCAGGGGCTGCTTCATTGCTGTTTCAAAAGTGGGCCAGATGCCGGGAAGATGCGCGGCAAAGCCGAACCAGGCAAAAATCGCTAATAAGCTCCAGACAGCCGCAGAGCTGAAAAACAGCGCTGGCCGCGGAAAAAAAGACTTAAACATAGGCACTCCGCTGTTGTGTGTTGCCTGTTATAACGTTTTTGGCGGGTCGCTGTCTGTAGTCTGTTGTTTCTGCTCATGACAGGAAGGTGATAGATGTTAATGAAATTGTGCGGTTTTGTTTCCTGGAACTAAATCTTTGTGAATGGCAGTGATACAATATGGCGGTTTGTTACCGGTAACAACCAGGCTCCGTGCCTGAATCTGCTGATAAAAACCATTACAACGCAATCACCACTTTTTTCATACCGCCAGTCAGCGCGGGAATGAGGCAATGTCATGTCAGAACAAAAAAAGGGTCATTCACGCAGAGATTTTTTGCTGAAGACAATTACCCTGGCGCCCGCAATGGCGGTAGGTTCCACAGCGATGGGCGCGCTCTCCCTGCCGCTGGCCGCGCAGGCGGCGGAAACCCCGGCCGGGCCACAGAAGGCACGTGATTATCAGCCGAACTGGTTCACCGCCGAAGAGTTCGCCTTTATCACCGCCGCCGTAGCGCGTCTGATCCCCAGCGACGAACGCGGGCCGGGTGCGCTGGAAGCAGGTGTGCCGGAGTTTATCGATCGTCAGATGAACACGCCATATGCCACGGGTTCGAACTGGTATATGCAGGGGCCGTTTAATCCCGATCTGCCGAAAGAGCTGGGCTATCAGCTGCCGCTGGTGCCACAGCAAATCTATCGCCTCGGTCTGGCCGATGCCGACAACTACAGCAAAAAGCAGCACGGCAAAGTGTTCGCCCAACTGAGTGGCGAACAGCAGGATGCTTTACTGCAAGCGATGGAGAGTGGCAGCGCGGAATTCAGCCAGCTGCCCGCAAAAGTGTTCTTCAGCTTCCTGCTGCAGAATACCCGTGAAGGCTTCTTCAGCGATCCTATCCACGGCGGGAATCAGGGCATGGTCGGCTGGAAGCTGATCAACTTCCCTGGCGCACGCGCCGACTTTATGGACTGGGTAGAGCGTGGCGAACGGTATCCGTTCCCGTCAGTGTCGATTCGCGGAGAGAGAAGCTAAGCATGGCAAACGAAATGAAAAAAGTGGATGCGGTGATTGTCGGCTTCGGCTGGGCAGGCGCGATTATGGCGAAAGAGCTGACCGAAGCGGGCCTTAACGTGCTGGCGCTGGAGCGCGGGCCGCATCGCGATACCTATCCCGATGGCTCCTATCCGCAGTCCATTGATGAGCTGACCTATAACGTCCGCAAAAAGCTGTTCCAGGATCTCTCTAAAAGTACCGTGACGATTCGTCATGACGCTTCTCAGACGGCGGTGCCTTATCGCCAGCTGGCCGCGTTTTTGCCTGGCACCGGCACCGGCGGTGCAGGCCTGCACTGGTCGGGCGTCCATTTCCGCGTTGACCCGATTGAGCTGCGGATGCGCAGCCATTACGAAGAGCGCTACGGCAAGAACTTCATCCCGGAAGGCATGACGATTCAGGATTTTGGCGTCAGCTATGATGAGCTGGAGCCGTTCTTCGACAAGGCGGAAAAAGTCTTTGGCACCTCAGGCAGCGCCTGGAGCATCAAGGGCAAAGTGATCGGCAAAGATAAAGGCGGTAACCCGTTTGCGCCCGATCGCTCAGATAACTTCCCGCTGCCCGCGCAGAAGCGCACTTACTCGTCGCAGCTGTTTGCTCAGGCGGCAGAGTCTGTCGGCTATCATCCTTACGATCTGCCGTCCGCCAATACTTCGGGGCCTTATACCAACACCTATGGTGCGCAGATGGGGCCGTGCAACTTCTGCGGTTACTGCAGCGGCTACGCCTGCTACATGTATTCAAAAGCCTCGCCGAACGTCAACATACTGCCTGCGCTGCGTCAGGAGCCGAAGTTTGAGCTGCGCAACAACTCGTATGTACTGCGGGTCAATCTCAGCGATGACAAAACGCGTGCAACCGGCGTGACCTATGTGGATGGTCAGGGACGCGAGCAGGTTCAGCCCGCTGACCTGGTGATCCTCTCCGCCTTCCAGTTCCACAATGTGCATCTCATGCTGCTGTCAGGCATCGGCAAACCGTACAACCCGATGACCAATGAAGGCACGGTAGGCCGCAACTTCGCCTATCAGAACCTCTCTACGCTCAAGGCGCTGTTTGATAAAAACACCACCACTAATCCGTTTATCGGTGCGGGTGGCGCGGGCGTTGCGGTTGATGATTTCAACGCGGATAACTTCGACCACGGGCCGCTTGGCTTTGTCGGCGGTTCACCATTCTGGGTCAACCAGGCGGGTACAAAACCGATCTCCGGCCTGCCGGTGCCAGCGGGTACGCCCAACTGGGGCAGCAAATGGAAAGCGGCGGTTGCGGATACCTACACCCATCATCTGTCGATGGATGCGCACGGTGCACACCAGTCCTATCGCGCTAACTACCTCGATCTCGATCCTAACTACAAAGATGCCTATGGACAGCCGCTGCTGCGCATGACCTTTGACTGGCAGGAGAACGACATCAAAATGGCGCAGTTTATGGTCGGTAAGATGCGCAATATCGCCGAAGCGATGAATCCGAAGATGATCATCGGCGGCGCGAAAAAGCCGGGCACCCATTTTGATTCCACGGTCTATCAGACCACCCACATCAGTGGCGGGGCGATCATGGGCGACGATCCCAAAACCAGTGCGGTTAACCGCTATCTGCAAAGCTGGGACGTGCCAAATGTGTTCGTACCTGGCGCATCAGCCTTCCCGCAGGGACTGGGCTACAACCCGACCGGCATGGTGGCGGCGCTGACCTACTGGTCAGCCAAAGCGATTCGCGAACACTACCTGAAAAACCCCGGTCCACTGGTGCAGGCATAAGGAGATGGCGATGAAAAATGGCATTCTGGCTCTGATTCTTGGCTCCCTGTCGTTCGCCGCACTGGCGGATAGCAGCCAGGACGATCTGGTTAAACGGGGTGAGTATCTGGCGCGCGCCGGTGACTGTGTGGCCTGTCACACCAGCAAAGGCGGCGCGGCGTTTGCCGGTGGTCTGCCGATGGCGACGCCGATTGGCACCATCTACTCCACCAACATCACGCCCGATCGCGACACCGGCATTGGTGAATACAGCTACGACGACTTCCAGAAGGCGGTGCGTCACGGCGTAGCGAAAAATGGCGATACGCTCTATCCGGCGATGCCATTCCCCTCCTACGCGGTGGTCAGCGATGAGGACATGAAGGCGCTTTACGCCTACTTCATGCATGGCGTTGCGCCGGTCGGTCAGCCTAACCGGGAGAGTGATATTCCCTGGCCGCTGTCGATGCGCTGGCCGCTGGCAATCTGGCGCGGAATTTTTGCGCCCGATGTAAAAGCATTCCAGCCTGCCGCTCAGGAAGATCCGGTGCTGGCACGCGGTCGCTATCTGGTTGAAGGACTGGGCCACTGCGGGGCCTGCCACACGCCGCGTAGCATCACCATGCAGGAGAAGGCGCTGACCAACGAGGAAGGTAGTGACTATCTGGCGGGCAGCAGCGCACCGATTGATGGCTGGACCGCCAGCAATCTGCGCGGCGATAACCGTGATGGGTTAGGACGCTGGAGCGAAGAGGATCTGCGTCAGTTCCTGCGTTATGGCCGCAACGATCAGACCGCTGCTTTCGGTGGCATGACCGACGTGGTGGAACACAGTCTGCAGCACCTGAGCGAGTCCGATATCACCGCCATTGCGCGCTATCTGAAGTCGCTGGGCGCGAAGGATCCGCATCAGGCGGCGTTTAGCGTGGATGATGCCACGGCAAAAGCGCTGTGGCGTGGCGATGATAGCCAGACCGGTGCTGCAACCTACGTCGACAGCTGTGCGGCGTGCCATAAAACCGATGGCAGCGGCTATAAACGCTTCTATCCGGCGCTGCGCGGCAATCCGGTAGTGCTGGCAGACGATCCTACCTCACTGATCCATATCGTGCTGGTGGGCGGGCAGTTGCCTGGCGTGAACGGTGCGCCATCGACCATTACCATGCCGGCATTTGGCTGGCGCCTCGACGATCAGCAGGTTGCAGACGTAGTAAACTTCGTGCGCAACAGCTGGGGCAACAAGGCGTCGGAGCAGGTCAGCGCGAAACAGGTCGCTGAACTGCGTAAAGATGAGAAAGATCGGCTGGGCAGTGCGGATATCAAAGTACTGGAAGGCAAATAACCGGCAGTAAAAGAGGCCGTCATCATCAGGATGGCGGCCTTTCCTTTTAGATATTCTCCAGATCGATTCCGCGCGTTTTCGGCCCGTAAATCCCCACCGACAGCATCACCATCACCATGCTCAGCACGATAAAGGTAATCACGCCTGGCGTTCCGGCATACTGCAATATCACCCCGATCAGGATGCTGCTGAAGACCGTAGAAAGGCGGCTGAAGGAGTAGCAAAAGCCGACCGCCCGTGCCCGGATATGGGTCGGGAAGATCTCAGTCTGATAGGCGTGGAAGCTGAAGGTCAGCCAGGCGTTGGACCAGGTGATCAGGAAACCGCAGAGAATCAGCAGTACCGGCTGTGTCTGGAAGGCGAACAGCGTACCGAACACCACCGTCATCAGCGACGACAGAACGATCTGCCACTTATTCTCCATTTTGTCAGCGTAGCGGCTGCAGATCAGCGATCCCAGCGGATAGGCCAGCGTGATGAAGAAGGCATAGAGCAGGCTATGCGTTACCGTGGCACCGCGGCCTGAAAGCAGTGCAGGCAGCCAGTTACCAAAGCCGAAAAAGCCAATCGCCTGGAAGAAGTTCATCACTACCAGCATCAGGGTGCGCTTGCGGTAAGCGGGCGACCAGATCTCACTGAAACGCCCCTGTTTTGGCAACTGCGCCGCCGCGTCATCGGCCTGGACAGCAGGCCCGGGCGAGATGCCACAGCGCTGCTCCATCGCGGACAACACCTGATGCGCCTCCTGATGACGACCCTGCTGCGCCAGCCAGCGCGCCGACTCCGGCAGATTTCTGCGAACCAGCCAGATCACCAGCGAACAGACCGCGCCCGCGATCACCACCCAGCGCCAGCCTTCAAGGCTGAGCAGCGTTTGCGGGATCAGCCACCAGGACATCAGCGCCACGGCAGGCACCGACAAAAACTGCACGAAAAAGGAGAAGGCAAAAGCGCGGCTGCGCAGATGGCTCGGCACCCATTCCGACAGATAAGTATCAATGGTCACCAGCTCGACGCCCAGCCCGATGCCCACCAGAAAACGGAACAGAATAATCATCTCCGCGCTCTGCTGGAATGCCATCAGCAGCGAAAACAGTCCATACCACAGCAGCGCGCACATAAAGGTCAGACGGCGGCCAAAGCGGTCAGCGTAGGGTGCCAGCAGGCTGGCACCAAAAAACAGGCCAAGAAAGGTCGCTGAGGCGAACGCCGCCTGATCGGAGAAACCCAGCACGCCTGCCGCGCCGGTGTGAAATACGCCCGCCGACAGCAGGCCGGTGCTGATATAGCCGGTTTCAAACAGGTCATAAAGCTCAAAAAATCCGCCCAGCGCCAGTAGCGTGATAAAGCGCCATAATCCGGCGGAGGAGGGCAGCGCATCAACGCGTGCGGCTAAGCTGTTGCGGGCCGCCGATGAAGCGTGCATCGGCGGCAGGCTGGTGGAAGTGGTGGTCATATCAGCGTGAACCTCAGGCAATGTGGATACGACTCGCAGCCGGTCAGAGGCTTATTAAAATAGTTAACCGTTAGCAAGCGAAGAAATAGCAGAATAGTCAATTCATCCGCCGTTGCCGAGAGGGGCGTTGCTGACTATTTAGCAATGTACGTTGCAGGTTTTGCCATCCGTGGCGGGCGCACTCCGGCAGCGGCGACCAGGCCAGAATCTGCATGCAAACTCAGCGCTGTCTCTCAGTCCGGTCACGCGGCAGCACACTTGCATGGAGGCAAATGGCGCAACTGCGCTATCATAGGCCCGCTTTGTTACATCTTCTTCACGGACGCAGAAAAGCTGAGCTGAAGAAGCTGACCCAATTACGGAAAGATGAGGTGTAACGTGAGTTTTTTTGACGAGCTGAAAGCATCGCTGGAAGAAGCTGTGGAGATCAAAAACGGTGTCAGAGCCCCCGGTCGTGTTACCCGGCATGCGCTGGCAGATGTGAAAGCTATCCGGGCACAGCTTAACGTCTCACAGAGCGAGATGGCGACGGCATTGGGAACCAGCCTGGATACCATAAAGAGCTGGGAAGCCGGACGGCGAAACCCGACCGGGCTGGCAGCTAAAGTACTGGTCACTATCCAGAAAAACCCGGAATTTTTTAAGGAGCTGGCGGCGCAATGAGCCGCTGTTCCCTGCACGCCGTTTAACAAAAAATAAAACGTGCCACCGATGAAACATTCATCGGTGGCACTGTGCTTTAAGGTATTTTCGGCCAGACGCCCGGCCCAATCGGCAGACCCAGCAGATACCACACCAGCAGCAGCGCTATCCAGCTGATAAAGAACACCAGCGGATAGGGAAAGATCACCTACAGCCTGTTTCACGGCTTAAAAATTTTGAGTCAACATAATGGCTTCGCTCTTTTCCTGTTCGAAATCAACGTTTGTGTAAAAAGGTGCGTTACCCTGCAGCTCTCAGAGTTCAGACACGACAGGGAGTCAGCATGATAATCAGCCCGCCGTTTGTCCGCCCCCGGAACGCCGGAGAAAGTGATCCGTCATGGGTCAGCAGAATGATGCCCGTGGATATCAATAAGGACTTCCCGCTCAACAGACACGCATCGTGGCATGGGGGCGTGCACGTTCTCCACACCGACCGCACTGAGGAAGGATACGATCGTACTGAGTTTGTCCGCGCCATCGCCGACGGAGTAGTGGTCTCCTGTCGCGCACCGTCCTCCACTGACCGCCGCGATACCTTTCCGCTGAATTACAATGGCAGAACCGATGACGGCTATGTCCTGCTGAAGCATGAAACCGATATCGGGGAAAGCTGCAGCGTCGTGTACTACTCCCTGTACATGCATCTACGGGAACGGCTGGCCCCCGCCATCAGGGACGGCGCCAGAATCTGGCGCAAGGACCGCATCGGGCAGCGTGGTACGGTGGATAACGTGAACGCCTTTCACTTTGAGGTGTTCTGTGACAGCGAAAACATGCTGAAACTGACCGGACGCACCACGCCCAAACTCGATATCACCCGTGACGGCAGAACCGATACCCTATATGGCGATATCCATTTTTATCTGCCACCCGGTACACACTTTTATGAATCGGTGTCTGACGCTGCCTCACCGGACACGGACCGCCTGAATACTGTTCATACCACTACGGAACCACTCTTCGTCAGTATGACGTTTGAAAAAGGCGACTGCACGATGCTCACCCGCAGGCAGAACGCCATCACGGAGGCATGTTTCGACCCCGTGGGGGAGCCGCTGGTGAATGCAGATGCTAATCCGCTTGATAGCAGCCAAAATACTGCTGGGAAGTATGAATACAACCTTTACCGGACAGCCAGACGCCTGTACCCGCATAATCCGTCTGCCGGGTTCGAACTGCTCCGTTTCGGGCGGGTCATCAGTGCTGAACATGAAACCCTGACGCCTGCTGATGCCCCGCTGTGGCGTACCATCAGCTTCCCCGGCGGAACGGGTATGGTCAATCTGGTTTCTTCTGACATCAAAAAATTCAGCGATGCCGACTTCCCGCACTGGACGGGCTGGCGGATGGTGGACGATGACACGGACAATAATAGCCAGTGTAATTCTCCCTTTATCGCCAGATTACAGGACAGCGGGCGTTTCAGCGACCTGAGCAGCCATCTGGTCTGCCGTTTTCCGCTGGAGTGGAATGCTGCCACCTTTGACCAGCGTTATGCCTGGCTCAGAATCGGCTCTGAAGATGTTCCGGCCATGTCTGAAAAAGACTATGAACGGCTGAAAAGCCATGCCTCAGCGCTGTGCTTTGATACCGGCACAATTGGCACAGGCAGGCTGTGGCATTTCCATCCGCAAACCTTCATCACCCATTTCCGCAAGTGTTGCTGGCTAAGCAAATCAGAACTGAAGCAGATCATTCCCCGGAACGCATTAAGAATGGCCGGGCGCAATGATTACCGCTGGGAGGCCATCAACAACTACCGGGACGGTGCTGGCAGTGTCGCGGACAATATCCGTACGCACATGAACAGGGCAATGCAGAAATACCTGATTACCACCCCGCGGCGCATCGCCTGTTTGCTGGGGAACGGCATTCAGGAAACGGCCTGGCTGGGATCGATGGAGGAAGGGTACCGCTATACGGAAACAGACCCGCGCACGCGTCAGGTCATCCGGCGCTACAACATATGGTACTACCCGTGGTACGGGCGCGGCCTGTTACAGCTAACTAACCCTGAAAACTACTTTAATTATTTCAGCTTCCGTGGGCGAGCCTGCCCGGAAAATATCAGGAACACCCTGATAAATGAATACAGTCGTCTGTATGCACAACGGCCCCTTCGCTACACCGACAATCACCTGTCTGATACCGAAAACCACGTCCCGGAGAACATTATCCGCTGGCGGAATAACATCAGCAGCGATCTGCATGAGGCGGCCAGCAGCGCCGGGTTTTACTGGGTTTCAATGAATATGGCCCCCTACGCGGATGCCGAACACGTGCTGGAGCGGTGCAGTGTCACCCCCCGGCGGAGCGGGATAAAGATTTACTACCGCAGCCAGGCTTTCTGGCGGGCCAGCGCTGCCGTTAATCTGCCAAGTCAGATCGATAACGCCCGCTATCAGGGGCTGAATGGTTTTGATACCCGCTGCTGCGTCTACGGCAGCGCGATAGCCGTCCTCACCGAGCAGAAATTCCCGGACAGCCATAACAACCCGGTCAACGAAAAACCCGAATCCGACCAGCTAAGGATAGGCTGATGAAAAAATTATTACTGCTGATGGTAATCCCTTTTTTTTCCTCAGGAAAAATAACCCCGGGGATCTCTAATCCAGATGAATTCAATGAAAATTTATTTAATCAAATTAGTTCAAGTAATTATTTGGCGACCATATCAGGGTGCAAAGTGATTTCATTAAAAATGTTTCATCCTCCCGAGCGTAACGAATATCCACAATCGGATACCTGGCTTTGTCTTTTCTCTGTTGATGTCATCAGCAACGGATACGGACCGGGGCAAGCATTACCTGAAAAGGTCTATCTTGATAAAAAAGCAGGGCTTTGGAAAAAGAAAAAGTACATTTTGAGCAAGGAAGGTACTCAGCGATCCCTTGAAGTTTATGGCATTAAAAGCCTGAGCGAGCTTGAGCCTCTGGAGTTGTATAACATTCGGTCCGTCAATGCTCGTGGCTATGCGGTAGTAAATCGCAATATTCCCCTGGAGGAAAAAAAGAAAGGGGTGAAGAAAAAACTGTCATTCTGCCTGATACAAAAACAGAGCTATTTTTCTTTCTGTGGTTCAGGCTCAATGGTCAACCTCGTCGACGGTAAGGAAGTCGATTTCACCCCCTATATGCTCAAATCTCTTGAGACCGTCGAAATGGGATTGCCGGAAAAGTAGATGAGATAAAATTTTTTCTAAACTGCCAGTAAGCTACTGGCAGCTTTTGCTGATATTCCGTAACAGAAGCTAAAAAATTAAATGTAAATTAAACAGATTATTAACTTGTTAGCGCACGTTTTTAATCGACAGCGATTTAAATCCAACATGCGCTGTATGTATGCCATCCGTGGCACTCTGCATTACGGCAGTTTCGGCCAGACGCCAGGCCCGATTGGCAGGCCCAGCAGATACCACACCATCAGCAGCGCTATCCAGCTGATAAAGAACACCAGCGGATAGGGGAAGATCAGCACGTAATAGGTGCCGAGCTGCGCATCCTTCTGGTAACGCTGCAAAAAGGCCAGGAACAGCGGCAGGAACGGCGACATCGGTGCCAGTGGCAGCACAGCGGAGTCGGCGATGCGGAAAATCATCTGGGCAAAGGCGGGATGGAAGCCGAGCAGCATAAACATCGGCACGAAGACCGGAGCCAGAATCGACCAGATCGCTGAGCCGCTGGCGATAAACATGCAGAGAAACGCCGACAGGAACATCAATCCGAGAAACGCGGGTGCGCCGCTGACGCCTGCGCTTTCCAGCACGTCGGTCAGCCCGATCGCCATGAATTTGCCCATGTTGCTCCAGTTAAAGAACGCCACGAACTGCGACAGCGGAAACACCATCACGATAAAGCCCGCCATGCCCTTCATCGGATCGACCAGCAGCTGCGGGATGTCATCCGGGCGGCGGATCTGTCGGGTAACCACGCCGTAAGCAATGGCGACCACAAAGAAGAACAGAATGATGATCGGCACGATGCCCTGAATAAAAGGCGAGGGAATAATGGCGCCGGTGGCGGGATTGCGCAGCGGCGCATGTTCCGGCACCACCAGCAGCGCCATCACGGCGATAAACAGCAGCGCGGCGATCCCGCCAGCTCGCAGACCGCGGTTCTCCAGCGGCGTCAGTGCCGCCAGCTTCTCACCGTTGCCCTGCCACTGCGGCAGGCGCGGCTCGACAAATTTATCAGTCAGCAGCGCGCCCACAATCGTCAGCACAATCACCGAGGTGGCCATAAAGAACCAGTTGTCGATGACGCTGACATGCACCGTATCGCTGACCGCTTTCGCCGCTTCAGTGCTGATCCCCGAGAGCAGCACATCGGTGGTGACAATCAGCAGGTTGGCGGTAAAGCCAGAGGCCACACCGGCAATGGCGGCCAGCAGGCCTGCGACCGGGTGACGCCCTACCGCCAGGAAGATCAGCGCGCCCAGCGGCGGCATTACTACCAGCGCGGCATCCGAGGAGATGTGGCTGAAGAAGGCGATAAACAGCACCATATAGCTGGCGTAACGACGGCTGACGCGCGATGCCATCTTCACCATCAGCGACTGTAACAGGCCGACCTTTTCTGCCAGTCCGGCACCAATCACCAGCGCCAGAATCGATCCCAGCGGGGTAAAGCTGCTGAAGTTCTTAATGATATTGGGCAGGATCCATTGAATACCAGCGACGCTCAGCAGGTTGTTCACCCGCACGATTTCGCCGTTGCTGGGGTTCTTCACCGCCAGGTCCAGTGCGCTGATAATGGCGGTCGCCACCATCAGCACCACGATCAGATAGACAAACAGTAAAAACGGGTTGGGCACTTTATTGCCCACGCGCTCGATCCAGCTGAAGAGCCGGCCGGGGCTGCGGTTCTCGGATGTTGCTTCCATGGTATTGATTCTCGTCTTGTGTTCCCTTTATCGGCAGAGGCCTTGTCTGACGCTGGTCGTGATGTACGACAGGCGGTGAGTTCAGAGTCGGCTCCGCTGAATCAGGGAAGTGTTTGCAATATTTTTTATAGTGGTCCGCGTCAGAGACACGGCCGTTGGCTCAGTCGGCCAGTTTTGTTGGTGTGATCCCCGCCGGGATCGGGCAGATATAAGGCTGCGCGGCGCGTACCCGTTCGAACTCGGCCCGGCAGCCAGCCAGCGCCTGCGGATCCGTTAACAGCGTTAACACCGTGGCCGCCATCACTTTGCCCGCCAGAAACATCCCTTTATGCCCGATACTGGTGCGGCCCTGCGCCACCAGTTGCCAGGTGTGCAGCGGCGTGCCGAAGGTAAAGCAGGGTGCAAAACACTGTGCGGTCGGCGTCACCCAGCTGACATCGCCGACATCGGTAGAGCCATACAGCAGCTCACGCGTGACCGCATAGGGCGCGACCTCATCCATAAACAGCCTATCGCCCAGCTGTTCAGCCCAGGCATATCCGGCTTCGCCACCGGTGCGGGCGGCATTGAGCCGGGCATTGCGCAGATCGTCATCGGTCAGGGTGGCACGCAGTTCAGCCGCAAACGCGCGCTCTTCGTCGCTGTAGTCAGGCAAACCAAACTGATGCAAATAGCGCTCCATGACGGCTTCCAGCGCGCGATTCGGCACATAATCTGAGCAGGCTTTGTCAAAACGCACGGTCAGCGTGGTGTCGGTCATCAGCGCTGCGCCCCTGGCGATATTGATCACCCGTTCGTAAATTGCCTGCGCCTGCGGCAGCTCCGGGGCGCGGATCAGGTAGAGCACCTCCGCATCGGCCTGCACCACATTCGGTGAGACGCCGCCGCTGTTGGTGATGGCGTAATGCAGACGCGCCTCCTGCACGATATGCTCGCGCAGGAAGTTGGCGCCGGTATTCATCAGCGTGACGGCATCCAGCGCGCTGCGGCCCAGATGGGGTGAGTTGGCGGCGTGAGCGGCAATGCCTTTGAAGCTGAAGGCCGCCTGAATATTGGCAAGGGTACGCAGATTAAACATGCCGCTGAAACCTTCCGGATGCCAGGTCACGGCGGCGTCAACGTCGTCAAACAGCCCTTCGCGCACCATAAAGGTTTTGCCCGATCCGCCTTCTTCGCCGGGGCAGCCGTAAAAGCGAACCGTACCGCCCGTGTGATGCTGTTCCATCCAGGCTTTTACGGCGCAGGCGGCGGCAACACCCGCTGTACCGAGCAGGTTGTGGCCGCAGCCATGTCCGTTGCCGTTAGCCTCCAGCGGTTGTGGCCGGGCGCAGCCCGACTGCTGGCTAAGACCGGCCAGCGCATCAAACTCACCCAGGATGGCAATCACCGGCTTACCGCTGCCCATGCTGGCGATAAAGGCCGTGTCGATGCCACCCACGCCGCGCTCCACTGTAAATCCTTCTCTTTCCAGCGCATCGGCCAGCAAAGCAGATGAACGGGTTTCGGCGAAGCGGGTTTCCGGCGTGTCCCAGATGGCGTCGCTGAGCGTACTGAAGCGGAGCTGATGGCGATCGATATAATCGGCGATAAACGCTTCCATCATCGTGATCCCCCAAACTGCGCCTGGTTCAGCGCCAGGGTTGCCAGCAGCGTGATGGCGTCCGGCATTACACGTTCGTCAAAGTCGAATTTCGCATTGTGGTGACCCGCCGCCAGCTCACAGCCGAAAATGACGTAAGAGGCCTCACCGCCGCGCTGTTTTACCCGCTCCATCATGTAGGTCGCATCTTCCGAACCTGCCGCCTGCGCTTTACGATCGACCACCGAGTCGAATATGCCGAGTGCGTCCGCCTGCTGGTGGATGAAGTCGACCCACGGCTGCGTCGGGGTACAGCTGCGCGCAGCACCCATCAGCGAAACTTTCTGTTCAACGCCATACATTGCTGCTGCACCGGCAATCACCCGCAGCGCCTGCTGATAAATATCGTCGTTAACCTGATTGGTCACGCCACGGGTTTCGACTTTCAGCAGGGCGCAGTCGGCCACCACGTTGCGGCCGGTTCCGGCCTGCAGGACGCCAACGTTAACCCGCGCCACGCCGCCGCTGTGCTGGGTTAAGCCATGCAGCGCCAGCGTCGCCTGTGCGGCGGCCAGCAGGGCATTGCGACCCTCTTCAGGACGACCGCCCGCATGGGCACCGACGCCGGTAAAGTGGACATCCAGCTTGGTGGTGGCGAGGAAGCTGTCGCTGCCGCAGACCACTTCGCCTGCCGGCACGCCGGTGCCGATATGAATGGCGGTGAAGCGCTCAACGTCATCGACCACGCCCGCCGCGACCATCGCTCTGGCTCCTCGCACACCCTCTTCGGCGGGCTGGAAGATCAGTTTAATCGTGCCGCTGAGCTGCTCTTTCATCGCCATCAGCACGGAGGCGAGGCCCAGACCAATGGTGGTGTGGCCGTCATGCCCGCAGGCGTGCATCATGCCGGCGTTGCAGGAGGCAAACCCTTCGCGCTGCGGCAGGTGATCGTCGGCCTGGCTTTCGTTGAGATCCAGTGCATCCATATCGACGCGGAAGCCCATCACCGGGCCGGGACGACCGGTCTCAAGCGTCGCCACGATGCCGCAGAAGCCACCGGAGAAGTGGCTGATCCACTGCGGCAGCGCGCCCTGTTGCAACGCACGTGCCTCCTGCTGCTTCAGTACGGCTTCGTCGGGTAAACCCATCCGTGCCTCGGCATCGATCACCTCACGCCCCAGCTTCAGTTGATAACCGAGCTTATGCAGTTCTTCTGCGACTAACGTCGCGGTGCGGAACTCCAGCCAGCCCGATTCGGCGTAGTGATGGATGTCGCGACGCCACTGCTGCAGCTGTGGCAGCAGGGCGCTGACGTGGTCTGAAAGGGGTTTCATCGGCTCTCTCCTCGTTGTTGATTTTTTATGCACTGCGTCGAATCTACACAATGGTGTCAGGCGGCATAAGATGCGAATATCTTGTGACTGATAAACAACGGTTATCGCAAAACTATGTCTGCCAATCTCAAACTTCATCAGCTGCGCGCCTTCGTCGACGTGGCGCGACAGGGCAGTATCCGGGCGGCAAGTCGTCTTTCCGGGCTGTCGCAACCGGCGTTAACCAAAGCGATTCAGGAACTGGAGCGCGAACTGGGGGCCAAGCTGTTTATCCGCCGTCAGCAGGGCGTGGTACTGACCGATATCGGTGATAACTTTTTTCGTCATGCCTGCCTGGTGCTGGCAGAGCTACGGGTCGCTGAAGAGGATATCCAGCAGCGGCTGGGACTGGGTGGCGGTCAGGTAAACATCGGCGTGGGTGGCAGCGTGGCGCGCACCATCATGCCGCAGGTGATAAACCAGTTTCATCGCGAATACCCGCTGGTTAAAGTGCGTATCGTCGAAGGTCAGCTGGTATCGATGGTGCATGAACTGCGTCAGGGCGCGCTCGATTTCACTATCAATACCTACGATCAGAGCCATCTCGATCAGGAGCTGATGTATGAAAGGGTAATGGAGCGCGAGTACAAAGTGGTGGTGCGCAAAGGCCATCCGCTGGAAAAAGCGCGTTCTCTTGCGGAGTTACAGCAGGCGGACTGGACGATGCCAACCCCGAAAGGCAGTTACTACCGCCTGCTTCACGATCTGTTTGGCGAGCGCGGCATGGCACCCAAAATCGTGGTGACCTGTGAAACCTTTATGGCCTGCACCAGCCTGGTGGCGCAAAGCGATTTCATCAGCATTTTGTCGGTCGACGTGATTGATGATCCGATTCTGGGCCGATCGCTGGTGGCGCTGACGCTCGATGACCCCCTGCCAAAAGCCATCTTCTATCTGATTCAGCGCAAAGACTCCACGCTGACCCCGATGAGCAGTTATATGGCGCAACTCTTTCGTCGTTATTGCCAGTGAAATCAGCAAGTAAAGTCGATCGTCTACACTCTTAAGGTACTGTAATAAATCCACCCGACAAATAGAGGTTACGATGCAAGTCAGTCCTTATCTGTTTCTCTATGGCCGTTGCGAAGAGGCTATCGACTTTTACCTGCAGGCGACCGGGGGAGAACTGCTCTCTAAAATGAAATTCGGTGATATGCCGGATCAGGGCGAGCAGGTCGGCGATGAGTCTGCCGCACCGCAGCCGCCAGAAAAGATTATGCATGCACAACTGCGTATCGGTGACGGTGAGCTGATGCTGAGCGACGGCAATACTGAGAAGCCGCCAGCGTCTGAACATGCCGGTTATGCGGTCAGCCTGTCCACCAATGATGTCGAAAAGGGCAAAGCCTGGTTTGAGAAATTGTCGGCAGGCGGCAAGGTAACGACGGAGTGGCAGGAGACGTTCTGGTCGAACGGTTTCGCGATGTTCATTGATAAGTTCGGCATTCCGTGGCGCATCAACGTTGAGAAGCCGCAGAACTAAAAGCGGGGCAGATGCAGCGCTTATCTGATAAACCTGCATCTGAACAACTGGCCCTGGTGCATGATGTCCTGAGCTAGCTTTCCTGCTAAACGGGCGGTTATTACAGCCGCCCGCAATTATCAGAAGTTATAACCCGCCACCAGGTAGTAACCCCAGCCAGTCGATTTCACTTCAAACGGCCCTTTGCCGAAGTTCAGCTCCTGACCATCCGCCCATTGTCCGCCGTTGTGGAAATAACGTGCGACCGCAGAGAAGTGCCAGTGATCGTAACCCAGTGACAGAATGTGGCTGGAGGCGATGGAGTTGCTGGTGCGTGATGAACCGCCTTTCTCGTTAAGGTCAGAACCCCAGTCGAAGTTGGTGAAGCCCACATAGCCCAGGTTACCGCCCCACAGCGTGGTGATTGGCACGAAATATTTTATCTTGAAGCGATAGCCATCCCAGCTGTTTTCGTTCGCCGCGCCGTAGTTTTCCCACTGATATTTAGCATAGACGTTCAGCGACAGGCCGACATCGCTGTGCGTATCGATATCGGTGCCCAGACCCATATACCAGGTGTTCTGGCGGTTATCGCTGTTGCGGCCCATATCGTAGATGTAGTTGTTAGCGAAATACCACTCTTTGAACGGACCAAAGGCCAGGCTGGTGCCGGTCAGTTTGTCGATAGAGAAGCGCGGCTCAATCTCCATAAACATCGGTGAACCGTGGTCGAACACGCCGTTAGCATTGCTGTTGCCCACGCCGAAGAAGTTAGGCACGTCGAGATAGCCGTAGAAATCGAACCAGTCTTTCTTCGCAAACGCTTCATATTCCAGATAAACGTCGTTGTTAAACTGAGGTCCGAAACGTGTGTGGTAGCTGCCTACCACGTTCACGCTCTGATGCCACCAGTCTGAGACATACTGCGGATCGCTTTCAGCGGCCTGCGCAGCACCACTCAATGAACATGCCAGCACGGCACCTGCTATCAACGTTTTATATTTCATTATTATCAGCCACATGCTTTTGACCGCCGCACAGCAGACGCAGTCAGAGAGAAATCGGTCCCTTGATGGGAATGAGGGTTTCACAGCAAATAACAGCCAGTTCTTCAGCCCGCGTAGCGTGCCTGTAACAGATCGATAGAAAATAGATTTTGCTCACGTTTGTCAAAAAGTGTTGCATTACAATTCAGCTAAAATGTGACGAGCTTCACAATAACGACGTGGATCGAACGGAACCAGGCAACCGTTTACGTTGTCTGGTTCGTGATCAAACAGGCGGGATCAGGGAAGGGTGACGCGAACCTGCAAACCACAAATTGCACCCTGTGGCGTCAGGCAATTGGAAAGGGCGACGTGAATCTGATGTTTCTGTGCGACGTTACGCACAATCGATAATCCCAGTCCGCTGCCCTGTGCTTTGACGTCAGGCGAACGGGTAAAGCGATCAAACGCACGCTCGATAAAGGATTCCGGCATGCCCGGTCCGTTATCGACAATATCGACCACCGTTTTGCCCGCAACCCGGTGCAGCAGCACATCGACCAGGCTGCCTTCCGGCGTGTGCAACATAGCGTTACCGATCAGATTGTCGAACAGGCTGCGAAGCTCGGAGCGGCTGGCCTGCAGACGGTACTGCGTGGAGCCGTTAAAACCGATATCGATGCCGCGTTTATCCGCCACGACCATCAACTGCTCAATGCTCTCTTTCAACAGTTCTTCCAGTTCAATATGCTCAACGCTGGACACCACGCTCTGATCATCCTGACGCGAGACATTGAGTAACTGCGTCACCAGATGACGGGTGCGCGTAACGCCCGCCTCCAGCTGGCTGAACTGCCGGCTCGCTTCGCCTGGCTGGATATGCTGACGCAGGTTTTCCAGCTGCAACGTCACCGCCGTTACCGGCGTGCGCAGCTCATGCGCGGCATCTTCCAGGAACTGACGCTGCGACGACCAGGCCTCACGCAGTTTACTCAGCAGCGAGTTGTAGGCGGCTACCAGCGGCAGGATCTCATCCGGCAAACCTTCCGGTGAGACATTGTGCGGATGATGGGTCTCCTGCGCTGCAATCTGACGCGAAGCGACCTGCAGATCCCGGGTGATCTTGCGCACCACCAGCCAGATCACCAGCAGCGACAGCGGCATCATCAGGATCATCGGAATGATCGCCGACAGCGCCCGCTTGACCATCGAGGCCTTCATGTAGCTGAGGTTGTGCATGACCTGAATGGTTTTGATCTCGCTGCCAGGCATGCCAGGCCGGGTGTAAATGCGCCACTCACAGTCGTCGCACTGACCGATATGCACATCACGATAGCCGCGCTGGTTTTGCAGCGGCGCCTGTAACTCCGGCCATGAGCTTGCCCGTAACTGGCCCTGATCGTCCCATAGCTGAACCACAAAAGCGCTCTTCGCCTTGTCCGGCGCAATAAGCATCGGCATCAGGGCGGGCATCTGTTTATTGGTGGACCAGGCGTCAGCGATTTTTGCGAGCTGATCGTCCTTCATGGTGCCGACCATATCGCCGTAGCAGCTGAAGAAATACCAGGTGACGCCACCGATCATCAGCAGGTGAATAAGCAGCAGCGTAGAGAGTAATTTGTTGCGCAGTGAGCGCATAAAGCGGAAAGGTTTCATATTGCCGGTACTCGCCAGCCCAGCCCGCGCACGTTGCGGATCACGTCGTTATCCAGCTTGCGACGCATCCCGTGGATCAGCACATCCACCGCATTGCTGCTGACTTCATCACCCCAGCCATAGATGCGGTTTTCCAGCTGCTCGCGCGACAGAATGGCGCCTGGCCGCTCCAGCAGGGCGTAGAGCAGGGCATATTCACGCGCCGTAAGCTGCTCGCGCTGGCCTTTGTAGAGCACTTCGCGGGTCATCATATCCAGCTGGACATCGCCGTTGCCCAGCACGGAGTCTGCCGCGCCGTGGCTGCGTCGGGTAATGGCGCGCATCCGGGCCATCACTTCCTGTAGATCGAACGGTTTAAGCAGGTAGTCGTCCGCGCCGCTATCGAGTCCCTGTATACGCTGCGCCACCGTGTCGCGTGCGGTCAGAATCAGTACCGGCGTGGCATCGCCCCGCCCGCGCGCCCGGCGCAGCACCTGCAGGCCATCATCGCGCGGTAAGCCGAGATCGAGCAGCACACAGCTATAGCCGCCTTCGCTCCAGGCATTCTGGGCATAAACGCCATCGCGCACCCAGTCCACCGACCAGCCCGCACCCTCCAGTGCCTGCTGCAGGTTCGCGCCGATCATTTCATCATCTTCAACCAGTAACACGCGCATGGCTGATCTCCTTCATAAAGATAAGAGAGAGTTTACTCACCAATTGTTAGGCCAGAATTATCCGCCTTCATACTTCGCACTGTGGCGGCGTTGGCTGCTTTTGCTCACCCCAGTCACTGACTGATGTCAGCTCTCTGGGGATTCGCGCATTTGCCGCCTTACCACAGTACGAATTATTTTGGCGGACTACCGTCACCGGTGGCTTAGAGTCCCTCTCCATACCCACCGGGATACCAGTGATTGCAAGCGTAAATGGGGTGACGTATATTTGAACAATAGATTCATGCGAGACATTTCAGCGGTGAAAAGTATGTCAGCCCAGGAAGCAAAAATCAGACACCAGCGCGAGTATCAGGAGCGTGTTGAAGCCGTCCGAAAGGGCCAGGCTCCGGGACGCGTTCTTGAAAAACGTCCTGACGATATTGTGCCTGCAAAAGATGGACGCAGCCTCGCATTTTTCTGACGTCATGCCCTGCTGAAATCGGCTAAGTGATAAAATAAGCTCATCATCCAGGTGGGCTTTTTTTATGACATCGCACGCTATTCCTCCAGAAGAACAAATCCTCAAACTCAATCGTTATCTGATCGATAACGCCGTACAACTGCCATCCCCGGTTATCACTGTTGGTGGTCAGGCTGTCATGTACTGGTATCTGACTTATCTGCATTTTTATCCTGATCAACCTGACATAACCTCCATTACCTCAATTGATGTCGACTATGTCACGCGAAAAGAAGGCGTTGATGTCATAGCAAAAATTTTTAACGTGTCAGCTCAGGTTCAGGAAATTTTTAATCCGCCCTCGATTGCGGTGCTCAGTCTTATTGATAAAGATACGGGCAGGGTCAAGGAAGATGCGCAGGGTCAGTTCCTCAATGAGCCGCTTAATGAGGCAAATATTGTCGATATTATCGATCGCCCCACAGGCTTTGAAGTTGGGGATTTTGTCGGTGATAAACTCGCACTTAATACAGAACCCTTTCTGGTTATGCCTGATCGGCATGGCGCAGCCATGAGTCATGAATTCGTGCGGGTTCTGAATCCTGTTGCCTGTATCCGCTCCCGTCTGTCGAACGCCACTGTGCCTATGGGCAAGGACAGGCTGACGGAAGCTGAGCGAATTCGGGTACTGGCTCTGCCAGCTTTTAACTTTTTACTTGAGAAGTTACAGACATTACCTTTCCGGCAGGGAAGGCGTTACGTTGATTATTTTATTTCGTTTATCTGGGATAGGTCATTCAGACGTTTTCAGGCAGAACACAGGATCCCCTTATTCCGTATTGTTGAACAACTGGTCGCTGAGCTGGAACAGGATCCAGACCACCAGGTGCCACCCGAATTTTATCAGGAAGAGTTATCCCGAAAAGTGGATTACCTGACTCAGGAATATCAGCGGTACCTCAGAATTGTTGAAGTCAGGTAAGACTCACCAATCACGCACATGATCCGCATAAAAATGATCCCGGCTGACTAAGTTTTTTAAACATCTCACCTCTTTTTTTCAACAGCAATCTCACTACAGAATCCCCCAAAGCCCTGCAGGCCGCGCCTTTCCGCTCCCATTTCAGCCCTTGCTAATTCTGCGCTAATTTTCTGCTAATTAAGGGATAAATTTTAGCGGGTAGAGTGGCTCCACTGCACATCAGCATGAACAGGAGGAACCATGAATCAGCGCGAGTTTATTCGGAGTTTGCTGGACTGGATTGAGAACAACTTAGGACACGATCTGCATCTGGATGAGGTGGCGCGCCGCTCGGGCTATTCGCGCTGGCATCTGCAACGCCTGTTCCGCCAGCACACCGGCTTTTCACTGGCAGAATATATCCGTCAGCGTCGCTTAACCGAGTCTGCGCTCACGTTGCTGAGCAGCAACGAAGCGATACTGCAGGTGGCGATGAACTACGGCTTTGATACCCAGCAGGCCTATACCCGCACCTTTAAAAACTACTTTATGGTGACGCCGGGTCAGTTGCGCCGTCAGCGTCGCGTCGAGCCGGATCGGCTGCTGTTCCCTCTGGCGATGGCCAGCTGATGCCTGATAAGACCTTCCCATCATAGCACGCAGACGGGAAGGTCGGCCCGCGCTCTCATCCTGCATCCCGCCTTGCTTTTTTTGCCCGCCAGCCATCGTCGCTTTGCCCGACCGTGTTAGTTTGTTGCCAGCATCCCTTTACTGTCGGAGTCGGGAAACATGGAAAACGGCGCGAATTTAACCGCCATGCTGGTATTTGCACGGGTTGTGGAATTACAGAGTTTCAGTGAGGCGGCACGTGTACTTGGCTGGTCTAAATCCCATGTCAGCCGGGAGATTGCCCGTCTGGAGTTGCGTCTCGGCATCCGGCTGCTGCAGCGCACCACCCGGCGGCTGGCGCTGACCGGGCAGGGCCAGGCATACTATCCCTACTGTGTGCGGATGCTGGCTGAAGTGCAGCGTGCCGAGGCGTTTGTGCAGCAGCTGCATCAGCAGCCCACCGGCCAAATCCGGCTGCAGGCGCCCGTCACGTTCGGCTGCCAGTGCGTGGTTCCTGTTCTGAATCGTTTTCTGCATCGCCATCTTCATATCAACGTCGATCTCGATCTGACCGATCGCAATCACGATCGGCTGGACGATCAGGTCGATCTGGCGATTGTGATCCGATCCCGCTCGCCGCAGCAGGGCAATTTCCGGGTGCTGAGCGATATCGAGTGGGGACTCTATGCCGCGCCCGCTTATCTGGCGCAGCGACCCGCCATCACACATCCTGAGATGCTGCCGCGCCACGACCTGCTGATGTTTCACGGTCCGGCGCACACCGCCGCGCTGCCGTTCCGCCGTGATAAACAGCGGCTGGCACTGGATGTACGCAGTCGCTTCCGCGCCAATAACAGCATGGCGCTGCTCAATGCGGCACTGGCGGGTAGTGGCATCGCTTATCTGCCCTCCTACATGGCGCAGGAGGCGATGGCGCGTGGCGACATTCAGCAACTGCTGCCGGAGTGGCAGATGGATCGACTGCAAAGCTATCTGCTGCTGCACGACACCCCTGAACCGGCCTCGCCGGTGACGCTGCTGTGTGATGCCCTGGTGGCGGCACTGAATCCGGGCTGATTGTTGCCTGCTGGCAACAATCAGCGCCACAGAGTAACTATTCCGCCACGACTGTTGTTACTCTGCGACTCCGGTTAGCCTGTATCCCTGATCATTCAATGGATACCACCATGCAACAGTCAACCGAAACGGCAGAGTTTCAGCACTGGCGACGTAACTTAGCGGTCTGCGTCGTCGGCTCTTTTACCACTATTGTGGCGATGACGCTGCTGCTGCCGTTTCTGCCGCTCTATGTTCAGCAACTCGGCGTAGAGCAACCTGCCGCCATCGCCCGCTGGTCCGGCCTGGCCTATGGCGCGACCTTTTTCAGCGCCGCGCTGACTGCGCCGTTGTGGGGCAGGCTGGCCGATCGCTATGGCCGTAAGCTGATGCTGATCCGGGCCAGTCTCGGGATGGCGATTGCGATGTCGCTGATCGGCATGGCGACCGCGCCGTGGCAGCTGGTGGCGCTGCGCCTGCTGGCGGGACTGCTGGGGGGATACGCGTCGGGATCGACCATTCTGGTGGCGGCACAAACGCCAAAAGCGCAGACCGGCTGGGCGCTGGGCATCCTGTCATCCGGCATTATGGCGGGCAACGTGGTCGGGCCGCTGCTGGGGGGAGTATTACCGCCGCTGATCGGTATTCGTCAGACTTTCTGGCTGACCGGCGCGGTGATATTTGTCGCCTTCCTCGCCACCACCTTTTTACTCAAAGAGCAGCCGCGCGCTACCGCGACGTCGCGCGCCAGCCAGCAAGCGCAGTCGGCAGACGAGCCGGTTAATCACAACCTGGTGCGGCTGATGTGGCTCTCCGGCATGTTACTGATCTTCGCCAGCATGTCGATTGAGCCGATTATCACGCTCTACGTGGGCGAGTTTGTGCAGGGTAATCATCAGATCACTATGGTGGCGGGGCTGGTGATGTCCGCTGCGGCGTTGGGGACCGTGCTGGCGGCACCACGACTGGGTCGTCTGGCCGATCGGGTGGGGCACTGGCGAGTGCTGACGGGCGGATTAGTGGTCAGCGGACTGTTGCTGATTCCGCAGGCGTTTATCACGGCGGCCTGGCAACTGGTGCTGCTGCGTTTTCTGATGGGAATGGCGCTGGGCGGATTGATGCCGTGCATTACGGCGATCATTCGTCATAACGTGCCGGGTTCACAGGTCGGGCGGATGCTGGGGTATTCGACGTCGGCGCAATATATCGGCCAGGTCAGCGGCCCGCTGTTCGGTGGGCTGGTGGGCGGGGCGTTCGGGATGCGACCGGTCTTTCTGGCAACCTGCGGGGTGATGCTGTTTTGCGCCTGGCTGAACTGGCGCGGGATGCGTAAATAACGCAATCAAAAAAGGCGGACCGAAGTCCGCCTTAGTTTATTCACAGCTGCGTGAATTACTTCTGGTCTGGCAGCGCGTAGGCAATCACATAATCGCCCAGCTTAGTACCAAACGAGCCGTGACCACCTGCCGCGATGACAACGTACTGCTTGCCATCTACTTCATAGGTCATCGGCGTCGCCTGGCCGCCTGCTGGCAGACGTGCCTGCCATAACAGCTCGCCGGTATCGGTGCTGAAAGCACGCAGGTAGTTATCTGCGGTCGCACCAATGAAGAACACCTTACCAGCGGTGGTAATAGGACCACCCAGCATCGGCATACCCATTTTGAACGGCAGCGGAACCGGTGCGCTATCGCGAACGGTACCGATACGCTGTTTCCAGACTACGTCGTTGGTCTTCAGATCCACCGCGGAGATATAACCCCAGGCAGGCTGTTTACATGGCAGACCAAACGGTGACAGGAACGGATTCAGCTCGACGCCATACGGCACGCCATACTGTGGCTGAATACCGGTTTCCGTACCTGAGCCACCCTCAGCGCCTTTCGGCGGCTCAATCGGGTTGCCTGGGCCACGCGGAACCAGCTTAGAGACAAACGGCAGCGCCATTGGGTTAGCAATCGCGATCTGACGATGTGGATCGACTGCAATGCCGCCCCATTCGAACATACCGAGGTTACCCGGGAACACCAGCGTACCCTGCTCAGATGGCGGGGTGAACGGACCTTCATAGCGCAGGCGCTTGAAGATCACGCGGCACACCAGCTGGTCGAACATCGTCGCGCCCCACATGTCCTTGTCCGTCAGGTTCTGTTTTGGACGGAAGGTCAGCTCAGAGTAGGGCTGAGTGGCGGCAACGTGGTCGCCTTTAGCGGCACCCTGTGGCACTGGTGTTTCTGGCGCAGGGACCACGGGCTTGCCGGTACGGCGATCCAGGACAAAGATGTTGCCGGTTTTCGCTGGCGCGTAAACCACCGGTACGGTGTTGCCATCTTTATCGGTGATGTCAGCCAGGGTCGGCTGAGACGGCAGATCCATATCCCACAGGTCGTGATGCACAGTCTGATAAGACCAGACCAGCTTACCGGTGGTGGCGTTTAGGGCCAGCACGCTGCTCGCATAACGTTCCTGCTCTGGAGTGCGGTTACCGCCCCAGATATCCGGTGTGGTCACGCCCATTGGCAGGTAAACGGTATCCAGTTTCGGATCGTAGACTGCCGGTGCCCATGAATTCGGTGAGTTCATGGTAAAGGTGTGTTCATCAGCCGGAATGGCATTCGGGTCTTTCGCGCCTGGATCAAACACCCACAGCAGTTTGCCGGTATTCACATCAAAGCCACGAATAACGCCTGACGGCTCGCGGGTTGAGAAGTTATCGGTTACCGCACCGGCCATGACGATGGTGGTGTTGGTAATGATTGGTGGAGAGGTCGGCTCATACATACCTGCGGTCGTGACAGGCTGTTTGTGTTGCAGATCCAGCTCGCCGTTGACGCCAAATGTCGGGCAACGTTCGCCGGTCTCTGCATCCAGCGCAAACAGACGACCATCGTTGACAGGCAGATAGATACGACGTGAGCAGAGAGCAGCAGGCTGAGTGTTCGCTGCATCGGCTGCTGCCGGCACTTCGTGGTAAGAAACACCGCGACAGGTCACGTGCTGGAAGGTTGGATTCACCTTCATGCCTGGATCAAATTTCCACTTCTGCTTACCGGTGGCCGCATCCAGAGCAAACAGGATCTGGTGTGGCGAACAGAGGTAAAGCGTGTCACGGATTTTAATCGGAGTGACTTCGTCAGTGATTTCGCCCGGATCGTTAGGGGTTTTCATGTCGCCAGTCTGGAACTGCCAGGCAACCTGCAACTCTTTCACGTTCTGATGGTTAATCTGCTTCAGCGGCGAGAAACGGGTTCCCTGCTGATCGCGCGCATAAGCGGGCCAGTCAGCATCCGGGATGTTGCTCAGCGGTGCAGCCTGCGGGGCGTTGTCCGCGGTTTCTGGTACAGAGCCGTTGATGACCTGCGGATCGTTGAATACCGCATAGGTCAGTACGATGGCACTGGCAATCAGCGCCACAGCCATCGTACCCAGCGCGGCTTTGCTGCCCGCGTTAAAGCTGCGATAAACAAACGGCAGGATCAGCCAGACACCAAAGATCACCAGCACATCGGTGCGCGGTGCCAGGGCCCAGAAGTCTGTACCCACTTCCCACACACCCCAGATCAGGGTGCCGATCAGCAGCAGCGCATAGAGAACCAGCGCGGTGCTTTTACGACGGGAAAGCAGATAAGCGGTGATAAGCATAACCACACCGCCAAAAACGTAATACCAGGAACCACCAATGGCGGCTAACCAGCCACCGCCAATGAGCATAAACGCGCCCGTCAGCACTGCGAACAGCACTGTCAGGAAACGAATTACGCCAAAAGATGAGGAGTTTTTCCCCATAATATCGACCTCGTTTCGTTGCCATAAAACACACGAAAACAACCAGATAGGCTGTTTCCAGTTATCAAGTACAAATGATTAGGGTGTTCTTCAATATCTCTTCCGTTAAGACAGACGATCCCTTTGTGTTAAATGTTATAGCAAAATCAGATCGAGGTTTGATTTTTTTGGCTTAAACCGCTTAACAACGATAGTAATACGACATTTTATGGGGGATTAAAGGACGTTAAGCGCACCGCCGTGTGCCCTTAACGCCGGAAGGCAGGATTTGTGAATCAGCAGCTAATAAGATCGCCGTCCGAGCGTTGCTGTTGCCAGCCGCTGATATTTATCTCAGCAAACTGCTCAGCGGTTAAAGGCGGCGTATGACTTCGCACGATGACCTCTGCGCCTTTTTCACGAAATGTCGCCATAAAAAAGGGAAAGGTAAATTTTTCATAATTATCATTAAAGAACGATTCGGTTAAAACTATCCCGGAAAAAGGAAAGGATTCCAGCAGTCGCCAGTCCGCACCTGGCGGCGCAAAATCATAAAGCCAGAAACTAAATTTCTTTGTTAATTCAAGCAGTGACGCACTGTGCGCGGCTAAACTTGAATAATTAATTCCAATCCGGATTCGTTCATTCTGTAAATGCTTATAGGCATCAGGAATCGCGATCATTCCCCGTAATCGAATATCTTCAACCGGAACAATCATTAATGCTGCTTCAGTAGCAATTTGATTGTGTAATGAAATAATGTTGTTTGTATTAAGTATATTGCCGCTGTCCTGGTTTTGCTGAAGATAAGGCACGCTATAGCAAATGCCAGTGACATTACGCTTAACGTGATGGATAGGTTCAGTAACATAGGGGTTATATAAACTGTTTTTCATTATCTCTATGAAATGCAATAAAAAGGATTCGTTGATAATTAAGCATATAAAAAGTCGCATTTTTTTAAACGCGTGAATAAATATAGATCACATGCTTAATCTAAATCATCCTTTTGTTGCCTGAGAAAGTAAATAAACCCGGTAACAAAGAGATGATAATTCCTTTGGCGTCTGATGATGTGCTGGAATATATTCAATGTCAGGGACCAGTAGGCTGGTAATAATCAGGAGGGGTCTGACAAGGCTTTTCCGGATCGGGGCGCAGGGAGGCAGGGCCAGGAGCCACTGGCCTCCCGGTCTCGTGCAGTCTGTTAACCCTGAGTCGTCAAACACCACACCAATAACACCGCGCAACGACGCGGGTTTCCTCACCTGATTTGGGATAAGACATGGGATTTATGGCATCCGCGGCGGAAGAGTCGCTGTGGCGACATCGGAAATTTGTCGCCTTCTGGCTGGCACGTACCTGTTCATCGTTTGGTTTTCAGATGTTCTCGGTGGCGATCAGCTGGCAAATCTATGCGCTGACCAACAGCGCAATGGCGTTAGGGATGATTGGCCTGATGCAGTTTCTGCCGTCGGTGTTGCTGGCGTTACCCGCCGGTCATCTGGCGGATCAATATGACCGGCGGCGCATCGTGTTGTTGGGTCAGTTGGTGGAATTTGCCGCACTCGTGGCATTAGTAGTGCTTACCTTATTTTATACCGCCGATAAGACGGCGTTATGGGGGCTGGTGTTTATGATTGCGGTGGCGAAGGCGCTGGAGTGGCCCGCGATGTCCTCGATGCTGCCGTCGCTGGTGCCGCCATCAATTCTGGCGCGCGCCATGGCGATGAACTCGGTGGGCGGTCAGGCGGCCGTCATTGTCGGGCCGACGATGGGCGGTTTACTTTACGTTGCCGGACCGCATGTGGTGTATGGCGTTTCCGGGTTGTTTTATCTGATTTCGCTGACGCTGGTGAGTCTGCTGCGTTATGAACGCCCGGTGCAGACCCGACTGCCGATGAATATGAAGAATCTGTTTGCCGGGATTCACTTTATCCGTGAGCGCAAAGATGTGCTTGGGGTGATTTCGCTCGATCTGTTTGCGGTGTTGCTGGGCGGCGCGACGGCGCTGCTGCCGATTTTTGCCAAAGATATTCTGCATACCGGGCCGTGGGGATTGGGGATGTTGCGCGGCGCGCCGTCGGTGGGTGCCTTGCTGGTGGGCATCTGGCTGAGCCGTCATAAGCTGGAAAAGCATGTCGGGATGATTATGTTTGGCTCAGTCGCGGGATTTGGCATTGCCACGCTGGTGTTCGCACTTTCTACGCAGCTCTGGCTGTCGCTGATTGCTCTCTGCGCGCTGGGGGGTTTTGATATGGTGAGTATGGTGATTCGGGGTGCGCTGGTGCAGCTGGATACGCCGGATACCATGCGCGGGCGTGTGAATGCGGTTAACGCGATTTTTATTAATACATCGAATCAGCTGGGCGAGTTTGAGTCGGGGATGCTGGCGGCCTGGGTCGGTGCCGCACCGGCGGCGGCGATTGGCGGGATCGGTACGCTGGTGGTGGTGGCGTTGTGGATGAAGTTGTTTCCGCATCTGCGGCGACGTCAGAAGCTGGAGAATGAGGTGGATCCGGTTTAGGAGTGGGTTGGGTTTGATTTGATAGCAGGAATTTGTGCGGTGGTGGAAGACGGTGCAGGCTCAGGGAGCAAATAACGGCCAGATGATGGTCGCTCGTTCCACGCTTTATGATGTCACTATCACCGGTCATGAGAGTTCCTTGCCTGATATCTGGAATGGGCAATAAGTAGCCACACAACGGCAACACAAAAGGGACAGCATGCTTAATAGTTGCAAAGTAAAGTCATTGGACGACATCTACCTCGATGATATTCCTCATATTATCCATCCGGACACGGCTGCTCGTGACATCGCATATACAGCGCTACCAAACCGCATCATCCAGGAGTGGAATTTGCCACAGGGGTACAGTCTGTATGTACGCCGGTATCATCAGTTTCACTGGCAGAGTCCCTGGATGTCATACCGTGACACGCTGCAAGACATCAAATCCGGTAAGCTCGTTCTGCTGAGAGAAAACATGACCGGCTATGCCAGCTTTGGCATGCTGACGACATCCGGCGAATTTCGCAGTGACCTGCCTCTTTTCCTTAGCTCCAGGCTCAGTCACATTGTATCCCGTCAACTGAAACGCCCGTTACATTACGTTCGCCCAACGGTGCCAGTGCAGCACGCTCAGGCTGGAAGAACCATCAATAGCAAAGCTGCCGGTCGGCTGCTGGCCGCAGGAGGAATCTATAACGGTAATCCCGAGGGGTTCAGTAAAACGGCCAAACAACTCGGCGGTGATGCGCCAGCTGGTTACGCGCAGGTCATGGATAACAAAGGCCTGATCATTGCCGGCGCGTCTGTAGCGGCAGTTTTTGGAATGGGTAAGCTGGGAACTTTAAACGAACCTGAAAAGCTGTCTGCATTGTCAAAAGTATCTACCTCACCTCCATCAGAATTGGTTAATTTTGATACCAGACAGCTACAGAAAAAATTCAAGCATGCTGTAGATTTCAACATATCGGGCAATCCAAATGCCGAAGGGTTGAAGCTCTATGAACAGGCACTCAAAGCGCATATAGACGATTCGCTGACTCAAAAAATCACCGGTAAATACCGATGGAATCAGGATGTTAATCACTACTACAATTCTGAAACTAAAATTGATGTCATGACTAAACCAGATGGTAATTTCATCTCTGGATGGAAGTTATCCGAAACTCAAATTTCCGATCTGAAAGGTGAAGGTAATGTCTACTAATCAAAGCGAATCAGATGTGCTGGCGCTAATCGAATCGTTTGTTTCAGGAACTATGCCTGCGCCAGAGTTTGAGGAAAAATTCTCAAACGCATGGCGTGAACACAGAGACACAGACACAACGGATAAACAAAACAAAGATACACAACGTTATTTTGACTCAGTATTTTCAGCTGTAGATTCTTATTGCTCAGATCCTGACCTGATTGACGATGATGACTTAGATGCTCAGGGTCTGTTTGAATGCGTGGTAAATTTAAGAAAAGCCTGGAAAGAATCAGTACTGGCTTAATGACCTGCGTGGACTGTACACAAAACCTACTTCGAGGAAGTGGGTTGGGGGGATGCTGTTGAGTTGGCGCTGGCGTTGATTTCCCGGGCCAGCTCAACATCAATAATGTAACTGGCCCGAAGGCCAGTACAGGAAGTTACCAGTCATACTGCCATTCAAAACCCGGAGTCAAAGGGGGAGTCTGACCCGCAGGCTGGGACCATCAGGCCCCGGTCTTTCCCAGGTTGGCGTCAAATGTTAGCCAGCTTTCACGCATGTCCACTACGCTGCGGGTTTTGCGCGCCTCATCGATTTTTATGGCGGTGAGGCCCGCTTCCAGCGCGTCCACGACTGAAACTTTCAGCGGTGTTCCCTGTTTAATATGTTTAACGATCTCCTCTGCCATCAGCGCATCTGCGCCGTAGTGGCCATCATACGCATTGCCGCTGTAGGCGGTGTCGACCTCTTTCTCACCGCTGCGCGCGTTGTGTACGCGGAAGTAGTTTCGGACGAAGTCACCTTCTGCCATGCCGTCGGTGCCCATGACACAGAAGCGGCGGAACTCATCCGGCACGTTCAGGTTGGCGTGGAAGGCGAGCGTCGCGCCACCTTCATACTCAATCAGGGCCGTCTGGTAGTCGACGATATCGGCATCGCTGTCGAAGACGGCATCGGTGCTCGACCAGCCGCTGGGCTTCTCATGATAGAGCGCTGACTCAGCGGTGATCGCTCCCTGCGGCGCATGCGCGGGGGTAAAGGATTTCCGGCCACCAAAGCTGGCGACGCGGATCGGGCGCTGCTGTAACAGACCCTGATAGAGATCGATGTCGTGGCAGCACTTTTCCAGAATGTAAGGACCGGCATACTTCTCCAGACGTCGCCAATCGCGCTGGAAGAAGGCGCCGTGGTACGGCTTGATATGCTCTGTCGCCTCAATCGAGGTGATCTCACCCAGCTGACCGGCATCGCGTGCCGCCAGCAGATCGTGATAGAGCGGCGAATAGCGTAGCACCAGGCCGACCAGAATGCGTGCCTCGCCATACTGACGCACCAGCTTCGCCATCTCCATGGTCTGCTCTTCATTGATCACCACCGGCTTTTCGGTAAAGACCGTGTAACCCGCCGCCAGCGCCTGACCCACATGCTCCAGATGCAGGAAGTTGGGTGAGCCAACCAGCACGACATCCATTCCGCCGTGTTCCAGCAGCGCGTCGATGGACGCAAAGGCCTGGCCGGGCGCGATACCAAAGCTGTGCAGATTAGGCAGTCCGGCGGGGGCCGGATCGTAATAACCCACTACCGAGAAGGCGTCGTCGGCTTTGCTGAACTCTTTGATCACGTGGGACAGACGAAAGCCGAGACCGATAATGCCTACTTTCATGTTAAACCCCTGCTCCTGAAATCGGATGATGCATAGCCCGCCTGTGATCGGGCGCGCCTGTTGATAATCTGACCACCAACTTATTACGACAGAAAAAGTAATGTCAATAACGCGCTGCGCGTTTTGCGGGGAGGTTTTCTGTTATTACTCTGTAAATTAAGCAAAAAGTGACGATAATTTTTTGCCATATTTATTTGTTATTGCGATTTAAGTTTTTTTATCCTATCGTTCGCTCATTATGGCTATAACCCAAAATCGGGAAGGAAGCGCGTGCAACCACACTATCTCCTTGGCATTGATGGCGGCGGTACACAGTGTCGCGCGCGGTTAACCGATCTGCAGGGTCGCGTGCTGGCGGAAGCCACCGGCGGGCCTGCCAACGTCTGGTCAGACTATGACGCGGCGCTGACCTGCGTCGGGCAGCTGATTGACCGGGTATTATCACTGGCGGGATTAGCGCCGGAGTCGCTGGCGCAGACCGCGCTGGTGGCCGGATTAGCGGGTGCCAATGTCGCCTCGGTGCAGGCGCGGCTCGCCAGCTGGCAGCCCGCCTGCGCGGCGTTACAGGTGGTCAGCGATGTGGAGATCGCCTGCGCGGGCGCACACGGTGGCGCACACGGTGCCGTCTTTATCATCGGCACCGGCAGTCAGGGCGCCGCCTGGGATGGTGAACGCTTTACACTGCTTGGCGGCTGGGGCTTTGCTCTGTCTGACCAGGGATCGGGCGCAGAGCTGGGCCGTCGTGCGCTGCGTCTGGCGCTGCTGGCCCATGAAGCGATTATCCCGCCCAGTGCCTTTACCCGGCAGCTGATGACGTCGTTCGGTGACAGCCCGGAAACCATGCTGCTCTGGACGCGCTCCGCGACGCCAGCCGACTGGGCGCGCGTGGTGCCACAGATTTTTGCGGCCGCCGACGCGGGCGACCGTCACGCACAGGATCTGCTGCATCAGACCGCCGCCGATATCGGCCTGATGGTGCGCCGTCTGATTGCGCTGAGCAGCGGACGGGTAGCGCTGATGGGTGGCCTGGCTACGCCGATTCGACGCTGGCTGGACGACGATATTCAGGCCCGGCTGGTGACGCCGCAGGGCGATGCCCTGAGCGGGGCGCTGACACTGGCGCAGCAGCTGACGCCAGTCCGATTACCGATCTGAAGCTGGCTAAGCCTCTTCCGCCAGATAACCCGAGGAACTTATGACCGCTCCCAACGTAACCGCGCGCATTCTGCGGTTGATTGTTGAAAATGCGCCGATCAGCCAGTCAGACCTGAAAGTCCGCAGCGGACTGAGCATGTCGACCGTGTCTCAGGCTACTAACCGCCTGCTGGCGCAGGAGATTGTGCAGGAGCTGGGGCTGCGTCGCGTGTCGATGGGGCGGCCAAAAACTCTGCTGGGCCTCAATCCCGATCGCGCCAGCGTGATTGGCATTCAGCTCAATGCAGAACGTAACCTGATCGTCATGACCGATCTCAGCGGCAACCTGCTGGGCGAACAGCAGATGCCGAAAGGCACGCTGACACCGCGCCAGCTGGGCGATGCGCTGGCGAAGTTCCTGCGCGGCGTAGAGGAGAAGCGGGTCGGTGCGATTGGCCTGGCGCTGTCGGGTCTGGTCGATGCCGAAAATGGCTACTGCATCCGCTCCAAAGTGCTCGACTGGGATAACGTCCCGATTGCGCGTCTGCTGGAAGAGCGTTTCTCGCTGCCGGTGTTTATCGAGAATGACGCCAATGCCATGGCAATGGCGGCGCTGGTGTTTGGTCAGCTCGGCAACGCCCAGTCGGCGGTGATCGCCACCTACGGCAAAGGGATCGGCGCGGGCATCATCCTGAATCGTCAGCTCTATCGTGGTCGTCACGGCAAGGCGGGCGAGATCGGCAACGGGCTGGTGGGCGATGGCTCGCTGCGTCTGCTGGAGGATGTCGCCTCATCGCGCGCGATTCTGCAGCGGCTGGCTGAGCAGGAACCGGTAGAAGGCCTCACGTTGCAGGCGCTGGATCAGCGGCCAACACCCGAGGTGCTGGCGGTGCTGCAGGAAGCCGGGCGCGAGCTGGGAATTTCGCTGGCGAACCTGTCGGTGGCCTACGATCCGGATGTGGTTTATCTGGCGATGGAGCCGCACATGGCGTCACGCATTTTGCTCGATCACATCACCCAGAGCTTCCAGGCCTACCGGCTTAAACTGACGCCACACATGACGCCACTGCAGTTCCTGACGGAGTCGAACCGGATGTGGGCGCTGGGCGCGGCGGGTTTTGCCGTCAACCGGCTGCTTGATCTGCTGGCGGCGCAGGCCGATGAAGAGCCGGTCACCTGAGTTAACCCTCGAATAAAAATGGGCGCCGCGGCGCCCGTTTTTGTTTCTCCATTTCCCTTAGCGCAGGCGCATTCCCTGCTCATCAAACAGCAGGCAGTGCGCGGCAGAAAAGCCCAGTTCAACCTGCGTGCCCAGATCGCGCGTAGTCGCCTCGCGCTCTTCCACGACCAGCATCTGTTCACGTCCGATATCCAGATAGAGATAGTTGGTGTGGCCCAGCATCTCGCCATAAGCCAGCTCGCCGTGAAAGCGCTGTGCGTCCGGCGTCTGCGCGGCAGGCTGGAAATGCTCAGGACGAATGCCCAGCGTCACGGTTTGCCCCTCGCGGCAGTCGGCGGCGATTTTCAGTACCAGACCCTCAATCTTCAGTTCCGGCACCCGCAGTTGCACTTCACCCTCGCCGATGGCGCTGATCTCCGCCCGCAGGAAGTTCATTTTTGGTGAGCCGATAAAACCGGCGACAAACAGGTTATCCGGGTCGTGGTAGAGCGTCAGCGGTGCGCCGACCTGCTCAATGCGGCCCTGACGCAGCACCACAATGCGGTCAGCCAGGGTCATCGCCTCCAGCTGATCGTGGGTGACATAGATCATGGTGTTGCCGAGCGAGGCGTGCAGCCGGGCAATCTCAATCCGCATCTGCAGACGCAGCTCGGCATCGAGGTTAGAGAGCGGCTCATCGAACAGGAAGATACGCGGATGACGGATAATCGCCCGGCCAATCGCCACGCGCTGCCGCTGTCCGCCAGAGAGCGCACGCGGCAGGCGATCGAGCAGTTCGGTGAGATGCAGGCGGGCGGCCGTCTGGGCAATCGCCTCGTTGATCTCCGCTTTGGACTTTTTCATCACCTCCAGCGGATAGGCCAGGTTACCGCGCACCGTCATGTTGGGGTAGAGCGCATAAGACTGAAACACCATAGCAATGCCGCGCTCGGTGGCGGGCTGCTGCGTCATGTCCTGCTCCTCAATCAGCAACTGCCCGCTGCTGATCTCCTCCAGCCCGGCGATCATCCGCAGCAGCGTCGATTTACCGCAGCCGGATGGCCCGACAAACACCACAAATTCGCCGCTGTTGATGGTCAGATCGATGCCATGAATGACATTAACGTGTTCATACGACTTCTTCACATTCTGCAAGCGCAGGCTGGTCATCGGCTACCTCACTCAGAGTAACTGGCCCATGTAGATGGCATTGCTGCGCACGATTGGGGTAAACCCCATGCGCGCATAGAAGGCACAGACCTGCTCGTTCTGCAGGCTCACGCCAAGATGAACACCGCTGACGCCCGCCGCCCGCAGCGCCGCCAGTTCATGCTCAATCATCCGGCGACCCCAGCCGCCTTTCTGTGCCGCCGGCAGCAGGTTGATGTGCAGGTGAGCGGGCCACTGCGTCACCAGAGTCTCAGCCGCCTGATCGGGATGTCGTATTGCGTCGAGCACTTTGCTATCGAGTGGGGCGCTGGCGCTGCGATCGCGATACTTCTCCTGCAGCTGAGGCCACCATTCGGCCTGAAGCTGTGCTTCAAACGCGCGGGTATCGGGCGTTGCAACCACATAACCCTGCACCTCACCGTCCCGCTCCAGCACAAAAGCAAAGTCAGGCGCGAAGCGCGCATAGGGCACGGCAAAACGCTGGCCGGGATAGTCAGGATCTGAGTAGAGCGCGCGGGCATCGCCGCCCGCATCGGCTGTTTCCAGGCAGATGCGGTAGAGCGCCGGATAGTCCGCCGGCGTGGCCGGACGAATGACACCTTGATTCGCCATGGTGAGTTCTCGTGAGTGAGGGAACCGGTCAGTGATTGAACAGATCCGCAGGTGAAAGTTACGTTAATGAAAGTGGACTTAGTTTTCAAGATAGAATAATTACCTTATCGCACTAACGCAGGCGGTTCGGCAACGTTTACCGGCATCGGGATGCACAACTGTGATCGCCAACACGCCCGGAACAGGGCGGCTGGCGGCAGATTCACGACCGCTCAAAAGAGAAAAGTGTGAGCGTGATAGGATTTTCATATGTTTTATCAGGATGTTATTTTGCGATTATCAGGCTGGTATCTCTTGCTGAAGAAAAAGCGGCTGGCGACGCGCCGCCACGGTTAATGGCGTAAAAGCCAGTGTGGTGTGCTGAATTTCGCGTCATATCGTTGTTTATTTGCGCGTGCTCACAGCGTTGCAATTCCCACTGCAGGCTGTTTGACTTTATTTTTCTATTAAAGTAAGTATGAGTGAGTGCGATTGTGTGCGGCTGCAGCCTGCAGGATGTCAGGCGGTGAGATGAAAGGATGCCGACCCTGGTCTGAAGAAGGTGAGCATAATGTCTGTTTCCTCCGTTCGTTCGTTCCGAATTCGCAATGTGGGTCGGCTGCTGGCCGCGGGCCTGCTGGCGGGCAGCGTCTCTCATGCCGCCCACGCCGCCGTCACTCTGAATGAGTGGGATATCTACAACTACCCGGAGCAGACTGCTGCGGTGGATGAAGGGATTAAAGAGTTCTCACAGCAGAATCCCGGCATCGTGATTAACCGCTCGGTTCACTCCTTTGAAGATACCCGTATTCCGCTGAAGCTGGCACTGACCGCCGGTGATGGCCCGCAGATCGCGCAGGTCAACCAGGGCGGCGGCGATATGGGCTCGCTGGTCAAAGATAAGCTGCTGCTGCCGCTCGACAGTTATGCCGCCAGCTATGGCTGGACGACCCGCTTCCCGGATTCGATTCTGAAACGTAACCGCTGGTCAGACAGCGGCGAGTTTGGCAGTGGCAAGCTCTACGGCGTCGCCAGCCTGGGTGAGATGGTCGGGCTTTATTACAACAAAGCGGTGCTGGATAAAGCGGGCATTGCGGTGCCGAAAACCCTGGCCGAGCTGGAGAGTGCGATGGCGAAGCTGAAACAGCAGGGCACTGCGCCGATGATGCTCGGCCTGCTGGATGGCAATATGGGCCAGCAGCTGCTCAGCACCCTGTGGCAGGCGCAGATTGAGAGCCACGACCGCAAGACGCTGGATAATCTGATTTACGATGTGGGCGGCACCTTCAAAGACAGCAAGCTGGTCAACGCCGCCACCATGATGAAGAGCTGGACAGACAAAGGGTACTTCTTCCCTGGCTTCCAGGGCATTGGTCACGACGATGCGGCGACACTGTTCCAGAACGGCCAGGCCGCGTTCCTCGTCAGCGGCACCTGGTATCTCGGCCAGTTTAAAGACAACAAAGATATTCACTTCGCTGCGATGCCTGCCGGTGATGGTGTGAAGCAGCCGCTGATGGTGGGCGGAACCGATCTGGCGTTCTCGGTTACCAGCACTGCGAAAGGTAAAGATCAGCAGGAGGGCGCGGCGAAGTTCATCAACTATATGGTCTCTGATGCCATGGCGAACCGCTGGCTGAAAGTGGGCTTCCTGCCGGCCAGCACCAACAAGGCGGCCAAAATGCCAGCGGACAATCCGCTGCTGGCGGAAGCGTATCAGGTCTGGCTGACGCTCAATGACTATGACGGTTTAGGTCACTACGTGGACTGGGCGACACCGACAATGAATGCCGAACTGAATCAGAACGTCCAGCTGCTGCTGGCGGGGCGTCAGACCCCCGATCAGATGGTGGTGAATTTTGATAACAACTATCAGCGTTACCTGAAAACCCTGAAGCATTAAGCCGGAGGCCCGGCGAACAGCCGGGCCTGAGCATCGTTCTGAACCACGAGTAGGGTTATGTTGAATTTAAGCAGCTGGCGTAATTTTCTCTATGTTCTGCCTGCGGTGCTGGTCTATGCGGTGTTTCTGCTGTTCCCGCTGCTGGCCTCGCTGGGCATCAGTTTTACCGAATGGGACGGCACCTCGCTGCCGGTGTTTAGTGGCATCAGCAACTATATGCGGATGTTCAGCGATCCGGTGTTCTGGATTGCGCTGGGCAATAACGCCATCCTGATGTTGTTCTATACCCTGTTGCCGATTGGCGTCGGCCTGCTGCTCTGCAGCTTTCTGTATGACACGCGCAACAACAACGAACGCAGTGTACTGCGCATTCTTTTCTTCCTGCCCTACATCATGCCAATGGCGGTGCTGGGCGTGGTGTGGCGCTGGCTCTATAACCCGGCGTTTGGCCCCATCGATCAGATATTACGCGCGATCGGCTTGCCCCAGCTGGCGCTCTCCTGGCTGGGTGATTTCACCTGGGCGCTGCCCGCTGTCGGTCTGGTCGCCACCTGGTACTTCTTCGGCTTCTGTCTGGTGCTGTTTATGGCGGGCCTGCAGCGCATGGATCCTTCATTGCTGGAAGCCGCCGATCTGGATGGCTCATCGCGTCGCCAGAAGTTTATGCGCATCACGCTGCCTGGCCTGCGGCCCGAGCTGCGGATTGCCCTGCTGCTGACGGTGATCGCCAGCCTGAAAGCCTTCGACCTGGTCTATGTGATGACGCAGGGCGGGCCGGGCACGTCGACCATGGTCACCAATATCTTTATGTATAAGCAGGGCTTTGACCTGCACTACTTTGGCTACGCTTCGTCGGTCGCGGTGTTCAGCATGATCATTGTTTTAGGGATTAACTACCTGATCCATCTGGCCTTAAAGGAGCGTTACTGATGCGAAGCACGCCGGTGATTTCACGCGCGCTGATCTGGATCGTGGCGCTGATGACGATTCTGCCATTTCTGATGGCGCTGATGACCTCGTTTAAAACTCAGATGGAGCTGTTTCAGGGCATCTTCACGCTGCCCGCCTCGCTGAATTTCAAAAACTACGTGACCGCCTGGCAGCAGGGACACTTCAACGTCTACTTTCTCAACTCAGTGCTGGTGGTGATTCCGGTGGTGCTGTTCAGCGTGCTGCTCGGCATTCTGGCCGGATTCGGTTTCGCCTGGCTGAAGATCCCCGGTAAGAAAGTCATCGGGGCGATGCTGGCGCTGGGGATGGTGCTGCCGAGTGAAGCCTTTATCATTCCGCTCTATCACGAGTTACGCTGGATGGGGCTGACCAACACTTACCTGGCGCTGATCCTGCCGCAAATCGCCCTGTCGCTGCCCTTTACCACGCTGATGATCGCCAGCGCGTTTCAGCAGGTGCCGAAAGAGCTGGTAGAAGCAGCGGTGATGGATGGGGCGTCGCGGGTCAAAATTCTGTGGGGCATTCTGGTGCCGGCTATCTGGCCGACGCTGTCGACGCTGGGGCTGCTGCTGTTTATCTGGACCTGGAACGAGTTCCTGATCCCGCTGATTCTGGTCAACAAGGATGAGCTGCGCACGCTGCCGATTGGCATGATGTTTTTCCAGAACAAAAACACCATCGACATTCCGGTGCTGATGGCAGGCGCGATGATTGTGATTATGCCGCTGATCGTGGTGTTCCTGATTTTCCAGCGCAAGTTTATCAGCGGCGTCACCGAAGGGGCCGTGAAGTAATTTGTGATATCCCGCACGAAACGGCGTACTGGCGACCAGACAAAGGTTTCCCGCGCCGTGTCGTGCTGCAATTCCTCCTCCTCAATCCTGCGGGAGACGCATGATGCACCTTTCCCTTGCTGATTTTCACCCTGTCGCCGATGGCGAAACCCCGGACACGGCCGTACTGCAACGCGCCATGGATCAGATTGCGGCGGCAGGAGGGGGTCGTCTGACGCTGCCTGCCGGGCGTTATCGCAGCGGCTGCCTGAATCTGCCCTCTGATTTTGAACTGCACCTTGAAGCAGGTGCAGTGCTAATCGCCAGTTCGCGGCTGGCGGACTACCAGGCGGTGCAGGCACTCAGCTGTGCTGAGAAGTCTCACAATGTGCTGCTCTATGCGCTGGGCCAGCGCAATATCACTATCAGCGGCACCGGCCGTATTGATGGCGAGGGTGAAGCCTGGTTTGCCGCTGAGCGCGATGAGCAAGGTTATCGCCTGCCGCGCCCTGACCGGCCGCGCATTATTGTGTTTGAAGATTGCGAGCAGGTGACGCTGACCGCCTTTACCATCGTGCAGGCGCCGATGTGGACGGTGCATCTGGTGAGCTGTCGCCATGTGCATATCGACCATCTCGCCATCGACAACGCTATGACTATGCCGAATACCGATGCGCTGGATATCGACGGCTGCGAAGCGGTGTTTGTCAGCAACAGCTACCTCAGCGCCGCCGATGACGCTATCTGCATTAAAACCACTCACAAACCGGCTGCGCTGCGGCGACCGGCGCGGCAGATTATGATCACCAACTGTCTGCTGCGCAGCTACAGCTGCGCCTTTAAAATCGGCACTGAAACCTGGGATGATGTGGAAGATGTGACGGTAACCGGCTGCACCATTTTTGATTCCAACCGGGGTATTGGCATTCTGTCGCGTGACGGCGGCGCGATGCGACGCCTGCTGTTCAGTAACCTGACCTTTGCCTGTCACCACGCGCCGCCCTGTCACTGGGGCAAAGCCGATCCGCTGCATATTTCGGTGCGCCGCCGCGATCCCGCCATCACGCCTGGCATCGTAGAGCAGGTGCAGTTCAGCAACATGACGGGCGTGGCGGAAGGGGCGATTAACCTGCATGCGGCAGAACAGGGCTGGATACGCGATGTGGTCATCAGCCAGCTTCAGATGCGGCAGACCGTGTCGCAGGTTGCACAGGGACACTACGACGTCCGGCCACCCTGTAACCCGGATTCCCCGACCGGCATGGGGCTGGATAACGCCTACAAACTTGACCCAAAAACCGGCGAAGCCTTTGGCGTAGAGCGCTATCCCGGCGGGCTGCCAGGACTGTTTGCGCGCGGGGTAGAGAACCTGCAACTGCACAGCCTGGTCATCAACAGGCCGGAGCCGTTACCGCCAGGCTGGCACCCGGAGTGCGTGGTGCAGTTGCCGGATTGATTTACAGTGCGGCGGCGATGGCCGCACCGAGCTGTTCGGTGCTGGCGCTGCCGCCGAGATCGCGCGTCAGGTGCTGTCCCGCCGCCAGCGTGCGTTCAATCGCCTCTAACACCGCATCACCCGCCGCTTTGTAACCGAGGTGCTCCAGCATCATCGCCCCGCACCAGATCTGTCCGATAGGGTTGGCGACGCCTTTGCCCGCGATATCCGGTGCAGAACCGTGAACCGGCTCAAACAGGCTGGGGAAAAGACCTTCCGGATTGATATTGGCGGAAGGCGCAATGCCGATGGTGCCGGTACAGGCCGGGCCGAGATCGGAAAGAATATCGCCAAACAGGTTGCTGGCGACCACCACATCAAACCAGTCCGGGTGCAGCACGAAGTTGGCGGTGAGAATATCGATATGATACTTATCGACGCGAACCTCCGGGAACTGGCCGGACATCGCTTCGACGCGGCTGTCCCAGTAAGGCATGGTGATAGCGATGCCATTGGATTTGGTGGCGGAGGTCAGGTGTTTCTTCGGCCGGCTCTGCGCCAGCTGATAAGCAAACTTCAGGATGCGATCGACGCCGGTGCGTGTCATCACCGTCTCCTGAATCACTACTTCACGGTCGGTGCCAGGGAACATGGTGCCGCCGACGCTGGAGTATTCACCCTCGGTGTTTTCGCGCACCACATAGAAGTCGATATCGCCGGGCTGACGGTTCGCCAGCGGCGCTTTGACGCCAGGCATCAGCCGCACCGGGCGCAGATTGACGTATTGATCGAACTCCCGGCGGAACTGCAGCAACGAGCCCCACAGCGAAACGTGGTCGGGCACCACATCGGGCCAGCCGACCGCACCAAAGTAGATCGCATCAAAGGCTTTCAGCTGCGGGAACCAGTCATCAGGCAACATCTTGCCATGCTGCTGCCAGTAGTCGGCGCTGGCGTAATCGAACCACTCCCAGCGCAGCGGGATGTTAAATTTCTCTGCGGCTGCATTCATCACACGGACGCCTTCCGGCATCACTTCTTTACCGATGCCGTCGCCAGGGATCACGGCAATACGATGGATTTTGTCAGTCACAGGGCACCTTTCCGGTTGATGTTCGAATTGTGTACGCAGTATAACTGTCGATTCCGGGGAAATAATGAGCCTGAAAGGCAATCCATTGTTGAATCAAAGTAGAGAATCCCGCACTTCCACCGATGACTTAGCGTTCTTTGTTCGCCTGGCCGCGCTGGATAGTCTGACTGCGGCGGCGCGCGAACTGGGACTGTCGCTGGCGGCGGTTAGCAAACGTCTGAGCCTGCTGGAGCAGCGTCTTGGCGTGCAACTGCTGCGCCGCACCACGCGACGGCTGGAGCTGACGCCGGAAGGCCGCCGTTATCTGGCGGGCGCGCGTCCATTGCTGGATCAGCTGACGGCGCTGGAAGAGGCGGTCAGCGGTGAAACGGCTCAGCTGCGCGGCACGCTGAACATCAACGCCTCATTTGGTTTTGGCCGTCGCCATATCGCGCCCTGTGTTTCGGCCTTTGCCGCGCTGCATCCGGAACTCTCGCTCTCGCTGCAGCTCAGCAGCCAGCCGCTTAATTTTCTTGATGCACACATGGATATTGATATCCGCGTTGGCGAACCGCCCGACTCGCGACTGGTGGCGCGCAAACTGCGTACCAACCCACGTATTCTCTGCTGCTCACCCGCCTATGCTGCCCGTCACGGTCTGCCCGCTACGGTGCGCGATCTGGCGCAGCACAACTGCATTTTACTGCGTCAGCACGACAGCGATTTTACGCTGTGGCGGCTGACCAGCGGCGAACAGAGCATCAGCCAGAAAGTGCGCGGCAGCCTGATCACCAACGATGGCGAAGTGGCGATGCGGCTGGCAATGGATGGGCATGGCATTCTGCTGCGTTCGTGGTGGGACGCGCAGCACAGCCTGGCGACAGGCGAACTGCTGCCGGTGCTCCCCGACTGGCAGGCCCCCGATGGCGATATCTTTGCAGTCTGGCAGGCGCAGCGCCAGCTTCCGGCGCGCATTACCGCGTTTGTGGCGTTTCTGCAGAGTAACCTGCAATCGGTTGATTAATCATGCTTTTAAAATGTATGGCGGGCGTGAGAATGCGCCTGTGGACAATTAACATACCGCATTAAGCTGATTCGGTGGCTTCGGCGTGCCGCTGCGTTTACAGCCATTTTTCTGATGCGTATGATTCTCATTCATTTTCTTCCCTGCCTGCCCTTTGCGTTGCGGCCAGCCGGGAGAGCAGGTCGATAGGGGAGTTAAGTATGAAAGCGTTGTTTCGCCCGCGTAAAGCGGCACTTGCACTGGCGATGGTCACCACCTTCAGCCTGACGGCGTGCCAGACACCTGCCACAAAAGTGGATGGCAGTGCGCCGATGGTGATGCAGCCCTCCAGCCCGGATAACCTGATTCAGCGCGAGCTGGGTGAAGGGTTGTTTGAGATGGCGTATCTGCCCGCCAGAAACGCGCTCTATGTTGCCAGTGCGCCGGAGGGTAAGGATATCAGCGGCGGGATGATCTACCGTCTTGATGGCACCACGCTGCAGAGCACCGGGGCGGGGCATTTCGACCTGAAAAACGTCGGTCTGGTCAGCGATCCGGACGGCAGCGCGCTTTACACCACCAATTCGCAGGATGGCGGCATCTCGAAGATCGATCCGGATAACGGCAAGGTGCTGAAGCGCCTGATGTTCGACGATAAAAACGAGAGCGGCTTGCCGGTGGGCACGCGTGAGATCTTTCTGCATGACGGGCTGCTCTATGTCGGCGGCGCGGGCGAACCGGGTATGATCTGGGTGGTTGATGCGAAAACCATGACGCTGAAAGCCCGGATTAAAAATGCCGGGAAGGGGGTGACAGGCATTATCTTCTCGCCGGTCAGCGACCGGATTTATGCCGCGAACGGCAGCGGTGAAATCCTGGTGATTAATCCGCGCAACCACAAAATCGAGCAGCGCCTGACGGCAGGTGACGGGCAGGACGCTCAGTTCCTGAACATGGCGGAAGATCCGGCGACGGGCCGCCTGTTTGTTACGGATAACGCAAAAACGAAAAACACTTTGGTGTTTGATGAGCGCAGCGGCAAGGTGATTCAGCGTCTGGATCCTGCTGATTCGATGGGAATTAAGTTTAACGGCAAGCGCAATGAGATTTATATCAGCCAGCGCGAGTCGAAGAAGGTGCTGCAGCTGGATGGCACAACGTATGAAGTGAAAAACAGCTGGTCGTTTGAGGGGCATCCAGAGAGCCTGCTGGTCGCGCCGGACGGGCAGACACTGTACGTTACGCTGAAGCAGGGCTTCAGTGACGACCACAGCCATCAGCTTCTGGATGGTGTAGCGCGTATCACGCTGCAATAAAAAAAGGCGGCATCGCTGCCGCCTTTGAATGCTTACTTAGCCACGCCCTCTACCAGCACCGCGCGATAGTTCGCGCCTTTCAGACGGTGCGCTTTGGCAGCCTGATATTCCGGGCTGTCATACCAGGCGTGTGCGGCTTCGCGGCTCGCGAACTCCAGAATCACCACACCTTCTGCTTCCTGACCTTCCAGCGTTTCCAGTTCGCCATAAAAGGCGAGAGGATTGATCTGATGATCGCCGCGCGCCTGGCCCGCTTTCTCGGCGTAGATCGCCATTTCGTCCTGGTTCAGGGTGTTATCACGAATAAATACAACGTATGCACTCACAGGTCTCTCCTTAAGCTTTTTTATCCTGGGTTTCGGTATCGAAGTCAGCAGCATCATGACGCTCATGCAGCTGATCGGCCGGGTCGCCCATGACACGGTTGACCTTGCGGCCACGAATAACGGCAGGACGCTGTGCGATCTCTTTCGCCCAGCGCACCACATTTTTATAGGACTGCACATCCAGGAATTCGGCACCGCCATACTGGTCATTCAGCACCATGTTGCCGTACCACGGCCAGGTGGCGATGTCAGCGATGGTGTAGTCATCGCCGGCCAGATAGCGGTTATCGGCCAGACGACGATCCAGCACGTCGAACTGACGCTTCGCTTCCAGCGTGAAGCGGTTAATGGCGTACTCAATTTTTTCTGGCGCGTAGTGATAGAAATGACCGAAACCGCCGCCGAGGTAAGGCGCAGAGCCCTGCAGCCAGAACAGCCAGTTCAGTGTTTCAGTGCGGCCAGCGATATCTTTCGGCAGGAAGTAGCCATATTTTTCTGCCAGATAGAGCAGGATGTTGCCCGATTCAAATACCCGAATCGGTGGCGTTGCTGAGTGGTCGCTCAGGGCCGGAATTTTCGAGTTCGGGTTCACATCGACAAAACCGCTGGAGAACTGATCGCCTTCGCCGATACGGATCAGCCAGGCATCATATTCCGCATCGTTGACGTTCAGCGCCAGCAGCTCTTCCAGCAGGATGGTGACTTTCTGGCCGTTAGGCGTGCCGAGTGAATAGAGCTGTAAAGGGTGTTTGCCGACCGGCAACGCTTTTTCATGGGTGGGACCAGCGAACGGACGATTAGTTTTAGCGCCGTTACCTTTGGCTTCAGGGTCCCAGGTCCAGACTTTTGCGGGCTGATATGCATTTTCCGACATAATGAAAGTTCGCCTTATGGTGTGGTATTGGTCTGGAGTGTAGCAGGTGCTGCGAAGGCGGTTTAACTCTGCTGGCTGCGCAGGGGCGTGCTAAAACGGGTCGAAGTCAGGCGGGCAGCGGTGTCGGAGAAAAGTGAATAAAAGTGTGTCAGGCGGGGTGTTCGTTGTCCTGAGCAGAGATGACCGTGCAGTCAGCAATGACTGCACGGCAGGCAGGTTTACAGCAGTTCGCGCTCAATCAGCTCGCGGGTTTCAATCGCCTGAACCTTCATTTTTTCCGGATAGCCAAACAGGGACGCAGCGATAATCGGATCACCACCGACTTTATGGGTGCGGGTAGCAAAACCGGTGTCGCGCAGCGTTTTGAACAGGGTGTCGAAGTCCACTTCGCCTTCGCCCACACCGACATGCTGGTGAATGGTGGCATCGACGCCTGGCGGGTTAACGATATAGCGGCAGTGCTTTGTATGGTTCATGGTATCAGCGATCAGCATGTGTGACAGATCGTCACCGGCATACTCCAGCATCGGCTTCACATCGCCTTTGCCTTTGTCATAGAAGAAGGTATGAGGCGCGCTGTAGATATACTTCACGTTATCGCTACGGAACGACTTCACGATATCCACGGTTTCGTTGTTCTCTTCGCAGAAATCCCACGGATGCGCCTGGATTTCGACGCGGATGCCTTCCCGTTCGATGATCGGCAGCAGTTCTTCCATCGAGCGATAGAACATTTCTTCACAGATTTCCGGTTCGTTAGGTGTGCCGGAAAGTTCGGTGTTAATCACCTGCACACCCATCTCAACCGCAATCTCAATCATCCGCTTCCAGTTCTTCACTGCCGCCTGACGGCGCAGCTCATCCGGGCCGGACCAGCGATAAACCACGATAAACGAGGAGATCTCCAGCCCGGTAGCGCTTAACGCGTTCTTGTATTCGGTGATGATTTCACGGCTGGCTTTAGGATGTTTATAAAACGGGTTGATCTGCGGATGCGGCGACTGTTCGATATATTTGTATCCCCAGTCGGCCACCTGATGAACCATACGGGTGATGCCTAAGTCTTTAATCACATCCACATCAAAAGCGATTTTCATCTTTCTGCTCCGGGCACATTAAGGTTGCTGTTCTTCATTGAAGGTCACGCCAGTCTGCTGCCTGACGTTGTCCATCGCGGCCAGGGTGATAATCGCCTGGTCAAGTGAATGGACAGGCGAATCGATCAGACTCTGGCCGATACACCAGGCGAAGTGGTTAATCTCATGACAGAGCTGCTCATAGCGGTTAGTGGGTTCCTGCCATTGCAGGCGGTGACGCCGGTCACTTGAGGTCAGCGTGAAGTCACCGGGCGCATAGAACTGACCCGCCAGCTCCAGGGTGGCGGCGCGACCGGCGATCACTGCGCCGCCCGGTGTGTTGCTGAACAGGGTGGTATTCAGTACTGACTGCATGCCGTGCTGATGGGTAAACAGCATCGATGTCTGACCGTTAACGCGGCCATCCGGTACGGGCTGACCACGGGCGACGATCGTGTCAGGCGCACCGCCGCCAACAAACACACTCAGCGCCACCAGATAACTGCCGAGGTCGAGCATCGGACCGCCCGCCAGATCGGCATTAAAGATGCGATGATCCGGGGTGAAAAACTCACCGTGATCGGCAATCAGGGTGTGGACGTCACCGAGTACACCATCCGCCAGAAGCTGACGGATGACGTCATACTTCGGCGCAAAGTTGCACCACATCGCCTCCATACAGAGCAGGTTCGCGGCAGCAGCGGCCTGTTTAAGCTTTGTCGCCTGCTGCGCATTCAGCGCCAGCGGCTTTTCAATCAGCAAATGCTTTCCGGCGGCAATCGCCCGTAGCCCATCGGGAAAATGGTGGTTATGGGGCGTGGCGATATAGACCGCATCAACGTCATCCCGCGCCAGCAACTCATCGAGACTGCCTGTGGCATAGCTGATTGACCATTTGTCAGCAAAGGCCTGCGCTTTTGCCGGGTCACGAGCGGCTACCGCAGTAATCTGCTGCCGTGTGTGCTGGCGCAGCGCATGGGCAAAATGGTCGGCGATCCAGCCCGGCCCGATAATGCCCCAGCGCAGTCGCGGAACCTGGCTGGCATCGGTTATGCGTGGCGCCGGAAGCGTTGAAGGGAACATATCTTTTCCTTTTGTACGTGTTGTACGTGCAGGCAATTGCTGCTCAGGACTCCACTATAGAAAGCCCGCCGTCGCCGCTCTAACCTTTTAATGATGTGATCCCATCAACCCGATCGGTGAGGGATTTTTAACCGTTTTAGCAAATGGACGTTTTAAAGAGAATGCGGAAAGAAATGAATGTTTCATTTTGCGAGGGTGATCAAGATTAGCGCTGATTTTCTATCAAATAAATGAGAGGAAAGGGTCCTGAAGCGATAGAGTGCTGATATCAGAAACAACAGAACACAAAGGCGTAGCCGTTAGCTAACGCGACAGAGAACAGGGAGAAGGATGATGTCAAAAGTGACGATGACCGCCATTGCGCAGGCGGCGGGCGTGGGTGTGGCGACGGTGGACCGGGTGCTGAACCGCCGTGCACCGGTTCGCAGTGTGACCGAGCAGAAGGTGCTGGCGGCAGCTCGCGAGCTGGGTTATCGCCTGACCCAGGCACACAGCCAGGCCGCCCCAAATCTCGCTGCGGCAACACTTCGCGTGAGCTTTATCCTGCTGCCTGCCCGCTATTCGTTTTATCAGCAACTGGGCGAGGCGCTGAAACAGCAGCTTAAAGCGCAGCAGCCAGAAGGCAGCGAACCGGAATTCTGCTGGCATGACATTCATGAAGTTGAGGCGGTGGCGCACTCGCTGCGTCAGCTGGCTCAGCGCAGCGATGTGATTGCGCTGGTGGCGCTGGATCACCCGCTGATCCGACATGCGATTCAGGATGTGTCACGACTGGGCGTGCGGGTCTACGCGCTGTTCTCCGATTTCTCGCCCTGTGAGCATGCGGGGTTTATCGGCATTGATAATCAGAAAGCGGGGCGCACTGCGGCCTGGATGGCACAGCACCTGTTGCGTGAGCCGGGATGTGTCGGAGTGCTGCTGGGCGACCACCGCTTTACCTGCCAGGAGAGCAGCGAAATCAGTTTCCGCTCCTACCTGCGCGAGTCGGGCATCAGCCAGCGGGTACTGGAACCGTTAAAGACTTATGAGTCGGGTGAAGGGGGCTATCAGGCGACCCGGCAACTGCTGGAAGCGCATGATGATCTGGTGATGATATATGCGCCCTGCGGCGGCATAGAAGGCGTAATACAGGCGCTGCGCGAGAGTGGACGCAGGGAGATCGATCTGCTGTGCCACGGTCCGCTCCCGGGTGATGATCTGGCGCTGATTGACGGCACCATCACGCTGATGCTGCGCCATCGACTTGATGCTATGGCTGAGGCGGTCATCACTGCCTGTCTCAACAGCCGAACAGAGCAGCGCGACCATTTTGCCCAGGTGACGGTACCCTTTGAAATCGTGACGCGTGAAAACCTGTAAAAATAACAGGTTAGCGTTTATTTGATAAGAACCTATCATTAATGGCCATTTTTAAACGCGATCTCTATCAAAAAATGAAACTTTCATTGTTGCCTGAGATGAAATTTTTATTTGATACTGCCAGCAGTTCTCACTGCACAGGCAGATATCATGACCTTTCATATTGCTAATGCGCCCTGTAGCTGGGGCGTGGATGATCCCGCTAATCCCTGGCTGCCGCCGTTTCACAAAGTCCTGAGCGAGGCCGCCCAGGCTGGCTATCCCAGCATCGAGCTCGGCCCCTGGGGCTATCTGCCAGTGGATGTCGATGAACTGACACGGGAGCTTAATGCCCATCAGCTTTCGCTGGTGGCGGGGACGATTTTTGATGATTTAGTCAGTGAGGCGCATTTCCCAACGCTGGTGACGCTAACCCACAACCTGTGTCGCACGCTGGCCAGTGTGCCGACCGCCACCAGAACGCCCGGAGCCAGCGCGCCTTATCTGGTGATCATCGACTTCGGCAATCCGGAGCGGGCGAAATATGCCGGGCAGTCAGAAAAAGCACCACGGCTTTCCGCTGACGACTGGCAGCGCATGATGCAGCACATCACCCTTCTGAGTGAGATTGCGTGGCAGGAGTATGGCGTGCGGCCGGTAATCCATCCGCATGCGGGCGGGTGCATTGAGTTTGCCGATGAGCTGGCGCAGCTGGTCTCTGACATTCCGCATGAAGTTGCCGGTTTATGCCTGGATACCGGCCATCTCTATTACGCCGGCATGGATCCGGTCGCGTCGCTGGAACAGTACTGGTCGCGCATCGATTACCTCCATTTCAAAGACGTTAACCAGCCGATCTGGCGCGACGCACTCTCTCGCGGACTCGACTTTTTCACTGCCTGCGCGCAGGGCGTGATGTGTCCGCTGGGGCAGGGCGCAATCGACTATCCGGCGGTGCGCACGCTGCTGACTGAACGCCATTATCAGGGCTGGATCACCATCGAACAGGAGCGTGATCCGCGCCATGCCGACACCAGTCTGCGGGATGTAAAAGCCAGCCTGGACTATCTCCGATCAACAGGATTCTGAGGACAACAGCATGATTAACGGTAAAAAAGCGGCTAATCGCTCACTGCGCTGGGGCATGATCGGCGGCGGCGGCACCAGCCAGATTGGGTATATCCATCGCTCGGCGGCACAGCGTGACGGCAACTTTACGCTGCTGGCGGGCGCGTTTGATATTGATGCGGCGCGCGGGCGGGAGTTTGGACAGGCGCTGGGTGTGGCACCTGAACGCTGTTACCCCGATTATGCCAGCCTGTTCGCCGGGGAAGCGGCGCGAGAAGATGGCATTGAAGCAGTGTCGATCGCCACGCCTAACAACACGCATTTCGCCATTTGCCGCGCGGCGTTGAATGCCGGGCTGCATGTGGTGTGTGAGAAGCCGCTCTGTTTTACGGTCGAAGAAGCCGATGAGCTGGAGCAGCTGAGCCGGGAGAAGCAGAAGATTGTTGGCGTCACTTACGGCTATGCCGGGCATCAGCTGGTTCATCAGGCCAGAGAGATGATTGCTGAAGGAGCACTGGGTGAGATACGCATCGTGAACATGCAGTTTGCCCACGGCTTCCATAATGAGGCGGTGGAGTTACAGAGTGAAAGCACCCGCTGGCGGGTGGATCCGCGCTTTGTCGGGCCGAGCTACGTGTTAGGCGACCTGGCGACGCATCCGCTGTTTATCGCCGAAACGATACTGCCGCAGTTAAAAGTGAAGCGCCTGCTCTGTTCGCGACAGAGCTTTGTCGCTTCCCGTGCGCCGCTGGAGGATAACGCCTTCGTGATGATGGAGTATGACAACGGCGCAGTCGGCACGCTCTGGGCGTCGGCGGTGAATGCAGGATCGATGCACGGGCAGAAGATCCGGGTAGTCGGATCCAAAGCCAGTCTGGAGTGGTGGGATGAGCAGCCCAACCAGCTGCGATACGAAGTGCAGGGCGAGCCGGTGCGTATTCTGGAGCGCGGTATGGGCTATCTCAGTCCGCGCGCACTGGAAGAGGACCGCATCGGCGGAGGCCACACCGAAGGGTTATTTGAAGCCTGGTCGAATCTCTATCGCCGCTTCGCGCTGGCGATGGATGCCACCGATCGCCGCGACACCCCCTTCCTGCAGGATTTCTGGTATCCCGATGTGCATGCCGGATTAATGGGCGTGCGCTGGGTAGCGCAGTGCGTGAAATCAGCGGATGCCGGGGCGGTGTGGGTGGCGTGCTGAACGGCGTCCTGAGCGGGATCGGGGGATTTGTGAAATGCGATTTTCTGTGGCCGGGGCTTAAACCGGCTGGCTCGGGTCAGGAGAGCCAGCCCTGTCCGGTCAGCCTGCTCAGCAGGCGGATCGGTTACTGATAGGAAAAGGTAATACTCGCCAGTGCGTTAGCCTTTCCGGGTACCAGATCGCCTGTACGGATATATTGCGCCTGGAAGGGCAGGGATAATACCTGTTTAGCCGATGAGGTTGTCTGGATAAAGAACTGGTTGAGCGTGCCATCAGCGGTACTATCCGGTCCCAGACTCAGAGGACCGATACCGTTGTAGAAGAACTGTACGCCCACGCCTGAAGCGGTAGAGTCGCCGGTCAGTGTCACAACCGATGAACTGTTAGCAGGGTTCGTCTGGTCGGTCATGACCGCATTCACCGCGATGTTTTGATCACAGGTGAGCGTGACGTTGAACGTCCCCGAAGGTGAGGTGCTACCCACGGTTGAAAGTGTGCGGATATCCAGCGTGCCCAGATCGACGTTCGCACTTTTGGTGTTGACCGTACAGCCGCTGGCGGCCACCGTGATGGTGGTGGGGTTGATAATGACCTGCGCTGTTTTGGTTTCATTATTGTAGGCCGTCAGAATGGCAGCCTGGATAGTGGGCGTTGTATACAGACCCGATTTCAACGCCGTTCCCGTTTTAATAAAGGTCACTTTTGCTGACCAGCCCAGGTTTTGGGCAAAGCCTGATGTACCGGGGGCCGGGTAGCTCTGCGTGATGCCCGTTTGCAACGGGGTATATTCCGATCCGTTAAAATCTTTGAGACCAATAATGTAGCCCACGCCGGGTATGCCGCTTTCAAAAATTGTGTAGTTCACGCCATCAACGGTGACCGTCATGCCGCTGGATATGGCCGATGGGGAGGGCTCAAGCGTGCCCTTTGAGCAGGTCCATACCAGTCCGCACCAGAACACTTCCTTTACATCGGCTGTCGCGCTCCAGGTTGAACCAATGATTTCACCTGGCGTAACAGAGTCTGCCGGCCCGGAATATTCCATTGGCTGAGGAGATAGCGTGATGTCTGATTTCCAGTCCAGAGCCAGAACACTGGCAGAGGTAAGAAAGCAGGCAAGCAGTAGTAAAATACGCATCATTGATACTCCGTAGTCCAGGTGGCGATGGCTGAAACGTTGCCAGCATTAACCTCGGCAGTTGTGGCGATTAATCGGGCATAAAAATTCATCTGCACGCTGTCATTCCCCTCCACACCATAGGCGGTCGTCTGGGTATCGAGTGGGACAAGCGCGCCATCTTTGTCGAGGATTTGCACCGCCACGCCTGTCGCTCCGCCCTCTGCCACTTTGATTAGTCGCGGATCGATATCATCCGGCGTGCCGCTAAAGCGGATCTTCACGCCTGAAAAGGTGGGGCCGCACGCTTCCAGCGTGAGCGTGAAGGGAGTTTTAATATTGCTTACCGCGCCCGCTTTACTTAATTGTCTGGTACCGATATCGCCAAGCGGGACATTTTTCTCCAGTGAGTCGGCAGCAACGACGCAGGTGTTGGCAATCAAATTACCCGTTACCGAAACCAGCACATCGTAACCCCGCACCGGCCACGTGCAGGCGAACAGAAGTACGATGCATACCAGGCGGGTTGTTACTGACATGCTCCCTCCAGAGAATAGAGGCCCGTGCGGGCGTTAAAATCCTGCTTATTGAGCTGATAGCGAACAGAACAACGGGCCGTATTATCTTTGCCCCAGACTGCGTTAAGCGTACCTTTCAACGGCAGACCCGATAAATAGATGCTGCCACCATCACCCACAATGCTGCTGACCTCGCTGTCTGCTAACGCGACGACGGTACCAAAAGGCAATTCCTTGCCGTTCTGGCGTAAGACAAACATCGCTTTTGCACCCTGTTGCGTGGTGATAGTGGCTCGCACCAGTGCGCCGTCGGTTGGTGTTTTACTGATGATGGCATTATCGAGTTCCACATCACTGCCTGCGGTCGTGGCGTCGAGGCCGACCCGATTAACGCGGTAGGGCGTGGCGTAGGGGATGACGGCATAACCCCGGCTGTCGGTTTTAATACTGCGGTGATTAAGAACCGCAACCTCGCTGGCTCCGGGTGCTTTGATCAGAATATTGGTATTGCCCAGCGGCTGGCTCAGCGTCAAACCATCTTCGTGTAAAACGGCACCACCGCTGATGCCATAGCTGAGATTCCGGGCATCACGCCCGTAGCTGTAACCCAGGTTGTACTGGCCCCGATGGTCTTTATATTGCAGTGCAGCATCGCCGCCATACTGTTTCTGTGCGTTGTAGCGCTGATTTACGCTGTAATAAAGTTCATCTTTTCCAGGCACATAACCACTGACGCCACCGCTGTAGGTTGTTCCTGCTGATTTCCCCTGAGTGGTGGAAAAACGTGCGCGTGTCGAATTCTTAGCATTGCCAAAGGGTATCGAGAGCGACAAGGCCAGAATGTTATCTTTACTGTCATCATACAGACTGGTGCTGCGCTGGAAGCTCACGCCCAGCGAGGCAGATCGGAATGTCGTATTCCATGCAAACTGAATCCCCTGTGTCGTTTTCGACGTATGCCAGTAGGTTTGCTGATCCCAGGAGAGCGACAGAGAGCCATATTCGTCCATCGGCTGCGAGAGCTGTAGCTGGTTTCTGGCCTTGCGTGACATCCGAAGGTCGTAGAGATTTTCATAGCGGGTGGTGACAGTGCCGTCCGCTTCCACGACCTGTTCTGGTCTGCCACCGCTCATTCTTTTATAAGCCGTATCGCTGAGGTTATAGAACCCTTGTGTGGAGTAACGCAGCGAATAGAAATTTACGCGTGTCCCGATATCGTTGAGCAGTTTGCTGTAGCGCAGGCGTACGGAGTCGCCCGTATAGCGCTTATCATCTGCAAGCTGGCTCCGGGCATGGGTAACATCCAGCGAATAGGCACCCAGGCGGCCCAGGTTCTGACCAATGCCCGCTGCAACCCCGCGATAACGCTCGGAAAGCTGAGCGCCACCATAAAAGGTCAGTCCATAGCGCCAGCCATAAAAGAGTTCACCCTGGGCAAACGTCGGCGCATCCTGATTATTGACCGGCTGGAATTTTCCCGCACTGAGGGCATATTTAACCTGGCCGCTGCGGACCAGATTAGGCACGCTGGCGAAAGGCACATTGAACTGAGTTTCGTAGCCATCGCTCTCCCTGATAGTGACAGAGAGATCCCCACCCGAAGAGGTGGGATAGAGATCGCTGAGCACAAATGGCCCGGGCGATACGCTGGTTTGATAAATAACATTGCCGTTCTGTCGTACGGTGACGATAGCATTGCTGCGCGCAATCCCCCGAACTTCGGGCGCGTAACCACTCAGGCTTGCAGGCAGCATGTTTTCATCCGTTTTAAGCGCCAGCCCGCGGACACCGACGGAGTCAAACACCTGAGATGAGGTGTAAGTTTCTCCGGCATAAAGCTGTGCGCCCAGCGCCGGAACATCGCGCTGCAGCCAGGTCTGTACATGGTTCAGCTCATTCGTGTCTTTGGTCCAGGTGGTATAGTCGCGCAGCCGCCATGCGCCAATATTTATGCCGCTGTTCAGGCTGGCAAACAGCTGCTGATCGCGAGTTTTGGTATCCCCTTTATAGGTGTTATTTGAGCCGTTAATGACATAGTTCAGCCACCCGGCATGGATGCCATGTTCCCAGTTTTCCGGACTGACGTAGCCGCGTGGCAGATTGCGCATCCTGCTCTGCGATACAGTGATGTTGAGCGTAAGGGTTTGCGGTTCATAGTCCGCGCTGCTGCCGGGAAACAGCGTGTTGAGGAAATAGCACTGTTTTGCCAGCGGCAGGCTGACACCCTCTGCCTGTGACATGTCGACGCCGAGCGCATCCAGCTGACTGGCTGTGAGACAGGCTGCAGTGACCTCCTGCCCGCTGGATTTATCCACCGCAAAGATGACGTTGCCCGTGAAGGCATAATTCTTGTTGATATAGACGTTGATATTATATTCGCCTGGCGGTAAGGCACTACCTGTATTCACCCAGGATAAATCAGCCACTGACGCGCTCTCGCCATTAAGGAAGGCGGGGTTAAAGTGTAAATCGCTCTCCGCGGCTGCGGTATACCGCATGGCATGGAAAGCCACCACCGCACAAACGATTTTCATTTTCACGCGAGCATTCCTCAATGAGTTTATTTACGGTTCAACGGGACGCGGGTTACAGGTGTCCATGCACCGTAGTCATTGATGGTCTGAAAAGTCAGCGATGTAGCCCGGCTGAATTTCTCCTCCAGCGTGGTACTTGATTCAGGTGGCAACATCACAGGCTTAACCGCCTTACCATCAACGTTGAGATTGATCGTGGTAATGAACCAGGGCGTTGGGTTGCGCAGCACAACTTTGCCCGCGCTGTATTCACCGGTAATTTTTTTCCATGCTTCGTTAGCATTACCCGGAAGTGAAGCGGGACGGTAAAATACCTTAATACGATTCGCAGAGGCGAACTGCAGAGAGTTACCTGCACTATTTTTTGTTTGCTGAGGAATAGCCTTAACCGTTATCCAGTACAGGGATTCACGATCCTGCGGCAGAGAACGACCATTAAAGATAATCTTTACCACGCTTTCGGTTGCTGGTTTTAAAACATAAAGCGGCGGCGTAATAACGAAATCCTGCGTGCGCTCCCCGCTGGCAGTTTCCATCCAGGATTGAATTAAAAACGAGGCCTGTGCGTGCGTATTTCTGACCTGCAATGTTGATTGTTTTGCATCAGCGGAGTAGACCATACGTGTCGCCCCTAACCCCACTCCACCAGCGTGTACCGCCGATGAAAACAATGTGGCAGCCAGACAAACCCAGCTTAAAGAACGCATTATTTTTCTCCTGAACGTCTATTCATGCCCGGTCGTTAAACCGGGCATGATGATTACGAGTAGGTTACGGTGTAAGTGGCAACGGCACTGGCATCGCCCGCAGTCGCGCCACCGGTTGGTGAATAATATTTAGCGCTAAAGTTCAGTGTGTTAGCGCCTTTACGCAGTGGGGTTGCTGTAGCCGCTTCGCCCAGTTTTACGACGTTGCCCTGCTCGTCATAAAGACGAATGGCCACATTCTGCGCTGATGCTGCGCCGCCGTTTACACCTGCTGCCAGGCTGTTAGCATCATTGCTGTCTGGCGTACCTGAGAAGGTCACTGCAACAGTGGTGGCCGCAATAGGATTCTCATCTGTAGATTTTGAGATATCAGCAATTGCGCAATCCTCAAGGGCGATAGAAAACGTTTTAGCCACGCTTGCTTCACTGCCTGCAGTGGCCAGCGTAGCCGTACGCACTTCACCCATATCAACATCAATGTTTGCGCTGTTGGCACTGATGGCACAGGCTGATGTCACAACGCTTCCGTTAAAATTGACAGAACCACCGCTGGTTGTTGCTGCCATAGCTGCGCCCACCGGGAACAGCGCTGAAACACCGAATACCAGAAGGGTTTTTTTATTAAATTCCAATTTCATGTGATCACCTTTATTATTGAGTTTGCTTTGTTGTGTTTTGTAAATGACGACTGACAATAAATATAAAAAATAGTTTTATTGTAAATTTACGAAAGTATCGGAGTTGATGTTTTATATATAATTTATTTTTTTCTTTATTATTTTTTATGGTGTTGTGCTGTATGCGGGGTGTTGCCCTCCTCTTAATAATAAGATGGGGGCATTGTAATTTATTTAAGAAAAAAGAGCCTGTTATTTTTTATTATGCGGCCTGAGTATTGAGGAATAAGTGTTGTATATTGGGCGCTCATGTTAATGAGTTATTTATTTTTTAATAAAAAATAGTGAGAGTTATAAATGCAATAATATTTATCAGGGTTGGAGATAATTTCATTCTCATTTGAGAAGTATTTTATGTGTGCATTTATCGCAATGAAAGAGAGGTAAGTTATCTCTCCTGTCCACAGAGTATGCCTTGATAAAGATCAGAAAAGATCGTTTGTAATGATTTTAAAAAAACCATTCCGGACTATCGAATAAAATGGGGCTAGCCCGGACAAAGAGTAATCAGCAGGCTCACTGTTTATGACAGATAGCGTGATCGCCGGATCCAGGCAGAGATGGCCGCTGACAGCGCTGATAAGTTCATAGAAGCGAACAGAGGGAAATAATAGAGGGGCAGTTCAGAGGTTGTCGCTGTCATGCCTGACATGCAGGTCTGTCGGACAACGGTGGAATGGCGTACCTGTACGGAAGAGGGCGTGAGAAAGGGTTGAGGTGACATAAACATGACGCAAAAAAACAGACCTCAGCGGAGGTTCGTTCATTCCTTCGATAACGGGTTCGCTCCACAAAAGCAAAAACCCGCCAGAGGCGGGTTCTTTAAATATGGTGCCCGAACCCGGACAAAAATGCCGGGAGCATTTTTGCATCGCGCGGTTTCGCGCGACCCGGAGGGTGAGCCACAGGATGTGGCGAGTGTATCGAACCTTCGATAACGGGTTCGCTCCACAAAAGCAAAAACCCGCCAGAGGCGGGTTCTTTAAATATGGTGCCCGAACCCGGAATCGAACCAGGGACACGGGGATTTTCAATCCCCTGCTCTACCGACTGAGCTATTCGGGCAACGGGGCGCATTAAACCGTAAAGGCCGCGGGTCGTCAACGGCTTTCACTAAAAAACCCCTGGAAACGTGACTGATTGCCTGAATTTCAGTCAAAGCGGGTAAAACCTCAGGCCAGCGCGCCATTTTTGCGGCACAGCGCAATGCTATAGACATCCTCCGCCAGGCGCTGGGCGGTGGCGACATCCTGCACATTGCGCTTCACCAGCAGCCTGCTCAGGCAGCCTTCAAGGATCAGCTCCATCTGATCGGTCACCATGCTGGGGTTATCCAGCCCCTGCTCCACCAGAATGTCATGGGTGAACTGCCATGAGCCGCTTTTCTGCTGCTCTGCCAGTTGATGGATGGGCTGATCGGGCTGCGGGTAGAAGCTGCAGGCGGCGATAAACAGGCAGCCCGGAAAGCGTCCTTTGCTGACCTGCTCACTCAGGACTTCGTAGCGTGCCATCAGCTTCTGATCCGGCGACAGCGACTCATCCAGCAGGATCTGGCGTCGCCAGGTTTCAATCTGCTGCCCGTGATAGCGCAGCGCATCGTAGAGCAGGGCGTCACGGTCGGGCCAGAACAGCTTAAGCTGCTCCTGACTTAAGTCGGAACCCGCCAGGGTCTCCAATGAGAGGGTGGCGGCGAGGCCGTTCTGTTCAAGCACATTTAATGCATGCTCGAGTATCTGTTCACGCTGCAAGTGACTCTCCTCTGGTATGCAGGCCCGGTCATTCACCGGGCAATGACCTGACTCCAGTGTTGTTTACGGGGTAAGTTTCTGCAAATGCGCCCGGAAGTCGGCGGCATTGAGAAAACCGGTGATGCGCGAACCAGGGATTTCACGGCCCTGCGCATCAAAGAACAAAATCGTCGGTAAGCCCAGCACCTGAAGATGCTGCAACAGCGCGTTGTCGCTGGCGCTGTTAGCGGTGACGTTAGCCTGTAGCAGCTGTACCTTGCTCAGGCTATCGCGCACGGAGCTATCACTAAAGGTATATTTTTCAAACTCTTTGCAGGCGACGCACCAGTCAGCATAAAGATCGACCATGGTGATGCGGCCGCGAGCCTGCTGCAGCGCACTATCGAGTTGTTGCGGCGTCTGGAGGCTCTGGAACGGCAGCGGGGCCACCGCATGCTGTTCGGCCGGGCCGCCAAAGGCCCAGTCCTGCAACGGACGCGCGCTAATCAGCGCAGCGGCGAGCATGAGAATCTGCACCACGCGCCACTTACCGCTGCTGGCGCGCAGGCTGATGCTGAACGCCCAGCCGAAGAACGCCACGCTGAGCAGGCTCCAGAGTCGCAATCCCCAAGCTTCGCCCAGCACCCGCTCCAGCAGGAAGACCGGCAGCGCAAGAATGACAAAGCCGAAGCCCTCTTTAACGGTTTGCATCCACGGGCCGCTTTTCGGCAGCAGCCGGTTACCAAACAGGGTCACGGCGATCAGCGGTAAGCCCATCCCGACCGCATAAAGCCACAGCGTCCCGGCACCGGCCCACAGATTTCCGCTCTGCGCGATGTAGAGCAAAATGGCGCTGAGCGGGGCCGTGGTGCAGGGCGAGCAGATCAATCCTGCCAGCGCGCCCATCAGGAAGACGCCGGGCAGCGATCCGCCCTGCTGGCGATTGCTCCACAGGGTCAGGCGGGTTTGCAGGCTGGAGGGCAGTTGCAGCGTAAACAGGCCGAACATCGACAGGGCCAGCACGATAAACAGCAGGGAGAGCGTGAACAGCACGTAGGGGTGCTGCAACGCGGCCTGGAAGCGTAATCCCGCTGCTGCGACCACCATCCCTAATAGCGTGTAAGTCAGCGCCATCCCCTGAACATAGACCATCGCCAGCGCAAACAGTCGGCCCAGCGAATAGTGGCGATTACCGCCCAGGATAATGCCGGAGATCAGCGGATACATCGGCAGCACACAGGGTGTAAAGGCCACGCCGATGCCGATCAGCAGTGCCCAGAGCGGGGAAAAGGGCAATGGGCTGGCGGGCGCAGGCTGAGCACTGACCGGCGCTGGCGCGCTGCTGGCTGCTACCGCACTCACCGGTACGCTGCGTGTCTCCGGCGGATAACAGAATCCTGCGGCGGCACAGCCCTGATAAGTCACGCTGAGCGTGGCATCAGGGCCTGCCTGTTGCAGCGTCACCGGCAGCGTCAGGTCCTGCGGATAGATCTCACTTTTGCCAAAGAATTCATCTTCATGCGGCTGACCGGCGGGCAACGTCAGCGGCGCGATGGTCGCGTTCTGCGGCGTGATGCGGATCTGCTGGCGATAGAGGTAGTAACCCGATTTCACTTTCCAGTGCAGGTTGAGCTGCGCGCCCTGCTGGTCGAAGTCAAACGTAAACGCCTGATCGACCGGCACAAAGCGGCTGGTCGCCGGGTTTGAAAAGAGTGATGCGTGCGCCTGCAGGCAGATAAACAGCGTCAGCAGGAGCGTAATTAAGCGAGAGATGCGTGCAGCCATGACAAGTATTCACTGTCTCCATATTGAACCGGCAGCGCCAGCAGTTCGGGTACGTCGTAAGGGTGTGCTTCTTTGAGCAGATCACACAGCGCCTGCTGATGATCGCTGTCGCATTTCAGCAGCATCTGGACTTCGCTGTTCTGCTCCATTTTGCCCTGCCAGAGATACCAGGAGGTGGCGCCCGGCAGCATTGTCACGCAGGCCGCCAGCCGGGCTTGCAGCGCTAAGCCAGCAAGGTGCTCCGCCGTGGCCTGATCGGGCGCAGTGCAGAGGATAACGACCGCATTCATCCTGTAACTCCTGTTTTAAAGAGCGCCGATGATAGCACGCTCCATCAGTAACACGATGACGGTGCTACAACAGCAATCCGCCAAACACGAAGCCAGAGAGCACCGACAGCGCAATGGCGATCACCCCGGGAATAATAAAGGCGTGGTTAAAGACAAACTTGCCAATACGGGTTGAGCCGGTGTCATCCATCTCAACGGCGGCCAGCAGGGTCGGGTAGGTCGGCAGCACAAACAGCGCCGAAACTGCCGCGAAGGAAGCGATGGCTGTGAGCGGGGTGACGCCCAGCAGCAGCGCGGCGGGCATCAGTGCCTTGGTGGTAGCAGCCTGCGAATAGAGCAACATTGAGGCGAAGAACAGCACCAGCGCCAGCATCCACGGATAGGTTTTCAGTGCATCACCTGCCAGCATCTGAATATCCGTCAGATGCGCTTTCACAAAGGTATCGCCCAGCCAGGCGACGCCCATCACGCAGATACAGGCGCTCATGCCGGATTTAAAAGTACTGGCGCTGAGGATTTCGCTGGTGTCGAGTTTGCAGGTCAGGCTGATCAGCGTGGCGATGGTCAGCATAAACACCACAATCGCTTCATTGCGTGGCAGCGGCGGATTGGCGATCAGCCCGACGCTGGCGCTGGTCGCGGTGGCATAGAGCACCACCGCAACAATACCGATCAGAAACAGCAGTACAGACTTTTTCGCGCCCGGTTTTGCCTGGAAGACGCTGGCGCCGCGCAGCGTCACTTCGCCTTTGGCAAGGCGAGCCTGATAGACCTCATCATCCTTAAGCTCTTTGCCCAGGAAGTTGGTCACCAGTGCTGCCAGGAAGAGACCCACCATGGTTGAAGGAATAGCAATCGCCAGCAGCGTGATATAGCTGACGCCGCGCGGTTCAAGCAGGGTGGCGAAGAAGACCACCGCCGCTGAAATCGGTGAAGCGGTAATCGCGATCTGAGAAGCCACCACCGCAATCGACAGCGGCCGGGAAGGGCGGACGCCTTGCTCCTTCGCCACTTCCGCAATCACCGGTAGTGTTGAGAAGGCGGTGTGTCCGGTACCGGCCAGCAGCGTCATCAGGTAAGTGACCAGCGGGGCCAGCAGCGTGACATGGCGCGGATGACGGCGCAGCAGACGTTCCGCCAGACTCACCAGATAATCCATGCCGCCCGCCACCTGCATGGCGGCGATTGCGGCGATCACCGCCATGATGATTTCAATCACATCAAACGGGATAGTGCCAGGCGCCATGCCAAATCCCAGCGTCAGGACCAGCACGCCCATTCCGCCGGCGAACCCGATACCAATGCCGCCAAGACGGGCGCCCAACCAGATCGCCATCAAGACGATAAGCAGCTCAACCACAAACATGAATCACTCCTGAAAATTAAACCGGTAAAACCTGGGTGTGCTGTTTAACAAAAAAAAAGGCACACCGTGTTGATCGCGGTGTGCCTTTGGTTAACCAGTGTCGGTTAAGCCTTACTGTTCGTTTTCATCGGTATAACGTTTGGCTTTATAAACCGGGTACATCAGGTTCTGCACCGAGAAGATATCGTCCAGCTCACTTTCCGTCAGCAGTCCGCGCTCCAGCACCACCTCTCGCACGCTTTTACCGGTTTCCGCACAGATTTTGCCAACGATATCGCCATTGTGGTGGCCGATGTACGGGTTGAGGTACGTCACGATACCAATCGAATTGAAGACGTAGGCTTCGCACACCGCGCGGTTGGCGGTAATGCCGTTGACGCACTTCTCCAGCAGGTTGTAGCAGGCGTTAGTCAGGATGCTGATTGATTCAAACAGCGCCTGGCCAATCACCGGCTCCATCACGTTGAGCTGCAACTGACCCGCTTCAGAGGCCATTGTGACGGTGATGTCGTTACCGATCACTTTGAAGCAGACCTGGTTGACGACTTCCGGCACGACCGGGTTGACCTTGGCCGGCATGATAGAGGAACCCGCCTGCAGCTCTGGCAGGTTGATTTCATTCAGGCCGGAGCGTGGTCCGGAGGAGAGCAGGCGCAGGTCGTTACAGATTTTAGAGAGTTTCACCGCCAGACGTTTCAGTGATGAATGGACCATCACATAAGCCCCGCAGTCAGAGGTCGCTTCAATCAGGTCTTCCGCCGGTACCACGGGAAGGTTGCTGACTTCCGCCAGGCGTTGTACCGCCAGATGCTGATAGCCTTCCGGCGTATTGAGGCGGGTGCCGATGGCGGTCGCACCCAGGTTCACTTCCAGCAGCAGTTCAGCAGTGCGCAGAATGCTTTTGGTCTCTTCGTTCAGCAGCACGCTGAAGGCGTGAAACTCCTGACCGAGGGTCATTGGCACGGCATCCTGCAACTGGGTGCGGCCCATTTTCAGGATGGTCTGGAATTCATCGGCTTTGTGCTGGAAGCCTTCGGCCAGCTGGCTGATACCATCAAGCAGTTTCAGCAGCGAACTGTAAACCGCAATGCGGAAGCCGGTCGGGTAAGCGTCGTTGGTGGACTGGCACTTATTCACATGATCGTTGGGGTTGAGGTACTGATATTCCCCTTTCTGGTGGCCCATCAGCTCAAGGCCGATGTTCGCCAGTACCTCATTGGTGTTCATGTTGACCGAGGTCCCGGCCCCGCCCTGATAGACATCCACAGGGAACTGGTCCATACAGCGACCGTTGTTCAGCACTTCGTCGCAGGCCTTAATGATGGTATCGGCAATGTTGCGCGGGATGGTCTGCAGCTCTTTGTTGGCCATCGCCGCCGCTTTTTTTACCATCACCATACCGCGTACAAATTCAGGTATGTCGCTGATTTTGCTGTTGCTGATATAAAAATTCTCAATCGCACGCAGAGTATGAACGCCATAATAGGCATCCGCCGGAACTTCGCGCATACCTAACAGGTCTTCTTCGATACGAATGTTGTTCGCCATGATAACCTTCTTGTTGTTGCCGCTAACCATCACAAAGGATGTGTTTATTTTGTCGTGGTGTACCCGTGCCGACATATTATCCGTCTTCAAATGGGCGTGTGCGATCATATTCTGATGCATAAGAAAAGCACGCATGCAGATCACTTAATGCTGCAGTCTGGTTAACGATATGTGAAGTTGGTTACAAAATTAACCCCGCAGGATAAATTTGACACGATCGGTTGAAAATGGCGGCGCGGGTGCCCATCTCTTTTCTTATCATCCTCAGGATGAACGCTTTCTGCTGAGCGGCACGCTGCCGTTCAGCCCCTACTTACAGGAGAGTACGGTGCGCTGGATACCGTTATTAGTCTTTTTTGTTCTGGCCTGGATCGAGATTTCACTCTTCATTCAGGTGGCACATGTCATGGGCGTGCTGCTTACTATGCTGCTGGTGGTCTTCACCTCGTGCATCGGGGTGTCGCTGGTCAAAAATCAGGGCATGAAGAATTTTATGCTGATGCAGGAGAAGCTGGCGCGTAACGAAAGCCCGGCCAATGAGATGATCAAAAGCGTATCGCTGATCATTGCGGGCTTCCTGCTGCTGTTGCCAGGCTTCTTCACTGATCTGCTGGGCCTGTTGCTGCTGTTGCCTCCGGTGCAGAAGCATCTGACGCTGAAGCTGATGCCCCATCTGCGTGTCTGGCGCGGGCCAGGAGCGGGGCCGGACAGCGGCTACACCATGGATGGCGAGTTCGAGCGTAAAAACACCGATCGCCTCGAGAACCATGACGATCACAAGGATCGTTAACCGCACTTATCGCCTCTGAAAGCGCAACCTCCGGGTTGCGTTTTTTATTTGTCTCATCATCTGTTTAAAAAGCCACCAGTTATCACATCAGGGTAAAAAATTTGTTGTCCGCCCCCTTGAAAGTGGGTGGTGGCGGCCCTATCTCTCTGGTCACGAGGCCGGAAGCCATGCAGACCGGTGATCAACCCCAAAACTGAATGATTGGACTTCTCAAAGGAGAGCTATCAAATGAAAATTCGTCCATTGCACGATCGCGTCATCGTCAAGCGTAAAGAAGTTGAAGCTAAATCAGCTGGCGGCATCGTGCTGACCGGTTCTGCAGCCGGTAAATCCACCCGTGGTGAAGTCCTGGCTGTCGGCAATGGCCGCATCCTTGAGAGTGGTGATGTTAAGCCGCTGGACGTGAAGGTTGGCGACGTCGTGATCTTCAGTGAAGGTTACGGCGCTAAAACCGAGAAAATCGACAACGAAGAGGTGCTTATCATCTCTGAGAGCGACATTCTGGCCGTTGTTGAAGCGTAATTTTTACGCGTAATTCACTGAACGAAACGAATTTAAGGGATATTTAAAGATGGCAGCTAAAGACGTAAAATTCGGTAATGACGCACGCGTAAAAATGTTGCGTGGCGTGAACGTACTGGCAGATGCAGTAAAAGTTACCCTGGGCCCGAAAGGCCGTAACGTGGTTCTGGATAAATCTTTTGGTGCACCGACCATCACTAAAGATGGTGTTTCTGTGGCACGTGAAATCGAACTGGAAGACAAGTTCGAGAACATGGGCGCGCAGATGGTGAAAGAAGTGGCCTCTAAAGCGAACGACGCTGCGGGCGACGGTACCACCACTGCAACCGTTCTGGCACAGTCTATCATCACCGAAGGCCTGAAAGCGGTCGCAGCGGGTATGAACCCGATGGACCTGAAGCGCGGTATCGACCAGGCCGTTATCGCTGCGGTTGAGAAACTGAAAGCGCTGTCTGTGCCTTGCTCAGACTCTAAAGCGATTGCGCAGGTTGGTACTATCTCTGCTAACTCCGATGAAACCGTGGGCCAGCTGATTGCTCAGGCGATGGAGAAAGTGGGTAAAGAAGGCGTGATCACCGTTGAAGAAGGCACCGGCCTGCAGGACGAGCTGGATGTGGTTGAAGGTATGCAGTTTGATCGCGGCTACCTTTCTCCTTACTTCATTAACAAGCCAGAAACTGGCGCGATTGAACTGGAATCTCCGTTCATCCTGCTGGCTGACAAGAAAATTTCTAACATCCGCGAAATGCTGCCAGTACTGGAAGCCGTTGCGAAAGCAGGCAAACCACTGCTGATCATCGCGGAAGATGTTGAAGGCGAAGCGCTGGCAACGCTGGTGGTTAACACCATGCGCGGCATCGTGAAAGTGGCTGCGGTTAAAGCGCCAGGCTTCGGCGACCGTCGTAAAGCTATGCTGCAGGATATCGCTATCCTGACCGGTGGTACCGTGATCTCTGAAGAGATCGGTATGGAACTGGAAAAAGCGGCTCTGGAAGATCTGGGCCAGGCGAAACGCGTTGTGATCAACAAAGACACCACCACCATCATCGATGGTGTAGGTGAAGAAGCGACAATCCAGGGCCGTGTAACCCAGATTCGTCAGCAGATCGAAGAAGCAACGTCTGACTACGACAAAGAAAAACTGCAGGAGCGCGTAGCGAAACTGGCAGGCGGCGTAGCCGTTCTGAAAGTCGGCGCAGCAACTGAAGTTGAAATGAAAGAGAAGAAAGCCCGCGTTGAAGATGCGCTGCACGCAACCCGTGCTGCTGTAGAAGAAGGCGTGGTTGCTGGTGGTGGTGTGGCGCTGGTTCGCGTTGCAGCACAGCTGGTTGATCTGCGTGGTCAGAACGAAGATCAGAACGTCGGTATCAAAGTTGCGCTGCGCGCGATGGAATCTCCACTGCGTCAGATCGTTTCTAACGCCGGTGAAGAGCCATCTGTTGTCGCTAACAACGTGAAAGCGGGCGACGGTAACTACGGTTACAACGCGCAGACTGAAGAGTACGGCAACATGATCGACTTCGGTATCCTGGACCCAACCAAAGTGACCCGTTCTGCTCTGCAGTACGCGGCCTCTGTTGCGGGTCTGATGATCACAACCGAATGTATGGTCACTGACCTGCCAAAAGGCGACGCACCTGATTTAGGCGGCGGCGCTGGCGGTATGGGTGGCATGGGCGGTATGGGCGGCATGATGTAATTGCCGTTGACTGCTTAAGTCATCAAAGAACCCCCGATCGGAAACGGTCGGGGGTTTTTCTTTTTCAGCGTCTGAATGCTGGCAGCAGCAGGAAAAACCCATTAACTTTTTTTATGTTCTGCATCATGGTTTAGTCAGGGCGGGATGCTCTAACGTGGATCCCGGCGCGAAATAGCGCGCTCTGAAAGGGATAAACAGCAGATTAAGGAAAATAAAAATGCACGATAAATGGGAATTTTATAAGGACGAGGCACACAAGTGGCGCTGGAGAAGAACGGCGCCCAACGGCAATATTACCGGCGCCGCCAGTCAGGGCTACGTTAACAAAGCCGATTGCATCGAAAATGCACGACGTAATGGCTACACCGGTTAAGGGCATCACGCTCTGACATCACCCCCGATCGGAAACGGTCGGGGGTTTTTCTTTTGGGTGGGAAAATAGTATAAGTAAGGCGCAATCGTTCGTCTTTCCTCTTGATATGTCACGCTGTCTGCGGCTGCGCCGACTGATCGACTGGCTTCATTTTATTCACCAGCATCGGCACGCTTGCCAGCCTGCAAGCGGCGTGAAATATTGAGACGATATAACGGGATAAGGGCAATGAATGTGCAGAAAGAAAAATCCTTTTTCTGCTACGCTGCCACCCGACTCTGATGATAATAAATGGGGATTACAATGCGGATTAACCTCTTGCTCGGACTGACGGCTGGCGCGTTATTGCTGGCGGGCTGCAGCAGCTCTACGCAACTCTCTTCAGCAGGACAGCGCGTGACGTTTACCGATCAGCAGCCTGGCAATACCTGTCAGCTTCTGGGCAATATTACCGGCTCACAGAGCAACTGGCTGAGCGGTGCAGGCGGCGAAACCAGCGCACTGCGTGGCGCAGCTAACGACCTGCGCAATCGCGCAGCGGAGATGGGCGGTAACGTGATTTATGGAGCAACCAGTCCGACGCAGAACCTGTTGTCCGCGTTTGCGCCACTCGACAGCAAAATGACCGGCCAGGTCTACAAGTGCCCATAATGTGAGTCAGGCAGTCTGCCATATTGAACCGGCCAGCCTTTTGCTGGCCGTTTTTATTCCTGACGTAACTGTAAATCTAACGGTGTTTTACTTGGCTCTCCGCCAATTTCACGCGCCAGCTTTGGCACCAGATAGCCGGAGACCTGTGACAGAAGTGCACGCACCAGCTGGCGGGCCTCGTCATCTGACACAAAGAAATGCGCCGCACCCTGTACCTTATCCAGCACGTGCAGATAGTAGGGCAGGATGCCGGCATCAAATAGTGCATTGCTCAGGGTGGCTAGCGTCTGCGCATTATCGTTGACGCCACGCAATAGCACGCTCTGATTCAGCAGGGTCACTCCAGCACGCTTCAGGCTACTCATCGCCTCACGCAGCTCATCATCAATCTCCTGCGCATGGTTGATGTGCGTCACCATCACCACCTGCAGACGCGTCTCGCTTAACATCTGACAGAGCTGCTCGGTAATGCGCGCCGGTATCACCACCGGTAAGCGGCTGTGGATGCGCAGACGTTTCAGATGGGGGATCTGTTCCAGCGCGGCGATAAGCCAGGCGAGCTCATGATCTTTCGCCATAAGCGGGTCACCGCCGGAGAAAATGATCTCATCCAGCTCGGGATGATCGGCGATATAGTCCAGTGCAGCCTGCCAGCTACGCTTGTTGCCGGGATTATCCTGATAGGGGAAATGACGGCGGAAGCAGTAGCGACAGTTGACGGCGCAGCCGCCTTTTACCAACAATAAAGCCCGGTTTCGGTATTTATGCAGCAATCCAGGTACAACGTTGCTTTGTTCATCGAGCGGATCGGTGCTATAACCTGGCGCATCAGTGAATTCCTGGCGGCGGGTCAGTACCTGAAGCAGCAGCGGGTCGTGCGCATCGCCTTTTTTCATCCGGCGGATGAACGCATGCGGTACACGTAAGGCGAAAAGACGCCGCGCATCCGCACCTTCAGCCAGCTCGGTGTGCTGATCAAGGGCTAAAATCCGCAGTAATTCATCAGGTTCGGTGACAACATCCGCAAGTTGCTGCAACCAATCTTCTCTGGAAGGTGTTTTTAGGGTTACAATGTGTGCCATTTTTTTGGCTTAGTACCAGTGTCAATTTTCGTAGAGGGCCTTCATGGCGACTTATTCTAGCAACGATTTCCGTCCCGGTCTTAAAATCATGTTCGAAGGCGAGCCGTATGCCATCGAATCCAGTGAGTTCGTTAAACCGGGTAAAGGTCAGGCATTCGCACGCGTTAAAATGCGTCGCCTGCTGACGGGTTCTCGCGTTGAGAAAACTTTTAAATCTACCGACTCCGCCGAAGGCGCAGACGTTGTAGATACCAACCTGAACTACCTGTACAACGACGGCGAGTTCTACCACTTCATGCACCCGGAAAGCTTTGAGCAGTTCCAGGTTGAAGAGAAGACGGTAAGCGATGCAGCAAAATGGCTGCAGGATAACGCTGAATGTATCGTTACGCTGTGGAACGGTCGTCCAATCGCCGTTCAGCCGCCGAACTTTATCGAAGCTGAAGTTATCGAAACCGATCCAGGCCTGAAAGGTGATACGGCGGGTACTGGCGGCAAGCCAGCCAAGCTGTCTACCGGCGCCGTAGTGAAAGTGCCATTGTTCGTGCAAGAGGGCGAAGTGGTCAAAGTTGACACCCGCTCTGGCGAATACGTGTCACGCGTGAAATAAGATTCGCAGGCGCATCTTCTGGTGCGCCTTTTTCTTGTCTGAGAGAAAAAAATGATCAAACTGGCAAAATTAATCGCGTTCGCGTTGCTGGTCTCTTCTGCGCTAAGCGCCTGCAACACATTCCACGGTTTTGGCGAAGATGTCTCTCACTTAGGTGGTGCCATTTCGCGTGCGGCAAAATGACCGTAACTGATTGTCCTTTTTAGAGTCCCGCCAGCAGCAACTGCCTGAAATCCGGCTATGCTTAAAGCGCTGTACTTTACATCCATCAAAAAGGACATTGTTATGTTAAAGAAAAGTATTGCCGCAATCTTCTCTGTACTGGTGCTCTCTTCTCTGCTGACGGCGTGTAATACCACGCGTGGCGTAGGCGAAGATGTCGAAGCGGGTGGCCAGGCGATTCAGAACAGCACGAAGTAACCTGTGATTCCAACCGGTACGAAAGGCTTTTCGTACCGGCTTGTCATTTTCTGCACTATTTCTGTTTTACCCAGATTAATTCTTCAACCGGGAAACCATCCCGACGCGCCTGCTCAACCAGTTTCTCTTTTACGCCTGGCTCCAGCTGAGGTGTCCGTGACAGTATCCAGAGATAGTGGCGATTCGGGCCGCACACCATCGCATAGCGATAGTCGGGGTCCAGGGCGATAACGTTGTAGCCGCCGTAGAAGGGGCCAAAGAAAGAGACTTTCAGAGAAGCTCGCTGGGGTTCACCAGTGAAGTAGGCTTTACCGACGCTCTCCTGCCAGCGCTGCTTTTTGACGTTATAGCCACGATTGATCACTTTCAGGCCGCCATCTTCACGCGGACTATAGTTTGCCGTCACCTGTTCAAGACCGCGCTCAAAAGGGTGGTTAAGGCGGGCAATCTCATACCACTGACCGAGATAGCGCTGACTGTCAAAGTTATCAATGACCGTGACGTTCTTTGGCGGCGTGGTGCTACAGGCAACTGAGAGAAAAGCACTCAGGCTGGCAACAACTGTTTTCCATGGAGACATAGTGGGATTCCTTTGTGATTTAACCGCTTAAGTATAGAAGCCGAAACGCTGTTTTTGGCAGCACGGGCACGAGATTGTTTGCCGCAGGCATTGCAGGTAGACTTCCCCCCCTAATTTGTATCAGGAGTCATCACCATGAGCGAAACGGCAAGCTGGCAACCAAGCGCATCCATCGCCAATTTGTTAAAACGCGCCGCTATTTTAGCAGAAGTGCGTCGTTTCTTTGCCGATCGCGGCGTGCTGGAAGTGGATACGCCGGCGATGAGCCAGGCCACCATTACCGATATCCATCTGGTGCCTTTCCAGACGCGTTTTGTCGGCCCTGGCGCTGCGCAGGGGCGCGATCTCTGGCTGATGACCAGCCCGGAATATCACATGAAACGCCTGCTGGCGGCGGGCAGTGGTCCGATCTATCAGATGGCGCGCAGCTTCCGCAATGAAGAGGCGGGACGTCACCACAACCCGGAATTTACCATGCTGGAGTGGTACCGGCCGCATTACGACATGTACCGTCTGATGAACGAAGTCGACGATCTGATGCAGCAGGTGCTGGAGTGTGACAGCGCAGAGTCGCTCTCTTATCAGCAGGCCTTTATCCGCCATCTGGAGCTGGATCCGTTGTCAGCAGATAAAGCGCAGCTGCGTGAAGCGGCTGAGAAGTTGGGTGAAGGCGAGCTGGCGCGTGCAGAAGAGGATCGCGATACCCTGCTGATGCTGCTGTTTATGCTGGGCGTGGAACCGAAGATTGGTCAGGATAAACCCTGCTTCGTTTATCATTTCCCGGCCAGCCAGGCGGCACTGGCGGAGATCAGTACGGAAGATCACCGTGTGGCTGAACGCTTCGAGGTCTATTACAAGGGCATTGAGCTGGCGAACGGTTTCCGTGAACTGACCGACAGCCGCGAGCAGCGTCAGCGCTTTGAGCAGGATAACCGTCGCCGTGCGGCACGCGGCCTGCCTGTGCATCCCATTGATACTTATCTGCTGGATGCGCTGGCGCATGGTATGCCAGCCTGTTCCGGTGTCGCGTTGGGTATTGATCGTCTGATCATGCTGGCGTTGAAAGCGGAGTCATTGAGTGAAGTGATCGCGTTTCCGGTGGATCGTTGCTAATCCGTTATTCACAAACGATGACGGAATAGTGGGGAAGGGTTGGCCCGGATGAAGAGCAAAGCATCCGAGCCAGGATGGCGAGGCCGACCGCCATGGATGGCGGCCTTCTTTGCGATCAGCCGGGCCATCCCTGACCTGGCTCGGGTTTTAGCTAGTTACTGTTGTCCGGGAATTCCTGAATGGTCACCGGTAGCGTCAGCTTCTGATCGTTTCGCAGTACCTGCACATCAATCACTGAACCCGGGCGAATTTCTGCCACCTGATCCATCGTCTCCTGCGCGGAAATTGCCGGCTTGCCGTTAACGCTGAGCAGCACATCATTGGCCTGAATCCCGGCTTTATCCGCTGGCCCGTCTGGCGTGACCACGCTGACAATAATGCCCTGAACCCGATCCAGGCTGCTGCCCTGTCCGTGCAGTGGCGGTAACTCACGCCCGGTAATGCCGATATAGCCGCGGATCACCCGACCATCACGAATCAGCTTATCCATGATTTTCGAGGCTAAGACGGTTGGAATGGCGAAACCAATCCCTTCCGGGGTTTCACCATCATTGCTCTTATCAAACGTCAGAGTGTTAATGCCCATCAGCTCGCCGAGCGAGTTAATCAGCGCACCGCCGGAGTTACCCTGGTTGATTGAGGCATCGGTCTGCAGGAAGTTCTGTCGGCCTGACGAACTCAGACCTACGCGGCCCGTGGCGCTGATAATGCCCTGCGTCACCGTCTGACCGAGGTTATAGGGGTTGCCGATCGCCATCACCACATCACCGATATGCGGCTGGCGGTCTGGATTAATCGGGATAACGGGCAGGCCGGAGGCCGTAATCTTGAGAACCGCCAGATCGGTCATGCCATCGGAACCGACCAGCGTCGCTTCAAAGAAGCGGCCATCCTGCAGCGCCACGATAATCTGGTCGGCATTGTTGATCACATGCTTATTGGTAAGGATGTAGCCTTTTACATTCATGATCACCCCGGAACCCAGGGTCGTGATGCCACGATTGTTGTTGCCGTGGGCGCTACGGTTGTAAACGTTCACAACGGCAGGCACAGCGCGTCGCACCCCTTGATTAAAGCTAAAGGGCGTTTCGTCGGTAATACTTTCGTGGTTATAGAGGGCGTCGCTGCCCATACGCAGTGCAGGCAGTGCTGCGAGCAAAATACCCGCCACAATCAGGCCCAGCACCACGGCACGCAAAAGTTTAAGAAACATGGTGTTAAATCACGCCAGGGGAGATCGCAGGGGAGAATAGCATGAGAGCGGCGGACACACACGTGCTTGTGTCCGCCGGAATGCGAGGTTTATCTCAACAACAGATAGATAGTTTCATCGCCGCGCACCACATTCAGTGCCAGTACCGGCGGTTTCCCTTCCAGAATTTTACGCAGTTCAGCAATGTTCTGAACCCGGCTGCGGTTAACGCCGATAATCACATCATCTTTCTGCAGACCAACCTGTTCAGCCGGAGTGCCTTTTTCGATGGTATCGACCTTCACGCCTTTATCACCGGTCTTCGTCTGTCCATCACTCAGCGTTGCGCCCTGAAGTGCAGGTGACATCAGCTGTGCGCTGGCGGTGGTCTGCGAACTCTGCTCCAGCGTAACGGTAACCGTCAATGGCTTACCTTCGCGCAGAAGGCCGAGCTTAACCTGCTCGCCTGGCGGTGTGGTGCCCACTTTTACGCGTAGCTCAGCGAAACTGGTAATCGGCTTATCGTTGATCGATGTAATGATATCGCCTGACTTCACGCCCGCTTTCTGCGCGGCAGACTGCGGTAAGACTTCAGAAACAAAGGCGCCACGCTGCGCATCGACATTGAACGCTTTAGCCATATCGGCCGTCATTTCAGTGCCTTTAATGCCGAGCTGACCGCGCTTCACTTCACCATATTTGATCAGCTGCTGCGCGAGGTTCATCGCCATATCACTTGGGATAGCAAAGCCGATGCCGATGTTACCGCCGCTGGAGGCGAGAATGGCGGTGTTAATACCGATCAGCTCGCCGTTCAGGTTGACCAGCGCACCGCCTGAGTTGCCGCGGTTAATGGCAGCATCAGTCTGAATAAAGTTTTCCAGCCCTTCCAGGTTCAGGCCGCTGCGACCCAGCGCAGAGATAATCCCGGAGGTGGCGGTCTGTCCCAGGCCAAACGGGTTACCGATCGCCACCGCGAAATCACCCACTTTCAGCTGATCAGAATCTGCGACTTTCACCTGCGTGAGGTTTTTTGCGCCCTGAATCTGAATCAGCGCGATATCGGTCTGCTCATCATGGCCGATCAGTTTGGCTTCATATTCGCTGCCGTCGCCAAGCTGTACGTTGATCTTATCCGCACCGTTAACCACGTGGTTGTTGGTCAGCACGTAGCCTTTGGCGGCATCAATGATGACGCCAGAACCTAAGCCTTCAAACGGCTGGGGCTGCGTATTTCCACCAGGCATCTGGCCGAAAAAGCGTTTCAGTGGTTCAGGGATATCCTGAGCCTGCGCACCAGAATCGGTGCCTTCAACGTGAACACTGACCACGGCGGGCAACACTTTCTCCAGCATCGGTGCCAGACTCGGCAGCGGCTGGCCCGCAATTTGTGCTGGCAGCGTTGCCATCGCGTCTGGCGCGGCGGCAAGACTCATCCCAATACTCAGGGCTAATGCGCTAAACAGGCGTGCTTGTTTTTTCATTGCTACAACGCTCTCGCTGCAAAAGGTGGGAGGAATTAATAAGTGTGACAGTCCTTTGCGGTCAGGGTTCGCAAATTCAGTGGGCGCAGACAGGCTGCGCCCCAAAAAGATTAGTCGCGGGCAGGGCGCTCGCCACGCAGTAAACCAGATGCGCCTTCAGAGTAGTCGCGCGGCATCTGCACCGGGACCTGATCGTTGTCCGCTTCAGCTTCAGTCAGCTGATAGGCAAACGGATTTTTCTGTCCAGGCAGATTGGGCAGCAGGTCATTGGAGCCTTTTGCCATATGCTGATAGAGCTGACGATAATCACGCGCCATGTTGTCCAGCAGCTCCGCGCTCTGCGCGAAGTGGTTGGTCAGCTCTTCGCGATAATCAGCCAGCTCCGCTTTCGATTTTTCCAGTTCGTACTGCATGCTGCGCTGCTCACGCAGCTTTTTGTTGCCAAAACGCATGGCTACTGCGCCGACAATAATACCTACCACTAAACCAATTAGCCCGTATTCCCAGGTCATAATGACTCCCGTGTTATTTCCATTGTTCCGTAGGGCGTTGCACCATATCGATAACAATCACTATACCCGTTAATCTTATGGATGTGGAACTCCGGAGCAGCATGGCTTAGTGTAGAACGGCCTTTTTTTCAGCAACCGTGGTATGAATCAGACACCATTCAGGGACTTTGAAATAACAATGCAAACCTCAACTCCGCTTGCACGCTATGAGCAGGCGCTGTCGCAGGGCGAATTCAGGCCCGATGACGTACAACGTGAAGCAATTACCCGTTTAGACGCGCTGCAGCAGGCGCTGGTTGCCCGGCAACAATCTGCCGCGCCTGCCACATCCGGCCTGCTGGGTCGCCTGTCAAAATTGATCGGTAAAGAGAAAAATGAGACGCCACAACCGGTACGTGGACTTTATATGTGGGGCGGTGTAGGGCGCGGCAAGACATGGGTTATGGATCTCTTTTTTCAGTCTATTCCTGGCGATCGCAAACTGCGTCTGCACTTCCACCGCTTCATGCTGCGGGTGCACGAAGAGCTGACGCAGCTTCAGGGCCACAGCGATCCGTTGCTGATTATCGCGGACAAATTCAAAGCCGAAACTGACATCCTCTGTTTTGATGAGTTTTTTGTCTCCGATATCACCGATGCGATGCTGCTCGGTACGCTGATGGAAGCGCTGTTTGAACGTGGCATCGCGCTGGTGGCCACCTCGAACATTCCGCCTGATGACCTCTATCGTAACGGTCTGCAGCGTGCGCGTTTCCTGCCTGCGATTGAGCAGATAAAGCGCCACTGTGATGTGATGAACGTAGATGCCGGTATCGACTACCGGTTACGCACGCTGACCTCCGCACACTTGTGGAACTATCCGCTGAACCCGGAAACGCACGCTGAAATGACGCGGATGTTTAAAGCGCTGTCGGGCAGCCAGCCGGAAGAGGCGCCGGTACTGGAGATTAATCACCGCCAGATGCCGACGCTGGGCGTCAGTGAAGGCGTGCTGGCGATTAATTTTAAGACGCTGTGTGGAGAGGGGCGTAGCCAGCATGACTACATAGCGCTGTCGCGCCGTTTTCACAGCGTGCTGCTGTATGACGTGCCGGTGATGATCTACAAAACCGAAGATCAGGCGCGCCGTTTCCTGGCTCTGGTCGATGAGTTCTATGAACGTCATGTGAAGCTGGTGGTTGCGGCGGAGACGTCACTGACCGAGATTTATCAGGGCACGCGGCTGAAGTTCGAGTACCAGCGCTGTTTATCCCGACTTCAGGAGATGCAGAGCGAAGAGTATCTGCGCTTACCGCACCTGCCGTGAGAATAAACAGGATAAATACCGAAATAGGGTTCGATTTTTGTAACCGACTTCTCTATAATCTTGCGACCCCACGTTACAGCAAAGGATTTTTTTCCCAAATCCTCTGTGTTCCAGTAACTCTATCCGAAGGGGTGGCTTGCTGGTCAAAATGGTCGTGTGAGCCTCATTCGTTTACTTAAGCGTTTGGGATTTCACCAACGTGTAACTTAATTTGGGTAAGCTTTTCGATGAAAACTTTTACAGCTAAACCAGAAACCGTCCAACGTGACTGGTTTGTAGTTGACGCAACGGGCAAAACTTTGGGTCGCCTGGCGACTGAACTGGCGCGCCGTCTGCGTGGTAAGCATAAAGCGGAATACACTCCGCACGTTGATACAGGTGATTACATCATCGTTCTGAACGCTGAAAAAGTTGCTGTAACTGGCAACAAGCGTACTGACAAGATCTACTATCATCACACTGGTCACATCGGTGGTATCAAACAGGCGACCTTTGAAGAGATGATTGCTCGCCGTCCTGAGCGTGTGATTGAGATCGCGGTTAAAGGCATGCTGCCGAAGGGCCCGCTGGGTCGTGCTATGTATCGTAAACTGAAAGTTTACGCAGGCAACGAGCACACCCATGCGGCACAGCAACCGCAAGTTCTTGACATTTAATCGGGATTAAAGGCAATGGCTGAAACTCAAAACTACGGCACTGGTCGCCGCAAAAGCTCTACCGCTCGCGTATTCATGAAGCCGGGTAGCGGTAATATCGTTATTAACCAACGTTCTCTGGAACAGTATTTCGGTCGCGAAACTGCCCGCATGGTAGTTCGTCAGCCGCTTGAGCTGCTGGATATGGTTGGTAAATTCGATCTCTACGTCACTGTTTCTGGTGGCGGTATTTCTGGTCAGGCTGGTGCGATCCGTCACGGTATCACCCGCGCTCTGATGGAATACGACGAATCACTGCGTGGCGAACTGCGTAAAGCAGGCTTCGTTACTCGTGATGCGCGTCAGGTTGAACGTAAGAAAGTCGGCCTGCGTAAAGCACGTCGTCGTCCTCAGTTCTCCAAGCGTTAATTGTTTGCAGCTCCGGCTGCGACAATTGGCTCAAAAAACCCGCTTCGGCGGGTTTTTTATTTTCTGCTTTCCCCTCGACTCCCCGCGAAAACCGTAACGTCGCGCTCAATTTACCTGCAAAGATTCATTCCACGCCCACAAGCAGCCTAAAATCTGGTAAACTCTGTGTCACTTTGCGCCCGCAGGCCGGTGCGTTATGCGCCTCCCCACTGTCGGGGCGTCAGTATCTGTGACGCGGCTAACCAGGTTGCGTGCGAGTTCGATTAGCTGGTGAATCGCCGTGTGGTTGGCTATTCGCAGTATCTTTTTGTGAACAAACTTGGAGGTTTTCATGGCTGTCGCTGCCAACAAACGTTCGGTAATGACGCTGTTTTCTGGTCCTACTGACATTTTCAGCCATCAGGTACGTATTGTCCTGGCGGAGAAGGGTGTCAGCGTAGAGATCGAGCAGGTCGAAATGGATAACCTGCCGCAGGATCTGATTGACCTCAATCCGTATCGCACGGTACCGACGCTGGTAGATCGTGAGCTGACGCTGTATGAATCACGCATCATCATGGAATATTTAGATGAGCGCTTCCCGCATCCGCCACTGATGCCGGTTTATCCGGTTGCCCGTGGTGATAGCCGCCTGATGATGCATCGCATCGAGCAGGACTGGTACAGCCTGATGCGGAAAGTTGAGAACAGCACGGGTCAGGAAGCCGAAGCGGCACGCAAGCAACTGCGTGAAGAGCTGCTGGCTATCGCCCCACTGTTTGGTCGTACGCCTTACTTCATGAGCGAAGAGTTCAGTCTGGTCGATTGCTACCTGGCTCCGCTGTTATGGCGTCTGCCGTCAATGGGCATCGATTTGATCGGCTCAGGTTCAAAAGAGCTGAAAGGCTATATGAACCGCGTATTTGAGCGTGACTCTTTCCTCGCTTCATTAACTGAAGCTGAACGTGAAATGCGCCTGCAAGCCCGGGCTTAACGTATGGAAATGTCGCAACTTACTGCACGTCGTCCCTATCTGCTGCGCGCATTCTATGACTGGTTGCTCGACAATCAGCTGACGCCGCATCTGGTGGTCGATATTAATCTGCCAGGTGTGCAGGTGCCGCTGGAGTATGCGCGTGATGGTCAGATTGTCCTGAACATTGCGCCACGCGCTGTCGGTAACCTCGATCTGGCCAATGATCAGGTGTCGTTCAACGCCCGCTTTGGTGGCGTTCCTCGCCAGGTTAACGTGCCGATGGCGGCGATTCTGGCAATCTATGCGCGTGAAAACGGTGCCGGGACGATGTTTGAACCGGAACCTGCTTACGAACTGGGTATGCAGGAAGCGTCAGAGGGTCAGGAAGAGACCATGATGTCTGTGATTGATGGTGATCGTCCTGATGACGCCAGCGATGACGAGACGCCGCCTGATGACGATCCACCGCCACGTGGTGGAAGACCTTCACTGCGCGTAGTGAAATAGCAGTGAATGTGAATACCCGTCCATGTGACGGGTATTTTTTTGCCTGCCACCCATAAAAAAATCCGGCTGCCTGCGCAAACCGGATTTTTTACAGCAGGCCTTCGCGATTAGTAGACGTCGCGCAGGTAGCGTTTCTCTTTCTTCAGCTGATCGACGTAGTCCGCAGCGCGCTCGGTAGAGAGACCACCAAACTGGCGAACGACTTCATACAGCGCATTATCCACATCCTTCGCCATACGCGATGCATCGCCACAGACGTAGAAGTAAGCCCCTTCCTGCAGCCAGGCATAGAGCTCTGCGCCCTGTTCCAGCATCCGGCTCTGCACGTAGATCTTCTTCTCCTGATCGCGTGAGAACGCCAGATCCAGACGCGTCAGCAAGCCGTTATCCCGCCAGGCAACTAATTCATCCTGATAGATAAAGTCATGCTCCTGATGCTGATCGCCGAAGAACAGCCAGTTTTTGCCCTGTGCGCCGGTTGCCTGGCGCTCCTGCAGGAAGGCGCGGAATGGGGCGATACCGGTACCCGGTCCCACCATGATCAGCGGCGCGCTGTTATTGGCAGGCACGCGGAACGATTTATTGGGTGAGATAAAGATGGCGGGCTTCTCGCCACGACGCACACGCTCGGCCAGATAGGTCGAGCAGACGCCACCGCGATTACGGCCACCACTGTGATAACGCACCGAGGCAACGGTCAGATGCACCTGGTTAGGGTGAGCCTTAGAGCTGGATGAAATTGAGTAGGCACGATGCTGCAGCGGACGCAGCAGGGCAACAAACTCAGGTACCGCCAGCGTGCGTGTCAGCTCAAGCTGCAGCAGGTCGAGGGTATCTTTGCCCCACAGCCACACGCCCAGCGCATCTTTATCATCATGCTGTAAGACATGACGCAGTTCCTGGTTGGTGGTGTTCTGTCCGACCCACTCGATCAACTTGCGTGACGGCTCTGAGATCTCAAACTGATAGGTCAGCAGGTCGCCGAGGCTGCGGTCAAAGCCAGGCACCGGCGTCTGGTAATCAGCATTAAGCTGAGTCAGCAGCAGGCTGACCAGTGACGGCTCATTGACAGGAATCACGCCCAGCGCATCGCCCGCTTCATATTTCAGGCCGCTGTCCGACAGGTCGAATTCGAAATGACGAATATCTTTGGCTGACTGCTCACCTGACAAACGCTTGTTGGTAATCAGCGCGGCAGCATACGGATTCGATTTGTTGCTGCCCGGAATGACTGGCGCTTCAGGCGCGCTCTCCAGCACGGTGCCGCTGCTGCCTGCGCTGGCCGCAAACTGTGGCATTGAGCTGTTCAGCCACTCGCTGGAAGGTTCTTCGTAGTCGATATCACAATCGATACGATCAACCACGCGTTTCGCACCCAACTGCTCAAGGCGCATATCAATGAACTTGCCCGCCTGACAGAAGCCATCGTAGCCGGTATCGCCAATCGCCAGCACGGCGAAATGCATCTGCTCCAGACGCGGTGCGGTACTGGCAGAGATCGCATCCCAGAACAGCTGTGCGTTGTCCGGCATTTCACCTTCGCCATAAGTCGAGGTGACGATCAGCACATGGCGCATGGTGGCAAACACGTCGAGATCGACATCGCCCAGCGCCTGAACCACGGGCACCAGCCCTTTGGCGCGCGCAGATTTCGCTGCGGTCTGCGCCAGTGCTTCGGCATTGCCGGTCTGTGAGCCGTAAAGAATATGCAGTTGCGTGGTCGCGGCTGCGCCCGCCCCTGCGGCAGGTTGCTGTTTGTCTTCTAATACCAGCAAACGGGAGTGAAGCCCCGCGAGAAAGCCAGCCAGCCAGTACTTCTGATCGCCATTAAAAGGTGCATCTTCTGGAATATAAGGAATTTTCATGGGTACTTTTACTCAATCCCGTTCTCGCCCGATATCAGTGGCGTTGTCCTGTCTGAAAGCCGTTCCGCTTTCCCGCGCCGCAGGTTCAGCAGCAGGGGAGAGCGGTTCAGCTTCTGTCCGGTACAACGATTAATCCGGGCAATGATCAATTAATAATATTCAGTTCAGCCTGATCAGTATCACTGTCAGGAGAGTTTACCCACCGCAGCGGCGATTTCCGGCAATGCCGCACGTGCAAACAGCTCTTCAAAGTCAGGCAGGTGGCCCAGCACTTCCCGGTTACAGGCATCCTGATACATGATCCAGCCGTAAGTCGCCAGGCTGTCCATGGAGCGGATGTTACGTTGCGTCAGCGCCGCTTTGTAATCTGACATGCGTTTAGTGCCAATCAGACTCGCCAGTTCGTCATCGCTGTAACTCTCGATGGCCGAACGGGAATGACGTTGCAGCTTGCTGACCAGCGAAAAGTCTTCAGTCATCAGCAGATTACGCACCGCTTTTTCTACCGCCGCATCTTCAACCGGCGTGCCTTTCGGCAATTTAGCCAGTGCCAGTTGCTGGGCAAAGCTCAGCACGGTGTAGTTGTTCAGCAGGACAAACATCTCCTGCGTATCGGTCGCGCCATAGGCCGGGACGGCACCGTTGGCGATGGTTTTACCCTGACGCCACGCAGCTTTAAACTTGGCAACCTGATGTCCTGCCAGCGCCGTTGACAGCTCTTCGAGCAGATCTTTGCGGCTCTTGGCTTTCAGAATCTCGCCGCCATCCTGATACAGCAGCAGTGAACGCGGCATCACGTAAACAAAGTGGTGACACTCTGTTTCCCAGTTTTCCAGCAGCCAGGCGGCACGTGGCGATTTGGTTGCTTCCAGATGCCAGTTAAGCATGGTCAGTACGGCCTGCTTATGCACCTGCGCCATCTCATCCTGATCGGCAATCGAGCCGAACCGCACCGAATCACCGGCAGCGTGGCTGGCCAGCGATCCATACGGGTCGTACTGGTAGGCAAAGCCGCCGCTCATGCCGTTGCCAAATCCTTTACCAAAGGTGCCCAGGTTAAGGATGGCGCCGTTAGTCATATATTCGCAGCAGAAGTCACCGACGCCTTCGACTACAGCCGTTGCGCCTGAGTTACGCACCGCGAAACGGTCACCGGCCTGACCCTGTACGAACAGACGTCCGCCGGTTGCGCCGAACAGCGCAAAGTTACCAATCAGCACATTGCCATCGGCATCCTGCGCGCCGCCGCCAGGCGACATCACAATCAGTTCGCCGCCACACTGTCCTTTGCCGACACCGTCGTTACAGGTGCCGTAATGGGTCAGCTGCATGCCATCGTTGCAGAATGCGCCAAACGACTGACCTGCAGAGCCGGTGGTGGAAATTTTTACACTCTCAGGGGCCAGATAACTACGGCCGCGATCGTCGGTCATGACGGCAGGCATTGCCTTCAACTGCTCCTGGCTCAGCTCATGGTTTAGCATGCGCTCAATATCGATTGCCAGCTGGCCGCCGACGCTTTTATTGCGGTTGTTCAGGACGATGCTGTTGCCCAGAGCGACATCAGGATTTCCCTGCTCCACCAGCGACAGCTTCAGTTGCTCAATCCAGCCATCGTCCAGCTCAAAATCTTTTTCCAGATAAACCGGCTTGTCGATTTTCAGCTCAGGCACCACCGTGAGCATGGCGCGTAAGTCGAGTTTGCCCACTTCCAGCGGATGATCCATCAGGTGCAGCAGGTCAGAGCGACCGCGTGCCTCACGCAGGGAACGCAGGCCCATACGTGCCAGAATCTCACGCACTTCATGCGCCACGTTGAGGAAATACTGCGCCAGCTGACGCGGGTCGCCATCAAAGGCTTCGGCGTTAGTGGTTAAGCCAGCCGGGCACTTTACGTTACAGTTCTTCGCCATCACGCATTTCAGCATCATCAGCGCGGTGGTGCCGAACTCGAAACTGTCGCCGCCCAGCAGGGCAGATTTCACCACATCGCTGCCGGTTTGCTGTGCGCCAGAGCAGCGCAGCAGTACTTTCTCGCGCAGGCCATTGGCGCACAGTGCCTGGTGGACTTCAGCGATGCCGATTTCTGCCACGCGTCCGGTATATTTCAGGCTGGTGACAGACGCCGCGCCTGTCCCGCCGGTGTTACCCGCCACGTTAATCACGTCTGCACCGGCTTTAGCCACGCCAACTGCGATGGTGCCGATCCCTTCTGACGAGACCAGTTTGACAATGACGCGAACCCGCGCGGCTTTACAGTCGTGAATCAGCTGCGCCAGATCTTCGATGGAGTAGGTATCGTGATGCGGCGGTGGAGAGACCAGCTCAACGCCAGGCGTACCGCCACGGGCCGCAGCAATCTCAACGGTAACTTTGGCTGCCGGTAACTGACCGCCTTCGCCAGGTTTCGCACCCTGACCAATTTTGATCTCCAGCTCTTCCAGCATCGGGTCTGCCAGATAGGCAGCCCAGACGCCGAAACGGCCCGAAGCCAGCTGTTTGATACGGGAGGCTCGGATGGTGCCGTGACGGGAGTAATGCTCGCCACCTTCACCACAGTTACTCATGCCGCCGACCATGTTAGTACCGTGTGCGACCGCTTCATGAGCCGGCGCGACCAGCGCGCCGTGGCTCATTGCCCCGGAGGCAAAAGTACGGGTAATTTCACAGGCTGGCTGCACTTCACTCAGCGGCAGTGAGGGCAGGGTAGTGAAAATACGTGACAGATAATCTGCCGCTTTACCGTATGCCGTTACTTTAAGACCGCCGGTGACTACTTCGCTGCTCTCGATATCGTCGCCGAAGCGGAATTTCAGGGCGCGGGAAAGGTTCTGCAGGCGCTCGCTCTCTGGTTTCAGACCTTCAATCGCATCGGTCAGACGCAGCATAAAGTGATTCAGGCTGCCATCCACCGCTTCACACTCCATGCCGCGAATAGCAAAGCCGTTGTTGGTAAGCGAGTAGCGTCCCAGTTTGCGACGAAACTCTGCTTCGCTGTCGATGTGGGTCAGGTCAGCCGGGAAGGTCAGGATATCGCGCAGGGCCGCCGGACGACGTTTACGCTCTTCATACATCAGGCTTGAGAACTGACGGTAGTCGGCCGTAATCGCAAAATTGTTGATCACATCATCCGGGATGCGCTCGAAGCTGCTGTCTTTAAACGTCTCTGGCTTGATGCCAAACGCGTTATCCAGTTTTGCCAGCGTCATCAGGCGGATAAAGTTGTCCTCTTCGCGCGCCTTGTCGGCAAAACGAATCGGCTCTTCGGTCATGTCGATGAAGGTACGCACAGCAATGGTGCCGTAGGAGTGACCCGCGCCTTCTGCACGCTCTTTAAACAGGCCCAGTAAGGGCACTTCAGACTCGCCCTGAATTTTCAGTGCGCTCTGGTGCCAGTCAACGGCCATCTGCGCAATCGCTGCGAAACCTGCACCGCCAACCGGCGTTCTGATATTCGGGAAATACTTTTTCAGCACCGGATCATCGGTGTTAAGGAAGTTCGGCTCGAAGAATTCGCCGCTGCTGTAGCTCTCAACGGTACAGAGGCCCACTTTGCCCATCGTTTTCATCAGCGCTTTTTCAGCCGCTTTGGCATAGCGCTTAAAGGCTTTGTTACCTTCTTCACCTTCGCCAAATTTCTCCTCTGCGCGCATCTGTACGCCCAGTGGATAGATAGCGGAAGCACCGAAGCCGAGCGTGGCGGCAATGTGGTGCGAGGAGATGCTCTGGCCGCTTTCTACCACCAGAGACACATCCAGACGCAGGCCTTCCTGTATCAGGCGCTGGTTGATGGCAGAAACCACCAGCAGCATCGGGATCGCAGCGTGCTTAGAAGAGATATGGCGATCGGTAAGCACGGCGATGCCGCCCTGTGCACGGGCAAAATCCACTACCTGTTGCGCCAGGTCATCAATCGCTTTTTCCAGCGCCTTTGCATTCGCAGTGGTGCTCAGCAAATCTTTGCCGATCACCGGCTCATAGAGCATCTCAAAGCGCGCATAAGGGGCGATGGTCTGCTCGCGCAAACGCAGCATATCAAGATGGCTGAGGATCGGTGTCGGCACCACAATCTGACGGCCTTTGCTGCGGCCCAGATGGGGTTTTGCGCCCAGCGCGACACGCAGCGTCATGCCATCCACTTCGCGGATAGAGTCCAGCGGCGGGTTGGTCACCTGAGCAAAGCGCTGAGAGAAATAGTGCGCCATGCCGCCTTCATGGTCGGATAAGCCGTTGATGGCGTTGCCGTAACCCATCGCGGAGATCTTCTCTGCGCCGGTGTTCAGCATCGGGTCCATCATGAACTTGAAGCTTTCCTGGTTGTAGTAGTAGGCAACAAAGCGCTGATAGGTTTTCAGATCGCCGCGATAACGCAGCGGTGAACCCTGCTGTTCTGCCGGGATCTCAGGCAGATCGTCGAGGCCGACGCGGGCTTCACGCAGCAGCGCAGAATAATCTTTCTCTGCAGCCAGTTTCTCCAGCGCCTGCAGCGTGGTGTAGCTGCGTTTCTCACGATGATCGAAATAGAGCATGCCGCCCGCTTCGATACGGCCACGACGTAACACGCTTTCAGGCGGGAAGGCGATCTGGCCGGCTTCCGACATCGCACCAATATACTCAGCCGTTTCGACTGAACGCAGTGGACGCAGGCCAAGGCGGTCAAGGCGGGCACCAATCACTTCGCCGTTGCCGAAGATTAATGCCGCCGGGCCGTCGTTCTTCTCTTCATACAGAGAGAAATACTCCAGCATGTCGCGCACTTCTGCTGGCAGTGAACTGTCGTTTTCCCATGCTGGCGGCATCATTGAGACGACGGCGGTGATCAGGTCGAGGTTATCTTCCATCAGACGGCTGTGGATGCTCTGATCCAGACGTGAGCTGTCGGACTGGCCTTTCGGCCGCACGATTTTCTTACCACGAGCCAGCGCCAGCGCGGACTCGGCGATGCGGTTTTTACGGTCCGTATTTAGCTCACCGTTATGCGCCATCAGGCGGAACGGCTGCGCCATGGTGGTATGCGGATCGGTGTTGGTGGAGAAGCGGGTATGGAAGAACAGCCCGCGAACCTGATGATCGGGATCGGTCAGATCTTTGAAGTAAGGAATCACTTCATTGGAGTTCAGACGGGCCTTAAACACCTGCGTGCGCGACGATAGCGACAGCGGATAGAGACCACCAAATTCGCTTTCAGTGAAGGCAAGAGCTTCAATGGTTAACAGGGCGCGGTAGATGCGTTGTTCGAAGTCGTTCTGATCGACCACGTCCTGTGGCGCAGTGAAAATCCACTGCAGAATCGGTAACTGGAACTGCACCGCTGCCGGGCGCGTCACACTGCTATCGAGCGGCATGTCACGTTTCATGATCACCGGCAGGCCAAAGCTGCTGAGTGCCTCATCGACCAGACGTTCGGCATTCGCGCGCAGCTCAGCATCTTTCGGCACAAAGAAGTTGCCGACGCCGAAGCGGCCCGCTTCCAGCGGCTGGCCGGTAATTTTGCGGAAGAAGTGCAGCGACAGATCAACGTTGACCCCCGCGCCATCACCGACGCCTTCCGCTGACATACCGCCGCGGTGAGGCACCGTGCACAGGGCGCTATGCGCCATCTGCAGAATCTCGTGGGTCTGCTCGCCGTCCTTACGCGTAATGAAACCTACACCACAGCTGTCACTGCCTGCTGTCGGATCATACAAGCCATAGGATTGAGGTTTTTTAGTGGACATTGAGGGTCTCCTTAAACTGCTTTGACATTACCTGCACTGATTCAGGGTCTGGGCGCACTGGGGCGCTATCATTTTCATCGCCATGCTCTGTCGAGCGCGCGTCATAGCCCTGAGCATTTCTCTCCAGACATCGGTAAAACGTCCTTAATTGAGCTGCTCTCTGATTTCCGGTCTCTTAAAGGAGATGACTTAAACCACGCGGGAGTCTTCTTGTTGCATAGATATGCCGAGACAATGGCCCGTCTGGAAAGCTTTCAGCGGATTTCCAACTTATCGGGAAAGCGTAATCAGGTCAAATAGGGTGGTCAGACGGAGTAATTAGCTGTTTTATCTGCTTAAATACATGAATTAAAAGAATTTTATGGTTTAAAATGTATCACTCTGGTGCCCGGCGATTGGCCGATAAATGTGAACTGACTCACTGTAGTGCAGGCGTCAGATCTCTGCACCATGCTGGTGACGGGGTGTTAGACAGCATTAAATGCTGTTCAGCACCGTTGATGCATAGCATGTATCTGTTTTTCTTATGTCCGGCTATTTGAATGAAACAGCGGTTGGTTATAAGAAAAATTAATCAGCATGCGCGTGCTTAAAACATCATTAAAGATGAATGGGTATGCATATAAAAGGATGTGCCTGTGCAACAGGACGTTGCCAGGATATTGAAAAAAGGCCGTACAGAGAAATCGGTGATTCACTGGCGGCCTTACAGATTATTCATTTGGCACAGTCAGTCAAGGGTTTTAACCGCTTTGTCCTTAACGTCGCCGATCGGCTCTGCAGATGCACCATAAAAGGGCATTTTATCCCGCATCTCTCTGCGACGTGCTGCGACGTCAGCAGGGTAACTGCGCTATTATGAGGCTGTTTCTCTTCCAGGGAGTTGTTATGAAACAAATTCGTCTGTTGGCGCAGTACTACGTTGATTTAATGGTCAAGCTTGGGCTGGTGAGGTTCTCGCTGCTGCTGGCGTCTGCGCTGGTCGTGCTGGCGATGATTGTCCAGATGGCGGTCACGATGGTACTGCGGGGCCATGTCGAGAGCATTGACGTGGTGCGTTCGGTCTTCTTCGGGCTGCTGATTACGCCCTGGGCCGTCTATTTCCTGTCGGTAGTGGTCGATCAGCTGGAGGAATCCCGGCAACGGCTGGCAAGGCTGGTGGATAAGCTGGAAGAGATGCGTACCCGCGATCTGGAACTCAATCAGCAGATGAAAGAGACCATTACGCAGCTGAATCAGGAGATCAGCGATCGTAAAAAGGCGGAGCTGGCACGCGAACAGGTGATGGATAAGCTGCGTGAAGAGGTGACCCGTCGTGAGCAGGCACAGATCGAACTGGAGCAGCAATCCTCCTTCCTGCGCTCATTCCTGGATGCTTCGCCTGACCTGGTTTTCTATCGCAACATCGATAAACAGTTCTCTGGCTGTAACCGCGCGATGGAACTGCTGACCGGCAAAAGCGAAAAGCAGCTGATTGGCCTGACGCCACGCGATATCTATGATGATGAAGCGGCGACCAAGGTGCTGGAAACGGACGAGAAGGTGTTCCGCCACAACGTCTCCCTGACCTATGAACAGTGGCTGCAATACCCCGACGGGCGCAAAGCCTGTTTCGAAATCCGTAAAGTGCCTTATTACGACCGTGTTGGTAAGCGCAGCGGGCTGATGGGCTTTGGCCGCGATATAACGGAGCGTAAGCGCTATCAGGACGCGTTAGAGAACGCCAGCCGGGAGAAGACCACCTTTATCTCTACGATCAGCCACGAGCTTCGTACGCCGCTTAATGGCATTGTCGGCCTGAGCCGCATTCTGCTGGACACCGACCTTAATCAGGAACAGCTGAAGTACCTGAAAACCATCCACGTCTCGGCCATCACGCTGGGCAACATCTTCAATGATGTGATCGAGGTGGATAAAATCGAACGCCGTAAAGTGCAGCTGGACAATCAGCCGCTCGACTTTACCGGCTTCCTCGCCGACTTAGAAAATCTTTCCGGCCTGCTGGCCCAGCCAAAAGGGCTGAAGTTTGTGCTCGCGCCGCAACTGCCGCTGCCGCATATGATTTCCACTGACGGGACGCGTCTGCGCCAGATTCTGTGGAACCTGATTGGTAACGCCGTGAAGTTCACCCAGCAGGGCGAAATCGTGGTGCGTGTGACGTATGAGCAGGATGAGACGCTGCGCTTTGAGGTGCAGGATTCTGGCATGGGGATCCGCCAGGACGAGCAGGACAAGATTTTTGCGATGTACTATCAGGTCAAAGACCAGCATGGCGGTAAACCGGCAACCGGAACCGGCATCGGGCTGGCGGTATCACGCCGTCTGGCGCAGGCGATGGGCGGCGATATTCGCGTTCACAGCGCACCAGGACAGGGTTCATGCTTTACCGTAGAGATTAAAGCGCCGCGCATTGCTGAAGAGGTGGAAGACGAAGGCGTGGACGACAGCCTGCCACTGCCTGCGCTGCACGTGCTGCTGGTGGAAGATATTGAGCTCAACGTGATTGTGGCGCGCTCGGTACTTGAGAAGCTGGGTTGCAGCGTCGAGGTCGCCATGACCGGCAGTGAGGCGCTGGCGATGTTTGACCCGCTGGAGTTTGATCTGGTGCTGCTGGATATCCAGCTGCCCGATATGACCGGCCTGGATGTCTCACGGGCGATTCGCCAGCAATATCAGGGAACGCATCTGCCACCGCTGGTTGCGCTTACTGCAAATGTCCTCAAAGACAAAAAAGAGTATTTCGATGCGGGAATGGATGACGTCCTGAGCAAACCGCTGGCGGTGCCGGCCCTGACCGCAATGATTAAAAAGTACTGGGATTATCAGGCAGAACCTGAAGAGGAGACTGCTGATGTCAGCGATGACAAAACCCGGATGCTGCTGGATGTCGCCATGCTGGAACAGTATATCGAGTTGGTTGGCCCAGGCCTGATTACCCAAAGCCTGACGATGTTTGAAAAGATGATGCCGGACTATCTTGCGGTACTGGAGTCAAATCTGATGGCGCGCGATCAGAAAGGCATTGCCGAAGAGGGGCACAAAATCAAAGGGGCGGCGGGTTCGGTCGGGCTGCAGCGTTTGCAGTTGCTGGCGAAACAGATTCAGAGTCCGGAGTTGCCGGCATGGTGGGACAATGTCGTTGAATGGATTGATGAGCTGAAGCATGAGTGGCGGCACGATGTGCAGGTATTACGCGATTGGGTGTCAGAGCAGGAAAAGTGATATTCCAGAAAAAAATGACCCCAGCCGAGGCCGGGGTGCGCGAATACTGCGCCAACACCAGGGAAATCATTGCGGCCGCTATGATATGAATAATTGATGCAGCCGCAGGGTATTGGTTAACACTGTCATCACCTTAGCAAATTCATCTTCTCATGCGACAAGATTCATTAAAATTTGTGATATTGAGCAGCGTTTAAATACAGAAAACATTAATTTGGCAACACAGTCAAGTAAGGAATCAATTTCTGTGCTGCGTTGCTGTTATTTTAATCAGTTTTGCCTCTTTTCGTGTAGTTTTAAGGCTGCTGTGCAGCGAAGCGGTGGCCGGGTAGCAGTAAAGTGAGCCAGCGTTAACATTTGCCTCTTCAGGGCGGCTAAAACGCTGATATTGCAAGCGCGCAGCCTGAAATGATACGAATTATCCAAAACGATTTGGAATGATAAAAAAGAATCTAAAAGTTTGTCCTTTTCTCTTCCTGACATGAGAGTTACTGCTGGAAGGAAACAGTGCCATAACAGCCACAAGTCAGTCCGTTAAGCGCTGTTTAATTATACGTTATAACGATAATTCTGATTAAGCTTTGGACAGCACTGGATTAAGAAAAAAATAACAGTTAAGTATATTGAATGATTTATCCAGGTGCTTATTACTCATTATTAACTGTTTATCTGGAAAGGTGCTAAGCAGGGTCAATCAATGGAACCGATTCCTTTTTTTCGGAAGTCCTTGAACTATTTCGAACTGTTGCAGCATTTTGATGCAAAATGATTGAATAAAGTCTGGAAACTACCGCCTCGTTTTCAGCGATAATCGTAAAAAGAGTGCTTTAATGGCACTGATTACATGAGTGATTGATTAACGTCTGAAACAAGTATGGGAAGATTGCATGAACAAGCATAAAGGAAGCGTCGGACAGCGTATCAGACGTATTGTTGTTCGCGTGCTGTTGGTATGGCTGGGAGTATGGCTGGCGGGAATTTTGCTTTTTTCATTCTTACCGGTGCCGTTCTCGGCGGTGATGGCTGAACGACAGATCGGTGCCTGGTTACGCGGTGATTTTAGTTATGTCGCCCATTCAGACTGGGTTGGCCATGACGAGATTTCGCCCTGGATGGGACTGGCGGTTATCGCCTCAGAAGATCAAAAGTTTCCCACTCACTGGGGCTTTGATGTCGCGGCGATTGAGTCCGTACTGGATAAGAGCGACAACCGGATGCGCGGGGCGTCCACGCTGTCACAGCAGACGGCGAAGAATCTGTTTCTCTGGGATGGTCGCAGCTGGGTCCGCAAAGGTCTGGAGGCGGGTCTGACGGTAGGGATTGAGACAGTCTGGACAAAGCGGCGCATTCTGACCGTCTATCTCAATATTGCAGAGTTCGGGCCGGGCATCTTTGGCGTTGAGGCAGCTTCGCAGCGCTACTTCCACAAGCCAGCCAGCCGGCTGACCGCAGCCGACGCCGCTTTGCTGGCGGCAGTTCTGCCTAATCCAATTCGTTATCGTGCTGCTGCGCCCTCCGGTTATGTCAGAGAGCGGCAGCAGTGGATACTGCGTCAGATGCGCCAGTTGGGCGGCGAGGGCTTCCTGCAGCGTAATAAGCTCGATTAAGCCTTAATCTTCATCGAAGCCCGCTTCAAAAAGCTCAATGACCGCAGCCAGCGCCGGAACTTCCTCCGGGCCGCTGGCTTCAATCTCAATATGCCCGCCTTTAGCCGAGTCGAGCATCAGCAGCGCAATCACGCTGCTGGCTTCGGCTTCCGTGCCCGCTTCATTACGCAGCAACACTTCGGCATCAAAGCTCTGCACCAGCTCAAATAACTTCATTGCCGGACGAGCGTGCATGCCCAGCTTATTTTTGATTTCTACAGTTTGTCGGACGGTCATGATTTGCGCTTTTCCAGCGTGCGATGGCGTGACTGAACATTCTTACCGCGCGAACGGAAGTAATCCGCCAGCTGTTCTGCGATATAGACTGAACGGTGTTTGCCACCGGTGCAGCCAATCGCCACGGTAAGATAGCTACGGTTATTGGTTTCCAGCATCGGCAGCCAGAGTTCAAGGTAGCTGCGCGTCTGGTAGATAAAGTTATGCACTTCAGTGTGACGATCAAGGAAGGCCGCCACCGGACGATCGAGGCCGGTCATCGGGCGCAGTTTCGGATCCCAGTGGGGGTTGGGCAGAAAGCGCACGTCAAACACATAATCAGCGTCGATCGGGATGCCATGTTTGAAGCCAAAGGATTCAAACACCATGGTCAGCTCGCGTTCACGCTTGCCGAGCAGGCGGGTACGCAGCATCTCTGCCAGTTCATGCACCGACATCTCTGAGGTATCGATAATCAGATCGGCACGCGAGCGCAGCGGCTCCAGCAGATCGCTCTCTTCATCGATGGCGCTCTCCAGCGACAGGTTTTTGCTGGAGAGGGGATGCAAACGGCGCGTATCGCTGTAGCGACGAATCAGGGTGTTGCGATCGGCATCAAGGAACAGCAGCTGAGGTGAAAATGTGTCAGGCAGATTATTCAGTGCGGTTTCAAAAATTTCCGGGGATTCAGGCATGTTACGCACGTCGATACTGACCGCTGCCGAAATATTGCGCTCAGCCAGTGAGTTAGCTAACTCAGGCAGTAGCACGACCGGCAGGTTATCAACGCAGTAGAACCCCATATCTTCCAGTGCACGGAGTGCCACTGACTTCCCCGAGCCTGAACGACCGCTAACGATCATCAGCACCATGACCTTCTCTCCCGTTTTAAAACCGGCTCCCGGCCGGTAAAGACGCGTTACTGCTCTGTCTGGACTTCCGTAATAATGGCGTAGAGCTCTTCATCACTCTGCGCAGCTCGCAGACGACGGCAGACCGTTTTATCTGCCAGACGCTTCGCCACCAGTGACAGGGTGTGCAGGTGTGTTTTGCACTGGTCAGCCGGGACCAGTAAAGCAAACAACAGATCGACTGGCTGGTTGTCGACGGCATCAAACGCAATCGGCTGTTCGAGGCTGATAAACACCCCAACCGCGCGCAGCGTATCCTCTTCCAGCTTGCCGTGAGGAATGGCTATCCCGTTACCAATACCGGTACTGCCCATGCGTTCTCGGGTCAGGATCGCTTCGAAAAGCGTCTGGTGCGGCAGGTTGAGCTGCTTAGCGGCCAGTTCGCTGATGATTTCCAGCGCACGTTTTTTGCTCTGGCAGTGTACGCCGCTGCGGGTGCAGTCTGGCGAAAGCACTGTGCTCAATTCCAGTGTGAGATCGTTGTTCATTATCGTTTCACTTGCGTGTTCACCAGGCCATTCACCGCCAGCGCGTCTTAACGCCTGAGACAAACGGCGCTTGCTCAGATGACAAAACGGGGCGGATTATCCGCCCCATCCTGTCGGCTCTGCGCGCGAGGCGCGCGTCGCTAGCGTGAAGGTTAGTGTTTTTTCAGTTTATCTTTGTGTTTGGTCAGCTGACGGGCGAGCTTGTCGATCAACCCATCAATTGCCGCATACATATCTTCCGCTTCGGATGTGGCGTGCAGCTCGCCACCATTCACGTGTAGGGTTGCGTCCGCCACCTGAGTGACTTTCTCAACCTTCAGGACAATATAGACCTGATTGATATGTTCAAAATAGTGTTCCAGTTTGGCAAATTTACCGTTAACGAATTCACGCAGAGGCGCAGTGATTTCAACGTGTTGCCCGGTCAGGTTCAGCTGCATAGGTCTTCCTTCTCATTTCTTTCAAACCAGTTGTTTACGCTGGTTCGATGGCGGGATGGATAAAGACTCACGATATTTGGCGACGGTACGCCGTGCCACCATAATCCCCTGATCAGATAACATGGAGGTCAGTTTACTGTCGCTCAAGGGTTTGGCTGGATTTTCCGCCGAAATTAATTTCTTCACCAGGGCACGAATCGCTGTCGAGGAGGCTTCGCCGCCCCCTTCAGTATTGACGTGACTGGAGAAAAAGTACTTCAGTTCAAAAATGCCACGCGGGCTGTGCAGATATTTCTGCGTGGTCACACGGGAAATTGTCGACTCGTGCATCTCAACGGCCTGGGCAATATCCGCCAGCACCATCGGACGCATAAATTCTTCACCCTGCTCGAAAAACGCCTGCTGCTGCTCAACAATGCAGCGCGTCACTTTCAGCAGCGTATCATTGCGGCTTTCCAGACTCTTAATCAGCCAGCGGGCTTCCTGAAGGTTGCTGCGAATGAACTGGCTGTCGCTGTCGTTGCGCGTCGCGCCGCCCATTGCCGCATAGTGCTGATTAATCTTGAGGCGCGGCACGCTGTCGGCATTGAGTTCAACCGTCCAGCGGCTGCCGACTTTACGCACCAGCACATCGGGAATGACATACTCCGGCTCGCTGGTGTTGATCGACTGACCCGGACGCGGGTCCAGGGACTGAATCAGCAGCATCGCCTCTTTCAGCACCTCTTCTTTGAGGCGCGTCACCCGCATCAGGCTACGGAAATCGTGATTGGCCAGCAGGTCGAGATGTTCGCTGACGATCAGGCGTGCTTCTGCCAGCATCGGCGTTTCAGGCGCATATTGCGACAGCTGAACCAGCAGACAGTCACGCAGATCGCGCGCGCCAACACCAATAGGATCAAAGCGCTGGATGCGTTTCAGCACCGCTTCAACTTCATCCGCTTCAAGCTCATCGTTGCCGATACTGTCGAGGATCTCCTCAAGCGAAACGGTGAGATATCCGGTGTCATCGATAGCATCGACGATAGAAGTGGCAATAGCGCGATCGGTGTCACTGAAAGGCGTCAGTCCGACCTGCCACATCAGATAGTCCTGAAGTGACTGTGTGGTTTCGCCCTGATAAACCGGTAACTCATCATCCTGATAATCGGTGCCAGTGCCGGAAGGCGTGCCCGCGGTGTAGATCTCATCCCAGGTGGCATCCAGCGGCAGTTCATCGGGCATCTCTTTCTGCTCAAGCGCTTCCCGTGTATCCAGCGCCTCAGACTCCGACGATTCCCGGGAGTCGATCTCTTCATGCAGATCAGTCTGCTCAAGCAGCGGATTGCTTTCGAGTGCAAGCTGTAACTCCTGCTGGAGTTCAAGCGTAGAGAGTTGCAGCAGACGAATCGCCTGCTGCAATTGTGGAGTCATTGCCAGCTGTTGGCTGAACCTGAGTTGTAAACCTTGCTTCATAGACAGGATGGTAGTTCCCAGGTAAACATCGGTATTAACGACACCTTATCAGAGTCTGAACTCTTCACCCAAATAAACCCGCTTAACCTGCTCATCCGCAAGAATTTCATTGGGTGTGCCATGCGCAATCAGGCGTCCCTGGCTGACGATATAAGCCCGCTCACAGACCGCTAACGTTTCACGTACGTTATGGTCGGTGATCAGCACGCCGAGGCCGCTGTCACGCAGATGCTCAATGATTTTCTTGATGTCGATAACGGAGATCGGGTCAACACCGGCAAAAGGCTCATCCAGCAGGATGAATTTAGGATTAGCGGCCAGCGCGCGCGCGATCTCAACACGACGTCGCTCACCACCTGAAAGTGCCTGACCCATGCTGTCGCGCAGGTGCTCGATGTGGAATTCTTCCATCAGTTCACGGGCGCGATCCTGGCGTTGCTCTTCGGTCAGATCATCACGAATCTGCAGTACCGCCATCAGGTTATCGTAGACGCTGAGGCGACGGAAAATCGACGCCTCCTGCGGCAGATAGCCGATGCCACGACGCGCACGTGCATGCAGTGGCAGGATACTGATATCTTCATCATCAATAACAATGCGGCCAGCGTCACGCGGGACAATGCCCACCACCATGTAAAAGGTGGTGGTCTTACCGGCACCGTTCGGACCCAGCAGGCCGACAATCTCGCCGGACTTTACCTGCAGACTGACATCTTCTACCACGCGACGGCCTTTATATGCCTTCGCCAGGTTTTCTGCGATTAATGTGGCCATAGCTATCAGTTACTCTTCTTTCCGGTGTTGGACGTACCTTTATCCTGAAGTTGCGACGGCACCAGGACGGTGGTGACGCGCTTGTTCTGGCCCTGGCTGTAAGCCTGCATTTTCTGCTCTTTTACCAGGTAGGTAATACGATCGCCTTTGATGTTGCTGTCCTGCTGCTCAATGAAAGCATTGCCAGTCAGTTCAACGAAATCGTTAGCCAGTTCGTAGTGCAGTTTTGAGGCATGGCCCTGAACCGGTTTGCCGCTGTCCTGCATCTGATAGAAAGTAGCGGGGTTACCGTAGGCATCAACGATGGTTTTCTTGCTGTCGCCGCCAGGACGGGTCACCACGACTTTATCCGCCGTGATTTTGATTGAACCCTGCGTCACGATGACATTGCCGGTAAAGGTCGCGACATTGCCCTGCAAATCCAGCGCCTGATTCTGCGAGTCAATATTGACGGGCTTATCCGAGTCACCGGTCAGGGCAAGCGCCGGAACGCTGGTTGCCAGCAACATGCTGGCCAGTAAAAGCTTCAGGCTATTTTTGTTCATTTTGAATTTCATATGAGGTTTTGACCTTCTCGATTAACTCGGCGTTTTTTGTCCGTAAATTGCCGCGCATTTTCATGCCGATGGAGTTAAAACTGCGGCCATACAATGTCACCTGGTCATCAGAAGTAACGTCCTGAGTGACAAGATTGATCTGCGCGTTATCCGTTTTAATACGCTCAAGCTGAGAATCCTGCGTCAGCGTATTCAGCTCAACATGGCCATACAGATAAAGCATACGATCTTTGGTGAGCTTTGCTTTATCTGCACGTAGCGTCCAGGTAGGAATTTTGTTCTCATCATAAGTGGTCATCACCGGATTTTCGAACCAGCTCAGCTCCTCATCCGAGAAATAAGTCACTTTGTCAGAGACCAGTTTATATGACAGCGCGCCCTGCGGGTTGTAAACCACAGTGTGTGAATCCGCACTGGTATAGGTCGGCGACTGACTGCCCGTATCGACTGGGGTGCCATCGTCATCCTGGTTAGTAAGATTCCAGCCGATCAAAACCAGTGCAATCAAGGTCAGAATCAGCGTTATCCAACGCCTGCTTTTACTCATACTGATTGCCCTTTGGCATCCTCAAATTTGTTCTGCGCCATTAAGATCAGGTCACATACTTCGCGAACCGCACCGCGTCCACCGGCGATCCGCGTAACATAATGCGCGCGTGGCAGCAGGATAGGATGTGCATCCGCCACCGCCACACTTAATCCCACTTTCGCCATAACCGGCCAGTCGATCAGGTCGTCACCGATATAGGCGACCTGTTCGCCGGAAAGAGACAGTTTATCCAGAAGTTCACGATAGGCCAAAAGCTTATCGGATTGTCCCTGATAAAGATGACGGATGCCGAGCGTTTTGCAGCGATCTTCCATCAGGCGGGCATTGCGGCCGGTAATAATAGCCACTTCCACATCGGAGGTCAGCAAACAGCGCACGCCGTAACCGTCCCGCACGTTGAATGCCTTCAGCTCTTCGCCATTATTCCCCATGTAGATCACCCCGTCGGACATCACGCCATCGACGTCGCAGATCAGCAGACGAATCTTGCTGGCGCGCGCCATAACGTCAGCAGTGACCGGGCCATAGCAGGTTTCAATCGGGGGAGTTGCCTGTTGCATTTTCTCTTCCTGTTCAGACTACGCCAGCGCGCAGCATGTCATGCATATGTACCACACCGAGCAGACGGTCGTCATCGGCCACCAGAATCGAGGTAATGTTTTTAGTCTGCATCAGGTTCAGGGCTTCAACCGCCAGCATATTTGGCCGGACGCGAATGCCACCTGGCGTCATCACTTCTCCAATGGTAGCGCGCTGGAAATCGATGCCCATATCAAAGATGCGGCGCAGGTCACCATCCGTAAAGATACCTTCAATTTTCATCAGACCGTCGACGATGACCGTCAGTCCCAGATTTTTGCGGGTAATTTCCAGCAACGCATCGCGCAGTGAGGCATCACGCGTGACGTGCGGCAGCTCATCGCCGCTGTGCATGATATCAGCCACATGCAGCAGCAGTTTACGGCCCAGCGCACCGCCTGGGTGGGAGAGGGCAAAGTCTTCCGCTGTGAATCCGCGCGCTTCCAGCAGCGAAACCGCCAGTGCATCACCCATCACCAGCGTGGCCGTAGTGCTGGTGGTCGGAGCCAGACCCAACGGGCAGGCTTCCTGCGGAACATGGACACACAGATGGACATCGGCAACCCGGGCCATCGCACTGTCAGGTCGTCCTGTCATGCAGATCAGCGCAATATGCTGACGTTTCAATACCGGAATCAGCGCGAGGATTTCGTTCGACTCGCCGCTGTTGGAGATAGCGATGACCACATCATTTTTGCTTACCATGCCCAGATCGCCGTGGCTGGCTTCAGCCGGATGCACAAAAAAGGCCGGTGTGCCGGTACTGGCAAAGGTCGCCGCCATTTTTTTGCCGATATGACCAGACTTGCCCATGCCCATCACCACCACTTTCCCCTGGCAGGCGTAGATCAGGGCGCAGGCGCGGGCGAAATCCTCGTTGATATATTGATCGAGCTGTTCCAGTCCTTCACGCTCGATGCGCAGGACGGTTTTTCCCGCCTGCTGGAAATTAAATGCTGTTGGTTGCTGATATGACATAGTGAGTCTGTCCTTGTTAGCCGTCCATGAATGCCGGCTGCATCCACAGCAGCGTCACCCAGACGAAGAAACCACAGAGTAAAAATAAGCCTGCCGTGCGGCCAACGCGTCGGCGACGCAGCAGGCAGAGCAGAGCAAACAGTACACTGACACCCAGCATCACCCAGTAATCGCGGGCGAAAGCGTGATAGTCGACGCTGCCGGGGTGAATCAGCGCCGGCAGGCCCAGCACAATGGCAATATTATAAATGTTGGCGCCGATCAGATTACCGATCGCGATATCGTCTTCACCTTTCAGCGCGCCCGCAATGACCGTTGCCAGTTCAGGCAGGCTGGTGCCCACGGCGATCAGCGTCAGGCCCATCACCAGTTCGCTGACGCCAAAGTAGTCGGCAAAGGCGGTGGCATTGTCGATCACCATCCGGGTCGACATCGGCAGGATAATCAGCGCGACGGCCAGCCAGAGAAAAGCCACCGTATTTCCGCTCTCTTCACGAGGCAACTCAGCCAGCTGCTCGCGGGTCAGTGTATCGTTATTGTCCTGTTCGGCCTTACGCGCAATGCGAATCACCACCATCAGATAAATAGCGGCAATGGCGATCAGGCCAATTCCATCCAGTCGACTAAGCTGATTGTCAAACAGCATGACTCCGCTGAGCAGGGTAACCAGCAACATCAACGGCAGTTCACGGCGTATCAGATTAGAATGGACGCTCAGCGGGTGCATGAGTGCAGCGGCGCCCAGGATCAATAATATGTTGGTAATATTCGAGCCGAGCGCGGTGCCAACAGCAAGATCCATCTGGCCATGCTGCGCCGCAGAAAATGAGAGGATCATCTCTGGCAGTGAGGTGCCGATGCTGACAACGGTCATGCCAATAATCAGTGGCGGGATGCCAAACGATCGGCACAATATAGAGGCGCTAAACACCAGACGATCGGCACCATATGCCAGTAAAAGCAAACCGATAATCAGCAGTGCAGAAGCTACGAACATGAAAAATCCTTGCATAAAAACCCAGGCCGGCAATGCCATTTCCGACCGGTTTAAGGTTCTGTTTGGCGAGACAGGCGCTGATTTTGACCGCCTGAACGGCAAAAGTAAATTTAATGACCATTTTCGCCAAATCTTAGCGGTAAGTTTCTGTAAAGCTATCGTGAATCAGGACCGAACAGGCTACCATCGTACCCCATGTTTACGCCCGATCCTTACAAGAGGTAATAATGATCCAGCAGCATACGAATCTGGTTGAGGTTCGTGGCGTGAGTTTTTCGCGCGGAGATCGCACCATCTTCGACGACATTTCGCTGACCGTGCCGAAAGGCAAAGTAACGGCGATAATGGGACCGTCGGGGATAGGAAAAACCACTCTGCTACGCTTGATTGGGGGGCAACTTCAGCCAACCAGCGGTGAAATTTTTTTCCGTGGCGAAAACATTCCGTCATTGTCTCGCGCTAAATTGTACGAAGCGCGCAAGAAAATGAGCATGCTGTTCCAGTCTGGCGCCCTGTTTACTGACTTAACGGTCTATGAAAATGTCGCCTGGCCGCTGCGCGAACACACTCGTCTGCCCGCCCCGATTCTGCACAGCACCGTATTAATGAAGCTGGAAGCGGTGGGCCTGCGCGGCGCGGCTCAGCTGAAACCGGCTGAGCTGTCAGGCGGTATGGCACGCCGTGTAGCCCTGGCGCGCGCGATTGCGCTTGAGCCGGAGCTGATCATGTTTGACGAACCCTTTGTCGGACAGGATCCCATTACCATGGGCGTGCTGGTAAAATTGATCGACGAACTTAATCATGCTCTGGGCCTGACCTGTATTGTGGTCTCGCACGATGTACCGGAAGTACTGAGTATCGCGGACTATGCCTATATCGTGGCCGGACAAAAAATTATCGCACACGGCACCACGCCTGAACTGCGAGAGAATAATGACCCACGCGTGCGCCAGTTTATCGATGGCCATGCGGATGGTCCGGTTCCATTCCGTTTTCCTGCCGGCGACTATCTCGCTGATTTAACCGGCTCAGGGAGTAACTAATCAGATGGTCTTGAAGGCGCTGGCGTCATTCGGTCGTCAGGGAATTGAAACGTGCGCCAGTTTTGGACGCGCAGGATTAATGCTGTTTCACGCGCTGGTGGGAAAACCCGCGTTCCGCAGACACTCGCCGCTACTGATCAAACAGCTCTATAGTGTTGGCGTATTGTCGTTACTGATTATTGTGGTTTCAGGTCTGTTTATCGGCATGGTACTCGGACTGCAGGGCTACCTGGTGCTGAACACCTATGGTGCCGAAACCAGTCTGGGTATGCTGGTGGCGCTGTCGTTGCTGCGTGAACTGGGGCCGGTTGTCACCGCGCTGCTGTTTGCCGGACGGGCAGGATCGGCACTGACGGCTGAAATCGGGCTGATGAAAGCTACTGAACAGCTCTCCAGTATGGAGATGATGGCGGTGGATCCGTTGCGCCGCGTCGTTTCGCCGCGCTTCTGGGCCGGTTTTATCAGCATGCCGCTACTGACAATGATCTTCACCGCGGTCGGTATCGCTGGCGGTGCACTGGTTGGCGTGAGCTGGAAGGGAATCGATCCCGGCTTCTTCTGGTCAGCCATGCAGAACGCGGTCGATTTCCGGACCGACGTCGTTAACTGCATCATCAAAAGCGCCGTATTTGCGGTGACGGTCACCTGGATTGCCCTCTTTAATGGCTATGACGCGATTCCCACTTCTGAAGGGATCAGTCGCGCGACAACGCGTACCGTAGTACATGCTTCACTGGCGGTGCTCGGGTTGGATTTTGTGCTGACAGCACTGATGTTTGGGAATTGATGCAATGCAAAGCAAAAAAAGCGAAATCTGGGTTGGCATTTTTATGATTATGGCGTTGATCGCCGCATTGTTTCTCTGTCTGCGCGTCGCCGATTTAAAGTCGATGGGCACAGAGCCGACGTGGAAACTCTACGCTACCTTTGACAATATCGGCGGCCTGAAAGCCAGTTCGCCGGTCAAAATCGGCGGTGTGGTGATTGGCCGGGTAACAGAAATTGCGCTTGAGCCGAAAACGTTGCTGCCGCGTGTCACCATGGAGATCAGCGATCAGTATGCGAATAAAATCTCAGACACCAGCTCGCTGGCTGTCCGGACCCAGGGTCTGCTGGGTGAGCAGTTCCTGGCGCTGAACTTAGGCTTTGACGATCCTGAACTCGGTTCGGCGATGCTGAAAGATGGCGATACGCTGCGTGACACGAAGTCAGCCATGGTGCTTGAAGATCTAATCGGCCAGTTCCTTTATAAGAGCGGCGATAACAAACAAAAAAGTGACAACAAGGATGCGCAGGAAGGCGACAGTGCTGCGCCTGCGGCACCGGCTCAACCTTAAAGAAGAGGGTATAATATGTTTAAACGTTTACTGATGATTGCCATGCTGGTGGTTGCAGTACCGCTGACGGCGACCGCAGCCGATCAGAGCAATCCTTACAAGCTCATGAACGAAGCAGCAAATAAGACGTTCACCCGTCTGAAAAATGAGCAGCCAAAAATCAAACAGGATCCGAACTACCTGCGTGAAATTGTGCGTCAGGAGCTGCTGCCTTATGTGCAGATCAAATATGCCGGCGCGTTAGTGCTGGGCCGCTACTATCGTGATTCAACACCTGCACAGCGCGAAGCCTACTTCAGCGCCTTTGGTGACTACCTGGCGCAGGCTTATGGTCAGGCATTGGCACTCTATAACAGCCAGAGCTACCAGATTCAGCCTGAGCAGCCGTTGGGCGATGCCCAGATTGTCGCCATTCGTGTCTCAATTATCGATCCAAATGGCCGTCCACCGGTTCGTCTCGACTTCCAGTGGCGTAAAAACAGCCAGACCGGTAACTGGCAGGCTTATGACATGATCGCCGAAGGCGTCAGCATGATCACCACTAAACAAAATGAGTGGAGCGATCTGTTACGTACCAAAGGTATTGATGGTCTGACGGCACAACTGAAGTCTTCTGCGGCACAGCCGATCACGCTGGATAAACAACAATAATGCACGAATCGTTACGCTGGGAGCGGGAAGCCAGCACGCTGTTACTGAAAGGCGAACTGGATCGCGACACGTTGATGAGCCTGTGGCAGCAACGCGAGACGCTGATTAAAGATGTCGATACCATCGACGTCGCAGCGCTAGAGCGTGTTGACTCTTCCGGTCTCGCCCTGCTGGTGCACCTGCGGGAAATCGCACGGGCGCAGGGTATCACGCCACGCTTTACGGGCATCAGCGACAAACTGCACTCGCTGATTACGCTTTACAATCTGCAACAGATTATTGTTTCTGCGGATAAAAGCGCCTGATTTCCGGTTGTTATGCTAAGCCCCTGTTTTCGACAGGGGCTTTTGCGTATTTAAGAGTCAGCCGCTTTCCTCTACTATGTCAGCCTTATTATTATTAAGTGAAGTTAAGCCCAATGGAAAACAGTGAAATTCAGGCCGTGCTGATGGCCGCATTGCCTTTAGACGAAGTTCATGTGATGAGCAATGATGGCAGCCATTTTCAGGTGATCGCCGTAGGCGAACTGTTTGGCGAACTGAGCCGCGTCAAAAAGCAGCAGGCTGTGTACGCGCCGCTGATGGAATTCATCGCGGATAACCGCATGCATGCTGTCTCTATCAAAACCTACACTCCCGCTGAATGGGCGCGTGACCGTAAACTCAACGGTTTCTGATCCCCAGCGTGGTGAACTCGCCGTGGGCGAGTCCAATTTTTAGCGAGTTAATTGAGAGCCGTGTTAATGGAAAAATTTCGTGTGCAAGGCCCCACCCGTTTAAGTGGTGAAGTAACCATTTCCGGGGCGAAGAACGCCGCACTTCCTATTCTGTTTGCTGCCCTGCTGGCCGAAGAGCCGGTAGAGATCCAGAATGTGCCAAAGCTGCGCGACATTGATACCACCATGAAGCTGCTTACTCAGCTGGGTGCGAAGGTGGAACGCAACGGTTCTGTGCATGTCGATGCCAGCGCGGTAGATGTATTTTGTGCCCCTTACGATCTGGTCAAAACCATGCGTGCCTCGATCTGGGCGCTGGGCCCGCTGGTGGCTCGTTTTGGTCAGGGTCAGGTTTCCCTGCCTGGCGGCTGCGCTATCGGCGCGCGTCCGGTTGACCTGCACATCACGGGTCTGGAACAGATGGGTGCCGAGATCAAACTGGAAGAGGGCTACGTTAAGGCGTCAGTCAATGGTCGCCTTAAAGGCGCGCTGATCGTCATGGACAAAATCAGCGTCGGTGCAACTGTCACCATCATGAGTGCTGCGACCCTGGCGACCGGTACGACCGTGATTGAGAATGCGGCCCGTGAGCCGGAAATTGTCGATACCGCCAACTTCCTGAATACCCTGGGTGCCAAAATCAGTGGCGCAGGCAGCGATAAAATCACCATCGAAGGCGTAGAGCGTCTGGGTGGCGGTGTTTACCGCGTCCTGCCAGATCGCATCGAAACCGGTACTTTCCTGGTAGCGGCTGCGATTTCAGGCGGCAAAGTGATGTGTCACAAAACCCAGCCTGATACGCTGGACGCTGTGCTGGCTAAGCTGCGTGATGCGGGTGCCGACATCGAAACCGGTGAAGACTGGATCAGTCTGGATATGCACGGCAAGCGACCAAAAGCGGTCAACGTGCGCACCGCACCGCATCCGGGTTTCCCGACCGATATGCAGGCGCAGTTCACCCTGTTAAACATGGTCGCAGAAGGCACGGGCCTGATTACTGAAACCATTTTCGAAAACCGTTTCATGCATATCCCGGAACTGATTCGTATGGGCGGACATGCTGAGATCGAGAGCAACACCGCGATCTGTCATGGAGTTGAAACCCTGTCAGGCGCGCAGGTGATGGCGACTGATCTGCGTGCTTCGGCCAGTCTGGTTCTGGCGGGTTGTATCGCGGAAGGAACGACGTTCGTTGATCGCATTTATCATATCGATCGTGGCTATGAGCACATCGAAGATAAACTGAAAGCGATGGGCGCGAACATCGAGCGCGTTAGCGAAGAGTAATCCCGCTGATACGCTGAAAGAGCCAGCCCCTTTTGGGGCTGGTTTTTTTTCGCCTGAAGATCGGCTGGGATCTCAGGCGCGGCCAGAGTGATCCGCAGGCGTCCGGATACGTTTTTTGCGATCCAGCAGGCAGTGGGTATCGGGATCGTAATAGCGGCTGGGCCAGATTTCACTCGGGTGAATCTTGATTGCGTCGGCGATCAGCCATTCGCCTTTTGGCCAGGGACGTGTCAGCGCATTAGCCAGCGTTGATGAACTCAGACCTGCTGCGCGTGACAGCGCTGCCAGAGTCATACCACGCTTATGTAGCGCAGCGATAATGTCAGCCGGATGCCAGTCTTCCATCCTTTTTTCCATAACCAGTTCTCCTTTTCCTTGTCATTGCGTCGTCCTGCGGGATGTTGGCTTTCCTCTTTACTGTTATCTGGAAAGAACAAGTCTTTTATAGCAAATAGATTCCATTAATTTCCAGTTATATTTGGATCCAGCGTCTGGTCTGCGTGATGGCACGTAAAAGGAATGCAACAGCTAAGAGGGAGTAAAGAGAAGTGAGAGCGGGGATGTAAAAACGGAGCCTGGCAGGCTCCGTATAGGATTAGAAATCGCGCTGAACAGACATGTGCGCCAGTGACTCCAGGGCGCTGCGCCACGGTGATTCAGGCAGAATTTGCAGGGCTTCAATCGCTTTATCCGCTTCCTGTTCGGCGCGGTTGCGCGTCCATTCCAGCGAACCACACTGATTCATCGCTTCCAGCACTGGTTCCAGCAGATGGCGGCCATTTCCCTGCTCAATGGCTTCACGGATCATCTTCGCCTGCTCAGGCGAGCCGTGCTGCATCGCATGCAGCAGTGGCAGCGTCGGTTTGCCTTCACTCAGGTCATCGCCGGTATTTTTACCCAGCGTCTCGCCGTCAGCACTGTAATCCAGTAAATCGTCAATTAACTGGAAAGCCGTACCCAGATAGCGCCCATAATCCTGCAGCGCCTTTTCCTCTTCTGGAGTGGCTTCAGCCAGAATCGCAGAGGCCTGCGAGGCCGCTTCAAACAGGCGCGCAGTCTTACTGTAAATCACGCGCATATAGCTCTCTTCGGTGATGTCGGGATCGTTAACGTTCATCAACTGCAGGACTTCGCCCTCAGCAATTACGTTTACCGCTTCTGACATCAGCGCCAGGATACGCAGCGAACCCATGCTGGTCATCATCTGGAAGGCGCGGGTGTAAATAAAATCACCGACGAGCACGCTTGCCGCATTGCCAAACGCCGCGTTCGCGGTCGCTTTGCCACGACGCATATCGGATTCATCCACGACATCGTCATGCAGCAGCGTGGCGGTGTGGATAAATTCGATCAGCGCCGCATTGGTCACGTGCAGGTCGCCCTTGTAGCCCATGGCTCGTGCAGATAGCACGGCAATCATGGGACGGATACGCTTGCCCCCACCACTGATGATGTAGTAGCCCAACTGGTTGATGAGCGAGACATCTGAATTCAGCTGGTCGAGGATGGTCTGGTTAACGGCAGCCATATCCTGTGCGGTTAATTCATTAATCTGTTCTAAGTTCATTCGTCTTTTCAGCTATGACTCGTTATCTCTGCCATGGTAAGTGGTTTACCCAGCCAGCGTTCAGGTAATCTGTTACTGATTGTACTTGAATTTTGGGCCTGAGAAACGGTTGCATTCAGCCTGTGTTTTTTTTCTGCAAGAGTGTGCAAAGTGCTCTTGTCTTCTTCTGGAGTTTTGCGTAGAATTCGCGCCCTATTGTGAATATTTAGCGCGCCGCCTGATGAACTAAAAGGCAAGCGCAGAAGCGGAGTTTTATATGTACGCGGTTTTCCAAAGTGGTGGTAAACAACACCGAGTAAGCGAAGGTCAGACCGTTCGCCTGGAAAAGCTGGACATCGCAACCGGTGAAACGATTGAGTTTGACCAGGTTCTGATGATTGCTAATGGCGAAGACGTGAAAATCGGCGCGCCACTGGTTTCAGGCGGAATGATCAAGGCAGAAGTTGTTGCTCACGGTCGTGGCGAGAAAATTAAGATTGTTAAGTTTCGTCGTCGTAAGCACTACCGTAAGCAAGCAGGCCATCGCCAGTGGTTCACTGATGTGAAAATCACTGGTATCACGGCGTAAGAGGAGATCTGACAAATGGCACATAAAAAGGCTGGTGGTTCGACTCGAAATGGTCGTGACTCCAATGCAAAACGTCTGGGTGTAAAACGTTTCGGTGGCGAATCTGTTCTGGCAGGTAGCATCATCGTTCGTCAGCGTGGCACCAAATTCCACGCCGGTACCAATGTAGGTTGTGGTCGTGACCACACCCTGTTTGCTACCGCAGACGGTAAAGTACAGTTCGAAGTTAAAGGTCCGAACAACCGTAAATACATCAGCATCGTTGCTGAGTAAGGTTGTCGTGACGCAGACGTTTAACGTCTGAACGCACGAATTGAAGGCCCCGCAGCTCCTGCGGGGCTTTTTACATTCTGCGGTCTGTTGCCGTAAAAGCGACGCATCACAAAAGTTTGCTGTACACTTTATGTACGCACTGGCGAAAGCCAATCCTGATTTATCCGCCGCTGGTCAGCGCAGAAGACCCTGGCGGACCCGTCTGCAGAGTGCTGCAGGCGATTGTGTGACGGAGATAGAAAATGAAGTTTGTAGATGAAGCGACAATCCTGGTCGTCGCCGGTGATGGCGGTAATGGTTGCGTAAGCTTCCGCCGCGAAAAATATATCCCGAGAGGCGGCCCTGATGGGGGTGATGGCGGTGATGGCGGTGACGTTTATTTAATCGCTGATGAAAACCTCAATACCCTTATCGATTATCGTTTCGAAAAATCTTTCCGTGCCGAGCGTGGACAGAACGGCCAGAGCCGCGACTGTACCGGTAAACGCGGTAAAGATATCGAAGTTAAAGTGCCGGTCGGCACGCGGGTTATCGATCAGGGTACCGGCGAAACTTTGGGCGACATGACGCGTCACGGCCAGAAGCTGATGGTCGGCAAAGGCGGCTGGCATGGCCTGGGCAACACCCGTTTCAAATCGTCAGTGAACCGCAGTCCACGCCAGAAAACCATGGGTACCCCAGGTGAAAAGCGCGATCTGCAGCTGGAGCTGATGTTACTGGCAGACGTCGGGATGCTGGGTTTACCGAATGCCGGTAAATCGACCTTTATCCGTGCCGTGTCGGCCGCTAAACCAAAAGTGGCAGACTATCCGTTTACCACGCTGGTGCCAAGCCTGGGCGTAGTCCGTATGGACAGCGAGCAGAGCTTTGTCGTAGCCGATATCCCTGGCCTGATTGAAGGCGCAGCAGATGGCGCAGGTCTTGGCATTCGCTTCCTGAAGCACCTTGAGCGCTGCCGCGTATTACTGCATCTGATCGACATCGATCCGATTGATGAAAGCGATCCGGTTGAAAATGCCCGGATCATTCTCGGCGAGCTCGAAAAGTACAGCGAGAAGCTGTTTAACAAGCCACGCTGGCTGGTCTTCAACAAAATTGATCTGATCAGTGAAGAAGAAGCGCAGTCACGTGCCAAAGCGGTTGCTGAAGCACTGGGCTGGGAAGATAAGTATTATCTGATTTCTGCCGCAAGCCGTACTGGTGTCAACGAACTCTGCTGGGACGTGATGAGTTTCATCAACGCCAACCCGAAAGAAGCCGAGCTTGAAGAGAAACAGCCGGAGAAAGTGGAGTTCATGTGGGACGATTACCACAAAGAAACCATTGAAAACACGGTTGAAGTGGAAGATGAAGAGTGGGATGACGACTGGGATGATGAAGACGACGAAGGCGTTGAAATCATCTATCAGCGTTAACCGCGCGTCTGCTACAGCATGATATAGGATGCCCCCTTTCAGGAATGAAAGGGGGCATTGTTCTTTCTGGAGCCTGCTATTCAACGCGACACTCATATCCGCTTCTGATGTGTTCAGCCATAAAAAAACGCAGCAGGTTGGTCGCCTGCTGCGTTTTTTATTACTGCATAATCAGTTGTTCTGATTGATATCGCGGTAGAGTCGGCTCTCGAAACGCACCAGGGGAATACGACGGGTACGTTGATCTTCCGGCGGCACCGCATAACCGGAAAGGAACTGAACGAACGCCACCCGCGCGCCACTTGAGGTGGTGATAAAGCCCGCCAGGTTATAGACGCCCTGCAGTGAGCCGGTTTTCGCCGAGACTTTGCCATCCAGCCCTGCTTCATGCAGACCGCCGCGATATTGCAGCGTGCCATCATAGCCAGCAAGCGGCAGCATCGAAATATAATCCAGCGTGTTGTCATTCTTCGCAATGAACTGCAACACCTGCATCATGGTCTGCGGTGAAATCAGGTCATGGCGCGACAGGCCGGAACCATCGACCTGAATGCTATTGCCCATGTCGACATTGGCTTTCGCTTTCAGGATACGACGAACTGCATCCTGCCCGGCACGGAAGGTACCCGGCACGTTGAAGTAGTGATGACCAATGGTGCGGAACACCGTGTCGGCAATCATGTTGTCTGACTTCTTCAGCATGGTATGCAGCAGCGTATGCAGCGGCGCGGACTGGGTCGATGCCAGTACAGTGCCTGGCTCCGTGACCTGCGTCTGACGCACCAGATGCCCGCTGTAATCAATCTCTGACGACCGTAATTCGGCCTTGAGGATCTCGCCTGCCCAGGCCGCGCCATCCTGTACCGCAAAGGCCAGTGGCAGCGGTTCAGCACGCTGGCGCATACAGCCTGTCAGCGTGTAGCGGTTCAGCTCGCCCGGCACCACATCCAGTTCACAATATTGCCCTTCGCCGCTATTGCGGCCGATGGTGCGGACCTGGCTGTACATATGCGCCGGATAATAGGAGGCGATGCGCACAAAGGCATTTTCACCCGGCGTATTAGCGCTGTAGAGCGACACCGAGAAGCAGTTTTTATCAACAATCGCCGCACCCGGCGGGGCGCTGAAGCACTGGGTCATATCGTTCCACGGCCAGCCCGGCGCCATGTCATGACTGGCAAACACGGAGGTATCGATAACCAGATTGCCTTTAATATGGTTAATGCCCTGCTTCTTAATCGCCGCGACCATGTTGCGCAGATCCTGACGCGTTAAGGTCGGATCACCGCCGAAACGTGCGACTAAATCGCCGTTCAGGGTGCCATCGATAATGGCGCCGCGAGTCTCAAAAGTAGTCTGAAAACGGAAGTCGCCACCCAGTTCCAGTAATGCCGCCAGCGCCGTCACCACTTTCATGGTACTGGCGGGCAGGGCCATCTGTTTTCCGTGGTAATCAATAATCGGTGTTGATGCACCCACTTTCTGCACCATTAGCGCCAGATTGGCACCGTCTGGCAGGTACTGCATGTATTCATCAACTGGCGCTGCGTGTGCCTGCAGCATAAATGCGCAGCTTAATCCGGTAACAAGTCGTGAAAATCGCATAATCTCGCGGTAACTGGCAGGTGAGGGCGTCAATACTACGTTGCCGGACGGTGCAAAGTAAACGATGACCCGCAGTGAACTCTGGGGTAAAATACGTATCAAATTGCAAAACTCTTTTCTGGTCTGGAAGCATTTCCGGGTCAGGATTCTTTTATTTGCAAAACGGGCTAATGCGCCGCAGAACGCTTTTTTCTGCAGTCACCAGTCAGGATGACATCGTTAACAGGAAAGATGGCGAGGAGCTTAAATGAATCAGATTCCGATGACGTTAAGAGGCGCTGAAAGATTGCGCGAAGAGCTGAACGAGCTGAAAACCGTGAAGCGCCCGCGCATTATCGCCTCTATCGCTGACGCACGCGAACACGGCGATTTAAAAGAGAACGCGGAATATCACGCTGCACGTGAAGAGCAGGGTTTTTGTGAAGGCCGTATTCAGGAGATTGAAGCCAAACTCTCCAATGCGCAGGTGATCGACGTCACCCAGATGCCTAAAACCGGCCGCGTAATTTTCGGCGCAACGGTGACCGTGCTGAATGTCGAGACCGACGAAGAATCAACGTATCGCATCGTGGGCGATGACGAAGCGGACTTTAAGCAAAATCTGATTTCGGTCAATTCGCCAATGGCGCGTGGCCTGGTGGGTAAAGAAGCCGATGATGTGGCTATCGTGAAAACCCCCGGCGGCGACGTTGAGTATGAGATCCTGAAGGTCGAATACCTTTAAGATGGTGCTACGCCGGAAAAAGCGTTAAAGCACAATGTAAAGAAAAGAAAAAGGCCGCATCGCGGCCTTTTATCTGAGGTAAGAGCATGTCACTTTCTTTGCCCACTTAACGTGGCAGAGAAATTTTGCTCTCTTTAGAGGGGCGATACAGCACCAGCGTTTTGCCGATCACCTGTACGTTGCTGGCACCGGTCTCACGCACGATAGCCTCAACGATCAGCTGTTTCGTTTCACGATCTTCCGAGGCGATTTTGACCTTGATCAGTTCGTGATGCGCCAGAGCCTGCTCGATTTCGGCCAGCACGCCTTCAGTCAGGCCGTTGCCACCTAGCATAACCACTGGCTTGAGTGGATGGGCGAGGCCCTTGAGGTGCTGTTTTTGTTTGGTACTTAGATTCATCGTAGTTTTTTACTTACTCAGGGATTGAAAACGGTTCATTCTACCGCCATCTCGGGTATATCACCAAATCGACGCAACCCATTGCGTGCAGGTTTATCGCTACGATGACGATTTAGTTGGAAATAATATGACGGGTAAAAAGCGTTCAGCCAGCTCCGGCCGCTGGCTTCAGGAACACTTTAGCGATAAATATGTGCTCCAGGCGCATAAAAAAGGGTTGCGCTCGCGCGCCTGGTTTAAACTTGATGAAATACAACAGGGTGACAAGCTGTTCAAACCCGGTATGACCGTGGTAGATCTGGGTGCTGCACCCGGTGGCTGGTCGCAATATGTGGTACAGCAAATCGGGAACAAAGGGCGCGTCATTGCCTGTGATATCCTGCCAATGGATCCGATAGTCGGTGTCGATTTCCTTCAGGGCGATTTTCGTGAAGAATCGGTGGTCAATGCGCTGCTAGAGCGCGTTGGCGATCAGAAAGTTCAGGTTGTCATGTCCGATATGGCGCCGAATATGAGTGGTACACCTGCCGTAGATATTCCCCGGTCGATGTATTTAGTGGAGCTGGCGCTGGAGATGTGTCGGGATATCCTGGCACCCGGCGGTAGTTTTGTAGTGAAAGTGTTTCAGGGAGATGGCTTCGATGAATACCTGCGGGAAATTCGCTCCCTGTTTACGAAAGTAAAAATTCGTAAGCCGGATGCTTCACGTTCTCGTTCACGTGAAGTGTACATTGTGGCGACTGGGCTCAAACTATAACCAAATTGCTGGAGAAGTCCGCAGCTTTGCTGCGATTCCATGTATGCAGGAACTATAGTACCCTACGCTATCTGTTAACACCGATGTAATATGAGGTTAATCCCTTGAGTGACATGGCGAAAAACCTGATTCTCTGGTTAGTCATCGCGGTCGTGCTGATGTCAGTATTCCAGAGCTTTGGGCCCAGCGAGTCGAATGGCCGTCGGGTTGATTATTCAACCTTCCTGTCGGAAGTGAACCAGGATCAGGTCCGCGAGGCACGTATTAACGGGCGTGAAATTAACGTTGTCAAAAAAGACAGCAATAAATATACCACCTACATTCCTGTCAATGATCCTAAGTTGCTCGATAACCTCTTGACCAAAAACGTCAAAGTGGTTGGCGAACCGCCGGAAGAACCAAGCCTGCTGGCTTCAATCTTCATTTCGTGGTTCCCGATGCTGCTGCTGATCGGTGTGTGGATCTTCTTTATGCGTCAGATGCAGGGCGGCGGCGGTAAGGGCGCGATGTCCTTCGGCAAAAGCAAAGCCCGCATGTTGACGGAAGACCAGATTAAAACCACTTTCGCCGATGTAGCCGGTTGTGACGAAGCGAAAGATGAAGTGGCTGAGCTGGTGGAATATCTGCGTGAGCCGAGCCGTTTCCAGAAGCTGGGCGGTAAAATTCCAAAAGGCGTTCTGATGGTGGGGCCACCGGGTACCGGTAAAACCCTGCTGGCTAAAGCGATTGCCGGTGAAGCGAAGGTGCCTTTCTTTACCATCTCCGGTTCTGACTTCGTGGAAATGTTTGTTGGTGTCGGTGCATCCCGTGTGCGTGACATGTTCGAACAGGCCAAGAAAGCGGCACCGTGCATCATCTTCATCGATGAGATTGATGCCGTCGGTCGTCAGCGTGGCGCCGGTTTAGGCGGTGGTCATGATGAACGTGAGCAGACGCTGAACCAGATGCTGGTTGAGATGGATGGTTTCGAAGGTAACGAAGGTATTATCGTTATCGCCGCAACTAACCGTCCTGACGTACTGGACCCTGCGCTGCTGCGTCCAGGCCGCTTTGACCGTCAGGTTGTTGTAGGCCTGCCAGATGTACGCGGTCGTGAGCAGATCCTGAAAGTACATATGCGTCGTGTGCCACTGGCTACTGATATTGATGCAGCGATCATTGCACGTGGTACCCCAGGCTTCTCCGGTGCCGATCTGGCCAACCTTGTGAACGAAGCCGCGCTGTTCGCCGCCCGTTCGAACAAGCGTGTGGTGTCGATGGTTGAGTTCGAGAAAGCGAAAGACAAAATCATGATGGGTGCGGAACGTCGCTCCATGGTGATGACGGAATCGCAGAAAGAGTCAACTGCCTACCATGAAGCGGGCCACGCCATTATTGGCCGCCTGGTGCCAGAGCATGACCCGGTTCATAAAGTGACGATTATCCCGCGCGGCCGTGCGCTGGGTGTAACCTTCTTCCTGCCTGAAGGCGACGCGATCAGCGCCAGCCGTCAGAAACTGGAAAGCCAGATCTCAACGCTTTACGGCGGTCGTCTGGCAGAAGAGATCATCTACGGTGTGGAACGTGTTTCTACCGGTGCGTCTAACGACATTAAAGTCGCGACCAATCTGGCTCGTAACATGGTGACGCAGTGGGGCTTCTCTGAAAAACTGGGTCCATTGCTGTATGCAGAAGAAGAGGGTGAAGTGTTCCTCGGACGTTCTGTCGCGAAAGCGAAACATATGTCCGATGAAACTGCCCGCATCATCGACCAGGAAGTTAAGCACCTGATCGACAGCAACTACCAGCGTGCACGTCGCATTCTGGGTGAGAACATGGACATCCTTCATGCGATGAAAGACGCGCTGATGAAGTATGAAACCATTGATGCACCGCAGATCGACGACCTGATGGCACGCCGCGAAGTGCGTCCGCCAGCCGGCTGGGAAGATCCAGGCAGCAACTCAGACAGCAACGGTACGCCAAAGGCGCCACGTCCGGTTGATGAACCGCGTACGCCGAACCCAGGCAATACCATGTCAGAGCAGTACAACAAATAAGACTTAACATCGTCAGACAAAACCCCGGCTGGTCCGGGGTTTTTTACATCCAGATATTGATCAGTAAGGAGTTTCCGCCATGAACATGAAGTTGTTCGCCCGTGATTCCCATCTCGATTTATCTTTTCCCCATGTGATGGGCATACTGAATGTCACGCCGGACTCTTTTTCAGATGGTGGTAAGCATAACGCGCTGGTCGATGCGCTGACGCATACCAATGAGATGGTCAACGCAGGCGCAACTATCATCGATGTGGGCGGCGAATCAACCCGTCCTTGCGCGGATGAAGTGAGTGTGGAGGAGGAGCTGGAGCGGGTCATTCCGGTGATCGATGCCATCGCCCAGCGTTTCGAAGTCTGGATTTCCGTGGATACCTCTAAAGCCGAAGTCATCCGCGAAGCGGCGCGAGTGGGTGCTCACATCATTAATGACGTGCGCTCCCTGTCTGAACCGGGCGCACTGGAAGCTGCCGCCGCGACCGGACTTCCCGTCTGTTTAATGCATATGCAGGGCGAACCGCGCACCATGCAGCAGGCACCGGTATACGAAAACATCTTAAGCGAAGTGGACACTTACTTCGCTCAACAGATTGCGCGTTGTGAAGCGGCGGGAATTAAAAAAGAGCGGCTGATACTCGACCCGGGCTTCGGTTTCGGTAAAAATCTCAACCACAATTATGAACTGCTGGCTCATCTGGGCGATTTTCATCACTTCGGTCTGCCGTTGTTGGTAGGGATGTCGCGTAAATCGATGATTGGCCAGCTGCTAAATGTCGGCCCGTCACAGCGTTTAACCGGCAGCCTGAGCTGCGCGGTGATTGCTGCCATGCAGGGCGCGCAAATTATTCGCGCGCATGACGTTAAAGAGACGGCCGAAGCGATGCGCGTGGTCGAAGCGACCCGAAGAGCAAAAGGATAAACATGAGTAATCGTAAATATTTCGGTACAGATGGCATTCGCGGCAAAGTCGGTGAAACACCTATCACCCCCGATTTCGTCCTGAAGCTGGGCTGGGCTGCAGGTAAAGTGCTGGCGCGCCACGGTTCAAAGAAGATTATCATCGGTAAAGATACGCGTATCTCTGGCTATATGCTGGAGTCCGCACTGGAAGCAGGCCTCGCTGCGGCGGGCCTGACAGCAGCGTTTACCGGCCCGATGCCGACGCCCGCCATCGCCTATCTGACCCGTACCTTCCGCGCAGAGGCGGGCATTGTGATTTCCGCATCGCACAATCCGTTTGACGATAACGGAATTAAATTCTTCTCTTCCGAGGGCACCAAGCTGCCTGATGATGTCGAAGAAGCGATTGAGCTGGAGATGGAAAAACCGATTACCTGCGTTGAGTCCGCGCAGTTAGGCCGTGCCAGCCGCATCGTCGATGCTGCAGGGCGTTACATTGAGTTTTGCAAAGGGACCTTCCCCAGCGAACTGAATCTTAATGGCCTGAAAATTGTGGTCGACTGCGCTAACGGCGCTACCTATCACATTGCGCCGAATGTTCTGCGTGAACTGGGTGCTACCGTTATTGCTATTGGTGTCCAGCCAGACGGAATGAACATTAACAAAGAGTGCGGTGCCACCGATCTCAAACTGCTGCAGCAGCGTGTGCTCGCGGAGAAGGCCGATATTGGTCTGGCCTACGACGGCGACGGCGACCGCATCATGATGATTGACCATCTGGGTGACAAAGTTGATGGCGACCAGATCCTCTACATCATTGCGCGTGAAGCCCTGCGTCAGGGACAGCTTCGCGGCGGCGTAGTGGGTACGCTGATGAGTAATATGGGACTGGAATTAGCCCTGAAACAGCTTGGTATTCCGTTTACCCGTGCCAAAGTGGGTGACCGCTATGTGCTGGAAAAGATGCAGGAGAAGGGCTGGCGTCTCGGTGCCGAGAACTCTGGTCATGTGATCCTGCTGGATAAAACCACTACTGGTGACGGTATCGTTGCAAGTTTGCAAGTACTCACTGCAATGGTGCGCAATCACATGAGCCTGCATGATCTCTGCAGCGGCATGAAAATGCTGCCTCAGGTTCTGGTCAACGTACGCTTCGCGGGTGAGCATGATCCACTGCAAAGCGACGCAGTAAAAACCGTCACCGCCGACGTGGAAAAAGCCCTGGCGGGTCGCGGACGCGTTCTGCTCCGTAAGTCGGGCACCGAGCCACTCATTCGCGTGATGGTGGAAGGCGAAAATGAGGCGCAGGTAAAGGAACTGGCGAATCGAATCGCCGATCAGGTCAAGGCCGTTTAAACTTATAACAGGCGGTTCTCAGGATGCAGAACTGCCTGTAAAATCACCGGGATGGCGCTTTTTTCTGCAATCAGTCTGGCTGGTAAAAATTGCACTTGCAGATATATGCGCCTTTGGTTAGTATTCACACCCGCTTCTGATGGGTGATGACGAGACTCCCCATCAATACTGGTTGAAGCTTTAACTGTACGATTATCGTGCAAGGAACAGGTTGAATATGTACGAAGCTCTTTTAGTTGTTTTCCTTATTGTAGCTATCGCCCTTGTGGGTCTGATCATGCTGCAGCAAGGCAAAGGCGCTGATATGGGAGCCTCATTCGGTGCAGGCGCATCCGGTACGGTGTTTGGTTCTTCGGGTTCAGGTAACTTCCTGACACGTACGACTGGCATCTTAGCGGCACTGTTCTTCATCATCAGCCTGGTTCTCGGTAATCTGAACAGCAATAAAGCTTCGAAAGGAAGCGAGTGGGAAAATCTTTCTGCGCCGGCGCAGTCTTCTCAACAGACTGAAAAGCCAGCTCAACCGGTAACTCCGGGCAGCGATATTCCTAAGTAAAGTCGTCAGCACAACGAATCGTTGTGGTCAGTGCAGTGCCGTGGTGGTGGAATTGGTAGACACGCTACCTTGAGGTGGTAGTGCCCGATTGGGCTTACGGGTTCAAGTCCCGTCCTCGGTACCAAATAGCAGTATCACTTGCATTTTATGCAGGTCTGGCGTATTATTCGCCACGTTTTCGGACGCGGGGTGGAGCAGCCTGGTAGCTCGTCGGGCTCATAACCCGAAGGTCGTCGGTTCAAATCCGGCCCCCGCAACCAATTTTCCCTTTGAGTTCTTTTTCAAATATACTGTATGCATCGACGGACGCATTCACGGCTATTTTTTGAAAGAAAATTCTTTGGATGGAGTCCGGGCCGCATTGCGGCATACCGGGTCCAGTGACTAAAAGCCCCGAATATTCGGGGTTTTTTGTTATTAGCGAATCGTAATACTGGGCTATAGGCCCTTTTTTTATGTCTTGGGGGTGGGCTTGTCCACATTAGAGCAAAAATTGACAGAGTTGGTATCGGCTCCCGTAGAAGCGCTGGGTTACGAACTGGTTGGAATCGAATTCGTTCGTAGTCGCACATCTATCCTGCGCATCTATATTGATAGTGAAGATGGCATCAATGTCGATGATTGCGCCGATGTCAGCCACCAGGTAAGTGCGGTAATGGATGTAGAAGATCCTATTACGGTACCTTACAACCTTGAAGTCTCTTCACCGGGACTCGATCGTCCTCTGTTCACCGCAGAACACTACACCCGTTTCATGGGTGAAGAAGTGAGTCTGGTGTTGCGTATGGCCGTTCAGAACCGCCGTAAATGGCAGGGAACCATCAAGTCAGTTGATGGCGAGATGATCACGGTGCACGTTGAGGGTAGCGATGAAGTGTTCGCGCTGAGTAATATTCAGAAAGCGAACCTGGTCCCCCACTTTTAAAAGTCCGGATTGAGGCTAACCAGGATGAACAAAGAGATCTTAGCTGTTGTAGAAGCCGTTTCTAACGAAAAAGCCCTGCCGCGTGAGAAAATCTTCGAAGCGCTGGAGAGCGCGCTGGCGACTGCGACCAAGAAAAAGTACGAGCAGGAAATCGAGGTACGCGTCAGCATTGATCGCCGTAGTGGCGATTTCGATACTTTCCGCCGCTGGGAAATCGTAGATGTGGTGACACAGCCGACGCGCGAGATCACGCTGGATGCGGCCCGCTTCGAAGATGAAGCATTCAATCTGGGCGAGTATGTCGAAGATCAGATTGAATCGGTCACTTTTGACCGTATCACCACCCAGACCGCTAAGCAGGTTATCGTGCAAAAAGTGCGCGAAGCTGAGCGCGCGATGGTGGTTGATCAGTTCCGTCAGCATGAAGGCGAAATTATTACTGGCGTGGTGAAGAAAGTTAACCGCGACAATATTTCCCTCGACTTAGGCAGCAACGCCGAAGCGGTCATCATGCGCGAAGATATGCTGCCGCGTGAAAACTTCCGTCCAGGCGACCGTATTCGTGGCGTACTCTACTCTGTACGTCCGGAAGCGCGTGGCGCGCAGCTGTTCGTGACGCGTTCCAAACCGGAAATGCTGATTGAACTGTTCCGCATTGAGGTGCCAGAAATTGGCGAAGAACTGATTGAAATTAAAGCCGCTGCCCGTGATCCGGGTTCGCGCGCTAAAATTGCAGTCAAAACCAACGACAAACGTATCGATCCCGTCGGTGCCTGTGTGGGCATGCGTGGCGCGCGTGTTCAGGCAGTTTCCAGTGAACTGGGCGGCGAGCGTATTGATATCGTGCTGTGGGACGATAACCCGGCGCAGTTTGTTATTAACGCCATGGCTCCGGCCGATGTGGCGTCGATTGTGGTTGATGAAGATAATCACACCATGGATATCGCCGTAGAAGCTGGCAATCTGGCTCAGGCGATCGGCCGTAACGGCCAAAACGTGCGTCTCGCTTCGCAGCTGAGTGGCTGGGAGCTGAACGTGATGACCGTCGATGATCTGCAGGCTAAGCATCAGGCTGAAGCCCATGCAGCGATCGATATGTTCACTAAACATCTCGACATCGACGAAGAGTTCGCCACCGTACTGGTGGAAGAGGGCTTCTCCTCGCTGGAAGAGCTGGCATACGTGCCAATCAACGAGCTGCTGGAAGTCGACGGTCTCGACGAAGAGACCATTGAAGCCCTGCGTGAACGAGCAAAAAATGCGTTAACCACCCTGGCACTGGCGAAAGAAGAGAGTCTTGGAAATCAGGAGCCCGCTGAGGATCTTCTGAATCTTGAAGGCCTCGATCGTGCGCTGGCGTTCCGCCTGGCGTCGAAAGGCGTTTGCACGCTGGAAGATCTCGCTGAGCAAGGTGTTGACGATCTGACGGATATTGAAGGCATGTCTGATGAACAGGCCGGCGCGCTGATTATGGCCGCACGTAATATCTGCTGGTTCGGCGATGACGCGTAATAACAGGAAGGAACAGCATGACAGATGTAACCGTAAAATCGCTGGCCGCAGAAATTCAGACTCCGGTCGATCGCCTGGTACAGCAATTTGCTGATGCGGGGATCCCTAAGTCTGAAAATGACGCGGTGACCCAGCAAGAGAAAGAAACCTTACTATCTCATTTGAACCGTGAACACGGTCAGGTCGGTTCAGCTAAGCTGACGCTGCAGCGTAAAACACGCAGCACCTTGAATATTCCAGGCACCGGGGGTAAAAGTAAGTCGGTGCAAATTGAAGTCCGCAAAAAGCGTACCTATGTGAAAGGTGATGCAGAGTCTGAGCAAGCTCAGGCAGAAGCAGAAGCCCAGGCGCAGCGTGAAGCGGAAGAGCAGGCGCAACGCGAGGCTGAAGAAAAAGCCCGTCGCGAAGCTGAACAGAAAGCGCAACGTGAAGCCGAAGACAAAGCCAGGCGCGAAGCCGCTGACAAGGCCAAACGTGCAGCAGCGGAAAATGACAAAGTGACAAATCAACCTACCGACGAAGTGACCAGGGCTGCGCAATCAGACAAAGCCCGTCGCGAAGCTGAAGCTGCCGAACTGAAGCGTAAAGCTGAAGAAGAAGCCCGCCGTAAGCTCGAAGAGGCTGCCCGCCTCGTAGCCGAAGAAGCCCGCCGTCTGGCTGAAGAGAAATCAGCGGAATGGGAAAAACCGGAAGAAGAGGATAAAGGCGACTATCACGTCACCACTTCGACCCATGCCCGTCAGGCAGAAGACGAAAACGACCGTCAGGTTGAAGCAGGTCGTGCGCGTGCGCGTACTACTGCTAAAGCTGCGCGTCCGGCGAAAAAAGGCAACAAACATTCTGAAGCCAAAACTGACCGTGAAGAAGCGCGTGCGCAGGTTCGTGGCGGTAAAGGCGGTAAGCATCGCAAACCTAGCGCACTGCAGCAGGGCTTCAACAAGCCAGCGCAGGCCGTTAACCGCGATGTTGTGATTGGCGAAACCATCACCGTAGCCGAACTGGCTAACAAAATGGCGGTGAAAGGTTCTCTGGTCATCAAAGCGATGATGAAGATGGGCGCCATGGCGACTATCAACCAGGTCATCGATCAGGAAACTGCACAGCTTGTTGCCGAAGAGATGGGCCACAAAGTGACCCTGCGTCGTGAGAACGAGCTGGAAGAAGCGGTAATGGACGATCGTGATACCGATGCGGCTCAGGAGTCTCGTGCTCCGGTTGTCACCATCATGGGTCACGTCGACCACGGTAAAACGTCTCTGCTGGACTATATCCGTTCCACCAAAATCGCCTCTGGCGAAGCGGGCGGCATTACCCAGCACATCGGTGCTTACCACGTCGAAACCGACACTGGTATGGTCACCTTCCTGGATACCCCGGGCCACGCCGCGTTTACCGCGATGCGTGCACGTGGTGCGCAGGCGACCGACATCGTTATCCTGGTTGTCGCAGCGGACGATGGCGTGATGCCACAGACCGTCGAAGCTATTCAGCACGCCAAAGCCGCTAAAGTGCCGGTTGTGGTTGCAGTGAACAAGTGCGATAAGCCAGAAGCGGATCCGGATCGTGTTAAAAACGAACTGACTCAGTACGGAATCATTCCGGAAGAGTGGGGCGGCGAAAACATGTTCGTGAATGTCTCTGCGAAAGCGGGTACCGGCATTGATGACCTGTTAAACGCTATCCTGCTGCAGGCGGAAGTACTGGAACTGACTGCTATCCGTGAAGGTATGGCGAGCGGCGTGGTTATCGAATCGTTCCTCGACAAAGGTCGTGGTCCGGTTGCAACCGTGCTGGTACGTGAAGGTACACTGAACAAAGGCGACATCGTTCTTTGTGGTTTCGAATATGGCCGTGTTCGTGCAATGCGTGACGAACTGGGTCGCGAAGTCATGGAAGCGGGTCCGTCTATCCCGGTTGAGATACTGGGCCTGTCCGGCGTGCCGGCTGCGGGTGATGAAGCGACCGTGGTACGTGACGAGAAGAAAGCACGTGAAGTTGCGCTCTATCGTCAGGGCAAATTCCGCGAAGTTAAACTGGCTCGCCAGCAGAAATCTAAGCTCGAGAACATGTTTGCTAACATGACCGAAGGCGAAGTGTCCGAATTGAACATCGTGATGAAAGCTGACGTTCAGGGTTCTGTGGAAGCCATTGCTGACTCCCTGCTGAAACTCTCCACCGACGAAGTGAAGGTGAAGATTGTCGGTTCAGGTGTGGGCGGGATTACCGAAACCGACGCAACGCTGGCCGCTGCCTCGAACGCCATCCTGATTGGCTTTAACGTCCGTGCCGATGCCTCTGCGCGTCGCGTCATTGACTCAGAAAGCCTGGATCTGCGCTACTACTCAGTCATCTATAACCTGATTGACGAAGTTAAAGCGGCGATGAGCGGCATGCTGGCACCAGAGTACAAACAGCAGATCATTGGTCTGGCTGCAGTGCGCGACGTGTTCAAATCACCGAAGTTTGGCGCGATTGCCGGTTGTATGGTGACGGAAGGTAACATCAAACGTCACAATCCAATCCGTGTCCTGCGTGATAACGTGGTGATTTACGAAGGCGAGCTGGAATCTCTGCGTCGCTTTAAAGATGACGTCAACGAAGTGCGTAACGGCATGGAGTGCGGTATCGGCGTGAAGAACTACAACGACGTTCGCGTTGGCGATATGATCGAAGTGTTTGAAATCATCGAAATTAAACGCACCATCGAGTAATAGACTGCTGATGTGTTGCAATTTGGGAGGCCTCTGGCCTCCCGAATTATTTGGGAGAAATAATGATGGCGAAAGAATTTGGTCGCCCGCAGCGCGTTTCACAAGAGCTGCAAAAAGAGATTGCGATGATCCTGCAGCGTGAGATCAAAGATCCACGTCTTGGCATGATGGTCACCGTATCCGGCGTTGAAGTGTCACGCGATCTCGCCTACGCAAAAGTGTTCGTCACGTTCCTTAACGACAAAGATGAAGAAGCGATTAAACATGGCCTGAAAGCGCTGAAAGAAGCGTCAGGTTATATCCGCATTCTGCTGGGCAAAGCGATGCGTCTGCGCATCGTGCCTGAGCTGACTTTCTTCTACGACAACTCATTAGTGGAAGGGATGCGTATGTCCAATCTCGTCACCAGCGTCGTGAAGAACGATGCTGAGCGCCGTGGCCCGGATGCCACTGGCGATGACGAGGAGGCGTAATGAGTCGTCCGCGTCGTCGCGGTCGCGACGTCCATGGCGTGTTGTTGCTGGATAAGCCACAAGGCGTCTCGTCGAATGATGTCCTGCAGAAAGTGAAGCGTATCTTTAACGCCAATCGCGCAGGACACACCGGCGCGCTTGATCCTCTGGCGACCGGCATGCTGCCGATCTGCCTGGGTGAAGCGACCAAGTTTTCGCAATATCTGCTGGATTCCGATAAGCGCTACCGCGTAATTGCCCGACTGGGTGAGCGTACGGACACGTCAGACGCCGATGGCAACATCGTGCAGACGCGTCCGGTCAACTTCAGTCAGGCCGATCTGGACAGCGCCCTCGAAAGCTTCCGCGGCGAAACGCTGCAGGTGCCATCGATGTTTTCGGCGCTGAAGCATCAGGGTCGTCCGCTGTATGAATATGCGCGTCAGGGCATTGTGATTGAGCGTGAACCACGCCCTATCACTGTCTATGAACTGCAGTTTATTCGCTGGCAGGATAATGAGCTGGAGCTGGAAATTCACTGCTCCAAAGGTACCTATATCCGCACCATCATCGATGATCTGGGTGAAAAGCTGGGATGCGGAGCGCATGTGATCATGCTGCGTCGCGTGCAGGTTGCCCGTTATCCGTATGAAAGGATGGTGACGCTGGAACAGCTCAACGCCCTGCTGACGCAAGCGACGGAAGCCGGTATTCCACTGGAAACACAGCTCGATCCGCTGTTGTTGCCGATGGACAGCCCCGCCTCTGATTTCCCGGAAGTGAATATCCCGACTGTCGTGGCAGATTTTTTCCGCCAGGGTCAGCCAGTGCAGGCCAGCAATGCGCCTGCGCAGGGATTGGTCCGGGTATCGGAAGGCGAAGCGCGTAAGTTTATCGGTATGGCAGAAATCGCTGATGATGGCCGTCTTGCGCCACGTCGTTTAGTGGTTGAGTATCAGGATTAAGCCAGACGTTCACTTTTCGCTGATGGGGCATTTGCGTTGCTATCGGGCGCAGAGTAGAATAGCGCGGCTTTAAAGCGGGATGCTGAATTAGAGATCGGCACCCATACATTCATTTATTACTGGAGTTTATTATGTCTCTAAGCGTAGAAGCTAAAGCAGAGATCGTTGCTAAATATGGCCGTGGTGCTAACGACAGCGGTTCAACTGAAGTTCAGGTTGCCCTGTTGACCGCGCAGATTACCCATCTGCAGGGTCACTTCTCTGAGCACAAAAAAGACCACCACAGCCGCCGCGGTCTGCTGCGTATGGTATCTCAGCGTCGTAAGCTGCTGGACTACCTGAAGCGTAAAGACGTTGCACGCTACAGCAGCCTGATCGAAAGTCTCGGTCTGCGTCGCTAAGTCTGAAGAATCTGATCGTCGGGGCATTATGCGAGCTTTTGCACTGTGTGCAGCTTACGATCAGATTTGTGCGAGTTTCGTGAAGAGGGGGCCTTTATGGCCCCTTTTTTGGAGCAATCGGCAGCAATCCGGTCCAAACTGATGTATTGTTGCTTAGTGTGATCTTTAGTTTGCAGAATTTCGCGCGGCTAATGAGAGGCTTTACCGCAGGGGCGGTCGAGGGTTGTCATTAGTCGCGAGGATGCAGCTGAAGATTGGTAATCAATGGCGGGCTACAGATAGCCATGCCCCGAAGTTAAGGACTTTGATTTTGCTGAATCCGATCGTACGCAAATTCCAATATGGTCAACATACCGTCACGCTGGAAACCGGCATGATGGCTCGCCAGGCGACAGCCGCTGTGATGGTGAGCATGGACGATACTGCAGTGTTCGTCACTGTTGTAGGTCAGAAAAAATCTAAACCAGGTCAGGATTTCTTCCCACTGACCGTGAACTATCAGGAGCGTACTTACGCTGCTGGTCGTATCCCAGGCAGCTTCTTCCGTCGTGAAGGCCGTCCAAGCGAAGGCGAAACCCTGATTTCGCGTCTGATTGACCGCCCGATTCGTCCGCTGTTCCCGGAAGGTTTTGTTAACGAAGTTCAGGTTATTGCAACCGTGGTGTCTGTAAACCCACAGGTTCACCCTGATATCGTTGCCATGATTGGTGCCTCTGCTGCGCTGGCACTTTCTGGTCTGCCGTTCAATGGCCCGATTGGCTCTGCACGCGTAGGTTACATCAACGATCAATACGTTCTGAACCCAACCGCCGATGAGCTGAAACAATCTCGTCTGGATCTGGTTGTTGCCGGTACGCAGAATGCCGTTCTGATGGTTGAATCTGAAGCTGAGATCCTGTCAGAAGAGCAGATGCTGGGCGCCGTGGTCTTTGGTCACGACCAGCAGCAGATCGTTATCGAAAATATCAACGCCCTGGTTGCTGAAGCTGGCAAACCACGCTGGGACTGGCAGCCAGAAGCCGCCAATACTGCATTGATTTCACGTGTTGCTGCCCTTGCAGAAGCGCGCATCAGCGATGCGTACCGCATCACTGACAAGCAGGAGCGTTACACCCAGGTTGGCGTCATCAAAGACGAAACCATTGCTGCGCTGCTGGCTGAAGATGAAACGCTGGATGGTTCAGAAATCGGCGATATCGTGCATAGCCTTGAAAAAACCGTCGTTCGTACCCGTATCCTGAATGGCGAGCCACGTATCGATGGTCGTGAAAAAGATATGATCCGCGGTCTGGACGTGCGTACTGGCGTATTGCCACGTACCCATGGTTCATCACTGTTCACCCGTGGTGAGACGCAGGCACTGGTTACGGCAACGCTGGGTACCACCCGCGATGCGCAGAACCTGGATGAGCTGATGGGCGAACGTACCGACAGCTTCCTGTTCCATTACAACTTCCCTCCATACTCTGTCGGCGAAACCGGCATGGTCGGTTCGCCGAAGCGTCGTGAGATTGGTCACGGTCGTCTGGCGAAGCGCGGCGTGTTAGCGGTAATGCCAAAAGCGGAAGATTTCCCTTACACCATTCGTGTTGTCTCTGAAATCACCGAATCTAATGGCTCTTCTTCAATGGCCTCTGTCTGTGGTGCCTCACTGGCGCTGATGGATGCCGGTGTGCCAATCAAAGCTGCCGTTGCCGGTATCGCGATGGGCCTGGTCAAAGAAGATGAGAAGTTTGTTGTTCTGTCTGACATCCTGGGCGATGAAGATCACCTGGGCGACATGGACTTCAAAGTAGCCGGTAGCCGTGAAGGTATCACCGCGCTGCAGATGGACATCAAAATCGAAGGCATCACGCGTGAGATCATGCAGGAAGCACTGAACCAGGCCAGGGGTGCGCGTCTGCACATTCTGGGCGTCATGGAACAGGCTATCAGCACCCCGCGTACCGAGATTTCTGAGTTCGCTCCACGCATCTACACCATCAAAATCAGCTCTGACAAGATCAAAGATGTGATCGGTAAAGGCGGCTCAGTGATTCGTGCACTGACCGAAGAGACCGGCACAACGATTGAAATCGAAGATGACGGCACCGTGAAAATCGCAGCGACCGATGGTCTGAAAGCGAAAGAAGCGATTCGTCGTATCGAAGAGATTACCGCAGAGATCGAAGTGGGCCGCGTTTACAGTGGTAAAGTGACCCGTATCGTTGACTTCGGTGCCTTCGTCGCTATCGGCGGTGGTAAAGAAGGTCTGGTTCACATTTCACAAATCGCTGATAAGCGCGTTGAGAAAGTGACCGACTATCTGCAGATGGGTCAGGAAGTGCCGGTTAAGGTGATGGAAGTTGATCGTCAGGGCCGCGTACGTCTGAGCATCAAAGAAGCGACAGAATCTAAGCCGCAGACTGAAGACGCTGCCGCGGTGATTACGCCTGAAGCTGAGTAAGACGTTGCTGATTTGCCCCTCTTTGCCTGGCAGAGAGGGGCGTTTGTATCATCGCGAGGGCGGGAATCCTTGTGCACAGCAGGCGGATGACAGGATGGTTATCCCAATGTTTGTATTCGGGAGTGGGAAATGAAGCCTTTTCTGCGCTGGTGTTTTGTTGCGACAGCTTTGACGCTGGCAGGATGCAGCAACTCCAATTGGCGTAAGAACGAAGTTCTTGCAGTGCCTTTACAGCCCACACTGCAGCAGGAAGTGATACTGGCGCGCATGGAACAAATTCTTGCCAGTCGCGCTCTCACCGATGATGAACGCGCACAGCTGTTATATGAGCGCGGAGTGTTGTATGATAGTTTAGGTCTGCGGGCATTAGCGCGGAACGATTTTTCGCAAGCGCTGTCTATAAGACCAGATATGCCCGAAGTGTTTAACTACTTAGGCATATATTTAACGCAGGCGGGCAACTTTGATGCCGCCTATGAAGCGTTTGATTCTGTACTTGAGCTTGATCCAACTTACAACTATGCGCATTTAAACCGTGGTATCGCCCTCTATTACGGCGGTCGATACAAGTTAGCGCAAGATGATCTGCTGGCGTTTTATCAAGACGATCCTAACGATCCTTTCCGCAGTCTGTGGCTCTATCTCGTTGAACGTGAGATGGATGTCGACAAGGCAAAAGTCGCGCTTCAACAGCGTCACGACAAAGCGGTCAGAGACCAATGGGGATGGAATATTGTCGAGTTCTACCTTGGAGATATCAACGAGAAAACGTTGATGGAAAGTCTCAAGGCGGACGCAACGGATAACACCTCGCTCGCTGAACATCTCAGTGAAACCAACTTCTATTTAGGTAAGTACTACCTAAGTCTGGGGGAGAAGGACGACGCGAAAGCGTTGTTCAAACTGGCGGTGGCCAACAACGTCAATAACTTTGTTGAACACCGATACGCATTGTTGGAACTGGCGCAACTCGGCCAGGCACAAGACGATTTATCAGAATCTGACCAGCAATAGCTGACGAACTTAATTTGCCTGTAAAACCTGTTAAGTCATCATCTTAAAGGATGAAGGCTTTTCTGTTCGTCAAAACTTCTAATTTGAGCCGGTTCACACTTTTTGATGAAAATGACTGAAAGTTTTCACGACGAGTTATGTAGACTGGCCGCCGCAATCTAAGAGGCACGTGTACTACATGACTGATATCCAAACCACTTTTGCTGACCTTGGCCTGAACGCCGACATCCTTGAATCACTGAATGGCATGGGCTACGTAAAGCCATCCCCAATCCAGGCTGAGTGTATTCCTCACCTGCTGGCGGGCCGTGACGTGTTAGGCATGGCGCAGACCGGGAGTGGTAAAACTGCGGCTTTCTCTCTGCCGCTGTTAAACAACATTGACCCAACTGTTAAAGCACCACAGATCCTGGTGCTGGCACCAACCCGCGAACTGGCGGTACAGGTTGCTGAAGCTATTACCGAATTCGCTAAGCATATGCGCGGCCTGAACGTGGTTGCCCTTTACGGCGGCCAGCGTTATGACGTGCAGCTGCGTGCACTGCGTCAGGGACCACAGGTTGTTGTCGGTACCCCTGGTCGTCTGCTTGACCACCTGAAACGCGGCACGTTAGAACTGTCTAACCTGCGCGGCCTGGTGCTGGATGAAGCTGATGAAATGCTGCGTATGGGCTTCATCGAAGACGTTGAAACCATCATGGCACAGATTCCAGCCGGTCATCAGACTGCGCTGTTCTCTGCAACCATGCCGGAAGCGATTCGTCGTATCACCAAACGCTTTATGAAAGATCCACAGGAAGTGCGTATCCAGTCAAGCATGACTACGCGTCCTGACATCAGCCAGAGCTACTGGACCGCTTACGGTCGTAAAACAGACGCACTGGTTCGCTTCCTGGAATCTGAAGACTTTGATGCTGCCATCATCTTCGTGCGTACTAAAAGTGCAACCCTGGAAGTGGCAGAAGCGCTGGAGCGTAGTGGCTACAACAGTGCCGCGCTGAACGGTGACATGAACCAGGCACTGCGTGAGCAGACGCTGGAGCGCCTGAAAGATGGTCGTCTCGACATCCTGATTGCAACCGACGTTGCGGCCCGTGGCCTGGACGTTGAGCGTATCAGCCTGGTTGTGAACTACGACATCCCGATGGATGCAGAATCATACGTTCACCGTATCGGCCGTACCGGTCGTGCTGGTCGTGCTGGCCGTGCGCTGCTGTTCGTTGAGAACCGCGAGCGTCGTCTGCTGCGCAACATCGAACGTACGATGAAGCTGACCATTCCTGAAGTAGAGCTGCCTAATGCAGAACTGCTGGGTGAGCGTCGTCTGGCCAAGTTTGCTGCGAAAGTTCAGCAGCAGCTGGAAAGCAGCGATCTGGACCAGTACCGTGCTCTGCTGGCTAAAATGCAGCCTGTAGATGAGATGGATCTGGAATCACTGGCAGCCGCGCTGCTGAAGATGGCACAGGGCGAACGTCCTCTGATTCTGCCACCAGAAGCACCGCGTCCGGCACGTCGCGAATACCGTGATCGTGACGAGCGTGATGGCCGTCGTGACAGCCGTGAAGCGCGTAGCGATTCTCGTGCTCCGCGTGAAAACCGCGAAAAAAGCGAAAGTCGTGATGGCGATCGTCCACGTCGCGAACGTCGTGACGTTGGCGAAATGCAGCTGTATCGCATCGAAGTAGGCCGCGATGATGGTGTTGAAGTTCGTCATATCGTTGGCGCTATCGCTAATGAAGGCGACATCAGCAGCCGTTACATCGGTAACATCAAGCTGTTCGGTACGCACTCAACCATCGAGCTGCCGAAAGGCATGCCAGGTGATATCCTGCAGCACTTCACCCGTACGCGTATTCTGAACAAACCGATGAATATGCAGCTGCTGGGTGATGCACAGCCAAACGAAGGCCGTGGTGATCGTCGTCCGGCTGGTGCTGGCGGTGAGCGTCGCAGTGGTCCAGGTGCTGGCGGTCCAGGTGCAGCCAACCGTGAAGGTGGTCGTCGCTTCTCTTCTGAACGCCGTGAAGGTGGTCGTGAAGGCGGTGGACGTACTTTCAACCGTGAAGGTAGCCGTGGTCCACGTCGTGAAGAGGGCGCTACCGCCGCTCCACGTCGTCGTGATGCATAACGACTTAACGTCGTAACGAAAAGGGAAGCCGCTGGCTTCCCTTTTTTTATGCCGGTCAGGCACCGCCGCTGATCATAACGCGCTCGCCGCTGACATAAGCGGACTCCTCAGAGGCCAGAAACAGCGCCACCTGTGCCACATCCTCCGGCAGACCAAAACGCCCCAGCGGTGTAGCCGCCAGCAGCTGCGCTTTGAGCTGCGGACTCATCCTCTTCGCAGCCAGCAATCCCTCGGTCAGGATCATTCCAGGCGCTAAGGCATTAACCCGGATATTCCTGGCGCCCAGTTCGCGCGCCAGTCCCTGAGTCAGGGTATCCACCGCACCTTTGGTGGCTGCCCAGAGTACGGAACCCGGTGTGCTGTTTTTACTGTTCAGGGCACTAAGGTTAATAATGCTGCCGCCATGCGCGGGGAAGTGACGAATCGCCTGCTGGCAGACCATCAGCGTGCCGAGCAGGTTAACGTTAATCTGCTGCTGCATCTCCTCCTGCGTTAGCGCCTCAAACTCGCCGTGATGAAAGCTGCCCGCATTGTTCACCACAATGTCCGGTGCCCCGAAACACTCTGCGGTGGTGGCAAAGAGCCGTTCCACATCCCGCAGGCGAGAGATATCTGCCTGTACTGCCACGGCTTCACTGCCCAGGGTGACGATATCGCTGACTACGTCAGCGGCCCCGACTTCATCCTGACGATAATTGACCACAACGCGCGCGCCCGCTGCGGCAAACGCGATGGCAATCGCCGCGCCAATGCCTTTGGACGCGCCGGTCACCAGTGCGATTTTATTCTGCAGTGCTTTCATTATGTCATTCTCCGCCGTAATGATTGCGTCGAAAGACTATGCGCGCTGGCACCGAAAAACGGGTAGCGCAATCCTGCAAGCTTTTTGCACAATCCTGCAAAAGTGCCGTAACGGGACAGGCATTCCGTCTGACGTCAGGTAATATCAGCACAGAGAGCGGCAGGGGGAGAGCAGAGTGGCAGAGAATGACAAGTGGCAGGCGCTGGCAGAGTTAATTGCCCGTCATGCTCCGGAGGATGGCCGGCATGCCAGTGCCATAGATTGCCTGTTTTTTGGCCGGGTTTCAGCCCCGACTGAGCCGATGCACTTTGCTCAATGGGCCAGTTTTGCGCTGGTGGCGCAGGGCGGTAAGGCACTGCATATCGGTGATGAGGTGCTGCACTATGGGCCGGGTGACCTGCTGCTGGTAACGCTGGATATGCCGGTGCGCGCCTGTGTTACCGCCGCCACGCCGGAAAAGCCGAATCTTGGCGTGGGTATTGCCATCAATGAATCCCGGCTGCGACGCTACCTTGAACAGTTTCCTCCGGCGCTGCCGCTGGGGATAGCCCCTGATGAACGTGGTGTCACCGTGCATAAGGTCTCACCTTTGTTGATGGATGCGGTCGTTCGGCTGGTGCGCCTGCTTGACCATCCGGAAGATATTGAGGCTCTGGCTCCACTCATCGAGCAGGAGATTTTCTACCGGCTGCTGACCGGGCCGGAAGGCTCACGCATCCTGAACATGGCACTGTCTGAGCGGCCGGGCAACCGGGTGGCGCAGGCTGCCCGCTGGCTGCGGGAGAATTTTCATCAGCCGCTGAAGATCGATCAGCTCGCCAGCAGTGTCGGCATGAGTATCTCTTCGCTGCATCATCACTTCAAAGCCGTCACGGCCATGACGCCGATGCAATACCAGAAACAACTGCGACTGAATGAGGCGCGACGGCTGATGATGGTGGAAAAGCTGGATGCGGGAACGGCAGGCTATCGGGTGGGATATCAGAGCGCATCACAGTTCAGCCGCGAGTATCGCCGCCTGTATGGGCAATTTCCGGCCAGGGATAGTCGTCAGCTGGCGGTGAGCCCGGATAGTATCCGCCCACCGCAAAACTGATTACAGGCTATTTGCGGCTTCCATCGCAATAGCAAACGAGCGCAGGCGCGCTTCGCGGTCAAAAATCTGGCCATTGACCATAATTTCATCCGCCTGGGTTTCACGCATCAGTGAGGCCAGGCCATGACGCACCTTGTCGGTATCGCCGACCAGCGACATGCTGAGCGCCTGCTGAACGCCATATTGCTCTGACGGCGACCAGAGGTTATCCATGTTTTCAACCGGTGCCGGTAACGGACCCGGTTTGCCACGGCGCAGGTTAATAAACTGCTGCTGCTGCGAGGTAAACAGGAAGCGCGCATCACGCTCATTGTCGGCGGCGACCACGTTAATACAGACCATGGCATAAGGCTTGTCGAGACGCGCCGATGGCTGGAAGTTCTCGCGGTAGACGTGAAGCGCCTGGAACAGCTGGTCAGGCGCAAAATGGGAGGCAAACGCAAACGGCAGGCCCATTTTTGCTGACAGCTGAGCGCTGTAAAGACTGGAGCCGAGCAGCCAAACCGGGATCTTCAGGCCCAGACCGGGCACCGGTTGCACAGGCAGCTGCGCATCCGCGTCCGCGTCGAACCAGTGAATCAGTTCAGCCACATCCTCAGGGAACGTGTCGATGTGCATGTTGGCCTGATGACGGCGCAGCGCCATCATGGTGCGCTGGTCCGAACCTGGCGCACGGCCTAAGCCGAGGTCGATACGGCCGGGATAGAGAGAGGCCAGCGTGCCAAACTGCTCACCGATCACCAGCGGCGCATGGTTAGGCAGCATAATGCCGCCGGAGCCCAGCTTGAGGGTCTCGGTATTCGCCGCCAGATAGCCAATCAGCACCGACGTCGCAGCACTGGCAATCCCTGTCATGTTGTGATGTTCAGCCAGCCAGTAGCGTTCGAAGCCCAGTTTTTCAGCCTGACGCGCCAGCGCCAGTGAATTGTGGAACGCATCCCGTGCGGTCGCGCCCTGTGGAATCGGCGCAAGATCCAGTACGGACAGGCGAAGAGGTTTTTTCTCAGACATGACTACTCCCGTTGAATGGCGCAGGCATTAAGTGAAAGCCTGCGCCATTAAGTATTACGCATCATTCCTTCTATTAAAACTGCTAACCTGTGCAGGAATATAGCCGGTATGTGCTTTTACTCAGGAGACCAGCGTCATACCCGCCAGTTTGCGCCAGTAACCGTTACAATCGCTGCCTTTCGCGACCATTAACGGTGCCTGACCGTTTTCATTAGCCCGGAAACGGTCGATCTCTGCCAGCGTTGTCACATCCTGCGGCGAGAGCCGGACGCAATCGACCTGATCGCGCATGCCCGCCAGATCGTTACCCAGGTTATAACAGTAGCCGCTCATGGTCTGAATGCCATTGAGGACGAACACCTGCTGTCCTTCCTGGGAATTAACGCGACGGCCTGTCGGATAGCTGATGCAGCAGGTTTCGCACTCATCTTTCGCGCGGTTTTCCGAGCGGGCGGTGAAGCAGCGCGCCGAGAGCGCCAGCGGCAGATGACCGTAGCCCAGCACCTCCACCTCAAACTGCTGGCGGATGCCCCGCGTCTCGCACTGATCCAGCAGCTGTAGCAGCCAGTCACGGGACATCTCTACCGGCATACACCAGCGCGTCATGCCCTCTCTGACCAGCAGCTGCAGCGTGTCGGCGTTATAAACATTCAGTGTCGGACCGGCGACAAAAGGCAGATGGCGTTCAGCGGCCATGTTGACCGTACCGATATCATTGGCTTCAATCAGAAACTCGCCGTTCTCAACGTAACGCTGCAGCTCTTTCAGCTCAGAGGGTGACTGCAGCAGCGCCAGCGTACTCAGCACCACCTGTTTGCCGCTGGCCGCGACTTCACGGGCCAGATCCATCCAGCGCGCATAGGGCGTGGCGCGGCGTTTACTGCACACCGCTTCACCCAGATAGATAATATCTGCGCTACTGCGGGCGGCCTGCTGGTAGAAATCTTCCAGCGTCTCGGTCGGCCAGTACCAGAGCACCGGCCCAAGGGCATATTGCATCATGACTCCTTATTGCCATTCACGGTGATAAGCACCCAGCGTGGTTTGCGTGCCTTCGGAGAGATCGCCCAGCGTCTGCATCCACTGCGGCGCGACTTCAAACTGTTCCGGCTGCGCTTTGCAGCGATCGATCGCCTGACGCCAGACGCGCGCCACATCAGCGACATAGGCGGGACTGCGCTGGCGGCCTTCGATTTTCACTGAGGCGATGCCTGCCCGCAGCAGCTCCGGCAGCAGTTCCAGAGTGTTGAGGCTGGTGGGTTCTTCCAGCACGTGATAACGCTGATCGTTAACCTCATACCGTCCTTTGCATAGCGTCGGGTAACCTGCGCTTTCATCGGGCGCGTAGCGATCAATCAGCACTTCATTAAGACGCGACTCCATGCCCTGCGGCGTCTGCTGCCAGCGTACAAATTTTGCCGGGGAGCAGGCGCCCGCGCTGTTAGGTGATTCGCCGGTCAGCCAGGAAGAGAGGTAACAGCGGCCTTCTGCCATAATGCACAGACTGCCAAAGGCGAATACCTCCAGCGGCACCGGTGTGCTGCGCGCCAGCTGTTTAACCTGATGAATCGACAGCACGCGCGGCAGCACGACGCGCTGCAGATTGAAGTGGCGATGGTAAAAGCGAATCGCCTCCAGATTAGTCGCCGAGGCCTGGACAGAGAGATGACGCTCAACCTGTGGATAGTGCTTCGCGGCATACTCCAGCGTGGCGATGTCGGCCAGGATCAGTGCGTCGGCGCCGTTTTGTGCCGCCACATCAATCGCACGCTGCCAGCGTCCCATGCCATCCGGATGGGCAAACGTGTTGATCGCCACATGCAGTTTGCGGCGATGCTGATGCAGATAGCGCGCCGCTTCAGCCAGCTTTTTATCGGTGAAGTTCAGGCCGGCAAAGTGACGGGCATTGGTGTCATCTTTCAGCCCCACATAGACCGCATCCGCGCCATTCTCTACGGCGGTGCGCACTGCGGGTAAATTTCCTGCCGGGCAGAGCAGTTCCATAGGTGTTCCTCTCAACATGCGATGGGCGTCGAGTCTAGGCATCTGGTCCGGCGAGCATGTTGATTTGGGGCAGAGAAATTCCAGTTCATCTGCCCTGGCGGCGCTTTTTTTCCCTTAACAGCAGCGGTTTTTATTGATCTCAGAGGAGGCGCGCCGAAAAGGATATGGCAATATACGTAAAATTTTCTGAAGGGAGTGATGAAAGTGTTAGAGCGGATACATGCCCATTGTGTGAAAAACGGTCCAAAAATCTTAGGGTTACCCGCAGCGCTTACCCCATTCCCGGTCAAAAAGTTGCTTCTGCAACAACTCTTAAACTGGCAATTTCGCCATGCTTTGGCTGAAGGTGAGTTAGACTTTCTGGACGGTCGCCTGCTGGGTATCGAGATTGCCGATCTCAATCTGCAATGGATCACCACGCTGCAGGACGGCCGACTGGCGGTATTGCAACAGCCCGAAGCGGATGTCTGGTTTCGGGGCAATGCCAATGATCTGTTGCTGGTGGCAGCACGTAAAGCAGATCCCGACATGCTGTTCTTTCAACGCCGTCTGGTGATTGAAGGTGACACAGAACTGGGACTTGAGGTGAAGAACGTAATGGATGCTATTGAACCCGAGGCTATGCCCACCGCGTTACGCACGGCAATTGAACAGATGGCGGCATTTGTCGACGCCGGCATGAAACAGGACGCGAAAGCCACACAGGCACGCGCGGGTGCTGCATGTTGATCCGTAGCGAAATTGGTGTAGATGCTGCGGGCATCGACGCACTGCTCAGACGCTGCTTCAGAACATCCGCCGAGGCGGAACTGACTCAGGCGCTGCGTGAAGATGGCCTGCTGACGTTAGGCGTGGTCGCCACGGATGAGGAAGGACAGGTGCTGGGTTATGCCGCATTCAGTCCGGTCAGCGTTCAGGGTGAAGATCGCGGCTGGGTGGCGCTGGCACCATTGGCCGTCGATGAGACGCTGCGCGGTCAGGGTCTGGCCAGCAAGCTGATTTATGAGGGGCTGGATACGCTCAATGAATTTGGCTACAGCGCGGTCGTGGTGCTGGGCGATCCGGCGCTGTTCAGCCGTTTTGGTTTTGAACCGGCGGCACGCTACGGCCTGCGCAGCCGCTGGCCGGGAACAGAGGCAACGTTCCAGGTTTACCGTCTGGCGGATAACGCCTATGAAGGCGTGGAAGGGCAGATCGACTTCGCTGAACCCTTTAATCGCCAGCCGTAATACCCAGCCAGCTCTCCAGACTGATCGGCTGACCCGCCACCAGCAATAACTTCTGCTGGCGGGTCAGTTGCTTAACCTGATACTCCAGTCTGGAGGCGCTGGCGCGATCGCCCGCTTCACAGTGAAACACCAGATCCAGCGGACCTTTGCCGCGCAGCGCGCGGGCACCGCGTCCGCTCTGGTGTTGAGCGACCCGACGCTCCACATCGGTGGTGATGCCGGTGTACAGGCTCCCTTTCGCCGTCCGGACGATGTAGAGTTGCCACTGCTGACTCATCGCAATCATTTCCCAAAAAAAGGTGCCGGGCAGTGTAGCGCGCTTCACGCCCTGGTGCACCGCCAGGAGTTTATCTTGTCCGATCACGCCCATCTGGTTCGCTACCTCAGAAAGCAGCATGTGCTTTCACTCTGCTGTACCGCCGACGATCAACTGTGGTGCGCTAACTGCTACTACGTCTTTGATGAGACGCGTATGGTCTTCTGGATCATGACCGAACCTGATACTCGCCACGGCGAATTAATGGTACAGAATCCGCAAATTGCGGGCACCGTTAATGGCCAGCCCAGAAGCGTACTGCTGATTAAAGGCGTGCAGTATCGTGGCCGGATCAAAAGGCTGGAGGAGGCCACAGAACAGATTGCCAGAGCCGCTTACCAGAAACGTTTTCCGGTCTCACGCAAAGTGTCGGCACCGCTGTGGGAGATTGTGCTGGATGAGGTGAAGATGACGGATAATGCGCTGGGGTTTGGCAGGAAAATTGGCTGGCTGCGGGAGGAATAAAAGCGCCCCTTTCAGCTGAAAAGGGCGCAGCGGGTTTACAGCGCTTCGAGGATCCGCAGGGATTCACGATTAAAGGCCGGTAAATCGGCCGGGGTGCGGCTGGTCACCAGCTTATCGCCGTCTACCACTACTTCCTTATCATGGAAGTCAGCACCGGCATTGATCAGGTCAATGGCAACGGCCTTCACGGTGGTCATCTTGCGACCGCGCACACCATTCGCGCTAATCAGAAGCTGTGGCCCGTGGCAGATGGCAAAGATCGGTTTGCCGCTGGCGACAAACTCTTTGGTAAAGGCTACGAAACGATCGTCGCCGCGCAGTGAGTCAGGTGAATGACCGCCTGGCAGCAGCAGGGCGTCAAATTCCGCCGGGCTGACATCATCAATGCTGCGATCGATGGTCACTTCCGCTTCGCCTTTCTTGCCTTTAACGACATTACCGGCCTGTTTTTCGATGGTAACCACCTCAAAACCAGCGCGTTTGTAAACTTCCGCAGGTGAGGTAAATTCTGAGTCTTCAAATTCATCGGTAATCAAAACCGCAACTTTCTTGCTCATTTTTTTTCCTCCTTAAAACGAGTGGAGCGCGAGACGCGCTATCCGGATAACGCTGTAAGCCTGGTCGCTGAGAGTGAGAACGCAAGCCAGCCCGCTAAGATCAGCTATCTTTTAAGCTATAAGCAGTGAAATAAGGACGAATCTGAGATGAATCGCGTATTACTGACCGGTGCCACCGGCTTAGTCGGGTCGCATCTGCTGCGCTTACTGATTGAGGATGAGCGCGTCGATGAAATTATCGCACCCACCCGCCGGCCACTGCCTGTGATGCACAAGGTGGTGAATCCGGTAGAAGCCGATCTCACGGATGTGCTGGGGCCGCTGGAAAGTTCGCTGGATACGGTGTTCTGCTGCCTCGGCACCACGCGTAAGCAGGCGGGCAGCAAACAGGCTTTCATCCACGTCGATTACACCCTGGTGGTGGACAGCGGATTATGCGGATTACGTCTGGGGGCGAAGCAGATGCTGGTGGTCAGCGCACACGGCGCTAATCGCCACTCACCGTTTTTGTACAATCGCGTCAAAGGCGAGATGGAGAATGCGCTGCGCCATCAGGGCTGGCCGCGCCTGACGCTGGTGCGGCCCTCACTGCTGCTGGGCGATCGTGCGCAGAAGCGCGGTGGTGAAAGCCTGGCGGGACCACTGTTCTCGCTGCTGCCGGGCAACTGGCGGGCGGTGCATGCGCGCGACGTGGCACGCTGCCTGCATGAGCAGGCTTTTACTCCGGGAGGTGAAAGCGTCAATATCATTGAGTCGGGCGACATCCCGCGTCACTCAGCGTAACTGCCAGATAATCTGATTACGGCTGCCGCGCCATTGCAGCGTGGCATCCTTCTCCTCTTCGACAAAGCGACCATCGATCAGTACGTCGAGATAGATCAGCACCGCGCGCTGCGCCGCATTCAGCTCCTGCATCCGGTAACCGGTCCACAGCCAGATATCTTTATCGGGACACGCCTGCCGCACCCGTTTCACCAGACGGCGGATGTGCGGCACGTTATGCGGGTGCAGCGGATCGCCACCGCTCAGCGACAATCCCTGGCGCGGAATGCGCGTATCCTGCAAATCTGCCAGCAGCTGCTCCTCCATCTCAAGCGTAAAGGGTACGCCGGAGTCGAGCCGCCAGGTGCTCTGGTTATAACAGCCGCGACACTGATGTTCGCAACCGGCGACAAACAGCGTGCAGCGGGTGCCGGGACCATTAACGATATCCACATCATAGTAGCGATGGATATGCATCATCCCAGCGGACCTTCTGCCAGATGTTTCACCCGACGCTGCACTTCCTGCTGCTTACCGGCGTTAAAAGGCCGCGCATCCGGGCTGCCCAGATAGCCACAGACCCGTCGGGTGACAGAGACGCGCGCCGGATCGTGATTGCCACAGTTCGGGCAGGTGAAGCCCCGGCTGGTACAGGTGAACTCACCGTTGAAGCCGCACTCATAGCACTCATCAATCGGCGTATTGGTGCCGTAATAGGGCACGCGGTCGTAGCTGTAGTCCCAGACATCTTCCAGCGCTTTGAGATTGTGCTGCACATTAGGGTATTCGCCATAACAGATGAATCCGCCATTCGCCAGCGGCGGATAGGGCGCTTCAAAGTCGATTTTGTCGTAGGGATTCACCTTCTTCTCCACGTCGAGATGGAAGCTGTTGGTGTAATAACCCTTGTCAGTGACGCCCGGCACCAGACCAAACTGCGCCGCATCAAGACGGCAGAAGCGGTCGCACAGATTCTCGCTCGGCGTGCTGTAAAGGCTGAAGCCGTAGCTTGTTTCCTCTTTCCAGCGTTCGGTGGCATCGCGCAGGTAGGCGATAATCTCTACGCCTTTGGCGCGCAGTGCCGCGTCATCGTAAGGATGCTGATGACCGCCGCTAAGCGCATTCAGGGTTTCATGCAGGCCGATATAGCCCAGCGACAGCGATGCGCGGCCATTACGGAAAATTGGACCGACTTCATCATCCGCATTCAGGCGGACGCCACAGGCACCTTCCATATAGAGGATGGGCGCGACGCGTGCTTTGGTCTTCTCCAGCCGCGCGACCCGCGTCATCAGCGCCCGCTTAGCCAGCAGCAGGCGCGCATCGAGCAGCGTCCAGAAGCGTGCTTCATCGCCACCCGCTTCCAGCGCGATGCGCGGCAGGTTCAGGCTGATCACGCCGATATTGTTGCGGCCCTCATGAATCTGCTCGCCGTTTTCTTCATAAACGCCCAGGAAGCTGCGGCAGCCCATCGGCGTTTTAAATGAACCGGTGACTTTTACCACCTGATCGTAGTTGAGGATGTCGGGATACATCCGTTTGCTGGCACACTCCAGCGCCAGTTGCTTGATGTCGTAGTTAATGTCGCCCGCCCGGCGGTTAACGCCCTCACGAATGCTGAACACCAGTTTTGGAAACACCGCTGTTTTGCGATTTTTCCCCAGCCCCGCCAGCCGGTTGCGCAGAATCGACTGCTGAATCAGCCGCGCCGCCCAGTCTGTCCCCAGTCCGAAACCAAAGGTGACAAACGGCGTCTGGCCGTTAGCGGTGTGCAGAGTGTTCACCTCATACTCCAGCGACTGAAACGCGTCGTAGCACTCTTTCTCCGTCCGCTGGCGCGCATACTGCTCTGCCTGCGGGATCTGCCACTGCTCAGCGATCGCCAGATGCCGGGTATAGCTCTGCTCAACAAACGGGGCCAGCACTTCATCAATGCGGTTAATGGTGGTGCCGCCATAAATGTGGCTGGCGACCTGAGCGATGATCTGCGCCGTCACCGCGGTGGCGGTGGCGATCGATTTAGGCGGCTCGATCTCAGCATTGCCCATTTTGAAGCCGTTGGTCAGCATGCCTTTGAGATCGATCAGCATGCAGTTGAACATCGGGAAGAAAGGGGAGTAGTCGAGATCGTGATAGTGGATCTCGCCGCGCTCGTGCGCCAGCACCACATCGCGCGGCAGGATCTGCTGCTGTGCGTAGTGCTTCGCCACGATCCCGGCCAGCAGGTCGCGCTGCGTCGGGATCACTTTACTGTCTTTGTTGGCATTCTCATTCAGCAGCGCCGCGTTGGTCTGATCGACCAGACCGCGAATGGCGTGATGTAACTGGCTCTGACGATCGCGGGCGACATCGCGATCGTGGCGGTATTCAATATAGGCGCGGGCCAGCTGTGGATAGGGACCCGCCATCAGCGTCTCTTCTACCGCACACTGAATCTCACGGATATCCACCTCCGGACGCTCGGCCAGTTGCAAGGCAACGCGCTCAGCGACCTGCGCGCACCAGGCCGCATCGTCGACCTCTGCTGCCCGTGCCGCTGCTGCTACAGCCTGCCCGATACGCTGCGCATCAAAGCCTGTCCGGCATCCATCACGCTTGATTACCACCGTCGCCATTTCTCTCTCCATGAACTACATATAGGGGTCGGAAGGATTCTATTCCCTACATGTAGTGATTGCTGCGAATTATTACGCTCTGATTTGACCTGAAGCAAGGAAGCCTCAACCCGGCAGAAAATTCCTACTGATGTAAAAAATCGGGTTCGGGTTCAGGTTTCCGGCGGGATTTACTGGCGGATCGGTGTGCAGCAACTTTAATCAAAGTTCTGCCCTGTTAAACGTTGACGTTACAAGGATGCCCGCCAATGTGGTTACCCCGTTCTCTGCTCCTGCTTTCGGCCCTATTCCCGCTCGCCCAGGCCAGCCCGTTACCGCTGATGCCCTGGCCGCAACAGGTGGAGCAGCCTGTCAGTGTCGGCGCGCTCACCCTGACGCCGCAGCTGACGCTGCAAATTTCAGGTGACCATCTGGCGGGTGCCGAAGCACGCTGGCTGGAGCGCATCAGCAACCAGACCGGCTGGCCGCTGCTGCCCGCAACCCAGCAGGTGGCTGCACCGACTATCCGCATCGTGATTGCGAAGGCGGTGGATCCGCTGCCGCTGCCCGATAGCGATGAGCGCTATCAGTTGCAGGTCGATGGCAATGGCGTGCTGTTAACCGCACCCAGCCGTTTTGGCGCGATGCGCGGCATGGAAACGCTGCTGCAGCTGATCCAGAACGGCGCACAGGGCACGACGATCCCTTACGTCACCATCCACGATCATCCGCGATTTCCGTGGCGCGGTGTGCTGATCGACACGGCACGCCACTTCATGCCGGTGGAAACCCTTAAACGCCAGATCGACGGCATCGCCGCCGCACGAATGAACGTCTTTCACTGGCATCTCACCGACGATCAGGGCTGGCGCTTCGCCTCCAGCCACTATCCCCAGTTGCAGCAGAAAGCCAGCGATGGCAACTACTACAGCCAGCAGCAGATGCGGGAGATCGTGAAATATGCCACCGATCGCGGGGTGCGGGTGGTGCCCGAGCTGGATATGCCGGGTCATGCTTCCGCGCTGGCGGTGGCGATGCCGGAACTGATTAGCGCAGCAGGTCCCTATCAGATGGAGCGCGGCTGGGGCGTCTTTAAACCGCTGCTCGATCCCAGCAACGAACAGGTTTATCAGGTGATCGATACGCTGGTGGGGGAGATGGCGGCGATCTTCCCCGATCCCTGGCTCCACATCGGCGGCGATGAGGTCGATCCGACACAGTGGAACAACTCACCTGCGATTCAGCAGTTTATGCGCGAGCACGATCTGAAAGATGTGCATGCGCTGCAGGCGTACTTCAATCAGCGGGTGGAGAAGATCCTCGAAGCCCATCAGCGTCAGATGGTGGGCTGGGATGAGATCGCTCATCCCGATCTGCCGCGCAGCATTCTGATCCAGTCGTGGCAGGGTCAGGATGCGCTGAGTGCGCTGGCAAAAGAGAACTACCGCGGCATCCTCTCCACCGGTTTCTACCTCGATCAGCCCCAGCCTGCCAGCTATCACTACCGCAACGAGGTCACACCGCGCGGGCTTAACGGCCTGGATCGTCTGCGGCCCGGCGATCAGGCGCAGAGCTGGTCATTCACAATGCCGCGGCTGAAAGGCAGACCGGTGAAGGGCAGCTTTACGCTGATTCAGGGCGAGCCGGGCTGGCGCGGTTTTATCGACTTCGACGGCAAAGCCCGGCGGATGGTCAGCGACATCAACTGGCTTTCGACGCAGCAGGTGCAGTTCAGCGTGGATAGCTGGATGGGGCCGTTCCAGCCGGTGTTCACGCTGCAGCAGTCGTCTCTCAAAGGCTATGTGCGGGTGGGCAACGTGCGTTATCCCGCCAGCGGGCAGCGTCTGATGCAGCCGCCAGCGGGCATCGCACCCGCGCTCCCCACGCCAGAACAGGTACAGCAAAATTTGCTGGGTGGTGAGGCGGCGCTGTGGGCGGAAAACATCAACAGCCAGATCATTGATACTAAATTGTGGCCGCGCGCCTTTGTGGTGGCCGAGCGGTTATGGTCGGCAGAAAATGTCACCAACATTGATTCGATGTATTCGCGGCTGGCGGCGATGGATCGCTGGAGTACCGTGTCCGTGGGAACGCTGCAACATGCTCAGACGGAGCAGCAGATGATACGGCTGGCCGGCGGACACGATATCGCCCCCCTTCAGGTGCTGGCCGAGGTGCTGGAACCGGCGCAGTATTACACGCGCCAGCATCTGAAGTTTCAGGCCGGGCATTACAATTACCAGGAGCCGTTAAACCGGCTGGCCGATGTGCTGCCCGCAGAGAGTGAGGCGGTGCGTCAGCTGGAGCAGCAGGTCGCGGTATTAATCGCCAATCGTAATAATCCGGCTGCCGCCGCAGCGGTTCGCGCGCCGCTGCAGCGCTGGCAGGCCAACACCATTACAGTGCTGCCGCTCATTAACGACAGCGCGACGCTAAAGCCGCTGGCACACAGCGTGCAGCAGATTGAGGTGCTGAGCGCCATGGGCCTCGCGCTGGTGAATGCTTACGTGCGTAATCAGGCGTTTGGTGCCAGTGAAGTGGCGGAGATGCATGCGACACTGGATGCCGCCGCAGAGGTGCAGGATGAAACGGTGATAGCGCTGGTCAGGCCGCTGGAGACGCTACTGCACGCCTTTCAGTAACCGCGGTGGCCGGCTGAACCGGCCACCGTTGCGTCAGGCCGGGCCGCTGACCGAATGGCGGCGCACCAGCGTCGGGCTGAACATGTGGGTCACTTCTGGCAGCGGCAGATCGTTAGCCAGCGCCAGTGCCAGCTGGGCCGCCTGCTGCGCCATGGTGACAATCGGATAGCGGACGGTGGTGAGGCGCGGTCGCACATAGCGCGACACCAGCACATCATCGAAGCCGATCAGCGACATCTCTTCCGGCACGCGAACGCCGTTATCGCTCAGCACCGCCAGCGCGCCTGCCGCCATGGAGTCGTTGTAGCAGGCGACGGCGGTGAAATTCTTGCCGCGCCCCAGCAGTTCCGTCATTGCCTGCTCACCGCCGACTTCATCCGGTTCGCCCCAGGTGACCAGTCGATCGCTGCACGGCAGGCCGTGTTCTTTCAGCGCATCGTAGTAACCCTGCAGACGATCTTCGGCATCGGAGATCGTGTGGGTCGAGCAGATAAAGGCGATATTCTGGTGGCCGAGCTGGATCAGATGACGGGTCGCCAGCCAGGCGCCGTAGCGATCGTCGAGCGCAATACAGCGCTTTTCAAAGCCTTTGATCAGCCGGTTCAGCAACACCATCCCGGGCACCTGCTTCATCAGCACTTCCAGTTCGGCGTCGGGAATTTTCTTGGCGTGAACCACCAGCGCCGCGCAGCGATGTCGCATCAGCTGTTCAATCGCCTGCCGCTCTTTTTGCTCATTATGGTAACCGTTACCAATCAGCAAAAAGTTACCGGTGTCGCCAGCCACTTCATCCACGGCTTTCACCATCGCGCCGAAAAAGGGATCGGAGACGTCACCGACAATCAGGCCGAGCGTTTCGGTTGATTGCTGCGCCAGCGCGCGTGCGTTGGCATTCGGGTGATACTGAAGCTGCTCCATCGCCTGGCCTACGGCCTGTCGGGAGCTGTCGCTGGCCTTGGGAGAATTATTGATTACACGTGAGACTGTGGCGACAGAAACGCCCGCCAGTCGCGCAACATCCTTTATGGTAGCCATGCGTTGACCTGCTTTGGGGAAAACGTTTACACATCGCATCAGTGTTACGGAAAAGGGCGGACACATCAACCCGACAGAATGCCAGCGTCGTCGCAAAAAGGGGCAAAACCGGACCCGCAGGCACATCTTCTGCTCAGCCGTCGCCCCATGCTATGCTCAATCTCCCACCTGGCTACCGTGAAAAACAACGATGAAAACCAAAGTGCCGCATCTGGCTCACTGGGGCGCCTTTACCGCCGTCACTGAAAACGATCGCCTGATTGGCTGCGAACCTTTCTTCGCCGATGCCGATCCGTCACCGATGATCCACACCATTCCCGAGCTGGTCTATTCCGACAAACGCATTCGCCAGCCGATGGTGCGCCGCTCGTGGCTGAAGTCACGTGAGAAGAGCGACCGCACGCTGCGTGGCCGGGAAGATTTTGTCGCCGTCGACTGGGAAACCGCGCTGGACCTGGTGGCGGAAGAGAATCGCCGCGTTCGCGAGCGCTATGGCGCGTCGGGCATTTTCAACGGCTCCTACGGCTGGTCATCGGCCGGTCGCGTCAACCACGCCCGCACTCTGGTTCGTCGCTTCTACTTTCAGGGCGGCGGTGGCGTCGATCAGCAGGGTAACTACAGCTGGGGCGCCGCGCAGTTCTTCCTGCCCTATGTGATTGGCACCTATATGCCGCTGACCGGACGCGTCACCGAATGGCCGCAGGTGGTGGAACATGCCGAAATATTTGTCGCCTTTGGTGGGCTGGCGCTGAAAAACGCCCAGGTTGCCTCCGGTGGTGCAGGGCAGCACAGCCTGAAACCGGCGCTGATGCAGCTGGCGGCCACAGGCACGCCGGTCATCAACATCAGCCCGATGCGCGATGACTGCCCGGAGTTTGTTAACGCCGAGTGGATCCCGATTCGCCCCAATACCGACGTGGCGCTGATGCTGGCGCTGGGTCATGAGATCACCCAGCGCGGTGCGGTTGACGACGCGTTTCTCGCCAGCCACTGCACCGGCTGGCCGCAGCTGCGTGCCTATCTGCTGGGCGAAACCGACGGCGTTGCGAAAACCGCTGGCTGGGCCAGCCGTATTACCGGCATTCCGGCTGACCGTATTGTGCAGCTGGCGCAGCAGTTGACCGGCAAGCGCAGCTTTATCACCTGCTCTTATTCCGTTCAGCGCGCCCATCGCGGCGAACAGCCTTACTGGATGATGATTGCGCTGTCGTCGATGCTCGGCCAGCCGGGCCTGCCGGGTGCGGGATTCTCCTTTGGTCACGGTTCGATGAACAGCGTCGGCAATCCACGGCAGGAAGGTCCGGCCCCGATGATGAGCACCGGCCCGAATCCGTCCGGTCTTTCGATTCCGGTGGCGCGCATCAGCGACATGCTGCTTAATCCCGGCCAGCCATATCGCTTCCAGGGCGAAACGCTGCACTATCCCGACATTCACATGGTGCACTGGGCGGGCGGCAATCCGTTCCACCATCACCAGCAGCTGAACCGGCTGGTAGAGGGCTGGCAGCGGCCCGATACGGTGGTGGTGCAGGATATCGTCTGGACGCCCGCTGCGCAGATGGCCGACATCGTGCTGCCCGCGACCACCACGCTGGAGCGCAACGACATCGGCGGCTCCTCACGTGACCGCTTTGTGCTGGCGATGCATCAGGCGATTAAGCCGCAGCATCAGGCGCGCAACGACTTCGATATTTTTGCTGACCTGGCGGAGCGCCTGGGCTATCGCGACACCTTCACTGAAGGGCGCAACGAGATGCAGTGGATCGCGCATCTTTATCAGCAGTGTGCGACCGCGCATCAGCGCAAAGGCATCGATTTCCCCGAGTTTGAGGAATTCTGGCAGCGCGGCTTTGTGGAAATCCCGGAAGGCGGCAAGCCGTATCAGTTTATGGAGGCGTTCCGCGCCGATCCGCAGGCGAATCCAATTAAAACTGCCAGCGGCAAAATTGAGCTTTTCAGCCAGACCATTGCAGACTACCAGCTTGACGATTTCGCCGGTCATCCGGAGTGGCGTGAACCGCAGGAGTGGCTCGGCTCGCCGGTCAGCCGCGACTATCCGCTGCACATGATCTCGATTCAGCCTTCCGACCGGTTACACAGCCAGCTGGATGCCACCGAAACGGTGCAGGGCAATAAAACCGCCGGACACGAAACGCTCTACATGCATCCGCAGGATGCGGCTGCGCGCGGGCTGGTGGAGGGCGATGAGATAGAGGTGAGCAACGCACGCGGCGTAATGCTGGCGGGCGTGCGCATCACCGAGGGCGTGACGCAGGGCGTAGTGATTATCTCCACCGGGGCCTGGTTTGATCCCGGTTTCGGCAAGGCGTGGCAGCCGCACGACCGTGCGGGTAACCCCAACGTACTGACGCTCGACATCGGCACGTCGTCGCTGACGCAGGGGCCAAACGCCATGAGTTGCCTGGTGGAAATCAAAAAACATCAGGATTGCACAATAGCGTAAGGATCTCATGGCTGGTTACATTTTGCGGGTAACTGTTGCGTTTGAGAGATAGCAGCCGATCAATCCCCTTTGCTACATTCAGGGTCCCAGAGGTATTGATGGGTGAACATCAATAGATTTTCTTGATTACACCAACCTGCGCAGATGCGCAGGTTTTTTTTGCCCGCAATCTGCCGCCGATAACGAACTGATACACAGTTTTCCTGTTATACAGCCAGCGCTTTCTTTATAACTGCTGGCACCAGCCCCTTTCTCTTTATTTTGCGCAGCGGAATGCCATGCCCCGGATTAAAAAACTACTGGGAAAAGACCAGATAAAAGCGCCGTTCAACCCTTTTCGTTTTCGACTGATCTGCCTGGGTGTCACAACCTGTCTGGTGGTGCTGCTGGCGCGCGTCGCGGACCTGCAGTTCCTGAATCAGCCGATGCTGGAGCACGAAGCGGATCAGCGATCGCTGCGTACTGTCACACTGCCGACCAGCCGCGGCACCCTGCTGGATCGCAACGGCGAAGCCCTGGCGCTCAGCGTGCCATCGCGCGACGTGATTGCGGATCCGCAGCGCGTGCTCGAGAGCAACCCCGATTTTACCAGTGCCAAATGGGCCTATCTTGCGGCGGCGCTGAACACCCGTCCCGAAGAGCTGGCGGCGCAGATCACCGCCAACCCGAAACGTCGCTTCCTCTATCTGGGACGTAAAGTCGAACTGGGCATCGCCAAAGATATTAAAGAGCTGAAGCTGAAGGGCATCAGTGAAGTCTATGACGACAGCCGTTTCTATCCGATGAGTGAAGCCTCTGCGCCGCTCATCGGTATCGTCGGGGCGGATAACGTCGGGCTGAACGGGCTGGAGAAAGGCTTTGATAAGGTCCTGCAGGGCGAGCCGGGCAAAGAGGTCTATCGTCAGGATGCGGCGGGCAACATCATCGCGATGATCAACTATCAGCCGCCGACTCAGCCGCCAACGGTACAGCTCAGCATCGACAAATATGATCAGTACACGCTCTACAGCAAACTGCGCGACGGCGTACTAATCAACAAGGCGGACTCAGGTGCCGCCGTGCTGGTGAAAATCGACACCGGCGAGATTCTGGCGATGGCTTCCTATCCGTCGTTCAACCCTAACAACTATGAAGGGGCTACCCCGGCGCAGATGCGTAACTCGGCCATCAACGACAGCTACGAGCCGGGATCGACCGTGAAGCCGTTGGTCGTCATGGAAGCGCTGGAGCGTCATCTGGTGCGCCCGGACTCGGTGATCGATACCACGCCTTATAGCGTTAACGGCCACCTGATCCGCGACGTCGGCCACTGGCCGCGCCTGACCATGACCGGCATTCTGCAAAAATCGAGCGACATCGGCGTGTCACACCTTGCGCTGGCGATGCCTGCCGAAGCGCTGGTGAACACCTATCAGGCGTTCGGTCTGGGCAAACCCACCGGATTAGGGCTGACCGGCGAAAGCGTTGGCTACTTCCCGCTACATCGCACCCGCTGGGCCGACATTGAGCGGGCCACCTTCTCCTTTGGCTATGGCCTGCGCGTTACGCCGCTGCAGATTGCCCGTGAATACGCCACGCTCGGTTCTTATGGCGTTTACCGTCCGCTGTCGATCACCCGCGTCACGCCACCGGTAATGGGACGGCAGGTCGCCAACCCGGAAACGGTGAAAGAGGTGGTGCATATGCTGGAGAGTGATGTCCTGCCAGGCGGAACCGGCCTGAAAGCCGCGGTGCCGGGCTATCGTCTGGCAACCAAAACCGGTACAGCGGAAAAAATGGGCACCAGCGGCAAGTATGATGGCGGCTACGTCAACTACACCGCCGGACTCGCGCCCGCCAGTCATCCTGAAGTGGCGCTGGTGGTGATGATCAACCATCCGACGGCAGGCGATCACTTCGGTGGCTCGGTCGCCGCACCGGTGTTCGGCAATATCATGGGACCGGTTCTCAAACACATGAATATTGCGCCGGACGCCATCTACACTAAGCCACCGGCCAATCCTTCGGATAAATCTTAGAAAAATCAGAGTGTAAGCGAGGCGTGAAGGATATTCACACCTCGTTGCACTTCCCCGAATTCGGTTGCGTTTTCCCGCTGTCTCCGCGCAGTTAATCAGTGCGAGGATAGCAGTCCCAGAGGTATTGATGGGTGTGAAAACAACACCGCTTCGGCAGTGAGATCCCTGTTATTACACCAACCCACGCAGATGCGTGGGTTTTTTTTGCCTGCTCGCCAGCCCCGCCTTTCCCGCTGTATCAACCGCCGTTAAATCATCATCGTTCTTAACGAAACCCTGACAGTTTGCCAATAGAAAGGCGTGTCGCCTTTCACCGATAATGGCCGTTGTGAAGCCTGGCGTTTTTTTGCTCGTCGCTACAGGTTCTCACTGCCGCATTCCGCTCGTTCCGGGATTTCCTTTTCTGCTTATCTGAAGAGTTTGACGATGACTCACCTTTCTCGCCCCGGTCGTTCCTTTGGGCTTAAATGGCTGCTCCTGTTGCTGGTAGTTGCGATTGTCGCTGGCGTTGTCTGGCGTCTGCTGACGGCGGGTCATGCGCCGGGCGAGGGGATGCCGCCGGGCAGGCATGGCGCGCATGGCATGATGGGCGGCGGGGCGACGCTGGTTCACAGCGGGGTTGCCAGCACGGCGGATGTGCCGGTATGGCTCAATGCGCTCGGCACGGTGATCCCCAACGCCAGCGTGACGGTGACCAGCCGCGTTGACGGCCAGCTTGAGCAGGTTTTCTTTACCGAAGGGCAGAAGGTCAGCGCCGGGCAGCTGCTGGCGCAGATCGATCCGCGCAGCTATCAGGCGACGCTGAATCAGTATCAGGGCGAACTCAGCGAAAACCAGGCGCTGCTGAACAGCGCCGAACTGACGCTGGCGCGCTACCGTAAACTGGCGGCGCAGGACGCGCTGGCGCGTCAGGATCTGGACACCCAGATTGCCACCGTCGGGCAGTATCGCGGTGCGGTCGCCGCCGATCAGGCGCAGATCGCCAGTGCGAAGCTGAGCATTGAATATGCCCGCATTACCGCCCCGATCAGCGGGCGCGTCGGTCTGCGTCAGGTCGATCCCGGTAACATGGTTCAGAGTTCGAGCAGCACCGGCCTGGTGATCATCACCCAGATGCAGCCCGCCGCCGTCACCTTTAGCGTGCCACAGAGCAACATTCCGGCACTGGTCAGCGTGCTGCATCAGGGCCAGAGCCTGCCCGCCACGCTGTTCGATCAGGGCAACCAGCATCAGCTCGCCAGCGGCGAAGTGAAGTTCATCAGCAACCAGATCGACACCGCCACCGGTACCGTGGCGCTGAAGGCGGTGTTTGCCAACCAGGATGAGTCGCTGTTTGCTAACCAGTTTGTGAATCTGCGGCTGCAGACCCGCGTGCTGAAAGGCGCGACGGTGATCCCTGCCCAGGCGCTGCAGCTCAGCAGCGACGGCAGCTTCGTCTTCGTGATTAATCAGGACAACACCGTCACGCGCAAAGCGGTTACCACCGGCCCCGCGTTCGGCGACGATCAGCAGGCGATCCTCAGCGGCGTTTCGCCAGGCGATCGGCTGGTGACGGAAGGGATCGATCGCCTCACCAGCGGCAGCAAAGTCACGCTGGCCGATGAGACGCCTGCTGCCGGTGCTGTGTCGAAATGAACCCATCTCGCCTGTTTATTCTGCGTCCGGTCGCCACCATTCTGCTGATGGTCGGCGTGCTGATCTCCGGTATTTTTGCCTATAAATTCCTGTCCACCTCGGCGCTGCCGCAGGTCGACTATCCGACCATTCAGGTCACTACCCTCTATCCGGGAGCCAGCCCGGATGTCATGGCGTCGTCAGTCACGTCGCCGCTGGAGCGCCAGTTAGGGCAGATGGCGGGGCTGAGTCAAATGAGTTCCACCAGCGCCAGCGGCTCGTCGATCATTACCCTGAAGTTCAGCCTCGATCTGTCGCTGGATGTCGCCGAGCAGGAGGTGCAGGCGGCGATCAATGCGGCGAATAACCTGCTGCCCGACGATCTGCCCAATCCGCCGACCTATAAAAAGGTCAATCCGGCGGACAGCGCGGTGGTGACGCTGGCGGCCAGCTCCAGCACGCTGCCGCTGACCGAGGTGCAGGACCTGGTTAATACCCGGGTGGCGCTGAAGCTGTCGCAGATTTCCGGCGTCGGGATGGTGACGCTGGCGGGCGGACATCAGCCCGCGATTCGGGTGCAGATGAATCCTCAGGCGCTGGCGGCGCATCATCTGACGCTGGAGGCGGTGAATACGCTGATTGGCAACAGCAACGTCAATGGCTCCAAAGGCGGCTTTGACGGCAAATATCATTCGGTCACTATCGATGCCAACGATCAGCTGCGCACCGCCGAAGAGTACGGCAACCTGATCCTCACCTATGAAAATGGCGCGGCGCTGCGCCTGAAAGATATCGCCCATATCGAACAGGGCGCGGAGAACAGCTTCCAGTCGGCGTGGGCTAACAACCAGCCCGCCATTGTGATCAGCGTGCAGCGTCAGCCGGGTGCGAACGTGATTCAGGTGGTGGACAACATCAAGGCGCAGCTCCCCACGCTGCAGGCGGCGCTGCCGGACGGGGTGAAGATGACGATTCTCTCCGATCGCACCCAGACCATTCGCGCCTCGATCAGCGACGTTCAGTTTGAGCTGATGCTGTCGATTGCGCTGGTGGTGATGGTGACCTTCCTGTTCCTGCGCAATGTCGCCGCCACGCTGATCCCGAGCGTGGCGGTGCCGCTGTCGCTCGTCGGCACCTTTGGCGTGATGTATCTGGCGGGCTTTAGCCTGAATAACCTGTCGCTGATGGCGCTGACCATTGCCACCGGTTTTGTCATTGATGACGCCATCGTAGTGGTCGAGAATATTTCACGGCGGCTGGAGCAGGGCGAGTCACCGATGGAGGCGGCGCTGAAAGGCTCACAGCAGATTGGCTTCACCATTATCTCGCTGACCTTTTCGCTGATTGCGGTGCTGATCCCGCTGCTGTTTATGGGCGATGTGGTCGGGCGACTGTTCCGGGAGTTTGCGATTACCCTGGCGGTGGCGATTCTGGTGTCAATGGGGGTGTCGCTGACCCTGACACCGATGCTGTGCGCGTACCTGCTGCGCCATATTCCGCCCGAGCAGCAGTCAACCTTTGCCCGCAAGGGCGGCGAACTCTTTGATAGCCTGGTGCGCGGCTATGACCGGCTGCTGACCGTGGTGCTGAACCATCAGAAACTGACGCTGCTGGTGGCGCTGGCGACCTTCGGACTGACGGCGCTGCTCTACATGATGGTGCCGAAAGGCTTCTTCCCGACCCAGGATACCGGGCTGATTCAGGGCATTACCGTCGCCTCCCAGGATGTCTCGTTTAAAGCAATGGCGACGCGGCAACAGGCGCTCTCAGCGCTGATCCTGAAAAACCCGGCGGTGGAGAGCGTTTCATCGACAATCGGCATCGACGGCACCAACACCAGCCTCAACAGCGGACGGCTGCAGATTAACCTCAAGCCGTTTGGCTCCCGCGATCTCAGCGCCAGCGAGGTGATCAGCCAGCTGAAACAGGCGACCAACGATGTGCCAGGTATCCGGCTCTATCTGCAACCAGCGCAGGATCTTACCGTCAACGACCAGGTCTCGCCGAGTCAGTATCAGTTCACCCTCGACGACGCCGACAGTGAAAATCTGGTCAGCGAGACGCCGAAGCTGGTGGCGGCGTTGCAGCAGCGGCCCGAATTTAATGGCGTGGTAAGTAACCTGCAGGATCAGGGGCGCGTCTCTTACGTGGAGCTGAACCGCGACAAAGCGGCGCGCCTCGGCATTACTGCGTCGGACGTGGACACCGCGCTCTATAACGCGTTTGGTCAGCGGCTGGTCTCGACGATTTTCACCCAGTCGAATCAGTATCGGGTGGTGCTGGAAGTGGCTCCGGCCTGGCAGCAGGGTCCGGCGTCGTTTGATGATGTTTATCTGCAGCCCTCTTCCAGCAGCAGCTCGTCGTCATCCACCAGCACGACCTCATCCACGTCTTCGTCATCAACATCCACGTCTTCATCAACGTCGACGTCCACCACCGCTTCTGACACGACATCCACCCGCAGCGGGATGGTGAAACTCACCGCCATCGCCACTATTCATCAGCGCACCGGCTCGCTGATGCACATGCGGCTGAATCAGTTTCCGGCGGTGATGATCTCCTTCAACCTTAATCCGGGCTATTCGCTGGAGGATGGACAGCGGGCGATCGCCGACGTGCGGCAGCAGCTACACCTGCCGGAGAGCACCACGCTGCGTTATCAGGGGGAAACCTCGGCGTTCCAGAGCGCCACGGGCAACACGCTGTGGCTGATTCTGGCGGCGCTGATCACCATGTACGTGGTGCTCGGCATTCTCTACGAAAGCTTTATCCATCCGGTGACGATTCTCTCTACGCTGCCCTCGGCGGCGGTAGGCGCGCTGCTGACGCTGTTGCTGGCAGGCACGGAGTTCAGCCTGATTGCGCTGATTGGCGTCATCCTGCTGATCGGCATCGTGAAAAAGAACGCCATCATGATGATCGACTTCGCGCTGGAGGCGGAACATAAGCAGCACCTCAGCGCGCGTGACGCAATTCATCAGGCCTGCCTGCTGCGCTTCCGTCCGATCCTGATGACGACCATGGCGGCGCTACTCGGCGCGCTGCCGCTGATGCTGGCCTCCGGCTCGGGCGCAGAGCTGCGGCAGCCGCTGGGACTGGTGATTGTCGGCGGGCTGATTGTCAGTCAGGTGCTGACGCTCTTCTCCACGCCGGTGATCTACCTGCTGTTTGATGGGCTGGCACAGCGCGGCAATGCCTGGGTGAAACGCCGTCAGCAGCAGGCGCGGAGCGGGCAATGAATCTGACCCGACTGTTTATCTTTCGTCCGGTGGCGACGCTGCTGCTGACGCTGGCGATCCTGCTGCTCGGCGCGCTGGGCTACCGGCTGTTGCCGGTGGCTCCGCTGCCGCAGGTCGATTTCCCGACCATCATGGTCAGCGCCAGCCTGGCGGGAGCCAGCCCGGAAACCATGGCCGCTACCGTCGCCACGCCGCTGGAACGTTCGCTGGGGCAGATTGCCGGTATCACCGAAATGACTTCCAGCAGTTCGCAGGGATCCAGCACGGTCATCCTGCAGTTTGAGCTGGACCGCGATATCAACGGCGCGGCGCGCGACGTGCAGGCGGCGATCAACGCGTCGCGCAGCCTGCTGCCGAGCGCAATGGCCTCGCTTCCAACTTACCGCAAAGCCAACCCGTCAGATGCGCCGATTGTGATGCTGGCGCTGACCTCCGCTACCCGCACGCCCGGCGAGCTTTATGATCTGGCGGAGAGCAAGATCGAACAGGCGATGGGCCAGGTGCAGGGCGTGGGAGAAGTGTCGCTGATGGGCAGCGCCTTACCGGCGGTGCGCATCGATCTGCAGCCGCTGAAGCTGACTCAATACGGCATCTCGCTGGAGACGGTGCGCGCCGCCGTCGCCAACAGCACCACCAATCTGCCTAAGGGGATTTTGCAGAGCAGTGACCAGTCGTGGCTGGTGGACAGCAACGGCCAGCTGGAGAAGGCCGCCAGCTACCGTGATCTGATCATCACGTATCAGCAGGGCAAGGCGGTACGGCTGCGCGACGTCGCCACGGTCTATGACTCGGTGGAAGATCGCTATCAGGCGGGATTCCTCAATGCCACGCCTGCGGTGATGATCGGCATTAAACGTCAGGCGGGCGCCAATATGCTCGAAACCATCGATGCGATCAAAGCGCAGCTGCCGCTGCTGGAAAAGAGCCTGCCCGCTGACAGCCAGCTGAAAGTGGTGGTTGACCGTTCGCCCGGCGTGCGCGCCTCGCTGTATGACACCGAAGAGACGCTGCTGATCGCGGTGCTGCTGGTAATCGCGGTCGTGTTTATTTTCCTGCGCAATCTGCAGGCAGTGATCATCCCGGCGCTGGCGCTGCCGGTGTCGCTGATCGGCACCTGCGCGGTGATGTACCTGCTGGGCTACAGCCTGGATAATCTGTCGCTGATGGCGCTGATTATCTCCACCGGCTTCGTGGTGGATGATGCAATTGTGGTGCTGGAGAACATTACCCGGCACATTGAGCGCGGACTCAGCCCGCTGCGGGCGGCGCTGCGCGGGGCGCAGGAGGTGAGCTTCACCGTGCTGTCGATGACCGTATCGCTGATTGCGGTATTCATCCCGATCCTGCTGATGGGCAGCATTGTCGGGCGGCTGTTCCGCGAGTTTGCGGTGACGCTCACCGTGTCGCTGCTGATCTCGCTGTTTGTCTCACTCAGCCTGACGCCAATGCTCTGCGCGCGCCTGCTGAAACCCAGGCCGCCCGTCAGTCAGCGGCCGCATCCGCTTTATCAGTTCATTGAAAACCAGCTGAATCGCCTGCTGGCCGCGTACGCACGCGGGCTGGCCTGGGTGATGCGCCATCAGAAACTGACGCTGCTCAGCCTGCTGCTGACCGTGCTGCTCAATGTTTTTCTCTTCACCGTGGTGCAGAAGGGCTTCTTCCCCAATCAGGACACCGGGCTGCTGATGGGCGCACTGCGCGCCGATCAGAACATCTCATTCCAGGCGATGAAGCCGAAAATGCTGATGTTCACGAAGATCATTCAGGAAGACCCGGCGGTCGAGAGCGTGATGTCGTCGATGGGCAGCGGGATGTTTGGCTCCCGCAACAGCGCCAACTTCTTTGTACGACTTAAAGATTTTGACCAGCGCGATGCCACGGCTACTGAGGTGGCCAACCGGCTGACGCGCAAAACCAGCCACATCGCCGGGGCGCAGATGTTCCTGATGGCGGCGCAGGATCTGCACATTGGCGGACGCAGCGCTAACGCGACGTATCAGTACAGCCTGCAGGCAGACGATCTGGAGTTGCTGCGGGTCTGGACGCCGAAAGTGCAGGCGGCGCTGGCGGCTATTCCCCAGCTTAACAGCGTGGATTCCGACTCGCAGACCGGCGGCCAGGAGGTAGAACTGACGATTGACCGTGACCGCGCCACCCGGCTGGGCGTTAATGTGAAAATGCTGGATACGCTGCTGAACAATGCGTTCAGTCAGCGGCAGATCGCTACGCTCTATCACACCCTGAATCAGTATCACGTGGTGATGTCGCTGCAGGACAGCGATACCGCCAATCCGGAGACGCTGCAGCAGCTCTATGTAATTAACGACAGCGGTGACCGCGTGCCGCTCTCCGCCTTTACCCGCTTCAGCGGCGGCAATGCACCGTTGTCGGTGGCGCATCAGGGCCAGTCGGCCACCAGCACGGTGGCATTTAACCTCAACGATGGCGTCTCGCTGGAGCAGGCGCAGTTGCTGATTAAACAGGCGATGGCGAAGCTGGGCCTGCCATCGACTATTCATGCCGGTTTTGCCGGTACCGCGGCTGCCTTTTCACAGCTCACTGCCACCATGCCGTGGCTGATTCTGGCGGCGCTGGCGGCGGTCTATATCGTGCTCGGCGTGCTCTATGAGAGCTACATCCATCCGCTGACCATTCTCTCGACCCTGCCGTCAGCGGGCGTCGGGGCGATGTTACTGCTGCTGCTGACTAACACGCAGCTCACGGTGATCGCGCTGATTGGCATCATCCTGCTGATCGGCATCGTGAAAAAGAACGCCATCATGATGATCGATTTCGCCATCGACGCGGAGCGGCGGCTGGGCATGTCGCCGCAGCAGGCAATCACCCAGGCGTGCCTGATGCGCTTCCGGCCCATCATGATGACCACACTGGCCGCCTTCTTCGGCGCGTTGCCGCTGGCGCTGGGCAGCGGCGGTGATGCCGACCTGCGCAGCCCATTGGGGATCGCTATCGCGGGCGGACTGGCGCTGAGCCAGCTGCTGACGCTGTTTACCACGCCGGTTGTTTATCTTTGGCTCGATCGTCTGGGCCGTACCACTCAACGTCAATGGCGTCGTCTGCGCCATGCGGAATCCTGAACGATGAAATCTCTTACCACGTTTATTGTGCTGCTGCTGCTGGCTGGCTGTAGCGTCGGTCCCGACTATCAGCGCCCGGCGGTGGCAATGCCGGTTCACTATAAAGAGGCCCGGGGCTGGCAGCAGGCGACGCCGCTGGATGCGCTAAGCAAAGGCGAATGGTGGACGGTCTATCATGACGCCACGCTAGGCGGGCTGCTGAGCCAGGTCAGCGTGTCGAATCAGAACGTGGCAACCTATGCCGCGCAGTACCGGCAGGCGCAGGCACTGGCGGCAGAGTCACGCGCGTCGCTGTTTCCCTCGCTGGGCTATGACGGCAGCGTAACGCGCAGCGGCAGCCATGCAACCAATAGCAGCGTTCGTACTACCAGCAGCAGCCATCAGGCGGATCTGAGTGCCAGCTGGGAGCTGGATCTGTGGGGCAAACTGCGGCGAACGCTGGAGGAGAACCGCGCCAGTGCCTCGGCCAGCGCGGCAGAACTGGCCAACATCACCCTGAGCGCCCAGTCTGAGCTGGCACAGGACTATTTCCAGCTGCGCATCATGGATCAGAAAATCGCGCTCTATCAGCAGAGCGTTGACGCGTATCAGCGCTACCTGAAAGTCATTAACAGCCAGTATCAGGCGGGCACCGCGTCGCGTGCCACGCTGGCCCAGGCGCAGTTGCAGCTGGAGAGCGCCAGCGCCTCGGCGCAGGATTATCAGTGGCAGCGCGCGCAGATGGAGCACGCCATAGCACTACTGGTCGGCAAAGCCCCCGCCGACTTCAGCCTGACCGCCGCGCCGCTGACGGCCACGCTGCCCGCAATTCCGGCGGGCCTGCCGGCCGAGCTGTTGCAGCGCCGTCCCGACATTGCCTACGCCGAACGCAACATGGCCGCCGCCAATGCCGCGGTGGGTGTGGCGGTGGCCAGTTACTATCCCGACCTGACCCTGAGCGCCAGCGGGGGCGTCAGCGCTTCCGTGCTGCATTCGCTGTTCTCGCTGCCGAACCGCGTCTGGTCGCTGGGGCCGGAGCTGAGCGGCACACTGCTTGATGCGGGTGCGACCTCTGCGAAAGTCGATCAGGCGCGGGCGAGCTGGGATGCCAGCGTCGCCACCTATCGTCAGACGGTGCTGACCGCGATGCAGGAGGTGGAAGATAAGCTGGTGGAGCTGAACACGCTGCAGGGCGAGATTGCCGCGCAGCAGCGCGCCACCGACGCGGCGCAGACTTCGGCACGGGTGACGCGTCTGCAGTATGAGTCGGGCATGATTACTTACCTGGATGTGGCGACGACAGAGAACAGCAGCCTGAGTGCGCAGCAGAGTTTGCTGACGTTGCAGAGCACGCAGTGGGTCAGCAGCGTGGCGCTGATTGCCGCACTCGGCGGAGGCTGGCAGGCTCCCTGAGGCGGCGTCAGGTTACCGATAATTCGGTTGTCGAACTGCGTCAAATCCTGCATCGTGAGGGGCTAATTTTCACGATGCTAAGGAACCGGCATGGCTTTCAAATTATTACGCCTGTTATTTCGCCTGTTATGGCGGGTCGAACTGCGGGGCGACGTCGCCGAACTGCATAAGCAGAAGGTTTTGATTACACCGAACCATATGTCGTTTCTGGACGGCATGCTGCTGGCGCTGTTTCTGCCGATCAGGCCGGTGTTTGCCGTCTACTCGACCATCAGCGAAAGCTGGTTTATGCGTCTGGCGAAACCCTTTATCGACTTTGTGCCGCTGGATCCGACCCGGCCTATGGCACTGAAGCAGCTGGTCAGGCTGATCGACACAGGCCGTCCGGTGGTGATCTTCCCGGAAGGACGCATTACCGTCACTGGCTCGCTGATGAAAATCTACAGCGGGGCGGGCTTTGTCGCGGCGCGTTCAGGCGCTAATGTGGTGCCGATGCGTATCGAAGGCGCTGAATACACGCCGTTTGGTCGTCTGGCGGGCGTGTTTAAACGTCGCCTGTTCCCGCGCATCACCCTGACCGTTCTGCCCGCCACCCGCATTCCGATGCCAGAGGCGAAACGGGCGCGCGATCGGCGCGTGCTGGCCGGTGAGCATCTGCATCATGTGATGATGGAAGCACGGATGGCGGTGCGTCCGCGTGAAACCCTGTTTGAGGCGTTTCTGGCAGCACGTACCCGTTATGGCGCGTTTAAACGCTGCATCGAAGATGTGAATTTCAAGCCTGACAGCTACAACGGACTGCTGAAAAAGTCGCTCGGCGTGGGCCGTATTCTGGAGCGCTACAGCCAGCCGCGTGAAGTGGTGGGGCTGCTGCTGCCGAATACCACCGTGACGGCGGCAGCGATTTTCGGGGCCACCCTGCGCGGGCGCGTTCCGGCCATGCTCAACTACAGCGCGGGCGTTAACGGCATGCGGGCAGCACTGACCGCCGCACAGATCAAAACCGTCTTCACTTCGCGGCAGTTCCTGGACAAAGGCAACCTGTGGCATCTGCCGCAGGGGCTGGACGATGTGCAGTGGATCTACCTGGAAGATTTGAAAGATACCGTCACCGGCAAAGACAAGCTATGGATCCTCGCCCATCTGCTGATGCCGCATCGCGCCCAGTTGCCTCAGCAGCCGGAAGACGCCGCGATGGTGCTGTTTACCTCCGGCTCTGAAGGCAATCCTAAAGGCGTGGTGCATTCCCATAAAAGCCTGCTGGCGAACGTCGAGCAGATCCGCACCATCGCCGACTTCACGCCGCGCGACCGCTTCATGTCGGCGCTGCCGCTGTTCCATGCGTTTGGTCTCACCGTCGGGCTGTTCACGCCGCTGATGACCGGCGCCCAGGTCTTCCTCTATCCCAGCCCGCTGCACTATCGCATCGTGCCGGAGCTGGTCTATGACCGTAACTGCACCGTGCTGTTTGGCACCTCAACCTTCCTGGGTAACTACGCGCGCTTTGCCGCACCCTATGATTTTGCCCGTCTGCGCTATGTGGTTGCCGGTGCGGAGAAACTGCAGGAGAACACCCGTCAGCTCTACATCGAGAAATATGGCATTCGCATTCTCGAAGGCTACGGCGTAACCGAGTGCGCGCCGGTCGTGGCGATTAACGTACCGATGGCGGCGAAGACGCACACCGTGGGACGCATTCTGCCGGGCATGGATTCGCGCCTGATGTCGGTGCCGGGCATCGAGCACGGCGGACGTCTGCAACTGCGCGGGCCGAACGTGATGAAGGGCTATCTGCGCGTGGAGAATCCTGGCGTGCTGGAAGCGCCGGTCGCCGACGATGGTGAAGGCAATCTGGAAGCGGGCTGGTATGACACCGGTGATATCGTCAGCTTTGATGAAGGCGGTTTCTGCCAGATTCAGGGACGTGCCAAACGCTTTGCGAAGATCGCCGGTGAGATGGTGTCGCTGGAGATCGTCGAGCAGATCGCCCTCAAAGCGTCGCCGGACAAACAACACGCGGCGTCGCTGCGCCCGGATGGGCAGCGCGGTGAGGCACTGGTGCTGTTCACCACTGATGCTGAGCTGGCGCGCGACAGGTTGCAGAAAGCGGCCCGCGAGCTGGGTGCGCCAGAGCTGGCACTGCCGCGTGACATCCGTGTCATGAAGCAGCTGCCGCAGCTGGGCAGTGGTAAACCTGATTACGTCACGCTGAAAAAAATGGCGGAAGAGGAGCAGGCATGAGCCTTGATCGTAATGCGCCGCTGATGTCGCGCGGCATGATTGCCGTGATTATCGCCCAGTTCTTTTCGGCTTTTGGCGATAACGCGCTGCTGTTTGCCACGCTGGCGGTACTGAAAAGCCAGTTCTATCCCGAGTGGAGCCAGCCGGTATTACAGATGCTGTTTGTCGCGGCCTATATTCTGCTGGCGCCTTTTGTCGGTCAGGTAGCGGACAGCATGGCGAAAGGGCGGGTGATGATGCTCGCCAACAGCCTGAAGCTGCTCGGCGCGCTGGTGATCTGCTTCGGCTTCAATCCCTTCGTCGGCTATACCCTGGTGGGCGCAGGCGCAGCGGCCTATTCTCCGGCCAAATATGGCATCCTTGGTGAAATCACCCACGGCGAAAAGCTGGTGAAAGCCAACGGGCTGATGGAGGCATCGACCATCGCCGCTATTCTTCTGGGTTCGGTGGCCGGCGGGATGCTGGCCGACTGGCATATTCTGGCGGCGCTGGGGATCTGTGCGCTGACCTACGGCATTGCCGTGGTTGCGAACCTGTTTATCCCGAAACTGCAGGCGGCACGTCCCGGTCAGAGCTGGCAGTTCGGCGTGATGACGCGCAGCTTCTTCAGTGCCGCCACGCTGCTGTGGCGTGACGCAGAGACGCGCTTCTCGCTGCTCGGCACCAGTCTGTTCTGGGGTGCGGGCGTGACGCTGCGTTTCCTGCTGGTGCTCTGGGTGCCGGTGGCGCTGGGCATCCATGACAACACCACGCCAACCACGCTGAATGCCATGGTGGCGATCGGCATCGTGATTGGCGCGGCAGCAGCGGCGAAGCTGGTGACGCTGGAGACCGTGCGTCGCTGTATGCCAGCTGGCGTGCTGATTGGCGTAATGGTGGTGGTCTTCGCGCTGCAGCACTCCCTGATGAATGCGTATTTAGTGCTGATGCTGATTGGTGCGCTGGGCGGCTTCTTTGTCGTGCCGCTGAATGCGCTGCTGCAGGCGCGGGGTAAAGAGAGCGTCGGTTCAGGCAATGCGATTGCGGTGCAGAATCTGGGTGAGAACAGCGCCATGCTGATCATGCTGGGACTCTATACGCTGGCGATTAAGGCGGGAGCACCTGCGGTGGCGACGGGCGTCGGCTTTGGCGTGCTGTTTGCGCTGGCAATTACGGTGCTGTGGCTGTGGCGACCGGCTAAGCGGTAAGTGATTCACCGCCTCTCTCCGGCATCGGTGGAGAGAGGCGCGCGTACGCTTTCACAGCGGACGTTATCAACGCCGGTTAGCGGCGAATGGCAATCGCTTCGATTTCGATTTTCACATCTTTTGGCAGACGCGCCACTTCGACACACGAACGCGCCGGGAAGTTAGCTTCATGCTCGGTGAAAAACGCCTCATACGTCGCGTTGACCGTGGCGAAATCATTTAAATCCTTCACAAACACCGTGGTCTTCACGATGTCGCCAACCTTCAGACCCGCGGCTTCAACAATCGCTTTCACATTTTCCAGTGACTGACGCGCCTGTGCGGCAACGTCATCTGCCACCTGGCCGGTCGCCGGATCGACCGGAATCTGACCCGAAGTAATGATCATGCTGCCCAGATCGACACCCTGAACGTAGGGACCGATAGCGGCAGGGGCTTTTGCAGTACTGATTTCACGAGACATCATTGCTCCTTTGATTATGTCGTCAGGCGGCGATGCCGCCGGTGCTGCCCATTATAGGGTCGGGCAGGGCGATTACCAGTGACCCAGCACCACATGCCGGGCGAACTCTTTCTCGCAATATTTGCACTTCAGATGCACATCGTCGGCGCGCTGCTTCACGGCAAAGCTGGAGAAGACCGGCTCGCTGCGGCTGATGCAGTTGCTGTTGGGGCAGGTCAGCACCCGTTCAACGTGATCCGGCAGCGTCGGGGCGATCTTCGCCACCACTTCATAATCGTCGATGCGGTTAACCGTGGCATGGGGCGCATAGACCGCCAGCTGATTCACCTGATCGTCGGTGAGAAAGGTGTTCTCAATCTTGATCAGATCTTTGCGGCCCATCTCGCCCGAGGGCAGATTCAGACCGATGGTAATGCGCTGATCGGTTTCGGTCAGCCGGAACAGGGAGAGCAATTTAAAGCCGATCTGCGCCGGAATATGGTCGATGACCGTGCCGCGTTTGATCGCTTCGACCTGCAATTTGTTGTCCTGCGTCATGGGGGTTCTCCTTACAGGGCGAGTTCGCTGTTTAAAACCAGAGCCAGCAGAGCCTGGCGTGCATAGATGCCGTTACCCGCCTGCTGGAAATACCAGGCGTAAGGGGTTTTATCGACATCGGTCGTGATCTCGTCGATGCGCGGCAACGGGTGCAGCACCTTCATGTTGTCGCGCGCCGTACTGAGATCGGCGGCGCGCAGAATGAACTGCGCTTTGACATTGGCATATTCGGACGGATCGAGCCGCTCTTTTTGCACCCGCGTCATGTAGAGGATATCGAGCTGCGGCATCACCTCTTCAAAGCTGTCATGCCGTGACCAGGCGATATTCTTCTCATCCAGCATGTCGGTGATGTAAGCCGGCATCGCCAGCGCATCGGGTGCGATGAAGAAGAAGCGGTTGCCATCAAACTTCGCCAGAGCCTGCGTCAGAGAGTGCACCGTACGGCCATACTTCAGGTCGCCGACCATCGCCACGTTCAGCTGACTAAGGCGGCCCTGCGTCTCCTGAATGGTGAAGAGATCGAGCAGCGTCTGCGTCGGATGCTGGTTCGCGCCGTCACCGGCGTTGAGAATCGGGATACCGCCGGAGAACTCGGTCGCCAGCCGCGCCGCGCCTTCCTGCGGATGACGCATCACGATTGCATCGACGTAGGTACTGATCACTGAAATGGTGTCGGCCAGGGTTTCGCCTTTCTTTCCCAGCGAGGTATTACTGCCGTCCGCAAAACCCACCGCTGACGCGCCAAGACGATGAATCGCGGTTTCAAACGACAGGCGGGTTCGGGTCGAGGCCTCAAAGAAGCAGCTGGCGATCACCTTGTGCTTCAGCAGTTCCGGCTGCGGATGGGCTTTAAGCGTAGCGGCGGTGTCCAGTGCCAGTTCCAGCTCTTCACGACTAAGGTCGTTGATTGAAATAATGTGCTTGCGATATAGCGGGTTAGGCATAGCTTTCTCCTCTGCGCGGCCGGATTGCGGACAAAAAAAAGCCCCTGCTTAAGGGGCTTTTTTAAGATCGGGTCGATGACCGAAAGAAACAACAGCACCGCCTGCGGTCAGGCGTGATTGAGCGTCAAATTGTGCGCTGAGCTGTAGCATATTTCCTCCGGCAAATTGGGCCGCATTATACCCGTTCGCGGGGGAGCAGCAAGAGGAAAACGTTTGCGCCTCTGTAGCGGATCGGTCAGCGCTGGCCCAGCGTAGCGACCATCACCGCTTTAATGGTGTGCATCCGGTTCTCGGCCTGGTCGAACACAATGCTGTGCGGCGACTCAAACACTTCGTTGCTCACTTCCATGCCGTTGGGCAGATCGTACTGTTCTGCCATCTGCTGGCCCAGTGTGGTCTGATCGTCATGGAAAGCGGGCAGGCAGTGCAGGAATTTAACCTGAGGGTTGCCGGTCAGATCGAGCATGGCCCGGTTAACCTGATAGTCACGCAGCAGGGCGATACGTTCGGCCCAGACTTCTTTGGCTTCGCCCATCGACACCCAGACATCGGTGTAGATAAAGTCAGCGCCTTTCACGCCATCGGCAATATTTTCGGTGAGGGTGATTTTACCGCCGGTCTGCTGCGCGGCTGCGCGGCACTGCGCCACCAGTTCTTCTTCTGGCCAGCAGCTCTTCGGTGCCACCAGACGCAGATCCAGACCCACCTGGGCGGCGGCTTCGAGCATGGTGTTACCCATGTTGTTGCGCGCATCGCCAACATAGACCAGCGTCATCTCGCTGAGCTTTTTGCCCGGCAGATGCTCCTGCATGGTCAGCAGGTCGGCCAGCAGCTGGGTCGGGTGAAACTCGGTGGTCAGGCCGTTCCACACTGGCACACCGGCGTGTTCCGCCAGCGTCTCCACCAGTTCCTGACCGTAACCGCGATACTGAATGCCATCGTACATCCGGCCCAGTACCCGCGCAGTGTCGCGCATCGACTCTTTATGGCCAATCTGACTGCCACTCGGCCCCAGATAAGTGACGTTTGCACCCTGATCATAAGCGGCAACTTCGAAAGAGCATCGGGTACGGGTCGAGTCTTTTTCGAAGATGAGCGCGATGTTTTTACCTTTCAGATACTGCACTTCGCTGGCGCTTTTTTTAGCCTGTTTTAATTCAGCGGAAAGGGAGAGCAGGTGATCAATTTCGGCGGGGGTAAAATCCAGAAGCCTGAGGAAATGGCGCTGATACAGCTGACTCATACAACACTCCGGTAATCATCAAAATGAATTAAAATTCAATTTAACCGTATGAATATGCATTTTCAAGTACAAGGCTAATAAACTTTTCGTTTTGTGTAGTGGCGCGACAGGCAGTGTGGGAAAATAAGTGATTATTGCCGAACTCAGAGAGGACATCGTCATGGCATATGAAGCATTACTGGAAGAGCAGCAGGAAGAGACGCGGCTGATTATCGAAGAGCTGCTGGAGGATGGCAGCGATCCTGATGCGCTCTACACCATCGAACACCATCTCTCATGCAATAATTTTGATTCGCTGGAAAAAGCCGCGGTTGACGCCTTCAAGCTAGGTTATGAAGTGACCGAGCCGGAAGAGCTGGAGCTGGAAGATGGCACCACCGTTATGTGCGTCGATATCATCAGCGAATCTGCGCTGAAGCCTGAACTGATCGATGTACAGGTTGAGCAGCTGGTGAACCTGATTGGTAAATACAACGTCGATTACGACGGCTGGGGCACCTATTTTGAAGATCCTGATGCCGAAGATGAAGACGAAGATGACGACACCACCGAAGATAAAGACGATGATGGTATTCGCCACTAAGTAGCCGGGGCGGAGAGTTCTCCGCCTGTCACTTCTGCCACGCCTTTTGACATCATGAACTACGCACCCTTACTCGAACCGATCTATCAGTTTCTGCACTGCCGCACGCCACAGGCCTGGATTGATGAGGCGCGCAAACCGGAAAATCTGACCCTGCTGTTAACCGACCATCTGGTGTGCGAGCTAAAAGCCGCGCAGACCGCAGTGTGGCTGATCCGCAAATATGTGGCTGACAAACCCAGCGGCGACGCCATTCTGGCGTGGCTGAAACCCTATGAAGATTTTATCTTCCGCGAAGATGGCGACAGCGACTTTATCAACGCCCATAAGAGCCTGACGAAACGCATTATCGTGCGTAATACGCTGCCGTGGGCGGATGAGCTGGTGGAGAAGATGGTGCTGCTGATTAAAGAGGAGCTGCATCACTTCTATCAGGTGTGGGAAATTATGCAGTCGCGCGGACTGGTTTATCAGAAGATCACCGCCAGCCGCTATGCCAAATCGCTGCTGCGTGAAGTGACCACGCATGAGCCGGAAACGCTGGTGGATAAGCTGATCTGTGGCGCTTACATCGAGGCGCGCTCCTGCGAACGTTTCGCCAGTCTGGCACCGTATCTTGATGAGGAGCTGGCGAAGTTCTATCTGTCGCTGCTGCGCTCAGAGGCGCGGCATTATCAGGACTATTTAACGCTGGCGGCGCAGATTGCCGGTAAAGATATCGCGCCACGGGTACAGGCGATTGGGGTAACAGAAGGGCGGCTTATCAGCGAGCCTGACAACGAATTACGCTTTCACAGCGGCGTGCCAGCGTTTTGATTCGATCATATCAGCGGGGCTGCCAGCCCCGATTGTCACAGTAATTTCAGCATCCGCACTTCGCAGTCGACATGGCCGGTGCAGCCCATCGCGCTGTCGATATGCTCAAAGCCCAGCGACTCATACAGTTTAATGGCCCGCGTCAGGCTGGCGGTAGTTTCCAGATAGCAGCGACGAAAGCCATGGCCGCGAGCATGTTCCATCGCCCGCAGCGCCAGTTCGCGCGCCAGACCCTGACCGCGCACCTCGGGCAGAAAGTACATCTTTTGCAGTTCGCAAATATCGGGCGCGCTGCAGGCGAGAGGCGCAACACCGCCGCCACCCACCACCTTGCCCTGATACTCAACAATCCAGTAGGCGCTCTGTTCGGCACTGTACAGCTCAAACAGCTGGTCGAGCTGCGGATCGGAAACGGTATAGCCCTTGTCAGCCGTCAGGCCGAACTCCGCAGAAACATCACGGATCACCTGGGCAATATGCGGATTATCGGCGGCAGTAATCGGCCGCACCTGGAGGTGCTGAGAGTCAGAAATCATGTTGGGATTGGATTATGCAAATCGGTTGGACATATACCAGAAGTAACATTATCGTCATGTAAAAGCAATATTGCTGATAATCCAAACCGGTCTAAACCGCATTGGTTTTTTTTCAAAGTGACTTGAAAATATATTTCATCTTTTATCTTTACTCTATTCATTAATAATAAATAACTTTCCCTGCGCGGCCTTGGTAAGTTGGTTTAATTTTAATTAATTGTGGTTGCCTTGTTTGATATGAATCAAAATTCATGAATGTTACTGCTGTAAGTTAAGGTCTTTAATGCTAATTAAAGGATTAACTTCATGGCAATTCCAGCTTATCTTTGGCTTAAAGATGATGGCGGTGCAGATATTAAAGGGTCAGTTGATGTTCAACATAGGGAAGGAAGTATAGAAGTGCTAAGTTTCATGCATGGTTTGAGCATACCGGTTGATGCCCACACGGGTAAACTTACAGGAAAGCGTGTTCACAGTGCATTAGAATTCGAAAAAGAATTCGACTCATCCAGTCCTTATCTCTACAAAGCAGTCTCTTCCGGGCAAACCCTAAAATCAGCGGAAATAAAATGGTATCGCATTAACCATGCTGGTCAGGAAGAAGAGTACTTCAATATGTTCATTGAAGGGGTGAAAGTCGTTTCGGTTAATCCGCTTATGCATAACATTAAATCGATTGAGAACATGAACCATCTTGAGTCAGTGACACTGCGCTACGACAAAATCACCTGGAAGTACTGCGATGGCAATATTCAACACTCAGATTCATGGAAGGAACGCACTTAGTTCAACTATCAATGGCGCAGCACTTATGTGCGTCATTTTAAGGAGCAGCTATGACGTGGGTTTATGACGTGAGAAAGCGATCTTTTACACGAAATGGTGTCTACAAATTCGATGCGTTATATGCCGGTGCTGAGGGATACAAAGACGATCCTGCATTAGCATGTGAGGTGAACAAGGGCCCTTTACCATCAGGTAAGTATAAGATTGGCAGCCCTATGGCAAAGCATCCTACCGCCGGCCGATTTGTTCTGCGTCTGACACCTTATGCGGGCAACGATATGTGTGGTCGTTCCGGATTTCTTATCCATGGAGATAATGGTTTTGGTACCGCATCGAATGGTTGTATTGTCGCCTCTTTTAATGTCAGAAAGAGTATCGCAGACAGTGGCGACCGGGAGTTAATTGTGAAATGAAATGGCTTATTATCGTGGTATTAACTTTATTTTCCGTATCCTGCTCGTCAAGGGGGGTTAAATCTGCAGAGCAATGTTTATCAGATAAAGTGATTACGGCATCCCGCAATAACGACAGCAGTTCACTCTCAGATACTGATTTTGACAGGATAACTGAATATCTCTCTCAGGGCCGAACACGCTGGATTGAATTTTATCCCATACTTAATCAATCACCCTTCTTAGGTGCAACCTCTTTTCAGGAAGGTTTAGACATTGCCATGGCGTCTGCCTTACCTGAAAATCCTGAATCGGTATTGAAATATGTTAATCAAGACAATGTTAATAAGCTATGTGGCATGCCATTTATTGAGCCCACTCCGGATGAAACAGAAACATACTTTTTAAAAACCCGCGCGGCGCTTATTAATTTAGCATCACAAAGTGACCGGAAAAAAAGTTGCCTGGCTGTACTGGAAAGGAGTCATGATCATCTTGCTGCTGAAACAAGGCTGGGAAGGGTATCATCGCAGAAATGATATAAAAAACCCCGCGCAAGAGCGCAGGGTTTTTTCAGAGCAATAGAGATCAATCAGAGCGCCGCAATGACCGCCTGCTGTTCAATCAGTTTTGCTTTTGATTGTTGCAGGTCTGCCACGCGTTCACGCTCTTTCGCGACGACCGCTTCCGGCGCACGCGAAACAAAGCCTTCGTTCGCCAGCTTGGTCTCAATCTTCTCGATCTCAACATCCAGCTTAACCAGCTCTTTCGCCAGACGCTCCAGCTCGGCGGTTTTATCCACCAGATCCGCCATCGGGATCAGCAGCTCTGCGCCTTCAACCAGTTTGGTCACCGACACCGGGCCTTTCTCACCCGCAGGCAGAATGGTCAGGCTTTCCAGACGCGCCAGGCGCGACAGGAAGTTGCGGTTAGCTTCAACGCGACGCAATGCCGCAGGCGAGCAGTCACGCAGCAGCACATCCAGTGGCTTGCTCAGCGCGATGTTCATCTCGGCACGGATATTACGTACCGCGACGATCGCCTGCTTCATCCATTCGATGTCCGCTTTCGCTTCGGCATCTTCTTTCGCCGCATAATACTGCGGGAAAGGCTGCAGCATGATGGTGTCGTCGCTGATATTTTTCAGTCCCTTCACGCGCTGCCAGATGGTTTGAGTGATAAACGGAATGATTGGGTGCGCCAGACGCAGCAGCGCTTCCAGCACGTGAACCAGCGTATGGCGGGTGCCGCGCAGTTCAGATTCACTGCCGCTGTTCATGACCGGCTTAGTCAGCTCCAGATACCAGTCGCAGAACTGGTTCCATGTGAAGTCATACAGCAGGTTAGCCGCGATATCGAAACGATAGCTATCCAGTGCTTCACGATACGCTTTCACCGTGTGGTTGAACTCGGTCAGAATCCAGCGATCCGCCAGCGACAGCGTCATTTCGCCGCCGTTCTGTCCGCAATCCTGGTCTTCGGTGTTCATCAGCACAAAGCGGCTGGCGTTCCACAGCTTGTTACAGAAGTTGCGATACCCTTCCAGGCGCTTCATATCCCAGTTGATGTCGCGACCGGTTGAGGCCAGCGCCGCCAGAGTGAAACGCAGCGCATCGGTGCCTGATGGCTCGATGCCGTCCGGGAACTGCTTCTCGGTACGTTTGCGGATCTTCTCAGCCAGCTGTGGCTGCATCATGTTGCCGGTGCGTTTTTCCAGCAGCGCTTCCAGCGAAATGCCGTCGACCATATCCAGCGGGTCAATCACGTTACCCTTGGATTTCGACATCTTCTGACCTTCTTCATCACGGATCAGACCGGTCATGTAGACGGTTTTAAACGGCACCTGCGGTTTGCCGTTTTCATCTTTGATGAAGTGCATAGTCAGCATGATCATGCGGGCAATCCAGAAGAAGATGATGTCGAAGCCGCTGACCAGCACGCTGGTCGGATGGAAGGTACGCAGCGCTTCGGTGTTTTCCGGCCAGCCCAGGGTAGAGAAGGTCCACAGACCGGAGGAGAACCAGGTATCCAGCACGTCATCATCCTGACGCAGCGCCACATCGGCGGCCAGGTTGTTCTCGGCGCGGACTTCATCTTCGGTGCGGCCAACGTAGACGTTACCGTTGTTGTCGTACCACGCCGGGATGCGGTGACCCCACCAGAGCTGACGGGAAATACACCAGTCCTGAATATCACGCATCCAGGAAAAGTACATGTTTTCATACTGCTTCGGCACGAACTGGATGTCGCCGTTCTCAACGGCTTCAACCGCCACTTTCGCCAGCGGTGCGGTACGCACATACCACTGGTCGGTCAGCATTGGCTCGATAACCACGCCGCCACGGTCGCCGTAGGGAACGGTCAGGTCGTGAGGTTTGATCTCTTCAAGCAGGCCCAGTTCATCGACAGCGGCAACAATGGCTTTACGCGCAGCAAAGCGTTCCATGTTCTGGAAAGCGGCCGGGATCTCATCGGAACAGGCATCGCTGGCTTCGCCGTTGGTGTCATACACCTGGGCGCGGTCACGGATATCACCGTCGAAGGTCAGGATGTTGATCATCGGCAGCTTATGACGACGACCGACTTCATAGTCGTTGAAGTCATGAGCCGGGGTGATCTTGACGCAGCCGGTGCCTTTTTCCATATCAGCGTGTTCATCGCCAACGATAGGGATCAGACGGCCAACCAGCGGCAGCATCACAAATTTGCCGATCAGATCTTTGTAACGCGGATCTTCCGGGTTAACCGCCACGCCGGTATCGCCCAGCAGGGTTTCCGGACGGGTGGTGGCGACAACCAGGTAATCTTTCCCGTCGGCCGTTTTTGCGCCGTCAGCCAGCGGATAGCGGATATGCCACATTGAGCCTTTGCTCTCGCGGTTTTCCACTTCCAGATCGGAGATTGCCGTGCGCAGCTTAGGATCCCAGTTTACCAGGCGCTTGCCACGGTAGATCAGGTTCTCTTTGTAGAGGCGAACAAACACCTCTTTAACGGCGTTGGAAAGGCCCTCGTCCATGGTGAAGCGCTCGCGCTCCCAGTCGACGGAGTTACCCAGACGGCGCATCTGGCGGGTAATGGTGCCGCCGGATTCGGCTTTCCACTGCCAGATTTTTTCGATGAACGCATCACGGCCATAGTCCTGGCGCGTCTTGCCCTCTTCAGCCGCAATTTTGCGCTCAACCACCATCTGCGTGGCGATGCCCGCGTGGTCAGTACCAGCCTGCCACAGGGTATTTTTCCCCTGCATGCGCTGGTAACGGATCATGGTGTCCATGATGGTTTGCTGGAAGGCGTGACCCATGTGCAAGCTACCGGTGACGTTCGGCGGCGGGATCATGATGCAAAAGCTTTCCTGGCTGGTATCGCCATTCGGTTTGAAGTAGCCCTGCTTTTCCCAATGCTCGTAAAGCGGCTGCTCGATATCTTGCGGGTTATATGTCTTTTCCATTTCTGCTATGTCGTTTCCGGCTGTGGTGGCGCTGCCGTATTCAATTGGAATCCAACGCTGCGATACGCTTTGTAGCGGTCGCGCGCCAGTTGTTTGAGAGCGTCTTCGTAAGGAACGAAGTCTATCACTTCATGGAAAGCAGTAGCAAAATCTGCGAAGTGGGGCAGCAGGCTAATCAGCAGGTCGCGCTGTGAACTGCCGCGACGCTGTGGCCAGGCCAGCTCGACCGGCGCACCGTAGCGCGGGCCTTCACCCGCCAGGTTGTGTGGTACGAAGGCGTTTGCCGGTCGTTGCCACAGCGCTTCGTCGAGACGAATGGCTTGCTGTTCATCTTCGCAGGCGATCAACACCCGCTTTCCGGCCCGCCAGCGTGTTTCCGCCAGATTGCACACCAGCGCTTCAACGGCGCTAAGGCCATCGCTCGGGGCATCGGTTTCCAGCACGTAGAAGGTTGCGTTTTTCATCGGTTAGCTCATCAGAAGATCAAGGGCGGATTCAGATCCGCCCTTGCTGTCAGGAAAGAGGGCGCTTAGTCGTCGCCGTTCAATCCTGCCCGATTCAACAGAAACTGCGACAGCATCGGCACCGGACGTCCGGTGGCGCCTTTGGCCTTGCCGGAACGCCAGGCGGTACCGGCGATATCCAGGTGTGCCCAGTTATATTTGCGGGCAAAGCGTGCCAGGAAGCAGGCGGCGGTAATTGCGCCGCCAGGACGGCCACCAATATTCGCCATATCGGCAAAGTTGGACTCCAGCTGCTCCTGGAACTCATCCGCCATCGGCAGACGCCAGGCGCGATCGCCCGACTGCTCCGAGGCGCTGATCAGCTCATGTGCCAGCGGATTGTGGTTCGACAGCAGGCCACTGATGTGATGACCCAGCGCAATCACGCAGGCACCGGTCAGCGTCGCGACATCAATTACTACTTCCGGGTCGAAACGTTCGACGTAAGTCAGCGCATCGCACAGCACCAGGCGGCCTTCGGCGTCGGTGTTCAGGACTTCAACCGTCTGGCCCGACATGGTGGTCAGCACGTCGCCCGGACGCATTGAGCGGCCATCCGGCATGTTTTCACAGCCTGCCAGCACGCCCACGACGTTCAGCGGCAGATTCAGCTCGGCCACCATGCGCATCACGCCATAAACGGCGGCCGCGCCACACATGTCATACTTCATTTCGTCCATGCTGTCGGCAGGCTTGATGGAGATGCCGCCGGAGTCAAAGGTCAGCCCTTTACCCACCAGCACAATCGGGCGCGCTTCTGCGTCCGGATTGCCTTTGTATTCAATCACCGACATCAGCGATTCGTTCTGCGAACCGGCACCGACGGCGAGATAGGCGTTCATGCCCAGCTCTTTCATCTGCTGTTCGCCGATCACTCGGGTCGTCACATTTTTGCTGAAGGCATCGGCCAGCTGGCGCGCCTGTGACGCCAGGTAGGCGGCGTTACAGATATTCGGCGGCATGTTGCCGAGATCTTTAGCCGCTTTCATGCCGGCAGCGACGGCTAAGCCATGCTGGATTGCGCGTTCGCCGCTGGTCAGTTCACGGCGGGTCGGCACGTTAAACACCAGTTTGCGCAGCGGACGACGCGGCTCGGCTTTGTTACTTTTCAACTGGTCAAAGTTGTAGAGCGCCTCTTTTGAGGTCTCCACGGCCTGACGCACTTTCCAGTAGGTATTGCGGCCTTTGACATGCAGTTCGGTCAGGAAGCAGACCGCTTCCATGGAGCCGGTGTCGTTCAGCGTGTTAATCGTTTTCTGAATGACCTGCTTGTACTGGCGTTCATCCAGCTCACGCTCTTTACCGCAGCCAATCAGCAGAATACGCTCGGACAGGATATTTGGCACATGATGCAGCAGCAGTGTCTGGCCCACTTTTCCTTCCAGCTCGCCGCGGCGCAGCAGGGCGCTGATGTAGCCGTCGCTGATTTTATCCAGCTGTTCGGCAATCGGTGACAGACGACGCGGTTCGAAAACGCCAACGACAATGCAGGCACTGCGCTGTTTTTCCGGGCTTCCGCTTTTTACACTGAACTCCATGCACTCTCCTGAATCTTAAAGACAACGGCCGCTGCTGCCGCTAGAATGAAGCGCGCTCATGACCCATTTATTCATCGTCGCAGCATGACATTGTGCCGCTGGAGGTCATAATGAATCAGGGTGACAAGATGTTGTTTTTTCACCACCCGGACGCGTTTTTCATACAAATTTAGCTACGGCGACGGCCATTGATGAAGAAAAATGGCTGATAAGCGTTGAAACTAGCGATTTTCCTGCAAAAAGACAAGTTTTCACAGGCGTACTAAGCGTGATCATCATTAGATATCTGGTTCGGGAAACGCTCAAAAGCCAGCTGGCTATCCTGTTTATCCTGCTACTCATCTTCTTTTGTCAGAAGTTAGTCAGGATCCTGGGTGCCGCGGTGGATGGCGAAGTGCCGACAAACCTCGTTCTGACCTTGTTAGGACTCGGTGTGCCTCAAATGGCACAACTTATACTGCCCTTAAGTCTGTTTCTGGCGATCCTGATGACGCTGGGGCGTCTCTACACGGAAAGTGAAATTACCGTGATGCACGCCTGCGGCCTGAGTAAGGCTGTCCTGGTGAAAGCGGCGATGGTACTGATGCTGTTTACCTCGATAGTGGCGGCGGTGAACGTCATCTGGCTGGGGCCGTGGTCATCCCGTTATCAGGATGAAGTGACGCAGAACGCCAAGGCGAACCCGGGTGCGGCAGCCATGGCCGCCGGACAGTTCCAGACCTCCAGCGACGGCAGTGCCGTGCTGTTTGTCGAGGATGTGAAGGGCAACAACTTTGGTAACGTGTTCCTGGCGCAGTTACGGCCAAAAGGCAACGCGCGCCCTTCGGTGGTGCTGGCTGACAGCGGTCACATGGAGCAGCATAAAGATGGCTCGCAGGTGGTGACGCTGGATAAAGGCACCCGCTTTGAGGGCACGGCGCTGCTGCGTGATTTCCGTATTACCGACTTCACCAACTATCAGGCCATCGTGGGATATAAAGCGGCAACGCTCGATCCGAACGATGCCGAACAGGCGAGCATGAGCGACCTGTTCGCGAATAAGACGCCTGATTTCCAGGCCGAGCTGCACTGGCGTCTGACGCTGGTGTTCGCGGTGCTGGTGATGGCACTGATGGTGGTGCCGCTCAGCGTGGTGAACCCGCGTCAGGGTCGCGTGCTGTCGATGCTGCCTGCCATGCTGCTCTATCTGATCTTCTTCCTGTTGCAGAGCTCGCTGAAGTCGAGCGGGGCAAAAGGGCGGCTCGATCCGGCTATCTGGATGTGGGTGGTGAATATCAGTTATCTGGTGCTGGCGGTGCTCCTTAACCTGTGGGATACGGTGCCGATGCGTCGGATTCGCGCCCGCTTTACCCGCGGAGGGTCGGTCTGATGTTTCGCGTACTTGACCGCTATATCGGTAAAACCATCTTCAATACCATCATGCTGACGCTGTTCATGCTGGTGTCGCTTTCCGGCATCATCAAGTTCGTCGATCAGCTGCGTAAAACCGGCCAGGGCAGCTATAGCGCCCTGAGCGCCGGTTATTACACCCTGCTCAGCGTGCCCAAAGATATTGAGATTTTCTTCCCGATGGCGGCCCTGCTGGGTGCGTTGCTGGGACTGGGCGCGCTGGCGCAGCGCAGTGAGCTGGTCGTGATGCAGGCGGCGGGCTTTACCCGCATGCAGGTTGCGCTGTCGGTGATGAAAACGGCGATTCCGCTAGTGCTGCTGACCATGGCGATTGGTGAGTTTGTTGCGCCATCGGGCGAGCAGATGGCGCGTAATTACCGGGCGCAGCAGCTTTACGGCGGCGCACTGGTCTCGACGCAGAACGGTCTGTGGGCGAAAGATGGCAATAGCTTTATCTTTATCGAGCGCATTAAAGGCGACAACGAAATTGATGGCGTGAGCATCTACAGCTTCAACGATCAGCGTCGTCTGCAGAGCGTGCGTTACGCGGCGACGGCGACCTGGGATAAGGATAAAAAGCGCTGGATACTGTCACAGGTCGATGAGTCGAACCTCACCGATCCGAAGCAGATTAGCGGTTCACAGAGCCTGAGCGGCGAATGGAAAACCAATCTGACGCCAGACAAGCTGGGTGTGGTCGCGCTGGATCCGGACGCGTTATCAATTCGCGGTCTGCATAGCTATAGCAAATATCTGAAGCAGAGCGGCCAGGAATCGGGGCGTTATCAGCTGAATATGTGGAGCAAGATTTTCCAGCCGCTGTCCGTCGCGGTGATGATGCTGATGGCGCTGTCGTTTATCTTCGGTCCGCTGCGTAGCGTGTCGATGGGTGTGCGAGTGGTAACCGGTATCAGCTTTGGCTTCCTGTTCTACGTGCTGGACCAGATTTTCGGTCCGCTGAGTCTGGTTTACGGGCTGCCACCGATTATGGGGGCAATTCTGCCGAGCTTCGCGTTCTTCGCTATCAGTATGTTTATGTTGATTAAGCGGCGCTGACAGTCACCATAAAAATGGCCGCCTCTCAGGGCGGCCTTTTTCGTGGCGGGCACCATCCGCCGGTTTATTCGTCCGGCAGTCTGATGCATCCCTTCTTTACTTCATCCAGTCGTTAATCAACGCACCATATAACACCTCTGCTTCCGCTAACCGGCTCAGCAGGCAGTATTCATCGGTCTGGTGTGCCATTGATGGCTCGCCGGGACCGAGGATGATGCAGGGCGGCGTACCCAGTGCGGGCAACAACAGTGACGCATCAGTAAAATAGGGCACAATGCGCGGGGTCAGCGGGGCGTCATGTAACGCCTGACAATGCTGATAAACAGAATGAATCCAGGCCTGATTCTCTTCGCTCAGCACGGCCGGCAGATCCACTAGCGTCGTCACCGTTACGCTCTCTCCCAGTAAGGTTGTCAGTTGCTGACGAATGGTGGTGTGTTGCAGGTTGGGTGCGCTACGGATATCCACGTCAAACTGCGTGTAATCGGGCACAGAGTTAATATTCAGGCCGCCTGCAATGCGTCCGACGTTAATGGTCGGCTGCTTCATCAGCGGATGGGGTGCGCCAGGTGAGAAGTGCTGAATCCTGCCCAGCGCCTCCGCCGCCAGATAAATAGCATTAATGCCCAGTTCCGGCATTGCGCCATGGGCTGTCTTCCCGCGGGTTTCACAGCGTAGCCATAGCGCGCCTTTGTGGCCAATCACCGGATAGTTGGCGGTGGGCTCGCCGACAATCAATGCGCCAACGCTGGGCAGGTCAGCGGAATCAATCAGCGCCCGTGCGCCGTCACAGCCCGTCTCCTCCCCGCCGGTGATCAACAGCACTACGCCGGAACCCTGCCGAATCGCCTGCTGATTCGTCACGCAGGCAACAGCAAAAGCCGCGACAGCAGCCTTCATGTCACTCGACCCGCGCCCGTAAAGTCTGTCACCCACGATTTCACCAAAAGGATCGTACTGCCAGTCAGCATTGCCGAGCGGTACGGTATCCAGATGGCCGGTGAACGCCAGCTGCGGTCCGGGCTGACTGCCAGGCAGACTGGCAATCAGGTTCAGGCGATTTTCACCGAAGGGGGACAGGGTGACGTCAAAGCCCTGCTCCACCAGCCAGGTCGCCAGAAAGTGCATACAGGCCGCTTCATTGCCCGGGGGGTTAATGGTGTCAAAGCGCAGCAGCTGCTGCGCCAGCGTCTGGCTCTGGCTCATCATGCGCGCACCGTTAACCAGTCCAGGCAGTTGATCCACAGCTGCCGATAACCCTGCCATTGGGAAAATTCCTGCGGCAGCCAGTGCGCTGACATATCGCTGGTCCAGACCAGTGAGCGGCCCTGCTGATACTCGCGCACCGCCAGCAGCGGATGTGACGTACCGTCAATGGTCGCCAGCAGTTTGCCTTCAGGATGCATTTCAACTTCGTTATAACCCAGTAACCACGGCCATTCGTCTGGCATATCGGTGAACACCGCGTGGGATTCCGTCACGCTGGGATAAGCGCCTTCGGGCGTTTCGATACGGTCATCCCAGGCCAGGCAGCGCACCGGCAAGACTTTCTCAACTGCCGTGTTGCGATAGCGCGCGCCGCCATTAATACCCTGAAAACTAAAGTAGCCGCCCACCATCATCAGCGCACCGCCCGCGGCCACATAGTCGTGAATCAGCGTCAGGCGGTTCGCCGTGCGCTGGCTCTTCAGCCAGGTATCCGGATGCAGCAGCAACGTATTGGCGCCGATGTCGGAGAGAATGATCGCGTCCCACTGCTGAAGCCCGTCCGGTGTTAAAGGAAACTCGGTGGCGGCAGCATGGGCGGGCATGTAGGTGATGGCATAATCACTGTCGGCCAGCGCCGCCATAAAGTCGGTTGCGCCATTATGCCAGGTGGCGGTGGCAAACTGATCGAAGCCTTTGACGTGAACGGACGTGCTGGTCCAGGACTCGCCGACCAGTAAAATTTTCTTCTGCATTACGATTCTCCCTTACCCACCAAAAACGCGCTGTGGGTTAGCAATCAGTAAAGTTTCAAGTTGTTCGCCGCTTACGCCGTGGCGTTTCAGACGCGGAACAAAATGTTTAAGGATGTAGCCATAGCCGTGACCGCCGTAGCGGGTCAGCATGGTTTTCAGGAACACGTCCTGGGACAAAAGAATCTGTTCAATAAAGCCGTCATCGATCAGCTCACGAATGGCACGGGCATTCTCTTCATCCGAGGGGGACTGCGCGGACTCATCGGCGTAGTAATAGCTCATGCCGATCATGTCGTACTCCAGAAAGGCTCCGCGCCGCGCGAGTTCGCGCTGGTAACGCTTGTCAGCAAAGCTGGGGTTCATGTGGCACAGCACTACATGGCGCAGATCAGCCCCTTCATCTTCAAGGATATCCAGCACCTGATGCCCTAATCGCGCCCAGCCGGGCAGATGCACTTCAATCGGCACGCGTGTCGCGGCACTGGCACGGCCCGCCGCCCGCAGGGATTTCTCCTCGTCGGGCGTAAAGCGGCTGGAGACGCCGATCTCGCCGATCAGGCCAGCCAGCACCTCGGGTTTTTCTTCCCTGCCGCCGAGGTCGTAAATCAGCTTGTCAGTCAGGGCTTCGACGCTGATCGTTTTCACCCAATCCGGATGCGAGGGTTCCAGATATAACCCGGTGCTCATAATGATATTCAGCCCGGTCAGGCGCGCGATGCGTTGCAGGGCTTTGGGATCGCGGCCAATGCCAATATTAGTAGGGTCCACCACGGTATCGCCGCCCAGCGCCCGAAACTTCATGAGCTCCTCAATTGCTAAATCCACATCAAACAGCTGACAGTTATCGCGGCTGATGAGCGGATTCAGCGACAGCTCGCCCAGGTTTTCGATGCTTACCGGCATTTCCGCCAGATGACGATCGCTACAGCAGCAGGGCGGCACCCATTTGCCGGACGCATCCAGCAAAATATGTTCGTGCATCAGCGTCACCCCCATCTCACTGACAGGTAGCGGGCCGAGTACGGTCATCACATAGCCGCTGTTGATGCCCAGCGGCAGGGGATCAGGATGACGAAAAAGGGAATGTTTCATGCGCTATCCTTTCGCCGCCGACCGCGTCGGGTTGAGAATGCGGGTGTTCAGCCAGATCGCCAGCAGAATAATCGTACCGGTGGCGATCTGCGTGTAAAACGGAGAGATATGCGACAAAATCAGGCCGTTCTGGATGATGGCAATCGATAGCGCGCCTAACAGCGTGCCAATAACGGTGCCGAAGCCGCCGAACAGGCTGGTACTGCCCAGCACCACCGCAGCGATCACCTGCAACTCGAAGCCTTCGCCCTGATTAGAGGATCCGCTGCCGAGACGGGCGGTGATGATCATGCCCGCCAGCGCTGCCGCCATGCCGCTGAGGATATAGACCTTCATGGTCACGGCTTTGGTGTTAATTCCGCTACGGCGTGCGCCTTCCGCATTCGCGCCAATTGCCGTGACATAGCGACCAAATCGCATATGGTTCAGCACGACATGGCCGACTACCAGCACCACGATGCCAATCAGCGCGGGCATCGGAACACCCAGCACCCAGGCGCGTCCCATCAGGGCGAACAGGCTGTCGGCAGGGATGGGAATGGAGTAACCCTGGGTGATCAGCAGCGCCACGCCGCGCACCACGGCCAGCGTCGCCAGCGTGACGATAAAGGCCGGGATGCCTTCGTAAGCAATAAAGAAGCCGTTGATGGCGCCGACCAGCGCACCCAGTAGCAGGCCGCCCAGCAACACCACCGGCCAGGGCAGGCCCCAGTTATTCAGGGCGATCGCGGACAGGGCGCCAACCAGTGCCAGTGTCGATCCCACGGAAAGATCAATCCCACCCGTGGTGATCACCAGCGTCATCGCTGTGGCGACGATCAGCAGCGGCGCACTCTGACGAATGATATTCAGCCAGTTCGCACTGCTGAGAAAATTGCCGGTGATCAGGGAAAACACCACGCAGCAGAAGACGAAAAACAGCGCGATGCTGACTACGCCAGAGTGGTTGTGCAGAAGACGACGCGGCAGCGAGTGCTGTGCCATACGGGAACTGCTCAGATTCATAATAGTCATCCTGTTACCTCGCTCAGTGCGCTGCGGCCGAGCGGGCGACAAATTTCTCACCCACGATCAAATTGACGATCTCGGTCAGATCCGTTTCGGCCACCCGGCGCTCCGCCACGTTGGTGCCTTCGTACATCACCATGATGCGATCGCAGACCAGGAACAGATCCTGCAGGCGATGCGTGATCAGGATGACACTCACGCCACGTGCTGATACTCGCCGGATCAGCTCCAGCACCGCCTCCACTTCGGCGACGGCCAGCGCGGCGGTGGGTTCATCCATGATCAGCACTTTGGGATCGAAGGCGGCAGCGCGCGCAATGGCAATCGCCTGGCGCTGCCCGCCGGATAAATTGCGCACCAGCAGTCGGGTATCCGGAATAGAAATCCCCAGACCCTTCAGCATTTCCCGTGCGTCAGCGTGCATTTTCTCTTCATCCAGAAACGGAATGCCGAGAATGGATTTCATTGGCTCACGTCCCATAAACAGATTGCCTGCCACATCAACGGTGTCGCACAGCGACAGGTCCTGATAAACCATCTCGATATGGCAGCGGCGAGAATCCGCCGGGTTAGTGAAATGCTGCTCTTCGCCATCAATACGAATCGTGCCGCTGGTCGGTACGACCGCGCCTGACAGCACCTTGGTCAGCGTGGATTTTCCCGCGCCGTTGTCGCCCACCAGGCCCAGCACTTCTCCCGGAGCCAGTTGCAGATTTACCCCTTGCAGAGACCGTATCGCGCCATAGGTCTTGGTAATATTCACCATCTCTACCCGAGTCCGGGCAGTTTGTACTTGCTGCATGTGATTACTCCCATCACCATTAACGGGACCGTTACTCTGCATGTAAAAAAGGGGTTATCCGGCACGGTTTACGCCCTTGTAAACCGGTTTACCTGCAGGATAAAACCTTTGTCACCACACACAGAACAACACGCTACAACGATATTTGTTTGCCGGGTAAGACTTTGCAGCTTCCGTGCCAGCCTGTAATCAGGCGCTGCACTCGGGGTCTAACTGACTGTAATAAAAAACATTTCATGTTTTACTTCAGGTAAACCGGTTTACTTACTATAAACGGGCAAAATCATAAAGCTCATTTTTTGCGCCAAATCTGTGCGCTTTTGCGCCATTCTGGGACGTTGTTAACAAATCCGTATCGAATCGCGCGCCACCCATTCTACCGGCAGGCGGGTTTCGGCGGGGACGGGGAGATCATCATTCAGAATACGCAACATGATCCCGACCGCCGTGCGGCCCAGTTCACGTGCGGGCTGGCGGATGGTTGAAATACGGGGTTGGGTAAAGTCAGCATAAGTCGCGTCATCAAAGCCTACCAGCGACAGCGCTTCGGGCGCTTTAAGTCCGCGCGCGCGCAGGCCGTCCATCAATCCCAGCACGAGAAAATCACTGGCGGCAAAGACGGCGGTAGGGCGTTCCGCGCGGCTAAACAGCCGTTCCAGCGCCTGTTTACCGAACTCACGCTGGTATTCGCCGTACATCACCCATTCGGGCGGGACATGCAGGCCAGCCTGCTCCATTGCGGTGCAAAACCCCTGGTAGCGTTCGCGCACACTCATCAGTTCATCCGGGCCGCCGACAAAGGCGATATGCCGGTGACCCGCAGCGATCAGGTTTTCGGTAGCAATCCGGCCACCCTGAACGTTGTCGGCAAACACTTTGGGTACTTCGCTGCCAGGAATGTCCTCATCCAGCAGCACGATGCGCTGGTGGCGGTTAATTTCTTTGCGCAGCAGACCGTTATCAGGATGGTTGGTGGTAAACAGCAGGCCGTCCACCTGGCAGGTATCCAGCCAGCGGATAAACTGACTCTCTTTGTCGGGATGGTTGCGGGTAATACACAGCACCAGGCTGTAGCCATGGGCAGAGGCGGCTTCTTCGGCGGCATCTGCCAGTTCGGCAAAGAAGGGATTGGTAATATCGGGCAGCACCAGCCCCAGGGTTTCACTACCGCCCTTGCTCAGGCGACGTGCCAGGCTGTTACCGCGATAATCCAGCTGACGAATCGCCGCTTCGATACGGTCAATCGTCTCCTGCGGCAGCATAATGCTTTGATTCATATAGCGGGATACGGTCGCTTTTGACAGTCCGGCCAGCGCTGCGACATCGGATAACAGCACCCGTTTTTTACTCATATCACCAGCCACCTTGCCCGGAATCGGCTATCAGTTACACAGTTGCGCGCAGCGAATACAGTTTTTTCCCTGACCGCTGACGATAAAATAATCGCTTGACAAAATTTAGCCAGAAGCGAATGTTAATGGCAGTTTACCGCATTACCCGGGAGTCACTCCCAAACCCGATTAATTCCTTTCACACGTGCACCATAATGGACGGTGTGCAGAAAGTCGATTATTCAGGTCCTGGCTGAAGCAGCCATTCAGACGATATTTGCCCGCCAACACAATTCCCTCTGCATTTCGATGCGGAGATCAACTGGTTATCGCTCATTCCCGACGAGGAATTTTAAGATGATGGCATTTAACACCAGAAAACTACGTGCTGTTGCGCTGGCAACCGGCTTACTGTCTGCGGGTTCTTTATTTTCACTGGCGCAGGCCGCTCCCACTTATGCGCTGGTTCAGATTAATCAGCAGGCCCTGTTTTTTAATCAGATGAACAAGGGCGCGCAGGACGCAGCGAACGCCAGCGGTAAAAAATTAGTGATCTTTAACGCCAACGATAATCCAGTGTCGCAAAACGATGCGATCGAAAATTATATTCAACAGGGCGTGAAGGGCATTATGGTGGATGCGATTGACGTCAACGGCATTATGCCAGCCATAAAAGAAGCGGCCGCCGCTAAAATACCGGTGATTGCGATTGATGCGGTATTACCGGCGGGTCCTCAGGCGGCGCAGGTGGGCGTGGATAACCTGGAAGGCGGCAAAATCATTGGTAAATATTTTGTCGACTACGTGGCGAAAAGTATGGGCGGCAAAGCGCGACTGGGCATTGTGGGCGCGCTGAACTCGGCTGTGCAGAACCAGCGTCAGAAAGGATTTGAAGAAACCATTAAGAGCAATCCGGGCATTACCGTAGCGGATGTGGTCGATGGTCAGAACGTGCAGGATACTGCGATGACGGCGGCAGAAAACCTGATTACCGGTAACCCGGATTTAACCGCTATCTACGCGACCGGTGAACCGGCACTGCTGGGTGCGATTGCTGCCGTTGAAAACCAGGGGCGTCAGAAGGACATCAAAGTCTTTGGCTGGGATCTGACGTCAAAAGCCATTAGCGGCATTGATGGCGGTTATGTCACGGCCGTGCTGCAGCAGGATCCGAAAAAGATGGGTGAAGAGGCGGTAAAAGCCCTGAACGCGCTGGCGTCGGGCAAAACTGTGTCAAAAACCATTCTGGTGCCGGCCACGGTGGTCACCGAAGCCAACGTGGACAGCTACCGGGCGATGTTTAAGTAATCGCTGACTCGCCGCCTGTCTGGAGCAGCGCGGCGAGTTCTTCTGCGGTGGGGAAGGCCTGAAGTGTCCCATGACGGCTGACGGTCAACGCAGCCGCCTGACTGGCATGAGTCAGTGCTAATGTATCGATTTCACCTCCACGCAGGATCGCGGACGCCAGCATCACGGCAAGAAAGGTATCGCCTGCGCCGGTGGTATCTGTGGCATTGGCGGGTTGCGCCGGATGAAACGTTCGCTGCTCGCCCTGAGTCAGCCAGGCACCCGCGCTGCCGAGTGTGGTCACTAACGTTTTCACTGCGCGCGGCTGCAGCTGTTGCGCTTCGTGCTGATTGACCACGGCGATATCCACCAGTGGCCAGCAGGAAGCAAAACCGACGTGCACGGGCGAGGGATTAAATACGTTTATCAGGCCATGGGATTTGGCCAGGCTAAACAGCGCATGGGTTTTCTCTGGCGAGAAATTGCCCTGCTGCACCAGCAGATCGCCCGGACGCGCGCTGGCAAGATGGTGCTTAAGCGTATTGATATCCAGCGCATCTGCCGCCGCTGTACTGGTAATAATGGCGTTATCGCCATCGGCGCTGTGCAGAATAAGCGAGGTATCGCTCAACGCAGTAATGGGCTGCGTGGGCAATAACGTCACAGGCTCGTTCATGAGCTGCTGACGGATCCATTTTCCATTGCTGTCATTACCGGTCGCGGCAATTAAATACGTTTCAATGCCGCAACGGGATAAAAGTATCGCCTGATTCGCGCCTTTACCGCCGATATCCCGCGAACGTTGATAACCGTGAACAGAGGCGCCCTTAGCCGGAATATCTGTAACAGACCAGGTTTCATCGACAGTAATATTACCAGCCACATAAACACGCATAGTGTTTTCCTGAACAGGATAAAGAAGCGATGGTTGCTATATCAGCAGAAAAAATTGATGCAATACAAGCGATATTTTCTCGCCCTAAAGCGGTTATTGGCGTTATTCACTGTGACCCTTTTCCGGGTTCGCCAAAATATCGCGGCAAACCCGTCAGTGCGATAATTGATCGTGCCTTACGTGATGCGGAAAACTATATTCTTGGCGGCGTTCACGGCCTGATTGTAGAAAACCATGGCGATATTCCCTTTTCAAAACCTGAGGATATTGGCCCGGAAACGCCGGCACTGATGGCCGTGATTACAGAAAAAGTGCGGGAACGTTTCGGCGTGCCACTGGGTATTAACGTGCTGGCGAACGCAGCCTTACCTGCTTTTGCCACCGCGCTGGCGGGCGGTGCGGATTTTATCCGCGTCAATCAGTGGGCCAATGCGTATATCGCTAACGAAGGCTTTATTGAAGGGGCTGCCGCGAAAGCGCTGCGCTATCGTAGCCTGCTGCGCGCCGAACATATCCGGGTGTTTGCCGACAGCCACGTTAAACACGGCAGCCATGCGATAGTGGCCGATCGCTCAATTCAGGAACTGACCCGCGATGTCGATTTCTTCGAAGCGGATGCGGTTATCGCCACCGGACAACGTACCGGTGACAGCGCCACGCTGGAGGAAATCGACGAGATCCGCGCCGCCACCACCCTGCCGCTGCTGGTGGGCTCGGGCGTGACGCCCGCTAATGTCTGCCAGATTCTGGCGCGCACCCAGGCCGTCATTGTGGCCAGCGCGCTCAAAGTCGATGGCGTCTGGTGGAACGATGTGGATCGGGACAGGGTAAAACATTTTATGGCGGTGGCGCAGGCTGCGCTGGATCAGGCGTAGCCGTCGTTTAACCCCTGACGCAGGCAATCGAAAATCCAGCAGGTGAAGCGACGTTTTTTGTTCAGGTCAGCACGGTGGAATGCGGCGGTCACCGTGCCGGACCGGGTTCAGAACAGCCAGCCTTTCACCACCGGCAGCACGGCGGGCAGTTGCGACAGCAGATAGAGAATCAGCCCGATGGTGCCGCCCACCAGCGTACCGTTGATGCGAATAAATTGCAGGTCCTTGCCGATATTGAGTTCGATCTGCTGCGACATGTCGCGCGCATCCCAGCTCTTCACGGTGTCGCTGATGTGACGCGTCAGGAAGCTGGCAAACTCTGGGGCCACGCTACGCGCTGCCTGTTCCAGATGCTGGTTCATGGAGTCACGCAGCGCCGGATCGGCCGCCAGGGTTTCACCCAGCCACAACGCCGCGCCACGCACTTTCTCCTGCACCCGTGAATCATCACTGCTCAGATCCGCCTTGAGCCAGTTGCGCATATCATTCCACAGCTCGCCGATGTAGCGGTTAAACGAGGCATCCTCTTTCAGCCAGCCTTTGATCTCCTCGGCGCGCTCGGCCATTTCCGGGTCGTTCTGCAACTTAATGATGAGCTTATCTACCGCCCGGTTGAAGCCGAGGCGCAGCTCATGGCCCTGATCCAGCGCGACATCATCCAGCAGTGAATCGACCGCGTTCGAAACCAGCTCGGCGCTGTGTTCACCCAGCCATTCGGTCGGTAACATTTTGGCTTTGATCGGATGCTCGCGTTTCAGCCAGCGCACCAGCTGCATGGCAATAAACTCGCGGGTAGCGGGTTTATGCAGCAGCTTTAGCAGCTGTTCAATTGCCGCGTCCAGTAGCGCCTGATGACGGTTGTTTTTGGTCAGGCTCTCCAGCACAAGGGCGCTGGTCTGGCTGAGATCGACCTTATCGATGGCACGATGCACGGCGCGGCGCATAAAGGTCTGAATCCGCGCATCATCGGTGAGATCGAGGAAGCCGCGCATCACCTGTAACAGATGGCGGCCGATGCGGTCCGCGTTGCCCGGCGCATTCAGCCATTGCGCCAGCAGGTTTGAAGGATCGTGACGGCGGATCAGATTCAGCAGGGAGTCGGTATCCAGAAACTTCTCCTGCACAAAGCGACCCAGGTTTTCGCCGATACGATCTTTGTTGCGCGGAATGATGGCGGTATGGCGCGAGATAAAGGGCACCGGCACGCGCCGGAATAGCGCCACCACCGCGAACCAGTCCGCCAGCGCGCCGACCATCGCGGCCTCCGCAATCGCTTTTACGCCGCTGACCCAGAAGCCGGGCGGCAGAAAAAGGGTGACGATGAAAGTCGCGGCGGCGAGCAGTAACAGCAGCAGCGCCAGACGTTTGGTCCGTTTGAGTTCGTGTTGTTTATCCATAACCTGATCTTAGCAGAGAGCCGGGCTCATCGGCGACGGCCACCCAGCAGGCTGCCGAGGACCCCACGGATGATCTGATTGGTAATCTGACGGGTAGCGCTTTTCGCCATGGTCTGCACCACGCCATCGTGCTTACCGCCACGCGGGCCGGTGCGGCCAAACAGAATCTCTTTCAGACCGCCGAGAATGCCATTGTCTACCGCGACATCGTTGCCTTTGGCCGGTGGCGCGCTGGCCTTATCGCTGGCGGTCTGAAAGCCTTTTTGCAGCTTTTCGAACGCCGATTCGCGATCGATTTCGGTGTCATATTTGCCATACAGCGGGGAATGGTTGATCAGGCCGTTGCGTTCATCGCCGGTGACCGGACCCATGCGCGAGCCGGGTGCAATGACCATGGCGCGCTCCACCACCGACGGACTGCCTTTAGCATCCAGGAAGGAGATCAGCGCTTCGCCGGTGCCGAGCGCCTGAATCGCCTCGACGCTGTCAAACGCCGGGTTGGCGCGCAGGGTATCGGCGGCAGTTTTCACCGCTTTCTGATCTTTAGGCGTGAAGGCGCGCAGGGCGTGCTGGACGCGGTTGCCGAGCTGGCCCAGCACCCGATCCGGAATATCCGCCGGGTTCTGGGTGACGAACCAGACGCCGACGCCTTTGGAGCGGATCAGCCGCATTACCTGTTCGATTTTCTCCAGCAGCACCGCGGGCGCGTCGGTAAACAGCAGGTGCGCCTCATCAAAGAAGAACACCAGCTTTGGCTGATCGAGATCGCCCGCTTCCGGCAGATGCTCGTAAAGCTCCGACAGCAGCCACAGCAGGCTGGTGGCGTAGAGTTTCGGCATCTGGTAGAGCTTCTCAGCGGAGAGGATGTTGATGACGCCTTTACCGTTGCTGTCGACGCGCATCCAGTCGGCGATATCCAGCATTGGTTCACCAAAGAAGTGTTCTGCTCCCTGTTGCTCCAGCGTCAGTAGCCCGCGCTGGATCGCGCCGACCGAGGCGCTGTTGATGTTGCCGTAATGCGTCTGGAAGCTTTTGGCGTTGTCACCGATGTACTGGGTCATGGCGCGCAGATCTTTGAAGTCCAGCAGCAGCAATCCCTGATCATCGGCGATGCGGAAGATAATCTGCAGAACGCCGCTCTGCACCTCATTCAGGTTCAGCAGACGTGCCAGCAGCAAGGGACCGAGATCGGAAACGGTGGCGCGCACCGGATGGCCTTTCTCGCCGAAGATATCCCACAGCACCACCGGATTGCTCTGAGGCTTCCAGTCGGTGACGCCGATTTTCGCCAGTCTCTCCTGCAGCTTTTCGCTGGACTGGCCCGCCATCGCTACGCCGGTCAAATCACCTTTAACATCGGCCATAAAGACTGGCACGCCACTCGCAGAGAACGATTCTGCCAGCTTCTGCAGCGTGACGGTTTTACCGGTGCCGGTCGCGCCGGTGATGAGGCCGTGGCGGTTAGCCATTTGCGGTAACAGATGAAGTTCGACGTCCGGCGTCCGGGCAATCAGTAGCGGGGAAGTCATGATTTTCCACTCTCAGGCTGAAGGTTATGCCTGAAGGATAGCAAGCCGGAGCGGCACAGGAGGAGAACTATTCACCAAAAAAGGCCGCTACTCCGTAAAGCAACGGCCTGAATCAACGTTTACTTCTGTACCTCTTCAAAATTGAGCAGGCTGACACCGATGCCCTGCTGCAGATGAGTGAGGTTGCTGCGCACCGCCACCTGAGTTGCGCCCTGTAATAGCACGACAAACGGCGAATCCTGCTGGACGCGGGTTTGCAGTGCCTCATAGCGGCTGCGGCGTTTCACAGCGTCGCTTTCACCCGCAGCGGCGCGGGTCTGGGCGCTGAGTTCCGGAATGGTCCAGCCGACGCGCCACGCCAGGGTTTTGCCGCCGCCCGGCACGTTAGAGGCAAAGGTGCTGGCGTTCGTGTTAGGGTCGATGTAGTCCGCGCCCCAGTAGGAGAATATTGCCTGAAAGTCGCGGCTGCGCATTTTGCTCCACAGCTCCGATTCCGCCACCGGCTGGATATCGAGCTGCACATCCGCTTTGGCAAAGCTCGCCTGCAGCGCCTGCGCCACGTCGATATACGGCGGCTGGTTCACCACCGTCAGCGCAATATGAGTGCCAGGTTTGATGCCGCCTTTCTGCAGGATTTCCTGTGCTTTCTTCAGATCGTAATGGAACGGCGTGGTGTTCAGCGCACCATCGAAGCCGTCCGGCAGGAAGCTCTGATGAACGCGGTACTGACCTTTCAGCAATTGGTTTGCCAGGCTGTCATAGTCGACCAGCCAGCGAGCCGCCTGCCACAGCGCCGGATTCCCCAGTGCCGGTTGCTGCGGACTTTGGGTGTTCAAGCCGATGTAATAAATCAGGCTGGACGGGAAGGCGTCGACACGCACATTCGCCACATTTTTCAGTGCGGCAATCTGATCCGGACCGAGCTGATAGGCGACATCCACATCCCCCTGCTGGATCAGCAGACGACGTGTGCCGGGATCGGCCACACCCTTGAGCAGTACGCGCTTCAGATGCGGCTTCTGGCTGCTGTGGGGATTGGCTTCCAGCACCAGCGCCTGCAGCGGCACAAACTGTTTGATGGCATAGGCGGCACTGCCGGCGGAGTGGTTCTTCAGCCAGGCATTGCCGTAATCGTTGTTGCTGGCGTGCTCCTGCGCCAGTTTACTGTCGACGATGGAGGCGACCGGCGCGGTCAGAAGGCGCAGCGCCAGATCGCTGCCGATTTCAGCGGGCCAGCGCAGCTCAAGCTGGTGGTCGTTGATCACCGTGAACTGCTGATCGATATTTTCCGGCTTCCAGCCAAACTCACCCAGTATAAAAGAGGGCGCTTTGTTGAGTTTTACCGCGCGGGTTAATGAGAAGACCACATCCTGCGCGGTCAGCGGATGACCACTGGCGAAACGGGCCTGCGGATTGAGGTCAAACACCAGGCTGTGGGGCGTTTTCCCAGCCTGCCAGCGCGTGGCGGCCAGTGGCGAGAGTTTCTGCGGGTTCTGATGATCCGGCTCCAGCAGCGTCTGGTAGATATTGCGCAGGCTGCTGTTACTGACCGTTTCAAAACTTTCCGCCGGATCGAAACTGATGATGCCATCCAGTGGCACGGCGACCACCAGCGTGTCGGCTGGCGTCGCGGCGTGTGCCGGGTGAACCAGTGCCAGAGCAGTTAATAAAGAGAGTGAGAGTCGCGTTTTGCGCATCGAGAGTTATCCTGAGTCGTTGATAGCTCTACTCTATCGGTCGCCGGATAATCTCAAAATGCCGGTTTGTTCTGAGCTTTGCACAATTATTAGCGTAGAGATTCAGGCAAAAGAACAAAATAAGATAATGACGGTCAGTAATTATTTCGTGGTCATTTTGCAACGGGCGGAATAAAGCTGGTTTTACTCAGGCGATCACAAATTGCGCACTGTCTGATTGTATGACTATCAAAGTCACTATAGTGTTAACGATGAGAATCATTCTCTGGTATGGAAGTATGATATTTTTTTATCGGTTATTTAGCGTGATGATATCAGAGCGAAAATAATAACCCTCAATCCTGCGTCATAATGGCTAAATGCCCGATGTTTATGTGGTTTCAGGTCCAAAAATCGCGCTGTAACTCTTTTACCTCTCTGCAACGCCTCCGCAACACCATGATAAACTTTCACCGCGACACATTTTAAATTCAATTTTTACATTCAGACATAGTTATATCCCTAAGATTGCCAGGTTATTAACCGATATGTTCCGTTAGTTACCGAACCATAATTCTACCCGCCCTTGTCTGTTCTGCTGTCGTCTGTGCTGTGTGCCTTTATCTCTGCGGGAAGTTTTCTGCCTGTACTCAGCCTTTCAGCGTCATAACAAATAAAACGGGTATTTAGCAGATGAGAGTCGTGCGGATATGATTTTAGAAAAACCCACCACCAGGCGTAAATTTTTGCTCGGTTCACTGCTGGCGTTGCCATTAAGTGAGCTGGTCTTCAAAGGCATTACGGCAGCACAGGCTGCCGAAATGGCCGCACCCGAGTTAGCCGATTACAAACCGATCTTTTTTAGTGCCGATGAATGGCAGTTCATTCTGGCCGCCACCGACCGTCTGATTCCGGCGGGCGGCAAAGGCAAAGCGCCGGGCGCGCTGGAAACCAACGTGCCGATCTTTATCGATCAGCAGCTGCACAGCGAGGCGTTTGGCAGCGAAATCTACATGCAGGGACCTTTCAACACGAAAGCGCCCGCTACCATGGGCTATCAGATCCCGTTCCGTCCCCAGCAAATCTATAAGACCGGCATCCGCCTGATTAACGAGTGGTCGCAGAACACCCATCAGAAAGCGTTTCATGCGCTGACGCTGGAAGAGAAAGATGCGGCACTGACCCAGGTGAACAAAAACGAGATCGACTTTGCCGCGCTGGGCGAAGCCGATCTTAAACCTTCACATTTCTTCAGCCAGCTGCTTTCAGATACCAAGCATGGCTACCTGGCCGACCCGATGTACGGCGGTAATAAAGGCATGAAAGCCTGGATCGCCATCGGATTCCCGGGCGCGCGTGCCAGCTTCACCGAATGGGTAAAACAGCACAATGTGCCTTATCCGCTCGGCCCGGTCAGCATCAAAGGTGAACGCGCTTAAAGCGCTTCCACATCAGGTATTTGAAACAGGATTATCATGGCACAGGTTACTAAAAAAGAAGTCGACGTCGTGGTCTGCGGCCTCGGCTGGGCAGGCTCGCTGATGAGCATCGAGCTGGCACTGGCCGGTCTGGACGTGCGCGCCCTGGAGCGCGGCGGCGATCGTGATTACGACGAGTTCGCCTACCCAAAACCAGCGGATGAATACGCCTATGCGGTGCGCAACAAAGTGTTTGCGACACCGGCCGAAGTGGCGGTCACCGTTCGCTATAACAGCAGCCAGACGGCATTACCGACCCGTAAATGGGGTGCGTTTGCTCCGGGCACCGGTGTAGGCGGTTCCGGCCTGCACTGGACGGCGGTCCTGATCCGTCCGACGCCAACCGATATCAAACTCAAGAGCTATGTCGACGAGGCTTATAAGCCGGGCATTCTGCAGGATGATATGCGGGTGATGGACTTCCCGTTCAGCTGGGAAGAGATCGAACCCTATTACTACAAATTTGAACTGATTTGCGGCCAGTCGGGCAACACCGGCAACCTGCGCGGCAAAATTCTGGAAGGCGGCGATCCGTTTGAAGGCCCGCGTTCTGAGCCTTATCCGCTGCCCGCGCTGGATGACACGCTGAACAACGTGATGTTCAAAGAGGTGGCGACGAAACTCGGTTATCATCCGTTCCCGAACCCGTCAGCCTGTGTGTCGCGCGCGTGGAAAAACCCGTACGGCAACCAGATTGCACCATGCAACTACTGTGGCTACTGTAGTAAATATCCCTGCCTGAACTACTCCAAAGCGTCGCCGCAGACGGCGGTGATGGATTCACTGAAGCGCATGCCGAACTTCTCTTATGAAGTGAATGCGGAAGTGATCAAAGTAGTGCTGAACGATGACAAGAAAACTGCCAAAGGCGTGATCTACATTGATGCGCAGGGCAACGAGTGCTTCCAGCCAGCGAAAATCGTGGTGCTGAGCAGCTTCCAGCTCTACAACGTGCGTCTGATGCTGCTCTCCGGTATCGGCAAGCCTTACAACCCGATTACCGAAGAGGGCGTGGTTGGCCGTAACTACGCGTTCCTGTCGAACGGCGGCGCGACGCTGTTCTTCAAAGATAAGAACTTCAATCCGTATGCCACCGCAGGCGCGACCGGCCAGATGTTTAACGATATCTCGCCAGGCAACTTCGACGGTCCTTCGCTCGGCTTCCTGGGCGGCGCGAAGATCCACAGCTCTCAGGCGACTGGCACGCCAATCAGCACCGCGCTGCCAAAAGGCACGCCATCCTGGGGCATGGGCTACAAGGAAGGTCTGGAAGAGTGGTACGGTCATTCGATGAAGATCAGCATTACCACCACCTGCCAGTCTTACCGCGATATCTATCTGGATCTCGATCCGAACTACAACGATCACCGTGGCCTGCCACTGCTGCGCATGACGTTTAACTGGAAAGAGAATGAGCTGAAGCTGCAGCAGCATCTGAAAGGTATCGTCGGCAACATCGCCAAAGAGCTGAACCCGGACAGCATGAGCATGAGCTTCCTGCCAATGGGCGCGGACTTCGATATCACCAAATATGTCTCTACCCACAACGTGGGTGGTGCCGTGATGGGCGATAACCCGAAAACTTCGGCGCTGAACAAATATCTGCAGAGCTGGGATGTGCATAACGTCTTTGTGCCGGGCGGCAACGCTTTCCCGCAGAACTTCCAGGCGAACCCGACCGACACCATCGGTGCGATTACCCTGATGGCGGCTCAGGCGATCAAAGATCACTACCTGAAAAATCCCGGCCCACTGGTACAGGCATAAGCGCATGAATAAGCTGAAACTGAAGTCTTTTATTTTTGCTAACGCGGTGCTGCTGGCCAGCGGATTTGCGCTGCCGGTTCACGCCGAAGATGAAGCGCAACTGATTAAGCAGGGCGAATATCTCTCGCGGCTGGGCGACTGTATGGCGTGCCACTCGCTGCCCGGCAAGCCGGCTTATTCAGGCGGACTGGCGATTGAGTCGAACCTCGGCACCATCTTCTCCACCAACATCACGCCGGATAAGCAGCACGGCATCGGCAACTACAGCGAGCAGCAGTTCTCTGACGCGGTGCGCAAAGGGGTATTACCGGACGGATCGCATCTCTATCCGGCCATGCCTTATCCTGACTACGCCAAAATCAGCGATGCCGATATCCACGCGCTCTACGTCTACTTTATGAAAGGCGTACAGCCGAGCGCAGAACAGCCGCCGGAAACCGATCTGAGCTTCCCGTTCAGCCAGCGCTGGGGCATGCGGTTCTGGAACTGGGCATTTGCGTCAGACAAGCCTTTCCAGCCGATGGATGGCGCGTCAGCTGAAGTTAACCGCGGTGCCTATATCGTGGAGAGTCTCGGCCACTGCGGCAGTTGTCATACGCCGCGCGGTCTGGGCATGAACGAGAAAGCGCTGGATAGCGGTGACGATAAATTCCTGGCAGGCGGCAGCCTGAACAACTGGGATGTGCCGTCACTGCGTGGCGTGCCGCACTGGAGCGAGCAGGAAGTGGTGGATTACCTGCAGACCGGCCGTAACGATAAAGCGGCAGTCGGTGGTGAGATGACCTCGGTGGTGGAGCACAGCACCTCCTACATGACCGACGCCGATCTGAAAGCCATTGCAGCCTACCTGAAGTTCCTCGGCGGCAATCCGCCATTGCAGGCGTTCAGCGTGCAGGCGCAGCAGGCAACGGAAGCGAAACTTACCGCCGCGAAGAACCTCAGCGAAGGCGAGCGTCTCTATCTGGATAACTGCGGTGCCTGTCACTTTGTGACTGGCAAAGGCGCACCAGGGATCTTCCCGGAGCTGGATGGCGCAACCCTCGTCAATGCTAACGATCCAACCGGCTTGATCCACACCATTCTGGCCGGTGCGCAGCAGCCGTCTACCGCAAAAGCGCCATCGAAACTGGCGATGCCGGGCTTTGCACAGCGACTGAATGATGATGAAGTCGCGCAGCTGGCGACTTTTATTCGTCAGGGCTGGAGCAACACCGCGCCAGCGGTGAGCAAAGATCAGGTTGCTGAGGTGCGTAAAACGCTGAAGTAATCGAGCTTTCCCCTCTGCCCGTCAGGAGAGGGGAAATCCCGGATTAGTGAAAGGTGCGCACCACTTCCAGCACGCCGTTAATGATGAACTGCACGCCCATACAGACCAGTAAAAATCCCATCAAGCGCGAAATCGCTTCAATCCCGCTTTTCCCCACCAGCTTCATGATGGCACCCGAACTGCGCAGCGAGATCCACAGAATCAGGCTCACCAGCAGGAAGGTCAGCACCGGCGCGACACTGATCACCCAGGCAGGAAAATCGACGCCACTTCTTACCGTCGAGGCGGAAGAGATGATCATCGCAATCGTTCCCGGCCCTGCCGTGCTTGGCATTGCCAGTGGCACAAAGGCGATATTTACCGGCTCTCTGGTTGCCTCCTGCTCATCCAGTTTATGCTTCGCTTCAACCGAATGACCCGCAGGCTTAGCCGGAAACAGCATCCGGAAGCCGATAAAGGCGACGATCAGGCCGCCCGCCATACGCAGGCCAGGAATGGAGATGCCGAAGGTATTCAGCACCGCGCTGCCCGCGTACCACGCCACCATCATGATGGCGAACACATAGATTGAAGCCTGCCGCGCCTGGCGGTTGCGCTCCTGGAAGTTCATCTCACCCGCCAGCCCTAAAAACAGCGCCACGGTGGTGAGCGGATTGGCGAGCGGCAGGATCACCACCAGCCCCAGACCAATCGCTTTAATCAGCTCCAGCATGTCCGAACTCCCTGATTAGTGTTTCGGGCGCTCCAGCGCCTCAAGCAGCTCCGGGAAGAAGTCCTGCAGGATTTCGGGTGTCATCAGTTCGGGATACTGCATCAGATGTTCGCGGATACGTTCGTTAACGTCTGGCAGCAGACGCTGGGCCGCGGCACTGGCGGTGATTTTGTGTTTCTTCATGGCACGCAGCAGATCGCTGGGCAGCGTGTCTTCGTCGTCGGCGTCATCCACCATCTCCAGCGCATCCAGCTCGTCGAACATCTCCATCAGCGCTTCGGTCTGCGGTGTGCGCGACTCATATTCACGCGGATGTTCATCTTCCAGGAAGCGCAGCATCGCGCGCATCGGCGTACCGTCTGGCGTGGAGGGCGGCTCGGTCGCGAACCAGCTCAGCAGCTGATGCATGGTGACCTGATGGACGCGGAATCCGCTGTCGACCAGCTCATCGGCCAGCAGCTCGGCGGTTTCGTTTTCAATCAGGCAGATGTGGGTGCGTTTAGGTTCGTACTGCTCCAGCCACTGATAGATCTCTTCAATCACGCCATCGTCATACTCGAATTTTTTGCTGAGATAGCTGTCGTCCTGTTCGTGAACGCAGGCCTGAATCTGATCGGGGTCGAAGTAAAGTGCGATGTTGATGCCTTTCATGCGTGCTGTCCTGTAGAAATCAAAACAACACTATAGCGCTCAACCCCAGGTTAAGGGAATGTCAGGCATCACAGCAAGGGGGGCGTTTAACGCTCCCCTCCAGGAAGAGAGGGGAGAGAAGAAGAGAAGGGATCAGGAGATAAAGTTTTTGCCCTGCTTCAGTACCACGTCGCAGGCTTTGGTTTTCAGCTTCTCACCCATTGGCGAGTTGCTCAGGCTTTGCAGATTGAGCTGCTGGCCGTTACCGGTATTCAGCAGACCTGCCACGCCCTGGGTGTAATCGTTTTTCTGTTCCTGCGCGGTGGTGGTATTCAGACCGAGTTTGCTCAGCACCTGATCTTTCACCGACTGCACATTGTTTTTCACCACGTTATGTTCGACACAGTACTGCATCACACCAGCGGCGTTAGTCATGCTGTTGGCGCTGACCGCTTTGTCGCCGCCGCCCAGCATGCTCGAAATAGAAGAGAGCGACAGGCCGCCATTCTGCTGTGTCGTGCCGGTGGTGCTGCCGTTGTTCTGCTGGCTGAGCTGTGACGCTGCACTGCTCAGCTGATCCTGCCAGCTTGCCGCTGATGCACTGCCCGCGACCAGAAGTGCTGCCAGTCCCCATCCCCACGCACTGCGTTGTGCTAATTTCATCTCAACCTCTATATGTGCTTATTCGTTTTCTTAAGAAAGGCTGACGAGCAGAAAGTTCCTGATTTTCTTCAATGCATAGCGCTTTGGGAATCTTCTGTAATAGAGGCGTGTAAATATTCAAATTATGGCGAGTGTTATTATTACGTGAAGCCATGTTCCGGGTTGATTAATAAACGCTCTCTGCTGAAACATTATTTAATATCCTCTCCATATTTATCAGGAATTGTCCTGGTTTAAATTAAATTTGCCGCTTTGATTATAAACATATTTTTAAGAGATTGCGTCTGGATGGTTAATATTTACCTGCGAAATGACTTCTGGTTAGTGTATTGATTTTTGACTAATTTTTATTTTTAACGCAGCGGTAAAATAAGCAAGACCGCTGTTTCCTAATGCAGTTTTATATGCCGAAATTAAATTGAGGTGACGAGATTTTTTATTATCACGCCTTGCAGAATCCGCGAGAGTGTTCATGCTTAATCACTGTGTCAGGCAGTTGTGGCAGATATTTAATTTAACGGGAGCGATATTATGGCTGGACAGCCAGAGCACAATAATAATGCAGAGGTCACGCTTAAACTCGCTGAAGAGCAAATAGCCCTGACGAAGCAAAAGATTGTGGATGGACATGTCCGTGTTACCCGTTCCACAACTGAGCATGACGAGGTCATCAGTACGCTGCTTAACCGGGAGAAGGTTGAGGTTGAGCATGTAGCGAAAGCGCAGCCCGTTGAAACGATGCCCGAAATCAGGGAAGAGAACGGTGTACTGATTGTCCCGGTAGTAGAGGAAGAAATCCAAATCGTCAGAAAGCTGGTGCTTAAAGAGGAGATCCACATCCGAAAAGTGCAGGAGAATGTTCCTTTTCAGGAAGTGGTGACCCGACGTGAGCAGCAGGTGAACGTTGAGAGAGATGACGATCAAATTAGCTAACAGAGAGGAACCTATCATGGCACAGGAAAAAATCGTAACGCTGTTCGATTCTGCAATTCAGGCAGAGGCCGCGAAAAGAAATCTCGTGAAAGCAGGCTTTTCTGATCGGGACATCAGTCTTATCAGTGGAGAACGTTTGCAGCAGGAAGGGCAGTCTGTCCGCCATCCGAGCCTGTGGCAGCGTCTGTTTGGGCACGACGTCGATAAAGATGAAGCGGATGTCTACACCCGAGCAATGGACAAGGGCGGCGTAGTGCTGACCATCCGTACTGAAGAGGAGAAGCTGGCGCGTGCCATGACGATTCTCCACTCCCATGACTCGGTAGATGTGCCGTCACGCATGCAAAGTTCCGTTGAGAACGGCACCACCGCGCCGGGCATCATTCCGACGGCTGGTAAGCAGTTTGCCGGTGAGACCAATGACCGCCCGGCTGAGCCGCTTCGCACCTCACTGACTGGTGATGAGAGCGAAGCTGATATTCTGCGTCTGGCCGAAGAGCAGGTGGAAGTAGGTAAACGTCTGGTCAGCGAAGGCTCCACCCGCGTACGACGCTATACCGTTACCGATACCGTATCTGAAGATATCTCGCTGCATGAGCAGCACGCTGACATCTTCCGCCGCTCGGTGAATGAACCCACGCTGGCCGGAGAAGTGGACTGGTCTGAGAAAACCGTCGAGGTCGCTGAGACTCACGAACAGCCGGTGATTAACAAAACGACCCACGTGAAAGAAGAAGTGGTGGTGCGTACCGACGGCAGCGATCGTACCGAGACCATTAATGACACGGTGCGTCGTCAGGAAGTGGACATCGACCATGCACGAGGTGGTCTGGAGAGCGAGCTTCCGGGTACGACAGCAGGAGTCAAACCTGCTGCAGCGGGTGCGGCGACGCAGTCACCCGGCGCGCACAACCGTGACCACAAAGAGAGCCTGACTGAGAAGGTGAAGGACAAAGCTGGCGAAGTGAAGGATAAGGTCGAAAACAAGCTGCATCATGACCATACGCATTGAGGCGCCTGGCCTGACAACAACAGGCGCTGATGGGTATCGCTGATACCCGATGCTGAAGATGCAAGAAAGAGCCAACCGCGAGGTTGGCTCTTTTGCGTTTGTGTGGGGCAGGTGAGCGGTTAAGGTTGCGGCTTGTTAAGGTGGTGCTGCCGTTATTTTACTGGCTGAGCAGTAACGCTGCATTGCTCAGCTGATCCTGCCAGCTTACCGCTGATGCACTGCCTGCTACCAGACGTGCAACCAGTCCCCATCCCTACGCACTGCATTGTGCTTGTTCCATCTCAACCTCGGTATGTACTTATTCAGTGTTCTTAAAAAAGGCTGAGGAGCAGAACGTTCCTGACTTTCTTCATTAAATAGCGCTCTGGGAATCTTTTGTAAAAAAGTGATAAAATATTCAGATGCTTGTAGTTGTTATTGTTTTATGAAGTAATTTTTTAAGTCAGTAATAAGTACGTTCCGCTGAAATATTATTTAATATCCTTGCTGATTTTATCATGAACTGTCCTGGTTTAAATTAAAGTTTCCGCTTTGTTTATAGCGCGTTTTATAATCGGCTTTGTCGGGTTGGATGATATTTATCTTTGAGGATATATTTGCTGAGTCGTCCTTTTTTCTTTTATTGTTAATGGAATAATAGGCGTGCCGATGAATTTAATGCCTCGATTGAATTAAGGCTGAAAGATTTTTTATTATCATGCTTTGCGAATATCGCCATATCCACCTCCTGACTGATCTATTCCGCAGGCGGCAAGGACAGCGTGTTCGTTAGATATCTGGTCTGAAATCATGACGACTTATGCTTGTTGTCCGGGCTTTAGTCAGCACAGGGTTAACGGCGGTCTGGCTTTTCAGCTATCAGCCAGGTCAGGCCGTAAACAACCAGGCCCACAACAAGAACGAGTAGCGGAGCAATTATGCGCATGGCACCCTCATTCAGTGTGGCTGCCAAAAAAATGCCCACCACCATAGCCATTAATACCAGACCGCCAGACACTTCGGCGATGAGCTTACGAAGAAGTCTAATAAGTTTCGATAGCATTAATAAATTCTCTGGAGGCTGAGGGGTTTTTACGTAACATTTCACCCATCTTGATGAAGTTCTGCAGGGGTTCTTCGAACATGAAATAGAGCATGTCGTAGTCGTTAATCCGCAGTTTTCGCCACAGTTCAGGGTTTTGCATCTGAAGTCGTCTGGAAGCTTCACAGGCGCGGGAAATTACGCCCTGAGCGATGACGCCGCCAGTCAGGCCACCGGTCAGTCCACGGAGTGCCACGCGGGAAATGAATGACAGCATGACACCACTGATGACCTTTGATCCCAGGTAAGAAGACAATGTAAGTTGCGTAGCCGTCCGGCTGGTCATTGACGTTGCGTTGCCTATCAGCTTGTCATAAACCTTACGCAGTGCAGGTTCGGGAAGATACTGCAGCGAATCATCAATGATGATATTAACGATTTTCGCTATCTTATTTTTGTCCCGGAAGGCCTGATAGACAGCCCGGCCAACGCGGACGTCGTCATGCATATTGCGTGACTGGATGCGCCTGCCACCATCAGAAAGGTTTAAATCCTGAAAGGTTCGCTCCAGTCCCAGATAAAAATCCATCGGTACTGAAACTACGCCCGATAAGACTGAACTGGCGAGCATTGTTGCGTCCATTGCTTTTCCTCGGAAACCGTGTCCATTGATGAATTAACATTAAAATATTGTAACTGTGATGGCAATCTTTTGAGGGGCCTGACCGCGCCAAAATGACAGCTGTTAAGATTTTATGTAAAAAAACTTTCCTTGAAGTTTCAACGTGCACCCGGCGCGTATAACCGCGACCACAAAGAAAGCCTGACTGAGAAGGTGAAAGATAAAGCCGGCGAAGTGAAGGATAAGGTGGAAAACAAGCTGCATCATGACCATACGCATTGAGGCGCTCATCCTGACAACAACAGGCGCTGATGGGCACTGATAATGTCTGATGCTGAGCATGTGATATGCAAGAAAGAGCCAGGGCCTTTTACAGGGCAGCTAGAAGATTAAACTTTTCCTGATAATCGCATTCAGCCACACTTCGTCGCCGCGTCCGATACGAACATCGCCGGTCTGCCAGATTTTATCTATTTCAAGAGCAAATTTCTTTACCGTTGTGCCCTCAGAGCCAGCCTCACTTTTTATCTCCGTCATATTTTTAGTCAGGAGGCTGCCACCGGGAGTATTTATCCTCTCGATCAGTTTCTGTAACCCAGCCCTATCCATATCCGTAAATCTGCGCCCGTCCTTTTCCCGTTCCCCGCGGCCATATTTAAAAGAGAGATACCCTACACCGTCAGGCTTCAGCGCTATGGCCAGTTTTGTCATGGCCTCAGGGAGTTCAGCGTCGGAAACATGCAGCAGCGAGGCGCAGCACCAGATACCGTCATATTTTTCAACCGCATCAACATCCTGAAAGCGCATCTGCATTACTGGCTTTCCGGATAACTGACGAGCCAGCGCCACCAGCTCCGCCGATGCATCAAAGGCTTCGACGTCAAAACCCATTTCACTGAAGGCTTTGACGTCACGGCCTGAACCACAGCCCGCATCCAGAATGCGTGCGCCCGGCGGCAGGCAGTCAACGAAAGGCGGGTAAAGCTCAGACATATCCACGCTTGCCGTATCGGTAAAAAACCGCTGAGCGTTCTGCCGGTAATAATCTTCGTTGCTCAAAACAGACTGACTCCCTGTGCCGCTGGCTGCCACTCATGGAGCAGGGCAAACTTTGCCGTATCCCAGCTATTTTGCAGGAAGCTATGCCGCAGCGTCGACGTTGCGCCGGTCTGACGGAGTAACGTCTCCCGCAATGGCAGATGGCTATTAATAAAGTACTCGTTTCGATCATGCAGCCGCTGCAGCAGCGTTATCGACGGGATACGCGCAAACTTACCCTGAGCGCCGCGATTACAGGTCTGGCAGGCCAGCACCAGATTCCAGACGCCGTTGAGGTTGCCGATTTGGTCGCTGAGCATCAGCGGCAGGAAGTGATCGACATCAGCCAGATTCTCCTCGCCTCCCGTCACGCCAATGGTACGGAAGCAATAAAAGCACCGGCCTTTCTGGTAGCCGTTCAGGCTGCTGCGACAGCTGGTAATGTTGATGCGGCGACCGCTCTGACGGCTGAAAAGCATCTTGTCATTATCGTCATAATCAACCGCAATCAGGTTGCGTGAAACGTTCATCGCCCAGGCTTCTTCAACCAGCCGCCATCTGGCATCCGTTTCCGCTTCCAGACTGGCAAAGTGTTCGGTTTCCGTCAGCTGATAAAAGTTGTCCGTAAGCCGGATGCCTTTATGACTTCGCCGTTCATCCAGGAAGAAGCGTTTGTCGATCTCAGCGTGATTCACATTATGAAAAGCATCGATGACGTTAGCAAAACCGCGCTTAACGGTAATAGCGATCAACTGTTCTTCGTTGATTTCGCCTGCGTTGAATTGTCTGCATGCCTCCAGAAACTCGCTGCTTTTGCTGGTGATCTGCTTCGGCGCATGACGCAGATGGGCGCATAAATGCCGCACAAAAGGCACGGCCAACGCTTCCAGCGTAATCAAATCGTTGTCCGGCTGCTTCAGGTCGTATAGCGCATGGGCCAGAGCAAATTTATAAGACGCGACGTTTTTGCCAAAGAGAATAACGCCGCGCCAGTAGTTTTCAAGGCGGGGATCGGCCTGGTAAAAGCGCATGCAGGATCCTGTTTTGCGAGACGGCTCGAAGAATTCACGTAACAGGATCACATAACAAATGCAGGTAAATGTAAACCGTAAAGGTCGGGAGGAGTTTGGCCGTTTCTAAGGGCGAACAGGCGCTGTAAGACAATCAAGACAACATCAGCGTAAGAGGTAAGTAGAGGGAGGATGCACAGGCTAAAGCGTTGGGTCATTGCCGGTTTTGTTCAGGCAACTCAGTCATAGGGCAGGCGCTCAGCGCTGTCTGGAACTGGCACTCGTCAGACAGACCGTACTGCACTGAAAGATGATCGGGCAGGGCGGTAAAAACGGATAACGACGTCATATCTTCCTGGATATAATCAGGAACTATCCGCGCAGTCCGGGTTGTTTAAATGCATCAGATTTTTTTGTTTATTATTTCACTGCTGTCGTTAGCATTTTTCATTTTGCTCATCTGGTCTTTCTTCAGGCCTTTGCCCCTTAAAAAAGGGCCCCCTCCTTCTCCAGGAGAGATGAAAAAGATATCGGCTAATACGCCGATATTAAAAAAATTGGGTATGAACACGGAAGATTATTACTATGACAGCGACTTTCTGTATCAGCAGCGTGAAGGCGAAACACTCTGCAAAGTGCCGCTGGAAAATATTATCAGGATAAAAGTCACCGGAACCAAAGTCAGTAATCGTAGAGTATGGCTGGTGCGTTACGTCACCGGGTCTTATCGCACCGAAAGGGAGTTCAGAGTCCTGAACAACTACACCCTTTTTAATCGGGATTTTGCCGGTTTTCTTGCCGCCGTGAGAGAGGCCAATCCAGCGGCCGAGGTACAAGAAATGACCCTGGGGCGACTGTGAAATGACAGGAAGGCGTGGCATTCCTGTGCCTGTTATTACCCGTGGTGAGAGTGATACCAGTACTGATATCAGAAATAAAACTCGAGGAAATAAAGTGAACTGTAAACCGATGCTTTTCGTGCTGGCGATGCTCTCCCTGTCGGCGCAGGCCGCCCAGAGCGGAAAAACGCTTGAGCACAAAGACTGGGAAGTTGTGTGTGATAACACTCTGACCTGCCGCATTGCGGGTTATGCCAAAGAAGAGGACCCGTCTGGCTCTATCCTGCTCACCCGTACCGCTGGACCTGGAACGGAGACAGTGGGAGAAGTGACGCTGGGCGACACCGAAGATGACAGCGAACCGGCGGAAAAGCTGACGCTGTGGATCAACGGAAAATCAGCTGGCGATCTGGTGGCGGCTGATGATAACTGGCGAATGTCGGCCAGTCAGACCTCTGCGGTAATCAGCGCCGTTAAAGGCAGTGGTAAAGTGGAATTTAAAGGCGGCACCAAGCCATTCCTGCTTTCCGGCGAAGGCGCGTATGCCGTGCTGCTGAAAGCGGACGACGTGCAGGGCCGTATCGGCACGCCAGGTGCGCTTACCAAAAAGGGCAATAAGCCGGAAAGCAGCGTGGTTAAGGCTGTGCCCGCACCGGTTATTCAGGCGGCCAAAACCCTCAGCGGCGAACCGCGTTTGCTGACCGCATCAGAGAGCGACGCGCTGAAAACCCGACTGCTTGCAACGGTCAATCACAATGACGATGACACGTGCGATAGCCTCTATTCACCTGCAGAAAACAGTGATCCTGAAACCGATGGACTTACGCTTACGCCACTGGATGACAGCCACGCTTTGCTTTCAGCACTCTGCTGGCGAGCCGCTTATAACGAAGGCTATGGCTACTGGGTCATTGATAATCAGTTAAAAGGAAAGCCTGAGCTGGTGACCATTTCCGGGTCAGATTACGACAAAGGCGAGATTACCAGTGTGCAAAAAGGCCGGGGCATCGGTGACTGCATGAGCCAGGAGAGCTGGGTGTGGGATGGCAAGACTTTCCGCAAAAGCTATGACGGTGGGACCGGTATGTGCCGTTATATCCATGCGGGCGGCACCTGGGATCTTCCGACGCTGGTAACGGACGTGAAGGCTGTTTCGGGTTAGATGGTTTGTTGTGTGAGTAGAACCTGAGAGCCAAAAGACGTTTTTTTCAGCAGTTGCACCTTCGCCTGCGGATAAGGGTTGCGGAAACAGGGGGTAACGGTATAATCCTCAACGTTTTCCGCATACCTTTCAGTGCCGAAGTGGCGAAATCGGTAGACGCAGTTGATTCAAAATCAACCGCCGCGAGGCGTGCCGGTTCGATTCCGGCCTTCGGCACCATGTATGCAAATTAAAGTCGCTTAAGTGCGGCTTTTTTTGTGTCTTAGGTTTGATGCCTGCGGGCTTCTCCTTACTTAATCCGTCATTTAAGCCAAGCTGGTTCCATTTGCATCAATTGTTTGATAAAAGTGCATTTTTGGGTTGATTTAAAAATACGGGATCTGCTTGTACATATTAAAGAGGTAGATTCGCTAAGGCGTCCTGAAGTCGCCACCCGTTTATAGCAACGAACTAAAGCAATTATGCGCTTTGCCTTTCAGAGCGTTTTAATTGACTATAATCCTGAACAAGAGATTACCGGTGCAGTTGTTAGGGAGAAAAGATACCATCTGCTGCATTAGAACTTAATCGCATTCCTGAATTACATCATGGCATTGGTCACCACTCCAATAGACCGTTAACCAAGCTGGCAGTGGAACTCACCTATCCAGTTTCAAAGATAAAATGGTCTATAAATGTCTGGGATGACCTGTCAATAATTTCACAGGGTAGTTCCTGTATTTTAGCCTCTTTATTCCCCATGTTTTTTATTCATCGCATAATTTGCCTAAAATTCCCAGCAGGCGTTTTTTTACTTATATGGATATACAGCGACGGATTACTGCTTCAGGGGGTAACATTAATTTCATTGAATGTAAATAGTAATCATAGTTGATTGCAAATCTGAAGCTTCCGTTCATAACAGCCATTACATTATCAAAAATTAGATATAGTTCAAATTTTTTTCTTATTTTCAGCATCATACTGCTTTTGTACTTCGGACCATTTGTCCTGTGTCCTATAAAACACGCTGATAAACCTGATAAGGAATGTTAATGAATCTTCATCAGTATTATCCACAATTAAAGTGGAGACCTGCCGAATATGAATCTTTGATGCAGCTAGAACAGGCAACAATAGATGGATTAACCCCAATCATAACAATACCTGACATTGACTGGGATCATGAAAATGAATGTTATAAAAAAAGCCTTAACTCTTACTTGTCTGATTTTGGAGCTAACTTAGCATCTTCATGGCCAACAAATCGTCCAATTATTCTTGATGTAAAATACCTGGATGTGCACGGAACAAATCGCCATCATCCTTTAGACATGTGCATCCAGGATGCAAGATCTTTTGGCAAAGAAGTTATACCTGTCGTTTCGCCTGTATCGTCACTAAATTATATTCATGCAGTCCAGCGTAACTTAACAAACGGAATTGCAATTTCAATCACTCCGCAGACATGGCATCTGTTTGGTCCTTTAATTAATCAGTTTAATCTTCACCCATCTCTCATTGATGTTATTATTGATTTTGGTGATATTCAAAATGCGGATGATAGTCTTAAACAAGTAGCTTTAAACGTATTTAATACATTTGTTGGTCAAGCTCATTGGAGGTCGTTGATCATTTCATCTACAGCATATCCAACTTCTCAGGCCGGAATACCGCAACATCAAATTCATCCTATTCCAAGACATGAATACGATCTTTGGTCTTACGTAGTTCAGAGTACAAATTTAAATAGAACACCAAGTTTTAGTGACTATCCTACAGCGAGTTCTACTATTTCGAGTGTGGATCCGCGCTTTATGTCACAGTACGTGGCAGTGAGATATTCAAATGACACATCGTGGATCTTTGTCAAAGGAACAGCAGTAAAAGGGAATGGTTGGGGGCAAACGAAAAATCTCTGCAACATTCTGATAAGCTCGCCCATCTACAGTGTCTATGGGCCACAATTTAGCTGGGGAGATGATTACATCAATCAGAGAGCGCTTGGTACAAACAAGTCAGGTGGTTCGAAAGAATGGAGAAAAGTTGCACATACACATCATTTGAAGCTAGTCGTTACGCAACTAACTCAATTGGCAAAAAGTTTACCAGCTAGGCCTTAATTTTCCAGTCAACACGTTTTTTTAACGCTGTTCTGACTTCATGTCTTAAATCAGTAACTGGAATTTTTTCTGCCACTATATTCCATAATTCAAAACGGGGCTTGCTTTTATATCCTTTAGAACAGCCCCATCGGTCAAGCATTTCAAGACACTCATCCTTCCAAAGAAGTTGGGCAAGTATTAAAGAATTATGCTGGTGGTTTAACTTTTCACCACGCGTATGTTTTATATGGATTGCACCTTTTGGCCCAACTGAAACTGTTTTCACTCCCCACCAATCAGGTATTAATTCTAAGGCTCCAAGAAGATGTTTTTCTGCTACAACAAGTGTAACTTTGTCCATGACAGATGAGTAATGCTCAATTTGAAGCGGCAAACGTTCAAGAGAGTCGCACTCACTTTTGAGCTCATAGCCATGGAGCACCCCATTAATTACAGCAATATCTGCTCTACTGGCACCGAGAGATATAGAAAACTCGTCAACAACAATACAGTCAGGGTCTGAATGTATATCTTTCAGAAGCTTATGATGAACGGCAGCTCTAACATCTTGATCTTTCATTAATTCTCCCCCAACTTTCTAAGCACTGTAGCGCACTGCATTCTACTGTATTTACAAAAATTGGCCAGGGCAATTGTACATATCATGTATAACTGGACTATTCATTTACCAAGCATAATTGCTTAGTGTGGATTTAATGTCATCCCCCTCATTCATAGCAGACCATGGTTACAATTGTTGCCGATCTGTAGCCTGCTTGATCAAATCTTGCGTTGGTAGCCATATTGGTGTTCAACTGACGTGATTGTGAACCTACTCGCAGTGTTTGATTTTTTACGGGGTTCTGTTTTTAGGTACAAATGCGAGTAAAAATGCTTAATGTTAAAACAAATGATATTAATATCATTGAGTTATGTGTTATGTGCGATTCCGGCCTCCGCACTAGGATTGCAAATCAAAGTTGTTTAAGACCAGTTTTTTTTCTGTCTGGAATTTGGCTCCCGCAAGCCTTTTGTACCAAAGAGAGGGCTCACCAAAGTAAGCCCAGTCCGAAGCGCTTATGAGTCAGAATCGATATCTGGTAATGATTAGATCATGATTTGATGAGTATCCAGACTAAATGAGATATTCATTTTTCACGATGAAAAAACGAACACCTTCATAGCAAAAAAACCTAAGTAGCACCTCACCACTCAGCATTCCAGCTTCGGAAAGAGTGCTTTAATTTTTCAATGGTATGTCGCCATTTAGGTGTTGTAGGTTTGCAGACCGTATTTTGGTTGCCGAAAAATCCCACTTCATTGATGGCTTCCTGCTCGCTTCTGGTCTCCAGCCACTTCACCGTAACAAAATACTCGGACTTATCGGGGTCATCAGCATTCTGACGATAAAGCTCGCTGAACTTCAGTACATCCATCGCCAGATTTTCACCCTCTTCAGTATTTACAGTGAAGCTACTGGCAGGCTCAATTCCGCTTTGCACGATACCTACACCGACATAACCCGTTGCAGGAATTTTTACCCACACACGATCACCAGGCTGGAGCTGTTTTAAAGTCTGACTGTACCAGCTTCCGCCACCCGCGCTGATAAATCCGTAGCGGCGGGCCTCATCCCAATTGCGGCTATGTGGGTCGCCAAACGAGACATAAAACTCACCGTTCCAGGGTTCCTTTGTATTGGAGCTTGACGCAGTTGCTTGTGCAGCATTGGTTTGTGTTTCACTGGGATCGATAAGCCAGGCACGGCTTAAGAACTGATCTTCACCATGCTGGAACACTTTAAAGAAGAGAACGTTTATGGAGATGCCATTTTTACTCAGGTAATCCACTATTCGCTCAGTTGACGGGTCCAGCTCTGCCGCGACGATGATGATCTGATGCGATTGATTCAGAGACTCTTCTTCAAGTTCTGTATTAAACCGCTGCCTGAATGCGTCGCCGAGCTTACCCCCGCCTGAGAATTTTTCATAAATTTGCGACAAGCGATCGGCGGTCAGGTCATCCACCCAAGAGGCGTAATCCAGCGCCTGCGCGACCACCTCCCGCGGCGTGCGGTCGCGTTTAAGCTCAATCAGGATCAGCGAGGCATCGGGTGCGATTGCCAGCAGATCAATACGTCCTTTATCGAGCGTATTTTCCTGATGGCCGATGATCATCCACTGGTCGGAGAGAATGGTGGGATCGTTTAAGATCATCTTCTCCAGCAGTTGCTCGCTGGCGAGTTTACTGATGGTCAGCGGCAAAGGGTTATCACCCACTCGCCAGATAGCATGATGAACCGGCATCATCTGCTCCTTAGCTTAATGCTGCGTCGGTGAGGGCATCCGCCAGGTAGAGCTTGGTTTGCTGGGCGGATTGCAGGCGGGATTTAAGGGCGTCGCATAGTAGCATTAGCTTATTAATCTTAGCCGTAATTCTAAGCTGCTCATTTGAAGGAACTACAGGAACTAAAGCATTTAAAACTCTATCAGGTGAAGTGTGGCGGACAGTTGTACCTGTACATGTTCTCGCTAATTCAACTCTAAGTAGCTGACTATTGAAGAACCAAAAAATAAAATCAGATGTTATCCCTTCATTGTACAATTCAAGTTTGCCTAAACGCTGATTGTGCAAGTAAATATGCTCATCCTTTGGAATAAAGGCAGCACTACCAAGTAATCCAGGGGCTTGCTCCGTCATTGGTATCATCAAATCACCAAACCTTAATATAAATTCCTCATTAAGGGGGCCGTCATAATACTTAGTTTTACCACCTCGATACCTAAACCCTCCTGTTTCATAGAAGTTCCCAGGGGTTGTTAGAACATGTTTTCTTTTAGAGTCAACAAAATAATTACTCTTGAATGCATAACCATTCTTTAGTGATAAAATATCACCGACCCTAGCCCACACCCACCCCACGGGTAATTCAAACGGTTTTTCCTCATCACTCACTGGCGGCAATGGTTTTTGCTTTTTAATTTTGCCTTCTTTCACCAGTTGCGCTTTTTCCTGCTCAATACGTTTAAGCAGTTCAGAAGCCGGTTCGTCGTTAGGATCCTGCGGCACCAGTTTACCCATCACCGCTAGTTGCAAAATGGTTTGCTTAAACGCGTCAATACTCGCTTCGGTGGTAAACAGCGTGTCGAAATGCTGGCTGATTCGCACCCAGTTTTCGGCGAGTTCTTCGGCATTTTGGCTATCGGTCAGCGTAGCCAGCAGGGTTTCTACCAGTTGCTGATGTGCGTCCAGACTGGTCAGAGATTGCTGTTCCAGTTGGTCGCAGAGGGACATGAGTTCGTCAACTTTTTCAACGATTTGGTGCTGTTCATTAACCGTTGGAAGGCCAATAACATAATTAAGAAGTTGTTCTTGTTTTATACCTTCTACCGTAGTTCCTGTCCCTTTTATTTTTACCGTTGAATAAGTATTAAAGAAAAAATCAAGAGAAACACTACTGGTTAGTTTTACCGACTTAAGATCTTGATTGAATGCCACGGGGCGTGAAGCGATTCCAATTTTACCCAACCCCATTCGAGTGCAGATTAAAATATCACCTTCATCAGCTAATTTACTTCCTGCCTTCAAACCTAGATGAGAAATGTAATCCTGAGTTTTTGCAATATATTTCTCTTTACCCAAGTCCTTAACACTGGCCCAAGGGATATCTCCATTCCAAAAGTCAGGATTAGACTTACTAGGTGTTCCTCCACTCGCTATAGAGTTAAATAACTCTCCAAGCCGTACCCACTCCCACCCCTCTGGCAACTCAAACGGCTTCTCATCTTCACTAATCTCAGGCAGCGGCTTCTGCTTTTTAATCTTCCCCTGTCTAACCAGCTCGGCTTTCTCAGCAGCAATACGCTTTAATAGCTCAGACGCCGGTTCATCATTCGGATCCTGTGGCGCCAGCTTACCGCGTACCGCCAGTTCCAGAATCAGCTCGCGCAGTTTCTTAATGCCATAGAGGTCGATTTTGCCATTGCTGCCACGCCCAGCTGTGGAGCGTGTTTGCAGTGCAGAAGACCAGATATCGATATGGTCAGTGATCAGCTTCTCAACGGTCATCAGTTTATCTCCTTGTTGCCCGCCAGCGCGGCACCCAGAATGTCACGCAGCTGATTACGCAGTTCGCTAATCTCCGCCTGCTGTGTCTGGTACTGCGCCAGCAGTTCGTCCGGGTCATGGCTGATGGTTTCACCCTGATATGGATTTTTGATATCCAGGTTGAAGTTGCGGGCAATAATATCCTCGATGCTGACTTTCCACGCCTGATTGCTCTCTTCACGGCTGACAAAACCGTCTGCTTCATTGCCCCACCAGTCGATTTCAGTCTGGAACTCTTCAAACTTCATCGGTTTGGTTTTGCTGTAATTCTTAACCCCAGCCGGGTAGGGGTGTTCATAGAACCACACGTGTTTGGTTGGCTGACCTTTGGTGAAGAACAGGATATTAGTTTTGATACCTGTGTACGGGTTAAACACGCCGTTTGGTAACCGCACGATGGTGTGCAGATTGCACTCTTCGGTGAGCTGCTTCTTAATTTTGGTTTTTACACCTTCACCAAACAGCGTGCCGTCCGGCAATACCACTGCCGCGCGGCCTTTGTCGGCCAGTACTTCGATAATCAGTTGCAGGAACAGATCGGCAGTTTCACGAGTCTGAAACTCGGCAGGGAAGTTCTTCTCAATGCCGTCCTCTTCAGTACCACCAAACGGCGGGTTGGTAATGATGACGTCCAGCTGTTCATCCCAGGAGGAAAGAGGCTTATTAAGCGTATTATCATGGCGGATCTGTATCGGCACTTCGATGCCGTGAAGCAGCATATTGGTGGTACACAGCAGGTGTGGAAGCTGTTTTTTCTCTACACCATGGATCTGCTGCTGCAGGGTTTTATGATCTTCGGTGGTTTTTACATAATGTTCTTTCACATGATCGAACGCGCAGGCAAGGAAACCGCCTGTACCGCATGCGGGATCCATAATTGATTCGCCCAGCTTCGGATCAATACGGTTGACCATAAAACGCGTAACCGCACGCGGGGTATAGAACTCACCCGCATTGCCAGCGCTTTGCAGGTCGCGCAGAATCTGTTCGTAGATATCGCCAAACAGATGACGCTCCTGGCTGCTGCTGAAGTCGATTTCATTGAGTTTGTTGATCACCTGACGTAGCAAAGTACCGTTTTTCATGTAGTTGTAGGCATCAGTAAACGCCTGTTTTACGACAAAGCCACGTGGGTTTTTATCAATCGGCGCAGTGAGGTTTTTCAAGGTAGGGAACAAATCGTCATTCACGAAATCCAGTAACGCATCACCTGTGATGCCCTCACTATTAGCCGCCCAGGTACGCCATAAATAGCGCTGTGGGATCGGAAGCTGATAGTCATCCTGCTCCAGTTCCAGCTCTTCTTCCTGAGTGTCAAAAATCTTCAGGAACAGCAGCCATGAAAGCTGCCCCAGACGCTGGGCGTCACCGTCCACACCTGCGTCTTTACGCATGATGTCCTGAAGGGATTTAATGACTGAACTAATCGACATGTTTTCTTTCCATTCTTAAAAAGGATGCCACCGGGAGCCATCAGCACCAGGTGGCAGAATCGTGGTTTGGTTATCAGGCTGAGCGCGGGGGTAACTGGTAAATTTCGCTTTCCAGTTCGTTTACTGCATCTTCGTAAGCCTGTTTGCTACCAAAGCTGCTCTTGATAATTTCCAGCGGCCGACCAAGCTTGTCGAATGGTTTCAGTTTGAGTACCTGAACATCCTCGATTTCCTGTACGCCTTCGTCTGCGTACTTGTCCAGCAAGGTGTTGAGGACCCGCTGCGCCGGTTCAGCGTATTTCGTGAAATAGTTACGCTTTCGCACGTTGGCCGCACGTTCGTGACGGGTCAATGGCGGCTGACCGTACACCACATGACAGAGCAAATCAAACGGGTCGAGATCCTTACCTACTTCTTCGGCCAGAACATCCCAAAGAATGCCCAGTTGCTCAAGTTCTTCGATGATTAGCTGTTTGCGGGGCGCATCCTGCCACTTGTTCACGAAACTATCCAGTGACGCATAGTTGCTATCTTTGAGCATCGTTTTTCGTGTGTAATCCTGGAAAGACTCTGTTACCAGTTTGCCATCAGAATCGTAATACTGAACGCGCTTAGCCATCACTTTGACATCTACGCCGTTGACGTAAAACTTGCGTATTTTGCTTTCGTCATCTGAATGAAATTCACCGCTGCCAGAATTTTTGTTGCGGTTAACCTGATATTCAGCTTCTTCTTCCCGTGCCTCATTGACGACGCTTTCGACTTTTTCAGCGTTATCTGTTTCATCCAGTTGTTCATTGAAGTCTGAATTGAGATCGGAAATGTCGTCAGGTTTCACCACCAGCACTTTTTCTGGTAAGCCGTCAAAGCGTGGATCGGCAAACAGCTCGGTCGCTTTTTTAAAGTCGAGAATGGTGAACCAAAGCTTGCCGTGCTTTTCATTAATGCGCGTACCACGCCCGATGATCTGTTTGAACTTTGTCATCGACTGAATATTTTGATCCAGTACCACCAGTTTGCAGGTCTGTGCATCGACGCCGGTAGTCATCAGCTCTGACGTTGTGGCGATTACGGGATAGGCTTTTTTAGGATTAATAAAATTATCCAGCTGTGCTTTGCCCACGTCATCATCACCGGTGATTTTCATCACATACTTTTCGTTCTTTAATACCTGTTCCGGGTTAAGCACGACCAGCGCATGACGCATCCGGTCAGCGTGATCAATGTCGTTACAGAAAACGATAGTTTTATCCATCGGGTTCGTACGTTTCAGGTAATCAGTGATGGTCTGCGCCACCAGCATGGTGCGCTCATCAATCACCAGGGTTCGGTCAAAATCTTTCAGGTTGTAGATACGGTCTTCAATTTCTTCGCCATATTTATCCAGCTGGCCTTTTACTGGCCTCCAGCCCTGCACATCTACGTCGATATCGACGCGTACCACTTTATAGGGCGCGAGGAATCCATCTTCGATTCCCTCTTTCAACGAATAGGTGTAAACCGGCTCGCCGAAATAATCGATGTTGGAGACGTCTTCGGTTTCTTTTGGGGTTGCAGTCAGACCGACCTGAGTAGCGCCGCAAAAATATTCCAGGACTTCGCGCCAGGCTGAATCTTCTGATGCGCTACCACGGTGACATTCGTCAATGACAATCAGATCGAAAAAGTCGGGAGCAACCAGCTTATAGGCTTTCTGATGTTCTTCAGGTCCGGTAATTGCCTGGTAGAGTGCCAGATGCACTTCATAAGCTGGATCGATATTGCGTCCGGTAACTTTGGTCATCGCAGAGCCAAAGGGCTGAAAATCGTTATTTTTAGTCTGATCAACCAGAATGTTGCGGTCCGCAAGAAACAGGATTCTTTTTTTGTTTCTGGCTTTCCATAAACGCCAGATTATCTGGAATGCAGTGTAGGTTTTGCCTGTACCGGTAGCCATGACCAGCAGGATGCGATTCTTGCCAGCCGATACGGCATCGACTGTTCGGTTAATCGCCTGTATCTGATAGTAGCGAGGGGATTTACCGCTGCCATCGTCAAAGTAGTCCTGACTGATGATCGGCAGCTGTTCGGCAGTAAAACCTTTCCAGAGACAGTATTTTTGCCAGAGTTGTTCGGGTGCAGGAAAGTCACCAAGGGCAATTTCGGATTCGAGCTGCTTGGGGTTAGTTTTATCATGGAAAACAAAACCATCGCCGTTAGAGGCAAACACAAAGGGCACATCAAGCAGACTGGCATAGTCGAGTCCCTGCTGCATCCCTTTGCTGATAGCATGTTTATTCGCTTTGGCTTCGATCACGGCTAATGGCAAGTTTGGCTTGTGATACAGCACGATATCAGCTGATTTTACTTTAATACGTGAGGCCAGTTTTCCGCGGACCACAATCTTGCCATCCCGCAGCTTCACTTCCTGGCGAATCTGAGTCAAATCATCCCACCCTGCATTCTTAACCGCGGGGAGAATAAATTTGCTGATGATATCCGTTTCTGTCAGGTGCGTTTTGTTGACGCCATCCATAACACAGCACTCCATGATATTAGGTTAGCTCTGATTTTACACAAATTAATGTATCAGGTAATGAGTTGAAACGGTGATTGGGACATCAACTGGCAAATTAATGGGGTTAATTCAAATTAGTGGCATCTTAAACTTCATGTACTTAACTCATAACTTTGACTAATAAATTATTGCGATCGCGCTCACAACGTGGACAATAGTTAAGCATGTAAAGAATATCAATCATCGAAATCAATAATTTTACTTAAGTTACGGGGCAGCAATGGACAGCAACACTCTGGGATTCACTTCATACTGGCGTAACACTTTAGCTGATGCCGAGTCTGGAAAAGGGGCTTTTGAGCGTAAAGATGAAGAGTCATTCACGCAGTGGATGAACGTTGATCAGGGAAGATTGAATGAAGAGATTGTTCAATCGTTCTTTGAGGGTGAAGACGCTCAGCTCAAGACTGTTGAAGTGCTTTTACGGCCTCATGTGTGGATACGCCTGTTAGAGCATGGTAAAGAACGAGCGGCGGGAGCGCCTGATTTTATTACGCCCCTGGTTACTTCTGCACTGTTAAACCGCGATGGTTTTCTATTCCCTACCTCTTCAGCCACCATACCGCGTGACCTCCTTGAGCCACTTCCCAACGGTACTTTCTCAATTGGGGAGATGGAGCCGTATGACAGGTACAAAACCACTCATGATTCATTTACTTTTGGTCCCGATAACGAGGATGAGCAACGTGAGGAAACTGATGAGCAACGCGAGGAACGCTTTGCTCGTTATCATCAGCTGTGGCAAAAGTACCTTAAAGATACAGGCGAGCTTTTAAAATATGTTGCTGGCAACTGGCTCGAATCACCTGAGCAATATGAACCTGCTGGATATGGCTACGTTATTAAGGCCAGCCAGCCAGGTGGAGCCAGTATTCATATCCTGCCTATGTATGATCATTTGCTGTCGTGCAAAAAAGAGGTTCCTTTACTGGCGCGCTTCGCCTCAAAAGAAAAGTCTCCTGTTGAACGGCTTCTTGCCAGCAATGCCATGTTCAGTGAACGTCTGGGCCATTCAGGCGACAAATTCCCGCTGGCTGCCGCACAACGTGATGCTCTTAGCCATTATCTCACTCAGCAGCCGGGCGATATTCTCGCCGTAAACGGTCCTCCAGGAACCGGGAAAACGACCCTGGTTCTCTCAATTATTGCTACTGAGTGGGCGCGAGCTGCTTTAAATAAAACCGAACCGCCAGTGGTGATTGCGACATCAACCAACAATCAGGCCGTGACCAACATTATCGAGGCTTTCGGTAAAGATTTTTCTGCCGGCTCCGGACCCATGGCCGGGCGCTGGCTACCTGATGTGAAAAGTTTTGGCGCTTACTTTCCGTCGTCTGGCCGAAGAGCTGAGGCAGCAAAAAAATACCAGACGGAAGATTTTTTTAACCGCGTTGAATCCCTTGAATATGCAGAAGATGCTCAGGTTTTCTTCCTGGAAAAGGCCAGGGCAGCTTTTCCGGCTGAAGAATGTCGTTCCCCTGAGCACATTGTGAACCTCCTGCATAAACGTTTAGCTGACCTTTTTGCAAAGCTTGAGAAAATTAAGCCAACGTGGGAGAGGCTGAACGCAATCCGTCAGGAACGGCGTGCTATAAGTGACGATCTCCAACAGTATTTGCAGGATAAGAGAACGTTACTGCTCAATAGTACAAATGAAATTTCACTTTTGACGCAGGGTAAAAAACAGTGGCAGCAATATCGAGCTGGTGAGTCGATTATGTTCGCGCTCTTCTCGTGGCTTCCCGCTGTTCGTACTAAACGCCAATATCAAATAAACCTGTTTTTAGAAGCTACTTTTGGCGCAAGAATGGCAGCATTTCAGGGCCCTCTGCCTGATGGAGTTGATGCCTTTATCGATGGTCTGATTGCACAAGCACTCAAAGAGCAGGCTGGATACCAGCAGCAAATTGACCTTTCTGAAGAGATTTCGCGACGTGAAGAGAGCGCAGCCCTATGTTGGCTAGAAACTACCCATTCACTGGGTTATGCAGGTGAGTCTGAGCTAAGTCTGAACGAAGCTGATGAGCTGGCCGATACACAGCTTCGTTTCCCTGCGTTTCTGCTGGCGACGCATTACTGGGAAGGTCGATGGCTGATGGATATGGCTGCCATCGATAGTCTCCAAACTGAAAAAAAACGCAACGGTGCTAAAGCTGTTAAGGCACGCTGGCAACGCAGGATGAAGCTCACACCTTGTGTTGTGATGACCTGCTACATGCTTCCTAATTATATGAAAACCAGTGAATTTTCAGGAAGTGGCAGGTCATTTGATAAAAGCTATTTTTATAATCTTGCCGATCTCTTGATAGTAGATGAAGCCGGGCAGGTGCTTCCCGAAGTGGCTGCTGCCTCCTTCGCACTCGCGAAGAAAGCGCTGGTGATTGGCGATACAGAACAGATCGCGCCTATCTGGAACAGCCTGCCAGCAATTGATATTGGCAATATGGTTGAGGAGCACATCCTTTCGGGGGGCACTCAGGAAGAACTCATTGAAGCATATGCACTGGTATGTGACTCAGGTAAAAGCGCTGCGTCTGGCAGTGTCATGAAAGTTGCCCAGTTTAACTCGCGCTATCAGTACGATCCTGATTTAGCCCGTGGGATGTATCTTTATGAGCATCGTCGTTGCTTCGACAACATCATTGGTTACTGTAATACCCTTAGCTATCACGGTAAGTTACAGCCTAAACGAGGGGAAGAAAAAGAGACGATTTTCCCGGCAATGGGCTATTTACATATTGATGGCAGAGGTATGAAGTCCAAAGGGGGAAGTCGTTACAACGCTTTTGAAGCTGAGACCATTGCAGCGTGGCTTGCGGCTCATAAAGAAGACATTGAGCGCCATTACCATAAACCATTGCATAAATTGGTTGGCGTTGTGACACCATTTTCAGCGCAGGTCAACGCTATAAAAGCGGCATTAAGCAAGCTCGATATTAACTGTAGCGGTGGTGAGGATTCACTTACGGTTGGTACAGTTCACTCGCTACAGGGGGCAGAGAGGGCAATCGTACTCTTCTCTCCGGTCTATTCGAAACATGAAGATGGAGGGTTTATCGACAGCGACAGCAGCATGCTGAACGTTGCGGTATCCCGTGCTAAAGACAGCTTCCTGGTCTTTGGTGATATGGACCTCTTTGAAATTCAACCAGGCTCTTCTCCGAGAGGTTTGCTGGCAAAATACCTGTTTGCCTCCTCCTATAATGCATTGCAGTTTGAGCACAAAGAACGGCAGGATCTGAGTACAGCACAAACACAACTCTCTACGTTGCATGGTGTTGAGCAGCACGATACGTTTCTGAATCAGACTTTTGACGCTATTGGTAAGAGTATTACCATTGTTTCTCCCTGGCTTACCTGGCAAAAGCTGGAACAAACCGGTTTTCTGGCGTCAATGGCCAATGCCCGCGCTCGGGGTATCGACATTACTGTGGTAACGGATAAAGGTTCTAATACCGAAGATTCAGATTATGAAAAGCGCAAAGCAAAACAGCAGCGCCTTAATGATGCAGTAGAAAAACTCAATGAGATGGGCATTGTTACGAAGCTGGTCAATCGTGTTCACAGTAAAATTGTGATGGGTGACGAAAGCTTATTGTGTATAGGATCGTTCAACTGGTTCAGTGCCGCAAGGGATGAAAAATATCAACGATACGATACGTCGATGGTTTACCGTGGGGAAAGCTTAAAAGGTGAAATCAAGACGATATATTCCAGTCTTGAGCAACGCCAGCTGTAATTCTTGATTCTCATTTTGGAGGATTTAATCAGAGGATCATCTGACAACATCAATAAAACGATGTTGTCAGTATTTTATACGGCTAATTTTTATTAGCCGTATAAATAAAGATATTTTTCCTGAGTTAGAAGGGCAGACGATGACAATGCATTATTCATCAAGAAGAAGCAGGTTATTATTCGGAGATGCCTCTCTGTATCGTTTTGATATAACGTTGGAGGGATGTAGGCCCGTTTATATTGCTGTCAGCATCTGCTCACGATCATCAGGCTGCGTCGGCAGTTCGATCTCATTTCCTTTTGGCCATATAATTACCCCGTTAAAATTCAATGCCTGATATGTTTCTGATGCTGCTGCCTGACCGCTCTTTGCGTTGTCTTACTACCAGCGTGCAATAAGGCACCTTTGTCGAAAATGTGTTAGTTGCGCTTTTTATGCTCCCTGGATAACCTGAGATAAACCATACAAGGAGTGTTGTTTATGAGTGCACAGGCAGAGGAAGGAACATTACGCCGCATGACGTTAGGCGAGATTACAATGGCTCGAAGAGTGTTCGGTGATTCGATAGTCTATAGCCGTGTCTGGATTCATTGCGACAGCTATTTACCATTCGGACTACAGAAACAGAACTACGCGATGACTCCCAACGGGGAGCTATGGTACAGAAAGCCAATGTACAAAGAAGACTTTTCCGCACACTCTGTTTTCATAGAAGATAAATATGTTTTCATCCATGAACTGGGCCACGTGTGGCAACATCAACACGGGCAATGGGTGAAAATGCGGGGCGCATTTAGCTGGGCTGCTGAATACACTTACAGACTGGATAAAGACAAGCTAACTGATTACTCTCTTGAACAGCAAGCCTCTATTTTAGCTGATTACTGGTTACTACTGGTTTATGGAATTGATAAGTGGTTTTACTATCAGAGGCCAGGGCGCATGGGGATGTACAGGGGCAATGATATATTGCAGGATGTCCCCTCGCTTTATCAGAAAATCGTAATAGGAAAGGGTCGTCAATCATGAAAAACAAGATGATGTTGGGTGTCGTATTTCTCTTAACGGGATGCCCTGGGCCTGGCGACCGAATGGTGGATCGCGAATCTACAACGGCATTTATCAAAGACAAGCAAGTTTGTGTGGTGTCGCCACTGGAGCCACAAGAAAGAATTACTGCCATTCAAATCAACAGCGATAAAAGCAACTCCCTTCACAAGGTTTTTGATGACAAACCTGTTTATGTTCCAAAAGGTGAGTGCCTTCCTGTGTTCGGATTTAAGTTCACAACTGGAGAACGTTACTATTTCGCCTATGATGTTCAATCTGATAAATCAATGTCGCATTTAGTCACTGCTGATTTTTCATATTCAAAAGAATAGGGGGCATAACGGCCCTTTGATTCTCATAAACGCACGCATGTCATTAGGCCAGGCTTAACGACTTCGAATCTGCGGTAGTTAAGGTCATTACCAATGATGGGACATCACTCTCATTCATGGGGACAAAGCAATGATAAACCTATTTAAGTGGTCCGCACTTGTGGCTACCACCGTCCTCATTCTCATTGGCTTGTTTGTCTGGTTTGCTGCATCGGGCTCTGATGAGATGACTGTTTATAAAGAAAATGATTTCTTTAACTACCACATGCTGACAGACCCCGATATTGAAAATGTACCGCGTATAACGGACAACTACTATTTTGAGTCTCACCCGGGAAACGGCTATTCCCCTTCAAATAGCATCATATTTAAGGAAGCTACAGATACTGCATCGCTGCACGCTTATCTCGAAAAGCTGGGTTACGTGCAGCAAAAGCGCAGTCTGGGTGAGAAGGAAATATGGGCAAAGCCTGATCAGTTAAATGGAGATCTGTTCTATCTGTACCTCAACCCCATAACCCGTGAGGTTGAGCTGACTAAGGTCCTGAATAATTGAGTCGCCTGAACGGGAAATTATTGTGGCGATGCCGATCTCTGCCGCTGGTCATCGCGCTGCTGCTCACAGGATGTGCCCGCTCTGACGCGCTGTGGACGGTCACGCATGACCTCTGCATGAATAACTATCACTACCGTCGCGATCCGGCACCTTGCCAGCAAGTCTATCTGCCGCAGGACAGTACACAGGGCTACAGCATCATCCAGAATCCTCGCCATAAGCTGCACTTTATTCTGGTGCCCACGGTGGCGATGTCCGGTATTGAGAGCATTGCGCTGTCGCGTCCCGGAGGTCCCGATTATTTCGGCTACGCCTGGTTAATGCGTTATCGTCTGATGGCGGCCTACGGTGCTGAAATGCCTGAGGATCGGCTCGGCATGGCGCTGAATTCCGCTTATGGCCGCAGCCAGAATCAACTGCATATTCATCTGACCTGCCTGCGGGAAGATGTCTATCGCCAGCTTCAGGCCGAGCGCCCCTTTATTCATAATGACTGGCGACCCTTGCCCGACCGTTTGCTGAACCACACCTACTATGCCCGTCGCGTTATACAGCCGACGGCGATGGGAATCTATCCAGTTTCCTCCGTGGCGCGCCATTTCCATCTGTCCTCGCCGCAGCTGGCGGAGTCTGGTGTGGCGCTTATCCCGGCGACGTTCTCGGGAGAAAAAGGGTTTATCCTGCTAACCACCCGGCGCGGCTGGGATAAGGGCAACCGGGCGTCTGTTGAGTCGCTACTGGATAAACGCTGCGCTATTCTTTCAGCGCCGCCAGCTGACGTTTCAGCCGACGAGTAACTAAACCTCACCCCAGCCATCCCTCACAAAACACCTTACCGATACAACGCCGCTTTCCCCACCGAACTAAACAGCGCCATCTTCGCCGCGACGACTTCACTTGCCGCCTGCATCGGTTTAACAAACAGTGAATCAGGCTCATGTCCGCCATGTTTCAGCTCCTGCTCCAGCGCCACGAAGAACGCCTTCTTCATATCGCTGGAGATATTGATTTTACCGACGCCATAACGGATCGACTCCGCCACCTCGCTGTCTTTGTTGCCTGAACCGCCATGCAGCACAGGCGGAGTATGTATTTCCAGAGAACTCGTTAAAAAGTTGTCATCTATACATGATTTTTGAATTATAAAATCGCTATTACCTCAGGTTTAATAGCAATCCATAAACACACGTTAATTACATCTGTTAATTAACTTACTGCCAACATAATCATCCCATTTCTGACAATAAGATTTTTTCCGGCAAAAATTATTCCTCATTTTCATTTCGCAGGCGTAGGATAAACGCACAAAAGATTATAGATAACAGGATTGTCTATGGCTCTACATGGAAAGTTTGTAATCAATGACGCTGACTACTCACCGTTATCTTTTCCGGGCGTGGGTACGTTCTTAGCATTCTCTGGCAATGGTGCTTACCGTAATCGCGGTGCCTGTGGAATGATTCCCAGACAAGGACCTGTGCCAGCAGGTAAATACTGGATTGTTGACCGCCCTGAGGGAGGCTTACGATCACAACTAAAGGCTGGCATAAGTGATATTTATAATCACTACGCCAGCGGTGCTACGTTCAGGCATTCAGAATGGTTTGCGATATGGCGTGATGATTGGTCAATTGACGATTACACATGGATAGAGAATGTAAAACGCGGTAACTTCCGTTTGCACCCTGGTGTACTATCCGAAGGTTGTATTACACTTCCATATGATTCCGATTATGCCATGTTACGCATTGCACTATTGAGAACGCAAAAAATAGAAATTCCTTGCATGAAGAAGTTAATGTCCTACGGAACGATTGAGGTAATTGCCAATGGCAAGACATGTCCTTAGCCTGTTTGTCAAAATATCGCTGTTTATTGCAGTTATGTTGATCGTGGCTAAAGTAGTTCCCTATGATGGATTAGTTGACTCAATCACAGCGTTATTTGATTATCAAAACACCCAGAGGTTTACCCATTTCATTCTGGGTGAACCTGATGTTGAACCCTGGGAATCGTTACAGGTTTATTTTAATCTCTTAATTAATACACTGATTAGTGTTCCTGTCATGAGCGCAGTTATCACTTTTTTTAACCGTGTTACGCTTAAAGTAAAGCCAGCTTCGCTTCTCAAGGAATGGATATTTTCTACATTACGTCGATTAGCAAAGATATTCGCGTTTACTTTTATTTTTTGGGTGCTATTCCGCTGCCTGACTTATCATTCTTTTTTTGAAAATGAGAATAACTTTTCAGATTTTTCCCTGGCTGCATTTATTGGGTTAAACCTGTTATTAACGATTGCCTGTTACTGCTTTATCACGAAGAAAATAACATTCAAAAGGAGTTTGTAAAATGCCTATTCCAGCTTATATGTGGCTTAAAGATGATGGTGGTGCAGATATCAAGGGATCTGTAGACGTTATGGATCGTGAAGGTACTATTGAGATTGTTGGCTTTAGCCATGGTCTTAACATTCCAGTAGACAGCGCCAACGGCAAAATAACCGGTAAGCGTTCACACTCTCCTATGATGATTGAAAAGGAGTTTGATAGTTCCAGCCCGTACTTATACAAAGCTGTTGCCACTGGCCAAACGCTAAAAAGTGCGGAGATTCGCTGGTATCGCATAAATTATGCCGGACAGGAAGAGTGCTATTTTGTTATGACAATAGAAGGCGTGAAGATAACAGGTATTAACCCCGGCATGCCAAACGCTAAGATGATGGGTAACTCGCAGATTAACCATATGGAAAGCGTTTCACTTATGTACGATAAAATTACCTGGCGGTATGTTGATGGTAATGTGCAGTACACTGATGACTGGAACGTGCGAGCCTGAATAAATAAGATGTGATTTTGTTAAATTATCAAAATAATTTCAGGTATAACATTAAACTCGGAGGCTTGTAATAGGATGTTGATTACAGCCTCTTAGCAATCAATAATTGTATGTTGCCAGGCCGTAGTCAGGCGCACCCACGAAAAAAGACACCGCTCCATCAGTGCCTTTCCCAGCTTCAACTCCCAGCTTATCCACCACCAAAATCCCTTACCGATAAAGCCCCGCTTTTCCCACCGAATTAAACAGCGCCATCTTCGCCGCGACCACTTCACTTGCCGCCTGCATCGGTTTAACAAACAAGGCATTAGGCTCGTGTCCGCCCTGTTTCAGCTCCTGCTCCAGCGCCACGAAGAACGCCTTCTTCATGTCACTGGAGATATTGATTTTACCTACGCCATAACGGATCGATTCCGCGACCTCGCTGTCTTTATTACCTGAACCGCCATGCAGCACCAGCGGGATATCGACCACCTTACGGATCTGCTGCAGGCGCTCGATGTCCAGTTTCGGCTGCTTCCCTTTGGGGTAGAGACCATGCGAGGTGCCGATAGCGACGGCCAGCGTGTCGGTGCCGGTCTCGCGGACAAAGGTTTCTGCCTGCTGCGGATCGGTGTAGAGAATCTCGTTACTGCCCCCTTCGCCGCTGCCTTCCGCCACACCGATGGTGCCCAACTCGGCTTCTACAGAGACATTAATTGTGTGCGCTATCTCGACAATCTTCTTCGTCAGCGCAATGTTCTGCTCAAAAGGGTGAGACGAGGCGTCAATCATTACCGAGGTAAAACCGGCGTAGATCGCCTTCATCACCTCTTCCAGCGTGCGGCCGTGGTCCAGATGGATCACCACCGGCACACGCGCCTGAATCGCCAGCGTCCGCAGATAGCCGATGAATTCCGGGCCGGTAAACGCCATCTCTTCAGGGTGGATCTCCAGAATCAGCGGGGAATCCAGTCGCTCGGCTGTCTCAACCGCCACGCGTCCAAACTCTGCACTGGCGATGTTGAACGCGCCCACACCAAACTGATGACGCTGGGCAACGCTGAGCAGATCTTTCATGTTGTAAAGCATAGGTTTTATCCTTGTTTTGCAGGAACGGAGATATCTTTTTTCAGGAACAACAGGATGAGCGCCGTCAGTAAACTGCCTGCGGCAATCGCAAACAGATAACCCATAACGTTGCTGATCACGTTAGGAATGAAGATGACGAAAATGCCGCCGTGCGGGGCGCGGGAAGCACAGCCCAGCATCATCGACAGGGCGCCCGCTAATCCTGAACCCGCCACAATGGCCGGGATGACGCGCAGCGGATCGGCAACCGCGTAAGGGATCGCGCCTTCGGTAATGAATGAGAGGCCGAGGATGTAGGTGACCTTGCCGGTCTCGCGCTCCTGCTCGGTAAACTTGCGGCGGAAGAGGGTGGTCGCCAGCGCGATGCCCAGCGGCGGCACCATGCCCGCCGCCATACAGGCCGCAATCGGTCCGTAAATGCCGCTCGACATCAGGCCAATCGCAAACATACAGACGGTCTTATTCAGCGGGCCGCCCATATCAAAGGCCACCATCATGCCGAACAGCAGACCAAGGATGGCCGCGTTGGTGTTACCCAGCGAAGTGAGAAAGGCGGTCAGCCAGCCGAGCAGCATTTTGATTGGCTCACCAATCAGCAGCACCATCAGTGCGCCGGTCAGCAGCACGCTCAGCAGCGGCACGATTAAAATAGGTTTTAACCCGGCAACCGCTTTGGGCAGGTGGATATGGTTGGTGATAAGCAGCGTGATGTATCCGGCCAGGAAGCCGGCAATAAGCGCACCGAGGAAGCCGGAGCCGGTGTGGATCGCCATCATCCCGCCCACCGCGCCCGCCACAATGCCCGCTTTACCGCTGATGGACTGACTGATCCCCAGCGCAAGAATCGGCAGCATCAGGGCAAAGGCCGAACCGCCCCCGATGTCCGAAAGCATCTTCGCTATCGGGCTGAAATTAGCGTCCCCTGGTGTGGCCGCAGTAATTCCGAATGAAAAGCTCAGGGCGATCAGAATACCGCCAGCCACCACAAACGGGATCATCAGGTTTACACCGGTGATCAGGTGCACATAAATCTCTGAGATCCAGGAGCGGGAACCTGACGCCTCGCGCGCGCTGTTAGCCGGTTCAGACGCATTGTTCTGTGGGGCAGAATCGACCAGCCTTGGCGCCAGTTCTCCGTTCACAATAGCGCTTAACAGGCCTTCAGCGTCTTTCGCGGCACGGGTAACGGGTACCTCGATCACGTTTTTGTGCTGGAAGCGCGCCATCTCAACTTTCTTATCTGCGGCGATTAACACCACGTCGGCCTGATGAATATCGTCGTCACTGAAAATATATTCGCTTTCAATTGCGCCCTGAGTTTCAACTAATACATTCAGGCCCAGTTTTTTAGCCGCTTTTTTTAAATTACTTTCGGCAAGGTAGGTGTGGGCGACACCTGTAGGACAGGCGGTAATGGCAATGATGTTCATAAACGTTCTCCAGTGAAAATTTTATATTTATGTTTTTCGGTCTGAAGGGATGGCTACAACCTGGAATACCTCCTTTGGTTTTTTATTTCATAATATCTCCGGTTTATTCAGGCTCCCGAGCGGGATAACAACAGATGAAACATCTCTTCGCGATGCTCCACATTCAGTAATTGCTCAACGACATCTTCATCGCCTAGCGCGATGGATATTTTGGCGAGCATTTTGATATGCCCGACATCTTTATCAGACTCTTTTACCGCGAAGAGAATAACCAGCCGGACTTTGGTGCCATCGATGGTCTCCCACGGAATATCCCGGCGTAAACGCCCGACGGCAATCCGGGTTTTGGCTACGGCAGCGGATTTACCGTGCGGAATAGCAATGTGATTTTCAAATCCGGTTGAGCCTAATTCTTCACGCAGATAAACATCTTTCAGAAAAGCGGCTTTATCGGTGACGGCGCCGGTCTGGCAGAGCAGGTCAGTCAGCTGAGAGATAATCTGTTCTTTCGTCTGGCAATCGACATCGAGAATAATACATTCTTCTTTCAGGACTTCATTAATAGCCACGGCTGTAGTCATGTTGCTTCTCCATTATTAATTAATCGAATTCGATACCAGACACTCCGTTACTCTTGCGATATCTTTCGCCGAAAACAGGGCCGAGACATAGACCACCGGTTTTTCCAGCGGCTCCAGCCGGATGGTGGAGATCACCACGTCACACTCATGTCGTTTCAGGGAATCCGCGATGTTTTTCCCTGGCACGATGTCGATAATCTTCCAGTCAGGAAAGGCGCGGATAATCCGTCCGTAAAGCAGTTGTGAAGTGCCGAGACCGCTGGAGCAGACCAGCAATACCCGTTTTACCTTGATGCTGTTTTCGATGGCGGCCTGAATATGCACCGTCAGGTACGCCACCTCATCGTCACTGATCTCATCCAGGCTGTACTCCTGCGTCAGCTGGCTGATGACCGCTTTGACGGCGGCGAACACCGTTCCCAGCTCGGTCTGGATATCATGCAGCAGCGGATTTTTAATCCGGATGTGATATCTCAGGCGGTTCAGCATCGGCTTGATGTGCGAGGACAGCGAAGCCTGCAGGTTCTGGTCAGTGGTGATTTCAATGTTGATGCGCTGGGCTACACGAGCAATCAGCGCCTCCGCAAACCGGGTTTCACGTTCGGATATCAGCGAGTCATCGTGCTGTGGCGTCTCGCCACCCGCCTTACCGGAAGAGACCAGATACTGATAGATGGAATGCGACTCTTCGGCCACCAGTACCGTGTTGTACGCGGTCTCGATGCGTTCTATCACCGCCAGCGAAACCTGCCAGGCGTGATGATCGCTGACCCGGCTCATGGTCACCGCGCGGGCATCGGTCCTGTGCATCGGCGAGTGACTCCGGTGAATCAGCACCAGAATATGGGTAAATAAATTGATGTAGTAAGGATCGCTAATCGTATATTGCAGTTGCTGTTCAATAAAACTAATTAATTGCAGAGTAAAGTGGACAGCCTGCTGACCAAATTTTTCTGAAAGCTCCTGCAACGTGCTTTCATCCAGACGGCTTTCCATCATGTCCTGACGGTTATAAATGGATTTTAATACCAGTGCTTTCATCGCCATGCGAATATTCTGGTCACTGCCTTTTATGCTGGTGCCGACCCGGCTTTTTAATAAGGTTAAATCAAACTGATGTAACCAGGCTTCTAATGTTTTTAAATCATTCACTATCGAAGCCCGGCTGATAAAATATTTATCCGCCAGTTCACTGATCGATGAACTTTTGGGTGACAGCATCAATAAATCCGACGCTATTTTCAGCATCCTGAAGTTACTGCTGAAATCATCCACCTCGGTTGAGAAAATCCGGCGCGCGGCTATTTCTGATTGCGCATCAGCGAATTTAATTGTGATCCCTCTCCCACTTTTACCGCTGAGGTTGATTCCCTGGTCAGAAAGTTTCTCGTTAATATCGGCGATGTCGCGGCGTAAGGTTCGGGTGGTGATGGCTGTTTTTTCTGAAATAGAGTGCAGGCTCACATAACTGTTATGAGAAATAAGCTGTCGCATAATCGTCAGTTGCCGCTCAGTCAGCGCCTTCATCATCATAAGGTTCCGCTTAATCAGTTATTCACCTTGTCAGTTATCATCTAAGCAAAGGTACTATGCCATGTAAATATTAAAAAATGGCCACAACCCAGTGGACTGACTGACCACCGGAAAGGAAATTTTTTAAATATTTTGAGAAGAGATAAAAGAATATCGGGACAGGGAAGGGGACGCTAGGTTGGCGCTTGATGGACAGGTCATTACATGAAATCCGGGGTTAGCTGCCCCACCAGCAGGGGCAGCAAATCTTATCTTTACCTCTCCCGCAGCGCTTCTTTCGCCCGGTTCAGCGGTTTCATCAGATACTCCATGATGGTTTTGCTGCCGGTGTGGATTTCACCCATCGCGATCATCCCCGGATAAACCGGAAACTTTTTGCCCTTTTTATTAACCAGATAATCCTTATCGGTGCGGATGTAGACGCGGTAAAAGTACTGGTCGCGATGGACTTCATCCTGAATAGTGTCGGGTGAAATAGAGGCCACTTTGCCCTCCAGACCCCCATAGATGTTGTAGTCATACGCGGTCAGCTTCACCACCGCACGCTGGCCGGGCGTGATAAAAGCGACATCGCGCGGAGCAATCTGCGCTTCAATCATCAGCTGCTCATCCAGCGGCACAATTTCCATCAGATTGCCGCGCTGCGGGATAACGCCGCCAACCGTGTTCACCTCGATATCTTTAACTATCCCTCTGACCGGCGTGACAACGACTGTGCGCTTCAGCGAGTCCGCTCGCCCGATGATAATGGAGCGCTGAGACGCCGCTTCGGCATTGGCTTTCGCCAGCTCTTCACGTGCCTGGACGATATACTGATTTTCAGCGTCGTTGAGCTTGCTTTGCAGGTCGTTAGCCTGACGTTTCAGGCGCAGCACTTCCACGTTACTGGCCGCGCCTTTTGCCACCAGTGATGAGGTCAGCTGTAGTTCGCGGTTAATCAGACTCAGCGCTTCGGTCAGGCCGCTGATGGTTTTGGTATAGTTCTCACGACGCGAGTGATAAAGCGCAGTCTCAGCGGCTACCAGTGGCGGAACTGCTAATACCTCCGGCGGAAATGTCAGAGGTGTGCCTGCGGTCTCAGCCTGTAAGCGGGCCGCAGTCGCCAGCGCAGCACGTAAACGCGACGTGCTCTCCTGCACTCCCGAGTCAATCTGAGTTGGATCCAGCAGGGCCAGAACCTGGCCCGCCGCAACCACATCGCCTTCATGAACCCTTAGCTCTTTCAGGATCCCGCCCTCCAGCGACTGGATGATCTGCTCGTGTGAGCTGGGTACCACTTTGCCGACACCGACGGTGACTTCATCCAGTTCGAAGTTCGAGGCCCAGATAAAGAACAGCAGCAGCATGACCAGCACTGACATAATAATCAGACCGCCGGAAGAGACGTGTTTACGGGAACGCTGATGCTTCTTTTTACGGAATAAGGAGAAAATCATGCCTGTGCTCCCTGCGGTTTAACATTCACTTTGCCCTGATGAGGCGCGGCACTGGCTTCTGGCCTGGTGACCAGCATCTCTGCTTTTGATCCATCCCGCGCAATCCTGCCTTTATCAATCAGCATGATGCGATCAACCAGCTGCAATACTGCCGGACGATGAGTAGCGATAATCAGCGTCCGGTTACCCATCCACGTCATCAGTCGTTCAATCAGATGTTTTTCAGCGGCATCATCCAGCCAGGCGGTCGGTTCATCCAGCAGCAGCACGCTGGGCTGGCGGAGCAGGGTGCGCGCGAGTAACAGCTGCTGACGCTGTCCGCCAGACAAGCCTTTGCCGCCTTCCTGCAACAGATAATCCATGCCTTCCGGCAAGCGCTGAATAAAGTCGAGTGCGCCGCTGATCTCCAGGGCCTGAAGCATCTCCTCTTCCGTCGCCAGCGGCATGCCCAGGCGTAAGTTCTCGCGAATCGTGCCGTAGAACAGGGATGAGTTCTGGGTAAGCAGCCCGACGTCACGCCTTACATCCAGCGGGTCAATGGAGGAAAGCCGCACGCCATCCAGCAGCAGGGCACCTTCGCCCGGCTGCAACAGACCTGCCATCAGCTGCAACAGCGTTGATTTACCGGATCCGTTACGCCCCAGCAGCGCCACTTTCTCACCGGCTTTAATGGTCAGCTTTTTCACCGTCAGCACCGGTTCAGGGGAGTTCGGGTCGTAGCGATAGATGACGTCGGAGAGAGCATATTCGCCATTAATACGCGGGCGATGAATGCGGATGCTGCGTTCTGGCTGATCGACCTCGCTGTTAAGCAGGTTCTCCAGTCCTTCACGCGCCACTTTGGCCTGCTGCCAGCGGCCAAATATCATCGCCAGCTGGCCCAGCGGTGCCATCATGCGTGACGCCAGCATCGAACAGCCAATTAACACGCCGGTAGAGAGGTCACCGCTCATGGCAAAAAAGGCACCCACCAGTACCACGCTGACATAGGCAATGGTCTGGACTTCACTGGTCCAGCTCATCAGCAGGCCGCTGACAAAACGCTGCTTCTGTGAAGATTTACTGATCACCTCATTCAGGTGATTCCACTGGTTCTGAAAATAGGGCTCTGCGCGCAGCAGCTTGATGTCATCCATGCCCTGTACGGTCTCAACCAGCATGGCGCTGCGTACCGCAGACTCGCGCATGGTCGCTTTGGAGAGCTTCGCCAGCGAACCCTGTGCCAGCAGGCCCGGAATAACAATCAGCGGAATCGCCGCCAGCGGAACCAGCACCAGCCATCCACCCAGTAACCAGAGGATAAACAGGAAGATGATTAAAAAAGGCAGATCGGCAATCGCTGAAATGGTGGTCGAGGTAATCAGCTCACGGATCTGTTCCAGCTCGCGGATCTGAGCAATAAACGATCCGGTCGATTTGGGCCGCTGATCGTTACGGATACGCAACGCGTGACCAAAGACGCGATCGGAGATGCGTAGATCCGCGCTTTTACCGGCGGCATCAGAGATATGCGTGCGGATGATACGCATCACAAAAACGCAGGTCAGGGCGATCATTACGCCGCCAAACAGCACCCAGAGAGAGGGCACGGACTGAGAAGGGATCACCCGGTCATACACTTGCATGGTGAAGAGCATCGCTGAGAGGCCCAGCACGTTGGAGATCAGCGACGCAAACATGACGTTTACATAGGCTGGCCACTCACGAAGGATGGTCTGCCACAGCCAGTCAGCACGATGCGGCTTAATATAGTCATCCACCCGCGCATCCGGCACCGAAGACTCCGGCTTCGCCAGCAGTACGCGCTGTGCATGCTGCGACAGCTCTTCAATACTCAGCGTGGTCTGCAGCTGTTTTTCACCGCTCAGCATCACGCTGACCTGGCCATCTTCGCCCACCGTGGTGATGACGCCGACGCCACGAGGACCAAAGTCGACGATCAATGGCATGCGCCACGGATCGAGCTGCTCCGGGTCAAACGCGTCAAAAATCACCAGCAGGCCGAGCTGGCGCGCCATATTTTCAATCAGGGCATCCTGTGAAAGGTGCTGCATGTGCCATTCCGCTTCCCCTTTCACCCGTTCAGGTGAACCATCAAGGCGGTAATGTTTTGCCACCAGTAACAGCGCTTCGAGCCAGGGGGTATAAGCCTTTTTCGCCTCAGGCTGTGCTGTTGCATTCTCGCTGTCAGATATCGTGTTCATTATCATCTTCTCTTAATTGCTGACAGAATTACGGCGCAATGCGCAGTCCCTGAATGACCTTATTATTTAAATCAAACGCTTCGCGTGCCATACCGGTTACTACCAGATAATTAACCGAGGAGGCCCAGAGGTCGCAGCGGGCATTAATTAAATCCTGCTGAGCACGACTTATTTCCTGTTCGGCGTTAAGTAAGTCGAGTACGTTTCGGTTACCCAGTGATAAATATTGCTCACGATAAAGGGAGCGGGTCTCCATAATGGTTTTCATGCGGCGCGTCAGCAGGCTGATATTTTTTTGTAATCCCTTTACGCTCTGGAAATAATTTCGTTGCTGATCGCTGATCTCCAGTTTTTTACTGGCTATGGAGGTTCTGGCCGCTTCCAGCGCTCTGGCACTGGCACTTTCCTGCGCCACTAATGCGCCGCCCTGATAAAGCGTACTGTTAACGGAAAGATAAACGTTCTGGTACTGGCTATGGCGCTGATAATCCGCAATGTCGCCGATATATTTATTGGTGTTGGCTTCAAGCAATAAAGTGGGATAGCGCTGCGCTTTGTAGTTACGTAACTCGGCCAGTGCCACGGCGGCATCGGCCTGGGCGACTAAAATAGTCGGGTTACGGTTTAAATCGATCCGGGCGTTCTGACGCTCAATCAGCGGCAGCAGCGAGATCGGCGCGGATATTTTCTTTTCGGCAATCGACTGTCCCAGCAATGATTGCAGATGGTATTTCTGCTGCTGGAGTTTGATTTCCAGATCCAGTTGTTCTGCCTGGGCGGCTTCAACACGCGCCTGCGCCTGAACCGGATCCACCCGTGTGCTGGCACCGGCATCGGCACGCATTTGCGTCAGTGCCAGGATATCCCGCAGGGCTTTCACCTCTTTCTTTGAGTTATCAAGCAGCTGCGTTGAGCGATAAACGTCATTCAGCGCCAGTGCGGTTTGTTCGATAATGGTGTCGATTTGCATCAGAACAGTAGCCTGCTGGCGCAGATATTTCGCGCTGGCCTGATCGACCGCGCTGCCGGTTTTACCAAAGTCGTAAAGCATCTGAGAGAGGCCGACGGTGGCGATATGGCCGCTGCCTTCATCCTGCTGTCGACCGGTTGTGATGCCCGCTTTTATAGAGGGCAGATAGCCCGCTTTTGCAGCATCAATGGTGAATCCTGATGACTCCAGCGTCGCAATGCTGCTGCTGATGGAGGGATGATGATTCACCGCCAGTTGGATAGCCGCCTGCCAGTCAGCCGGAAAGCTTTCAGCCCCGTTCGACTCCGCAGGCTGCATTTCAATTTCTGCCGGATTAATTTGTAATTTGTCTGCCAGGGCAGATCCGCCCGCAGGTAAGGTTCCGGGATCCGGCGTTTTAGAAAATACGCCCCAGAAACCTGCCGGTGCTTCATTAACGGTGGGTTCGCTGCCTGAAAAAAGTTTTTGATCTGCAGCAAAAGAATATTGGGTAATAAGAACACAGTGCAAAATGATAATAATTTTTTTCATGATGTTTAGATAATTAAATATATCTCCGTCATAAAAGGGCGGTTTAAGGCGCGGGAAAGAAGCAGGCTGGTATAAATAACCCAGCCTGCTTTTAATGCGGATATTAATTATCCGATGGTTACATCGTCTTCAATATATAACTGTACCACGGAGCCATCGGCTGCAGAACTGGTGTAGTGGTTATAGTTAACCCCATTTGCCACTATTCCGTCCGCCTGCTCCCAGTTACCATTCAGCGTCACCGTGTCGCCATTTTCCCCTCTGACATATAACGTATTATCGTTATCAGTTACCTTCAGCAGACTTTCTGCACTTACGACCAGATTGTCTTTTCCGGCATCCGTCATCAGGTCGATGGTTTCGATATTGTTGACCCTGGCCGAGATATCACTGAGATTCAGCGTTCCAGTGCCATGCCAGGCCAGCGTATCGTTACCATCGGCACCATTGATAGAGGTGAAATCGGTGTCATAGACTTCGAAAACATCTGCACCGCTGGTACCGGTGAAGGTGATCTCGCCGCCCGCACTGCCATCAACATCAACGCCCAGGTTAAAGCTCAGAGAAGCATTGCTGCCGTCTGACAGGGCATAGGTGAAGGTGTCAGTGTTGCCGCTGTGCGCATACGCATCATCCACCACGTAGCTGTAGTGACCCGCTTCATCGATAACCAGCGTGCCGTAGGCACCTTTGAAGCTCACCGCATCGTCAGTGATCGCGGTGGTTTCACCGTTCTGGCTCACCGATACCACGGTCAGATCGGCGGAGACATCCTCGATGGAACCGGCAAGATGCTCTGTCACTTCGTTGAATTGCAGACCCTGCTGAACATAGAGTTTTATTGCCGTGCCATCCAGCGCCGTGCTGGTGTAGAGGGTGTAGGTGATGTTATTCAGCGTTTCCACGCCGTTAACAGCCCACACGCCCTGCAGTGAAAGGGAGTCATTGCTGCCACCCCTGACATACAGCACATTGTTGGCATCCGTGATTTTCTCAATATCATCGGCACCAATCAGCAGCGCCGTTGCCTGGGCGTTATCCTGCAGATCGATGATTTCGATATTGTTCACTTTGTCCGCAATCTCACTGACATTCAGCTCGCCTGTGCCATTCCAGACCAGCGTATCCTGACCCGACTTCCCGTCCACCGAGGTGAACTGAGTGTCGTGAACGGTGAAGCTGTCATCGCCAACGGTACCGGCAAAGATCAGCGCGCCACCTTCAGAGCCATCCACGGAGACACCCAGCGTAATCACCAGATTTTTGGTGCTTCCATCCGCCAGAACATAGGTGAATGAATCTTCACTGCCGGTCAGTTTGATCACCGAGTCGCTATTCAGTGTGTAGCTATAGCTGCCATCGTTCTTAATCGTCAGCGTGCCGTAAGTTCCCGCGATAGTGGTTCCTGCAGCGGCAACCAACGTATAGCTTGCGGCACCGGTCACAATACCCGCCGTTATCGACGTCACTACCAGCGAACTGTCACTGGTGCTGTCGCTGGTAAAGACCGAACCATTGACGCTGGAACTGGTGCTGACTTTATAGTCGGTGGTGCTGACGATGTTCACTGCCACTTTCACGGTGAGCGCGTCATAGCTGGTAGACCACAGGAAGCCAGGATGTCCGGACTGCGTGCTGTCGACCACGATGCGGTAGGTTCCCGCATTCTGACCCTCCAGCGAGACATTCAGCGGACTGCCGCTGGTGATCGCCTGTGTGCCGGTGGTCACGTTGTCCCAGCGCAGCGTCTGCTCGTTGTAAACCTGCAACGACCAGTTCACCGAAACTGTGTTGCTGGCATTGATCGACGTCCCGGTCACGCTGACGTTAATCTCCTGCAGATCGCTGATGCTGTTAACCGTGAAGCTCTCACTGGTAAAGCTGCTGGTTGCGGTGTTCATCGTGGTGCTCTGCGCCACGCTGTCGCTGAGCAGGGCAACATCGCCCGTTACGTCGGCCGCATTGTTTTCAGACGCGGTTTCGGTGCTGCTCAGTTTCATGTCGCGATCAACGTAGAGGTTCACCGTCTGACCATCAGCGGTGGTACCCACGTAATGAACGTAATCCACATTGTTGACCACTTCACTGCCTGACAGCGTCCAGCTACCAGAGAGTGTCAGTGTGTCTGTGATGCCACCTTTAACAAACAGCGTGTTATCAGCATCGGTGATGTCCGCCACGTTTTGCGCGGTGACCACCAGATTATTCACTGCACTGTCATTAACCAGCTCGATCTCTTCAATGTTACTGATTTTCGACTGCAGATCGCTGAGTGTGAGTGTGCCCGTACCGCTCCACACCAGCGTATCCAGACCTTCACCACCATCAATGTGGGTAAAGCTGGTATCGCTCACGTTGAAGATATCGTCGCTTGCCGTACCTGTTACATCCTGCGCAGCGGTAACGGTATATTCCGTCCCATTCTGGCTATCCGTATAGGTGGCTGAAGAGAGATTAACCCCCTGCTGCACGTAGATATCGACTACCGTACCGGCAGCTGTGGTGCTGCTGTAGTGCGTGTAAGTGATGCTGTCGACGATTACCGTACCACTGTTGATCCAGGTGCCTTCCAGCGTCACGCTGTCGCCAGCGGCTCCCTTGATATACAGCGTATTGTTAGCATTGGTGACATCCAGCACGCTTTGGGCATCAATGACCAGATTATCTGCGATGTCGGTTGTCGCAAGGCTGATTGACTCAACGTCATTGACCTTCGCAGCGATGCTGCTTAGTACCAGCTCACCGCCGCCGCGCCAGGCCAGCGTATCATTACCGTTGCCGCCCTCTACAGAGACGAATTGGGTATCGTAAATGTCGAAAATGTCATTCGCTTCTGTGCCATGGAACACCAGTGGGCCACGGCTGTAGCCAGCAACACCAACGCCAAGATGAATGGTGATGGTAGCGGCAACGACTTCACCATTGGCACCTTTCAGCGCATAGGTAAACACATCCTCAGAGCCCGCTGGCAGCGTCGTTGAGCTAGGGGTGTAGGTATAAGCTCCGTTGTTATACATCACCAGAGTGCCGTACTGTCCCTCAATAGTGACACCGCTTTCGGTAACCCAGGTAAAGCTGTCATCAACTGCCAGGGTAGCGCTGCTGTCACCTTGCTTCGCGTAAATTCGGGTGTAGATTGAGCTGAGTTTATCAACCGCACCATCGCTACCCTCATCGGTCAGGAAGTTACCGCTTACCCCTTCATTCGCGACGATCACGTAATCTGTGGTACTGACAGTCTCTACTGACATATCGAGTGTCACCACGTTTGTCGCGCCGGTAGTGGATACCGCCACGCGGTAAGTCCCTTTACCCAGGTCTGTCATCAGCGTTGACATATCCACGTTCTGGATAACTTCATCGTTGTGCTGTCCGGCTGCTACTACGGCTGTCTGAGTTTTTACCGTAGTCCATGTACCATCACTGTTCTGCATTTGCACTGAATAGGTGATGTTCAATGGTGTAGTAAAATTGTTGCCAAATAATCCCCATTCGGTGGTTAACGTCAGCGAACCGGTGACCACATCGTTGACGCCCGTCAGCGAGAAGGTCGAACTGTAGTGTTCCGCTCCGCCCGCCACCACATTCATTGCTGTCGTGCTAGCGCTGGATGTCTCATAAGCTACCGTGACCTGGGCGTTGGCATCATTACTGGAAGCAATGTCGGTCAATGCTGTCGCATCAGGATCGGTAGCATCCCAGCTCAGATCCAGTGCTTCGTTTGTTGTACCAATCTGTACGTGAATCTGGGCGGATGAGCTCAGACCCGTCGCAGAGTCAGTAATGGTATAGGTAAACGAATCCACCTTACCGATGCTGTCCATTGATGAGATCGGGTTATAGACATAGCTGCCATCAGCGTTGATGACCAGCGTGCCATACTGACCGACCAGCGTGGCGGTTTTGGTGGTGGCATCCAGCGTGACAGAGGTCACGGTGCCATCACTGTGGGTTACGCTCGCCGCGCTCACAGAGGTATAGGCACTGTGCGGAATACCATCTGCACCATAAACGCTGTCGACGTCTGTTATCACATTGCCGGTTGCTGTGGTGTAGTCGGTCGGTGTGCCCTGTTCAGCCAGCGTATAGACGGTTTTAGAGGCGTCCAGATTAAAGCTTACGCCGACGTTAATACCGCTGGTGGTGTAAACCAGCTGATACTGGCCAGCAGTCAGCCCGGTTAGCGTGATGGTGGAAGTCGATGCGCCCAGTCCAAACAGACCAAACAGGTTTCTGCTGTTCTCTTCAGACACGGTAACCCAGGTGCTGGTTGACGAGTCATACTTCTGCAACACCAGTGTTGAGTTACTGGCGACGTTAACGAAGGCAGAAGAGGTCGCTGTTACATCAAGATCGATAATGGTGCCGTCTGCGACCACAATCGGATCACTGACGATCTTATTGTTGAACGCAATTAACCCACCGTCCTCCAGTAAGGTTCCCAAATCCGCATTAACATCAATTGGATAGGTAAATCCTACCGCGGCACCAGAGCTGACATTATCGGATGCCGTTAGAATGATGCCCTGCACATTCAGATCCAGCGTGCCGGATGGATCGCTGCTGTTGCCTGCCGCGTCTGTGACAGTAAAGGTCACTTCATGGCTGCCATCATACAATCCGTCAGTGGCGGTGAAAGTCCAGCTGCCATCTTCGGCGACGGTGGTTTCACCGACAACCTGGCCTTTGTCGTACATCGTGACCGTGGCACCAGGCTCAAGATCGCTGCCGCTGAAGGTGAGTTTGCTGTCGCTCTGGATTTCTGCTGTATCGATAGCCGCACCCACTTCATCCGTGATGACCACGGTAGTAATGTCCACGCCTTCAGGTGCAACAGAGTCCACGACATAGCTGACAGCCTCAGATTCACCGCTGCTGTTACCTGCAGCATCGACTGCCTCAAACGTAAAGCTGTGATCACCATCAGTCAGAGCTTCAGACGGCGTGAATGACCAGCTGCCGTCATCTGCAACCTGAGCTTCACCCAGTATCACATCATTATCGCGAACGATAACGATGGTGCCTGCTTCCAGTCCTGAGGCACTGAAGGTCGGCGTGGTGTCACTGATCGCGCTGCCAGCGGCTAATGCATTGCCAGCATCATCAGAGACGACCACTGCGGCCAGATCAATGATCTCTGGCGCAATGGTGTCGACCACGACGTTAACGGTGTCGGTGCGGGTGTTTCCTTCCGCATCCGTTACGGTCACGATTAATGCATGGTCACCGTCAGCCAGCGCGGTATCAGGCGTAAAGCTCCAGCTTCCATCTTCAGCAACCACGACACTGCCCAGCACAGTTTCACCATCGGCGATGGTGACTGTGAATCCTGGCGTCTGATCCTGGCCGCTAAATGTCGGTGTGCTGTCGTTAATGGCTTCACCATTCACAATCACATTGCCGGCATCATCGGTAACCACAACACCCGTGTTGATACCTTTAGTTGCGGAGATTGACAGGTCCAGCGCTTCAGATACGCCGCTGCTGTTGCCGACTGCATCGGTGACTTCGAATGTGAACTGATGTTCACCATCGTTAAGCGAGGTTGAAGGCGTAAAGGACCAGCTGCCATCTTCGCTGACCGTGGTTTCACCCAATACGGTTTCACCATCGCGAATAATCACGGTCGCTCCCGGCTCCAGCGCAGTACCACTGAAGGTTGGCGTATTATCTGCTGTGATACCGGCCGCGGTGATGGTTGCACCGTCGTTATCGACCATCGTGACCGTAGAGATATCAATGCCTTCCGGCGGTGTTGTATCAACTGTCACATTGAAGATTCCGCTGGCACTGACACCCTGTGGATCAGTAACGGTGACCTCGATGGCATGCGCACCGTCAACCAATCCAGCGGTTGGTGTGAAGGTCCAGCTGCCATCTGCGCCTACAGTCACAGTGGTCAGCGTGGTATCGCCGTCTGCGATGACAATCGTGGTTCCAGGTTCAAAGTTTTTACCGTTGAACATTGGAGTACTGTCACTGATGGTGTCGCCATCCAGAATAGCGGTACCGTTATCATCAACGATTTCCATAGACGGCGCGGTTTGCACCACGACATTAATGGTGTCATTGACATGGTTACCGCTGGCGTCTGTACCGTCGATAACCAGGGCGTGCTCGCCATCGGCCAGCGCGGTATCAGGTGTAAATGTCCAGTTACCGTCGGCGTCCACGGTAGCGGTGCCGATTTCGGCGTCGCCGTCGGAGACAGTCACGGTGGATCCCGGCTGCATGCCGCCGCCGCTGAGGGTCGGGGTGCTGTCGCTGGTGGTTGCGCCGTCAGCGATCGGATTGCCAGCGTTGTCGGTCATGCCCGGCACGGTGGCGCTGGTGTCGACGGTCACGTTCACGTTGTCGTTCATGGCGTTACCGCTGGCATCGGTGCCGTCAATGACCAGCGCGTGTTCGCCGTCGGCCAATGCTGCATCCGGCGTGAAGGTCCAGTTGCCGTCCGCGTCCACGGTGGCGGTGCCGATTTCGGCGTCGCCGTCTGACACAGTCACGGTGGAGCCCGGCTTCATGCCGCCGCCGCTGATGGTTGGGGTGCTGTCGCTGGTGGTCGCGCCGTCGGCAACCGGATTACCGGCATCGTCGGTCAGCCCCGGTACGGTGGCGCTGGTGTCGACCGTCACATTGACGGTGTCATTTACCGCGTTACCGTGAGTATCGGTGCCGTCGATCACGAGCGTGTGCTCGCCGTCGGCCAGTGCTGCATCCGGCGTAAACGTCCAGTTGCCGTCTGCGTCGACGGTGGCGGTGCCGAGGTTGGTGTCGCCGTCAGAGACGGTCACGGTGGAGCCCGGCTCCATGCCGCCGCCGCCGATGGTCGGGGTGCTGTCGCTGGTGGTCGCACCGTCGGCGACCGGATTACCGGCGTCGTCGGTCAGGCCCGGGACGGTGGCGCTGGTGTCAACGGTGATATTCACGGTGTCGTTCACCGCGTTACCGCTGGCATTGGTACCGTCAATGACCAGCGCGTGATCGCCGTCGGCCAGTGCTGCATCCGGCGTAAAGGTCCAGTTGCCGTCCGCATCGACGGTGGCGGTGCCGATTTCAGCGTCGCCGTCCGAGACGGTCACGGTGGAGCCGGGCTCCATGCCGCCGCCGTTGAGGGTCGGGGTGCTGTCGCTGGTAGTGCTGCCGTCAGCGACCGGGTTACCGGCGTCGTCGGTCATGACCGGCGCGGTGGCGCTGGTGTCGATGATGACGTCTACAGAATTGCTGACGTTGTTGCCGCTGGCATCAATACCACCAGTGATAAGCGTATGTTCACCATCGTCCAGCGCAGTATCTGGCGTAAACGTCCAGTTGCCGTCGGCGTCCACGGTAGCTTCGCCGATCGGCGTGCTGCCGTCGGTGATGACCACGGTGGAGCCCGGCTGCATGCCGCCGCCGCTGAGGGTCGGGGTGCTGTCGCTGGTGGTGCTGCCGTCGGCTATCGGGTTGCCGGCGTCGTCGGTCAGGCCCGGCACGGTGGCGCTGGTGTCGACGGTCACGTTCACGGTGTCGTTCACCGCGTTACCGTTCGCGTCGGTGCCGTCGATCACAAGGGCGTGCTCGCCGTCAGCCAGCGGGGCGTCAGGCGTGAAGGTCCAGTTGCCGTCCGCATCGACGGTGGCGGTGCCGAGGTCGGTGTCGCCGTCCGAGACGGTCACGGTGGAGCCGGGCTGCATGCCGCCGCCGTTAATGGTCGGCGTGCTGTCGCTGGTGGCAGATCCGTCCGCCACCGGGTTACCGGCGTCGTCGGTCAGGCCCGGCACGGTGGCGCTGGTGTCGACGGTGACGTTCACGGTGTCGTTCACCGCGTTACCGTTCGCATCGGTACCGTCGATTACGAGCGCGTGCTCGCCGTCGTCCAGCGGGGCGTCCGGCGTGAAGGTCCAGTTGCCGTCGGCGTCGACGGTGGCGGTGCCGATTTCAGCATCGCCGTCCGAGACGGTCACGGTGGATCCCGGTTCCATGCCGCCGCCGCTTATGGTCGGGGTGCTGTCGCTGGTGCTGCTGCCGTCGGCGACCGGATTACCGGCGTCGTCGGTCAGGCCCGGCACGGTGGCGCTGGTGTCGACGGTCACGTTCACGGTGTCGTTCACCGCGTTACCGTTCGCGTCGGTGCCGTCAATGACCAGCGCGTGCTCGCCGTCAGCCAGCTGCGCATCCGGCGTGAAGGTCCAGTTACCGTCCGCGTCGACGGTGGCGGTGCCGAGGTCGGTGTCGCCGTCGGTGATGACCACGGTGGAGCCGGGCTGCATGCCGCCGCCGTTAATGGTCGGCGTGCTGTCGCTGGTGGCTGATCCGTCCGCCACCGGGTTACCGGCGTCGTCGGTCATGCCCGGCACGGTTTCGCTGGTGTCGATGATGACGTCGACGGTGCTGCTGCTGGCGTTGCCGTTCGCGTCGGTGCCGTCAACGACCAGCGCGTGCTCGCCGTCGTCCAGCGGGGCGTCAGGCGTGAAGGTCCAGTTGCCGTCGGCGTCGACGGTGGCGGTGCCGAGGTCGGTGTCGCCGTCGGAGATCACCACGGTGGAGCCGGGCTGCATGCCGCCGCCGCTGATGGTCGGCGTGCTGTCGCTGGTAGCCGATCCGTCCGCCACCGGGTTACCGGCGTCGTCGACGAGAGATGGCGTTGTGGCAGGAATAACGCTGGCAGCACTATTGTCTTCACTGGTTGCTGCAGCGTTGTCTTCATTCGCTGCTACAGAGTTGTTATTTCTTGAACCCCCACTGCCACCAGAGTTTGACGCTGCAGCCACACCAATCAATGCAGCCAGACCACCTAAAACACCACCCGCTACATAGACATTGTCCGCGATAAGGGGATCGGTCGAGGTCGAAACAAGTTCATATACGCTATTAGTCGCATCATAGTCATACGCGTAGATCACACCGTCCGAACCAGAGGCTGTCATGACTGGCATTTCTTCTGCGCTGACGTTTTGCAGGACGATGTCATACTGCTCACCCGTGACATCATCCACCAGCTTAAATTTCATCTGGCCATTAGCTTTTGACGCAATGATCTTCTGGGGAGGCTGCCCATCAACACTGTGAACTTCATAGGACGCAGCTTGTGGCATGGACTCTAATGCCAGCGACTTTCCAGGTTGTAAAGCATGTTTAGCAATAACATTGCCCTGCGTGTCTTTAATAATTAATTGTATTTTCATTTTTCACCAATAGTGTTGAAATGAATCTGGCGATTAAAAAATAGCCAGATGCTGCTGTGTTATGTTGATAAAAAAATTTAGAACAGTGACTTAACCTCCAGATGGCAGTGAGTTATGGCCCGATAACGCGGTGTAATAAAAATCACTAAAATATATTTTTTATCTTAACGCTTAATAATCAGTGTGATTTGACACTCTGTTTAATAATGCTGACCGGTTTTTTCTAAGCTCTGCTATAGGGTTGGTTATCTATTTCCATGGCAAGGTTTTATCCTGTTTCATGGCTAAACACTTGTCCGGGTGGATAGATAAGTGTTTATCACTTTCATCACTTCTGTCTGATAGAGAGAGGGATGATTTAGTTAGTTCATTAACGTTAACCTGCATTCTTACAAATAAAATGATGAAAGGGAATTTACACACCCTGATCCACATGCTGTAGATAAGAAAACTAAATTGAAGTGATTAGGCAGGATAAAATTAGTTATTATGGATTTTTTATGATTTTAAATTCCGAAAAATAACTAATCAGACATTACTTGCAGGGATTTTTTGTCAATCTTGTGTAAATATATTTAATAAGCTTTAATAAGCTTTAATAAGCTTTGATAAGCGGAAAATGATTTTTGCTTATTTTTGTTTTTTAAAAATAATTAATAATATCATCGGGTTGTGGATATTTTTTCGGCATGATTGACTATTTTTTTTATAAAGTTAAACGCAGGAGATACCATTGCAGTTAATGTTATTTTAACAAAAAGTAATCGTGCATTATTATATGGCAATAAATAACACTCTTTCATATTTAGCATTAAATGCACTTTTCAAAATAAGCTAATTGATAACAGCTGTAGATTGCAATTTTATAACTGTTGTTAAAATAAAGGTGTGTATTTATCAAAGCTTATAGGGATTGTTAAACCCGTACAGGCTATATCCAATGTGAAGTTAATGATGGATTTTTAAACACAACATTTCCCTTTTTTAACTACGTAGCGTGAAAGTCTATTAACTTTTATTCCTAATCGGGAATGGTGCTTATTACAGACGGTTAAAATCGCGCTTACCTTAGCGATAAGTCTGTTGTTGTTCAGGGCATGCACTGCCTAATCGGGGAAAGTAACGGATAGATAATCTGGCGAGACCTGCCGGCCAGCGATAACACCCGGCAGGTGATGGGGCTAATCAGTCAATCAATGCAGGCAGCACTGCTTATATTTTTTGCCGCTGCCGCACGGGCAGGGATCGTTGCGGCCGGGCAGTTTCTCTGCCGAGACAGGCTTCTGTGGCACAGGAATGGCTTCCGGCTGGGAGATCCAGTGATCATGCAGCGCCAGCGCAGCAGGGCGGATCGCCTCAATACTGGCTTCCATCTCGTCCGGCGTCATGGCATCGATCTTTTCGAGGTTCTCTTCCACACCATGCAGGGCGATAGCGTCCAGAGCAGGCTGCAGATCCGCAGGCAGGGCAGACCAGTCGGTCAGCGCGACACCGCGCATGTAGCCGAAGCACCACTCTTCCACCACGGTAAATTCCAGACCTTCCATCTCGCGGATGCCAAACAGCGGTTCAAACTGCTCCGGGAATTCAGATAAGCGATCAGCCACATCATTCATATGCTGGAAGCAGAGCGACATAAAGCGCGTCATTTCACGCTCGTTGCTCCATTTTGGAATCTGCTTCTCACCCCCCCACAGGGCAACCAGCCACTGGCTTGGCTCAACGGTAACGGGACCGGAGAGAACGGCCGTCAGCAGACCATCCAGCTCAGAGACATCAATAATTGACGCTTCGCTGCCATATTTTTCCAGCATATCTTCCAGCCATTGCAGCTCTTTTTCGGACAGTGGGCCTTCTTTCATGCGGTTGCCTCCCGGGCATTTCAAAATTTCAGCGCGGCGTTGAGCCTTAAAACCGCAGCAGTGTACACCCTTGCGGGCCATAGCACAGCTAACCATCTTCTGGCGACACGCAGTGGCTAAACCGCGTTTAACACCACTTTGCCCCCATTGTGCATGCGATAGCCTGCAGCACTTTATGGTACATTTTTGCGCTATATCGAGCCTGCTGCGTATTAATTAAAATTAACCTAATGATTATTAAATGAAAAATGGATTTTCCAGCAGCCGGGCTGTAGCCGCTTACTTCACACGGAGGTCTACTGCCAGCAAGTGGATGAGCAGATTAACAACGCGATGCATACCCGCCGTGATCTTCCTGCTGGCAGGCTGCGGTACCCTGTCGCAAACCTCCGCGCCGGTGGGTGAGCGCGTTTATCTGACGCACGCCACCTTTCACGAAAATGTCGATGACATCGTGCAGCACTACATGCAGCAGAAGCAGGTTCCCGGCATCAGCATTGCGGTGATCCATCGCGGCGGCCCGACACGCTATTATCCTTTCGGCGTCACCGACCGGGTGCATCGCTATCCGATCACACCCGATACCCTGTTTGCGCTGGGCTCGCTGAGTAAAGGCGTGACGGCAGAAGTGATCATCCAGTTGGTGGATCAGGGCAAGTTGCGCTGGAGCGATACCCTGGCGGATCTGCTGCCAAAAGATGTTCCTCTAAGTGCTGACGCGCGGCGCATCACGTTGCTGCAGCTGGTGACGCATACCTCGGGTCTGCCGCGTCAGGATATGGATTTGCCGATGCTGCTGCAGTTCGTTGGTTATCTGGACACGGGCGAAAACTTCTATGGCAATCTCGACAGCGACAAACTGCTGAGTTATCTGGCGGATTTCACAGTGCCTGCGGTACGCCTGCCACACTACTCCAACCTCGGCTATGCGCTGCTCGGCTTTATCGTGCGCACCCGTTTTCATCAGGACATTCAGACACTCGCGTCACAGCTGATCTTTACGCCGTTAAAGATGAATCAGAGCAGTTTTGAGCCGGAAACGCTGCCGGGTTATCCGCTGCGTGCCCTCGGCCATGCTGGCGATCAGCCGAAATTTATTCACCGTGGTACGCTGACACCAGACTGGCATTTTCACGGCAACATGGTGGCCGCGGCCAGTCTTTACAGTAATGCGCGCGATCTGAGTGCTTATCTGCGTGCGCACCTCAATACCACCGGTGATACGGCGCGGGATCGGGCTTTTGCGGCGGTAAACCGGCCCTGGTATCAGCAGGGTGGGCAGGCGCAGAATATCGCCTGGGTTACCGACACCATCGAAGGGCAGCAGATCACCTATCAGGTGGGTTATATTGGCGGCTACGCCAGTTTTATCGGCTACGATAAACGTCACGGCAATGCGATTGTGGTGTTGCAGAACGGCTTTAACTGGAGCAACTATTTAGGCATTGCGTTGTTGGTCGATCTGGCAACTCAGGATAAAGTGGTCCCACAGTGATCCGTAACCTGAGCTGTGTGCAGTAAAGTGAATAGCGCTGTTTTTCCTTACACATAGCGTCAGCACACCGGAACTGAAGTGCGATAAAAATTGTCTTTAGCCTGACTGTCAAAATTCAACGTGGAAATCATTATGCGCAGGACTCAACGTGTACTTTTATCAATGGGATTACTGGTTGGCTCGCTGAGCCTGATCCCCGGTGTACAGGCCGCTGGCGAAGCAACGGATACCGTTCCGCCACCGCCGCAGATTCAGCCCGCTAATCCTGGTGCCCAGCCCGCTACGCCTGATACCGGCAGCGTTCAGCCTGACGCCGGTGCCGCGCAAAACCAGCCACAGACCAGCTCACAATCTAATGATGGCATTACGCCGACGACGCCGACTTCCCCGGCACCGTCCAACGGCTCGCGCCCTAATTATGAACTCAGCACCATCATCATCGACTACAAAGAGTACAAAATCGGTGACATCGTGCCAGAGAAGTACACCGATAAAACGTACACCATCACTGAGTGGCAAAAGCGTAATCTGCCCGCTCCGCAGGCAGATACCCACTGGGCCTATATCAACGCCAACTACATTCTGATTACCAATGACACCGGCAAAATCGTCATGGGTAAATCGGGCGATATCTTCTTCCGTGGCTGATTCCGTGGCTAAATAAAATCAGCCGGTCGTAATGACCGGCTTTTTTTTAGCTGAAACGCTCCGCACCAAAGCTTGCCAGCATCGGATGCTTCTCACCGCTTACGATCTCCTCCGCCAGTAATTCCCCGACAATCAGCGCCAGCGTTGCGCCCGAATGTGTGAACGCTACATAACAGCCCGGCACCTTCTGCAGTTGGCCCAGCACCGGATCGCCATCACCGGGAATCGGCTTCAGGCCAATTTTCCAGCTCTGGACGCTGAGCGACTCGCTGCCACGTAATAGCTTGCTCGCTTCGTCCGCCAGCTTTGCCACGATCTGCTTATCGATATGGTAATCGCCTCCGGCCAGCGGCTGGATGTCTTCCTCGTACCAGTCATGATCCAGGGCGTAACGGTTGCCGGGGTTGGGCCGGATAGCGGCGCGGGGCGTGTTCAGCACCGCTTTGAGTTCATGTCTGCCCGGCTCCGTGATCACCAGCATGGAGACGGGCGATCCGTTGGGGATCGTCACGCCCAATGGCGCAACCACATCCGGCGTCCAGGGGCCGCAGGCGACCACCACCACATCTGCCCGCAGTTCGCCCAGCTCACTGTGGATGCCGCAGGCCCGGCCATGCTCGGTGATCACACTGGCTTTACCGGCGTGTTCTATCACTTCACCGCCGCGCGCCCGGAACTGATTCACCAGATGCTCTGTCAGGTGCGGCAGGCTGACCCAGCCTTCACCGGGATTAAATATCGCCTGTGACGGCAGCGCAGCGGGATCGATGGCTGCATCTGCCTGCGCCACGGTATCCGCGGTCATGAGCTGTGAGTCGTAACCGTGTGCTTTCTCATAAGCATGCCGCGCCTGGGTTCCGGCCTCATCGTCTTTAAACCAGCAGACCCCGCCATCAAAACGCAGCCAGTCGAGGTCAGGATGCTGAGCAAACAGGGTGCGATAGCGATCGATGCCCGCCATGCGCAGGGCGTGATAGGGCCGGGAGCGTTCACCCGCTGAGTTAAGCCATGACAGCGAACGTCCCGATGCCCCGGAACAGAGCGCGGTTTCGGTCACCAGCGTGACTGCGGCACCGCGTTTGGTCAGCTCCAGCGCCGTTGAGACGCCGATGATGCCACCGCCCAGTACCACGACTTTCATTTCATTTTTTACTGCCATTATCAGGTTCCTTACTCAGTTACAGCACTTCAGAGAGAAAACGTTGCAGTCGCGGTGACTGCGGCGCATCAAAAATGGCGCCAGGCGGTCCGGCTTCAACAATTTCGCCTTCGTCCATAAACACCACCTGATCCGCCACTTTGCGCGCAAAGCCCATTTCATGTGTCACCACCACCATCGTCATGCCGCGACGACAGAGATCCGCCATCAGCGTCAGGACACCCTTCACCAGTTCGGGATCGAGAGCAGAGGTCGCCTCATCAAACAGCATGACTTCGGGATCCATCGCCAGCGCACGGGCAATCGCGACACGCTGCTGCTGGCCGCCGGAGAGATCGCGTGGCCGGTGGTCCGCGCGCTGACCCAGCCCGACCTCTTCCAGCCGCTGACGCGCAATTGCCATCGCCTGCGATTTCGGCAGGCCTTTGACCCGCCACGGGGCCAGCGCCACATTCTCCAGCGCGCTGTGATCGGGGAAGAGATTGAAGTGCTGAAACACCATGCCAATGCGCAGTCGCAGCGCATCAGGTTTGTCGTGCAGCACGGATCGGTCAGCCAGTAAAACATCCCCGGATTGCGGCTCATGCAGGCGGTTAATGCCGCGCAGCAGCGTCGATTTACCCGAGCCGGATGGCCCGATGATGCAGGTGGTACTGCCAGGCGCGACCCGCAGCGAGACTTTACGCAGCACCTCAATCGGGCCATAGGCCAGCGTCAGATCGCGCAGCTCCAGGCTGGCACCATGCCAGGTTGCGGCAGGGTTGCGGTTCAGGTTATTCATGGTTGCCTCCGATGCGGGGATGTGTGACCAGTGCGACGCTGGGCTGCCTGACTTCATCCACCTCTTTTAAGCCACTTTGCGGAGCCGTCAGGCGACGGCGGCCGGTGCGATAACGTACATCGACATAGTTGACCATGTGCGTCAGCGGCACGGTGATGATGAGATAGAACAGCCCGGCCAGCATCAGGGGCGAGAGGTTACCGGTGAGTACCGCCGCATCCTGACCCACGCGGAACAGCTCCCGCTGCTGGGTCATCAGGCCCAGCAGGTAGACCAGCGAGGAATCTTTGATGATGGCGATGAACTGGTTAACGATGGCGGGCAGCACGCGGCGGATCCCCTGCGGGATCACCACCAGTCGCATTGCCCGGCCATAACTCATCCCCAGCGCGCGGCAGGCTTCCATCTGGCCGCGTTCCACACTCTGAATCCCCGCGCGGAAAATCTCGCCCATATAGGCGCTGGCGATCAGGCTAAGAGCGAAGATCCCCAGCGGGTAGGGCGTCGGACCGAACAGCTGATAGCTGAATCGCGCCAGGCCCTGACCAATCAGAAGAATGGTCAGGATAGAGGGCAGACCGCGAAACAGATCGGTATAGAGCCGGGCAGGCAGCCGAATCCAGCGTGAGGGTGAGATGCCCATCAGCGCCAGCAGCAGCCCGAACAGCGTGCCGAGCAGCGTTGCCGCCAGCGAGATAATGACCGTATTGACCAGCCCGGTGGTCAGCATCTGCGGCAGCACTTCCATCATGGATGGAAAATCAAAGAAGGTGCGGGAAAGAATCGTGAGCAAGTCCATCGCCGTCTCCATTCAGGGCGGGGTTTCCCCCGGTTAACTCAGGACGCGAACGTCCGCCTCTTTACTGGCCGCCAGGCAGATACTGTTTTGGCATCGGCGATCCGGGGAACCACTTCTCATAAAGTCGTTTCCAGGTGCCATCCTGCATGGCGGCTTTGATGGCCTTGTCCAGCGCGGCCTTGAAGGCGGGCTTACCTTTAGCAATGGCAATGCCAGCCGGTGCATCAAACGAGGGGATGTCGGCGGCAGAGACCAGTTTGAAGCGTTCGGCGTAGCTTTTGGCCGCCTCGTAGTCGAGGAAGATAGCGTCGAGCGTGCCGTTGTTCAGCGCGGAGACGGCGCTGTTGTTATCCGGGAAGCGCACCAGATCGGTCTGGGGGAAATGTTCGACGGCATAGCTCTCCTGTAGCGTGCCCTGAACGACGCCAAGCCGGCGTTTTGCCAGGCTGGCGACATCCTTCACGCCGCTGTCAGAGCGGGTGAGAACGGTGAGAAATCCCGCCAGATAGCCGGTCGAAAAGTCGACCGTCTTTTCCCGCGCCGGGGTGATGCCGATAGCCGCTACTGCCGCGTCATACTGACCGTTGGCCACGGCTGGCATGATGGCTGAGAAGTCCTGTCCAATAAAATCGACCTTATCAATTCCGATTCGGTGGGCGACATCTCTGAAGAATTCGACGTCGAAGCCGGTGAACTGACCGCTGGCATCCGTGAAGGTATAGGGTTTGGAGTCGCCGACGCTGGCGACGCGTAGCTGGCCGGGTTCGATCAGCCCATAAGGATTGTTATTGCTGGCAGCCAGCGTACAGAACGAAAGTGAACAGAGTGCGAGCGTGGTGCCGAGCAGTTTGCCCAGGGTGGTTTGCGATTTCATAGCTCATCCGTTTTTGCAGGTTTAAACATCAGAGACTGTTGAGCCAGCGATTATAATTGAGACCGGTCTCAACACAGGTGGCACCTTAAGACGTGGGTATTGTGAGACCGGTCTCAAGGGGTTACAATGAGTTTAAGCACAGCCTTTTTTCGGCGTCAATATTCCTGTCATTAACCTGTGATTCAAAATAATTATGACGAGTCAGAAACGGCAATCGAAAGCGCCCACCGTGGCGGATGTAGCACGCGCAGCAAAAGTCTCTAAAGCTCAGGCGGCGCGCGCGCTGGGAGGCTATGGGGCGGTCAGTGATGAGGTGCAGGAGCGGGTCAACAGCGCGGCCTCCGGGCTGGGCTATCGTCTGAATGCCCTGGCGCGCAGCATGAACACCGGGCGCTCCAATACCATTGGGGTGATTGTCGGCGATATCGAAAATCCCCACTTTGGCCTGGCGCTGCGCGGCATGGCCGATGTGGCGCGCTCGGCCGGTTACCACCTGCTGCTCAGTAACAGCGATGAAAAGCTGCAGGCTGAGCAGGATGCGGTGCGCGTGATGCTGGAAAAGCGGGTTGACGGCATTATCGTTGCGCCCTGCTGTTCAGATCACCCTCTCAACCGTCACCTGACTCAGGTACTGGAGGAGGGCAGAGCGCTGAAATTGTTTGATCGCGCCGTGACTGACCTTGATGTGGAAGCTATCTGCTGCGAATTTACGGATGTTGCCGCAGAAGCGACCGCACGGTTACTGGAGGCAGGCCACCGTCATATCGCCTATATCACCAGCATGGCACTGGCAACCGATTACAGCACGCCAGGCGATTTTGGCCTGACGCCAGTCGCCCAGCGCGTTGGCGGCATGATGCAGGCCTTTGCTGCCGCAGATGTGGAATTTGATCCAACGCTGGTGAAAGTGAATGCGCTGGATGAAGCGGAAATCGCCCGTATCGTGGCCGAGCTGTGGCAGCGTCCGCAGCCGCCCACGGCGCTGGTGGCCTCTGACAGCGTGGTCGCGATGTGGCTGCTGCGCGAGGTGACGCAGCGCGGACTGAGAATCCCTGCCGATCTCTCATTTGTGATGTATGACAATTTCCCGTGGAGTGAGATTGTCACGCCGCCGCTGACGGTGGTGGCGCAACCGGTATATGAGATGGGTCGTGAAGCGGCGCGACGCCTGATTGCGGAGATACGCGGCGAGGCCGTCGGGCCGATGCCGCGCTTTGATGCCCGTCTGATGATCCGCCAGTCGGTTGCCGCACCGGCCAGCCTCATCAGCGCGGAATGATCACGTTATCCGGGCCAGCCAAGTAACCGACTTAGCTGGCGTGTAGCTGCGGTCATTTGCGTGTCGCTGCAGTTACCATATCCAATAACCAGCCCCTGCTGCACCGGTTCGCTCAGATAGAAGGTCGAGAGTGCCGTGGGCGCGTAGCCCGCCTGGAGTAGTTTGCGGGTGATAGCGACGTCATCCCGATGGGGATCGAGTGGCAGCACCAGATGCATACCGCTGTCACCACCCAGCAGCGGAATCGCCTGACCCGCAGCGCGCTGCAGTTCAGTTCGCAGCAGTGCCTGTCGCTGACGATAGAGACGACGCATTTTGCCCAGATGGCGGCGATAATCACCACTGAGAATAAAACGGGTCAGTGCCTGCTGCTCCGGACGGTTTCCGCCGCGCAGGATCTGATGCAGTGCCGGTCGCAGACGCCTGACCAGCGGCGCGGGCAGCACCATAAAACCGATACGGAGCGCAGGGAACAGAGTCTTGCTGAATGAACCGAGATAGATAACTGGGGCATTATCGGTCGTGCCCTGCATCGCCATAATGGGCTCGCCGTGGTAATGGAAGTCGCCATCATAATCATCTTCAATAATCCAGGCCTGGTGCTGCTGTGCGGCGGCAATCAGCGCCAGACGCCGGGCCGCGCTCATGACGACGCCGGTGGGATACTGATGGGTGGGCGTTGTATAAATCAGACGGGGCGGAGCCTGTTCCCAGTGCTGCGGCTCAGGGGCCATTCCCTGGTCATCGGTGGGGATCGGGACAATGTTAAGCTCTCCGGCCTGCAGAGCCGCTTTGGCATTGCGATAGCCTGGTTCTTCAATCCAGCCATGATCGCCCGGATTACTCAGCAGGGCGACGCACAGCGTAAGTGCCTGCTGCACACCTTCAGTAATCACAATCTGTCCGGGGTCACAACGGACACCGCGGGTGATACGCAACTGTTGCGCCAGTACGGTACGCAACTCTGCTTCGCCAAACGGATCGCCATAGCCGAGCAACTGCGGTGGCGTGTGGCTCATCACCTGACTCAGCGCCCGGCGCCATGCCGCCATCGGGAAATGGTTCAGGGCGGGTATGCCAGGTCGCAGGGGCAATGAGCCGGTGTCGATCCACTGGCTTTGGTGAAAGCCCTCAATCCGTTTTGCCAGCGGCCAGCTGGCTAACGAGTCGTCATCCGGTGGCCCGACAGGCAAAGCCAGTGAGCTGACGCGGCTGCCTTGCCGATCGCTCATCAGATATCCCTCAGCCTGCAGCTGGGTCCAGACGTTAAGCACAGTATTCCGCGAAACCTGTAGCTCAAGAGCCAGCTGCCGTGTAGCCGGTAACATCGCACCGGCAACAAGCTGACCCTGCAAAATGCTCTGCTTTATCCGCTGATAAAGTTGCTGCTGCAGCGTTGTCCCGGCGGCGGGTATCAATGGCGCCAGCAGCAAAGGGGGGATCTCTGGCTTCATCGTCTGCTCCCGTGGATCTATCATTTTTAATGATTGTGGTACTTTTTAACCCACCATGATAGTGGCAATCTGCGGATATCATCTGCAGCCGGGAGGCGATATGTCACAACACCTGAATCAATACGGTCAGCCGGTCGGTCAGCCTTTACCAGACTGGCAACCCCGTCCTTTACCGCAGCATCAGATTTTCACCGGCGAAGCGTGCCGGCTGGAGCCATACAGCACGGCACGACATAGCGATGCCCTGTATGAAGCCTGGTCACTGGCTGAAGATGGGCGTGACTGGACTTACATGTTCATGGGGCCATTTGATGACCGGCAGGCGTTTCAGGATTATGCAAAGCAACTGGAAGCTAGTCGCGACCCACTGCATTTCGCCGTGATCGATCTCGCTACAGAACAGGCGGTGGGTAGCCTGTCGTTAATGCGCATTCAGCCTGAACATGGCGTGATGGAAGTCGGGCATGTCACGTTTTCGCCCCGGCTGAAGCAGACCCGCATGGCGACGGAAGCGCATTTTCTGCTGATGCGTTACGCTTTTGAAACGCTGGGTTATCGCCGTTATGAGTGGAAATGTGACAGCTGCAATGCGCCTTCCCGTAAGGCCGCGGCTCGCCTGGGTTTCCGTTATGAAGGGGATTTCCGCCAGGCGATCGTTTACAAAGGACGTTCTCGTGACACCAGCTGGTTCTCGATTATCGATAGCGAATGGCCGCAGGTGAAAAAGGGCTTTCAGCGATGGCTGGCGGAGGATAACTTTACCGCCGACGGTCAGCAGCGCGAGAAGCTGGAGGCGCTGCGCGACAGACCCTGATCGGGTGATGGGATCACAGTAAAATATCTTTCAGGACCGCTGCCAGCAGGGTGGTGGTCATGAGGATGGATAACCGTTTGATCCAGCGCATATCGGTGGTCAGGGTCACAACGTCATTTCTCAGGCTGTCGACAGCACCAGTTAATCGGAAATTCATTTCACTGAGCATAACCTCCATCTTATCCACCTTGTTTTCCAGGTGAGAAAACCGGATGGCCAGTTTGTCGATTTTTCTTTCCACATGGCCCAGCCGCTCGTCAATCTGATTAACTTTTATGGTGAGATGCCCGAGTCGTTCGTCTATCTGGTCGACTTTCGTCCTGAGCTGACCGAGTTGCTTCCCAACCTGTGCGCCTGGCTGCCTCTGCTGCATATCGCTAAAGACCTCCACCATCGCCTCCGCTTGCTGATCGTCGATCCCTGCCTGTTGCAGAGCTTTAAAGGCTTTGTGGGTACTCATCAATGTGCTTGTCATCACGACACCTCCCTGTGCACTTCGGCGATAGCGGCATCATGACAGGCAAAAAACGTATCACCACTCAGTCGATTATATTTTGCGCGCTTTGCCGAAAAATATCAATTAGTACAACAAGTAACGTGCAGTGGAGTGCGAGCTGTCTCGCAACATGTGGCCGAGGACAGGATGAGGTGCCTCTGCGGTAATCCGCAGAGGCGGGAGAAGAAAAAACGGGTCTTAAGGCTGTGGCACGATTTTAATTTCAACCATGCCGATGCCCAGTTTGCGCGGATCCTGCCCGGTGATATTGCCGGTGTTACTCAGCTGCGGTTCAGGGGGGGCAATCACCAGACGATGGCTGGCGCCTGGGTTGTCGAAATGCAGGGTATGTGTCGATATCTCTTCACCCAGCGATAGCAGCTGCTGCTGGTCGCCGACCCGTACCGGAATCGCGCGGTGTGCGTTGGGGCCATACGCGCGCGCGGTGATGACCAGATCGAACTTCGCGGGCAGCGCATCGACGTAATCGATATGCACTTCTGGTGCGAGATTGGCGTTAGACCAGCGTCCCCAGCTCTCTGGTCGTGAGATGCCACTGTAGCTTTTAACGTTCTCGGGCGCGCCAGGCACGTCGAGTCGGAAGCTGTCGGCGCTGTAGCGAATGTTGTTATCTTCAATACGGATTTGCGCCAGATTCTGCTGGTAACGCGCATCGCTGACGGCGCCGTCCGGGAACTGCACTTTGCCTTTCCACTGCGGTTTGTCGACATGCGTCACCGACGGCGTACCGCCGAGCTGCCCCATCGCCACACAGAGATCGCCGGAGAGGGCCAGCGAAGGCTGCCAGAGTCGCGCCATTTTAAAACAGCGATCGACCCAGAGGAATTTATCGGCGGAGGCGAAATCGGCCAGCTGATAGCGCAGCGGGGCCGAATATTCCCCTTCCGGCATCGGCTCCACATGCTTATCGCTGATACGAAACAGGATCGGCAATTTAAAAGTGGTGCCTGAGAAGCTGAACGTATTCTTTTCCTGATCTACCGTGAAGTTGTCTATTTTCTTCGGGAAGTTCCACAGCTGAATGATGTCGGGTTTCCAGCTCGTCACCTTGCTCTTCATATCGTCGAACTGGGTGGAGAGTGACAGCGAGGAGAGGCTGCTGCGCCCCAGACCAATCGCATTGTCGCCGCCGAGAATATCCAGCAGCGTGGCGCCGTTATCCAGCGTGCTGCGCTTCGCCTCCATCAGCTCCGCCTGCGGTTTATCGCCGCGGATCACCATGAACAGATTGCGACGTGGCTGTTTGACCAGCCATGGATGCGCCGTGTTATTCATCGCCAGATGATCAGAGCTGACCAAAATCACGGTGTTTTTAAACCACGGTGACGCTTTTATGCGTGCAATCAGTCGCGCCACATGCTCCTGCGAGCAGGTAACCGCACTGAATGACTGGTTCGGTTTGCCCTCAATGCTGTAGCTCCTGCGATCGCAGCTGCGCGAGATAAAACCGTCAGGATGATGGGTGTCGACGGTCAGCGTAAACAGTGCAAAAGGTTTACCGGCCTGTGAGAGCTCCTGATACTTCTCAAAGACTTCATCCAGCACCGTATCATCGTAATAGCCCCAGTTATTGCGGTAAGCAGGATCGGCAACGCGGCTTTTCAGCTCCTGCGAACCGTATAGATTTTCGGGATCGAAACCGTGTGATTTCAGGAAGACATCTTTACCGGCAAAGCGCAGATCGGCACCCTGAATAAACCAGTTCTGGTAGCCGGAATTTTTCAGGATGTCGCCCAGACAGACGTTCTGCGGATAGAAGCTGGAGAGCGACGCCGACGCATTACCGTCAAACGGGGCAAACAGCGGAATGCCGCACTGTGAGGCAACCATGCCCGCAATGGTGTAATCGGTGCCGGGCAGTTGCTCGGTTTCGCTGAAGTCGATGCTCTGCTCTTTCTGCCGGTTCAGCTCGGGCGCCAAACCGGGAAAGGCGATGGGGTCGAAATAAGTGCGCTCCAGGCTTTCACCATAGATGTAAACCACGTTGAGGTGCGGCTGTTCAATGCGATTACGTGGCACTCTATAGAAGTTGTCAAAGTCAGAGTCCGCCAGTTGGGTATGCGACACAATCAGCGTCGCGACCTGACGAAAGGCCGGCGTGGTCTGCACCGAGCCGAGCGCGCAGGCAGCCGCCAGCAGCGACCAGCCCATGTGATGGGGACGCTTACGCCGACGCAGAATCCACGACAGCAGGCAGAACAGCAGAAACAGCACGATGATCAGCCCGATCGCGGGCACCACATATTTACTGACGCCCGCGCCGGTCAGGCTATTGGTCAGCGTATAGAGCACCGCATCGTTAATGCCGTCACCCGTAAAATAGTTGCTGGCAAAGAGGGTGGCGTTTAGTACAACGAAAAGCACCAGCAGGATAAGAACAACAACAAACCAGAATTTGTTACGCCCGGCTTTACAGGAATAAATAGCAATAGCGGCCAGAAACAATGCGACGGACACCAATTCGGACAATGGGAAATCCTCTTTTCAGGGTTGCGCGAGGCTTCACGCAACCGGCCATCTTCGGGGGATGGTTTTTCGACAATCTATATTGGCTGTCATCCTGCTGCAACATATCCGGACTGATTTGTGCAGTGATGAGCAGATTGGTTTATTGTCATTTCTGAAGGGAGGTTATCAGGTGTGACGGTGGCTGGCGCGCACCGTCAGCAGAGCAGAAGTCCGGGCGTTTTTCAGAGTTTGCCGGTGAGGTATTGTGCTTCGCCGTCGGCAAAACTCCAGTCACCTTTGTCGTTGGTGATAAAGCTGATCATTAAATCGTTGCCCTGTACACCACAATGCTCGCGCAGCTCCCGCGCCAGCTCCGCCATAAACCGCTGTTTTTGTTCGCTGCTGCGTGGGCTGGTATAGACCCGCACCATCACCAGATTGTCGCTGCGGGTGAATCCCAGCCCGGTATCCTGAAACACCATCTGGTAACGCTTGTTTTCCTGAACAATCTGGTAGCGATCGCGCTCAGGGACGTCAAAGGCCGTAAGCACGGCACGGTGTGCCGCATCCAGTAGCGTACGCAGCTCTGATTCTGAACGACCCTGAATAACATCAAATTGCAGCAGTGGCATAGCGAGTTCCTCACAGTGATTAATGACCCTATGGTGAAGGCTTTATCCGGCGGGAAAAAGCGCGTAGCCTGAAATGATTATTCACTATAGTGAACAATGACGATGAAAGAGATGAAAACGGATGCGCTGTGGGATCATCTGCACTGGCTGACCGTACTGGCTGAGCAGGGCAGTTTTACCCGCGCAGCAGAGCGGCTCGATGTCAGTAAGGCGGCGATGAGTCAGAAAATCAAAGAGCTGGAGGAAATGGCGGGCGTGTTGCTGGTCCAGCGCACCACGCGCAGCGTGCGACTGACCTCAGCGGGTGAGAAGCTGGTAGAGGAGTTACGTGAGCCTTTTGCCCGCATCGAACAGAGCTTTTTCAGCGTTCGCGATACCGCCGGGCCGGTGCGTGGCCTGGTGCGCATTACCGCGCCGGTGGCGTTTGCCCGTCAGCAACTGGTGCCGATTATCGGTGAGTTTCTGCGTGACTATCCGCAGGTGCGTCTGCAACTGGATGTGACCGACCGCATTGTGTCACTGAGCAGTGAGAGATTTGATCTGGCGATTCGCCACAGTGACACGCTACCGGAAACGCACGTGGCGCTGCCGCTGTGCGACACCCGGACGTTGCTGGTGGCCTCACCCGGCTATCTCAACCAGCAGGGTGTGCCGCAGTCGCCGCAGGATCTGGTGCAGCATAACTGTCTTTACTACCCGCGCGGCGTCGAATCCCCGCGCTGGCGGTTTGAGACCACAGCGGATAGCGAACAGGTGCAGGTGCGGATTCAGGGCAGCTTCGCTACCAACAACAGCGAGTCGATACGCGATGCGGCCCTGCAGGGACTGGGGATTGCGATGCTGCCCGATTTCAGCGCCCGAGAGGCACTGGCAGCGGGTTCATTGCAGCAGGTCTTGCCTGAGTGGCAGCCGGTCGAAGCCTTTGCCGCCCGACTGTGGATCGTCCGGCCCTGGGCGGCGCAGGTGCCCCGCGCGGTCACTACGTTTACGCACTGGCTACGCGCGCGCTTTGACCGCTGATGGCAATGCCAGCGCCAGTGGCGTGGTCTGCATCATCTCGCCAATCAGGCTGCTGCGGTTATACAAACCGAGCCGCAGATTGAAGTCGAGATGCAGCCGCTCGTTGCCGGTTAATTTGATAATCGGTGGCGGCGTCTGTGGCCGCTGATGGAACATCACGGACTGCGCAAAGGCGCTGCTGCTGTCGGCATGCAGGCGCTGATAATACCAGGCACTGGCTTCACCTTTACGCAGATAGAGATTGGCCCGCCGGTATTCGCGCATCGCGACCTGCTGCGCCAGCGACAGGAGCTGACGCGACGGATTATCCATATTCTGCACAATCAGCGAGAAATCATCACGCTTCTTCAGTTCATGGAAATAGTTGCGCATACCGACGTTTTTAACCGGAGCCAGCTGTTTCAGCCATTCGCGAATAAACGGGTTTTGCGGTGGCGAGGCAAGAAACCAGCTCTCGGTAACCGGTGCGAGCAAATTCACCGTCGATTGCTCACGGTAGTAACCGATGAGATCCAGTGACCGTGCTTCGTGAACGCGATGCACCCAGGCGAGATCTTCAAACAGCAGGGTGCTGCAGTCGATGCCGATACCCCCATAACGGTGAATCAGCTCAAGCCGGATGATTTCACTTTTATGTGCCAGCGTCAGATCGGAAGAGATAAAGTTGAGTTCGGGCAGCCATTGCGACAGGGTGCGCTGCGTGATCAGATAAACCTGGTGGTCGGGGTTGTCCCGCCGGATTTTACTGATATTCAGCGCCATCGAGGTCGGCAGATGATCGTTATGCCAGACCATCCAGACAATTTTTGGAATCTCTGGCAGATCTTTCTGCTGTGCGATTAATACAACATTATCTTCCTGCCCCGGATCATATTCCGGGGCCTGACAGTGACTCTGCTGTTTCTTATTCCATAACATCTGGCTACTGAACGATATTCTTTTCCAGTTACGCCAGATTTTATGCGCTGGACCTTGGCGATGTGAAGTCATGGTACACCTGTTATTTTTATTTTCCCGTCATAGTGCAGGCTCTGCGCGTTCCGCCAGAGGCGGGAACGGCCGGCATTGCAGAGTGGCTGCAATCCCGAAGAGTGCGGGAATTAATGAATAGTTTTCCCTGGTGGCGACGCAGTGCTTAAGTGCGCGATAGTTTCCTCACGGCTGTTTAATTGCACTGCACCTTTTTAATAAAACATTATTTACACATTAGCTATGTCTTTTTTCGACTTTAGGATAATACGGAAATAATCCGGTCACGTTATGGAAATAATAATATCGCTGACGTTAATCATTTATCTAAATACGAGGGAGTCCGGGATTAAGGAATATCTGAATATCATGCTGCGCCTGCGAGTTAGCATGCGGTATGGCCCCCGGCAGCCGCGAATATTGCGCTTAATGTGTGGCGTAAGCCCGGCTCATCAATCCACGGAATCAGACAGCCTGAAGAGGATTGTCTACGCTTAAGAAGAACTTACTGAGAAAGGAGCGCGCATGCAGAGTGAAGCTTACGGTTTACTGGCGGTAGATAAGCAGGGTAATCGTGTCCTGTTTCTTAATCCGGAAACCTTCGCGGTCGAGCGGGAACTGAACGCTTTTCCACCACGACCGCATGAACTCCTGATACTGGCCCAATGGGGTAAAGCCTATGTGCCTATTTATGGCGACGGCGTTCATGGTAATAACCCGCATCCGGGTCATAAAGTGGCGGTCATTGATTTACAGCGTCGCGAGATCAGCGGCTTTATCGATCTGTCGCCGCTGCGTGCACCACATAGCGGACAGCTGGGCCGCGATGGCAAAGTCTATCTCTGCTGTGAACAGAGTGCTGCCGTGGCGGTGATCGATCCGCAGACCGACAAAGTAGAAAAAATCATCCCGATTCCTTCTCATAACGCGCATCGCCTGACGCTGTCACCCAGTGGCCGCAAATTGTTCACCGATAACGAAGAGGATGCGACTATCACCGTGGTGGATCTCTGTGAAGCGGAGGGGCGGGTGATCGATACCATCCTGCTGCCAGGCCCGATTGCGGGCATTGCTGCTTCACCGAAACATCCTTACCTGGTCGCCAGCGCTGCTGACGCGCCGTTGCTCTATCTGATCGATCGGCAGAGCCACCGTATTCGTCAGCGCATCACACTGCCGGGTCATCAGCAGCCCTGTCAGGTGGTGCGCTTCAGCGCCGATGGCGAACAGCTGGTGGCGATAGGGGATCAGGAACCGCTGGTGACGCTGTTTGACGATCTGCTGAATCCGCTGGGCGATATCGGCGTGGGCAACATGCCGATGGATGGCTGCTTCACGCCAGACAGGCAACAGCTGCTGATTGCCAATCAGGATGATGGCACCCTGAGTGTGATCGATCTGGCGCAGCGTAAAGTGATTGCCACGCCGCGTGTCGGAACAGGCTGTGAAGTGCTGGGCTATTTTCCGATCGGTCAGATAAACGGACGATGATAGATCGCAGTACTCCAGTGACGGCTGCTGGCGTGTTTCTCCGCCTGCCAGCCTCGTTTACGTAATTCGCGCGCAATCATCTTATTCATGATGCCGTGGCCCAGCAGCAGTACCGTGCCTCGCTGTGAGTGCTCGATCAGCTTCTCTGCCGCCGCCGAGGCGCGGCTGCGCGCATGTTGCAGCGACTCCGCGTCGCCCGCATAACCGCAGAACCATAACAGCCGTAGCAACGCCAGCCAGCACACGGTCGGAAGCTGCACCGCGCCGGCTCGCAGCAGCGGCACGGCGACTTCACTGAACAGCGCATCAACCTCATGGGGCTGCAGACCAAGCTGGCTCAGGGAGGATTGCGCGCGAGGCAGGGGACTGCAGACAATAAACGTGGCCTGACGGGCAATTTCGATGCTTCGCGGCGGCGGTCCGTCACTAACCTGTGACAGATCGTAGGCTTCGCACCAGTCAGCCAGTGCCTGCACGCTCTGACGACCCGCCGCCTGGTGGTCAGGTTTACCGTGTCGCATCAGAATAATTTTCATAGCATCTCTGTCCGCCCTTTTTGTCAGGGTAACGCATTGTCTGTGCCTGCCGCGACTTTTCAGAATAAACAGAAAGTGTCATCTGCAGGTAACCGACCTGTGCGACAACAGAACGTGATGAAAGGATCTTTGCCCCTCTTATAACGCTTAATGATTAGAGAAAATGGTAACTTACAACCGCTGGTGACTTTTTTTTACGCGACATGATGCTGTTAACTGGCTGAATTTTCGCTAAAAATGTGTGGTGACGGAATGTGATAGTGAAGTTTTTCTAACAATTTTCGTCAGGATCTATTGATTTATCTACGCGCGTAGATACACTAGGACCCCAGTGATTGCTCACGGTGCCCGATGCACAGTAGGCTCCATTGATTGTTAAGTTACATTCGCTCAGTTTAAGCGACCGATGAAAAATACATCGGCGAAATGGGGCGAAGAACAAGATTCCAACACCAGGGAATCCTTTAACCTTTCATCATGGTTAGTCAACTGAACGTCGTCGCCGGGGGAATTCCGCTTTCATCAGGGAATCGACCCATGGACGGGCGTTTATCGATCTGCATACTCATTCAGGGATAGGGTTATGACGGCACAAAACTCCGTTAAGCAGCAGGCATCACTGTCATCCACTTCAGCCGCCGATGAGCGGTTTAACACCTCCTCAGGCCGCAAAGATTTCTGGCGCGCCACTTTCTCATGCTGGCTCGGAACGGCAATGGAGTACGCGGATTTCGCGCTCTATGGCCTGGCTGCCGGTATCATCTTTGGCGACGTCTTCTTTCCGGAATCCACCCCGGCCATGGCACTGCTCTCCAGCTTTGCTACCTGGTCAGTAGGCTTTGTTGCCCGGCCTATCGGTGCACTCTTTTTCGGCTGGCTGGGCGACCGCAAAGGCCGAAAGGTCGTGATGATCTCCACCATCATTCTGATGGGCGCTTCCACCACGTTTATCGGCTTAATCCCGAGCTATGCCTCTATCGGCGTCTGGGCTCCTGCCTGTCTGGTGCTGCTGCGCTTTACGCAGGGTTTCGGCGCTGGCGCGGAGTTATCGGGCGGCACGGTGATGCTGGGTGAATATGCGCCCGTTAAGCGTCGTGGCCTTGTTTCATCCGTTATTGCTCTGGGGTCTAACAGCGGCACGCTGCTGGCCTCGCTGGTCTGGCTGCTGGTAGTGCAGATGGATCAGCAGAGCCTGCTGGAGTGGGGCTGGCGTATTCCTTTCCTCAGCAGTGCGCTGATTGCACTGGTTGCTCTTTGGATTCGACGTCATCTGCGTGAAACGCCGGTGTTTGAGCGCAGGAAAGCGGAGATGGAAGCGGAACGTGCAGGCGTACTGGCCGCGCCAGTAGTGGACTCGCGTCCTTTCTTCCAGCGTACCCGCGCTTTCTGGACCATGATAGGTTTGCGCATCGGCGAAAATGGCCCTTCTTATCTGGCTCAGGGCTTCATGGTGGGGTATGTCGCGAAGGTGTTGATGGTGGATAAGTCCGTACCGACTACCGCCGTGTTCCTCGCATCGTTGCTGGGTTTCCTGATCATTCCGTTAGCGGGCTGGCTCTCTGACCGTTTTGGTCGCCGGATCGTTTATCGCGTCTTCTGTCTGTTACTGATGTTCTACGCGTGGCCAGCCTTTACGCTGCTGGATACGCGTGAACCGATGCTGGTGATCCCGGTTATCGTGGTCGGTATGGCGCTGGCGTCACTGGGAATTTATGGTGTGCAGGCGGCATGGGGCGTGGAAATGTTCGGCGTTCAACATCGCTACACCAAAATGGCGGTGGCGAAAGAACTGGGCTCGATTTTGTCCGGTGGTACCGCACCGCTTATTGCCGCTGCTATGCTTTCTTATACCGGTCACTGGTGGCCGATTGCGGTCTATTTCTCAGCAATGGCCGCCATTGGATTCTTTACCACCTTTGTCGCTCCTGAGACGCGAGGGCGGGATCTCAATCTGCCTGAAGATGCCATCTAGATTTGCCTTAGGATGCCATCTGCCAGGAGAGAGCGACAAGCAGCAGGCCGTGTAAAGCGGCCTGTTTTTTTATGGAGGAACGCGATGTGCCTAAGTCGTTAACGGGAAAAGTAACCCGCAGTGAAGTTGCGAAAGCGGCAGGCACCTCCGTGGCAGTCGTCAGTTATGTCATTAATAACGGGCCTCGTCCGGTTGCCGATGCAACCCGTCAGCGGGTACTGGAGGCGATTAAAGCGACCGGTTACCGGCCCAATGCGGCAGCACGCGCGCTGGCATCCGGTAACACCAAAACTTTTGGACTGGTGGTGCCCAACATCGGCAATCCTTTTGTCGCGTCAATGGCGCATGTGTTGTTGCAGGAGTCGATGAACCACGGTCACGTCATGCTGTTGGGGGATGCCGGAGATGACCGCAAGCGCGAACTGGAGCTCATTCAGGGACTGCTTAACCGGCAGGTGGATGGACTTTTTTACAACAGCGTCGATCGCCATCCTTACATTGATTTGATTAAAGCCAGCGGTACGCCGCTGGTCATGCTGGAGCGGGTTGAGCCTCAGCCGGGCGTTAACATGCTGCGGGTCAATGAGCGTCAGGCTGCCTGGCAGGTAACGGCGCATCTGCTGAGTCACGGATATCAGCAGGTCGGCATCATCAGCGGCCCGGTCGATATGCTCAACGCGCAGGATCGTATTCAGGGCTGGCGTGATGCGATGGAAGATCGCGGCCTGCCAATTGATGAGTCGCTGATGTTCCCCGCCAGTTACACCCCACAGGGCGGCTACGACGCGGCGCAAACCATGATCGCCCGGGGCTGTGTGCCGCGTGCGCTGTTTACCAGCAACGAAGGTCAGGCGATTGGTGCGCTTCGTGCTTTCTCCGAACATCAGATTCGCGTGCCGCAGGATGTGGCGCTGGTCTGCTTTAACGGGACCAATCACTCATCGTTTCATGTCCCGACATTAACGACCGTGCGCCAGCCACTGCGTGAAATGGCTCGCTCTGCGATTCAGATGTTGAAAGAGGGAGAAAGCGAAGCGCAATTAAAGGAGTTTCCACACTATCTTGAAATCGGTGAATCCTGCGGCTGTCAGCCGCAAAGCCAGAGTTAACTTATAAAAATATGAAAAGAATCATTATTGACTGCGATCCCGGCAACGGTATCGCGGGTGCCAACACCGATGATGGACTGGCAATTGCGCTGGCCTTAGCTTCACCTGCACTGTCGCTGGAATTAATCACCACAGTGGCGGGTAACACGCCATGTGAAGTGGGCGCGCGCGTTGCCAAAGATCTGATCGTCCGGCTGGGGTTATCTATCCCGGTCGTACAGGGTGCGACACAGGCGTTACAGGAAGATCCTGCGCCGTGGCGCGAAACGCTGGATAACCGGGTCAATCAGCTGGCACTGGGTAAACTGTGGCAGGATGTGCGTCAGCCCGTGGATATCCCGGCGGATGCGTTTGATGCTGCTGACGCTATCGGCAAACTGATTTGCGACAATCCGGGCGAGATTACCCTGGTGGCGATTGGTCCGCTGACGAATGTGGCGCTGGCGATGCAGCGCTATCCCGCCATGGCAGATGCTGTGGCGGAGATTGTGATCATGGGTGGCGTGTTTACGCTGGATGATTATATCAAAGACACCAACTTCGGCCTGGATCCGGAGGCAGCGCATCAGGTGTTGCACAGCGGTGCGGCCGTAACACTGGTGCCGATGGATGTCACCACGCAGACGCTGCTGACCCAGCAGGATTTAACCCGCCTTACCGCCGTCGATCATCCGCTGGCTGATTTTGTGCGCGAAACGCTGCGTCCGTGGATCGACTATTCGATGGAGACGCGTCAGCTGGCAGGATGCTGGATCCACGATGCGCTGGTGGTGGCCTGGTTGCTGAATCAGCGCGTTGCGTCAGGCACCGATTACCGGGTTGATATCGAACTGCGTCCCGGTGCGACGCGCGGTAAAAGCTGGCGTTTTCGTCAGCCGCTCCGTCTCTCTGTCGGGGTGCCTGAACACTGTGGCGCATCAGTGCATGTGCTGCATCGTGTCGATAATACGGTGCTGTTGTCGATCATCGAAGAAGCATTTAAGCGCCTGAAATCCTGAGGCTAAGGGCGAATGACTCGCCCGCCTGGTCTACGCCGGATCGTTTCCATGATGCGGCGATGGCGATCAAAGGCAAAACATTAAATCGCTTCGCAGACGTCGATCCAGCGGGCGTTAGTCAGTTCAGCCATCTGCTGGGGCGAAATACGCACGGCGCTATGGATAGCGCCAGCGGCGGGTAACACTTCGTCGAAACTGCGCAGTGAGACATCACAGTAAACGGTCAGTGGATTCTCCAGGCCGAACGGACAGACGCCGCCTACCGGATGGCCGGTCCAGTTAATCACTTCGTCAACACTCAGCATCCGCGCTTTCGCGCCCAGCGCCGCTTTCAGCTTGCGATTATCCAGTCGGGCATCGCCGCGTGTCACAATCAGCACCACGTCGTTTTTCACTTTCAGTGACAGGGTTTTCGCAATCTCTCCTGGCGTCACGCCATGGGCGCGCGCAGCCATTCCGACCGTTGCAGTGCTTTCTGCCAGTTCAATAATTTCAATTTCAGGGGCGTGTTCGGCAAAGAACTGGCGCACGGACTCCAGACTCATCTTTCTCTCCAGGCTGATCGAAGGCGTAAAAATTGCCACAAGCCTTAGTGCCTGTAAACGAGATAAACGGAGAATTCGACGTAATTAAGTCTGTTTAGCTGCCGCTCAGGGTGCAGTTGCCGCATTGTTCGACATCAGGGATGCGATAACGCTGGCAACAGCTACGACGGACCAGTTCGCCGTTACGCGGGATCATAGTGCGGTAAAGTGGGTTTTCGCTGCCATCCAGCAGTCGCTGGTTAAAGAACAGCGACTGCTCCAGTTGCAGCACCAGCGTCTCATCGATCTGGCTTTTCAGCTCACCGAGGAACCACTGGAATGAGTAGCCCATGTTGTTCCAGATGAGGCGGGCGTTGATATCACCATGCTGCGTAATACCCTTCACCACCGGGATCAGATGCTGCTGAATCAGCCGATCAATGCGCTGGTGAGGGTTAAGATAGCGGGCTTCTTCATCCTCCTGCACATCAATCCAGAACGTGGCCGGATGACCATTTTCATGAAAACCGACACGAATCTGTTCTGGCGAACAGTCCAGCGCGCGTGACTCCTGTAACAACGCCATGATCAGCGGTGGCAGCAGCAGGCCAAAATACCACTGCGCCCAGAGTGACAGCACGGGCTTTGCTTCACGAACTGCATCAGGATGATCGCGATAGAGATAATCGCTGTAGCGCTGGATAAGCGGGGCAAAGGCCTCTGATTGTGACCAGGCGGCGAGAGTCAGCGTGTCGCGCGGAGCGGGCTGGCTAAATTTAGTCGAATCAAGCAGATAGCTACGCTGCTGTTGCAGCCGCTCGTGCAGACTTTCCGCCAGTGGACGGTCATTCTGCCGGAAGATCATCGACTGAGCGTTGAAACGCTGTTCCTGAGCTGAAACGGTTGCCATGACGACTCGCGAAAAGTGTAGATAAGAAAGCAAATGATAATCGTTATTGATTAACTCTACAAGTCGCGTAAAAAATCATCGCTGCTGGCGGGAAAATGGCAGGCGTTAAGGTGTGTTATCTGACCGGGCCGAGCCGCACAGAACCGGGCTTAGCGCGGCTGAGTATCGACCGTGTCAGGCTGAATCAGGCATGTTCGCTGACAGTCTGATGCTGTTTTCGGGGTAAATCTTCCCAGGCGAGAATGGTATTCCGCCCCTGATTTTTAGCCACATACAATGCGCTATCCGCATTGGCGACCGCCAGTTCAAAGTCATTATCGTAAATAGGCGCGATGCCCGCGCTGATAGTGACGTGGGTTGAAACGGTCTCATTGAAAAGATGGGGAATTTCTAAATCCAGCACATACTGGCGGATTCGCTCGGCCAGTTTCATGGCAATGGAGCTGTTCACATTGGTCATCAGCACCAGAAACTCTTCACCGCCATAGCGGGTGACGACATCGCGCGAACGTACCGCATCACGAATCGCCACAGAGACCCGCGCCAGCGCCTGGTCGCCCATCGCATGCCCATAATTATCGTTGTAGGACTTGAAGTGATCGATATCCAGCAGCAGCACATAGTGGCTGCCAGCATGGTTTTCCAGAATAGTATCGAGCCGGTTCTTCAGGCCACGGCGATTATAAAGCCCGGTCAGCGGGTCGAGCATGCTGAGATCGCTGAAGGTCTCTTTCTCTTCGTAAAGCTGATGCATCAGGCGCAGGGTAAAGTTATCGGCACGACGGCGCATCAGGTGCTGAAGTGAAAAACCAATCAGCGGCAGGGTAATGGTCAGCAGGATCAGCGGCAGATGTTGCGCATTGTCGAGGAGTAATACGGTAAGCACTGGCGGGGCGACATGCAGACAAAAAGCGCCCAGATAATCGCTGAGGGCAATGGCACTGATAAATAACACACTGATCAAACTGATAATAAGAAAGCCGCCATCAAAATAGAATACCTCATGAAAGCGATAATTAATGTGCCACGCCCAGAGCATTCCCAGCACCAGCGCCACAGGATTTAAAAGTGGGAGTTTTACTTTAGGCAATATTAAATGGGTAATTAGCATTACACCGCTAAAAGCCGCGACGCAAATTACCGGCAGGGTGGTATCGCTTGTCTCAGTGCTCATTATTGGCAGAAGATAAAATAGCGAAACGGCGATATTTAAAAACAGAAAAAGCATCACTGAAAGCCGGTATTTACTCTGTTTCAGTTCTTCATATGATTGTAATTTCATTATAAATACTCGTGACGACCCTGGAATACCAAAGCGCAAGCCGGCATAAAAAGAGTATGCCAGACAGTGAGCAAATTATTGCTGGTGCTGTTATTAAAGGTGTTATCGGCCGCAATCTAGCATTTTCCAACTGGTCTGTCATCTTCGTTGCCGGGCGAGACAAAAACAGGCTGCACGGCGGACAAAACTGTCATATGATAATGGGAATGCTTATCATTTGAGGTTGGCGTCATGGGGATAGCGATTATCGCGGCCTGCGGTCTATGGGGAGTGAGTTGGGCGTTGGGTAAAAAACTGGACAGTGCGTGGGGGGTTTTGCTGCCGTGTATTGCGTTGCCGCTGTTCGCTTTATGGGAGCCGAGCTTCAGCCAGTGGCGGCTGGTTATGACGGTTGCGCTGCTGCTGACTGTGGTGATGCTGTTTAACCAGCGTCTGCGTCACTATCTGCTGCTGCCATCGTGTCTGGCATTAGCGGGTGGACTGGCGGCAGTCTCTGTGAATTTTCATCTGATTTGAGCGGGATAGAGTTCAAACTGGCTTGCAGGTCGAAGCGACTGCAAAACGTAAAGCAACCGGGAAATTAAACTGAGCAGGGGAGAAAACGAATCTGCAATGAGAGCAGAAGAGACGAGCGGGAAAAGCCTGAGGATGACAACGTTGGTGCGAAGAGAGGGACTTGAACCCTCACGTCCGTTAGGACACTAACACCTGAAGCTAGCGCGTCTACCAATTCCGCCACCTTCGCATCGAGTTGTCTGTTCATATCACCGCAATGGTGCGAAGAGAGGGACTTGAACCCTCACGTCCGTTAAGACACTAACACCTGAAGCTAGCGCGTCTACCAATTCCGCCACCTTCGCGCAGTGCTCGCGATATGAAACATGTGATTTTGGTGCGAAGAGAGGGACTTGAACCCTCACGTCCGTTAGGACACTAACACCTGAAGCTAGCGCGTCTACCAATTCCGCCACCTTCGCATACCCGTAACACCTTGAGAATGTTACAACCACGGAGGCGCATTCTAGAGATTTTACTCTTTGCGTCAACAACTATTTCGTCGGGCTGAAACGATCGCTGTAAAAAGCAACGTTTTCAGCCCGGCAATGCGGTTAACGACGGTAAAAACCCTTAGCGCGTTTTGGCACCGCGACCATAGACGGCGCGATAAACTTTGAAGCGACCGGTCTGTGCGATGACTTCGTGACTGCCGAAGGCTTCATCCAGCACCTGCGGATAAGGCAGGAAGGTGTTCGCAACTATACGCAGTTCGCCGCCGGTGTTCAGGTGCTTCACCGCGCCACGGATCAGCGCCTGTGCTGCGTCGAGGCTGGTCTGGGTGCCTTCGTGGAATGGCGGGTTAGAGATAATCATGTCGAAACGGCCGGTTACGTCAGAGAAGACGTTACTGGCGAAGACTTCACCCTCGATGCCATTGGCGGCCAGCGTCAATTTACTCGCTTCAATGGCAGCGGCATGCACGTCGCATAGCCACAGACGCACTTTAGGCGAACGGGCAGGCAGGGAGGCGGCAATCACGCCCGCGCCACAGCCCATATCCAGCACTTTGCCTTTAGTGTGCGGGGTAAAGGTCGACAGCAGCAGGGCGCTGCCGGTGTCCAGACCGTCGCGGCTGAAGACGCCAGGCAGAGTGTGAATCGTCAGACCATCCAGCTCATACTGATGACCAAAAATGCTGGCATCAAACTCAGGCTGTTTGTCGAGGCGACCGTGATAGAGACCACAGCGACGCGCGCTGTCGATCTTCTCCAGTTTCATCCAAGACTCCATCATGCCTTCGGCACTGCGGACGCCGCTGCGGTTTTCACCGACCACGAACACGTCGCAGCCCACTGGCAGCAGAGAGAGCAGGTTCTCCAGCTGGAACTGTACTTCCGGCTTATTCTTGGTCCAGAAGTAGACCAGGGTATCGCATCCCTGCACATCTTCCGGCTGCGCAACCATTCCGTAACGCGCCTGCTCGCCCATACGGCGGCTGAGATTTTGCCAGTGATGATATTGCTGGGTGTGAACGCGCGACGAGGCGGTTTCCAGCTGAGCGGGCAGGTCATCCTGCAGATCGCCAGCAAATAAAACATGGCGGGCGGTAAATTCATCACTGTGGCGCAGAATGACTTCGCTGGCCGGGGTAAAAGCAGACATGTAGGGCTCCTGTAAGATCTGAGCGGGGATTATAGTGGTTTGTTGGCGCATGTTCGATGGGTTTGCTAGCATAGCGTCGCATTCAGGCAGCAGAACAGGTAACACCATGACGTCCAGGCGCGACTGGCTTTTACAGCAAATGGGAATTACGCAGTACCAACTGCGCCGCCCGCGCGTGCTTCAGGGCGAAATTGCCGTCACGCTGGCACCGGACACGCAGTTAATTATTGTCGCTGACGCGCCGCCCGGTTTGCATGAGCCGCTGATGCGCGACGTGCTGCATGCTCTCAATCTGCAACCCGCTCAGGTAATGACCGTAACGCCGGATCAGCTGCAAATGCTGCCGGAGACGCTGAACTGCGCGGGCTGGCTGCTCGGCGTAGAGAGCGAACAGACTTTCAATGGCGTGGCATTAACCAGCGCCTCCTTCAATGAACTGATCAGCAGCGGCGTCGCCAAACGCGCGCTCTGGCAACAGATGTGTAACCATGACAGCCATCTCTTTACTCACCCCTGACGATCTGGCGCAGGCCTTCGCCATTGAGTGTCGTAGTCACGCGTTTCCCTGGAGTGAAAAGACGTTTGCCAGCAATCAGGGCGAGCGCTTTATTAATTTACGTCTCGATGTCGATGGCCAAATGGTCGCCTTTGCCATTACCCAGGTGGTGCTGGACGAAGCCTCGCTGTTTAACATCGCGGTCGATCCTGCCTTTCAGCGCCGGGGCTTTGGCCGCCAGCTGTTGCAGCATCTGATCGATGAGCTGATCAAACGCGACGTGCTGACGCTGTGGCTGGAAGTGCGGGCCTCGAACCTGCCCGCCATCGCGCTCTATGAGCAGCTTGGATTTAATCAGGTCAGTCGTCGTCCCAACTATTATCCCACCGCCAGCGGCCGTGAAGATGCCATTCTCATGGCCCTGACGCCGTAGTGGTGTTAAGGAGCTTTAATGATAGATAACTGGGATTGCATCCTGTTTGATGCGGACGATACCCTGTTCCATTTCGACGCCTATGCCGGTTTGCAGCGTCTGTTCGCCGGTTATGATGTGCAGTTCACCGACCAGGATTACAGCGATTATCAGGCGATCAACAAGCCGCTGTGGGTCGATTATCAGAACGGCACCATCTCAGCGTTACAGCTGCAGACTCAGCGTTTTAACCACTGGAGCGAAAAGCTCAGCGTGGCGCCAGAGATCCTCAACAGCGGCTTCCTCAGCGCGATGGGCGAGATCTGCACGCCGCTGCCGGGTGCGGTCAGCCTGATGAATCAGCTGCATGGCAAGGTAAAGATGGGGATCATTACCAACGGCTTTACCGCGCTGCAGCAGACGCGTCTGGAGCGCACCGGTTTTCGCGATTACTTCCCGGTGCTGGTGATCTCTGAGCAGGTTGGCTTGCCAAAACCGGCGAAAGAGATCTTTGATTACGCGCTGGAGCTGATGGGCAATCCGGATCGTCAGCGGGTGCTGATGGTGGGGGATACGCCAGAGTCCGATATTCTGGGCGGCATGAACGCTGGCCTGAAAACCTGCTGGCTCGATCATGGCACCCGGCCGCTGCCGGAAAACATCAGGCCGACCTGGCAGGTCAAATCGCTGGGTGAGCTGGAAGCGCTGCTGATCGGCTGACGGAAGCTGCCTCGCAAATCCGCAACTTCCCCATAAAAAAGGCCCGCACCGCGGGCCTTTCTCGTTTTATCTTTACCGCAGCGCAGGCGCGCTACTCTTTCTTCTCGTCGTCCTCATCCCGATCCTCTTTCACCGGGGTGCTGGCGGTGAGCAGGAACGGCGACTGCTGCCAGCGGGTGCGGCGGTGGCGCAGCAGGGTGCGGGAAAGGATAATGCCGATCGCCAGCGCCAGCAGCATCATCAGACGCAGAATATTGGTGGTGTTATCGACCTGATGCGAGTCGGTGACCAGCACGTGGGTATCCAGCGTCACGCGCAAAAAGCCCAGCGGGCCATCGCTTCCGGCCAGCGGCTGCACAATCTGATGGTTGAAATAGCTGCCCGCGCGCTGACCATCGAGCGCCAGCCGATCGCGCACATTGATGTTTTCACCGCTGTGCGCCACCAGGCTGCCGTCGCCGTCATACACCGACGCATCCAGAATACGGCTGTTGGCCGTCATCTGATTAAGAATGGCTTCTATCTGCGTACGGTTATTCTCACTGTTGTCCATCAACGGCTTAAGACTAAACGCCACCTGGCTGGTCAGCGTATGCGCCAGCTCCTCGACCTGTTCAGAGCGCGCCGCCTGATGGCCGAGACTGAACCAGGATGCGCCCTGCATCAGCACGACCAGCAGCGCCATCGAGATAAGAACGATCACGGTACGATGTAAGCGAAATTTCAGTGCGGTTTTAGCCATTAATCATCCGGGTCATATCACAACAGAAAGCCTGGAGATTATGTTGCCAGAAGCGGCGCAGACAAGGTAGCCTCTTGCGTGGTTTTGTTGTCCCTACAGGAGCTGTGATGCCAAATCGTTTAACCTGGTGCGATCTTCCCGCCGATGTCTCCCTCTGGCCGGGTTTGCCCCTTTCTCTTAGCGGTGATGAAGTGATGCCGCTGGATTATCGCGCTGGCCGCACCGGCTGGCTGCTGTATGGCCGCGGGCTGGATAAGCAACGGCTGACAGATTACCAGCACCAGCTGGGTGCTGCGATGGTGATCGTCAGCGCCTGGAACGTCGATGAGTATCAGGTGATTCGCCTGGCGGGATCGCTGACGCCGTTTGCCAGCAAACTGGCGCACGATGCCGGGCTGGATGTGGCGCCGCTGGGCAAAATCCCGCATCTCAAAACGCCAGGCCTGCTGGTGATGGATATGGACTCTACCGCGATTCAGATCGAATGCATCGATGAGATTGCCAAACTGGCGGGCTGCGGCGAGCAGGTGGCGGAAGTGACGGAACGCGCGATGCGCGGCGAACTCGACTTCACCGCCAGCCTGCGTCAGCGCGTCGCCACGCTGCAGGGCGCGGACGCCAATATTCTGAAACAGGTACGTGATGCTCTGCCATTAATGCCAGGCTTAACGACGCTGACGCAGAAACTGCAGGCACTGGGCTGGCAGATTGCCATCGCGTCCGGCGGCTTTACCTACTACGCCGACTACCTGCGCGACAAGCTGCATCTGTCGGCGGTGGCGGCTAATGAACTCGAAATTCGCGACGGCAAACTGACCGGCAACGTGCTGGGTCCGATTGTCGACGCACAATACAAAGCCGATACCCTGAAGAAGCTGGCGCAGCGTTTTGACATCGCGCCAGAACAGACGGTGGCGATCGGCGATGGTGCCAATGACCTGCTGATGATCAAAGCCTCAGCGCTGGGCATTGCGTTCCATGCTAAACCTAAGGTGAATGAGCAGACTGCGGTCACCATTCGCCACGCCGATTTAATGGGGGTGTTCTGCATCCTCACCGGCAGCCTGATCCACGAAGAGCGTTAACTGAGGTATTGATTTGGCCAAAGCGGCAAAACGCGCATTTGTCTGTAACGAATGTGGCGCAGATTACCCACGCTGGCAGGGGCAATGCAGCGCCTGTCACGCCTGGAACACCATCACCGAGGTGCGCATTGCCGCCTCGCCCGCCGCTGCGCGTAACGAGCGCCTGAGTGGCTATGCCGGCAGTGCCGGAACCAGCCGGGTGCAGAAGCTCTCTGAAATCAGCCTGGAGGCGTTACCGCGCTTCTCGACCAGCTTCAAAGAGTTTGACCGTGTGCTGGGCGGTGGGGTGGTGCCGGGCAGTGCCATTCTGATTGGCGGCAGCCCCGGCGCGGGTAAATCCACGCTGCTGCTGCAGGTGATGTGCCGGTTGTCAGAGGGCATGAAAACCCTTTACGTCACCGGTGAAGAGTCACTGCAACAGGTCGCAATGCGTGCCCATCGTCTGGGATTACCCACCGAAAATGTGAATATGCTGTCGGAAACCAGCATTGAACAGATCTGTCTGATCGCCGAACAGGAGCAGCCGCAACTGATGGTGATCGACTCGATCCAGGTCATGCACATGGCAGAGATCCAGTCATCGCCGGGCAGCGTCGCTCAGGTGCGTGAAACCGCCGCTTACCTGACGCGCTTCGCCAAAACGCGCGGTGTGGCGATCATCATGGTCGGTCACGTCACTAAAGATGGTTCGCTGGCCGGACCGAAGGTGCTGGAGCACTGTATCGACTGCTCAGTCCTGCTGGATGGCGATGCCGACTCCCGCTTCCGCACCCTGCGCAGTCATAAAAACCGCTTTGGCGCGGTCAATGAGCTGGGTGTCTTTGCCATGACCGAGCAGGGCATGCGTGAAGTCAGCAACCCGTCCGCTATCTTCCTGTCGCGTGGCGAAGAGGTCACCTCAGGCAGTTCGGTCATGGTGCTGTGGGAGGGGACGCGTCCGCTGCTGGTGGAGATTCAGGCGCTGGTCGATCACTCGATGATGGGCAATCCGCGCCGTGTGGCGGTAGGTCTGGAGCAGAACCGCCTGGCGATTCTGCTGGCCGTTTTACATCGTCACGGCGGATTGCAGATGGCGGACCAGGATGTGTTCGTCAACGTGGTCGGCGGCGTTAAAGTCACCGAAACCAGTGCTGACCTGGCGCTGATGCTGTCGATGGTATCGAGCCTGCGCGATCGTCCGTTGCCGCAGGATCTGGTGATCTTCGGCGAAGTGGGACTGGCCGGTGAGATCCGTCCGGTGCCCAGCGGTCAGGAGCGCATCTCTGAAGCGGCGAAGCATGGCTTCAAACGCGCCATTGTACCGGCAGGAAATGCACCGAAAAAACCGATTGCCGGGATGCAGGTTTTCAGCGCGAAGAAGCTGGCCGATGCGCTGGCGATTCTGGACGATCTGTAATGCGCCTGTGGCCTGTCTGCCTTAGTCGCGGGCAGGCCGCTCCCACTTTAACCGCATTGATGCAGGAGGCACGACATGTCGTCGTTTGATTATCTGAAAACGGCTATTCGCCAGCAGGGCCATACGCTGCAACAGGTCGCTGATGCCAGCGGCATGACCAAAGGCTATCTGAGCCAGTTGCTCAATGCCAAAATCAAAAGCCCCAGCGCGCAAAAGCTGGAGGCACTGCACCGTTTTCTGGGGCTGGAGTTTCCGCGCCGCGATAAAACCGTAGGCGTAGTGTTTGGTAAGTTCTATCCGCTGCACACCGGCCATATCTATCTGATTCAGCGCGCCTGTAGCCAGGTCGATGAGCTGCATATCATCATGGGTTACGACGAGCCGCGTGACCGCGAACTGTTTGAGAACAGCGCGATGTCACAGCAGCCTACGGTCAGCGATCGCCTGCGCTGGCTGCTGCAGACCTTTAAGTATCAGAAAAATATCCGCATTCACGCCTTTGATGAAGAGGGGATTGAGCCCTATCCGCACGGCTGGGATGTCTGGAGCAGAGGCGTCAGCGCTTTCCTCAGTGAGCATGGTATTGCGCCGGACTGCATCTATACCAGCGAAGCGCCCGACGCGGAGATGTATCAGCAGCATCTTGGCATTCAGACCGTGCTGGTCGATCCGAACCGATCCTTTATGAGCATCAGTGGCGCGCAGATTCGTCAGGATCCGTTCCGCTTCTGGGATTACATTCCCACCGAAGTGAAACCGTTCTTTGTGCGCACCGTGGCGATCCTCGGCGGAGAATCGAGCGGTAAATCGACGCTGGTGAATAAACTCGCCAACATCTTTAACACCACCAGTGCCTGGGAATATGGCCGCGACTATGTCTTCTCCCACCTGGGCGGTGACGAAATGGCGCTGCAATATTCTGACTACGACAAGATCGCGCTGGGTCAGGCGCAGTACATCGATTTTGCCGTCAAATATGCCAATAAAGTGGCGTTTATCGACACCGACTTTGTCACTACGCAGGCGTTTTGTCTGAAGTATGAAGGGCGTGAACATCCCTTTGTGCAGGCCCTGATCGATGAATATCGCTTTGATCTGGTGATTCTGCTGGAAAACAACGTGCCCTGGGTCGCGGATGGATTGCGCAGCCTGGGCAGCTCAGTGGATCGACGGGAGTTTCAGTCGATGCTGGTGACGATGCTGCGTGAAAACAACATCGAATTCCTGCACGTGCAGGAAGATGATTATGACACGCGTTTCCTGCGCTGCATTGAGCTGGTCAAAGCGATGCTGGGCGAGAAAAACGCCCAGCCGTAACGCATGCTGTGACCCGGCCAGCCGAAGGGCAGCCGGGTCAGCGCATTAATAGACCATCACCACTTTGCCGCGCATGTGGCCTTCCAGCACGCGCTGATGGGCGGTGGTTAAAGTCTCTACGCTCAGGCCGTGCAGCGTCTCGCTCAGTGTGGTTTGCAGCTTACCTTCATCCAGCAACGCCGATACCGCATCCAGAATCTCGCCCTGACGCGCCATATCCGGCGTGTTGAACATGCTACGGGTGTACATCAGCTCGAAGTGCAGTGCAGCACTCTTCAGCTTCAGCTGATCCATCGACAGCGGATGTTCGTTTTCTACAATGGTGCAGATATGGCCTTGTGGAGCGATCAGCTTCGCCATCGTTTCCCAGTGACCGTCGGTATCATTCAGGCAGAAGATATAATCGACCTGCTTAATGCCCTGTTTCTCCAGTTCACCAATCATATCTTTGTAGTTAATCACCAGATCGGCTCCGCGATCACGGCACCACTGGGCGGAATCTTCACGCGAGGCCGTCGCAATGATCTTCACTTTGCTGCGCAGTTTCGCCAGCGGGATCGCCAGCGATCCGACACCGCCCGCGCCGCCGACGATCAGCAGGGTCTGATCTTCCGTTGCTGTCTCCAGGCTCAGCCGCTCAAACAATCCTTCCCACGCGGTCAGGGCCGTCAGCGGGATCGCGGCTGACTGCGCCCAGTCCAGGCTCTCTGGCTTGTGACCGGTAATGCGTGAATCCACCAGCTGCTCGGTGCTGTTACTGCCGGGACGGGTCAGATCGCCGGCATAGAAGACTTCATCGCCCGGCTTAAAGTTGCTGACTGAGCTGCCCACTTCCAGCACAACGCCGCTGGCATCCCAGCCGAGGATGCGTGGCTGCTGTAAGCCGTTCTTCTTCGCCCCTTTGTGTACCTTGGTATCGACCGGGTTGACCGATGCGGCTTTGACTTCAACGCGCAGGTCATACTCACCTGGCGTTGGGGTTTCAGGGAAAATTTCAGTAAAGTTTTCCGGATTTTCGGGATTAACTGCGATAGCGCGAATAGACATAAAGATTCTCCTTGGTAAGTGTCTTAAGTGTAGAACCTGATTTTAGCGGTGATAAGATGGACAATCTTTCATAGAGTGTTCGTCTGAGGTGAACAATGGCATTTCGTCAGTGGCAGGATATGGCGCTGTTTGCGCTGGTGGCGGAATGCGGCAGCTTTACCGGCGCGGCAGAACGCGCGGGTCTGCCCAAATCGAGTGTCAGTCAGCGCATCAGTCAGCTGGAGCAGCGGCTGGGGATTCGTCTGCTGAACCGCACCACCCGCCAGCTCAACCTGACCTTTGCCGGGGAGCGCTATCTGCTGCATTGCCAGGAGATGATGCAGGCCAGTGAACGCGCCGATCAGGCGATCGCCAGCCTGCGGGAAAATCCCAGCGGGCGTCTGCGCATCACCAGCCCGGCAGGCATTGGCGCTACGCTGCTGGCGCGCTGTAACGCGGAATTTTTACGTCTTTACCCCGATGTGACGCTGGATGTCTCGATCTCCGATGAGATGCGCGATCTGGTGCAGGAGGGCTTTGATGTGGCGCTGCGCACCGGTCAGCCTCAGGAGTCCTCGCTGATTGGCCGCCGGATAGGCAACTGCCCGCGACTGCTGGTGGCTTCTCAGCACTATCTTAATCAGCATCCACCGCTGCTTCACCCACAGCAGCTCTCGGCCCACCGCTGTATTGCGCATCGCGCCTGGAATGAATGGGTGTTGCAGCGCGATGACGAGTTCTACCGCTGGCTGCTGCCGCCGGGCCATCTCACCGACAATTTACTTTATGCGCGCGAATCTGCACTGGGCGATGCGGGCATTACGCTGCTGCCGCACTTTCTGACTGATGGGGCGATGGCGGATCCCCGGCTGGTGCCGGTGCTGCCGGAATGGGAAATCGAGGGAAATGAGCTGTGGCTGGTCTATCCGGGCCGTAAGCTGAACTCACCTGCGCTGGCGCGCTTTATTGAGTTTGCGCTGCAGTCACCGGTGTTCAGGGAGTTTTATCGCTGACCGGCATAATGTGGCGCAGGAACAGTGCCGCCATTTTTTCCGGGCCACTCTGGTAACCCGCGATATTTGCCGCTAACCAGTCGCTGGCACTCAGGCCTTCCCAGCTCACCTGCTAGCCCGCATGAAGAATAATATGTTCGAACAGAATGCGTAATGCCCGACCATTTCCTTCCCGAAAGGGATGGAGAATGTTGAGCTCGCAGTAATTCCAGGCAACCTGATGACAAAAAGATTCATGGTCAGCCTGCTCCAGCCATCTTTCGCAGGCCAGTTTTGCAAATAATTTCTCCGCTTCACTCACAATAAAAGTCGGCTGGCAAAATCGGGTCTGTCCTTTGCTGATTGAGATATCGCGCACTTTTCCCGCCCAGCTATATAGCTCGTTAAACAGGCAGTAATGAATGTGGCACAGAGACTGGAGAGCAAACGGGGGATGAGAGAGCTTAATGGTGTGAATGGTCAGCGCGGTAACATCACACTCAGCCTGATCAAGCAGGGTTTGATCACGGATATCGTAACGATTAATCAGAACATCGGAATCGGGATAGCAGTAGTGATCTCGCCAGACAAGATAACGATTCACGTTCGGCTCCTGTTACTGCTTATAGCGGCGTCGAACCTGTTCCAGGGTCGAAAATTCAGCATCTGTTGAGATACGTATCCCTTCAAGCAGTGAACTTGCGGCAAAGTTCGCGACTTTAGTCGCTTCATAAATCGCTTCCGCTTTTTTAGCTACTGGCCGATCAGCTTTTTTCTTCATTGCGTTCAGACCTCAAAACGTAACAGGTGAAGTGAGAGGAGGCCTGGGCCTCCTCTGACACCATTACTTCGTCATACGTTTGTACTTGATGCGCTTCGGCTCCAGCGCGTCGGCGCCGAGGGTACGCTTCTTGTACTCTTCATATTCGGTAAAGTTACCTTCGAAGAATTCGATGTTGCCTTCATCCTGATAATCCAGAATGTGCGTCGCGATACGGTCCAGGAACCAGCGGTCATGCGAGATCACCATCGCACAGCCCGGGAACTCCAGCAGGGCGTTTTCCAGCGCGCGCAGGGTTTCAATGTCCAGGTCGTTGGTTGGCTCATCGAGCAGCAGCATGTTGCCGCCAACCTGCAGCAGCTTCGCGAGGTGCAGACGACCGCGCTCACCCCCCGACAGTTCGCCCACGCGTTTGCCCTGATCGACGCCTTTAAAGTTAAAGCGGCCGACATAGGCACGGCTTGGCATTTCGGTGTTACCGATACGCATGATGTCCTGACCGCCGGAAACTTCTTCCCACACGGTTTTGGAATTATCCATGCTGTCGCGGAACTGATCGACTGAGGCCAGCTTAACGGTCTCACCCAGCACAATGCTGCCGGAATCAGGCTGTTCCTGACCGGACATCATACGGAACAGTGTTGATTTACCCGCGCCGTTCGGACCGATAATCCCGACAATCGCGCCTTTTGGCACAGAGAACGAGAGATCGTCAATCAGCACACGGTCGCCATAGGACTTACGCAGATTGCTGACTTCCAGCACTTTGTCACCCAGACGGGCACCTGGCGGAATGAACAGTTCGTTGGTTTCGTTACGCTTCTGGTAGTCCGTGTTGTTCAGCTCTTCAAAGCGCGCCAGACGGGCTTTGCCTTTAGACTGCTGACCTTTTGGCCCTTTGCGAACCCACTCCAGCTCTTTCTCAATTGACTTACGACGAGCGGCTTCAGAAGAGGCTTCCTGCGCCAGACGCGCATCTTTCTGCTCCAGCCAGGAGGAGTAGTTGCCTTCCCACGGAATACCTTCACCGCGGTCAAGTTCCAGAATCCAGCCTGCCACGTTATCCAGGAAGTAACGGTCGTGCGTAATCGCGACGACGGTGCCTTCGAAGTCATGCAGGAAGCGCTCCAGCCAGGCGACAGATTCGGCGTCAAGGTGGTTCGTCGGTTCGTCCAGCAGCAGCATGTCTGGTTTTTCCAGCAGCAGACGGCACAGGGCAACGCGGCGACGTTCACCACCGGAAAGGGTGGCGATTTTTGCGTCCCAGTCTGGCAGGCGCAGCGCATCGGCAGCACGTTCCAGCTGAGTATTCAGGTTGTGACCATCATGCGCCTGGATGATTTCTTCCAGACGGCCCTGCTCAGCGGCCAGTTTGTCGAAGTCAGCGTCCTCTTCGGCATACAGCGCATAAACTTCGTCGAGGCGTTTCAGTGCGCCAACCACTTCTGACAGCGCTTCTTCAACCGACTCGCGCACGGTGTGTTCAAGGTTAAGCTGCGGCTCCTGCGGCAGGTAGCCAATCTTGATGCCTGGCTGCGGACGCGCTTCCCCTTCGATGTCTTTATCGATGCCGGCCATGATGCGCAGCAGGGTAGATTTACCCGCGCCATTCAGACCGAGTACGCCGATTTTTGCGCCAGGGAAGAAGCTGAGGGAGATGTTTTTCAGGATATGTCGCTTCGGCGGAACCACTTTGCCGACGCGATGCATGCTATAGACGAATTGAGCCACGTTGGTTTGAGCCTCTGGGTCTGTTGGTCGTTGGAATGATGTCGAAGTTTAGCCTTTTTCACCGTTTAATCCCAGCCGGGGGGCGGCGAATAATGCCCTGACGGCGGTGATGCCGGACAACGTGTGGGATAACTGTCTGATTTCCGCGCTCAATCGCTGACAATAAGGCAGAGGCAGGCCTCAGGGCAGGCGCAGCGGTATCGCCTGCTGTGCCAGCCAGTTCTGCAACGCCTGATCGGGCGCGCTGTCACTCACCAGCAGATCAAAGCGCTGCAGCTCGGCGATGCGGGCAGGCAGCACCTTGCCATATTTACTGCTGTCTGCCACCAGCACACACGAACGGGCACGCAGCATAGCGTGATGTTTCATCATCAGTTCATTGGTGTTGTAGCAGGTGGCACCCTGATCTTTGTCGATGCCTGCGGCAGAGATAAAGGCCAGCGTCGGACAGAGATCGTCCAGGATGGTGTGCACGCCAATCGGCGTAAACAGCGCATTGTCGGCATGAAACTCACCGCCGCTGAGGATGACGTTGCAGGCCGGTTTCTCTTTCAGGGTAAGAAAGGTGTTCATGGCGCAGCAGATGGCGGTAAATGACAGGGTGTCGGGAATAGCATCAACGACGTAGGGCAGGGTGGTGCCGCAGTCAAAAAAGACCGTATCGTTCTCGTTGATCAGGCTCGCCGCCGCCTGTGCCAGCCGCTGCTTTCTGGCGGCATTCTGCCCATGCTGATCGCTGACAAAATAGTGACCGGCATGACTTTTCGGGTCGCTGACGATGTAGCCGCCCAGCAGCACCACACTGGAACCTGGCTCGGTTAAATCGCGGCGAACCGTCATCTCTGAGACACCCAGCAGCTGGGCCGCATCTTTCAGATGCAGTTTGTCGGTGCGTTTCAGCGCCTGCGTCAGCTTGTGAATGCGTTCGTCGCGCCGGGTTTCCATGGTCATCTCTCTGTTACCTATCCTGCAGTGCGGAGCAAGAACGCCGGAATCGACGTCAATACGCGACAAACCTCACAGATTTGAATGAGTTGCGTCTCATCCGCCAGGCTGGCAGTCAATCTTACCCGCAATCTGTAAGGGCCGCAAACCTCCGCCGTGCGGTGATCCCGCCCATCCCCACAGGCGATCACGTCTCTCAGCCGCCACGGCCCATGATGTTATCTTGTTATAATAGTAACACTTCAAATCGCCTCTCATACCGCTTACCGCGAATTCTCACCGCTTCAGGATGTGGTTTTTGTCACATATTTAACCTTTAGGAAAGGTTATTGTTACTTTAATAACATTTTAAGTGCGAAAAACATCGGGGAGGTTCGTCATGACAATTGCGGTCATCGGCTCAAACATGGTCGATCTGATTACCTATACCAACAGCCTGCCGAAAGCGGGCGAAACCCTTGAAGCGCCCGACTTTGCCATTGGCTGCGGCGGTAAAGGCGCTAACCAGGCGGTTGCGGCCGCGAAGATGGGTGGCAGCGTGATGATGGTCAGTAAGGTCGGCGACGATCTCTTTGCTCCTAACACCGTGGCTAATCTGCAGCAGCAGGGCGTGGACACGCGCTATGTCACCACCGCATCGGGCACCTCCAGCGGCGTGGCACCGATTTTTGTCGATGACCAGTCGCAGAACCGCATTCTGATTATCAAAGGTGCCAACCAGCAGCTGAAACCCGCCGATATCGACGACGCGGCAGAGGCGCTGAAAGCCTGTGAACTGATCATCCTGCAGCTGGAGATCCCGCTGGAGACGGTCTATTACGCTATTGATTTTGCCCGCCAGCATCAGATCAAAGTGATCCTCAATCCGGCGCCGGCCGTTGCCACGCTCGATATTCACTACGCCTGCAAATGCGACTTCTTTATGCCCAACGAAACAGAGCTGGAGATCCTCACTGGCCTGCCGGTCAGCACCGATGAAGAGGTGATTCTCGCCGGACAGTCGCTGCTGAAGCGCGGCCTTAAAAATCTGATCATCACCCTGGGCAGCCGGGGATCGGTCTGGATGAGTGGTGACCAGGTGCATCGCGTGGCAGCAACACCGGTTCAGGCGATCGATACCAGCGGCGCGGGTGATGCCTTTATCGGCTGCTTTGCGTATCTGCTGGTGAAAACCGGCGATGTCGCCGCCGCCATGACTCAGGCTTCTGCTTATGCCGCCTGCAGCGTCACCGGGCGCGGCACGCAGTGTGCATATCCCGACGCCGAGGCTTTCCAGCGTTTTCTCAACCGTAACTGAGGTTCTGCTATGCAACAGAAAATTGTTCAGCAATCTGATGGCTATCTGAATAAAACGCCGCTGTTCCAGTTCATTCTGCTGTCGTGCCTCTTTCCGCTCTGGGGCTGTGCGGCGAGTCTCAACGATATCCTGATCACCCAGTTTAAAAGCGTGTTCGCTCTGAGCGACTTTGCCAGTGCGCTGGTGCAGAGCGCCTTTTATGGCGGCTATTTTCTGATTGCGATCCCCGCTTCGCTGGTGATCCGCAAAACCAGTTACAAGATGGCGATTATGATCGGCCTGGCGCTCTATATTGCGGGCTGCATCGCCTTTTATCCCGCCTCGCACATGGCGACCTACACCATGTTCCTGGCAGCGATCTTTGCCATCGCCATCGGCCTGAGTTTCCTGGAAACCGCAGCCAATACCTACAGCTCGATGATTGGTCATCGCGACCATGCGACGCTGCGCCTCAACGTCAGCCAGACCTTCTACCCGATTGGTGCGCTGATGGGGATCGTGCTGGGTAAATATCTGGTGTTCCAGGACGGCGACAGCCTGGAGAGTCAGATGGCGACGATGACAGCAGAGCAGGCACATGCCTTCCGCCTGACAATGCTGGAGCACACGCTGGAGCCTTACAAATATCTGGTGATGGTGCTGGTGGTTGTGATGCTGCTGTTTATGTTCACCCGCTATCCGCGCTGCAAACCTGAGAGTAATGAGAAATCCCGGCCATCGCTGGGCGAGACTTTCCGCTATCTGGCCGCTAATCGTCACTTTAAGCGCGGCATTGTGACCCAGTTCCTCTATGTCGGCATGCAGGTGGCGGTCTGGTCATTTACCATTCGTCTGGCGCTGACACTCGGGGCGGCCAATGAACGTCACGCCTCTAACTTTATGATCTACAGCTTTGTCTGCTTCTTTATCGGCAAGTTCGTGGCGAACTTCCTGATGACCCGCTTCCGTGCCGAGAAAGTGCTGATTGCCTATTCGGTGCTGGGCGTGCTGACGCTGGCCTATGTGATGCTGGTGCCGAACTTTACCGCCGTATACGCCGCTGTTTTTGTCAGCGTGCTGTTTGGCCCCTGCTGGGCAACGATCTACGCCGGGACGCTGGCGACGGTCGATAATAAATACACCGAAGTGGCAGGCGCGTTTATCGTGATGGCAATTGTCGGCGCGGCCTTTATCCCGGCGCTGCAGGGGCTGGTGTCTGACACTCTGGGCTCAATGCAGCTGGCGTTTGGCGTTTCGCTGCTCTGTTTCGCCTGGGTCGGATTCTACTTCTATGGCGAACTGCGCCATAAAAAACAGCCGGTTGCCGCTGGTCGTCTGGTGGAGGAGTTACCATGAAAACCCGTTTACCCTTAGCGCGTGACCAGTTTCACGCCACGCCATGGGTGCTATTAGAGAGCGATGACTTCCGGGTTGAGCTGTTTCGCTATCCGGCGGGCATTGAGGCGGTGTGCATTCACAACCGGCGCGGCAGCGTGACCGTGCTGCCATTTCTCGGACAGATGATCTGGGACGTGCAGTTCGACGATCACAACCTGACCATGGGCCACAGCTTTAAACAGCCGCTGCCCGCAAATTCGATCATCGACACCTATGGCTGTTTTGCGTTTCATTCGGGGCTGGTGGCTAACGGCTGTCCCGCGCCAGAGGACGATCATCCGCTGCACGGTGAAATGGCCTGCGCCCGCATGGATAGCGCCTGGCTGGTGCTGGACGATCAGACGCTGTCGCTGGAAGGAGAGTGTGAATATGTTAAAGGCTTCGGCCATCACTACCTTGCGGCACCTGCCGTCCGCATTCAGGCCGATCGGCCCCGTCTGACGATAGAGATGACGGTGACGAATCTCGCCGGTGCACCGATGCCGTTGCAGTATATGTGTCACCTCAACAGCGCGTGGATCGATCAGGGACGCTTCCGGCAGTCGATTCCTGAAGGAGCATTTCAGCTGCGACGCTCGATCCCGGCGCACCTGAGACCAACGCCCGCCTGGCGGGATTACACGGATCAGCTGGCGCGCGATCCGCAGGCGTTACAGCAGCTCGATCAGCCACAGCTCTGCGATCCGGAGATCGTCTTCTTCGCGGACGATCTGCCGCACTATGGCGATGACGTGCAGTTTGAGCTGCATTCGCCGCAGGGCTATGCGCTGATGACGCGCTTCTCTACCGCGCAGTTCCCGCACGCGACCCGCTGGCTACTGCATAACCACGATCAGCAGGTGGCGGCCTACATTCTGCCCGCCACCTGTCGGCCAGAGGGCTTTCTTGCCGCGCAGCAGGCCGGTACCCTGATCACCCTGGCGAGCGGCGAACAGCGCCACTTCTCTGTCGAGACCGGCCTGCTCTGAGCCGGGTTTAAATCGCCACCAGGCCGCGCACACCCTCTGCTTCCATGGTGTCGCCGCGGCCACGCTGCACGATCTCACCGCGCGACATCACCAGATAGCTGTCCGCCAACTCCGCTGCGAAGTCATAAAACTGCTCCACCAGCAGGATCGCCATATCGCCGCGCTGCGCCAGCTGGCGGATCACCGCGCCGATCTCTTTGATCACCGAGGGCTGGATCCCTTCGGTCGGCTCATCAAGGATCAACAGCTGGGGCCGACAGGCCAGCGCACGGCCGATCGCCAGCTGCTGCTGCTGACCCCCAGAGAGATCGCCGCCCCGGCGTGACTTCATCGCCAGCAGCACCGGAAAGAGCTGATAGATCTCCTCCGGCACTTCACGCGCCTGCGCAGCCGGAAAGCGTGACAGGCCCATCAGCAGGTTCTCTTCCACCGTCAGACGCGGAAAGATTTCCCGCCCCTGCGGCACATAGGCGATGCCCGCCTGCACCCGCTGGTGCGGCTTTCGACCATTCATTCGCTGCTGCTGCCACTGAATCTCGCCTGACTTCGCCGGAATCAGCCCCATCAGGCACTTCAGCAGCGTGGTTTTCCCCACGCCATTGCGCCCCAGCAGACAGGTAATTTCGCCAATCTTAACCTCAAATGACAGGCCGCGCAGAATGTGACTGCCGCCATAATATTGATTCAGTTCAGTAACCTGTAACATTTCAGCGCCCCAGATAAACGTCGATAACCTGTTCATTAGCCTGAACCTCGCGCAGCGAACCCTCGGCCAGGACCTGTCCCTGATGCAGCACGGTGACATGGTCGGCGATGGTCTCCACAAAGCCCATATCATGCTCCACCACCATCAGTGAATGTTTGCCCGCCAGGCTGCGAAACAGCTCGGCCGTGTAGGCCGTCTCTGCGTCGGTCATGCCTGCGGCCGGTTCATCCAGCAGCAGCAGATGCGGCTCCTGCACCAGCAGCATGCCGATCTCCAGAAACTGCTTCTGGCCGTGCGATAGCAGACCCGCGCGCCGCTGGCGTTCGCCGCCCAGCCGCAGTAGTTTCAGCACCTCATCAATCCGATCGCGCTGTTCGCTGCTGAGGCGGGCGCGCAGGCTGGCCCAGACCGATTTATCGGCTTTGAGCGCGATCTCCAGATTCTCGAACACGGTTAACGCCTCAAACACCGTGGGCTTCTGGAACTTACGGCCAATGCCGGCGCGGGCGATCTCGACGGGTGAAAGACGGGTCAGATCGCTGTTCTGGTCGTAGATCACCCGGCCGGCGTCGGGCCGGGTTTTGCCGGTAATCACATCCATCAGCGTAGTTTTGCCCGCGCCGTTGGGACCGATCACGCAGCGCAGTTCACCGACGCCGATCTGCAGCGACAGATCGGTCAGCGCCCGGAAGCCGTCAAACGACACGCTGATCTTCTCCAGTTGCAGCACCGGATCGCGCTGCGCCCGGTGGCGATCCGCCAGCTGGGGTTGGGTAAACAGGGCATCACTCATTTTTTCCTCCGGCGCAGCAGGCCAATCACGCCGTGCGGCAGAAACAGCGTGACCAGGATAAACATCAGTCCCAGGAAGAAGAGCCAGTATTCGGGGAAGGCGACGGTGAAGAAGCTGCGTGCGCCGTTAACAATCGCTGCGCCCAGCAGCGGGCCAATCAGCGTGCCGCGTCCGCCCAGCGCCACCCAGATCGCCGCTTCAATCGAGTTAGCCGGTGACATCTCGCCCGGGTTGATAATGCCCACCTGCGGCACGTAGAGCGCCCCGGCCAGGCCGCACAACACGGCGGAGAGCGTCCAGACAAACAGCTTGAAGCCACGCGGGTCGTAACCACAGAACATCAGGCGGTTTTCGGCGTCCCGCACTGCCGTCAGCACCCGGCCAAACTTGCTGCGCGCCAGGGCGAAGCCAATCACCAGGCTCAGCAACAGCAGCAGTACCGTGGCGATAAACAGCCCGATGCGGGTTCCGGTCGCCGTCACCGAAAAGCCGAGCAGGGTGGTAAAGCCGGTGAAGCCGTTGTTGCCGCCAAAACCGGTTTCGTTACGGAAGAAGAGCAGCATACCGGCGTAGGTCAGCGCCTGAGTCATGATGGAGAAGTAGACGCCTTTGATCTTCGAGCGAAAGGCGAAGAAGCCAAACACCAGCGCCAGCAGGCCCGGCACCAGCATGCTCAGACAGAGCGCCCAGGCGAAGTATTCCGTGCCGGTCCAGAACCAGGGCAGCTCACGCCAGGAGAGAAAGGACATAAAGGCGGGCAAGCCCTCACCGGCGGCCTGGCGCATCAGGTACATGCCCATGGTGTAACCGCCCAATGCAAAGAACAGGCCGTGACCCAGCGACAGCAGTCCGGCGTAGCCCCACACCAGATCGAGCGCTACCGCGACCACCGCATAGCAGAGGATTTTGCCGACCAGCGTCAGGGTATAAGTGGAGATCGCCAGCGGATGCGAGGCGGGGAGCAGCGCCAGAAACGGCATCACCAGTAGTGCCAGGGTAATCGCCAGGCCAATGCTGATCGTCAGGCGCGGCGCGGTGCGCGCCACGCGAAGCGTGATAGGTTGCGTCATCAGTCAGTCACCCTTCCTTTAACCGCAAACAGGCCCTGCGGACGTTTCTGAATAAACAGCACGATAATCACCAGAATCAGGATCTTACCCAGCACCGCGCCAATCTGCGGCTCCAGCACTTTGTTCAGAATGCCCAGGCTGAACGCGGCAACCACGGTGCCCGCCAGCTGGCCGACGCCACCCAGCACCACCACCAGGAACGAGTCAATGATGTAGCCCTGGCCCAGCTCGGGTCCGACGTTACCCAGTTGCGACAGCGCCACGCCGCCCAGTCCGGCAATGCCCGAGCCGAGGCCAAACGCCAGCATATCGACGCGCCCGGTCGGCACGCCACAGCACTCCGCCATGGCGCGGTTCTGGGTCACGGCGCGCACATTCATGCCAAGGCGGGTCCGGTTCAACAGCAGCCAGGTGAGCGCCAGCACAAACACCACAAACAGGATCACCGCGATGCGGTTCCACGGCAGCACCAGATTGGGCAGCAGCTGTAAGCCGCCGGAGAGCCACGACGGATTCGCCACCTCCAGGTTTTGCGCCCCGAACAGCACCCGCACCAGTTGGATCAGCATCAGGCTGATCCCCCAGGTGGCGAGCAGCGTCTCCAGCGGACGGCCATAGAGATGGCGGATGATGGTGCGCTCCAGCGCCATGCCGATGGCGGCGGTGACCATAAAGGCGACCGGCAGCGCCAGCAGTGGATACCAGGCTAAATAGTCCGGTGCAAATTGCTGAAACAGGCTCTGGACCCACCATGTGGCGTACGCGCCGAGCATCAGCATTTCCCCGTGCGCCATGTTGATCACCCCAAGCAAGCCATAGGTGATCGCCAGGCCCAGCGCGGCCAGCAGCAGGATGGAGCCCAGCGACAGGCCGCTGAATGCCTGTCCCAGCAGATCGCCCCACATCAGTCGCTTCTGAATCTGCTGCAGGCTCTCCGCCGCGGCTGCACGCACCGTGGCGTCCGGCTCATTCGCCGGCTGGGTCAGGCGTTGCAGACTGGCCTGGGTATTGGGATCGCTGGATTCGCCCAGCAGTTTCACCGCCCGCAGACGCACCATTGGCTCGCCATCCGCCAGTTGCAGATTCGCCAGCGCCAGCGCTAATGCGGCGTGAACGCGGCTGTCCTGTTCGGCGGCCAGACGCTGTTCCAGCAGCGGCAACTGGTCGGCGGCACCTTCATTTTGCAGTAGCTGCGCCGCGCGCAGACGCAGGGCAGAATCACTGCTCACCAACTGGTGAGCGGCCAGCGCGTTGTTAACCAGCACGCGCAGACGATTGTTCATAAACAGCTTTTTCAGGTTGCCCGTGGGCTGTGCCACCGCATCCAGCGGCTGCAGCGTCGAACCCTGCTGGCTGAACGGCTGTTTGTTCTGGTCGATGACTACGGTTTCGGCATTCAGTGCTTCCAGCAGCGGCAGGCGATGACTGTCCGGCGCGGCGGCCCACTGTTGCAGCAGCGTGGCCTGCTGGCTGCGGCTGGCGGCGGCAAAGTCTGCCGCCGGTCCGGCACTGGCAAACAGCGGCAGCAGCAGGAGCAGGCTGAAAAAGCAGCGGCATAGATTCATAAAAAGAGCCTCGTTTGGGGAGGTCAGCACGGCAGTCGGATGACCTGGCGTGCTGCCGCTTCACAGCGGGTGACGCTGTCTCATCAGCAACGCGCGATTACTGCGCGGTCTTCACCGGGTGATCGGGCTTCTTGTCGTTACCGGCAATGTACGGGCTCCACGGCTGCGCACGCACTGGCTGATCGGTCTGCCACACCACGCTGAACTGGCCGTTCTCTTCCACTTCGCCAATCATGACCGGCTTATGCAGATGATGGTTGGTCTGGTCCATGGTCAGGGTAAAGCCATCCGGCGCTTTAAAGGTCTGACCGGCCATCGCCGCGCGCACCTTGTCCACATCCGTCGTGCCCGCTTTTTCCACTGCCTGCGCCCACATATGAATGCCGACATAAGTCGCTTCCATAGGGTCGTTGGTCACGACGGTGGCGGCGTTCGGCAGGTTGTGAGCTTTGGCGTAAGCGCGGTAATCGGCGACGAATTTCGCGTTGGTCGGATTATCGATCGACTCGAAATAGTTCCAGGCCGCTAACTGGCCCACCAGCGGTTTGGTGTCGATACCGCGCAGCTCCTCTTCGCCCACGGAGAAGGCGACCACCGGAATATCCGTGGCTTTGATGCCCTGGTTCGCCAGCTCTTTGTAGAACGGTACGTTGGAGTCGCCGTTAATGGTCGAAACCACCGCGGTTTTACCGCCTGCCGCAAACTTTTTGATGTTGGAGACAATGGTCTGGTAGTCGCTATAACCAAACGGCGTGTAGACCTCTTCGATATCTTTGTCGGCCACGCCTTTGCTGTGCAGGAAGGCGCGCAGGATCTTGTTGGTGGTGCGCGGATAGACGTAGTCGGTGCCCAGCAGGAAGAAGCGTTTTGCGCTGCCACCATCTTCGCTCATCAGGTACTCTACGGCCGGAATCGCCTGCTGGTTAGGCGCAGCGCCGGTATAGAAGACGTTGGGTGACATCTCTTCACCTTCATACTGCACCGGATAGAACAGCAGGCCGTTCAGCTCTTCAAACACCGGCAGCACCGATTTGCGCGACACCGAGGTCCAGCAGCCAAATACCACCGCCGCTTTATCCTGCGTCAGCAGCTGCCGCGCTTTCTCGGCAAACAGCGGCCAGTTAGAGGCGGGATCGACCACCACCGGCTCCAGCTTTTTCCCCAGCACGCCGCCTTTGGCGTTGATCTCATCAATGGTCATCAGCGCCACATCTTTCAGCGGCGTTTCAGAAATCGCCATGGTGCCCGAGAGCGAATGCATGATCCCCACTTTGATGGTGTCAGCCGCCTGCGCACTCCAGGCAAAACCCATACTGACAACGGTAGCGGAGAGGGCGAAAGCTTTGATCAACGAACGTCTTTTCATCATTTAAACCCCTGAGTGGTTGTTATGTTATTCGGTGAGCTGGAGCCGGGCCTGCTGGAGGCGGTGCAGGGTGATTTTCCTGACCTCCGCCTTACTGACGGCGATGTGATCGGTCAGGATGCGTTGCGCCTCGCCTGTCTGCTGCTTGAAAATCGCCTGTAAAATTTCGGCATGTTCCTGATAGGTCGCACAGATGCGGTCGTCGCGGGTGAAGTCGAGCCGACGGATAATGCGGATCTTCTCGGTGAGTTCGGCGTGAATGCGCGCCATCTCCGGGTTGCCTGCGGCCGCAACCAGCGCCATGTGAAACGCTTCGTCATGTTGCGATACCACCAGACCTTCGGTGAGCGCCTCCGCCTCACACCAGAATTGATTCAGTTCGTGTAACAGCGCGGCACACTGTGGCGCGGGCAGGGCGCAGAGGCGTTTTACCGCCTCGCACTCCAGCACGGTGCGCAGGTCATAGAGCGATTCGAACCAGGCGAAATCGAAGTTTTTAATCTGCCAGCCGCTGCGGAACCACACTTCGACAAAGCCTTCGCGCTCCAGCCGGAACAGCGCCTGGCGCACCGGCGTGCGGCTGACCGCCATCCGTCCGGCGATTTCGCTTTCGCTGAACCGGTCGCCCGGCATCAGGCGAAAGGCGAAAATATCGGCCTTCAGCGCCTGATAGACCCGTTCGGCCAGTGCTTCCGGGCGCGCTTTAGGGGATTGAGGTTGGGTTGTCATCAGCGCTCCTTATTCCAGCCACAGCAGGTTATCGCCAGGGCTGACCGGGCGGCCCGCCTGACAGGCGATCCGCGTTACCCGACCAGCCTGCGGCGCGACAATCGCCAGCTCCATCTTCATCGCCTCGACGATTATCAGCGTCTGTCCGGCGCTGACCTCATCGCCCGGCTGTACCAGCACTTTCCAGATGTTGCCATTGAGATCCGCCTGCACCGCCAGCCCGGCTTCCTCCTCCGCGCTGACGCTGGCCTGCGCCTCTTCCGCCGCTGGCGCGTTCTGTTCTTCCTGCGCCCAGAGCTGCACTTCCTTTTCAAAGGCGGTGGCCTGGCGCTGGCGGAACGCGGCAATCTCAACGGCGTGGTCGGCGAGGAACTGCTGGTGGGCGGCAAAATCAAACTGCGTCTCTTCAATACGCAGGCTGGCGCGACCTTCACGGAAATCTTCGCGCAGCTGGTTCAGCTCGGTTTCACTCACCGGATAGAAGCGCACCTGATCGAAGAAGCGCAGCAGCCACGGCGCATCGGCCGCGAACTGCGGATTTTTCAGGAAGGTATTCCAGATGGGCAGCGTGCGGCCCACCAGCTGATAACCGCCGGGTGAATCCATGCCGTAGATGCACATGTACATGCCGCCGATACCGACGGTGCCTTCGGCGGTAAAGGTGCGTGCCGGACTGTATTTGGAACTCAGCAGGCGATGGCGCGGATCGATCGGGACGGCGCAGGGCGCGCCGAGGTAGACATCGCCCAGCCCCAGCACCAGATAGCTGGCGTCGAACAGGGTGTCGCGCACCTCATCGCGGCTGCTTAAGCCGTTGATGCGCTGGATAAAGTCCACATTGTTTGGCAGCCAGGGCGCACTGGCACGCACCGTCTCCTGATAGCGGCTGACCGCACCCAGCGTGGCGCTGTCTTCAAACGCCATCGGCATCCATACCACGCGTGACGGGACTTTCAGCGTGCTGACATCGCCCAGCGTCGCCTCCAGCGCCAGCAGTAGTGACATCAGCGCGGACTGATGAATGATGCGGCTGTCGTAGCGCACCTGCAGTGAGCGCACGCCCGGCGACAGCTCCTCCACGCCTGGCTCCGCCTGCGCCGTCAGCGCATTCATCAGCAGGTGCACGCGCAGACGCAGCGCCAGATCCAGCACGTTATCGCCATACTCAATCAGCACATATTTGTCGCCCGCCTGGCGATAGACCACTTTCGGCGTGCTGCCGGTGGCCTCAATGGCGGCCAGAATCGTGGCGGAGCCGTGGGCGGTTTCGGCCAGCGACGGCACGGCAAAGGTCGGTGGATGTTCCGGCCGCAGGGTTTCAATCAGGTGCATCTGCGCTTTTTCCCGCGCCAGCGCATCGTCTGCTGTAATCGGGTGGAAGCGGATGGTGTCGCCAGGTTTGACCTGGCCCACTTTCCACAGCTCGGCTTTGGCGATGGTCACCGGACAGACAAAACCGCCGAGGCTCGGGCCGTCGTGCGTCAGAATCACCGGGAAGTCGCCGGTGAAATTGACCGCGCCGATAGCATATTCACAGTCGTGAACGTTAGAGGGATGCAGGCCCGCTTCGCCGCCGTTGGCGCGGGTCCAGGTCGGTTTTGGGCCGACCAGCCGCACGCCGAGACGGTTGGAGTTGTAGTGCACCTGCCAGTCGCTGGCGAAGAACTCGTCGATGGCGGCCTGGGTGAAGAAATCTGGTGCGCCGTGCGGGCCATAGAGCACGCCGATGCGCCATTCGGTGCCGTAGTGCGGGATCAGCGCCGCATCGAGCGGCTGCGGGTCGCTGACCGGGGCTGGCGTGGTGCAGGCTGCCCGTTCAGGCCGGGAGATCGCCAGCATATCGGCAACCCGCAGAGTACGACCGGCGTGACCGCCAAACTGTCCCAGCGAAAAGGTGCTGCGGCTGCCCAGATATTCCGGCACGTCGAAGCCGTTGCGCACCGCCAGATAGCTGCGGCAGCCGTGGCGGGCGCGTCCCAGTGCCAGAGTCTGTCCCGCTTTCACCGTCAGCGGCTGCCAGTCGCTGACCGGTTCGCCATCAAGCGTGGCGTCGCAGTCCGCGCCGGTCAGGGCCACAATAGCATCACAGTGGAAACGCAGCGTCGGTCCCTGCAGGGTAAACTCCAGGCCTGCGGCCGACTCATGGTTACCGACGATGCGGTTCGCCAGCCGGAACGCGAAGTCATCCATCGGGCCGGAAGGCGGCACGCCGATATCCCAGTAGCCGAGGCGGCCAGGATAGTCCTGAACCGAACTGAAGGTACCGGGTTGCAGCACTTCCACCACGGAGGCGGCAGGGACAACGCTGTCGAGATAGCGCGTCCAGACGTTGCCGCTGCGAAAGGCGTCGCTGCTGGTGATCTGGCGCAGATAGTCGAGGTTGGTGGCGATGCCATGCAACTGAGTCGCATCCAGCGCATGGTGAAGTTTTTCCAGCGCCGCATCACGGGTGTCGGCATGCACAATCAGCTTGGCGATCATCGGGTCGTAGAAGCTGGAGACCTCGCTGCCGGTTTCGATGCCGCTGTCGACCCGCACGCCGTCCGGGAAGGTGACACCGGTTAACAGGCCGGGGCTGGGCTGAAAGTTCTTCAGCGGATCTTCCGCGTAGAGCCGCACTTCAATGGCCGCGCCCTGCGGAGCCTGCTGCAGACGTGACCAGTCCACGGCATCGCCCGCCGCCACCTGCAACATGCACTCCACCAGATCGAGTCCGGTGACGCATTCGGTGACCGGATGCTCCACCTGCAGGCGGGTGTTCACTTCGAGAAAGTAAAAGGCCTGCTGGCTGACGTCGTAGATATACTCCACGGTGCCTGCGCTGCGGTAGTTCACCCGCTCGCCGAGCCGCACTGCCGAGGCGAGCAGGGCGTCACGCGTGGCCTGCGAGAGGCCGGGCGCAGGCGTCTCTTCCACCACCTTCTGATTGCGGCGCTGCAGTGAGCAGTCACGCTCGCCCAGCGCCACCACTTTGCCTTTGCCGTCACCAAAAATCTGCACCTCAACGTGGCGGGCGCGATCGATACAGCGCTCCAGAAACACGCCTGCATCACTGAAGAACTGCTCGCCAAGACGGCGCACGCTCTCCCAGGCGCTGGCGAGCGCCCCGGCGTCGGCGCAGCGCGTCAGGCCAATGCCACCACCACCCGCCGTGCTTTTCAGCATCACCGGATAGCCAATCTTATCGGCTGCCTGCAGCGCCTCTTCCAGCGAAGCAAGCAGCGGTGTGCCTGGCGTCATCGGGACACCCGCACTGGCTGCCAGCTCACGGGCGCGGTGCTTCAGGCCGAACTCACCAATCTGCTGCGCGGTGGGGCCGATAAAAGCGATACCCGCCGCGTCGCAGGCTTCGGCAAACGGCTGACTTTCGGAAAGAAAACCATAGCCGGGCCAGATCGCCTGCGCGCCGCTCTGCTGAGCCGCCGCCAGAATTTTGTCGATGCGCAGATAGCTGTCGCTGGCTTTCTCGCCGCCCAGCGCGATAGCGATATCCGCCTGCTTTACGTGCTGCGCGTTGCGGTCAGCGTCGGAATAGACCGCGACGCTTTTCACGCCGAGGCGCTTCAGGGTGCGGATGGCGCGACAGGCAATTTCGCCGCGGTTGGCAATCAGTACGGTAGTGAACATGATCAGTGACTCCCCTGTGATGCCAGCCAGTTGCGCCAGCCGCCCGTCTCAGTGATTTCCAGCGCGCTCTTCAGCGCTGAGCCTTCGCAGATAAAGCCTTTAACAATGCGGCCATCGGCCAGTGTCAGGCTGCCGATACCCAGCGGGGCGGGGATCTCCGCCACAAACTCGCCAAAGCGCGCGACCGGGATATCCCACAGCTCCACGGTGATCGCCGCACCCTGATCGTCACGCATCAGGCCGGGCTTTTTGATCGCGCCCTCCAGCAGGGCGAACAGGCGATAGTGTGGCGCGGTCTTCGTCTCTTCGACCCAGACGGCATTGCGTTCGGTGAGCTGGAAATTAAGCGGCATGCCGGTGAGGTGCGCGCCGACTACCGCCAGCCGGACATGGCCGGGTGAGACGGGCAGCGTGGCGCGCCGGGTCGGGCACGGCAGGCCGGTCGCGCCCAGCGGCAGAGCGAGCTGCTGCTGCCAGCGAATGCCAAACTCAGCCAGCGCGCGATCGTGCCAGGCTGGTGCAATCAGCGTGATGCCTGCCGGGAGATCGTCGTTGCGGAACGGCGCGGGCAGCGCCAGGGCAGAGAGGTCGGCGAGATTCGTGAAGTTGGTATAGGTGCCGAACTGCGAATTGAAGTGAATCGGCTCCTGCTTCATCTCCTCAAGGGTGTGGATAGTAGGCGAGGTTGGCACCACCAGCGCATCAAACTTTGCCAGCGTATCCTGAATCTGGCGCGTCAGTTCGGCCCGCAGATACTCGGCTTTATAGGCATCGACCGCGCTGTATTTCAGGCCACTGGCGACGATCTCATGTACCACCGGGTCCATTTCCGCCGGGCGATCGAGCATTCCACCTACCGCTGCGGTGCGTTCAGCGACCCAGGCGCCGTAATAGAGCTGTTCAGCCAGTTTCCGGAATGGGGTGAAGTCGATAGGGTGCAGCGTCGCGCCGCCCGCCTGTAATCCTTCCAGTGCCTGATCCCATGCCGCTTCGGCGGCAGCATCATCAAAAAACTCCGGGTTCGCCGGGACAGCAAAATGGGGATGAACCGGCAGGCTGGCCGGAGCGGTGCGCGGATTCACTCGCGAATAAGCATCACCGGCGTCATAGCCACCCATGACGCTGGCAACGCTAAACGCATCTTCTGCCGTCAGCGCAAAGACCGAAATGGTGTCGTTGAGGCGACAGGCGGGCACTACGCCGCGTGCAGAGAACCAGCCTTTGGTCGGCTTCAGTCCGACAATATTGTTGAAACCCGCCGGTACGCGGCCCGAACCGGCGGTATCGGTGCCGAGTGAAAAGGCGACCAGCCCGCGCGCCAGCACCGACGCGGAGCCGGAGCTGGAGCCGCCACTGACGTAATCCGCGTCAAAGGTATTACTGACCGCACCAAACGGCGAGCGGGTGCCGACCAGACCGGTCGCGAACTGATCGAGATTGGTTTTGCCGATGACGACTGCGCCAGCGGCTTTCAGCCGGGCGACGGCAACCGCATCTTCGCTGGCGGTATAGGTAAAGGCGGGGCAGGCGGCACTGGTCGGCCAGCCCGCCACATCGATGTTGTCTTTAACGGCGAAAGGCACACCAAACAGCGGCAGTGAGCCGGGGTCGCGCTGGTAGTCCGCCAGCAGCGGTTCAATCTGTGCCGCTAACTGTTCCGGCGTCGCCAGATAGATCCAGGCATTATCACGGGTGTCGAGAGCCGCCAGGTGTGCGCTCAGCAGTGCGCTAATCTGTTGCGGAGCCTGCTGATAGCGCTGTTGCCAGGCGGAAAGCGTCAGGCCGATAGTTGAAGTCATAGGAAGAATTCCAGCTGGTATACAAGATGGAATTCAACAGAGCAAAGGCTGTGCCACTTTTTTAACGCGATGATTCAACAGTTTAATAGGTTCGGTGATAAGATTTTCTGATGATAATTTGCACAATCACGGCGCGCACGCTGAGCGATGACGGTGCGTTTAATGTCTGTGTGCGTAAATTTTGTGAAGAACATGGCAAGAGTCCGATGGCCCGGTTAGCATGAATACTGTCTGGCAACTCGCCGGCCCCAGCAACAGAGGAGATTTACGTGGTGAAGTGGCGTAACTGGATGATAGGGATCTGCCTGGCCGGAACGGCCAGCAGCGCATGGGCCGATTCGATTGATCAACAACGGCAACGTTATCAACAAATTAAACAGGCCTGGGACAGTAACCAGATGGCCACCGTGGATCAGCTGCTGCCTACGCTACAGGACTATCCGCTCTATCCTTATCTGCAATATCGTCTGCTGGCTCAGGATCTCGATCAGGAAACTACCCTGGCCGTACAGAATTTTATTCGCCAGTATCCGACGTTGCCACCGGCCCGATCGCTCAGCACCCGCTTTATCAACGTGCTGGCTTACCGACAGGACTGGCAGGGCGTGCTGAACTTCAGCCCGACCGAACCCAAGCCGGTGCAGGCGCGCTGTAACTGGTATTACGCCAAATGGGCCACCGGTCAGCAGCAGGCCGCGTTTGACGGCGCGAAGCAGATCTGGCTGCGCGGCACGGCGCTGCCCGCGGACTGCGATAAGCTCTTCTCTGTCTGGCAGGCTTCCGGTCAGATTTCGCCTATTACTATCCTGGAACGTATCCGGCTGGCAATGAAAGCCGGCAACGACAGCCTGGTGAGCTATCTGGCGAAAACGCTGCCTGCCGATTATCAGACCATGTCTGACGCGATACAGACCCTGCAGCAGGACCCGTTAACGGTCAGTTCATTTGCCAGCGCCGTCGGACCAACCGACTTCACCCGCCAGGCCACGATTTACGCCTTTACGCGTGTGGCGCGGCAGGACATTGAAAATGCCCGTAGCCTGATTCCGATTCTGGTCCGGGCGCAGAAGATGGGACCGGAAGATGAGCAGGCGCTGAAGGAGATTGTGGTCTGGCGCATGATGGGCAGCGATCTCACCTCTGAGCAGTCGCGCTGGCGCGATGCGGTGGTGATGAACAGTGAATCTACCGCGCTGGTGGAACGCCGGGTGCGACTGGCGCTCTCTCAGCATGACCGACGCGGCCTGAACACCTGGATCGCCCGTCTGCCGCTGGAAGCCAAAGAGAAAGATGAGTGGCAATACTGGCAGGCCGATCTGCTGTTTGAGAAAGATCGTAAAGAGGAAGCCGAAGAGATCCTGCGCAAGCTGATGAAGGAGCGTGGCTTCTATCCCATGGTGGCGGCACAGCGGCTGGGCGTTGACTACCCGTTGCAGATTGATGAAGCGCCGAAGCCTGACAGCGCCACTATTCAGGGACCAGAACTGGCCCGCGTTCGCGAGCTGATGTACTGGGGGCTGGATAACCTGGCACGCAGCGAGTGGAGCAATCTGATCGGCAGCCGGACGCACACGCAGCAGCAGATGCTGGCGCGCTACGCCAATGAGCAGGACTGGTGGGATCTTAGCGTACAGGCGACGATCACCGCCAAAATGTGGGACAGCCTGAAAGAGCGTTTCCCGCTGGCGTGGCAGAGCGTCTATGAGCGCAACACCGAGGTGAAGCAGATTCCGCCAAGCTATGCGATGGCGATTTCGCGTCAGGAGAGCGCCTGGAACCCGAAAGCACGTTCACCGGTCGGTGCCAGTGGTCTGATGCAGATTATGCCTGCTACGGCGGCGCATACTGTGAAGATGTACAACATTCCTGGCTACAGTAACACCAGCCAGCTGCTTGATCCGGAAACCAATATCCAGATCGGCACGCAGTATCTGGAGTATGTCTATCAGCAGTTCAACCAGAACCGGATCTTCGCCTCTGCGGCCTACAACGCCGGCCCTGGCCGGGTGCGAAGCTGGCTGAAAACCAGTGCGGGCAATCTCGACGCCGTGGCATTTATCGAGACCATTCCGTTCTCTGAAACGCGCGGCTACGTGAAGAGTGTGCTGGCGTATGACGCCTACTATCGTTACTTCATGGGCAAGCCTGACAAGATCCTGTCAGATGCTGAGTGGAATCGCCGTTACTAGCTGTGCTAAGCTTCCGTACTCTTTAGTGAGTACGGAAGCCTCTTCATGACCCATCCTGATTCTCCCTCTACCGATGCACATCCGGCAGAAGATAGCTGGCAGCGCTTTGTCGTGCTGATGCAGCAGGCCTTTGCTGATGGCCATGCACTGCCCCTGATGCAGCTGATGATGACGCCCGATGAGCGGGAAGCTTTTGGCACCCGTCTGCGGATTATCGAAGAGTTAATGAACGGCGAGATGAGCCAGCGCGAGCTTAAAAATGAGCTCGGCGTCGGCATCGCGACGATTACCCGTGGATCGAATAGCCTTAAAGAGGCGCCGCCGGAGCTGAAACGCTGGCTGGAAGCGCATCTCAGACGCGCCTGATTACTGCTGATAGAGCGGATGGACGAACGGGCAGAGCGCCAGAATCAGTGCCTGATGATAGACACTGGAGCGGCTGAGCAGGCCGTTCGTGAACGCCCCGATTGCGCCACCCTTGTGTTTGATATTGTCGATGCCGGTTAACCGCGCCATCTCTTCGCCGAGTTCGCGGCCTTCACGCAGACCCGCCAGCACCACCGGCGGCAGGGTAAAACTGGCCGATCGCGATTCGCCGCGCTGCTTCTGATTTTCCACCACCATCCAGGCAAACGCGCTGTCATCTTCGATGCCCGCCTCAATGGCCACCCAGAACGCCGCTTCAGGCCGGACCTGCCGGGCATTCATCACGCGCTGACGTGCGCCCGTTCGCGTTTCGAGATGGGTTAACGGTTGTGCTGCAACGCCGCTATCGACCTCGACCCCTTCAATATGGCAGGATCCCTCGCCGAAAACGTCGCTGAAAGCCTGAGCAATCGCGTTAATCTTCGCTGGGTTGGTTGTGGCTGCGACAACATGGTACATAATTGATTGAACCCTCAGGTGATTAAGTGCCTGGCCCATCGCGCTGTCTGTGTCCGGAATGCCTGCAACAAGGACGCCTGATGGGACAGTGTCTAAAGCGATTTTTGTCGCAGTATAACGGAAACTAACATGTTACAGGTCTATCTTGTTCGTCACGGTGAAACGGTATGGAATGCGGAACGACGCATTCAGGGTCAGTCCGACAGTCCGCTGACGGAAAAAGGTGAGCAACAAGCCTGGCAGGTGGGTGAGCGCGTGAAGCATCTGGGCATCACGCATATTATTGCCAGCGATCTGGGGCGTACGCGCCGCACCGCCGAGATTATCGCGGATGCCTGCGGTTGCTCAGTGACGCTTGATGCGCGGTTGCGTGAGCTGAATATGGGGGTGCTGGAAAAGCGCCCGCTTGATGGCTTAACGGCTGAAGAAGAGCAGTGGCGCGCCGCGCTGGTCAACGGCACCGAAGGCGGCCGTATTCCTGAAGGGGAGTCGATGACGGAGATGGCGACGCGTATGCATGCCGCGCTGAATACCTGTCTCGATCTGCCTGCTGGCAGTCGTCCGCTGCTGGTCAGCCACGGTATGGCGCTGGGATCGCTGGTCAGTACGATTCTGGGTCTGCCCGCCTATGCGGAACGTCGCCTGCGTCTGCGCAACTGCTCACTTTCGCGGGTCGATTATCAGGAGAGTGCCTGGCTGGCAAAAGGCTGGATTGTGGAGATGGCGGGGGATATTTCTCATCTGGATGCGCCTTCGCTCGACGAGCTGCAGCGCTGATTGCGTTAAAGCTGCCGTCGCGATGACGGCAGCTTTAAAATTAGCTGGCTTCGGCCTGCTGGCGGCGAATCGGAATCAGATATTCGCAGCGGATCTCAGTCGGTGGCTCAGCGAGCTTTTTACCGCCATGGGTATAGAAGCGTTCGATATCCTGTCCCTCACGACGGGTCAGCCCCAGCGTCGGCATACAGGTGCCGTAGAGCAGCAGGATAAATTCCTGCAGATTGACGCGCGGACCGGTGTAGGTGAACTGCACGTAATCGCCCGCTTCCAGAATAACGTTCTGGCCGGAATGCAGATTGGCCGCGCTGTCAGCAGGTACCGCAGTAGTGTAGAGAATCTCCTGCTCGTCATCTTTATCCTGGCTGGCTCGCACCTGATGCAGGCCATACAGCACCGGTGGCACCGTGTCGGTCTCCAGCAGGAACTGCTTCCAGAAGTGCATACGCATTTCGTCGCGGTAGCTGGAAATCTGCTCCAGAATACAGGTGTAGCTCTGGGTTTGTCCTACCAGCACTGTTTCCGGCAGGGTGACGTAAGCCGGTTCCGGCTGCGTCTCATCGTCCAGACGAATCGGGGGACGAATACCGAACGAGTTCCATTCGGAAGAGCGACGATACCAGGCTGGTGTCTGAGCAAACTGTTTCTTGAATGCGCGAGTAAAAGTTTGTTGTGAATCAAAACGATACTGAAGTGCGATGTCCAGAATCGGGCGGCTGGTCAGGCGCAGCGCCACGGCGGCCTTAGACAGACGACGGGCACGGATATAGGCGCCGATTGCGTGTCCGGTCACGTCTTTGAACATCCTCTGTAAATGCCATTTAGAGTAACCGGCTTTCTGGGCAACGTTGTCCAGTGAAAGGGGTTGATCCAGATGGCTCTCCAGCCAGACAAGCAAATCGCGAATGATACCGGCTTGGTCCATAAAACATCCTCATACTCTGGTGGTACAGCTAAAAGCATTCGAAGAATATTAGCACTCATTGCTCAAAAGACGTGGGCCGTTTCTCGGGGAAGGTTGTGCTAAATCAGTACGGGCTAAAACCCGTTTTGGTTTGGTCATTGATTCGATTAACAGTACATTACATTCTCATCTATTCCATTTGCAATGGTAACTCCATGACAATAAGTCGTCTTATGATCGCTGCGCTGACCACGCTGACCTTTTCCAGCCCGCTGTTTGCCGAACAGATTGGCTCTGTTGATACGGTGTTCAAGATATTCGGGCCTGACCACAAGATTGTTGTTGAAGCGTTCGATGACCCGGACGTTAAAAATGTAACCTGTTATATCAGCCGGGCGAAAACCGGGGGTATCAAAGGCGGACTGGGTCTGGCAGAAGATACCTCTGATGCCGCCATTTCCTGTCAGCAGGTGGGGCCGGTCGAACTGAGTGATAAAATTGCGCAGGGCAAAGCGGAGGGGGAAGTGGTATTCCGCCAGCGCACCTCTTTAATCTTCAAGAAGCTGCAGGTTGTACGCTTCTTCGACAAAAAGCGCAACGCTCTGGTGTACCTGACTTACTCCGATAAAGTGGTCGATGGCTCTCCGAAAAATGCGCTCAGCGCCGTGCCGATTATGCCGTGGCATTAACGCTGCCGTCATAATGAGGACAAAAAAAACGCCCGCAGGGGCGTTTTTTATTCGCTGCATCTGGCACTGCTTATTCGTGCAGGTCGCCGCAGAAGCGATAACCTTCACCATGAATGGTGGCGATGATCTCTGGCGTGTCCGGTGTGGATTCGAAATGCTTGCGAATACGACGGATGGTGACATCGACGGTGCGATCGTGTGGCTTGAGGTCGCGGCCGGTCATTTTCTTCAGCAGATCAGCACGGGTCTGAATCTTGCCCGGGTTTTCGCAGAAGTGCAGCATGGCGCGGAACTCACTGCGTGGCAGTTTGTAATGCTCGCCATTGGGATTGATCAGTGAGCGGCTATTGATATCCAGCTCCCAGCCATTGAATTTGTAGCTTTCTACCTGACGGCGCTCTTCACCTGGCATCGCCAGATTCATGGTGCGCGACAGCAGGTTACGGGCACGAATAGTCAGCTCACGCGGATTAAACGGTTTAGTGATGTAGTCGTCGGCGCCAATTTCCAGACCAAGAATTTTATCGACTTCGTTGTCACGGCCGGTCAGGAACATCAGGGCGACATTGGCCTGCTCACGCAGTTCACGGGCCAGCAACAGGCCGTTTTTACCGGGCAGGTTGATGTCCATGATGACCAGGTTAACGTCATTGTCGGTCAGCACCTGATGCATTTCAGCACCATCAGTCGCCTCATACACCACATAACCTTCCGCCTCAAAAATACTCTTGAGGGTATTACGCGTGACCAGTTCGTCTTCAACGATAAGAATGTGCGGGGTCTGCATGTTTAGCTACCTAAAATTTGCCAACAAATTGAAAACAGGGCGTACAGCGGTATGGCGTTCTCCATCATCGAGAGCGGTGGGCCGCGCAGAACCGTTGTACGAAATCATATTTTGATAAGCCATCTATCAACGTCAACAACAGTATTAGCTCAGCCAGTCAGGATGAAAATTGCATGCCCCGGGCGTTAATGATTATGGCGCATATCCTAACTGTATTAACAGCAACCTAACAGCACCAACTACAACCGATAAGCATAAAAACAACGCTTCGTTGACTTATATCAAATGCAATTGTAGCACGTTAACACTTTTGTGAAAAACTTCTCGCAGATTGCCTGTTTAGCTCACAAAAAGCACCATTTTCGTTACATTTTTAATGCAGGCAAGCCAAAATAAAACCCGCTGGAAATCACATTCTATCCCGTTGAAGTTAAATGAATAAATAATGTTTTCTTTAATAAGCATGGTTTCAGTGATAAAAAGATTCGGGCCATGAGTTTTACCCGGTTTTAACATCGTTAACACAAGATTTTCTTATTAGCTTCTGACGCCTGAATCATTAACAGCCATGTTAATATGGCGTTATGTAAATGGACCAATGGAATAAATATGCTTTTTCCCCTGATTCTCGTCTCGCCCGCGCGGCCAGAAAATATCGGCGCTGCGGCGCGTGCCATGAAAACCATGGGATTCAGCCAGCTTCGCATTGTTGCCAGCGACGCCTGGCAGGATCCCGCTGCACGTCGGGTGGCGCATGGTGCTGGCGAGATTCTCGATAACGTTCAGACCTTTGAAACCCTGGCCGACGCGTTAGCAGATATCGATTTTTCGGTGGCGACCACCGCGCGCAGCCGGGCAAAGTTTCGCTACTATGCCACACCGGAGCAGGTTGAAACGCAGCTACTGGAGAAGCGCCAGTGGGTCAACAGTATGGCGCTGGTGTTTGGCCGGGAAGATAGCGGACTGACCAATGAGGAGCTGGAGCAGGTTGACCTGCTGACCGGCATCCCGATGGCGAATGACTATCCCTCACTGAATCTCGGTCAGGCGGTAATGGTTTACTGTTACCAGCTATCGAAGCTGAATCAGGTTGAGGCACCCGTCGCGTCGGCTGCCGATGGGCAGCAGCTGCAGGCGCTGCGTCAGCGTTTCCATCAGCTGCTGGCGCAACTGGAGGTCAGTGATGATGAGAAGCTGTCAGACTGGATCGATCAGCGCGTGGGCCTGCTGGAACAGCGCGACAGTGCGATGCTGCATCGTCTGCTGCACGATATTGAAAAAAAACTCACAGATAAATCCTCGGCAAAAAGCTGATTTTATAGCAACAGATCGCAGGGAATTTCTGCATCGCAAACGATCGAACACCGTTTCCCGGTTTCACCGGTGGCTGTGCGCAGTGGTTGAAATCTGTCCGCCGGACAAATCGGGTTGACTTAACGTGCGCTTTGCTTTACTTCTGGAAGCAAGACGGACAGACAAAAACAGACAGAAAATAAATCTAAATGCGTAAAATCAGCCTGAACACCACAATTATTACCACCACCATTACCCCAGGTAACGGTGCGGGCTGACGCATACAGGAAAAACAGAAAAAAAGCCCGCACCTAACCAGTGCGGGCTTTTTTTTCGGCTTAAATTCAGGAGAGTTTATATCATGCGAGTGCTGAAATTCGGCGGGACCTCGGTAGCGAATGCGGAGCGTTTTCTTCGCGTCGCTGACATTCTGGAAAGTAATGCGCAACAAGGACAGGTTGCAACCGTGCTCTCTGCGCCAGCAAAGATCACTAACCATCTGGTGGCGATGATTGAAAAAACCATCAGTGGTCAGGATGCTCTGCCGAATATCAGCGACGCCGAGCGCATCTTCAGCGAGCTGCTACAGGGACTGGCTGACGCACAGCCGGGCTTTGATTTTGATCGACTTAAAACCCGCGTAGACCTGGAGTTTGCGCAACTGAAGCAGGTCCTGCACGGCATCAGCCTGCTGGGACAGTGCCCGGACAGCGTTAACGCGGCGATTATCTGTCGCGGTGAGAAGCTCTCGATTGCGATCATGGAAGCGCTGTTGCAGGCACGCGGCCATGAAGTCAGCGTGATCGATCCAGTGGAGAAACTGCTGGCGATTGGTCACTACCTCGAATCCACGGTTGATATCGCCGAATCAACCCGTCGCATCGAAGCGAGCCAGATCCCACCGCAGAACATGATCCTGATGGCTGGCTTTACGGCGGGTAACGAGCGTGGCGAGCTGGTGGTGCTGGGCCGTAACGGTTCAGACTATTCAGCCGCCGTGCTGGCCGCCTGTCTGCGGGCCGACTGCTGTGAAATCTGGACTGATGTGGATGGCGTCTATACCTGCGATCCGCGTCAGGTGCCGGATGCGCGTCTGCTGAAGTCGATGTCCTATCAGGAGGCGATGGAGCTTTCCTATTTCGGCGCCAAAGTGCTGCATCCCCGCACCATCGCGCCGATTGCCCAGTTCCAGATCCCTTGCCTGATCAAAAATACTGCCAATCCACAGGCACCCGGCACCCTGATTGGAGCCGAAGGTGAACAGGATGAAAGTCCGGTAAAAGGCATCACCAACCTGAATAATATGGCGATGGTCAACGTCTCCGGTCCCGGCATGAAAGGGATGGTCGGAATGGCGGCCAGAGTCTTTGCGGCGATGTCGCGCACCGGTATCTCAGTGGTGCTCATCACCCAATCCTCTTCCGAATACAGCATCAGTTTCTGCGTGCCACAGAGCGAGCTGGCGCGGGCGCGTCATGTGCTGGAAGAAGAGTTCTATCTGGAGCTGAAAGATGGCCTGCTGGATCCGCTGGATATCATTGAAAACCTGGCGGTGATCTCGGTTGTGGGCGATGGCATGCGCACCCTGCGCGGCATCTCAGCCAAGTTCTTCTCGGCGCTGGCGCGCGCCAATATCAACATCGTGGCGATTGCGCAGGGCTCCTCAGAGCGTTCAATCTCGGTCGTGGTGAACAATGACGAAGTGATCACCGGCGTGCGTGTAGTGCATCAGATGCTGTTCGCCACCGATCAGGTCATCGAAGTGTTTGTGGTCGGCGTGGGCGGAGTCGGCGGTGCGCTGCTGGATCAGTTGCATCGTCAGCAGGCGTGGCTGAAGAAAAAGCATATCGACCTGCGTGTCTGCGGCATCGCTAACTCGCATGCGCTGTTAACCCACGTCCACGGCATCGATTTAAGCAACTGGCAGTCGGCATTAGCCGAAGCGAAAGAGCCGTTTAATCTGGGCCGTCTGACTCGTCTGGTGAAAGAGTATCATCTGCTCAACCCGGTGATTGTGGATTGTACTTCCAGCCAGGCAGTTGCCGATCAGTATGCGGATTTCCTCAGCGAAGGCTTCCACGTGGTGACGCCGAATAAAAAGGCTAACACCTCCTCCTGGAATTACTATCAGCAGATGCGCGCCGCTGCCGCCAAATCGCGTCGTAAATTCCTCTATGATACCAACGTCGGTGCCGGACTGCCGGTCATCGAAAACCTGCAGAATCTGATGAACGCGGGTGATGAACTGCTGCGCTTCTCCGGTATCCTCTCTGGCTCGCTGTCGTTTATTTTCGGCAAGCTGGATGAAGGGGTTTCGCTGTCGCAGGCCACTAACATGGCGCGTGAGATGGGCTTCACCGAGCCCGATCCGCGTGACGATCTCGCCGGCACCGATGTGGCGCGTAAGCTGCTGATCCTGGCACGTGAAGCAGGTCATCAGCTGGAGCTGAGCGATATTGAGATCGAGCCGCTGCTGCCCGCCAGCCTGACCGAAATCCAGGATGTTGAGCAGTTTATGCAGCGTCTGCCAGAACTGGATAACGCCTTTGCCGACCGCGTTGCACAGGCGCAGAATGAGGGCAAGGTTCTGCGCTACGTTGGCGTGATCGAAGAGGGTGGCGTCTGCAAAGTGAAGATCGACGCCGTTGACGGCAACGATCCGCTCTATAAAGTGAAAAACGGTGAGAACGCCCTGGCGTTTTACAGCCGCTACTATCAACCGATTCCGCTGGTGCTGCGCGGATACGGTGCAGGAAATGATGTCACAGCGGCCGGTGTCTTTGCCGACCTGCTGCGTACGCTGTCATGGAAGTTGGGAGTTTAATCATGGTAAAAATTTACGCACCAGCCTCGATTGGCAACGTCAGCGTCGGCTTCGATGTGCTGGGCGCGGCGGTATCGCCGGTAGATGGCTCCCTGCTGGGTGACTGCGTCTCCGTGGAAGCGGCAGAGCAGTTTTCACTGACCAACGCCGGACGTTTTGTCAGTAAGCTGCCCGCCGATCCCAAAGAGAATATCGTTTATCAGTGCTGGCAGCTTTTCTGCGAGGCGGTAGGCAAAGAGATCCCGGTGGCGATGACCCTGGAGAAGAATATGCCCATCGGCTCCGGTCTGGGTTCCAGCGCCTGCTCGGTAGTGGCCGGTTTAATGGCGATGAACGAGTTTTGCGGCAAGCCACTCAGCGACAGCACGTTACTGACGCTGATGGGCGAGCTGGAAGGACGGATCTCCGGCAGCGTGCATTATGATAATGTCGCTCCCTGTTTCCTCGGTGGCATTCAACTGATGCTGCAGGAAAATGACATCATCAGCCAGGCGGTGCCGGGCTTTGACGACTGGCTGTGGGTGATGGCCTATCCGGGCATTAAAGTGTCAACCGCAGAAGCGCGCGCCATTTTACCGGCGCAGTACCGCAAAGAGGACTGCATCAAGCATGGCCGTTTGCTGGCCGGCTTCATTCACGCCTGCCATACGCGTCAGCCGCAGCTGGCAGCTAAACTTATGCAGGATGTGATTGCCGAACCTTACCGGACCCGGCTGCTGCCAGGCTTTGCCGAGGCGCGGCAGGCCGCTAAAGATATTGGCGCGCTGGCGTGCGGTATCTCCGGCTCTGGTCCGACACTTTTCGCCGTTTGCAATCAGATGGAAACGGCACAGCGGATGGCTGACTGGCTGAGCCAGCACTATCTGCAAAATGATGAAGGCTTCGTCCATATCTGCCGTCTCGACACGGCTGGCGCACGACAATTGGGATAACGCATGAAACTCTACAATCTTAAGGATCACAACGAGCAGGTCAGCTTCGCCCAGGCGGTGAAACAGGGTCTGGGATCACAGCAGGGTCTGTTCTTTCCGCTGGAACTGCCAGAGTTTGAACTGACCGACATCGATGCGATGCTGGAGATGGATTTTGTCAGCCGCAGCAGCAAAATTCTCTCGGCTTTTATTGGTGACGAGATTCCGGCCCAGCAGCTGCATGAGCGTGTTAAAGCCGCTTTTGCCTTCCCGGCTCCGGTGAAAGCCGTCAGCGAAGATATCGCCTGTCTGGAGCTGTTCCACGGCCCGACGCTGGCGTTTAAAGATTTCGGCGGCCGTTTTATGGCGCAGATGCTGTCGTATGTCTCAGGCTCAGATGAACAGATTACGATTCTGACCGCGACCTCCGGTGATACCGGCGCAGCCGTGGCGCATGCTTTCTACGGCATGAAGAACGTGCGCGTGGTAATCCTCTATCCGCAAGGCAAAATCAGTCCGCTGCAGGAAAAACTCTTCTGTACCCTGGGCGGGAACATCGAAACCATCGCTATCGACGGCGATTTCGATGCCTGCCAGTCGCTGGTCAAACAGGCATTTGATGATGAAGAGCTGAAAAAGACGATTGGCCTGAACTCGGCTAACTCCATCAACATCAGCCGCCTGCTGGCGCAGATCTGCTACTACTTCGAAGCGGTGGCGCAGCTACCGCAGGAAAAACGTAATCAGCTGGTGGTCTCTGTGCCGAGCGGCAACTTTGGTGATTTGACGGCGGGTCTGCTGGCGAAATCGCTGGGCCTGCCGATTAAACGCTTTATTGCCGCCACCAACGCGAACGATACGGTGCCGCGCTTCCTCGGTAACGGCGAGTGGCAGCCTAACCAGACGGTTTCTACGCTGTCGAACGCCATGGATGTCAGCCAGCCTAATAACTGGCCACGTGTGGAAGAGCTGTTCCGTCGTAAAACCTGGCGCTTAACCGATCTCGCCTGTGGCGCCGTCACTGATGAGACCACACGCGCCGCAATGCGTGAACTGGCAGAGATTGGCTATGTTTCCGAGCCACATGCTGCCATCGCCTGGCGTCTGCTGCGCGATCAGCTGCAGGAAGGGGAGTATGGTGTGTTCCTCGGAACCGCGCATCCGGCGAAATTCCGCGAAAGCGTGGAAGCGATTCTTGAGCAGACCCTGACGCTGCCGCCGGAGTTAGCGGAGCGTGCCGATCTGCCGCTGCTGTCGCATCAGATGAAGGGTGACTTCGCCTCATTGCGGGCGTTCCTGCTGAAGTAGGGCTGAGAAAGGCTTCCCGGTTGCGGGAAGCCTGTTTGTGATGTGAGAAGCACAGAGCGTGCGGGGGCGTTACTGCTCCGCGCGCTTAAACACCAGTTCGCTCTCGCTGCTGCTGGCTCCATCAAAACGATAGCCATCCACATCAAACGCCTTAAGCTGTTCCGGCTTTGTCAGGCGCTGCTGAATCACATAGCGACTCATCAATCCACGCGCCTTTTTGGCATAGAAGCTAATCACTTTATAGCTGCCGTTCTTCTCATCGAGGAATACCAGCTTAATTAGCTGTGCCTGCAACTTCTTCGGCTTCACCGATCTGAAATATTCGTCCGAGGCGAGGTTGATCAGCACCTCATCACCCTGTTCTGCCAGCGCGGCATTCAGCGTTTCAGTGATCAGATCGCCCCAGAAGGTGTAGAGATCTTTGCCCGCCTGATTCGCCAGACGAATGCCCATCTCCAGCCGGTAAGGCTGCATCAGATCGAGCGGACGTAACACGCCATACAGGCCTGACAACATGCGCAGATGCTGCTGAGCAAAATCGAAATCCTGATCGCTGAAAGTTTCAGCCTGCAGACCGGTGTAGACATCACCTTTAAACGCCAGGATAGCCTGACGGGCATTCTGCGGTGAGAAATCGGGGTGCCAGCTGTTAAAGCGATCGGCATTGAGGTGCGCCAGTTTGTCGCTGATGCCCATTAACGAGGCGATGCTGGCGGGTGACAAATCGCGCGCAATCTTAATCAGCTGTTGTGACTTTTCTAACAGCGCAGGCTGGGTGAAACGCGTTGTCGCCAGCGGGCTTTCATAATCCAGCGTCTTGGCGGGAGAGATCACCATCAACATAGTTGCTTCCTCGGTTAATGCCTGGTTTAACAGGGTATTGGCAGCTTATCAGGCTACGCAGTGTACCAAAAAAGCCGGAAAGAATGACGAATCACACCTATTTGTTCGCGCTATCGTAAACGGCATTCCCTGACCTTGCGCCACCGTTGCCGCGTGATATTATCGCAACAGCCTTTTTTCACACTGACAGTTAACTAAGAGAAAAGAACATGACGGACAAACTTACCTCCCTGCGTCAGCTCACTACCGTAGTTGCCGACACCGGTGATATCGCAGCCATGAAGCTGTATCAGCCGCAAGACGCCACCACCAACCCTTCTCTGATTCTCAACGCCGCACAAATCCCTGAATACCGTAAACTGATCGATGAAGCGATCGGCTGGGCGCGTGAGCAGAGCAGCAACAAAGAAGAGCAGCTGCAGCTGGTTTCTGACAAGCTGGCCGTGAACATTGGTCTGGAAATTCTGAAACTGATCCCAGGCCGTATCTCGACTGAAGTCGATGCACGTCTCTCTTACGACACTGAAGGCAGCATCGCTAAAGCCCGTAGCCTGATCAAACTCTACAATGATGCCGGTATCAGCAATGACCGCATCCTGATCAAACTGGCCTCTACCTGGCAGGGCATCCGTGCTGCAGAGCAGCTGGAAAAAGAGGGTATCAACTGTAACCTGACCCTGCTGTTCTCCTTTGCTCAGGCGCGTGCCTGTGCCGAAGCGGGCGTGTTCCTGATCTCTCCGTTTGTTGGCCGTATCCTCGACTGGTACAAAGCCAACACCGATAAGAAAGAGTATGCCGCACACGAAGATCCAGGTGTGGTTTCTGTTTCTGAAATCTACAACTACTACAAGCAGCACGGCTATGAAACTGTGGTGATGGGCGCGAGCTTCCGTAACGTCGGCGAAATCATCGAGCTGGCTGGCTGTGACCGTTTGACCATTTCTCCTGCGCTGCTGAAAGAGCTGGCAGAGAGCGAAGGCACCCTGGAGCGTAAACTGAGCTACAGCGGCGAAGTTAAAGCGCGTCCGGCCCGCATGACCGAGTCTGAGTTCCTGTGGCAGCACAACCAGGATCCAATGGCGGTTGCGAAGCTGGCAGAAGGTATCCGCAATTTTGCCGTTGATCAGGGCAAACTTGAGAAGATGCTGGCAGAACTGCTGTAATCGGCTGACCGTGGCGGCGCAGGCTGCCACGGTTTTCCCTTTTCCGACCCTTTCACTTTATATTATCCTCTCTGCTATTCCCCTTTTTACTCCACCGCACCGCGGTAAATCACAGCGAAGCTAATCATGAATACATTACGCATTGGGCTGATCTCGGTCTCCGATCGCGCCGCGAACGGCATCTACCAGGATGAGGGGATTCCCGCGCTGGAGAGCTGGCTGAGTCGCGCAATCAGCAGCCCATTTGAGATTGAGTCCCGGCTGGTGCCCGACGAGCAGCCGATGATTGAGCACGCAATCTGCGAGCTGGTCGATGAACGTTTTTGCCATCTGGTGTTAACCACCGGCGGCACCGGTCCGGCCCGACGCGATGTCACGCCCGACGCCACCTTAGCGGTTGCCGATCGGGAGATGCCTGGCTTTGGCGAGCAGATGCGCCAGATCAGCCTGCAGTTCGTGCCGACCGCGATTCTGTCGCGTCAGGTTGGGGTGATCCGCAAACAGTCGCTGATCCTCAATCTGCCCGGTCAGCCGAAGTCGATCAAAGAGACGCTGGAAGGGCTGAAGGATGAGCAGGGCAAGGTAAAAGTTCACGGTATCTTCGCCTCTGTACCTTATTGTTTACAGTTACTGGAAGGACCTTACGTCGAAACGCATGCCGATGTGGTAGCAGCATTTCGGCCTAAAAGCGCGATACGTGAGATAAATAACTAAATATTCCCCATTTCAGGCATAAGCTATAGCCTTGCTGGTGTGGCAAAAGATTGACGATATAGTAAGGGTAACTTTACAACCTTGTCTCTTTTGCCTCTGGAATATTATGAATCCGACTCATACACAGCGTCTGACCGGTAAGGATTACAAAACCCTGGCGCTGGCCGCGCTGGGCGGCGCGCTGGAATTTTACGACTTCATCATCTTTGTCTTCTTCGCCACCGTGATTGGCGAACTCTTCTTCCCCTCAGATATTCCGGAATGGCTGCGTCAGCTGCAGACGTTTGCCATTTTTGCCGCAGGCTACCTGGCACGTCCGCTGGGCGGCATCGTGATGGCGCATTTTGGCGACAAACTCGGACGCAAAAAGATGTTCAGCCTGAGCATTCTGCTGATGGCGCTGCCGACCCTGATGATGGGCGCTCTGCCGACCTGGCAGACGATTGGTATTGCAGCGCCACTGCTGATGCTGCTGATGCGGATGTTACAGGGCGCGGCGATAGGCGGCGAAGTGCCGGGCGCCTGGGTGTTTGTCGCGGAGCACGTGCCTTACAAACGTATCGGCATCGCCTGTGGCACGCTGACGGCCGGGCTGACTATCGGCATTTTACTGGGGTCGCTGGTGGCGACGCTGATCAATACCTCGATGTCGCAGCAGGCTATTCATGACGGCGGCTGGCGTATTCCTTTCTTCCTTGGCGGCGTCTTTGGGCTGATTGCGATGTTCCTGCGCCGCTGGCTGCATGAAACCCCGGTCTTTATTGAGATGCAGCAGCGTAAAGCGCTGGCTGAAACCCTGCCGCTGAAAACCGTGCTGGCGGAACATAAAAAGTCGATTGTGATCTCTATGCTGCTGACCTGGCTGCTCTCCGCCTGCATCGTCGTGGTGATCCTGATGTCGCCGGTCTGGCTGCAGAAGCAGCAGGGCATCGCGCCCGCCCTGACCCTGCAGGCCAACAGTATCGCCACCGTGATGCTTTGCATCGGCTGCATTATTGCCGGACTCGCTGCCGATCGGTTTGGTGCCAGTCGTACCCTGTGTGTCGGCAGCCTGCTGCTGGCGATCTGTAGCTGGCAGTTTTATCACCTGAGCGTCCTCTATCCGCAGCAGCTCTTCCTGCTTTATGGCATGGCGGGACTCAGCGTTGGTATCGTAGGTGTGGTGCCGTTTGTGATGGTGCGCGCCTTTCCGGCAGAGGTGCGTTTTACCGGACTCTCGTTCTCCTACAATCTTTCCTACGCAATCTTTGGCGGACTGACACCGATTTTTGTGTCGCTGCTGATGAATGTCTCAGTGATGGCACCGTGCTGGTATGTGATGGCGCTGGCGGTGGTGGGATTGCTGACGGGGATCTGGCTGCGGCGTGATGTCAGCCACGAGCCGGGACTGAATCAGGGGATTAAGTCGTTGTAAGAGGATGACGCGGAGCCTGGCTCCGCGTTTTTTTATGCGCAAAGGCAGGCTTAAAGCGCTTTCGCGCCAATCGGCAGAAGGGTGCGGCCAAAGGTTTCGTTCAGCACTTCACCCATCGCCAGATAGCAGGCGCTGGCACCACAAATGATCCCGACCCAGCCCGCAGAGACAACCAGCGCAGGCAGGTGCATGAGATGCGCCACGGCCAGCAGCAGAAACAGCAGCGTGAGCGAGCCGAACACAAACTGAAGCATCCGCGCACCTTTCAGCGTGCCAATAAACATAAACAGCGTGAAGATGCCCCACAGTGCCAGCCAGGCGCCCAGGAAGCGTTCGTCAGGTGCTTTCGCCAGACCCATTCCCGGTAACAGCAGGATCGCCACAAAGCTTAACCAGAACATGCCATAAGAGGTAAAGGCGGTCAGCCCAAAGGTGTTGTTCTTTTTGAACTCCAGCAGACCGGCCAGCACCTGTGCGATCCCGCCATAAAAAATCCCCATCGCTAAAATCGCCACGTCCATGCCAAACAGGCCTGTGTTGTGGAGGTTCAGCAGAATGGTTGTCATGCCAAATCCCATTAAGCCCAGCGGGGCAGGGTTAGCCAGCGTTGAATTTGCCATAGTTCCTCGGCAGTAAGATGATCGTTGATGGAATAAACGGATTCCCGCTTGTTCCCTGAGTGGAACAAGGCGACGCATCATATTCAGCGTTGTGGCCGCGTTCTTTGATCACGACAGGGCCAGAGTTAAAAATTTTTTTTTGGTTTAGCCCTTGATGCGCATCGAAGCGGCCCCATTTACTTGTCATCGAGCGTTGTGAACGTTGGAAAAAAAGCATGTGCTGGCAGTTGAATGCAAACAACCCGCCCACATAAAAGGTTCACAACCCAAATTGGCAACGAATTTAAGTGGGAGATGTTTAGATGGGTAAGATTATTGGTATTGACCTGGGTACAACCAACTCTTGTGTTGCGATCATGGATGGCACTAAAGCACGCGTGCTGGAAAATGCCGAGGGCGATCGCACCACGCCTTCAATTATTGCGTATACACAGGATGGCGAAATTCTGGTCGGTCAACCGGCTAAACGTCAGGCAGTGACCAACCCGCAGAATACCCTGTTCGCAATCAAGCGTCTGATCGGTCGTCGCTTCCAGGACGAAGAAGTACAGCGTGATATTAAAATCATGCCGTACAAAATCACCGGTGCTGACAACGGCGACGCATGGCTGGAAGTGAAAGGCCAGAGAATGGCACCGCCGCAGATCTCTGCTGAAGTGCTGAAGAAAATGAAAAAGACCGCCGAAGATTTCCTCGGTGAGCCAGTGACTGAAGCGGTTATTACCGTACCGGCCTACTTCAACGATGCGCAGCGTCAGGCGACCAAAGATGCCGGCCGTATCGCAGGTCTGGAAGTCAAACGTATCATTAACGAACCGACTGCTGCTGCACTGGCATACGGTCTGGATAAAGGCCAGGGCAACCGCACCATCGCGGTTTATGACCTGGGTGGCGGTACCTTCGATATCTCAATCATTGAGATCGACGAAGTTGACGGCGAAAAAACCTTTGAAGTTCTGGCGACCAACGGTGATACCCACCTGGGTGGTGAAGACTTCGATAGCCGCCTGATTAACTATCTGGTTGCTGAATTCAAGAAAGACCAGGGCATCGATCTGCACAACGATCCACTGGCAATGCAGCGTCTGAAAGAAGCGGCAGAGAAAGCGAAAATCGAACTTTCTTCTGCACAGCAGACCGACGTTAACCTGCCATACATCACGGCAGATGCGACCGGTCCTAAGCACCTGAACATCAAAGTGACCCGCTCTAAACTGGAGTCACTGGTTGAAGATCTGGTTGCACGCTCAATCGCGCCTCTGAAAGTTGCGCTGCAGGATGCGGGTCTGTCTGTTTCAGACATCAATGACGTTATCCTGGTTGGTGGTCAGACGCGTATGCCACTGGTTCAGGCCAAAGTCACTGAGTTCTTCGGTAAAGAGCCACGTAAAGACGTGAACCCGGACGAAGCGGTTGCTGTCGGTGCTGCGGTTCAGGGTGGTGTACTGGGTGGCGACGTGAAAGACGTGCTGCTGCTGGACGTTACCCCGCTGTCACTGGGTATCGAAACCATGGGTGGCGTGATGACTTCGCTGATCACCAAGAACACCACTATCCCAACCAAGCACAGCCAGGTCTTCTCGACGGCTGAAGATAACCAGTCAGCTGTGACCATTCACGTGCTGCAGGGTGAGCGTAAGCGTGCCAATGACAACAAGTCACTGGGCCAGTTCAACCTCGACGGTATCCAGAACGCGCCACGCGGTCTGCCGCAGATCGAAGTGACCTTCGACATCGATGCGGATGGTATCCTGCACGTGTCTGCGAAAGACAAGAACAGCGGTAAAGAGCAGAAGATCACCATCAAAGCCTCTTCAGGTCTGAGCGATGAAGAGATCCAGAAAATGGTGCGTGATGCGGAAGCGAACGCTGAGTCTGACCGCAAGTTCGAAGAGCTGGTACAGACGCGTAACCAGGGTGATCAGATTGCCCACAGCACGCGTAAGCAGCTGGATGAAGCAGGCGACAAACTGTCAGCGGATGATAAAGCGCCAATCGAAGCCGCTCTGGCCGCGCTGGAAACTGCGCTGAGAGGCGAAGACAAAGCTGAAATCGACGCCAAAATGCAGGCGCTGATGGAAGTGTCCGGCAAACTGATGGAAGCAGCACAGCAGTCTCAGGCGGGTGCAGCGGATGCCGGTGACGCGTCAGCGAAGAAAGATGACGACGTTGTCGATGCTGAATTCGAAGAAGTGAAAGACAACAAGAAATAATTGCCCCTGACCGGGCGCGACGGTTGACCTGACAGCCGTTGAAACCAGCACGGGCGTAGGAGATCTCTCCACGCCCGTGCGATCATGTTAAGGGCTAAATAAACATGGCGAAGAGTGATTACTACGAGATTTTAGGCGTCGCCAAATCCGCGGACGAGCGTGAAATCAAAAAGGCCTACAAACGCCTGGCAATGAAATTTCACCCGGACCGTAATCCCGGTGATAAAGATGCCGAAGCTAAATTCAAAGAGGTCAAGGAAGCGTACGAAATCCTGACCGATGCGCAAAAGCGTGCAGCTTACGATCAGTATGGTCATGCAGCCTTTGAACAGGGCGGCATGGGTGGCGGTGGATTCGGCGGCGGCGGCTTTGGTGGCGGCGGTGCAGAATTCAGCGATATCTTTGGCGACGTGTTCGGTGACATCTTTGGTGGTGGACGCCGTCAGCGCGCATCCCGTGGCGCCGATTTACGCTACAACATGGAGCTGTCGCTGGAAGAAGCGGTACGCGGCGTGACCAAAGAGATCCGCATTCCAACGCTGGAAGAGTGTGATGTCTGCCACGGCAGCGGCGCGAAAGCGGGAACGCAGCCACAAACCTGTTCAACCTGTCACGGTGCAGGCCAGGTGCAGATGCGCCAGGGCTTCTTCACCGTACAGCAGGCCTGTCCGACCTGTCATGGTCGTGGCTCGGTAATTAAAGATCCGTGCAACGCCTGTCATGGTCATGGCCGCGTTGAGAAGTCGAAGACGCTGTCAGTGAAAATCCCTGCAGGGGTCGACACTGGCGATCGCATTCGTCTGAGTGGCGAAGGCGAAGCGGGCGAGCAGGGCGCACCGGCTGGCGATCTCTACGTTCAGGTATCGGTTAAGAAACACCCGATCTTCGAGCGTGAAGAGAACAATCTCTACTGTGAAGTGCCGATCAACTTTGCGATGGCGGCGCTGGGCGGTGAGATTGAAGTGCCGACACTGGATGGTCGCGTGAAGCTGAAAGTGCCGTCAGAAACGCAGACTGGCAAGCTGTTCCGCATGCGCGGACGTGGCGTCAAATCGGTACGTGGCGGCGCGGTCGGCGACCTGTTGTGTCGCGTCGTGGTGGAAACACCGGTCAGCCTGAATGAAAAACAGAAAGCGCTGTTGCGTGAACTGGAAGAGAGTTTTGGCGGCCCAAGCGGCGAGCATAACAGCCCGCGCTCCAAGAGCTTCTTCGACGGCGTGAAAAAATTCTTTGATGACTTAACCCGTTAAGTTCATCTTCTCAAAAAGCCAGCGCTCAGCCGCTGGCTTTTTTTTTGCCTGCGATCAACGCTTCGTTATTTCCGAACGATCCCCGCTAAATAAACTGTTTTTTTCGAGCTGTCATTCCCGTTACTCTTAAGCACTTTGATTGACCTCTGGAAAAGGATAACGCGTGTGAACATCAGACTGAAAAAACTCCTTGAAAGCGACGCTACCGGCGGTGTGGTGCTGATTATTGCTGCCGCACTGGCGATGTTGCTGGCCAATAGCGGCGCAACGCAACAGGGCTATCGCGATCTGCTGGCAATTCCGGTGGAATTCCGCTTTGGCAGTCTCGATATCAGTAAAGACCTGCTGCTGTGGATAAACGATGCGCTGATGGCGCTGTTCTTCCTGATGGTGGGGCTGGAGGTCAAACGCGAACTGGTGATGGGCGCGCTGGCTAAGCGTGAACAGGCGCTGTTCCCGCTGATTGCGGCGCTGGGTGGCATGATGGCCCCGGCGCTCATCTTTCTGCTGTTTAACGGTGCCGATCCGGGCACCCGTAGCGGCTGGGCGATCCCGACCGCCACCGATATCGCCTTCGCGCTGGGGATTCTGGCGCTGCTGGGCAGTCGCGTGCCGCCCGCGCTGAAGATTTTCCTGATGGCACTGGCGATCATCGACGATCTCGGCGCCATCGTGATTATCGCCCTGTTTTACACTCACCATCTTTCGATGGCTTCGCTGGGCGTTGCCGCTGCTGCTATTGCCGTGCTGGCGCTGATGAACCTGCTCAACGTGCGAAACACCGGTCTCTATCTGCTGGTGGGGCTGGTGCTGTGGGTGGCCGTGCTGAAGTCCGGAGTTCATGCGACGCTGGCGGGCGTGGTAGTCGGCTTCCTGATCCCGCTGGCGAAGAAAGAGGGGCACTCTCCGGCGATCCATCTTGAGCATGCGCTCCATCCCTGGGTGCGCTGGGTCATTCTGCCGCTGTTTGCCTTTGCCAATGCGGGAGTGTCGCTGACGGGTGTCTCGTTTGGCAGCCTGTTCTCGCTGCTGCCGCTGGGCATCATCGCCGGGCTGCTGATTGGTAAGCCTCTTGGCATCACGCTGTTCTGCTGGCTGGCAGACAAAACCGGCTTAGCGAAGCTGCCGGAAAATACCGATATCAAAGATATCGCGGCAGTGGGCGTGCTGTGCGGCATTGGCTTCACCATGTCGATATTTATCGCCTCGCTGGCCTATGGCGACATCAGCGCTGAACTGATGACGCTGGCGAAGCTGGGGATTCTGTCAGGCTCGATTCTGTCGGCGGTGCTGGGCTATGTCATTCTTGGCTGGCGTCTGAAACAGCGTCCGGCGTAGAGCATCTTATGGCGCATATTAATTACAATCATCTCTACTATTTCTGGCACGCCTGCCGTGCGGGATCCATTACGGCGGCCGCAGAGGCCCTCTCACTGACGCCGCAGACGATTACCGGGCAGATTAAGGCGCTCGAGGAGCGCCTGCAGGGCAAGCTGTTCCGGCGTCAGGGAAGGGGTCTGGTGCCCACTGAACTGGGGCAGCTGGTGTTCCGCTACGCAGATCGCATGTTTATGCTGGGTCAGGAGATGCTGGATATCGTTAACTACCGCAAAGAGTCCCATCTGCTGCTGGATGTCGGCGTGGCAGATGCGCTCTCTAAGAAACTGGTCAGCAAGGTGCTGGAAACCGCGGTGGTGGCAGAGGAGAAGATTCACCTGCGCTGTTTTGAATCGACCCACGAGATGCTGCTGGAGCAGCTCAGTCAGCATAAGCTGGATATGATTATTTCTGACTGCTCCATCGATCCCACCCAACAGGAAGGGTTGTTTTCGGTGAAGCTGGGGGAGTGTCCGATCAGTTTCTGGTCCACCCAGCCGCTCACCGAACGCTCTTTTCCGGCCTGTCTGGAGATGCGACCTCTGCTGATTCCGGGACGCCGCTCCATGCTGGGACGCAAAATCCTCAACTGGATCACGGCCCAGGGATTGCACGTGGAGATTCTCGGTGAGTTTGATGATGCGGCACTGATGAAGGCGTTTGGTGCGCGGCAGAAGGCGATTTTTGTCTCGCCTGCGCTGGAGATGAGTCAGCAGGCGGGCATCTATGAAGTCGGGCGGCTTGATGCGGTGTCAGAGGAATATCACATCCTCTTCGCAGAGCGGATGATTCAGCATCCGGCGGTGCAGCGTCTCTGTCACGCAGACTTCAGCGGACTCTTTCCCCGCCAGAGTACAGACGAAAAAAAACCGGCGTAAGCCGGCTTTTTCAACAAAGCGATTAACAACAGGCGATTAAGCCAGTTTGTTGATCTGTGCAGTCAGGTTAGATTTATAACGTGCAGCTTTGTTTTTGTGGATCAGACCTTTAGCGGCCTGACGATCCACGAGTGGTTGCATTTCATTGAATGCGTTCTGCGCAGCAGCTTTGTCGCCTGAAGCGATCGCCGCGTATACTTTCTTAACGAAGGTACGCATCATTGAGCGGCGGCTAGCGTTATGCTTACGGCGTTTCTCAGATGTTACGGCGCGTTTCTTAGCTGATTTGATATTAGCCAAGGTCCAACTCCCAAATGTGTTCTATAGAGACAAATCAAAGGCCGAGGACTATGCCCTTCTAACCTGATTTTGTCAATGGATTTGTGCAAATAAGCGTCGCCCTAAGAGCGGCACTCGGTTACGTATTTGATGGCGCAAGATTCTACCAGCTTCCCCTCGCTGAATACAGTATTTCGCGACAAAATTCTTAACATGCGCATCTGCAACAGGAAATGCAGCGCCTAAAGCATGAAAGGCGTGCTGACGGGTTAACCTGAGTCGCTTTCAAGGGTATAATCCGCCGATTTCCACCGGTTTGGGCCAGCCATGAAGTTTATCCGCGGTATTCATAATCTTAACGAGCAGCATCGCGGCTGCGTTCTGACCATTGGTAATTTCGATGGCGTGCACCGTGGGCATCAGGCGCTGATGTCGCGTCTGTGTGAAGAGGGGCGTAAGCGTAATCTGCCGGTCGTGGTCATGGTGTTTGAGCCACAGCCGCTGGAGCTGTTTGCCGGTGATAAAGCCCCGGCTCGCCTGACACGCCTCCGTGAAAAGCTGCGATACATGGCGGAAGCGGGTGTCGATAAAGTGCTGTGCGTGCGGTTTGACCGTCGCTTTGCGGCCTTGTCCGCCCAGCGTTTTATCAGTGACCTGTTAGTCGACAAGCTGGACGTAAAGTACCTTGCGGTAGGCGATGATTTCCGCTTCGGCGCTGGTCGCCAGGGGGATTTCCTGTTATTACAGAAAGCCGGTGCGGAGTATGGCTTTGAGGTCGTCAGCACCGAAACCTTCTGTGATGGCGGTAAGCGAATCAGTAGTACCGCCGTGCGTCAGGCGCTGGCTGCAGATGATTTAGCGCTGGCGCAGTCGCTGTTAGGTCATCCTTTCACTATTTCCGGCCGCGTCGTGCACGGTGATGCACTGGGACGCACGCTGGGTTTCCCCACTGCGAACCTTCCTTTACGCCGCAGCGTCACGCCGGTGAAAGGGGTTTATGCAGTGGAAGTACAGGGTCTGACGCCCGAGCCACTGCCAGGTGTCGCCAATATCGGCACCCGCCCGACCGTAAAAGGTTTACGCCAGCAGCTTGAAGTTCACCTGCTCGACATCAATATGGATCTCTATGGTCGTCACATTGATGTGGTGCTGAAACAGAAAATACGAAACGAGCAGCGCTTTGCCTCACTGGAGGCGTTGAAAGAACAAATTGCGAACGATGTGGTAACGGCCCGGCAGTTCTTCGGGCTGCTTTAACCTGAGCGAAAAACGGAATCGAGAATCTGATGAGTGACTATAAATCTACCCTGAATTTGCCGGAAACGGGATTCCCGATGCGTGGCGATCTGGCCAAACGCGAACCGGGAATGTTGCAACGCTGGTATGCCGACAACCTGTACGGCATCATCCGCGAAGCCAAAAAAGGGAAAAAAACCTTTATCCTGCATGATGGCCCTCCGTATGCGAACGGCAGCATTCATATTGGTCACTCCGTTAACAAGATTCTGAAAGACATTATCGTTAAGTCGAAAGGCATGGCGGGTTATGACTCGCCATATGTGCCGGGCTGGGACTGTCACGGTCTGCCAATCGAACACAAAGTTGAGCAGATGATCGGCAAGCCAGGCGAGAAAGTCAGCGCTGCTGAATTCCGCGCAGCATGCCGCAAATACGCTGCTGAACAGGTTGAAGGCCAGAAGGCGGACTTTATCCGTCTGGGCGTGCTGGGCGACTGGGATCGTCCTTACCTGACCATGGACTTCGGCACCGAAGCCAACATCATTCGTGCGCTGGGTAAAATCATCGGCAACGGCCACCTGCATAAAGGCGCGAAGCCAGTGCACTGGTGCCTGGATTGCCGTTCTGCTCTGGCAGAAGCGGAAGTCGAGTATTACGACAAAACCTCTCCGTCGATTGATGTGATGTTCAATGCCATCGATGCCGACGCGGTGCGTCAGGCATTTGGCGTATCACAGGTCAATGGCCCGATCTCACTGGTCATCTGGACGACGACGCCGTGGACATTACCGGCTAACCGCGCCATCTCCCTGCATCCAGAATTTGAGTATCAGCTGATCCAGATCGAGGGCCGCGCCCTGATCCTGGCGAAAGAGCTGGTGGAAAGCGTCATGAAGCGTGCCGGTGTCAGCGAATGGCAGGTACTGGGTGAATGTCAGGGCGCTGCGCTGGAGTTGCAGAAGTTCCAGCATCCGTTCCTGGCGCTGGAGTCGCTGGTAGTGCTGGGCGATCACGTGACGCTGGACGCGGGTACCGGTGCTGTTCACACCGCACCAGGCCACGGTCCGGATGACTATGTCATCGGCCAGAAATATGGCATCGAAACCGCTAACCCGGTCGGACCGGATGGTACCTATCTGCCAGGCACTTATCCGACGCTGGATGGGGTCAACGTCTTTAAAGCCAACGACATGATCGTTGAGCTGCTGAAAGAGAAAGGCGCGCTGCTGCACGTTGAGAAACTGCTGCACAGCTACCCGCACTGCTGGCGTCATAAAACGCCGATCATCTTCCGTGCTACGCCGCAATGGTTCATCAGCATGGATCAGAAAGGATTGCGTGCGCAGTCGCTGAAAGAGATCAAAGGCGTGCAGTGGATCCCGGACTGGGGCCAGGCGCGTATCGAATCCATGGTGGCGAACCGTCCTGACTGGTGCATCTCCCGTCAGCGTACCTGGGGCGTGCCGATGGCGCTGTTTGTTCATAAAGAGAGCGAAGAGCTGCACCCGGACACGCTGGCGCTGATGGAGAAAGTGGCGCAGCGCGTTGAGCAGGAAGGCATTCAGGCCTGGTGGGATCTCGACCCGCGCGAACTGATGGGCGACGACGCCGATCATTACGTTAAAGTGCCGGATACGCTGGATGTCTGGTTTGACTCCGGTTCAACAAGCTATTCCGTGGTTGATGCGCGTCCTGAATTTGGCGGACATGCACCTGACCTCTATCTGGAAGGATCCGATCAGCATCGCGGCTGGTTTATGTCCTCGCTGATGATCTCCACGGCGATGAAGGGCAAAGCGCCTTATCGTCAGGTACTGACGCACGGTTTCACCGTGGATGGTCAGGGCCGCAAGATGTCGAAATCGATCGGCAACACGGTCGCACCGCAGGATGTGATGAACAAACTGGGCGCCGATATTCTGCGTCTGTGGGTGGCCTCAACCGACTACTCGGGTGAAATGGCGGTCTCTGATGAGATCCTCAAGCGCTCGGCCGATGCCTATCGCCGTATCCGTAACACCGCACGCTTCCTGCTGGCTAACCTCAGCGGCTTCAACCCGGCCACCGATCTGGTGAAACCGGAAGAGATGGTCGTAGTGGATCGCTGGGCAGTAGGTCGCGCACAGGCAGCACAGGCCGATATTGTTGCCTCTTACGAGAATTACGATTTCCACGAAGTGATCCAGCGTCTGATGCAGTTCTGCTCGATTGAGATGGGCAGCTTCTATCTCGACATCATCAAGGATCGTCAGTACACCGCGAAAGGCGATGGCCTGGCACGTCGCAGCTGCCAGACCGCGCTGTGGCATATCGTCGAAGCGCTGGTGCGCTGGATGGCACCGATCATGTCCTTTACCGCGGATGAGATCTGGGGCTACCTGCCAGGTGAACGTGCGCAGTATGTCTTCACCGAAGAGTGGTATCAGGGTCTGTTTGGCCTGGCAGAAGATGAAGCGCTGAATGACGCCTACTGGGCTGAGCTGCTGAAAGTGCGTGGCGAAGTGAACAAGGTGATCGAGCAGGCGCGTGCGGATAAACGCATCGGTGGCGCACTGGAAGCGACGGTCACGCTGTATGCCGATCCGGAGCTGGCCGCAAAACTGCAGGCGCTGGGCAATGAACTGCGCTTTGTGCTGCTGACCTCTGGCGCACAGGTGGCGGATTACGCCCTGGCGAACGACGAAGCGCAGCAGAGTGAAGGGCTGAAAGGTCTGAAAATCGCGCTGCACAAGGCGGAAGGCGAGAAATGTCAGCGCTGCTGGCATTACACTACCGACGTCGGACAGAATCCTGAGCATGCTGAGGTCTGTGGTCGTTGTTACACTAACGTAGCCGGTGACGGCGAACAGCGTGAATTTGCCTGATGCGTAAACCTATTTTATCAACCGGATTGCGCTGGCTGTGGCTGGTGCTGGTGGTGATTGTTGTCGACTTCGCCAGTAAGCAGTGGGTGATGAACAACATGATGCTGCATGAAACCCAGCCGCTGATGCCTTATCTGAATCTGTTCTACGCCCACAACTATGGCGCGGCGTTCAGTTTCCTGGCAGACAAAGGCGGCTGGCAGCGCTGGTTCTTTGCCGGTATTGCTCTGGCTATCGTCATCTCACTGATGGTGATGATGTATCGCAATCACGCCAGTCAGAAGATGGCTAACATCGCCTATGCTCTGATCATTGGCGGCGCGATCGGCAATCTGTTCGATCGCTCATACCATGGCTTTGTGGTCGATTTTATCGATTTCTATGTCGGTAACTGGCACTTCGCTACATTTAATATCGCTGACTGCGGCATCTGTATTGGTGCGGCACTGGTGGTGCTGGAGGGCTTTTTCAGCCCGAACGGCAAACAGGCTAAACAGAAAGGGTAAGTGATGACTGAGTCCGTACAGCGCGAAAGCGCGGTGTTGGTGCATTTTACGCTGAAGCTGGAAGATGGCTCGACGGCGGAATCGACCCGTGCAAACGGCAAGCCCGCGCTGTTCCGTCTCGGTGATGGCAGCCTCTCTGCGGCACTTGAGGAGGCACTGCTGGGGCTGAAAGCGGGTGAAACTAAACAGTTCACCCTCGAACCGGAAGACGCCTTTGGCGGCGTCAGCCCTGACCTGATTCAGTATTTCTCGCGTCGGGACTTTATCGATGCAGGCGAACCTGAAGTGGGCGCCATCATGCTGTTCAGCGGCATGGGCGGCAGTGAAATGCCAGGCGTGATCCGTGAAGTCTCCGGTGACTCGATCACCGTGGATTTCAACCATCCGCTGGCAGGTCGTCGTATTCAGTTTGATGTAGAGGTGCTGGAAATCGATCCGGCACTGGAGGCGAACGATGCAAATCCTGTTAGCTAATCCGCGCGGTTTCTGCGCTGGCGTTGATCGCGCCATCAGTATTGTTGAGCGCGCGCTGGAGATGTATGGCGCGCCCATCTACGTTCGTCACGAAGTGGTGCATAACCGCTACGTGGTGAACAGCCTGCGTGAGCGCGGCGCTATCTTCATTGAAGAGATCAGCGAAGTGCCGGATAACGCGATTCTGATCTTCTCCGCGCACGGCGTTTCACAGGCCGTACGTGCCGAAGCCAAAGCACGCAATCTGACTATGTTGTTCGATGCTACCTGTCCGCTGGTGACCAAAGTACATATGGAAGTGGCGCGCGCCAGCCGTAAGGGCGTGGAAGCGATACTGATTGGTCATGCGGGGCATCCGGAAGTTGAAGGCACCATGGGGCAGTACAATAACCCTAATGGTGGCATGTATCTGGTGGAGTCACCGGAAGATGTCTTCAGGCTGACCGTCAAAGACGAAAACAATCTGAGCTTCATGACGCAGACCACACTGTCGGTGGATGACACCTCTGACATCATTGATGCCCTGCGTCAGCGTTTCCCGGCGATCATCGGGCCGCGTAAAGATGATATCTGCTACGCCACCACCAACCGTCAGGAAGCCGTTCGAACCCTGGCGAAAGAGGCGGAAGTGGTGCTGGTGGTCGGTTCGAAGAACTCCTCCAACTCCAACCGTCTGGCCGAGCTGGCACAGCGCGCCGGTAAACTGGCGAAGCTGATCGACTCTGCGGATGATATTCAGGAAGAGTGGGTAAAAGGCGTGGCCTGCATTGGCGTTACCGCAGGTGCCTCAGCTCCCGATATTCTGGTGCAGCAGGTGATCCAGCGTCTGCGTGAGCTGGGCGGCGAAGCGGCGATTGAGCTGATTGGCCGTGAAGAGAATATTGTCTTCGAAGTGCCTAAAGAGCTGCGCGTCGAAGTACGAAACGTGCAGTAACTCTTCGATATGACTGGTAAAAAGGCCGACTCTGTTCGGCCTTTTTTGTTTTTGTAGTCTGCCAGAAACGCTGTGGTTTGCTGCGATGATTGCTTTTACTGATAATCACGGGCGGCTGGCATAAAATTCTTATTATCACGGATTAATAGTGGCGTGACTGTTAACTCATCGTTAACCTGATGACGCTTTGGATGCATAGTTTTGTTTTAGGAATGAATAAATATGAACACTATCCGCATTGCTATTGTGGGCGCGCCGGGCCGAATGGGCCGTAATCTGATTCAGGCGACGCAGCAGGCAGCAGGCGTTGAACTGGGTGCGGCACTGGCCCGTCCAGGCTCATCGCTGACCGGCAGCGACGCTGGTGAATTAGCGGGCATTGGGAAGAATGGCATCCTCATCGCAGACGATTTACGTGCGGTGATCAACGACTTTGATGTGCTGATCGACTTCACCCGGCCGGAAGGCACGCTGGAGTATATGGCAATCTGCCGTGAGTACAGCAAAGCGATGGTGATTGGCACCACTGGTTTTGATGAGGCAGGCAAAGCGGCCATTCGCGCAGCGGCGAAAGAGATCGCCATTGTGTTCGCCGCTAACTTCAGCGTAGGGGTTAACCTGGTGCTGAAGCTGCTCGAGAAGGCTGCCAAAGTGATGGGTGAGTACGCGGATATTGAGATCGTCGAAGCCCACCACCGCCATAAAGTCGATGCGCCGTCTGGCACCGCGCTGGCGATGGGTGAGGCGATAGCCGACGCCATGCAATGGAAACTGGATGAGCATGCGGTCTATACGCGTGAAGGCCACACCGGCGAACGCCAGCCGCAGACCATCGGTTTTGCGACGGTACGCGCGGGTGATATCGTGGGTGAGCATACGGCGATGTTTGCAGATATCGGCGAGCGGGTAGAGATTACCCACAAGGCGTCGAGCCGTATGACCTTTGCAAATGGCGCGGTTAAGTCGGCTTTATGGCTGAAAGATAAGAAATCTGGCCTGTTTGATATGCGGGATGTGCTGGATTTGTCGATGTTGTGAGTGTTGTGAACCATCGTGATGTGGTTATTTCAATCGTTAATATCTTGATTGAAAAGGGGCAATGTTTTCATTGCCCTTAATTTTATCTGAAAAAAGGCTTCCTGATTAAAAATCCCGCTCTGACTCTTATTTTTATCGATTTACCTCCTTTTATTACCCGGCTGGATGCTATTTTTGACCATTTGGTCAAAAATAAAAGGGCGGTTGCGCTAATTTAGTTTTTACGCTGCCTGGCAAACGATTATTCCGCCGAGTTTTCCCCTCTTTTTGCCGCTCATACCCGTTTTTTTCCTCAGAAGGCAGATAAGTATGAAAAAATCCTGCTACAGGGTAGACAATGACCAGGGCGATCATTAGAATGCGCGCAATTTGCCAAAAATCGACAATTCAGGCGGTTTTTGCATTGATTCAGGCGGCTATTTTGAATTAATATGCAGATATATTGACTTTTTATTCCTTGGAGGATGTTTTGATCAAGTCAGCAATCCTGGTTCTGGAAGACGGAACCCAATTCCACGGTCGGGCCATAGGGGCAACAGGATCGGCAGTGGGAGAAGTCGTTTTCAACACTTCAATGACCGGTTATCAAGAAATCCTCACTGATCCTTCCTATTCCCGCCAAATCGTCACTCTCACTTATCCCCATATCGGTAATGTCGGTGCTAATGCCGCCGACGAAGAATCCAGCCAGATTCATGCGCAGGGCCTGGTGATTCGTGATCTGCCGCTGATTGCCAGCAACTTCCGTAGCGAAGAGGGCTTATCCGCCTACCTGCAGCGCAACAACATCGTGGCGATTGCCGATATTGATACCCGCAAGCTGACGCGCCTGCTGCGTGAAAAAGGGGCGCAGAACGGCTGCATTATTGCCGGCGACAATCCGGATGCCGCGCTGGCGCTGCAAAAAGCCCAGGCGTTCCCGGGACTGAAAGGAATGGATCTGGCGAAAGAGGTCTGCACCACGGAGACTTATTGCTGGCAGCAGGGCAGCTGGACGCTGGACGCGGGTCTGCCAGAGCAGGCTTCTGCGGAGTCGCTGCCTTACCATGTGGTGGCTTACGATTACGGCGCTAAGCGCAACATCCTGCGCATGCTGGTCGATCGCGGCTGTCGTCTGACGGTGGTTCCGGCACAGACGCCGGCCGAAGAGGTTCTGAAGCTGAGTCCGGACGGCATTTTCCTCTCCAACGGCCCCGGTGACCCGGAGCCGTGCGACTACGCTATCAGCGCAATTCAGTCCTTCCTGAAGACAGAGATTCCGGTATTTGGTATCTGCCTGGGTCATCAGCTGCTGGCGCTGGCCAGCGGGGCTAAGACCGTGAAGATGAAGCTCGGTCACCACGGTGGCAACCATCCGGTGAAAGATCTCGAAAACAACCGCGTGATGATTACCGCGCAGAACCATGGTTTTGCGGTCGATGAGAACAATCTGCCTGCGAACCTGCGTGTCACCCACATTTCGTTGTTCGATAAAACCGTGCAGGGCATTCATCGCACTGACAAGCCAGCATTCAGCTTCCAGGGACACCCGGAAGCCAGCCCGGGTCCGGGTGATGCTGCGCCGCTGTTTGACCACTTTATTGAATTGATTGACGCATTCCGTCTGCAAGCGAAGTAATCAGGAGCTAATTCATGCCAAAACGTACAGACCTAAAATCCATCCTGATTCTTGGTGCCGGTCCGATTGTGATCGGCCAGGCCTGCGAATTTGACTATTCCGGTGCGCAGGCGTGTAAAGCGCTGCGTGAAGAGGGTTACCGCGTCATTCTGGTGAACTCGAACCCGGCGACGATCATGACCGACCCGGAAATGGCCGATGCGACCTACATTGAGCCAATTCACTGGGAAGTGGTGCGCAAAATCATCGAAAAAGAGCGCCCGGATGCGGTACTGCCAACGATGGGCGGACAGACAGCGCTAAACTGTGCGCTGGAGCTGGAGCGTCATGGCGTGCTGGAAGAGTTTGGCGTCACGATGATTGGCGCGACCGCGGATGCGATCGACAAAGCGGAAGATCGTCGTCGCTTCGACGTGGCGATGAAAAGTATCGGTCTGGATACCGCACGCTCTGGCATTGCGCACACCATGGAAGAAGCGCTGGCTGTGGCAGAAGATGTTGGCTTCCCGTGCATTATCCGTCCTTCCTTTACGATGGGCGGAACCGGTGGCGGCATCGCCTATAACCGCGAAGAGTTTGAAGAGATTTGCGAGCGTGGTCTCGACCTTTCACCCACCAATGAGCTGCTGATTGATGAGTCGCTGATTGGCTGGAAAGAGTATGAGATGGAAGTGGTGCGCGATAAAAACGACAACTGCATCATCGTCTGCTCAATTGAAAACTTCGATGCGATGGGAATTCACACCGGTGACTCCATCACGGTAGCGCCTGCTCAGACGCTGACCGACAAAGAATACCAAATCATGCGTAACGCCTCGCTGGCGGTACTGCGTGAAATCGGTGTTGAGACCGGCGGCTCCAACGTGCAGTTCTCGGTTAACCCGAAAGATGGCCGTCTGATTGTTATCGAGATGAACCCACGTGTGTCGCGCTCCTCGGCGCTGGCCTCAAAAGCAACCGGCTTCCCGATTGCTAAAGTAGCGGCCAAACTGGCGGTCGGCTATACCCTCGACGAGCTGATGAACGATATCACCGGCGGTTTGACGCCAGCCTCGTTCGAGCCGTCCATCGACTACGTCGTTACCAAGATCCCGCGTTTCAACTTCGAGAAATTTGCCGGTGCCAACGATCGTCTGACCACGCAGATGAAATCAGTCGGTGAAGTAATGGCGATTGGCCGTACTTTCCAGGAGTCCATGCAGAAAGCGCTGCGCGGCCTGGAAGTCGGCGCTAACGGCTTCGACCCGAAAGTGCACCTCGACGACCCGGAAGCGTTAACCCGCATCCGCCGCGAGCTGAAAGATGCCGGTTCAGACCGCATCTGGTACATCGCTGATGCATTCCGTGCCGGTATGTCAGTGGATGGCGTATTCAATCTGACCAATGTGGACCGCTGGTTCCTGGTGCAGATTGAAGAGCTGGTGAAACTGGAAGATCAGGTGGCCCGCGAAGGCGTGAACAGCCTGGATGCGACCTTCCTGCGCACCCTGAAGCGCAAAGGCTTTGCCGATGCACGGCTGGCGACGCTGGCGGGTGTGGCAGAGAGCGAAATCCGCAAGCTGCGTCAGCAGTTTAATCTGCATCCGGTCTACAAGCGCGTCGATACCTGTGCCGCAGAGTTCGCGACAGATACTGCCTACATGTACTCCACGTATGAAGAGGAGTGCGAAGCTAACCCAAGTCAGGATCGCGAAAAAATCATGATTCTGGGTGGCGGACCTAACCGTATTGGTCAGGGTATCGAATTCGACTACTGCTGCGTTCACGCTGCTCTGGCGCTGCGTGAAGATGGTTATCAGACCATTATGGTCAACTGTAACCCGGAAACGGTTTCGACCGATTACGACACCTCCGATCGCCTCTACTTCGAGCCGGTTACGCTGGAAGATGTGCTGGAGATTGTGCGCATCGAGCAGCCAAAAGGCGTGATCGTGCAGTATGGCGGTCAGACTCCGCTGAAACTGGCGCGTGCGCTTGAAGCCGCAGGCGTACCGGTTATCGGCACCAGCCCGGACTCGATTGACCGTGCTGAAGACCGTGAACGTTTCCAGCAGGCGGTTGATCGCCTGAACCTGAAGCAACCGGCTAACGCCACAGTCGCTACGCTGGAGCAGGCCGTTGAGAAAGCGGCTGGCCTGGGTTATCCGCTGGTGGTTCGTCCTTCTTATGTGCTTGGCGGCCGTGCCATGGAGATCGTCTACGATGAGATCGACCTGAAGCGCTACTTCCAGAACGCGGTTTCGGTTTCCAACGATGCGCCAGTACTGCTGGATCGCTTCCTGGATGATGCGGTTGAAGTAGATGTGGATGCGATTTGCGACGGTGAGCGGGTGCTGATTGGTGGCATCATGGAACACATCGAGCAGGCTGGCGTGCACTCCGGTGACTCCGCCTGTTCACTGCCGGCCTACACTCTGAATCAGGACATTCAGAATGTAATGCGCCAGCAGGTTGAGAAGCTAGCGTTCGAACTGAACGTACGCGGCCTGATGAACGTTCAGTTCGCGGTGAAAGACAACGAAGTCTACCTGATTGAAGTGAACCCACGTGCGGCGCGTACCGTTCCATTCGTCTCTAAGGCGACCGGTGTACCGCTGGCGAAAGTGGCTGCGCGCGTGATGGCAGGTAAAACGCTGGCAGAGCAGGGCGTCACTAAAGAGGTGATTCCGCCTTACTACTCTGTTAAAGAAGTGGTGCTGCCGTTCAACAAGTTCCAGGGCGTTGACCCGATTCTGGGGCCGGAAATGCGCTCTACCGGTGAAGTCATGGGCGTGGGCCGTACGTTCGCTGAGGCATTCTCCAAAGCGATGCTGGGCGCACAAAGCAACATGAAGAAGTCGGGCCGTGCGCTGCTGTCGGTGCGTGAAGGCGACAAGAAACGTATCGTCGACCTGGCCGCTAAGCTGCAGAAGTTTGGTTTCGAACTGGATGCGACTCATGGCACGGCGGTGGTGCTGGGCGAAGCGGGCATTAATCCGCGCCTGGTTAACAAGGTGCATGAAGGTCGTCCGCACATTCAGGACCGTCTAAAGAATGGCGAGTATAGCTATATCGTTAATACCACGGCGGGTCGTCAGGCGATTGAAGATTCGAAACTGATTCGCCGCAGCGCACTGCAGTATAAAGTGCACTACGACACCACGCTGAACGGCGGCTTCGCCACCGCGATGGCGCTGAATGCTGACCCAACGGAACAGGTAATCTCCGTGCAGGAAATGCATGCTCAGATAAAGGCCATGTAAGGCGAAGTCATGTGAAAAACGGCTCCTTCGGGAGCCGTTTTTTTTGGCCCTCTCATTGGCGATAATCCGAAATTCAGGTCCAGGAAGAGGCTGGAGTTTGCGTTAAAGTGACTGATTTGGCTTAATTTTTTAGCTATGGGTGCGAATAAGGCGGGTTCGCACAAATTTATAATATAAACACTTCCTGTGCGGATTTTTCGCCAGTACTATGCCTGCCGCTCATCACTGGAGCGTATCAGGACATAAATAAAAAATGAAAATGCGTACTTTTTCTCTGAGTGCAGTGGCTGCACTGATGGCTATTCTTCCTTTCGCCAGCCAGGCGGAAGTGACTCTGTTAAAACAGGATCCGCAGGCAGGCGATCCGCTTAGCCGTCTTAATTTCACTGTTGGCGGCAGCATTCGTGCTCAGTTCAATCATCAGACCGGCGTGGATGACAAATCCTACAAACGTGACGGTTTTGATGGCGGCACCCGTTTCCGTTTCGGCGCTGACTACTACCTGTTTGATGACGTCAGCTGGATCAGCTACTACGAGCTGGGCGTTAACGTCCCGGCGGTTTTCGGCTGGGATCGCCACTATGCGGACGGTGCCAATAACACCACGCGTCGCCAGCTCTACACCGGTCTGAAAAGCAAAACCTGGGGTCAGCTTACCTTTGGTCAGCAGAACAGCGTCTATTACGACACCGTGGGTGCCAAGACCGATATCTGGGATTACGACATGGTCGGCCAGGCGCCGGGCAACGGAATCAACGGCGACTACGACGGATCTTACCGTTCACGTAAGCAGCTGAAGTATAAAAACACCTTCGGCGATGCGGATATCTACGCTTCTTATCTGTTCGAGGATAATGACTATCTGCCAGGCAACGGCCTGCGCTATAAGCGCAAAGGCGGCGGCTCGCTGGGTGTAGATTACCACATCACTGACGATCTGAGCTGGGGCACGGCGTGGAACTACACCCGCGCGGCGATGCGTAACCCGACCAATGGCGACAGCCACGATTACGATCAGAACATTTACGGCACTGCATTGAGCTGGACACCAGGCAACTGGACGTTGTCAGCCGGTGGTGGCTGGTATGAGAACTTCATGACCACCAAACGCAAAGATGTGCATGACTACTTTGCTGGCGATGCGTGGGGCGTTGAATATTTCGCCGGTTACAAAATTCCGGTGGGGCAGTATGGTCTGAAAGCGGTGCAGCCTTATGTCATGGGTGATCGCATTGAGGTCATGACTGGCCGTGATTACCAGCGCATCGACAACGGTCTGGGTGTGGTGCTGTTCCTCGACTACGGTTTCCGTGTTGATTATGAACATGTCTTCACCTCCAGCACCGATAACCTGGGTGATATGAATCTGGTGCGTCTGCGCTACGACTTCTGATAATCCTGACGGCTCCCTCCGGGAGCCGTTTTCTTTTACACACGCTTTTTGTGCCAGCCTGAGGCCAGTCGCTGGCGAGCTGCGGCAAACTGACGCGATTACGCGGTGAAAAACGCTGCACAAGCCGTGAAAAACGGCATCATGAAAAGCTTTACGCAAATAGACCTTTCCCCTATCGACGAAAGTTTCACCTTTACGTATCATGGCGCCAATTTTTTTCAGTGAGTGGTTAACATGATTAGTCTTATCGCGGCATTAGCAGCAGATCGCATTATTGGAATGGAAAACGCCATGCCGTGGGACCTGCCAGCAGATCTGGCGTGGTTCAAGCGCAATACGCTGAAGAAACCGGTCATTATGGGTCGACTGACCTTTGAATCCATTGGTCGTCCGTTACCTGGCCGACTGAACATCGTGGTCAGCAGCCAGCCGGGCACCACTGAAGGCGTCACCTGGGTCACTTCCCTGGATGCGGCGATACAGGCAGCCGGTGATGCTGAAGAGATCATGGTGATTGGCGGTGGACGCGTCTATGAACAGATGCTGAAGCGTGCCGATCGTCTCTATCTGACGCATATTGATGCAGAAGTTGAAGGTGATACGCAGTTCCCGGACTACGAGCCGGATGAGTGGCAGTCCACGTTCAGCGAGTTTCACGACGCTGACGAGCAGAACTCCCACAGCTACTGCTTTGAGATCCTTGACCGCCGTCGCTAATCCTCTCTCTGCCAGTCTGTAACCTGGCTGTCATCTCTGTTCATTAGCATTGCTTCTTTTCTGGGATCGTCATAAAGGAAGCAATCAATAATGAAAACCGAACTCTCCGCATTAAGCACTGACCGCCTGCGTGATCCACTGCGTCGTAAATTTCTTGCCGGTTCCGGCGCTCTCGGGCTGACCGGCTTTCTCAGCGGCGGCCTCACGCTTTCAGGAAGCGCACTGGCGCAGGAGAAGCCTGCTGGCAGTCCGCTGCTGGGCTTTCAGGCGATTGCCGCGTCAACCGCCGATGAGGTTGTGGTCGCCCCGGGCTATCGTGCCGACGTGCTGATCTCCTGGGGTGATCCGCTGGTGAATGGCGCCGTCGCATTTGATCCGCACGGCAACAACAGCGCGGAAGATCAGGAAAAGCAGTTCGGTGATAACAACGACGGGATGAGCTTCTTCGCGATTAATGACCACCGTGGCGTGATGGCGATTAACAATGAATATGTGAACGAGCCAACGCTGTTCGCCCACGGCGGCAGCAAAGCGACCAGTCTGGAAGATGTGAAAAAGTCGCAGGCGGCACACGGTATCTCCATCGTTGAAGTGAAGCGGGGCGACGACAATCGCTGGCAGGTGGTTCGTCCTTCTGACTACAACCGCCGCATTACCGCCAATACCCCCATGCGTTTTTCCGGCCCGGCTGCGGGGGATAAAGCGCTGCAGACCGCCGCCGATCCACAGGGAATGCATGTCCTTGGCACCTTTGGTAACTGCGCCAACGGTAAAACGCCATGGGGAACTTATCTCACCTGTGAAGAGAACTACGACACCTATTTTGGCACCCATCAGGCGAACTTTACGCCGACCCCACAGCAGAAGCGCTATACCCTGAATGCCGCCGAGCCAGAGCGCAACTGGGCCGACTTTGATCCCCGCTTCGATATCGCAAAAAATCCCAACGAATTTAACCGCCACGGCTGGATTGTCGAAATCGATCCCTTCGATCCTCACTCTGTGCCGGTCAAACGCACCGCGCTGGGCCGCTTCAAGCATGAAAATGCCGCCGTGACGGTCGCTAAAACCGGTCAGCTGGTGGTTTACATGGGCGATGATGAGCGCGGCGAGTATATCTATAAATATGTCTCAGACGACAAGGTCATCCCGGATGATGCTAAAGCCAATCGCGGACTGCTCGATAAGGGCACGCTCTATGTGGCGCAGTTCAACGGCGATGCGCAGGGCACACCGCTGAAAGGCACCGGGCGCTGGCTGGCGCTGAAGTGGGGCGAAAATGGACTCACCGCTGAAAAGGGGTTTAACAGTCAGGCCGACATTCTGATCAATGCGCGTGCGGCGGCCGATGTGGTGAACGCTACACGGATGGACCGGCCGGAGTGGATTGCCGTTAACCCGCATGATGGCCGTGCTTATTGCACGCTGACCAACAATAACAAACGTGGCAATGAAGGCATGCCGGTCAATGCGGCGAATCCGCGACCTAAAAATATCTACGGCCAGATTATCCGCTGGGATGAAAAGGGCGATGCCATCGCGCAGACGTTTGAGTGGGATATCTATGCGTTGTGCGGTAATCCCATCGCGCATCCCGAGGGGATCTATCGCGGTACACCCAATATCACCGTTGAGAACACCTTTAACAGCCCGGATGGTCTGGGGTTTGATGCGCACGGGCGATTATGGATCCTGACCGATGGCAAATACAGTAACAAAGAGGATTATCAGGGGCAGGGGAACAATCAGATGCTGGTGGGCGATCCTGACAGCGGAGAGATCCGCCGGTTTATGGTCGGCCCCAAATCGTGCGAGCTGACCGGCATCACCTTCACGCCGGATTACAAAACGCTGTTCGTGAATGTGCAGCATCCTGGCGAAGAGGGCGACTCGCACTTTCCCAATAACAGTCCGCGTCCACGCTCGTCGGTGATAATGATCACCCGCGAAGATGGCGGCATTATCGGCGCATAAAAGAGGATGCTGGCCTTAACGGCCAGCATCGCAGTTATAGCGCAGGCGGTGCCAGACTTTCGCTGGAGGCCAGCGCTTTTTCGCGATTGGAAGGCTGTACCACATAGCGCTGCGTTTCCCAGTGCAACAGGGTCAGTGTTCCGCCCCAGCAGCAACCGGTATCCAGACCGATAATGCCCTCTGGCGTCCCTTTGCCTTCCAGCGACGCCCAGTGACCAAACACGATGGTGTAGTCACGTGCGACCGGGCCTTCAATGTTAAACCAGGGTTTCAGCGGCGGAAGCGCGGATTCAGGGGCATCTTTACAGATCATGTCCAGCTGGCCGTTGGGGAAGCAGTAACGCATGCGGGTCAGGGCGTTGGTGCTGAAGCGCAGTCGCGCCAGTCCGGTCAGCTCTTCACTCCAGTTATTCGGCATATCGCCATACATGGCATCCAGGAACAACGGATAGCTGTCGCTGGCGAGCACCGCCTCAACTTCACGTGCACACTTTTTCGCGGTCTCGATATCCCACTGCGGCGTGATACCGGCGTGTCCCATTACCAGCTTTTTCTCTTCATCAACCTGTAACAGCGGCTGACGACGCAGCCAGTTGATCAGCTCATCCGCATCGTCTGCTTCCAGCAGCGGTGTCAGGCGATCTTTGGGCTTGTTACGGCTGATACCAGCATAGACCGCCAGCAGATGTAAATCGTGATTGCCCAGCACCAGACGCACCGCATCGCCCAGCGATTTCACGTAGCGCAGAACTTCCAGTGAGCCCGGACCGCGCGCCACTAAGTCGCCAGTCAGCCACAGCGTATCCTGCTCAGGATTAAAATCGACCTGTTGCAGCAAGGCACGTAATTCATCGTAGCAGCCGTGAACGTCGCCAATCAGATATGTGCTCATAACGTTTTATCCATCAGGAAGGTGCCCGACTTAACGGGCAAAAAGCGTGTAAATCAATGAATGTGGGTCTGAATGGCGAGGCGGAACACCGGGATCTCGACGTGGAAGGTGTCACCCTGTTCGTCGACCATCACATAGTGTCCCTGCATGGTGCCCATCGGTGTTTCAATCACGGCACCGCTGGTGTACTGAAATTCATTGCCAGGTGTGATAAGCGGCTGTTCACCGACCACGCCTTCACCCTGAACTTCCGTTTCCCGGCCGTTACCGTTGGTAATCAGCCAGTAACGTCCCAGCAGTTGCACTGATGAACGGCCCAGATTGCGAATCGTAATGGTATAGGCGAAGACGTAGCGATCATCATCCGGTGAGGATTGTGAGGCAACGTACTGGCTTTGCACATGGACGGAGACGCGGGCCGTTTCACTCATGACTTACTCCTGCGATTTTCCCTGATGATTCGCCAGCCAGTTTGCCAGCTGACAATATTGCGCGACGGAGACGTTCTCGGCACGCAGGGTTGGATCTATGGATAACTCTTCCAGTGCACCAGCAGCCACCATGTGGCTCAGGCTGTTGCGCAGTGTTTTACGACGCTGGCCGAATGCCTCAGTGGTAATACGGCTCAGAATACGCACATCGCTGACCGGATAAGGCGGCTCAGGATACGGCACCAGACGCACCACGGCAGAGTCCACTTTTGGTGGCGGTGTAAAGGAGTGCGGAGGCACTTCCAGCACCGGAATGATCTGGCAATAGTACTGCGCCATCACCGTCAGACGACCGTAGGTCTTGTTACCCGGACCGGCGACCAGACGATTGACCACTTCTTTCTGCAGCATGAAGTGCATATCTTTGATCGAACCAGTATAGCTGAAAAGGTGGAACATCAGCGGGGTCGAAATATTGTACGGCAGGTTACCAAATACCCGCAGCGGCTGGCCTCTCTCCTGCGCCAGCGCGGCAAAGTCGAAGGTCATGGCGTCCTGCTGGAAGATAGTCAGTTTCGGGCCAAGGAACGGATGAGTTTCCAGACGCGCAGCGAGATCGCGGTCCAGTTCTATCACCGTTAATTTATCGAGGCGTTCGCCAACTGGTTCGGTTAAGGCACCCAGGCCTGGACCGATCTCTACCAGCGCTTCATCGCGCTGTGGATGAATGGCGGAGACAATGCTGTCGATAATGTACTGATCGTTCAGGAAGTTCTGCCCGAAACGTTTACGGGCGTAGTGCCCCTGATGGACGCGATTATTCATTACTGCTCTTGATCATAGTGATGGCGAGGTTAAGCGCCGTGATGAAGCTGCCCGGTTCAGCCTGACCCAGACCGGCGAGTTCAAGCGCGGTGCCGTGATCAACTGAAGTCCGGATAAAGGGCAGGCCCAGGGTGATATTTACCGCCCGGCCAAACCCCTGAAATTTGAGTACTGGCAGACCCTGGTCGTGATACATCGCCAGCACCGCATCGGCATATTGCAGATATTTAGGCTGGAAAAGGGTATCCGCAGGCAGCGGGCCGGTCAGGTTAATGCCCTGCTGACGCAGTTCATTGAGTGCTGGCGTGATGGTCTCGATCTCTTCCCGACCCATGTGGCCGCTTTCGCCCGCATGAGGGTTAAGACCACAGACGTAAATATGCGGCTCGGCAATCGCAAACTTCTGCTGCAGATCACGATGCAGAATCGTAATTACTTCATGCAGACAGTCACGGGTCACCGCAGCGGGGACATCTTTCAGCGGCAGATGGGTAGTCGCCAGTGCGACGCGCAGCTCTTCCGTTGCCAGCATCATAACGACACGATGCCCACCTGCGCGATCGGCGAAGAATTCGGTATGGCCGGTAAAGGCGATGCCGGCATCGTTGATGACGCCTTTGTGCACCGGGCCGGTAATCAGGGCAGCGAATTCACCGTCGAGACAACCGTCACAGGCGCGCGCCAGCGTGGCCAGCACATAGTCGCTGTTGGCGACGCACAGCTCACCGGGCTTGACCGGCGCTGCCGTTTCAACTGGCAGGATAGTCAGCGTACCCGCCTGCTGTGGCTCGGCTGCCACGCCAGGCTGGTAGGGTCGCAGCGTCAGCGGCAGACCAAGTTGCGCCGCACGCTGCTGCAACAGAACTGGCGAGGCGCAGACCACCAGTTCAACCGGCCACGACTGCTGGGCCAGCTGAACGGTAAGATCGGGACCAATCCCGGCAGGTTCGCCGGGGGTGATCACTACACGGGCATTACTGCGCATTGCCATCCAGAATCTTCACGTAGGCACTGGCGCGTTGTTCCTGCATCCAGGTCTGTGCTTCTTCCGCGAACTTACGGTTAAACAGCATGCGGTAAGCACGCTCTTTCTGGGCCGCATCGGTTTTATCAACCTGGCGGGTATCCAGCAACTGAATCAGATGCCAGCCGAAAGAGGAGTGAACCGGCTGGCTGGTCTGGCCTTTTTTCAGGCGCAGCAGCGCGTCACGGAAGGCCGGATCAAAGACTTCCGGTGAGGTCCAGCCGAGATCGCCACCCTGGTTCGCGGAACCCGGGTCATCAGAGTACTGCTTAGCCGCGGCCGCAAAGGTGGTTTTACCACTGCGGATATCGTTAGCAATCTGCTCCAGCTGTGCGCGTGCCTGCTCGTCTGTCAGGATCGGCGATGGCTTCAGAAGAATGTGACGCGAGTGAACTTCGGTGACCGAGACATTTTTGCTCTCGCCACGCAGGTCGTTCACTTTCAGGATGTGGAAGCCCACACCCGAGCGAATCGGACCGACGATATCGCCTTTTTTGGCGCTCGACAGGGCCTGAGCAAACAGGGTCGGTAACTCTTCGATTTTACCCCAGCCCATGTTGCCGCCTTTCAGCGCCTGGGAGTCGGCAGAGTAGGTTACGGCCATCTTGCCGAAGTCAGCGCCATTTTTCAGTTCGCCAACCAGCTGTTTCGCCAGCGTTTCCTGCTCATCAACCTGCTGTTGCGTCGGGTTTTCCGGCAGCGGCAGCAGAATATGACTGACGTTCAGCTCGGTGCCCTGACTGTTCTGAGAACCGATCTGGGCAGCAAGCGTATCGACTTCCTGCGGCAGAATGGTCACACGACGACGTACTTCATTGTTGCGCACTTCAGCGATGGTCATCTCTTTACGGATCTGAGAACGATACACGCTGTAGTTCATGCCATCATAAGCCAGACGGCTACGCAGCTGATCAAGGCTCATCTTGTTCTGAGCAGCGATGTTCTGAATAGCCTGGTCCAGCTGTTCGTCGCTGATCTGAATTCCCGCTTTGTCACCCATCTGCAGAATGATGTTGTCCATGATCTGACGTTCCAGAATCTGATGGCGCAACGTTTTATCATCCGGCAACTGCTGACCTGCCTGCTGGGCCTGAGATTTAACGGTGCTCATCATGCCGTCCACGTCACTCTCAAGAACCACGCCGTTATTGACCACGGCTGCAACTTTATCAACGACTTGTGGTGCTGCGAACGCGGTGTTGGCACTGATTGCCACACCAAGAATCAGCATTCTCCAGTTCTTCATACTTTATCCATTGTTGGTTCCGCACTGCGGGATTGCCTGTCAAACATCACAACATCAGAAAGCAGGCTGGTAAGGGATAATGCCCTGACGCAGCATATCGTTGGTGCCTAAGCCATAGTTCGGACTCAGACCACGCAGCTCAATGTTGAATGAGATTTGGTTGTCGTACTTACTGTCGTTGTTTTCCCAACCGTTAATTTTGCGCTCGTAACCGACCCGGACAGCGTAACAGCATGAGCTGTATTGCAGGCCAACCAGTTGCGACGCCGGACGCTTGTTGCGAGTATCGTAGTAGTAAGCGCCTACCACAGACCATGCATCGGCGATCGGCCAGCTGGCCGTAGTACCGACCTGTGAAATCCCATTTTTGAAGATAGGATTTGTCACCAGCGCGCTGTTGTTCAGTGCAGTGGCTACATATTCCGGGCTGCTGTAACGGTAGCTCAGCTGCACCATGCGGTCGGCATCACGACGGTATTCCAGTACGGTATTGCCCTGGGAGACGTTGTCGAGTTTGGTGTCATATTGCAGACCACCCCGGACGCCCCAGCGATCGCTGATTTTCCAGTATGTATCGCCAGCCCAAATCAGGCTGCCGGTATCATCTTCTTTACTGGTTTCATTCACACCCGTACGAGAAGGGGTAAACGAGTAGATTTGACCTACAGAAACGTTAAAACGTTCAACCAGATCGGTATCATAAATACGCGAAGTGACGCCGGTTGCCACTTCGTTGGCAGAAGCGATGCGATCCAGACCGCTATAAGTACGATCGCGGAACAGACCGGTATAGTCGGTTTGCAGCTGAGTTGAGTCGTACGGATAGATATTGCTCTGGTCGCGGTACGGGATATAAAGGTACTGCACGCGCGGTTCCAGCGTCTGGGTATAACCCACTGCGGAGTCCATATCGCGGTCAAACACCAGGCGGCCATCCACTTTAAACTGTGGCAGGGTGCGGTTAACCGACTCTTTCAGTTGGTTGTTGCGATCGGTATCAACTGAGTTGTTGTAATACTCAACATCATCCTGCTGATAATGGGTCGCCAGGAATTTCGCTTCGGTATCCAGGCTGGCCCAGCCATTTGACAGCGGCAGGTTCAGCGTTGGCTCAACATGTAAACGAGTCGCTTCGGGATAGCGGGTGTTGACGTTGGTGAACTTCACCGCCTGGGCATAAATCCGGCCATCAAACGGGCCGATATCATTCTGATAGAGATTAACATCCAGCTGCGGCATCGCGCGGTAGATGTTATTGCTGGTGTTATTACCAAACACCTGGAAATCTTTGGTGGAGAGCGTGGCGTCCCAGTTGGTGTCCGCATAGCCAATACTGAATTTCTGCGTGGCGTAGTTGTCGGTCGAGCTGTAGTACTTCGAGTCGAGATCGTTGAAGTAGTACTGATCGCTGACTTTGGTGTAGTCCGCGTTGAAACGCCAGTTCTGGTCATAGACACCGGCATGACGCCAGTAGAACAGCCAGCGATCGGAATTCGCACTTTCGGCGATGCCGCGCACTGATTTGTCGTTATCGTACTGTTTGTCGGAGCCAAGGTAGTCGAATTCGACCAGACCGGCACCCAGTGTCGTCAGATAACGGAATTCGTTCTGGAACTGCATGCCGCGCTTACTCATGTAGTGCGGCGTGATGGTCGCATCGGCCTGCGGCGCGATGTTCCAGTAATAAGGCAGCATGAACTCAAAGCCATTGTTGCTGCCATATTTTGCATTCGGGATCAGGAAACCGGATCGACGACGATCGCCAATCGGTAACTGCAGATAGGGACTGTAGAACACCGGAACCGAACCGATCTTAAAGCGGGCGTTCCAGATCTCCGCCACTTCCTCTTCGCGATCCTGGATCACTTCTGAACCGACCACGCTCCAGCTGTTAGAGCCGGGCAGACAGGAGGTAAAGGTGCCGTTTTCCAGAATGGTGTAGCGGTTATCACCGCGCAGCTTCATCTGATCGGCGGTGCCGCGTCCCTGACGATCCACCATCTGGTACTGACCGTTCCAGACGTTGGTATCTTTGCTGTTGAGGTTTGACCAGGCTTTCGGACCTTTCAGGATGACCTGGTTGTCATCGTAGTGCACATTACCCAGGGCATCGACGGTACGTACTGGCGCGGTCTGACCCTCCTGCTGACGCTGATGAAGCTGAACTTCATCTGCCTGCATACGGCTGTTGCCCTGTTCAATATTCACATTGCCGGTAAAGACCGCATCATTGGGATAGTTCCCTTTGGCGGCGTCGGAGTGAATAGTGACAGGCAACTGGTTGGTATCGCCGTTCACCAGCGGGCGGTTATAACTCGGCACGCCTAACATACACTGCGACATCAAATCGTCGGCAAAGGCTTGCTGGCTAATGGCTGCGCCGATCAGTGTGGCCAGCAGGGTAGGTATATGTTTTTTCATACGCGGTATCGAGAATTCCATGAAAACTGGCATCATGCCGACAATCGGGTCAGAGACTAACTTACTGCCCGGCGTTGCGCCAGTGTTAATCCTGGTCTGTCAGCGTTGCCGTTAGGCGCTGAGATAAATGACAGGTATGATAATGCAATTTTCAGCCGCAAGCATGGCGAATTGAGGAGTTTATGCGCTACTGGGGAAAAGTTATGGGTCTGGCGGTGGGATTACTTTCCGGCGCAGGCTTTTGGGGTATTGTGATCGGTTTGATCATTGGCCATATGATTGACAAAGTACGCGGCGCACAAGGCAAGGCTTACTTCTCAAATAATCAGACCCGACAGACGCTGTTTTTCAGCACCACCTTTCAGGTGATGGGCCATCTGACAAAGTCAAAAGGGCGCGTCACAGAAGCAGATATTCAGATTGCTTCGCTGTTAATGGAAAGGATGCAGCTGCACGGTGACTCCCGCACGGCTGCTCAGCGCGCGTTCCGCGAAGGCAAGCAGGCAGATTACCCGTTACGCAGCAAACTGCGTGAACTGCGCAGCGCCTGCTTTGGCCGCTTCGATCTGATTCGGATGTTCCTGGAGATCCAGATTCAGGCCGCCTTTGCTGACGGTTCACTGCATCCCAATGAGCGTCAGGTGCTCTATGTGATTGCCGAGGAGCTGGGTATTTCGCGCGGTCAGTTCGATCAGTTCCTGCGCATGATGGAAGGCGGCCAGCAGTTTGGCGGGGGGCAGCGCAGTTCAGGCGGTTTCCAGCAGGCGCAACGTGGGCCAACGCTGGAAGATGCCTGCAGCGTGCTGGGTGTGAAGAGCAGCGATGACGCCACAACCATTAAACGCGCCTACCGTAAACTCATGAGCGAGCATCATCCTGATAAGCTGGTGGCGAAAGGATTACCGCCAGAGATGATGGAGATGGCGAAGCAGAAAGCGCAGGAAATTCAGGCGGCATACGATCTGATTCGCAAAGAGAAAGGCTTTAAGTAATTTCCCGGTCCTGTGGCCTCTTCTGCAACAGAGGAGGCCACGGCGACAGTCCTGCAGTAAATCTTAAAAATCGGCGGGCTGACGAAACGTCATGGCATTGCCAAATGCCGGATGGGTGATGGTCAGTGACTCAGCATGCAGCAGCAAACGGGGTGCCATCGCTTTGGCCTCCGGATGCGCATAGAAGTTATCCCCCAGAATCGGATGGCCCAGCGCCAGCATATGCACCCGCAGCTGGTGTGAGCGGCCAGTAATCGGCTTCAGCGAAACACGCGCACTGTTATCCGTCCGATACTCCAGCACCTGATACTCCGTCTGCGCGGCTTTGCCGGTCTCGAAGCAGACCATCTGCTTCGGGCGATTTGGCCAGTCGCAAATCAGCGGCAGATCAACCAGTCCTTCTTCCTTCTCCGGATGACCCCAGATGCAGGCCACGTAGGTTTTGGAAGGCTCGCGCTCACGGAACTGTCGCTTCAGCTCGCGTTCCGCCGCCTTGGTCAGTGCCACCACCATCACGCCGCTGGTTGCCATATCGAGCCGGTGGACAGATTCCGCCTGCGGGAAATCCCGCTGAATCCGCGTCATCACGCTGTCTTTGTGCTCGGATAGCCGACCGGGTACCGAGAGCAGACCGCTGGGTTTGTTCACCACCATGATATGCGCATCCTGATAAAGGATGTGCAGCCAGGGTTCACGCGGTGGATTGTAAGGTTCCATGGGGCTTTCCAAAAATAAGGGGCCATGCGGCCCCTGAGCTTACTGGTGTGTCACCACAATCAGGCGCAGCGCGTCGAGACGCCAGTTGGCCTCGTCGAGACTTTCCAGCACCTGTTCACGATTGCTTTCCAGCGCTTCGATTTCATCTTCACGGATGTTCGGGTTGACGGCTTTCAGCGCGTTGAGACGCGCGAGTTCTGCGCCCAGCTTTTCATTCGCTTCAGCACGCGCCGCATCAATCACCGCACGCGCTTCGCTAACGACGCTCTGTTCACCCTGAGTCAGAATCGCATGCACATCCTGCTGTACCGCATTCACCAGTTTGCTGGCGGTGTGACGGTTAACCGCATTCAGCTGACGGTTAAAGCTTTCGAACTCCACTTTGCCCGCCAGGTTAGTGCCTTTGGTATCCATCAGCAGACGGATTGGCGTCGGCGGCAGGAAGCGGGTCAGCTGCAAATGTTTCGGTGCCTGCGCTTCAACCACATAGATCAGCTCAACCAGCAGCGTCCCTACCGGCAGCGCCTTGTTCTTCAGCAGTGACAGGGCGCTGCTGCCGGTATCGCCCGACAGAATCAGGTCCAGACCGTTGCGGATCAGCGGATGTTCCCAGGTAATGAACTGGGTATCTTCGCGTGACAGCGCCTGATCGCGGTTAAAGGTGATGGTGCAGCCATCTTCCGGCAGGCCAGGGAAATCGGGCACCAGCATGTGGTCGGAAGGGGTCAGCACGATAAGGTTATCGCTGCGATCTTCCTGATTGATACCCACGATATCAAACAGGTTGAGCGCGAAGTTCACCAGGCCGGTGTCGTTGTCCTGCTCGCTAATGGCTTTAGCCAGCAACTGAGCCGATTCACCGCCGTTGGAGTTCAGCTCCAGCAGGCGATCGCGACCCTGTTCCAGCTGCAGTTTCAGCGCGTCATGCTGTTTGCGGCAGTCGGTGATAAAGGCATCGAAGCCTTCGCTGTTTTCCGGCGCGGCCAGATAGCCGATCAGCTGCGAATGGACGCTGTCATAGATGGTGCGGCCGGTCGGGCAGGTGTGTTCAAACGCATCCAGCCCTTCATGGTACCAGCGCAGCAGCACGGCCTGTGCGGTCTGCTCCAGCCACGGCACCAGAATCTGAATATCGTGCGCCTGACCGATACGATCCAGACGACCAATGCGCTGCTCCAGCAGATCCGGGTTAAACGGCAAATCAAACATCACCAGACGGCTGGCAAACTGGAAGTTACGACCTTCTGAACCGATCTCGGAGCACAACAGCACCTGCGCGCCATTCTCTTCTGATGCGAACCAGGCGGCAGCCCGGTCACGTTCAATGATCGACAGACCTTCGTGGAACACCGCTGCACGGATACCTTCTCGCTCACGTAGTACCTGCTCCAGCTGCAGCGCGGTGGCCGCTTTGGCGCAGATCACCAGCACCTTCTCTTTACGGTTGGTGGTGAGATAGCCCATCAGCCATTCCACGCGCGGATCGAAGTTCCACCAGGTGCCGCTGTCGCCTTCAAATTCCTGATAAATCTGCTCCGGATAGAGCAGGTCACGCGCCCGCTCTTCTGCGCTTTTGCGCGCGCCCATAATGCCGGAGACTTTAATCGCCGTCTGATACTGCGCAGGCAGCGGCAGGCGGATCTGATGCAGTTCGCGTTTCGGGAAGCCTTTAACCCCATTACGGGTGTTACGGAACAGTACGCGGCTGGTGCCGTGGCGATCCATCAGCATGGAGATGAGTTCCTGACGCGCTTCCAGCTTGCCGTCACGGTCGCTATTAGCGACCTGCAGCAGCGGCTCGATGTCCTGCTCACCGACCAGATCGTTGATCCGATTCATCTCCTCCTGGGAGATCGCTTTATCCGCCAGCAGTGCCGTAACGGCATCAGCGATTGGGCGGAAATGCTGCTGCTCTTCAACAAAGGCCGCGAAGTCATGGAAACGATTAGGATCGAGCAGGCGCAGACGGGCGAAATGACTCTCCATGCCCAGCTGCTCCGGCGTCGCGGTCAGCAGCAGAACGCCAGCGGTTTTCTCCGCCAGCTGTTCGATAACCTGATATTCACGGCTTGGCTCGCCTTCTGACCAGGCCAGATGGTGCGCTTCATCGACGACCAGCAGATCCCATTCGGCATCGGCCAGCATCTCAAGACGCTGCTTGTTACGGCGGACGAAGTCGAGTGAGCAGATAATCAGCTGCTCCGTTTCAAACGGGTTATCGCTGTCGTGCTGCGCTTCGGTATAGCGGTCGTCATCAAACAGCGCAAAACGCAGGTTGAAGCGACGCAGCATCTCGACCAGCCACTGGTGCTGCAGGGTTTCTGGCACCACGATCAGGACGCGATCGGCACGGCCCGCCAGCAGCTGCTGCTGGATGATCATCCCGGCTTCAATGGTTTTACCCAGACCCACTTCATCGGCCAGCAGTACGCGCGGCGCATGGCGGCGACCCACATCGTGGGCGATATGCAGCTGATGAGGAATGAGGTTGGTGCGCATACCGCGTAAGCCGCTGATCGGCAGGCGGTATTGCTCACTCTGATATTTACGGGCGCGGAAGCGCAGGGCAAAACGATCCATCCGGTCGAGCTGGCCGGCAAACAGGCGATCCTGCGGCTTACTGAACACCAGCTTGCTGTCGAGCATCACTTCGCGCAGCATTACTTCGCTTTCCTCGGTATCCAGACGGGTACCGATATAGGTCATCAGGTCATTTTCGTTGCGTACTTCATCGACGCGCATCTGCCAGCCTTCGTGGCTGGTGATGGTATCACCCGGATTAAAGATGACGCGGGTAACCGGCGAATCGTTGCGGGCGTAGAGGCGGTTTTCCCCCGTGGCCGGAAACAGCAGGGTGATCATGCGGGTATCGATCGCCACCACGGTGCCCAGTCCCAGTTCACTTTCCGTATCACTAATCCAGCGCTGACCTAATGTAAAAACCATATATTTTTTGCTCGAATTTTAACGTTTTTAGAGGTGTTCCCAAAGCTCAGGCAATAGCGTTACCGCCAGACAACAAGGTCTGGAACGGGCATAAGAGCGGTGAGTTTCAGGAAGGGCGCTATGGTACTGGATGGCAGGGCGTTCGTCACCTGTCAAAAAAGCCCCAGCTGTCCGGTAATAAGTGTAGCAAAGTCCCCTTCAACAAAGGGCAGAATCCCCTCGGCGACCGGCTGAAGTTGCTTCGTCACGTAGTGGTCGTAGTCCAGCGGTGTGCTGCGCGCCTCCAGTGGCTCGGGGCCCGCCGTGGCAATGACGTAACGAATGCGGCCACCATTCTGGTACTGCAATGGCCGGTTTAATTTACGATTCTGCTCATCGGCCAGACGGGCGGCGCGCACGTGCGGGGGCACGTTTCGTTCATATTCCTTCAGCGGACGTCGCAGACGCTTTTTGTAGATCAGCTGATCGTCGAGTTCACCGGCCAGCAGCTGCGCCACCGTGGTGCGGATGTAATCCTGCCACGGCTCACGATGGAAGATGCGTTGATAGAGCTGCTGCTGAAACGCTTTGGCCAGTGGCGTCCAGTCGGTTCGTACCGACTCCAGCCCCTTAAACACCATGCGCTCACCGGCCGCGTCACGAATCAGTCCGGCGTAGCGTTTCTTGCTGCCCTGTTCCGCACCGCGAATGGTCGGCATCAGAAAACGGCAGAAGTGGTTTTCATACTCAAGCTCCAGCGCGCTGGTCAGCCCGTGGGTCTGCTGCAGGTGGTCGCGCCACCAGGCATTCACTTTCTGCACCAGCTGCTGACCAATCGCGGCGGCCTGCTCTTCGCTGTGGGCGGACTTCAGCCAGACAAAGGTGGAGTCGGTATCGCCATAGATGACGTCATAGCCTTCCGCCTCAATCAGCGTGCGGGTCTGCTGCATGATGGCGTGACCGCGCAGAGTAATAGAGGAGGCGAGACGCGGATCAAAGAAGCGGCAGGCGCTGGTGCCCAGCACGCCGTAAAAAGCGTTCATGATGATCTTCAGCGCCTGAGACAGCGGCTGGTTGTTCTGCTTTTTCGCCGCTTCACGTCCCAGCCAGATCTGCTCAACAATCGCGGGCAGGCAGTGAGTATGCCGTGAGAAACGCGCTTCGCGGAAACCCTCGACCGAATCGGCATCATCAGGATGAGCCAGGCCCTCTACCAGACCTACCGGGTCGATCAGGAAGGTGCGGATAATCGACGGATAGAGGCTTTTGTAATCCAGCACCAGCACCGAGTCATACAGGCCGGGGCGCGAATCCATCACATAGCCGCCCGGACTCGCTTCCGGGGCGACATCACCCATGTTCGGGGCGACAAACCCGGCGCGATGCATCCGCGGAATATAGAGATGACCAAAGGCTGCCACCGAACCGCCGTGGCGATCGACGGCCAGGCCATTGACCGCCGCGCGTTCCAGCAGAAACGGCATAATTGCCGTTTTGTGAAAAATGCGCGTGACCAGCTCGCAGTCTTTCAGGTTGTAGCGTGCCAGCGCCGGTTTATCGTTGGCAAAGCGCCAGTTGATCTCCTCCATGCGATCCCAGGGATTGTCGATTGCTTTCCCTTCACCCAGCAGCTGTTGCGACACCGACTCCAGGCTGAATGACGGGAAATCCCAGAACGCCGATTTCAGGGCGTCAATGCCATCGATAATTAACCGGCCGCTGGCCTGAGCGAAAAAAACGCCGGGCTTGAAGCCATGTTCGCGCCACTCCAGCGCGGCCTGCTGGCGGCCAAGACGCAGCGGAATACCGTAGCGATCGGCATGCTTCTGCAGCACCCGCAGGTCAAACTGCACCACGTTCCAGCCAATTAAGACATCCGGATCATGTTCTGCAAACCACTGGTTCAGCGCTTCAAGCAGCTGTGGACGACTGTCGAGATAGATCAGCTCGAAATCCAGCGTGCTGGCATCACCGTTGGCGGGGCCAAGCATATAAACCTGGCGCTGACCGCAGCCTTCCAGCCCGATGCAGTAAAGCTCGCCATGCTGCGTGGTTTCAATGTCCAGCGAGACCCATTTCAGCGGCGGGCGATAATCGGGATGGGGTTTGAGTCGTGCATTGACCACGCTGTCGCCGCGCTGCTCGCCATCAAACCAGACCGGCGCGGTAATAAAACGCTCCATCAGGTAGCGCTCCGGTGGACGGATATCCGCCTCATAGACCGGAATTCCCTGTTCGCGCAGCCGTTTTTCGATGCGCTGTAGCTGACGATTCTGCGGGCAGTAGAGGCCAAAAACCGGGCGGCGGCGGAAATCTTTCAGCGTCAGCGACTGAATCCGAAACTGACGTTCATCTTTGAGTAATTCGCTGACCTGCGCCTGAAATTCCTCGGGAATAAACGCGACGGACTCCTGCACCGGCAGCACCACGCGCTGCGCGCCGGCATCCGTGGCGAGCCAGAGGATGATTTCGGTGCCATGCGGGCTGTCGCGCCAGTGGCGGGTGAGCAGAAAACCTGCGCGGGGCATATTCAGATGTTCTCCGGACTCAGCAATTCAGGGGTGAGAAAACCGCTTAAGTATATCATGGATATTTATACAGTTCCTGCCGCTGCGTTTTGTCAACATTGTCCTACAATTTTTGCCTTGACGCTGTATGGCTGGCTCTGGACAATCCAGCCTTCTGCTTTTACTTAGGATGATTATGGAAGCCTGGATTCAACAACTGATTACACAGTCCCTGGAATGGGCGCTGTTTGCCGTTGCGCTGGTGACGTTTCTGGAGTCGCTGGCGCTGGTCGGGCTGTTGCTGCCAGGTACAGTGATGATGGCCAGTCTGGGCGCGCTGATCGGGAGTGGCGAGCTGGGCCTTTACCCGGCCTGGGCGGCGGGCTTTGCGGGCTGCCTGATTGGTGACTGGGTTTCCTACGGCATCGGCTGGAAATTCCAGGGGCCGCTGCATCGCTCGAAGTATCTGCAAAAGTATAAAGGCCTGCTGGATAAAACCGAGCACGCCCTGCATCAGCACAGCATGTTTACGATTCTGGTGGGGCGCTTTGTTGGCCCTACGCGTCCGCTGATCCCGCTGGCGGCCGGTATGCTGGAGCTGCCGGTGCGTAAGTTCCTGCCGCCGAACCTTATCGGCTGCATCCTCTGGCCGCCGCTCTATCTGCTGCCCGGGATTCTGGCGGGTGTGGCGATCGATGTGCCGAAGGCCGCGCAGGGCGGCAGCTTTAAATGGCTGTTACTCGGCGCAGCACTGCTGATCTGGCTGGGTGGCTGGTTATGCTGGCGCTGGTGGCGCAGCGGCAAGAGCCGCGACTGGGCGACCGCCTGGCTGCCACCTGAACGCCTGCGCTGGGCAGGACCGCTGGGGCTGGTGATCGCTGTCGCGGCATTTGCTGGCATTCAGTTCCATCCGATGATGCCGATTTTCCGCCATCTGCTATGGCAGGTTTTCTTCGCCTGACGCTTAACGACGCGGGATGCCGAGCACTTCGGCCTCCCGCGTGTCGCCCGACAGCAGCTGTCGGGTCTCGCCATCCCAGTAAACCCGTCCATCCACAATCACCACGCTGCGCGGCGCAATCTGCTGTGCATCTTCCAGACTGTGCGACACCATCAGCAGCGTGATGCTGCGCGCTTCACAAACCGAACGCACCAGTTGCAGCATCTCTCCGCGCAGCGCGGGATCCAGCGCAGAAAAAGGCTCATCCAGTAGCAGCACCGGCCGATCACGCAGCAGACAGCGTGCCAGCGCCACTCGCTGTCGCTGTCCGCCCGACAGCTCGCCCGGCAGACGGGTCAGCAGATCGCCTAATCCCACCTGATCGGCCAGCGCGGCCAGCTGCTGACGCTGCTCAGCGCTGAGTTTTAATCCCGGATGCAGCCCCAGCGCCATGTTCTGCTGCACGCTGAGGTGCGGAAACAGGTTGTTCTCCTGAAACAGCATCGAAACCGGTCGTCTGGCCGGGACGCTGTGGGTGTGATCCTGGCCGTCAATCATCAGGGTGCCCTGTTTCACCGGCAGAAAACCGGCGATCAGGCTCAGCAGGGTGCTTTTTCCGGCTCCACTGGGGCCGAGAATCGCGATGCGCTCCCCACGCGTGGCAGTGAGGCTGAAGCGCATCGGCAGATGCTGATAAAGGTATGTGAGGTTATCAAGAGTCAGCATGGCGGCCTGGTAATTTTTCCATTAGCGTGAACAGCAATAAGCAGAGCAGCAGCAACAGCAGGGCGGTGACCGCGCCATCTGCGCCACGATAGGCACCAATCTGCTGATAAAGGTAGAACGGCAGTGTGCGGAAGTCGGCACTGCCAAACAGCGCCACCACGCCGAAATCACCAATCGACAGCACGCAGGCAAAGGCCAGCGCCTGGGCCAGCGGACGTTTCAGCGCCCGCAGTTCTATCAGCCGCAGCCGGTTCCAGCCGTGGATATCCAGTGAATCGCAGAGTCTGCCGTAGCGCTCGGCGACATCCCGCATCGGGTTTTCCAGCACTTTCAGCGCATAGGGAATGGCGATCAGCGCATTGGTAAAGATCACCAGCCCCTCAGCCGAATCGGGCAGGCCGATGGTTGCGTTGAACAGCAGGAAAAAACCGGTGGCGAGCACGATGCCTGGCATCGCCAGAATCAGCATGCCGCTGGTGTCGATCAACTGTGCCGCAATCGGACGCTGACGCAGACGCAGCTCGCGACTGCTCCACAGCAGCATCATGGTCAGCACCACACAGATCAGGCCGGCACCGAGGGCGATGCGCAATGAGGTAAAGGTGGCCTGCCAGAGGTCAGGCTGCGCCAGCGCGCCACGCAGTCCGCCGTGCAGACCATCGACGATGACCGCCGCCAGCGGGGGCAGCAGCAGAATCAGCGCCAGCAGGATCAGCAGTGCATCCATCAGCTGTGCTCCGCGCGAATCCTGCGGATCACGCCAGCCGTTCAGCTGGCTGCTTCCGGCAGGAATCGCTTTACTGAAGCGCTGGCTGAGCAGCACCAGCGTCAGACAGCAGCCGAGCTGGATCAGCGCCAGCAGCGCTGCACGTCCGGGATCGTAGTCATAACTCAGCGCCTGGAATATCGCCAGCTCGATGGTGGTAGCCTGCGGACCGCCGCCCAGCGACAGTACAGTGGCAAAGCTGGCGAAACAGAGCATAAAGATCAGCGCACCGGTCGGCAGCAGCTGACGCCGCAGCCACGGCCACTCCAGCAGACGGAAATGATGCCAGCCACGCAGGTCAAGCTGTGCCGCTAGCTGACGCTGTTCTGCTGGGATGCTCTCCAGCGCCTGCAGCATCAGGCGGGTCGCCAGCGGCAGGTTAAAGAAGACGTGCGCCAGCAAGATGCCTGACAGACCATAGGGGGAGAAGTGATAATTCAACCCTGCCAGCTGGCACAACTGCGCCAGCCAGCCGACTCGACCATAGACGGTCAGCAGACCGAACACCGCGACCAGCACCGGCAGCACCAGCGTCATGGCGCACAGGCGCAGAAGCAGCAGACGACCAGGAAAACGGCGTCGATAGAGCGCCCGCGCCAGCGGTATAGCAGGCAGCAGCGACAGCAGGGCGGAGAGCAGCGCCTGACCGAAAGAAAACATGATAACGTGATGCAGGTAGTCATCCTGCAGCACGCCGCGCAGGTCCGTGTCCGGCGCGGCACTCCAGAGTGCGCCAAAGGCCAGAAACGCCACGATGGTCAACAACACCGTGGCGAGGGAACCGGGAATCAGCCAGCGCGGCATCAGCGGCTGACGGCGCGTTGCCACTGGCTTATCCAGCCCGAACGCTGGCTGGCAACCTCTTCCGGCGAGAACTGCAGAGCAGTAGAAGGCACGTTAAGCGCCGCGAAACCGGCAGGCAGCGGCGTGTCGATCACCGGGTACATCCAGTTGCCGGTGGGGATAGTGCGCTGGAAGTCAGGCGAGACCATAAACTTCATGAACTGCTGTGCCAGTGCTGGCTGTTTGCTGCTGGCTAACTGCGCGGCAACTTCGACCTGCAGATAGTGACCCTCTGCAAATGGCGCCGCGGCGTAGTTCTCTTTCTTCTCTTCGATGATGTGGTAAGCCGGAGAGGTGGTGTAGCTCAGCACCAGATCGCCTTCACCCTTGAGGAACAGACCATAGGCTTCACTCCAGCCTTTGGTGACCGTCACGGTTTTCTGCGCCAGCTTTTGCCACGCCTGTGGAGCCTGATCGCCATAGACCTTCTGCATCCACAGCAGCAGACCTAATCCGGGAGTGCTGGTACGGGGATCTTCATAGATCACCCGCCACTTCTCCGGACTGTCGACCAGCTCTTTCAGGCTTTTTGGTGGATTTTTCAGGCGGGTTTTGTCATAGACAAAGGCGAAGTAACCGTAATCGAACGGCACGAAGGTGGTGTTATGCCAGCCGTCGGGCAGTTTTAATTTTGAGGTATCGACCTGACTTTCAGCAAACAAGCCGGTTTTCTGCGCCGCCTGCACCAGATTGTTATCCAGTCCCAGCACCACGTCCGCTTTACTGTTTTTGCCTTCCATGCGGACGCGGTTCAGCAGCGAGACACCATCTTCCAGCGTGACGAATTTCAGCTCGCAGTTGCACTGGGCTTCAAAGGCTTTTTTTACCGCCGGGCCAGGACCCCAGTCAGCGGAGAAGGAGTCGTAGGTGTAGACCGTGAGAACCGGCTTGGCCGCCAGAACGGGGGCGGAGAGTAACAGCAGCACCGGCAGAACTTTGTTTAACACTTTGCGCTCCTTCAGGAGTATAGGGGATGAGTCGCAAAGGATCTGAGCACAGAGGCCTCTCAAATCCCTACGTCGGTATTAACCGAATCAGGTTCGACGGGTATTTCTCAGCTGCTTGCTTGTGGCAAGCCGCACCCCGTTGAGAACGTCACATTCTAGTCATTTCAGCGCCGGGGCGAAAGCGTCACAACGCCGGTGGCGCGAACCAGGCCGATTTAAAATCAAACCAGCCCAGCGTATTCATCCGGACGCCGCGCATGCTGCGCTGTCCTTCAAGCAGCAGCCAGTGATGAAACAACGGATGCAGACCAGCTTCTTCGACCAGCTGTTTACTCCATTCAGCCAGCGGCAGCGTTTTCTCGCGCCAGCGGGCCGCATCGCCATGCCAGTCGATCGGCAGGCAGTGATGCAGCAGTGGGATCTCATAAAGCTGCGCAAACAGCGAGTAATTAAGCGGCAGGGTGAAGTTCACGCTGCCCAGCCAGATGTCACTTTCCGCGTCGCCCTGATACCAGCTTTCGTAGCTGATCTCACGGGTCTCCAGCGTGACGCCATGCTCTGCCAGCAGCGGACGCAGCGCATTAGCGATGCCTTCATGCTCCACGTGCTGGCTGTACCAGGTCAGCGTCAGATGCGTTAAGCCGGGCGGTTTTTCCACGGGCGTCAGGTCGCGCCGGTGATGCCAGCGTGGCAGCAGACCATACGCCGGAAACCAGTAGCGCTGATAGCCGACACCGGCGTGATTGAGCAGGGCGATGGGGTTAAACAGGTAGCTGACCCAGCGTCGCACTGCCTCGTTGCGGCCCTGCTCTGAACGCTGGTCAAACAGCAGATAGTAGCAACCCTCTTCAAGGCGGCTCTCCTCCTGAACTTCATCGGCGCTGTCGCCCTGCAGACGGACGCCGGCATAGACCAGCTCATCGCTGATGTCGGGCAGTACCCAGATAGAGACATCATCAATCAGCGCGCGAAAACCGAAGTAGTCATCAAACGCTTCGATCTTCAGCTGGCTCTCCTGATTGCGGATCACCCGGTAAGGACCGGTGCCAACGGGCTGGCGGGCAAAGTCGTGCAGCGTGGGCCATTCGCGCGGCAGGATCATCGCACTGACGCTGCCCAGCAGCCAGGGCAATCCCTCGTCAGGCTGGCTTAAACGGATATCCAGCGTCCAGGGGGCGGGCGAGTCGATCTGCGCAATATGGGAAAAAAGCGGATGCGGGCGCTGACGCTCCAGCGTCGCCAGCACATCCTCCATCTCCAGTTCTCTGCCGTGATGGAAGCGAATCGCCGGACGCAGGAAGAAGCGCCAGTGAAGCGGGGACGTCTGCTGCCAGTGGTGCGCAATATCGGGTTCGATTTCCCCGTTTTCCTCATTTATCCGCGTCAGACCGTTGAAAATCTGTCGCGCAATGTGGGTTTCCGAGCGCCGCAGCGCCGAGCCGGGCAGAAGATTGAGCAGCGGACGATAGTAGAGCACCCGCAGGATATGCTTGCCCTGCCGGAAACTGCGCCCCAGATGCGCGCTGATCATCTGACGCACCTGGTTTTTATCACCTACCAGCTGGACCAGTTGATCGATGCGATCCTGTTCCAGCAAATCCTCGGCACGCTGCTGCTGCAGGGCAAGGCCGGTGTAGCAGAAGGTAAGCTGCGATCGCTTGCCGCGTCCGGCTTCAGCCTGCCAGATCAGCCAGCCTGCGGCCTGCATCCTGTTGAGCAGATTGCGCATATGGCGGCGCGAGCAGTGCAGCAGATCAGCCAGTTCGCTGAGCGTAATCTCCTGTGTCTGACCCTGACAGCTTTGCCACAGGCGGATGAACTGCTGCTTCAGACGTGATGAGGACATAAAAGGGGAACTCCCTGTGAAAAGCGCTCTGTTTTTCCTGCCTCATTTTAAGAGCAAACTTTATGCTATGGGAAGAGCGGGAGGCATTCAGCAGTGAATGGCGTTCGACCCTCACTTCGCTGTTCAGCGGAGTGCTTTTCTGAGTAGGGTGCATTTACACCGCCAGCAGATGATCTCTGCTGGCTTTTTTCATGTTGCGCGGTATCGTCTACGCTTCTTTTTCCCCTCTGTTTGTTCTGTAAGGGATTTCGTATGAAATCGCTGTTAACGCGGCAGCGCCGCATCAACCCGGTTTACCTCGCTTTTATGGTCGCCTCGTTCATGCTGGGCATCGCGGGTGCTCTGCAGGCGCCGACGCTTAGCCTGTTTCTGACGCGTGAGGTACAGGCGCGGCCCTTCTGGGTAGGGCTGTTTTTCACCCTCAACGCGGTGGCCGGTATCGTGGTGAGTATGCTGGTGGCAAAGCGCTCAGACAGCGTCGGCGATCGTCGTCATATCATTCTCTTCTGCTGCCTGATGGCGCTGGTGAATGCGCTGCTGTTTGCCTTTACCCGCGACTATCTGACTCTGCTGACGCTGGGCGTGCTGCTGTCGGCGCTGGCCAGCGTCTCTATGCCGCAGCTGTTTGCGCTGGCACGGGAGTATGCCGATCAGTCGGCGCGTGAAGCGGTGATGTTCAGTTCGGTGATGCGTGCGCAGCTGTCGCTGGCGTGGGTGATCGGGCCGCCGTTATCGTTCGCGCTGGCGCTGAACTACGGCTTTGTGACGCTGTTTATGGTGGCCGCGGTACTGTTTCTGCTCTGCATTCTGCTGGTCTGGTTTACCCTGCCGTCGGTGCCACGTACGCAGCCGCTGATGCAAAGCGGCGGGCTGCCGTTGAGTGGCTGGCGCGATCGTGATGTGCGTTTGCTGTTCCTCGCCTCGGTGGCGATGTGGACCTGCAACACGATGTATATCATTGATATGCCGCTTTATATCAGCACCACGCTGGGTCTCCCGGAGAAGCTGGCCGGTCTGCTGATGGGAACGGCGGCCGGGCTGGAGATCCCGGTGATGCTGCTGGCGGGCCATTACGCGCGTCGCATCGGTAAGCGCAGGTTAATGCTGATTGCGGTGGCGGCCGGCGTCCTGTTTTATCTGGGGCTGGTGCTGTTCAACTCCCGCACCTCGCTGATGGTGTTGCAGCTGTTTAACGCGGTGTTTGTCGGGATTATTGCTGGCATAGGGATGTTGTGGTTCCAGGATTTGATGCCAGGACGGCCCGGCGCGGCGACCACCATGTTCACCAATTCGATCTCGACCGGGATGATTCTGGCTGGGGTGATTCAGGGAACACTGAGTGAGCGACTGGGGCATGAGGCGGTTTACTGGCTGGCATTCGGGCTGGCGATTGTGGCGCTGGTGATGTCAGCGCGGGTGCGCGACGTATAAAAGAGAAGGGCGACCGGATGTCGCCCTCACAGTGCTAACAAAGTCTGGCTCGGTGGCGTTAAGACCGAGCTGGCGAAGGGAACACGGTCAGATCGGAAAGTCGCTTAAGCCAATCCCTGGCCGCTCGGCCCGCGCCGTCCCTGGCGCGGGACGCTTTCCTCTTCTGACCGTGTTCCCAGCGCATCAGGTTTTTTTATTGCTGTCAGATTCACCCTGATTAGGGTTTTTCAGCAGTCTGAAGGCGACCGGATGTCGCCCTGCTTTAACTCAATCAACGCAGGAAGGCGGGCTGATTCTGCTCATACTGCGAAATCGACGCTTCGTGCTGCAGCGTCAGGCCGATGCTGTCGAGGCCGTTAATCATGCAGTGGCGGCGGAAGCTGTCGAGCTCAAACGAATAAACCTTATCGCCTGCGGTGACTGTCTGCGCTTCCAGGTCTACCGTAAAGCTGATGCCTGGCTGGGCAGCAACCAGTCTGAACAGCTCATCCACTTCCTCTTCGCTTAATTTCACCGGCAGCAGCTGGTTATTAAAGCTGTTGCCGTAAAAGATATCGGCGAAGCTCGGCGCAATTACCACGTGAAAACCGAAATCGGTCAGCGCCCAGGGGGCATGCTCACGTGAGGAGCCGCAGCCAAAATTCTCGCGTGCCAGCAGGATGCTGGTGCCTTTGAACTCTGGCTTGTTCAGCACAAAACCCGGCGTCGGCACCGTACCGGCGTCATCTTCAAAGCGCCAGTCATGAAACAGGTGCTGACCGAAACCGGTGCGGGTCACCTTCTGCAAAAACTGCTTGGGAATGATGGCGTCCGTATCGACGTTCGCGGCATCCAGCGGCGCAACAATGCCGGTGTGCTGAGTAAATTTATTCGCCATGACTTAAGCTCCTGTCGTCAGTTCACGGATGTCGGCAAAGTGGCCGGTTACGGCAGCCGCTGCGGCCATCGCTGGGCTGACCAGATGGGTACGCCCACCACGGCCCTGGCGACCTTCAAAGTTACGGTTGCTGGTAGATGCGCAACGCTCGCCTGGATTCAGACGGTCATTGTTCATCGCCAGACACATTGAGCAGCCTGGCAGACGCCATTCAAAGCCCGCTTCCAGGAAGATTTTATCCAGACCTTCCGCTTCAGCCTGTGCTTTCACCGGGCCGGAACCTGGCACTACCATGGCAACCACGCCAGGCGCGACTTTGCGGCCTTTAGCGATGGCGGCGGCGGCACGCAGATCTTCAATGCGTGAATTGGTGCAGGAGCCGATAAACACTTTATCAATCGCGACATCGGTCAGTTTGATGCCCGGTTGCAGGTTCATGTAGGCCAGCGCTTTTTCCGCTGAGGCGCGCTCGACCGGATCGGCGAACGAGGCCGGATTCGGGATCACCTGATCAACGGCAATTACCTGACCCGGGTTGGTGCCCCAGGTGACCTGCGGTGCGATATCTTCAGCATGCAATGTCACCACCGCATCATACTTCGCGCCTTCGTCAGACTTCAGGGTGCGCCAGTAATCGACTGCCTGTTCCCATTTCTCACCCTGTGGCGAGAACTGACGACCTTTCAGATAGTTGAAGGTCGTTTCATCCGGTGCCACCAGGCCCGCTTTCGCACCCATCTCAATCGCCATGTTGCACAGGGTCATACGACCTTCCATGCTCAGCGCCTGAATCGCCGGGCCGCAGAACTCAACGACATAGCCGGTGCCGCCTGCGCTGCCGGTTTTGCCGATGATCGCCAGCACGATATCTTTTGCTGTAATGCCGGTTGATGCCTGGCCCAGCACTTCAATCTTCATAGTTTTCGCCCGACCCTGTTTCAGAGTCTGAGTCGCAAACACATGTTCCACTTCGGAGGTGCCGATACCAAAGGCCAGTGAGCCAAAGGCACCGTGCGTTGCAGTATGCGAGTCGCCGCACACAATGGTCATGCCCGGCAGCGTCATGCCCTGCTCAGGGCCGATAACGTGGACGATGCCCTGGAACGGGTGATTCAGGTCATACAGCTGGACGCCAAACTCCGCGCAGTTCTTCATCAGCTCCTGCATCTGAATACGCGCCATCTCGCCCGACGCATTGATGTCTTTGGTCTGGGTAGAAACGTTGTGATCCATGGTGGCAAAGGTTTTGCCCGGCTGACGGACTTTACGTCCGTGCGCACGCAGACCATCAAAGGCCTGTGGTGACGTCACTTCATGGATCAGATGGCGATCGATGTAGAGTAACGGGGTTTCTTCTGGCGTTTCGTGGACGACATGTGCATCAAATAACTTCTGGTATAAGGTTTTCATTTTTTTATTTTTCCTCGGCGATAAAGCGGGCAATGATGCTGCCCATCTCATCTGTGCTGACCGCTGGGCCATCACCGGCTAAATCTTTGGTGCGGTAGCCCTGTTCCAGCGCACGACTGATGGCGCGTTCGATACTGTCGGCTGCCGCATCGGCATTCAGGCTGTAACGCAGCAGCAATGACAGCGACAGAATCTGAGCGATCGGGTTAGCAATGTTCTGACCGGCGATATCCGGCGCTGAACCACCCGCCGGTTCGAACAGGCCAAAGCCTGCTTCATTCAGGCTGGCGGACGGCAGCATACCCATCGAGCCGGTAATCATGGCGCACTCATCAGACAGAATGTCACCAAACAGGTTGGAGCAGAGCAGCACGTCAAACTGTGACGGGTCTTTGATCAACTGCATGGTGGCGTTGTCGATATAGATGTGGCTCAGCTGAACGTCCGGGTACTCTTTTGCCACTTCGTTGACGATTTCTCGCCACATTACTGAGGTCTGCAGCACGTTAGCTTTATCAACCGAGGTGACTTTGTTGCGACGTTTGCGCGCCGATTCAAACGCGATGCGGGCAATGCGCTCGATTTCGAAACGGTGATAGACCTCGGTATCAAAAGCACGCTCTTCCGGACCGCTGCCTTCGCGTCCTTTTGGCTGACCAAAATAGATGCCGCCGGTCAGTTCACGCACGCACAGAATGTCGAAGCCTTTAGCAGCGATGTCGGCGCGCAGCGGGCAGAATGCTTCCAGTCCACTATAGAGTGCAGCCGGACGCAGGTTACTGAACAGCTTGAAATGTTTGCGCAGCGGCAGCAGCGCACCGCGTTCCGGCTGTGACGCAGGCGGTAAATGCTCCCACTTCGGGCCGCCAACGGAGCCAAACAGGATCGCGTCGGCCTGTTCGCAGCCGGCAACCGTCGCCGGTGGCAGAGGTTCGCCATGCTGATCGATAGCAATGCCGCCGACCGCATATTCCTGGGTGGTGATCTGCATATCAAAGTGCTGACGAATGGCATCCAGCACTTTCATCGCCTGTGCCATGACTTCCGGGCCGATACCGTCACCGGGTAAAACTGCGATATGAGATGAGCTGGACATGGTTATACGGTTTCCTTCTGATCTTTAAATTTGCGCTGCAATTCTTGTTCAACCTGACGGGCACGCCAGATATTGTTCAGGGCGTTGACCATCGCTTTAGCGGAGGACTCGACGATATCGGTCGCCAGACCAATGCCGTGGAATTTGCGGCCGTTGTAGCTCACCACGATATCGACCTGCCCCAGCGCGTTCTCGCCGTGGCCTTTAGCGGTCAGTTTGTAGTTAACCAGTTCAGCATCAAACTGGGTGATGCGGTTAATCGCCTGATAAACCGCGTCAACAGGACCATTGCCGGTAGCGGCATCAGATTTAGCGACATCGCCGCAACCCAGATTAACAGAGGCGGTGGCCGTCATGCTGGAACCGGTCTGGACGTTAAATTCGTGCAGCTGGAAATGCTCCGGCTCTTCATTCTGTTTATTGATGAAGGCCAGCGCTTCCAGGTCGTAATCGAAGACCTGACCTTTTTTGTCGGCCAGCTTCAGGAAGGCGTCATACAGCGTATCCAGATTGTAATCCTGCTCGGCATAGCCCATCTCTTCCATGCGATGTTTGACCGCCGCGCGGCCTGAACGTGAGGTCAGGTTCAGCTGGATTTTGTGTAAGCCGATCGATTCCGGCGTCAGGATTTCATAGTTCTCGCGGTTCTTCAGCACGCCATCCTGATGAATGCCGGAGGAGTGGGCGAAGGCGTTGGAGCCAACCACCGCCTTATTAGCCGGAATCGGCATGTTGCAGATCTGGCTGACCATCTGGCTGGTGCGGTAGATTTCCTGATGATTGATATTGGTATGCACATTCATGATCTGCTGACGGGTTTTAATCGCCATGATCACCTCTTCCAGCGCGCAGTTACCGGCACGTTCACCCAGGCCATTCATCGTGCCTTCAACCTGACGCGCGCCTGCCTGAACGGCAGCCAGGGCGTTACCGGTTGCCATGCCCAGGTCATCGTGGGTATGCACAGAGATAATCGCTTTGTCGATGTTGGGAACGCGGTTCATCAGTTCGCTGATGATGTGAGCATATTCGCCTGGCAGGGTGTAGCCAACGGTGTCCGGGATGTTGATGGTGGTCGCACCGGCGTTAATCGTGGCTTCCACCATCCGGCACAGGTCATCAATCGGGGTACGGCCGCCATCTTCGCAGGAGAACTCAACGTCACTGGTGTAGTTACGCGCACGCTTTACCATATGCACCGCACGCTCAATCACTTCCGGCAGCGTGCTGCGCAGTTTGGTCGCGATGTGCATCGGGGAGGTGGCGATGAAGGTATGAATACGGAAGGCTTCGGCAACGCGCAGTGATTCGTATGCTGCGTCGATATCTTTTTCCACACAGCGCGCCAGTCCGCAGACCCGACTGTTTTTGATGGTGCGCGCAATGGTCTGCACAGACTCAAAGTCGCCCGGTGAGGAGACCGGAAAACCGACTTCCATCACATCCACGCCCATGCGCTCCAGCGCTAACGCAATCTGCAATTTTTCTTTCACACTCAGGCTGGCCTGTAATGCCTGCTCACCGTCGCGCAGAGTGGTATCGAAAATAATGACTTGCTGGCTCATCGTATTCATCCTTATGCTTTTTCTGGCCTGGCAACGAGCATAAAAAAACCCGCGACAGGCGCGGGTTTTTAACTTTCAGCAGGTTTGAATCAGTGTTTGATTCCGCCCACAAGTCTACCGCGCAAGCTGAGTGCGTTTAGTAGTAGACCGAGAAGGCGGACAGAACGAAACATGGATTCAAACCTTATAAAATGTTGTGCTGTACATATTGGTACTGGAATCATTCAGGGATGTCAACCTTCAATGCAGGGGTATTCTCCGGGGCGACAGAGGAAGATATTCTGTTATTTACCGGTCAGGCAGCGTAATGAACAGCGCCTCAGTCGTGGCAGATAAAATCAGCGCCGGAATGCGGGGCTTTGGAGCAGGGTTCAGGGTTTATTCTATTGAAATTTAAAGGCTTAATGGGTTTTCTGATCTGCGATGGCACAGCATTTATCACCTGCTGGTTAGCATAATCCAATGCGCTTTAGTGATTTGATGGTTAATTACGCCAGAAAATAAAAGTGTCAGGCGATTGTGGGCTATTGCAGCCGGTAATAAGTTTTCGTTATTTCTTAGATCACGCTGAAAATAATTTCGTACCCAGCATTTTCCTCTGCGGTTCTGCCGCGTAATTAGTTTAATCCGCGCAGCCAATTCTTGTGGGGCAGAGGCTTTACGTCCCTGCCTTTTAATTTACGCGGGTTTGCGGTTTGCCTGCCCGGTTAACTGCGGTTATGGTAATCGACCTACTCTCAGAAAAATAAACTCAACAGATTTCTCTGTAACCGGACAGCGGCAGATGTTTCCGCTGTCGTGCATAAACATAAGATTTTGATTGGCAAAGCAGGCACCAGGGCAATGTGGTACGCACAAACGGGCGGATTAACAGAGCCGGGTCCTCAAGCCTGGAGGCAGAAGATGGAGATGTTGTCAGGAGCCGAAATGGTCGTCCGTTCGTTAATCGATCAGGGCGTTAAGCAGGTATTCGGTTATCCGGGTGGCGCGGTCTTAGATATCTATGATGCGCTGCAAACCGTCGGGGGTATCGATCACATTCTGGTGCGCCATGAGCAGGGCGCAGTGCACATGGCTGACGGCCTGGCGCGCGCCACCGGCGAAGTCGGCGTGGTGCTTGTCACCTCAGGACCCGGTGCAACCAATGCGATTACCGGTATCGCCACCGCCTATATGGATTCGATTCCGCTGGTGATTCTGTCGGGTCAGGTTCCCTCGTCGCTGATTGGCTATGACGCCTTTCAGGAGTGCGACATGGTCGGCATCTCTCGTCCGGTGGTGAAGCACAGCTTCCTGGTGAAAAGCACCGAAGAGATCCCAACCGTGTTGAAAAAGGCGTTCTGGCTGGCCTCAACCGGCCGTCCGGGACCGGTGGTGATCGACCTGCCAAAAGATATTCTGAATCCGGCTAACAAACTGCCTTATCACTGGCCGGAGTCGGTGAGCATGCGCTCTTACAACCCGACCATTCAGGGGCATAAAGGGCAGATTAAGCGCGCGCTGACCACCTTGCTGGCTGCGAAGAAGCCGGTGATCTACGCCGGTGGTGGTGCCATTACCGCAGGCTGCGAAGCAGAACTGTTACAGCTGGCCGAGAGCCTGAATATTCCGGTGACGACCTCGCTGATGGGCCTGGGCGCGTTCCCTGGTACCCATCGTCAGTGCGTCGGCATGCTCGGTATGCACGGCACCTATGAAGCCAACATGACGATGCACAACACCGACCTGATTTTTGGTATCGGCGTTCGCTTTGATGACCGCACTACCAACAATCTGGCGAAATATTGTCCCAATGCCACGGTGATGCACATCGATATCGACCCAACCTCTATCTCCAAGACGGTCGCGGCGGATATCCCGATCGTGGGCGATGCGAAGCAGGTGCTGCAGCAGATGCTGGAGTTGCTGGCGCAAAGCGAAAGCCAGCGCGCTGAAAGCCTGCACGACTGGTGGCAGGAGATTGAAGGCTGGCGCAGTCGTCACTGCCTGGAATTCGATCGCACCAGCGACAAGATTAAGCCGCAGGCCGTGATTGAAACCATCAGCCGTCTGACCAAAGGCGATGCCTATGTCACGTCGGATGTAGGCCAGCATCAGATGTTTGCTGCGCTCTATTATCCTTTCGATAAACCGCGCCGCTGGATCAACTCCGGCGGTCTGGGCACCATGGGATTTGGCCTGCCTGCTGCGCTGGGCGTGAAGATGGCGCTGCCGGAAGAGACCGTGATCTGTGTAACCGGCGATGGCAGTATCCAGATGAACATTCAGGAGCTTTCGACCGCGCTGCAGTACGATCTGCCGGTGCTGGTGTTAAACCTGAATAATCGGGTGCTGGGCATGGTGAAGCAGTGGCAGGATATGATTTACTCCGGCCGTCACTCCCAGTCTTATATGGAGTCGCTGCCTGACTTCGTGCGTCTGGCGGAAGCCTACGGTCACGTCGGAATCGCGATTGAGCATCCGGCTGAGCTGGAAGAGAAGCTGACGCTGGCGCTGGAAACCCTGGCGAAGGGGCGTCTGGTATTTGTGGATGTCACCGTTGACGGTAGCGAGCATGTTTACCCTATGCAGATTCGCGGTGGCAGCATGGATGAGATGTGGTTGAGCAAAACGGAGAGGACATAATTATGCGTCGTATTTTATCAGTTCTGCTGGAGAACGAATCCGGCGCATTATCCCGTGTCGTCGGCCTGTTTTCACAGCGCGGCTACAACATTGAAAGCCTGACCGTGGCACCGACCGACGATCCGACACTGTCGCGGATGACCATTCAGACGGTAGGCGATCAGAAAGTACTGGAGCAGATTGAAAAGCAGCTGCACAAGCTGGTGGACGTACTGCGCGTCACCGAGCTGGGGCAGGGCGCTTACGTTGAACGCGAAATCATGCTGGTGAAGATTCAGGCCAGCGGTTATGGCCGCGAAGAGGTGAAGCGTAACGCCGAGATCTTCCGTGGTCAGATCATCGACGTGACCCCGACGCTGTACACGGTTCAGCTGGCCGGCACCAGCGACAAACTGGACGCCTTCCTGAGTACCGTTCGCGATGTCGCGGAAATTGTTGAAGTGGCACGTTCCGGTATCGTGGGCGTTTCACGTGGCGATCGTATCATGCGTTAATCACGCTGCGTCATCATCAATCCTCACCTAACCCGGCGAAATGCCGGGTTTTTTTATTTTTTATGCGCCAGGCGAGTTACATTCAGAAAAGCGGTTGCTCCGCGCACTTTTCTGCTGTTAGATGATAGACATGAGTTATCCATAGCTTAACTGCGGCTATTTCTGCCGTAAAAGCGGATTTGATGGTGGGGTTATCGTGAAACTGGATGAAATTGCGCGTCTGGCAGGCGTATCGCGCACCACGGCCAGTTATGTGATCAACGGCAAAGCGCGGCAGTATCGTGTCAGCGACAAGACCGTTGAGAAAGTCATGGCGGTGGTTCGTGAGCATAATTATCACCCCAATGCGGTGGCTGCCGGGCTGCGCGCCGGGCGTACGCGCTCTATTGGGTTAGTCATTCCGGATCTGGAAAATACCAGTTATACCCGTATTGCGAACTATCTTGAGCGACAGGCGCGTCAGCGCGGCTATCAGCTGTTGATCGCCTGTTCTGAAGATCAGCCCGATAACGAGATGCGCTGCATTGAACATCTGCTGCAGCGCCAGGTCGATGCGATTATCGTCTCCACCTCGCTACCGCCAGAGCATCCCTTTTATCAGCGCTGGATCAACGATCCGCTGCCGATTATCGCGCTAGACCGCGCGCTGGATCGTGAACATTTCACCAGCGTTGTCGGTGCCGATCAGGACGATGCGCAGACACTGGCCGCTGAACTGCGTCAGCTGGACGTTAAAAATGTGCTGTTCCTCGGCGCGTTACCTGAGCTGTCAGTAAGTTTCCTGCGCGAGATGGGATTCCGTGATGCATGGAAAGACGATCCCCGTCCGATTGACTATATCTACTGCAACAGCTTCGAACGCACTGCCGCTGCGGCACTGTTTGAAAAATACCTTGAAGAACACCCGATGCCGGAGGCGCTGTTTACCACCTCATTTGGTCTGCTGCAGGGTGTAATGGATGTGACGCTGAAACGAGACGGCCGCCTGCCGACTGAGCTGGCGATTGCCACCTTTGGCGACCACGAATTACTGGACTTTCTTGAGTGTCCGGTACTGGCGGTCGGCCAGCGTCATCGCGATGTGGCAGAACGCGTGCTGGAATTAGTTTTAGCCTCGCTGGACGAACCCAGAAAACCAAAACCGGGTTTAACCCGCATCCGCCGTAATTTATACCGTCGCGGACAATTAAGCCGAAGAGTTAAATGATTAACGGGCAGTATTACACTGCCCGCCCATTTTATTTCGCAATTTAACTGATTAAATAAACAGGTCGACGTAAAAAAGCGTAAATTCTGCTCATCAAATCTAACAAAGCAGAAAGACTTATTTTTATTATCTGCTTACAACTTCAACAAACTTCCTTTCCCGTCTGGCCTGAAGCTGCTGGGCTTCCTTTCGGAAATCCCCTAAAATGCCGCCGCTGTCTCAGAAACCGGTATAAATATTTAGCCCTTTACATTGTTTCATTTTTAGTCGTTTTTCCCCGGGCTGTTTTTTTTATTCAGGTATTCATTGGCTTAATTTTAACTTCCCTCTTTTATTCGATTATATCGTCGCCAGACTTTAATTCTGCGCCTTGTAAAGAGTGATATTCAACTGCCGCTCCGGCTTGACAAGGATTTCATGGGATCCTTAAACTCGTTTCGTGGTAAAAAGTGGGATAAAGTGGCGTAAATGGGTGATGAGGAGAAGAGACTGGCATGTTCCGCGGAGCAACGTTAGTCAATCTCGACAGCAAAGGGCGGCTCGCCGTACCCACGCGATATCGCGATTTGCTGATTGGGGAGTCTCAGGGGCAGATGGTCTGTACCATCGACCTCCACCAGCCATGCCTGTTGCTTTATACCCTGCCCGAATGGGAAATCATTGAAAAAAAACTGGCACGCCTTTCCAGTATGAATCCACTTGAGCGCCGTGTGCAGCGTTTGCTGCTGGGGCATGCCAGTGAATGTCAGATGGACAATGCGGGCCGCCTGCTGCTGGCGAATACGCTTCGGCAGCACGCAAAATTAACCAAAGAAGTGATGCTGGTTGGACAGTTCAATAAGTTTGAGCTGTGGGATGAACAGACCTGGTATCAACAAGTCAGGGACGATATTGACGCAGAACAGTCGGCTCAGGAGCCTTTATCTGAGCGGTTGCAGGACTTGTCGCTATAGCTATGCAGGAAAATTTCAAACATACCACCGTGCTGTTGGATGAGGCGGTTAACGGCCTCAATATCAGGGAAGACGGTATTTACATCGACGGCACATTTGGTCGTGGTGGCCATTCACGCCTGATTCTTTCGCAACTGGGAGAGAAGGGAAAGCTGATCGCCATCGATCGTGATCCGCAAGCTATCGCCGCTGCCGCAGAGATCACCGACCCGCGTTTTTCAATTATTCATGGTCCTTTTTCCGCGCTGGCAGAGTATGTCTCTGAACGGGAATTAGTCGGAAAAATTGACGGCATTTTGCTGGATCTGGGGGTTTCATCGCCGCAGCTGGATGACGCCGAACGTGGCTTCTCCTTTATGCGTGATGGACCGCTGGATATGCGAATGGACCCGTCGCGCGGTCACTCCGCCGCAGAATGGTTGCTGCACGCGGAAGAGGCGGATATCGCTTTCGTTCTGAAGACCTACGGTGAAGAGCGGTTCGCTAAACGTATTGCCCGGGCCATTGTCGAGCGGAACCGCGAGCAGCCGATGACCCGCACACGTGAGCTGGCTGAAGTCATCTCCATCGCCATGCCGGTGAAAGATAAGTTTAAACATCCGGCCACGCGCAGCTTCCAGGCAATTCGTATCTGGATTAACAGCGAACTGGAAGAGATCGACATTGCACTGAAAGGCGCTGTTGAAGTGCTGGCACCGCAGGGTCGTCTCTCGGTTATCAGCTTCCATTCGCTGGAAGATCGGCTGGTGAAGCGCTTTATGCGCGATCAGAGTCGCGGGCCGCAGGTGCCGCCTGGGATTCCCATGACTGAACATCAGCTGCGTGCCCTTGGCGGTCGTGAACTGAAGTTGCTCGGCAAAATGTCGCCGGGTGACGCTGAAGTCTCTGAGAACCCACGCGCGCGCAGCTCAGTATTACGCATCGCGGAGAAAACCGACGAATGATCGGTAATGAGCGTCACAGCCTGCCTGCCGTCATCGGCGGGGATCTGCTGCGAAAAGGCAAGATTCCGGTGCTGTTACTGATCGCTGTGGTGGTGTCTGCCGTGCTGGTGGTGACCACCACTCATAAAACACGACTGTTAACCGCGCAGCGCGAACAGCTGGTGCTGGAGCGTGACGCGCTGGATATCGAGTGGCGTAACCTGATTCTGGAAGAGAATGCGCTGGGCGATCACAGTCGTGTTGAACGCATCGCCACCGAGAAGCTGCAGCTGCAGCACGTTGATCCTTCACAAGAAAATATCGTGGTGCAGAAATAAGGATTTCAGATAGCGAATGAGCGGCACAGGCAGAACGCTGAAGTTAAAGAAACCGGAAGATAAGGCCAGCTTTGTAAGCTGGCGTTTTGCGTTGCTGTGCGGCTGTATTTTACTGGCGCTGGGTGGATTGCTGTCACGTGTTGCCTGGCTGCAGGTGATCAATCCTGGCAAGCTGGTCAAAGAGGGCGATCTGCGCTCGCTACGTGTTCAGGCGGTGCCGACCTCACGCGGGATGATCAGCGATCGCGCCGGACGTCCACTGGCCGTCAGTGTACCGGTTAATGCCATCTGGGCTGATCCAAAAGAGCTGCACGCCGGTGGCGGCGTCACACTGGACAGCCGCTGGAAGGCACTGTCCGATGCGCTCTCCATTCCCCTTGATCAGCTGGCTGCACGCGTAAATGTCAATCCCAAAGGCCGCTTTGTCTATCTGGCGCGCCAGGTCAATCCGGCCATCGGCGAATACGTCAAAAAACTCAAACTTCCCGGTATTCATCTGCGCGAAGAGTCGCGCCGTTACTATCCTGCCGGGCAGGTCACCTCTCATCTGATTGGCTTTACCAATATCGACGGGCAGGGCATCGAAGGCATTGAGAAGAGCTTTGATAAATGGCTGACCGGTGCACCGGGCGAGCGTACGGTGCGTAAAGACCGTTACGGTCGCGTCATCGAAGATATTTCCTCTGTGGATAGCCGCGCAGCCCACAACCTGACCCTGAGCATTGATGAGCGCTTACAGGCGCTGGTCTACCGTGAACTGAACAACGCCGTAGCCTTTAACAAAGCGGAATCGGGTACGGCGGTGTTGGTGGATGTGAATACCGGTGAAGTGCTGGCGATGGCCAACAGCCCGGCTTACAACCCGAATAATCTCGGCAACACGCCAAAAGATCTGATGCGTAACCGCGCCATCACTGACATTTTTGAGCCTGGCTCGACGGTGAAGCCGATGGTGGTCATGGCGGCGCTGCAACGCGGCGTGGTCAGAGAGAACAGCGTCCTGAATACCGTGCCGTACCGCGTGAATGGTCATGAGATCAAAGATGTGGCGCGCTACAACGAATTGACCCTGACAGGGGTTTTACAGAAGTCGAGTAACGTCGGTGTTTCACGTCTGGCGTTAGCGATGCCTTCCTCTGCGCTGGTAGAAACTTACGCGCGCTTTGGACTGGGCAAACCGACCAATTTGGGGCTGGTCGGGGAAAGCAGTGGCTTATACCCTAAAAAACAACGGTGGTCTGACATAGAGAGGGCCACCTTCTCTTTCGGCTACGGGCTAATGGTAACGCCGTTACAGTTAGCGCGAGTCTACGCAACGATTGGCAGCTATGGCATTAATCGCCCGCTGTCGATTACCAAAGTGGATCCGCCCGTCGCGGGACAACGCGTTTTCGATGAGTCACTGGTGAAAACCGTGATGCACATGATGGAAAGCGTGGCGCTGCCGGGTGGTGGTGGTGTCAAAGCGGCAATCAAGGGCTATCGCATTGCGATAAAAACCGGTACGGCGAAAAAAGTGGGGCCGGACGGACGCTACGTCAATAAATACATTGCCTATACCGCAGGCGTTGCGCCTGCCAGTCGTCCCCGATTCGCGCTGGTGGTGGTGATCAACGATCCCCAGGCCGGCAAGTATTACGGCGGTGCGGTTTCTGCACCGGTGTTTGGTGCCATCATGGGCGGCGTACTGCGCACCATGAACATCGAGCCCGACGCATTACCGACGACCAATGACAAGAATGAGTTGGTGACTAACAGAAGTGAGGAAACAAGTGACAGATCGTAACCTGCGCGACTTACTCGGCCCCTGGGTGCCAGGCGCGCCGGCGCGCCCACTGCGCGACATGACCCTGGATAGCCGCATTGCGGCTTCTGGCGATCTGTTTGTCGCGGTTGCAGGCCATCAGGTCGATGGGCGCCGTTTCATTCCGCAGGCGATTGCGCAGGGCGTCGCTGCCGTGGTGGCTGAAGCTGAGGGCGAAGCGGCCGACGGCGAAATCCGTGAAATGCACGGCGTACCGGTTATCTATCTGGCGCAGCTGAATCAGCGTCTGTCGGCCTTAGCAGGCCGTTTTTATCAGCAGCCTGGCGAGAAGCAGACGCTGATTGGCGTCACCGGCACCAACGGTAAAACCACCACTACGCAGTTGCTGGCGCAGTGGGCGACGCTGCTGGGTGAAACCAGCGCAGTAATGGGCACCGTCGGCAATGGGCTGGTGGGACACTTATCCGCTGCTGAAAATACCACGGGTTCAGCGGTGGATGTTCAGCATCTGCTGCACGATCTGGCGGAAAAAGGGGCGACCCTGACCGCAATGGAAGTCTCGTCACATGGTCTGGTTCAGCATCGCGTCGCGGCGCTGCCGTTTGCCGCGGCGGTCTTCACCAATCTCAGCCGCGATCACCTCGATTATCACGGTGATATGCAGAGCTATGAGTCAGCCAAATGGCTGCTGTTTTCTGAGCATCAGGTCGGGCAGGCGATACTTAACGCCGATGACGAAGTCGGCCGTCGCTGGCTGGCGCGCTTACCGGATGCGGTTGCCGTCACCATGGAAGATAACCTTCAGCCGGGCTGTCACGGCCGCTGGCTGAAAGCCGATGCGGTGGAGTACCACGATAACGGCGCGCACATCCGTTTCAGTTCCAGCTGGGGCAATGGCGAAATCAACAGCCCGCTCATGGGCGCATTCAACGTCAGCAATCTGATGCTGGCGCTGGCAACGCTGTTGTCACTGGATTATCCGCTGGCGACGCTCGTCAGCGTTGCACCGCAGTTGCAGCCCGTTAACGGGCGTATGGAAGTGTTCAGCGCCGCAGGAAAACCGACGGTTGTGGTGGATTATGCCCACACGCCGGATGCGCTGGAAAAAGCGCTGGAAGCGGCACGCCTGCATTGCACAGGCAAACTGTGGTGCCTGTTTGGCTGCGGTGGCGATCGTGACAAGGGCAAACGCCCGTTAATGGGTGCGATTGCTGAGCAATATGCCGATGTGGTGGTGATTACCGACGATAACCCGCGCAGCGAAGATCCGCAGGCGATTGTAAAAGATATTCTGACCGGTTTGCTGGATCCAGGCCGCGCCCGCGTGGTGTCCGGTCGTGCGCAAGCGGTCACTAACACCATTATGCAGGCACAGCCCGACGATATCGTGCTGGTGGCCGGTAAAGGCCACGAAGATTATCAGATCATTGGCAACCGCCGTCTCGACTATTCCGATCGTGCCACGGTTGCGGCACTGCTGGGAGGCGCAGCATGATTCCGGTTTCATTAAAGACGCTGGCGGAGATCACCGACGGTACGCTGCACGGCAGCGATTTAACCCTGAGCGACGTGACCACCGATACCCGCAAAGTGACGGCGGGCAGCCTGTTTGTCGCGCTGGTAGGTGAACGTTTTGATGCCCATGACTTCGCGGAAGAGGCGATTGCCAGTGGCGCACAGGCGCTGCTGGTCAGTAAGCACTTACCTGTCGCTGTACCTCAGGTGGTGGTTGCAGATACCCGTATCGCCTTTGGCCGACTGGGTGCCTGGGTTCGTCAGCAGTCAACCGCCCGCGTCGTGGCGCTGACCGGCTCTTCCGGCAAAACCTCGGTTAAAGAGATGACGGCGGCCATTCTGCGTGAGTGCGGTGAAACGCTCTACACCGCAGGCAATCTCAACAACGATTATGGCGTGCCGATGACGCTGCTGCGTCTGACCGCAGAACATCAGTATGCGGTTATCGAGCTAGGCGCTAATCATCAGGGCGAAATCGCCTATACCACCGACCTGGTTAAACCGGAAAGCGCGCTGGTGAATAACCTGGCAGCGGCCCATCTGGAAGGTTTTGGTTCGCTGGCGGGTGTCGCTAAAGCTAAAGGTGAGATCTTCCAGGGCTTACCGGCTAACGGTATTGCGATTCTCAACGAGGAGAGCAACGACTGGCCAAACTGGCAGGCCACGCTGCAGGACAAAACCGTATGGCGCTTCTCGCCGCAGGCGGCAGAGTGCGATTTCTCCGCCCGTGATATCCGCATTGCGCAGGACGGCACCCATTTTGTGATGAAGACACCGCGTGGCGAGGCTGAGATCGTGCTGCCGTTGCCGGGTCGGCATAACATCGCCAACGCACTGGCTGCGGCGGCTCTGGCCCTGTCAGTGGATGCCCCGCTTAGTGCCGTTCAGCAGGGACTGAAAAACCTGCAGTCGGTGCCAGGTCGCCTGTTCCCGGTGCGCCTCTCTGCGCATCAGCTGCTGCTGGATGACAGCTACAACGCTAACGTCGGATCGATGACCGCCGCCGTCCAGGTCCTGTCAGAGATGCCGGGTTACCAGGTGCTGGTCGCAGGTGATATGGCGGAACTGGGTGACGAGACCGAAAAATGTCACCGAGAAATCGGTGAAGCGGCTCGTGACGCAGGTATCGATCGCGTGCTGAGTTGCGGAAAATTCAGCCATTTCATCAGTGAAAGCAGCGAAGTTGGTGAACATTTCAGCGATAAGACAGCGTTGACTGAACGTTTGCGTCAGTTGTTGTCCGAACACTCAGAAATTACCGTCCTGATTAAAGGCTCACGTAGTGCCGCCATGGAGCAGGTAGTACAGAGCTTAAAGGAGAAAGGAACATGTTAGTTTGGCTGGCCGAGCATCTGGTCGCTTTTTATTCAGGCTTCAACGTCTTTTCCTATCTGACGTTTCGCGCCATTGTCAGCCTGCTGACTGCACTATTTATCTCTCTCTGGATGGGACCGCGCCTGATTGCGTGGCTGCAGAAGTTACAGATTGGCCAGGTTGTCCGTAACGATGGCCCCGAATCGCATTTCAGTAAGCGCGGCACGCCCACGATGGGCGGCATCATGATTCTGACCTCAATCACCATTTCGGTGCTGATGTGGGCATACCCCTCGAATCCGTATGTCTGGTGCGTGCTGTTTGTGTTAATTGGCTTTGGCATCATCGGCTTTGTCGATGACTACCGCAAAGTGGTGCGCAAAGACACTAAAGGCCTGATCGCCCGCTGGAAATATTTCTGGATGTCGGTGATTTCGCTGGGCGTTGCGTTCGGACTTTATGCGGCCGGCAAAGATACCCCCGCAACCCAACTGGTCGTGCCATTTTTCAAAGACATCATGCCGCAGTTAGGACTTTTTTATGTGCTGCTGGCCTACTTTGTGATTGTCGGAACCGGTAACGCGGTCAATCTGACCGATGGCCTGGATGGTCTGGCAATTATGCCAACCGTCTTCGTTGCCGCGGGCTTTGCGCTGGTTGCCTGGGCAACCGGTAACGTGAAGTTTGCTGAATATCTTCATATTCCCTATCTGCGTCATGCCGGTGAGCTGGTAATTGTGTGTACCGCCATCGTCGGGGCAGGGCTGGGCTTCCTGTGGTTCAACACCTATCCGGCTCAGGTCTTTATGGGCGATGTCGGCTCGCTGGCTTTAGGCGGCGCGCTGGGCACCATTGCGGTGTTACTGCGTCAGGAATTTTTACTGGTGATCATGGGCGGCGTGTTTGTGGTTGAAACGCTGTCGGTGATCCTGCAGGTGGGATCGTTTAAGTTGCGCGGCCAGCGTATTTTCCGCATGGCGCCGATCCATCACCACTATGAACTTAAGGGCTGGCCGGAACCGCGCGTCATTGTGCGCTTCTGGATTATTTCGCTAATGCTGGTGCTGATTGGCCTGGCCACGCTGAAGGTGCGTTAATCATGGCTGACTATCGGGGTAGAAAAGTCGTCATCATCGGGCTGGGCCTTACCGGGCTCTCCTGTGTTGATTTCTTTTTAGCGCAGGGCGTAACGCCTCGCGTGATGGACACCCGTGTCTCGCCGCCGGGGCTGGATAAATTACCCGGGCAGGTTGAACGTCACCTTGGCGGCATCAACGGTGACTGGCTGCTGGCGGCCGATCTGATTGTTGCCAGCCCGGGCGTCGCGCTGTCGCATCCGATTCTTAGCGAAGCCGTCGAAGCCGGAATCGAAATCGTCGGTGACATTGAGCTGTTCTGCCGCGAGGCGCAGGCACCTATCGTGGCGATCACGGGTTCCAACGGTAAAAGCACCGTTACTACGCTGGTGGGCGAAATGGCGAAAGCCGCAGGCTGGCAGGTGGGGGTCGGTGGCAATATCGGTCTGCCTGCGCTGAGTCTGCTGCAATCACCAGCGCAACTTTATGTCCTGGAACTCTCCAGCTTCCAGCTTGAGACCACGCACAGCCTGAAAGCGGCTGCGGCAACCGTGCTCAACGTCAGCGAAGATCATATGGATCGCTATCCGCTGGGTATGCAGCAGTATCGCGCCGCCAAGCTGCGGGTCTATGAGAATGCACAGATCTGCATCGTTAACGCCGATGACGCGCTGACAATGCCGGTACGCGGCGCGGATACCCGCTGTGTCAGCTTTGGTGTCGATTTCGGGGACTATCACCTCAACAAGCAGCAGGGCAGTATCTGGCTGCGGGTGAAAGGCGAGAAAGTCCTGAACACTGCTGAAATGAAGATGGTGGGACAGCATAACTACACCAACGCACTGGCGGCGCTGGCGCTGGCCGATGCGGTGGGCCTGCCACGCGCTTCAAGCCTGGCGGCCTTAACGCACTTCAACGGTCTGGCGCATCGCTTCCAGCTGGTCCATGAACATCAGGGCGTGCGCTGGATTAATGACTCCAAAGCAACCAACGTCGGCAGCACCGAAGCGGCACTGAATGGCCTGCAGGTTGAGGGAACGCTGTGGCTGCTGATGGGCGGTGATGGTAAGTCAGCCGATTTTACGCCACTGACCCCCTGGCTGCAGGGCGACAATGTGCGCCTGTATTGCTTTGGCCGCGACGGCGATGAGCTGGCCGCACTGCGTCCTGAGATCGCCGTGCGCACTGAAACCCTGCGACAGGCGATGGAGCAGATCGCGCCGCAGGTTAAAGCAGGCGATATGGTTCTGCTGTCGCCGGCCTGCGCCAGCCTTGACCAGTTCCGTAACTTTGAGCAGCGCGGTGAGCAGTTCGCGCAACTGGCGAAGGAGCTGAGCTGATGCGTATTCCTGGTGCCGGACTGGCAGGATATTTCTCAGGACGCCTGAAAGACTGGGTGATGGGCGCACGCGAAAGTGATGACTCCTCGCTGGTGCTCTATGACCGCACACTGTTATGGCTGACGCTGGGCCTGGCGGTGATTGGTTTTGTGATGGTGACGTCGGCGTCAATGCCGGTGGGTCAGCGTCTGAATAACGATCTTTTCTACTTCGCCAAGCGTGATGCTTTCTACATCGTGCTGGCCGTGGCGATGGCGCTGGTCACGCTGCGGGTGCCGATGGACTTCTGGCAACGCTACAGCAACGTGATGCTGATGGTCACGGTGGCGATGCTGCTGATTGTTCTGGTGGTCGGTAGCTCGGTTAACGGTGCATCGCGCTGGATCGCGCTGGGTCCACTGCGTATCCAGCCTGCGGAGCTGTCGAAGCTCTCCCTGTTCTGCTATCTCGCCAGTTACCTGGTGCGCAAAGTGGAAGAGGTGCGAAACAACTTCTGGGGCTTCTGTAAGCCGATGGGCGTGATGGTCGTGCTGGCGGTGTTACTGCTGGCGCAGCCGGACCTCGGTACGGTGGTTGTGCTGTTTGTGACTACGCTGGCGATGCTGTTCCTGGCGGGTGCCAAGCTGTGGCAGTTCATGGCCATCATCGGCTCCGGCATCTTTGCGGTAATTCTGCTGATCATTGCAGAACCCTACCGTATGCGCCGTGTGACGTCGTTCTGGAACCCGTGGGAAGATCCCTTTGGTAGCGGCTACCAGCTAACCCAGTCACTGATGGCATTTGGTCGCGGTGAATTCTGGGGGCAGGGACTCGGTAACTCCGTGCAAAAGCTGGAATATCTGCCGGAAGCGCATACCGACTTTATTTTCGCCATCATCGGGGAAGAACTCGGCTACGTCGGTGTGGTAATGGCACTTTTAATGGTATTCTTCGTCGCTTTTCGTGCGATGTCGATTGGCCGTCGTGCTCTGGAACTGGATCAGCGTTTTTCCGGCTTTTTAGCCTGTTCAATCGGTGTCTGGTTCAGCTTCCAGGCGCTGGTTAACGTCGGGGCTGCCGCCGGTATGTTACCGACCAAAGGTCTGACCTTACCGCTGATCAGTTACGGTGGATCGAGTCTGATCATTATGTCGACCGCCATCGTCTTTTTATTACGCATAGATTATGAAACGCGCCTGGCGAAAGCGCAGGCGTTTACCCGAGGTGGTCGATGAGCGGTAAGCGACTGATGGTGATGGCAGGTGGAACCGGCGGACATGTTTTTCCCGGTCTGGCTGTCGCCCATCATCTGATGGAACAGGGCTGGCAGGTTCGCTGGTTAGGCACCGCCGACCGTATGGAAGCCGATCTGGTGCCAAAGCACGGCATCGACATCGACTTCATCCGCATCAGTGGATTACGCGGGAAAGGCATGAAAGCGTTGCTGCTGGCACCGCTGCGCATCTTCAATGCATGGCGTCAGGCGCGTCGCATCATGAAAGCCTGGCAGCCGGATGTGGTGCTGGGCATGGGCGGCTACGTTTCTGGTCCTGGCGGCTTAGCGGCATGGAGCTGCGGTATTCCGGTGGTGCTGCATGAGCAGAACGGTATTGCCGGCCTGACCAATAAATGGCTGGCGAAGATCGCCACCAAAGTTTTGCAGGCGTTTCCGGGCGCGTTTCCTGCCGCCGATGTGGTGGGAAATCCGGTTCGCACTGATGTTCTGGCACTGCCTTTACCCGCGCAACGTCTGGCGGATCGTCATGGCCCGATTCGGGTGCTGGTGATTGGCGGAAGTCAGGGCGCGCGGATACTGAACCAGACGCTGCCGCAGATTGCGGCGCTGGTAGGTGACGAGATCACCCTGTGGCATCAGACCGGTAAAGGAGCGCTGCCCGAAACCGGGAAAGCGTATCAGCAGGCCGGTCAGACGCAGCATAAGGTGACCGAGTTTATTGATGACATGGCCGCTGCCTACGCCTGGGCTGATGTGGTGGTGTGCCGCTCCGGCGCGTTAACCGTGAGCGAAGTCGCTGCCGCTGGTTTACCGGCGATTTTCGTGCCGTTTCAGCACAAAGATCGCCAGCAGTACTGGAACGCGCTGCCGCTGGAGAAAGCGGGCGCCGCCAGAATCTTTGAGCAGCCGCAATTTACTGCGGAGGCTGTAGCGGATCTGCTACGCCACTGGGATCGCGCAACACTGCTGACGATGGCTGAACAGGCTCGTCAGGTGGCGATCCCCGATGCGACTGAACGGGTCGCTCAGGAAGTGGCTCGCGCCGCAAAGTAATCATTCCGGTCAGCGCGTCTGACCTGTACCCGGACTGGGTACAAACTGAAATAGCAGGTAACAGAGAGCGATGAATACACAACAATTGGCAAAACTGCGTTCTATCGTGCCCGAGATGCGTCGCGTCCGGCACATCCATTTTGTCGGCATCGGCGGTGCTGGCATGGGCGGTATTGCCGAAGTGTTAGCAAATGAAGGCTACCATATCAGCGGTTCAGATCTGGCCCCTAACCCGGTGACGCAGAACCTGATTGCGCTGGGTGCCACCATTTACTTTAACCATCGCCCCGAAAACGTGACCGATGCCAGCGTGGTGGTCGTTTCCAGCGCCGTTTCGCAGGACAACCCGGAACTGGTGGCGGCACGCGAACAGCGTATCCCGGTGATCCGTCGCGCGGAGATGCTGGCGGAACTGATGCGTTTCCGTCACGGCATCGCCGTCGCGGGTACGCATGGCAAAACGACGACTACGGCGATGGTGTCGAGTATTTACGCGGAAGCGGGTCTCGATCCGACCTTCGTTAACGGCGGACTGGTTAAAGCAGCAGGTACCCATGCCCGTCTGGGTCACAGCCGGTATCTGATTGCTGAAGCGGATGAGAGCGATGCGTCGTTCCTGCATCTGCAGCCGATGGTGGCGATTGTGACCAACATTGAAGCTGACCATATGGACACCTATCAGGGTGATTTCGAGAACCTGAAGCAGACGTTTATTAACTTCCTGCACAACCTGCCGTTTTACGGTCGTGCGGTGATGTGTGTGGATGATGCGGTTATTCGTGACCTGATCCCACGGGTGGGCCGTCACATCACCACGTACGGTTTCAGTGACGATGCGGATCTGCGCATTGAAAACTACGAGCAGAGTGGCGCGCAGGGGCATTTCACCCTGATCCGTCAGGACAAAGCGCCGCTGCAGATTACGCTGAACGCGCCGGGTCGTCACAACGCCCTGAACGCGGCAGCCGCCGTCGCCGTCGCCACGGAAGAGGGCATTGAAGACAATGCCATCCTGGCTGCGCTGGAGAGTTTCCAGGGCACAGGGCGTCGCTTTGATCTGCTGGGTGAATTCCCGACAGAGCCGGTCAACGGCCAGCCGGGCACCGCGATGCTGGTGGATGATTACGGTCATCACCCAACCGAAGTGGACGCGACGATTAAAGCCGCGCGCGCAGGCTGGCCGGATAAAAAACTGGTGATGGTGTTTCAGCCGCACCGTTACAGCCGTACCCGCGATCTGTTTGATGATTTCGCTAACGTGCTGTCGCATGTCGATGTGTTGCTGATGCTGGATGTTTACTCCGCCGGTGAGACCGCGATTCCTGGCGCTGACAGCCGTTCGCTGTGCCGTGCCATTCGTAACCGGGGCAAGGTCGATCCGATTCTGGTGCCGGAACATGACGCACTGCCGGAGATGCTGGCGCCGCTGCTGTCAGGCAATGACCTGATTCTGGTGCAGGGTGCCGGTAACGTCGGCAAGGTTGCCCGCAAACTGGCGGACACGAAGCTCCAGCCGGAACGCAAAGCGGAGGATCGTCATGGCGGATAAAGTTGCAGTTTTAATGGGCGGCACCTCGGCAGAGCGCGAGGTTTCACTCAACTCGGGTCAGGCAGTAATTGCCGGATTGCGGGAAATGGGCATTGATGCGCATGGCATCGATACCCGCGATGTCTCCGTACTGACGCTGAAAGAGCAGGGATTCACCAAAGCCTTTATCGCACTGCATGGTCGTGGCGGTGAAGATGGCACGATGCAGGCGGTGCTGGAGTTCCTGCAACTGCCTTACACCGGCAGCGGCGTGATGGCATCGGCGGTGACGATGGATAAGCTGCGCACCAAACTGCTGTGGCAGGGTCGTGGTTTACCGTCAGGAAAGTTTGTCTGGCTGACGCGTCAGCAGTTTGATGCCGGGCTGGATGAGGAAAGTAACGCGGCGATTGCCGCGCTTGGCCTGCCATTATTTGTGAAGCCAGCCTGTGAAGGCTCCAGCGTGGGCATCAGTCGTGTTAACGATCTGAGCGCGCTGCCGGCAGCACTGGAGATGGCGTTTAAGTACGACAATGATGTACTGGTCGAGGCGTTTCTCAGCGGCGCGGAGTACACCGTCGCGATTGTGGGCGATCGCATTCTGCCCTCAATTGAAATAAAGAGCGCCAGCGAGTTCTATGACTATGAAGCTAAATACATTTCTGACGATACTCAGTACGTCTGTCCGGCCGACTTAAGCGCTGAACGTGAAGCTGAATTGCAGCAGCTGGTGCTGGCGGCCTGGCGTGCGCTGGGATGTCGCGGCTGGGGACGGGTTGATGTGATGACCGATGGGGAAGGGCGCTTTCAGTTACTGGAAGCCAATACCTCGCCAGGCATGACCAGCCACAGCCTGGTTCCTATGGCAGCGAAACAGGCGGGCATGAGCTTCCCGCAGCTGGTTGCCCATATTCTGGAGCTGGCCGACTGATATGTCACAGGCGGCGATGAGAGTTCGAAACCGTGAACCGCAGGAGCGTATTCGCACCGGGCGCAGTAACGGAGCCCGACTGTTCGGCATTTTTTTCCTGCTGATCGTAATCGGGATTATGGTTGCTGGCGGGCTGGTGGTGGTGAAGTGGATGAACGATGCGTCCCGGCTGCCGTTGTCAAAACTGGTGGTGACAGGACAGACGCACTACACCACTCATGACGATATTCGTCAGGCGATTTTGTCGCTGGGTCCGCCCGGGACTTTTATGTCTCAGAACGTGGACATCCTGCAGCAGCAGATTGAGCGGCTGCCGTGGATTAAGCAGGTCAGCGTGCGTAAGCAGTGGCCGGATGAACTGAAGATCCATCTGGTGGAGTACACGCCGGTGGCGCGCTGGAACGATTTGCATATGGTGGACGCTGACGGTAACGCCTTCAGCGTACCCGCCAGTCATGTCGGCAAAGAAACACTGCCGATGTTGTATGGGCCAGAAGGGAGTGAGAAAGAGGTCCTGGCGGGCTATCACAGCATGGATGATGTGCTGAAAGCCCAGAAGTTTACCCTGAAGGTGGCGTCGATGACGGCGCGTCGTTCATGGCAGCTGGTCACCAGCGATGATGTACGTATCGAACTGGGACGCAGCGACACCATGAAACGACTGAATCGCTTTATTGAGCTCTACCCGGTGCTGCAGCAGCAAGGTCAGAACGAGAGCAAACGTATCAGCTACGTGGATTTGCGGTACGACTCTGGCGCTTCTGTTGGCTGGACACCGGTCGTGATGGAGCCACAGGACAGTAATCAGCAACAGAACCAGGCACAGGCTAAACAACAATGATCAAGGCAACGGACAGAAAACTGGTAGTTGGACTCGAAATCGGCACTGCGAAGGTTGCCGCCCTGGTTGGGGAAATTCTGCCCGATGGTATGGTCAACATTATTGGGGTGGGCAGCTGTCCTTCCCGTGGTATGGATAAAGGTGGCGTAAACGACCTTGAGTCGGTGGTGAAATGCGTTCAGCGCGCCATCGATCAGGCTGAGCTGATGGCAGACTGCCAGATCTCCTCCGTCTACCTTGCTTTATCGGGCAAACATATTAGTTGTCAGAACGAAATCGGGATGGTTCCGATTTCGGAAGAGGAAGTGACTCAGGATGATGTAGAGAACGTCGTACACACCGCCAAGTCGGTGAGAGTACGTGACGAGCATCGCATCCTGCACGTGATTCCTCAGGAATACGCCATCGACTATCAGGAAGGGATTAAGAATCCGGTCGGGCTTTCCGGTGTGCGTATGCAGGCGAAAGTGCACCTGATCACCTGCCACAACGACATGGCGAAGAACATCGTTAAAGCCGTTGAGCGTTGCGGACTGAAAGTGGATCAGCTGATTTTTGCCGGTCTCGCCTCCAGTTTTGCCGTTCTGACTGAAGACGAACGTGAGCTGGGCGTGTGTGTTGTCGATATTGGTGGCGGTACAATGGACATAGCCGTATATACCGGCGGCGCTTTACGGCACACTAAGGTTATTCCGTATGCAGGCAACGTGGTCACCAGCGATATAGCCTACGCGTTCGGCACACCGCCAACGGATGCTGAGGCAATCAAAGTGCGCCATGGTTGCGCGCTGGGCTCGATTGTCGGCAAAGATGAGAACGTTGAAGTGCCAAGCGTGGGTGGACGTCCACCGCGCAGCCTGCAACGTCAGACGCTGGCGGAAGTGATTGAGCCGCGTTACACCGAACTTTTGAATCTGGTCAATGACGAGATTCTGCAGTTACAGGAACAACTGCGTCAGCAGGGCGTAAAGCATCACTTAGCCGCAGGCATTGTCCTGACCGGTGGTGCAGCGCAAATCGAAGGACTGGCGGCCTGTGCGCAACGCGTATTCCATACGCAGGTGCGTATCGGACAGCCGCTGAATATTACCGGCCTGACTGACTATGCGCAGGAATCGTACTACTCCACTGCCGTGGGACTGTTGCATTACGGCAAAGAGTCGCACATGAACGGTGATGCAGAGACCGAAAAACGGGTCTCAGTAGGTAACTGGTTCAAGCGTATTAACAGTTGGTTAAAAAAAGAGTTTTAATTTTTGTGAAAGGGGATCATGCTGTTTTCTTTAGTGATCTCCAGGCGACAGGCACATAACGGAGAGAAATCATGTTTGAACCTATGGAATTAACCAACGACGCGGTGATTAAAGTCATCGGCGTCGGTGGCGGCGGCGGTAACGCCGTAGAGCACATGGTACGCGAGCGTATCGAAGGTGTGGAATTCTTTGCTGTGAATACCGACGCGCAAGCGCTGCGTAAAACAGCTGTCGGCCAGACCATTCAGATCGGTAATAACATTACCAAAGGTCTGGGTGCGGGTGCGAACCCGGAAGTGGGCCGTAACTCTGCAGAAGAAGATCGCGAAGCACTGCGGGCTGCGCTGGAAGGGGCAGACATGGTCTTCATCGCAGCAGGCATGGGCGGCGGTACCGGTACCGGTGCAGCACCTGTGGTCGCTGAAGTGGCCAAGGACCTCGGTATCCTGACGGTGGCCGTTGTCACCAAGCCGTTCAACTTCGAAGGCAAAAAGCGCATGGCGTTTGCCGAGCAGGGGATCGCTGAACTCTCTAAGCATGTCGATTCACTGATCACCATTCCAAACGACAAGCTGCTGAAAGTGCTGGGCCGTGGTATCTCCCTGCTGGATGCATTTGGTGCTGCCAACGACGTGCTGAAAGGCGCAGTCCAGGGTATCGCCGAGCTGATCACCCGTCCGGGCCTGATGAACGTCGACTTTGCTGACGTGCGTACCGTCATGTCTGAAATGGGCTATGCGATGATGGGTTCAGGCGTTGCGTGCGGTGAAGATCGTGCGGAAGAAGCGGCTGAAATGGCAATCTCCAGCCCACTGCTGGAAGATATCGACCTGTCAGGCGCGCGTGGCGTGCTGGTCAACATTACTGCGGGCTTCGACCTGCGTCTGGATGAGTTCGAAACCGTGGGTAACACTATCCGCGCCTTCGCCTCTGACAACGCGACCGTGGTAATCGGTACTTCGCTTGATCCGGAAATGAATGACGAACTGCGCGTCACTGTGGTGGCAACCGGTATCGGCATGGACAAGCGTCCGGAAATCACGCTGGTTACTAACAAGCCAGCCAGTCAGCCAGTGATGGATCATCGCTATCAGCAGCACGGTATGTCACCGCTGCCGCAGGAGCAGAAACCTGCTGCCAAAGTCGTTAACGACCAGGCTGCGCAGTCGAACAAAGAGCCTGACTATCTTGATATTCCGGCCTTTTTACGTAAGCAGGCCGACTAGGATTAACCCTATAATTGGGATTCTCCGCTCTTTGTGCTAAAGTGTCTGTCCGCTGGTAAAGTATACTGGCGGTCGGAAAGGTGATATTGCGAGATAATACGATGATCAAACAAAGGACATTAAAACGTATTGTTCAGGCGACTGGTGTCGGTTTACATACCGGCAAAAAAGTCACACTGACATTACGCCCTGCGTCGGCTAATACCGGGGTCATCTATCGTCGCACCGACTTGAATCCACCGGTAGATTTTCCGGCTGATGCAAAATACGTGCGCGACACCATGCTGAGTACCTGCCTGGTGAATGATGAAGGCGTGCGTATTTCAACGGTTGAACACCTCAATGCCGCCCTGGCGGGTCTGGGTATCGACAACATCATTGTTGAAGTCGATGCGCCAGAAATCCCGATCATGGATGGCAGCGCAGCACCGTTCATCTATCTGCTGATGGATGCGGGCATCGAGCAGCTTAACAGCGCGAAGAAATTTGTGCGTGTTAAGCAGAACGTGCGTGTGGAAGAGGGTGACAAATGGGCCGAGATCAAACCGTACAACGGTTTCTCGCTGGATTTCACCATCGACTTCAAACACCCGGCGATCGATTCCAGCTCACAGCGCTATGCGATGAACTTCTCTGCTGACGCCTTTGTTCGTCAAATCAGCCGGGCGCGTACATTTGGCTTTATGCGTGAAATCGAATATCTGCAGTCTAAAGGCCTGTGCCTGGGCGGTAGCTTAGATTGTGCGATAGGTCTGGATGATTTCCGCGTACTGAATGAAGAAGGTCTGCGTTTTGAAGACGAGTTTGTCCGTCACAAAATGCTGGACGCGATTGGCGACTTGTTTATGTGTGGTCACAACATCATTGGCGCATTCACTGCGTTCAAATCAGGCCACGCGCTGAACAACAAGTTGCTGCAAGCGGTTCTGGCGAAGCAGGAAGCCTGGGAATGGGCAACCTTCGAAGACGAAGCTGAACTGCCAGTGGCATTCAAAGCACCGAATCTGGTTCTGGCTTAACTACCCCAGAACGTGAAACGGCTGGTTATGCTGACACCCTCTCCGGTCAGCGGCGCCAGCCGTTTTTTATTGCCTTCCATAACACACCTGATGACTGCGACCTCACTCGCAAAGCGTTGTCTGTTCTGCTGAATTGCTGAACAATCACACGCGTTTTCTCACGTCGCTACTTTAAACCCAGGTGTGGATGCCCCACATTAATGTTACTATCTGTGGCGCTTTTACAGGCCAAAATCCGTTGCGGCTCGCGGCGGGTTCACGAAAACAAGAGCGCAACAGAGCGTGCGCGATGGAAAGGTTGTGATCGGGATTCTTCAGCGCTGGCGACAATTAGGTAGACGCTATTTCTGGCCCCATCTCCTGTTAGGGATGGTAGCGGCCAGCTTTGGCCTGCCAGCCTGTGCGCAAAGCTCCGAACTCAACGCGTCATCTGAATCTCCGGCCAGCAGTCTCTTTCTCGGCAATGCCACACGCTTTGATCACTTAATCCGGCTTCAGGAAGCATCCCGACGCCCGAGCTTCAGCGTGGATTACTGGCATCAGCACGCCATCCGTACCGTTATCCGTCATCTCTCTTTCACGCTTACGCCTCAGGCGCAGGCGGAGCAACAACAGTTACCGCTGGCGGCCCAAAAGCTGGCGCTAATCGACTCACTGCATAATTTACTCACATCACATTCTGCGCTGCACACTGCACCGCAGCAGATGATAACTCCGCCTCTCTTCATGGCCGTTACCCGCTCATGGGTAGAATGGCATGCCAGCGTGCATGGCATCCGCGCCGGACCCGCCCGATTGTTCTGCTAATAGTATTGGTTTACTCACTCTGTTTAGATTTCGCAGTCCGGAATGCTCCGGCTGAATTGAGAATATATTTATTATGTTTAGCAAAATATTAACCAAGGTTTTTGGTAGCAGTAACGATCGTACGCTGCGTCGTATGCGCAAAGTGGTAGACGTCATCAATAAGATGGAGCCCGATTTTGTGAAGCTCTCTGACGATGAGCTGAAAGCCAAAACCGACCTGTTCCGCGAGCGCCTGAAAAAAGGTGAAACGCTGGAAAGTCTGATCCCGGAAGCGTTCGCGACCGTGCGTGAAGCGAGTAAACGTGTGTTCGGGATGCGTCACTTCGATGTGCAGCTGATCGGCGGCATGGTGTTGAACGACCGTTGTATCGCTGAGATGCGTACCGGTGAAGGTAAAACCCTGACCGCAACGCTGCCAGCCTACCTGAATGCGCTGTCCGGCAAAGGCGTTCACGTGGTTACCGTCAACGACTATCTGGCACAGCGTGATGCGGAAAACAACCGTCCACTGTTTGAATTCCTGGGTTTAAGCATTGGTATCAACATGTCGGGCCTGCCAGCTGTAGCGAAGCGTGAAGCATATGCAGCAGACATTACCTACGGCACCAACAACGAATATGGTTTCGACTACCTGCGCGACAACATGGCTTTCAGCCCGGAAGAGCGCGTACAGCGTAAACTGCACTATGCGCTGGTGGATGAGGTCGACTCCATCCTGATCGATGAAGCGCGTACGCCGTTGATCATCTCTGGTCCGGCAGAAGACAGTTCTGATCTCTACACCAAAGTGAACAAGATCATCCCTCATCTGGTTCGCCAGGATAAAGAAGATACCGAAACCCATCAGGGTGAAGGCGACTTCTGGGTCGATGAGAAAGCGCGTCAGGCTCACATGTCTGAGCGCGGTCTGGTAAAAGTGGAAGAGTTGCTGGTCAGCCAGGGCATCATGGAAGCGGGTGAGTCACTCTACTCTCCGACTAACATCATGCTGATGCATCACGTTACTGCGGCGCTGCGTGCGCATGCACTCTTCACCCGCGATGTTGATTACATCGTGAAAGATGGCGAAGTGGTGATTGTTGATGAACACACCGGCCGTACTATGCAGGGTCGTCGCTGGTCTGATGGTCTGCATCAGGCGATTGAAGCGAAAGAGGGCGTCGAGATTCAGAACGAGAACCAGACGCTGGCCTCGATCACCTTCCAGAACTACTTCCGTATTTACGAGAAGCTGGCCGGTATGACCGGTACTGCTGATACCGAAGCGTTCGAATTCAGCTCTATTTACAAGCTCGACACCATTGTCGTGCCGACTAACCGTCCGATGGTGCGTAAAGATCTGGCTGACCTGGTCTACATGACCGAGAAAGAGAAGATCGATGCCATCATCGAAGATATCCGTGAGCGCACAGCCAATGGTCAGCCGGTGCTGGTGGGCACCATCTCGATTGAAAAATCAGAAGTGGTCTCTAATGAACTGACCCGCGCCGGTATCAAACATAACGTCCTGAACGCCAAATTCCACGCCCGCGAAGCGGATATCGTGGCGCAGGCCGGTCAGCCGGGTGCGGTCACTATCGCGACCAACATGGCCGGTCGTGGTACGGACATTATGCTGGGCGGTAGCTGGCACGCTGAAGTGGCTGAACTGGAAGAGCCAACTGAAGCGCAAATCGAAGAGATTAAAGCGGCATGGCAGATTCGCCATGATGCGGTTCTGGCGTCTGGTGGTCTGCACATTGTCGGTACTGAGCGTCACGAATCACGTCGTATCGATAACCAGCTGCGTGGTCGTGCCGGTCGTCAGGGTGATGCCGGTTCTTCACGCTTCTATCTGTCGATGGAAGATGCGCTGATGCGTATTTTCGCCTCAGATCGCGTCTCAAATATGATGCGTAAACTGGGCATGAAACCAGGCGAAGCGATTGAGCATCCGTGGGTGACTAAAGCGATTGCCAACGCACAGCGTAAAGTTGAAAGCCGTAACTTCGATATTCGTAAGCAGCTGCTGGAATATGATGATGTGGCGAATGACCAGCGTCGCGCGATCTACAGTCAGCGTAATGAGCTGCTGGATGTGTCTGATGTTAGCGAAACCATCAACAGCATTCGCCACGATGTCTACAAAGTGACGATTGATACCTACATTCCGCCACAGTCGCTGGAAGAAATGTGGGACGTGCCAGGCCTGGAAGAGCGTCTGCGTGCTGACTTCGATCTGAACCTGCCGATTGCAGAGTGGCTGGATAAAGAACCTGACCTGCATGAAGAGGTGCTGCGTGAGCGCATCATGACGCATGCCATGGAAAGCTACGCAGAGAAAGAGGAGATCGTGGGCGCGGAAATGATGCGAAACTTTGAAAAAGGCGTGATGCTGCAGACGCTGGATTCGTTGTGGAAAGAGCATCTGGCAGCCATGGACTATCTGCGTCAGGGTATCCATCTGCGCGGCTATGCACAGAAAGATCCGAAGCAGGAGTACAAGCGTGAATCCTTCGCTATGTTTGCTGCGATGCTTGAATCACTGAAATATGAAGTGATCAGTACGCTGAGCAAAGTGCAGGTGCGTATGCCAGAAGAAGTGGAAGCGATGGAGCAACAACGTCGCGAAGAAGCTGAACGTCTGGCACAGCAACAGCAACTGAGCCATGTAGAGGAAGATCTGCTGGCATCAGAACCTGTGGCGGAGCAGAGTGGCGAACGCAAAGTTGGCCGCAACGATCCTTGCCCATGTGGTTCCGGTAAAAAGTTTAAGCAGTGTCATGGCCGCATCGCCTGAGACTGAATGCTGATAAAAAAGGAGCCGCTGGCTCCTTTTTTTATGGCCTCTGACAGCGCAGTGAGTGCACCAGCGCCTGGCTAAAGCGGTTAACTTCCGTGACCGCATGCTCTAAAATCAGTCTTCATTCACCTATTACAACCGGATAGTCTCCATGAAGCACCTGCAGGTTGCAGTTGGCATTATTCGCAATGCCAGTAAACAAATTTTCCTTGCCCAGCGCGCGGCGACCTCTTACATGGCGAACAAGTGGGAGTTTCCTGGCGGTAAGATTGAAGCGGGCGAAAGCGCCGAACAGGGACTGATAAGAGAGCTTCAGGAAGAGACCGGCATTGAAGTCACCGAGGCTCGCCCGATTGGTCATGCAGACCACAGCTATGACGATCTGCGCGTGACGCTGCATTTCTTTCTGGTTGAAGGATGGAACGGTGAGCCGTGGGGTAAAGAGGGGCAGCCGCAGCGTTGGGTTGATCAGCATGCGCTGGTGGCAGAAGAGTTTCCGCCCGCGAATCATCAGCTGATTGCGCGTCTGGTCGCAGGCGAACTCTGAGCGGATGGGGCAGCGCGCCCCATCCGGTTATCAGCGATCTTCTTCGCTCCAGTTATCACTGTCGTTCATATCGTCGCTGCTGGGAATGCGTTTCTCTTCTGCGGCCCATTCACCTAAATCGATGAGCTGACAGCGCTTACTGCAAAAAGGGCGCCACGGGCTGAGCTCATCCCAGATCACATCTTTACCGCACTGCGGACAGGAAACGGTCATGACTTCTTGCTGCATGTTTACCTCTAACAACAGGCCAACTGGAAGTTAAGGCGGGCCGGAACTTCACCGCGCTCACTATCAAGTGGCATAAAACGAATGGCGTAGCGGCTTTTATGTCCGGACACCTGTGGATAGAGCGCATCCTCCAGCGACAACTGCAGTCGCAGCAGATCGGCACCCTCAGCATTATCCTGATAAAAACCATTAAGACTGGTCTGCATGTGGAACGCGCCGGACTGGCGGATCAGATCCAGTACCATTGCCAGCGCATGATGCAGCGGCTCCAGCGTCTGCATCCAGGCTTCAACCTGAGCATCGCGCGTTTCCTGCGGCAGATGGAGCCAGATGTGCAGGCCCGGCAAATCAAAGCTGCAGCATCCGCCAGGGATGCTCAGTCGCTGGCGCACCAGGGCAATCAGACGATCCTCGCGGAGCTGCTGGCCCATACGCGGGGCATTCATCAACTGCGTTGACTGAATTTTGAGTTTATCGCGCAGGGCATCCACCAGCGTCATATCGACACCGGGCACATCAGCCCAGGCGCGTAATTTTTGCTGCTGACGCTCCAGCTCTTTTAACAGTTCTGTTCGCATATCGCCGCGCTCGAAAATATCGAGCAACTCGCCAATCAGGCGAAAAAAGGTCAGCGCATTGACGGTCTTATCCAGTGGTGTAGTTTCATCTAACTGATTAATCAAAAACTCAACCCGTAACCAGGTTCGCATTTTTTCATTCAGTGGGTGTTCAAACAGAACGGGTGTGCTCATGGTATTAATCCTGTTTCGTTGCCGCCAGCCTGAGATAGCGATGATGGAGTTCGGCAACCTGTGGCAAGGCGTCGTCGGGCTCGCCACTGTTATCAATAATGTCATCGGCACAGGCGAGGCGCTGCTGGCGCGTGGCCTGTGCGGCAAGAATACGTTTCGCCTGCTCGACGGAAAGATGGTCACGCTGCTGAGTCCGCGCTAACTGCGTTGCCTCATCGACATCGACAACCAGTACCCGATCAGCCTGGTGCTGTAACTGGTTTTCCACCAGTAATGGCACCACCCAGAGCACATAAGGTGAGGTGGCCTGGGCGATCAGTTGTCGCGTCCGGGCGTTTATCAGCGGATGGAGCAGCGCGTTTAGCCAGCTTTTCTCCTCCGGCTGCTGAAAAATAATGTCGCGAAGTCGTTTACGATCAAGCATCCCCTGTTCTGTCACTATAGACGCACCGTAGCGCGCCTGAATGGCCTGCAAAGCCGGCGTGCCAGGTTCAACAACTTCACGGGCGATCAGGTCAGCATCAATAATTTCCACGCCAGACGCGGCGAATGCCTGGGCAATCGTACTTTTTCCACTGCCGATCCCCCCTGTAAGCGCGACGATATAGGGCATGTTTCTCACCTGACTTCTTTTACGACATGGGTTCAGGGTAACGATCTGGCTATAAAACGCAAAAATGCGCGTCAGATCACACCGATAAAGCACAACTAAATTTAACGGATTGTAGCGTAAATAAAGTGAAATTCGCAGTCTTGTCGCGCAGTGAGAGGCGCGTATCATAACGCCACTGGAGCTGTGCTTACTTCGTGAACACCGATTCGTTGCCACTTACCAGGACACTATTTATGCGTATTGAAGAAGATCTGAAACTGGGCTTTAAAGATGTCTTAATCCGCCCCAAACGCTCCACGCTGCAAAGTCGCTCACAGGTTGAGCTGGAACGCAGCTTTACCTTCAGACATTCGGGCCTGAGCTGGAGCGGCGTACCGATCATCGCCGCCAACATGGATACCGTCGGCACATTTTCGATGGCCGAGGCGCTGGCCAGCTTCAATATCCTCACTGCTGTCCACAAGCATTACAGTGCAGAGGACTGGCGCGCATTTATTCAGCGTGTGCCTGCGTCAGTCCAGAAACATGTGATGGTTTCAACCGGCACCTCAGAGGCCGACCTCAGTAAACTGGTTGCGATTATGGCGCTGTCAGACGATCTGCAGTTTATCTGCATCGACGTGGCCAACGGTTACTCACAGCATTTTGTCGATTTCCTGCAGCGGGCACGTGAAACCTTCCCGACTAAAACCATCTGTGCCGGTAACGTGGTCACAGGTGAAATGGTGGAGGAGCTGATCCTCTCCGGCGCGGATATTGTTAAAGTCGGCATTGGCCCGGGATCGGTCTGCACAACCCGTGTGAAAACCGGCGTAGGCTATCCACAGCTTTCTGCTGTTATTGAGTGTGCCGATGCGGCGCATGGCTTAAGCGGACAGATTGTCAGTGATGGCGGTTGTTCTGTGCCGGGTGATATCGCCAAAGCCTTTGGCGGCGGCGCAGACTTCGTGATGCTGGGTGGTATGCTGGCTGCACATGATGAGTGTGAAGGGCAGGTTGTTGAAGAGAATGGCGAAAGCTTTATGCTCTTTTACGGCATGAGCTCCGAATCGGCGATGAAGCGTCATGTCGGTGGTGTCGCACAGTATCGTGCCGCCGAAGGTAAAACGGTGAAACTGCCGTTGCGCGGGCCGGTCGCTGATACCGCGCGAGATATTCTGGGGGGACTGCGTTCTGCCTGTACTTACGTCGGAGCAGAGCGCCTGAAAGAGCTGACAAAGCGCACGACCTTTATCCGGGTTAACGAGCAGGAGAACCGCGTCTTCAACCGATAGTCATCCGGGGCGCAGCGTGCGCCCCTTAATGCATGGCATCCCCCAGCCCGAACACCGGCAGATACATCGCAATCACCAGCGTGCCGACAATCCCGCCAATCACCACCATCATCATCGGTTCCAGCGACGCTGCCAGCGTGTCAGCGCGTTCTCGCGTTTCTGCCTCATGCCACTCCGCCAGTCGTGCCAGCATCAAATCCAGTGCGCCCGCCTCTTCACCGACCCGAATTAACTGACCACACAAGGGGGTGAACAACGGGTGATTGATCAGCGCCTGATGTAGAGGGCTCCCCTGAGCAATGTGCTGCTGCAATCCAGCCATCGCTTCCCGCCAGAGTAACGATGAGAGCGTGACTTCCACGGCAGCCAGCCCTTGTAACAGGGTTAACCCGGCGCGCTGGGTGAGATTCAGGATGGTGTAGATCTGCGTCAGTTGCGTGCCGCGCCACAACCCGGAAAGCAGTGGGATGCGCAGGAAAAGCGCCTGTTCACGGCGTTGCCAGCCCGCAGAGCGTCGTCGCAGCTGATGCCATCCAGCCAGCAGCAGCGAAACACTAAAGGCCAGCACACCACCCCATTCCTGAAGCGTGGCTGATAACTGCATTACCGCTGCCGTAAAAGCGGGCAACGGCGCGTCAAAAGAGTCATAAACCGCCACAAATTCCGGCAGCACGAACAGCAGCATGCCGCAGGTGACAGCGATCGCCACCAGCAGAATAAACAGGGGATAGCGCAGCGCCTTCACCACCTGATGCCATAACTGCTGCTGGCGGATCTGCTGCTGGGCCAGCTCGCTGCAACAGACGTCCAGCTGACCGGTGAGTTCACCCACCTCCATCAGGGCCGGATAGAGGGACGGAAAGATCTGCGGCCACTCACGCAATGCCTGTGAAAAAGGGGCACCGCTGAGGACCCGATGATGCAGAGCGAGCATCAGGGCGCGCCAGCCCGCATGCGGATGGCCTTCCGCCAGCAAAGCCAGACTCTCTGCCAGTGGCAGGCCCGCTTTGAGCAGGGTAGCCAGCTGGCGAATCAGGTCGGTTTTGTGCTGCCACTTCCAGTCCCCCTGTCGCCAGACTTTTTCACGCTTCCAGCTCACCGGCAGAAGATCGCGCTGCGCCAGCATCTGCAGCAGGTTGTCACTGTCGACAGCCAGTAACTGACCACTGCATAACTGGCCCTGACTATCGACCGCCTGCCAGCTGAATAGCGCTGCATTAGCCATCCTCCAGCCCAATCACCCTTTGCATCTCTTCCAGCGAAGTATCGCCCCGGCTTACTGCCTCCAGGCCGGAAACCAGCAGGGTGCGCAATCCCTGCTGTTTCGCCAGACTGAGCAGATTCTCCAGCGGCATCTCGGCGGCGATCGCATTTTGCAGCCTGGCATTGATCGGCAGCAGTTCAAACAGCGCCAGCCGGCCAAAATAGCCGGAAAAGCAGTGGTCACAGCCGGGCGCCCGCCAGGTTTGCAGGGTGCCGGGCCAGAGTTCCGCAGGATAGTGCGCCACCGCCTGGGCGGGCTGACGGCAATGGGGGCAGAGGCGTCTGACCAGGCGCTGAGCAACGATCAGTTTCAGCGCCGGTCCCAGCAGATAACCCGGAATTCCCATCTGTCGCAACCGGGTCAGCGTCTCGGCGGTGGAGTTGGTGTGCAGCGTCGAAAGTACGAGGTGCCCGGTCTGCGCTGCTTTCACCGCAATCTCCGCGGTTTCAGCATCGCGGATCTCGCCCACCATGATCACATCCGGATCCTGCCTCAACAACGCCCGCAGCACGCGGTTAAAGTCGAGACCGTTTTTGCTGTGGATCTGTGTCTGGTTAATGCCGGGCAACGGGATCTCAATCGGATCTTCAACGCTGCACAGATTTTTTTCCGGCTTATTCAGGGCACTGAGTCCGCTGTAGAGCGTAAACGTCTTGCCGCTGCCGGTGGGGCCGGTCACCAGAATCAGTCCCTGCGGCTGGGCCAGTGCGGCACAGAACAGACGCAGCTGCGCCGCGGGTAAGCCGAGCTTATCAAGAGACAGCGCTGCGCTTTCACTCTGCAGCAGCCGGACCACCGCTTTCTCACCGCCGTAGATGGGTAAGGTCGCCAGGCGAAACGAGGCGGGTTTACCGGCGATCTCCATGCTGAACTGACCATCCTGCGGTAACCGGCGTTCGGCGATATCCAGCCCGCCGAGGATCTTCAGTCGTGCCAGCAATGCCGCGGGCTGAGTAGAAGGCAGTGAAGAGAGCGGATGCAGTACGCCATCGATGCGCAGTCGCACCCGCAGGCCATCGCGGCAGGGTTCGATATGCACATCGGAGGCGCGCCGCTCCAGCGCCTGACGCAGAATCAGCTGTGTCGCTTCAATCGCTGACTCGGCGGGTGCCTCTTCGCGCGCCACCAGCGGCGCGTCTGCGTGCTGAAGCTGGTCGAGCCGGGCCTGCGGCCAGCATTCGATCTCAATCTGACACTGGCTGGCAAAATGGAGTGCCTCAGCCAGTCCCGGTGGGACGTTCTCCGCGACGGCAACACGCAGCTGACTCGCATCGTGATGCAACACCGTGGCGCGATAGCGCTGACACAATGCCGCGATCGCCTCATCAGGCTTGTTCATCGCTGGCTCCTTTATCCGCAAACCGGAACTGCTCCAGGCAATTGTCGCGCAGGCTGTTGTTGCTGCTGGTGCAGCTGCGTTGCCAGCTGATACCGCCCTCGGTGCTGTCCCAGATCGGCAGCATTTCTACGCTCAGCCCATTGAGGCTCTCCTGGCCGGTCAGCGTAATCACCCCATTGGTCACGCTCAGTGCCGAGACATAGCGCGAACCTCTGGCTGCCGGAATCCCGGCCTCTCCGGCCTGACACTGGGTCGGGCCACCACGCTCCATGGCGCAAAGCTCTACCGCCGTTTTATAGGGCACCATCGTTTGCAGCATGTCGGTGAGGGCAGCGCGCTGCAGATAGTTTTGATAAGCGGGCAGGCCAATGGCGCTTAAGATCGCCACGATACCGACCACAATCATCAGTTCAACCAGCGTAAATCCACGTTGATAATTCATCACATCGTCTCCTGATTTAAGAAGGCGACAGGTTAGAAATAGAGGGCAATGAAAGACAGCCAGAGATCAGCAGAGTGGAAAGCGTGATGTGAAGAAATTTCAGCATTGCAGCGCAGTCGAAACTGCGCCGGAAGCGGGATCGCAAAATTGCCGTGTCAGGTTACGGCGAGGCAGGCTACTTTTGTCTGAAACGCATCGAGAGGTCCAGCGCCCGCACATGCTTGGTCAGCGCGCCAACCGACACATAGTCCACGCCGGTCAGGGCGATCTGCGGCAGGGTGGTTTCGGTCACGTTGCCGGAAACCTCCAGCAGCGTCCTTCCCTGGTTGAGTTCGACAGCTTCACGCATCGCTTCCAGGCTGAAGTTATCCAGCATCACGATGTCGGCTTCAGCCTCCAGTGCCTGACGCAACTCCTCCAGCGACTCTACCTCCACTTCAACCGGCACATCGGGCTGCAGCCATTGCGCTCTTTCCACCGCCTGAGCAATCGATCCGCTGGCAATAATATGGTTCTCTTTGATCAGATAAGCGTCAGAGAGGCCCAGACGATGGTTACTGCCACCGCCGCACAGCACGGCATATTTCAGTGCAGTCCGGAGTCCGGGCAGGGTTTTGCGCGTGTCCAGCAACTGCGTCTGACTTCCCGCCAGCAGTGCGACATAGCGGCTGACTTCGGTGGCAACACCCGAGAGCGTCTGCACGAAATTAAGCGCCGTACGTTCGGCGGTCAGCAGCAGGCGAGCAGGGCCACTGATTTCAAACAGCAGCTGGTCAGCCTCGATCTGATCGCCATCTTCGACATGCCAGTTCAGCGTTGCGTGCGCGCCAAGTTGAATAAATACCTCTTCGACCCAGCGTTTACCACAGAAAACACCGGCTTCACGGGTGATGACCTGCGCATGGGCCAGGGTATCGGCGGGCAACAGCTGCGCAGTAATATCGCGGTCAGCATCAACCTCACCACCAAGATCCTCTTTTAACGCCAGCGCAACAGCATCCGGGATGTCACTTTCAATGCGTTTAATCAATGCCTGACGGCGGCTGTCGGGATCATAACCACGGGATGACATAGGTGTTTTACTCCAGAAACGGAAATGACAGAGGCGGTCACAATAGCCTGAACCGGCATCAGGTTCCAGCAACAGAGTGTATTTTGTTTAGTATCCTTAACAAGCAGCGATTTAATGTCACCTGACCGACACACTAAGAGGCAAGAATCCTTTATTATTCATGCTATTCTCAGCCAGGTGAAACAAGGAAAACCGGTATGAAAATCAAACAGGGCTGGCTGACCGGTGTGCGTCACGTGCCGTCAACGCATTGCAATGAGCGGCCTGATAATGAGGCGCCCTCACTGCTGGTGATTCACAATATCAGCCTGCCACCCGGTGAATTTGGCGGTCCGTGGATCGACAAACTGTTCACCGGCACCCTGCCGCCGGATGCCCATCCCTATTTTGCGGATATCGCCGCGCTCAAAGTGGCGGCACACTGCCTGATTCGTCGTGACGGGGAGATCGTGCAGTATGTCCCCTTTGATAAACGCGCCTGGCATGCGGGCATTTCGCAGTTTGAAGGACGTGAAAACTGCAACGACTTCTCCATTGGTATCGAGCTGGAAGGGACAGACAGCGAGCCGTATAGCGAAGCGCAATATCGGGCTCTGCAGCAGGTAACCTGGCTGCTGCTGCAACACTATCCGGTAACGCCTTCACGTATCACGGGGCACAGCGACATCGCGCCGGTACGTAAAACCGATCCCGGACCTGCTTTTGACTGGGACTACTACAAACAGCTGTTAACGCAGCAAAAATCCTGATTTTTGCGGAGTCAGTATGACGTTGTTTACCTTGTTATTGGTTTTAGGCTGGGAGCGCCTGTTTAAACTGGGCGAGCACTGGCAACTCGAACACCGGCTGGAGCCAATCTTCCGCCATCGCCGCCATTTCTCCATGATGCGCACCCTGCTGATGGCCGTGCTGGCGATGGCGCTGACCGCGCTGGTGGTCTGGAGTCTGAAAGGCCTGCTGTTTGGCGTGCTGCAACTCCTGTTCTGGATCGTAGCCGGACTGCTCTGTATCGGTGCTGGTTCAGTGCGAAAGCACTATCATAGCTACCTGAAAGCGGCCAGTCATGACGACGATGCGGCGCATCAGGCGATGGCGGCTGAGTTGACGATGATTCATGGCGTGCCGGTAGAATGCAGCGAGCGCGAGTTCCTGCGCGAACTGCAGAATGCGCTGATCTGGATTAACTTCCGCTTCTATCTGGCGCCGATGTTCTGGCTGGTGGTGGGTGGTCCGTGGGGACCGGTGCTGCTGGTGGGATACGCGTTTCTGCGTGCCTGGCAAGGCTGGCTGGCAAAACACGGTACCCCGATGGCGCGTTCGCAGTCTGGCGTGGATGCGATTCTGCACCTGCTCGACTGGATCCCGGTGCGGCTGGCGGGTGTGGCTTACGCGCTGCTGGGCCATGGCGAAAAAGCGCTGCCTGCGTGGTTTGCTTCGCTGACCGATCGTCACCGTTCTCAGTATCAGGTGCTGACGACGCTGGCACAGTTCTCCCTATCCCGCGATCCGCACACCGATAAAGTCGAAACGCCACGGGTTGCCGTGGCGTTAGCGAAAAAGACTTCACTGGTGCTGGTGGTTGCCGTCGCGTTGCTGACGATTTACGGCACGCTGGTGTAATCGGCTGGTGGCACGCCAAAATCGGGCGTGCCATCTTCCCGCCAGCTGAAATATTTCAGTCGGGTATGGCGGTTCGGATCCCACAGCGGATCGCCCTCAATTTCAGTGTAGTTACGCGCGTGGTAAACCAGCACGTCGCGTCCCGCCTCATCCTGAGTAAAGCTGTTGTGTCCCGGTCCATACTGATGGTTGTCCCAGCTGGAGACAAAGACCGGCCGCGCCGATTTTTCCCAGGCGGCGACATCAAGCGGGTCAGCGTCAGCGGCAATCGACAGTATCCCCAGACAGTAATTTTCATCGGTGGCACTGGCGGAGTAGGTTACATACAACCGATCGCCGTGACGGATGACCGCCGGACCTTCATTCACGCTAAACCCTGCGCACTCCCACTCATATTCTGGCCGGCTCAGCATCACCGGTGTGCCTTTCAGCGTCCAGGGATTCAGCAACTCGGCCAGGTAGAGATTTGAGTTTCCAGGAATGGCCGGATCTTTCTGCGCCCAGAGATACCAGTTTTTGCCCTGATGCACGAAGTGGGTGGCATCCAGGGAGAAGCTGTCGAACTGGCTGAAGACCCGGCGGCAGGGCTGCCATTCGCCTTGCAACGGATCTGCCGCCTCACACACCAGCGCATACATCCGGTGCTGAAACAGTCCCTCTTTGATCTCCCGCGTCGGCGCTGCCGCGAAATAGATCACCCAGTTGCCGTCAATGTAGTGCAGCTCGGGTGCCCAGATTAACTCGCTGCACGGGCCGCTCTCAGGCTTGCGCCAGACCACAACCGGTTCGGCGCTGCGCAGACCAGCCAGCGTGGTGGCGCGGCGGATCTCCAGCCTGTCATACTCGGGCACCGATGCCACAAAGTAGTAGTGCTGTTCATGGCGCAGGATAAAGGGGTCGGCGCGCTGCTCAATAAAAGGATTCGGCAAGATTGCGGTCATTTAACATCTCCGGTTGGCGTAACAACACCGTCGCGCAGGCGAACAGTGTGTAACTCATGGAAGTTTTCGCGGCGCAGCGCGAGATCCTGCTGAATGGTAATCATCATTTTGCGGTCGACCTTCATCAGTCGCACCACACCGGCGGTAATCAGATAGCCGACGCCCGGAATAATGGTGAAGAGCAGCATGATGCCGTTAATCGCCTCAGGGGACTGCTGTTTAGCGCCCGCATTGTAGCCATAGATCGACAGCAGAAAGCCGACCATCGCACCAGCCACCGCCAGTCCCACCTTGAGGAAGAACAGGTTGCCGGAGAAGCTGATGCCGGTGATGCGCTTGCCGGTTTTCCACTCCCCGTAGTCATCCACATCCGCCATTAACGACCAGTGCAGCGGAGAGGGGATCTGATGCAGGATATTGAGCACAAAGTAGGCGACCACGACCATTACGGTGGCGTGGGGATCGATCCAGTAAAAGCCGCTGGAGAAGAGCGCCAGCGCGATATTGGTCCAGAAAAAGACTTTAAGTTTGCACCAGCGATCCGTGAGCAGTTTTGCCAGCGTGCTGCCGAACATCATGCCAATCACCCCCAGGCTGATAAACAGTGTGGCGAAGTGCGTTGACTGGCCCATCACCCAGGTCACGTAATACATGGTGGCAGCCATACGGATGAAGCCAGGACAGACGTTACAGAAGGTCAGTAGCAGAATGCGTACCCACTGGTCATTCTTCCAGACGTCACGCAGATCTTTTTTCAGGTCATCATTGCTCGGAACGGCAGGGCGGATACGTTCCCGTACCGTGGCAAAGCAGAACAGAAACATCGCCAGGCCTATCGTGGCCAGCACCGCCATCGCCATCTGATAGCCACGTGCTTTATCTTCGCCACCAAACCACTCCGCCATCGGCAGCAGTGACAGAGAGAGGATCAGCGTGGCGATGCCAACCATGACAAAGCGGTATGACTGGCAGGAGACGCGCTCACCGGGATCGTTGGTAATCACGCCGCCCAGAGAACAGTAAGGAATATTAATGGCGGTATAAGTCAGCGACATCAGGAAGTAGGTAACGAAGGCCCAGATGACCTTGTTGTGATAGGTCCAGTCTGGCGTGGTGAACATCAGAACGCTGAAGACCACATAGGGCACGGAAACCCACAGCAGCCAGGGACGAAAACGGCCCCAGCGACTCTGGGTACGATCGGCGATAGCGCCCATAATCGGATCGGTGACCGCATCCAGCACCCTGACTGAGAGTAACAGGGTCCCCACCAGCGCCGGGGCAAGACCGAAAACATCGGTATAGAAGTAATTAAGGAAAAGCATGATGGCACCGCCAATCATGTTGCATCCGGCATCACCCATGCCATATCCCAGTTTTTCCCGAAACGGGAGGGCTGTACCTTTCATGGTTTTCTCCTGCGCATCCAGTGTGAACAGGAATTATTGTCAGCAAATCAGCCAGATGAACGGGAGTAATTCGTCATGAAGATGGACAAAACAGGTGCGGGGAGAGAAGTGTGAACTGGATCGGGGCAGATGAGGCGGGCAGGTTGGTGCGGGGTACGTGCTGCAACCCCCACGGGAGGTCGCAGCACGTGGCAAAGCATCAGGCTTTCTGCGTCTGGTTCTTAATAAAGTAACCAATGCCCAGAATGACCAGCCAGACCGGGATCAGCCAGACGGAGATCGCCATGCCCGGCGTGGTCGCCATCAGCACCAGAATCCCTGCCAGGAAGATCAGGCAAATCCAGTTACCTGCCGGATAGAGCAGCGCTTTAAAGCGGGTTGTGACGCCCTGCTGATCTTTCTTCCGACGGAACTTGAGGTGCGCCAGGCTGATCATCGCCCAGTTGATCACCAGCGCGGAGACCACCAGCGACATCAGCAGGCCAAACGCTTCACCCGGCATCAGGTAGTTGATGAGTACGCATAGCGCAGTGGCAACAGCCGAGACCAGAATGGTCAACACCGGCACACCACGACGATCGACTTTCAGCAGCGCTTTCGGCGCATTGCCCTGCTGTGCCAGACCAAACAGCATGCGGCTGTTGCAGTAAACGCAGCTGTTATAGACCGACAGGGCAGCCGTCAGGATCACCACGTTCAGCGCATTCGCCACCATGGCATCGCCCAGTTCGTGGAAGATAAAGACAAACGGGCTGACTTCTGAGGTGACGCGGGTCCACGGCATCAGTGACAGCAGGACCGCCAGCGAACCAATGTAGAAAATCAGAATACGCCACAGCACCTGGTTGGTCGCTTTTGGAATGCTCACTTCCGGGTTATCCGCTTCAGCCGCGGTGATACCCACCAGCTCCAGACCCCCAAATGAGAACATAATAATCGCCATGACGGTGACCAGACCGCCGATGCCATGCGGGAAGAAGCCGCCCTGTTCCCACAGGTTGCGTACCGTCGCCTGCGGACCCGCATGACCGCTGAACAGCAGCCAGCCTCCGAACAGAATCATGCCAATTACCGCAACCACTTTAATGATGGCGAACCAGAACTCCATCTCACCGAACACTTTCACGTTGGTCAGGTTGATGGCGTTGATCATCACGAAGAAGATGGCGGCCGATGCCCAGGTCGGAAAGTCAGGCCACCAGAACTGGACATATTTGCCGACGGCGGTGAGTTCCGCCATGGCAACCAGCACATAGAGCACCCAGTAGTTCCAGCCCGAGGCGAAGCCTGCAAAGTTGCCCCAGTATTTATAGGCAAAGTGGCTGAAACTGCCGGCAACCGGCTCTTCCACGACCATCTCGCCCAACTGACGCATGATTAAAAAGGCAATAAAACCGGCAATCGCATAACCCAGAATGACGGCCGGTCCGGCAGATTCAATGACCGATGCACTGCCCAGAAACAGGCCGGTTCCCACTGCACCACCCAGCGCGATGAGCTGAATATGGCGGTTCTTGAGACCACGTTTCAGCGCTTCGCCTTGCTGTTGTTCCATACAAACCTCGTGATGTTTTTATTCTTCGTTCGCAGCGCAATCCGCTGTAATGAAGGAGTTACAATAACGTATTGATTATTTTACGGTATATGGCGTGCTGAATGCGGCCATTTGCTACCCTGGCGACAAGAATAGTGATAAGCGATTCGCTTTGCACCTGCTTTCGCCTTTCGTGCTGAGAGTTGACTGAAAAAACGCCGCCCTGGTCACGTCAGCCTGTAGAAACTTCTGCCATGAAATTCCGGTAATGACGAATAGCTTTCACTTATGGTTGCCACGCTTCGCAGGCGCTAAGCGGGTGTAAGGTTTGGTAAAAGTGCATTTGCTTAACATTTGCGGTAACGCGATTTTTTCATTTTTTTAACCGCAAGTTAGCGCCAGCAGGGGCTGTGGGGCAGGGGGAATGTCGCAGACACCATATAGACACAAGGTGAATACTTTGTTACTTTACCGGCACCTCTTTGCAATTGGTATTACCAATTTACTCCGGACGACAGGCTTAATAAGAAGGGATGATGGCTTACAGTAAGATTCGCCAACCTAAGCTCTCCGACGCTATCGAGCAACAGCTCGAATCCCTGATTATGGAAGGGACGCTGCGTCCGGGAGAGAAGCTGCTGCCTGAGCGCGAACTCGCCAAACAATTCGATGTCTCACGTCCGTCTCTCCGCGAAGCGATCCAGCGCTTAGAAGCCAAAGGATTATTGCTGCGCCGACAGGGTGGCGGAACGTTCGTGCAGGAGAATCTCTGGCAAAGCTTAAGCGATCCACTCGTTGAGCTGCTCGCCGGCCATCCGGAATCACAATTTGATCTGCTGGAAACGCGGCATGCCTTAGAAGGCATTGCCGCCTATTACGCGGCACTGCGCGGCACAGAGGAAGACCTGCTGCGCATTCGCGACTGCCATGTGAATATCCAGCAGGCACAGGACAGCGGCGATTTAGACGCTGAAGCGGACGCAGTGATGCAGTATCAGATCGCTGTCACAGAAGCGGCCCATAATGTTGTGCTTTTACATTTGCTACGCTCAATGGGCCCTATGCTGGAACAAAACGTTCGTCAGAATTTCGAATTGCTCTACTCGCGCCGGGAAATGCTGGCAAAAGTGAGCGGTCACCGCGCCAGAATCTTTGAGGCGATTGTGGCCCGTGAGCCAGAAAAAGCGCGCGAGGCTTCACACCGTCACCTGGCGTTCATAGAGGAAATCTTGCTGGACAGAAGTCGGGAGCAGAGCCGTCGAGAACGCTCCCTGCGTCGTTTACAGCAACGTAAGGAATAACGTGCGACAAAGATCGTACGGACATGTGCGACGAGCCTGCCTGCAACTGCTTTAACAGGCTCCCGATTTTTCAACGTATTAGACACAGATAAGGAACACACCCATGTCAGAACGTTTACACAATGACGTGGATCCGATTGAAACTCGTGACTGGCTACAGGCGATCGAATCGGTCATCCGTGAAGAAGGTGTTGAACGTGCACAGTATCTGATTGATCAGGTACTGGGTGCAGCCCGCAAAGGCGGCGTAAAAGTGGCTGCAGGATCATCTGCAATCAGCAACTACATCAACTCTATTGCCGTTGAAGATGAACCCGATTATCCGGGCAATACCTCTCTTGAACGTCGTATCCGTTCCGCAATCCGCTGGAACGCCATCATGTCGGTGCTGCGCGCATCGAAGAAAGATCTGGAACTCGGTGGCCACATGTCCTCCTTCCAGTCTTCTGCGACGATTTATGAAGTGTGCTTCAACCACTTCTTCCGCGCGCGCAGTGAGAAGGATGGCGGCGATCTGGTCTATTTCCAGGGCCATATCTCTCCAGGCATCTATGCCCGTGCGTTCCTTGAAGGTCGCCTGACCGAAGATCAGATGAATAACTTCCGTCAGGAAGTTGCTGGTAAAGGCCTCTCTTCTTATCCGCACCCGAAATTAATGCCGGAATTCTGGCAGTTCCCGACCGTATCAATGGGTCTGGGTCCGTTGTCTGCTATCTATCAGGCGAAGTTCCTGAAGTATCTGGAACACCGTGGCCTGAAAGACACCTCGGCTCAGACCGTTTACGCCTTCCTGGGTGACGGTGAGATGGATGAGCCAGAATCTAAAGGTGCGATCACCATCGCCACCCGTGAAAAACTGGATAACCTGGTCTTCATCATCAACTGCAACCTGCAGCGTCTGGATGGCCCGGTAACCGGTAATGGCAAGATCATCAACGAGCTGGAAGGCATCTTTGCCGGTGCAGGCTGGGAAGTCATCAAGGTCATCTGGGGCGGTCGCTGGGATGAGCTGCTGCGCAAAGATACCAGCGGCAAGCTGATTCAGCTGATGAACGAAACCGTTGACGGTGACTACCAGACCTTCAAATCCCGTGATGGTGCTTATGTGCGTGAGCACTTCTTTGGCAAATATCCGGAAACCGCAGCACTGGTTAAAGATATGTCCGATGATGAAATCTGGGCATTGAACCGTGGCGGCCACGATCCGAAGAAAATCTACGCGGCACTGAAAAAAGCGCAGGACACCAAAGGCAAGCCAGTACTGATCCTGGCACATACCATCAAAGGTTATGGTATGGGCGACACCGCGGAAGGCAAAAACATTGCCCACCAGGTGAAGAAGATGAACATGGATGGCGTGCGCTATATCCGTGATCGCTTCAACGTGCCGGTTGCTGATGACAAAATCGAATCACTGCCGTATGTGACCTTCGAAAAAGGCTCAGAAGAGCATGCTTATCTGCACGGTCAGCGTGAGAAGTTAGGCGGTTACCTGCCAACACGTCAGCCTAAGTTCACTGAAAAGCTGGAAATGCCAGCACTCGAAGAGTTCAGTGCGCTGCTGGATGAGCAGAACAAAGAGATCTCGACCACCATCGCCTTTGTGCGTGCCCTGAACGTGATGCTGAAGAACAAGTCGATCAAAGATCGTCTGGTTCCGATCCTCGCCGATGAAGCGCGTACCTTTGGTATGGAAGGTCTGTTCCGTCAGATCGGTATCTACAGCCCGAACGGTCAGCAATATACCCCGCAGGACCGCGAGCAGGTTGCATACTATAAAGAAGACGAGAAAGGCCAGATTCTGCAGGAAGGGATCAACGAGCTGGGCGCAGGTTCATCCTGGCTGGCTGCGGCGACCTCTTACAGCACCAACAACCTGCCGATGATTCCGTTCTACATCTATTACTCGATGTTCGGCTTCCAGCGTATTGGCGATCTGATGTGGCTGGCGGGCGACCAACAGGCGCGCGGCTTCCTGGTCGGCGGTACCTCAGGTCGTACTACCCTGAACGGCGAAGGTCTGCAGCATGAAGATGGTCACAGCCATATTCAGTCTCTGACTATCCCGAACTGTATCTCTTACGATCCATCTTACGCTTATGAAGTCGCAGTCATCATGCATGACGGTCTGGTGCGTATGTATGGCGAAGCGCAGGAGAACGTTTACTACTACATCACCACGCTGAACGAAAACTACCATATGCCAGCAATGCCGCAAGGCGTTGAAGAAGGTATCCGTAAGGGTATCTACAAACTGGAAACGGTAGAAGGCAGCAAAGGTAAAGTGCAGCTGCTGGGCTCAGGTTCTATCCTGCGTCATGTTCGTGAAGCTGCGCAGATCCTGGCGAAAGATTATGGTATCGGCTCTGATGTCTACAGCGTGACCTCATTCACCGAACTGGCGCGTGATGGCCAGGATTGTGAGCGCTGGAACATGCTGCATCCGACTGAAGAAGCGCGCGTACCTTACATCGCTCAGGTGATGAACGACGCACCTGCTGTTGCTTCAACCGACTACATGAAACTGTTCGCTGAGCAGGTTCGTAGCTATGTCCCAGCCAGCGATTATCGCGTACTGGGTACCGATGGCTTTGGTCGCTCTGACAGCCGTGAGAATCTGCGTCATCACTTCGAAGTTGATGCATCTTATGTGGTGGTTGCCGCGCTGGGTGAGCTGGCTAAACGCGGCGAAATCGAGAAGAAAGTGGTTGCAGACGCGATCACCAAATTCAGTATCGATGCCGATAAAGTTAACCCGCGTCTGGCTTAAGAGGTAATAGAGTAATGGCTATTGAAATTAAGGTACCGGATATCGGGTCTGACGAAGTTGAAGTCACCGAGATTCTGGTGAAAGTTGGCGACAAGGTGGAAGCCGAGCAGTCGCTGATCACCGTGGAAGGCGACAAAGCCTCAATGGAAGTGCCGTCGCCACAGGCTGGCGTAGTCAAAGAGATTAAAATCTCTACCGGTGACAAAGTTGAGACCGGCTCGCTGATCATGGTGTTTGATGCTGAAGGCGCTGCGGAAGCAGCCCCTACTGCTGCCGAAGAGAAAAAAGCGGACGCGGCGCCAGCGCCAGCCGCTGCTGCGGCCACTGCCAGCAAAGAAGTGGCTGTGCCTGATATCGGCGGTGACGAAGTTGAAGTCACTGAGATTCTGGTGAAGGTTGGCGACAAAGTCGAAGCCGAGCAGTCACTGATTGTGGTCGAAGGTGACAAAGCCTCAATGGAAGTTCCGGCACCGTTCGCGGGTGTGGTCAAAGAGATCACCATTGCGACCGGCGACAAAGTCAGCACCGGTTCAGCTATCATGGTCTTTGAAGCAGAAGGCGCAGCACCGGCCTCTGATGCGAAGCCAGAAGTGAAAGAAGAAGCGGCATCGGCACCTGCCGCTGCTGCAGGCGCAAAAGACGTTAACGTTCCGGATATCGGCGGTGATGAAGTCGAAGTCACCGAGATCCTCGTTAAAGTCGGCGACAAAGTTGAAGCTGAGCAGTCACTTATCGTGGTTGAAGGCGACAAAGCCTCAATGGAAGTCCCTGCGCCGTTTGCAGGTACGGTCAAAGAGCTGAAAGTCGCCACTGGCGATAAAGTCAGCACCGGCTCACTGATCATGGTGTTCGAAGTCGAAGGTGCTGCTCCGGCTGCCCCTGCGGCAGCGAAACAGGAAGCCGCACCGGCGCCTGCTGCCAAATCTGAAGCGAAAGCCGCGGCACCCGCCGCAGCGAAAGCCGACAGTAAAGGTGAGTTCGCAGAAAACGACGCTTACGTTCACGCGACCCCGGTGATCCGTCGCCTGGCGCGCGAGTTCGGTGTTAATCTGGCGAAAGTCAAAGGCACCGGCCGTAAAGGCCGCATTCTGAAAGAAGACGTGCAGACTTACGTGAAAGACGCCGTGAAACGCGCTGAAGCGGCACCTGCTGCAGCAAGCGGTGGCGGTCTGCCTGGCATGCTGCCATGGCCGAAAGTTGATTTCAGTAAGTTTGGCGAAATCGAAGAAGTTGAACTGGGCCGTATCCAGAAAATTTCTGGCGCGAACCTGAGCCGTAACTGGGTGATGATTCCGCACGTTACGCATTTCGACAAAACCGATATCACCGATCTGGAAGCTTTCCGTAAGCAGCAGAATGCTGAAGCAGAGAAGCGCAAGCTGGATGTGAAGTACACCCCGGTGGTGTTCATCATGAAAGCGGTCGCTGCGGCGCTTGAGCAGATGCCACGCTTCAACAGTTCGCTGTCTGAAGATGCGCAGAAACTGACGCTGAAGAAATACATCAATATCGGTGTGGCGGTTGATACGCCAAATGGCCTGGTTGTTCCGGTCTTCAAAGACGTGAACAAGAAAGGCATCACCGAGCTGTCGCGTGAACTGATGGCGATTTCGAAGAAAGCGCGTGACGGTAAGCTGACGGCGGGTGACATGCAGGGCGGATGTTTCACTATATCCAGCCTGGGCGGCCTGGGCACCACACACTTCGCGCCGATCGTTAACGCGCCGGAAGTGGCTATCCTGGGTGTCTCTAAATCGGCGATGGAGCCGGTGTGGAATGGTAAAGAGTTTACTCCGCGTCTGATGATGCCGATTTCTCTTTCCTTCGACCACCGCGTCATCGACGGTGCTGATGGTGCAAGATTCATTACTATCATCGGCAATATGTTGTCTGACATTCGTCGTTTAGTTATGTAAATGTAAAGAAGGCCGGCGTATGCCGGCCTTCCTGTAACGATTCGTCGCGCCGCTGTTGGCAGTTTGTTAACAATTCTGTAAACTCTTGCGGTGAAAGTCCCGGTGGAACAAGGGCATTATAAGAAAGTCTGACCCGCCGGATATCAATTAAGAGGTCATGATGAGTACAGAGATTAAAACCCAGGTCGTGGTACTTGGGGCAGGTCCTGCAGGTTACTCTGCAGCCTTCCGTTGTGCGGATTTAGGTCTGGAAACCGTACTGGTTGAACGTTACAGCACCCTCGGTGGTGTTTGTCTGAACGTCGGTTGTATCCCATCTAAAGCGCTGCTGCACGTTGCTAAAGTGATTGAAGAGGCGAAAGCCCTTGAAGAGCACGGCATTGTGTTTGGCCAGCCATCTACTGATATCAACAAGATTCGCAGCTGGAAAGAGAAGGTTATCAACCAGTTGACTGGCGGCCTGTCAGGTATGGCAAAAGGTCGTAAAGTCACCGTGGTTAATGGCCTCGGCAAATTCACCGGTGCTAACACCCTGGTGGTTGAAGGAGAAGGTGGCGCGACCACCATCAACTTCGATAACGCCATCATCGCTGCGGGTTCACGCCCAATCGAACTGCCATTCATTCCACATGAAGATCCACGCGTCTGGGACTCTACCGATGCGCTGGAACTGAAAGAAGTGCCGAAGCGACTGCTGGTTATGGGCGGCGGCATCATCGGTCTGGAAATGGCGACGGTTTATCATGCGCTGGGTTCAGAGATCGATGTGGTTGAGATGTTCGACCAGGTTATCCCGGCTGCAGATAAAGACGTGGTGAAAGTCTTTACCAAGAAAATCAGCAAGAAATTTAACCTGATGCTGGAAACTAAAGTGACCGCCGTTGAAGCAAAAGACGATGGCATTTACGTTTCAATGGAAGGCAAAAAAGCACCAGGCGAAGCGCAGCGTTATGACGCGGTGCTGGTAGCGATCGGTCGTGTGCCGAACGGTAAAGGTCTGGATGCTGGTAAAGCGGGCGTGGAAGTGGACGATCGCGGCTTCATCCGTGTCGACAAGCAGATGCGTACCAACGTGCCACACATCTATGCTATCGGCGACATCGTCGGTCAGCCAATGCTGGCGCATAAAGGCGTGCATGAAGGCCACGTTGCGGCAGAAGTGATCTCCGGTCTGAAGCACTACTTCGATCCGAAAGTGATCCCTTCCATTGCCTATACTGAGCCAGAAGTTGCCTGGGTCGGTCTGACCGAGAAAGAAGCGAAAGAGAAAGGCATCAGCTACGAGACATCCACCTTCCCGTGGGCTGCCTCAGGCCGTGCTATCGCTTCTGATTGTGCAGACGGCATGACCAAACTGATTTTCGACAAAGAGACGCACCGTATTATTGGTGGCGCGATTGTCGGCACTAACGGCGGCGAGCTGTTAGGCGAAATCGGTCTGGCCATTGAGATGGGTTGTGATGCGGAAGATATCGCGCTGACCATCCATGCTCACCCGACCCTGCATGAGTCAGTGGGTCTGGCTGCAGAAATCTTCGAAGGTAGCATCACCGATCTGCCTAACGCGAAAGCGAAGAAGAAGTAATTTTCTGCCGCTGTTAAAAAGAAAGCTCCCGTTATGGGGGCTTTTTTTTCGCCTGAATTTTGTGCTGAATATTAAGTGTTCATTTGGGTTAAGTCAGGGTGTAAAATCTGGTGGATTTTTTCAGTGTTAGAAAGTGCAGGGTAATCAGCCGGATAGTTTTAGAGTGTTCCCCGCGCGAGCGGGGATAAACCCCTCCGCTTTTTTGCTTATCCGCGCGCCTCCCAGGAAGCCACCCGTTCAATAAACATCTGCGCCAGTGCTGCAATCGCGCTGTTGCCGGGTAGCCTTTCTTCATTCATATGCATCACCAGCGAACTGCTGCGTCGGCGGCCCTGCAGCAGCGGCAGGGGACGGAGTTCACCGCTCTCTAATAGGGCTGCGATATTCTGTTCCGGCAGCCAGCCATAACCTAACTGATGCTGGACCGCCTCAATCGCGGCCGACAGCGTCGTGAAAGACCAGTTCTCCGCCTGATCGCCATTCACCTCTGACTGCTGCTGTTGCTGACGATCCAGAATGGTAATGCAGGGCCAGCGTGCCAGCGTGGCGGCATTGAGTGGGGCAGATTCGCGGTGCAGCGGGTGGTCGCGATGGGCGACGGCAACAAAATCGACGCTCATCAGGCTTTCGCCTGCTAACGGCTCAGCACCATATTGCGCCACCAGCCAGAGATCGGCCTGATGTTCCGCCAGCCTTTCAGGCGTTTCGCTGCGGACGATTTCGCTGAACCAGATGCGGACATGCGGATAGCGCTGCTGAAAAGTCTGAAGCACATCAAACAGCAGGGGTTTGGGAAACGTCGCATCGACCATCAGATCGATGCGCGAACGCTCGCCGCGCTGCAGGGCACTGGCCTGCGCCTCAAGCGCACCGAATCCTTCCAGCAGCGGACGAACCTGTGCGAGCAGCTGATGCCCCTCTGCACTCAGCACCGCGCGGCGGCCCTCCTGCTGCAACAAAGTTAAACCCAGCCGCTGTTGAAGCAGGCTCAGCTGATAGCTCAGTGAAGACTGGCTGCGATGGTTCTTTTCCGCTGCCAGCGCAAAACTCCCCTCATTCACTACTGCGTCGAGCAGATACCACTGTTCCAGCGTTGTTTTGTACATAACAACTCATCTAAAAATTAAATAATTTAGTGCTAAAAATAGCGTTATTCATCACTTTTGTAACGCGCAATAATCACTTCAAGGAAAACAAACGAGGAATTAACCATGAGCACTTTTGATAAACATGACCTGTCTGGCATCGTCGGCAAACATCTGGTTTACACCTATGACAACGGCTGGAACTACGAGCTCTACATCAAAAATGCCAGCACCATCGACTATCGTATTCACAGTGGCATGGTGGGTAATCGCTGGGTTAAAAATCAGCACGTCTATGTGGTTCGTCTGGCGCGTGATGTCTATAAAGTGTCCTGGACCGAACCGACCGGTACCGATGTCAGCCTGGCGGTCAATCTGGCTGATAAAATCTTCCACGGCACTATCTTCTTCCCACGCTGGGTAATGAACAACCCGGAAAAAACAGTCTGCTTCCAGAATGATCATCTGGAAGAGATGGCAAAATTCCGCGAAGCGGGTCCGGCTTATCCAACCGAAATTATTGATGAATTCGCGACGCTGACCATGATTCGCAATGTCGGTGAAAATAACGAAAGCGTGGTGGATTGCCCTCCTGACCAGCTACCTGCCAACTGGCCTGCCAACCTGAAAAATTAACCAAGAACAGAAGAGGTCATGACGACCTCTTCTGCTTAGTAGTTTCTGATTTGCAGCTTCTGATGTGTAACTTGTTAAGGGACGAAAAATGGATTTATCGACGAAAGTTTTTATCAGTAGTGACCAGCACGACGGTTTCGGTGTCAGTTCTACCATCATCATGGGCGAGAAAGAGGCGATGTTAGTCGACGCCCAGTTCACGCTGTCGAATGGGCATCGATTAGTTGCTGAAATTATCGAAACCGGTCTCGACCTGAAACGCATTTTTATTACCCATCTGCATCCCGATCATTTCATGGGTCTCGAAGTGATTAAATCCGTCTTTCCGGATGCCGAAATCTTCTCCTATAAGCAGGTCGCCGAAGACGTTAATGACGCCTTTGACTTCAAAATTGAGTACTGGGGTAAGCAGGTATTAAAAGAGAATGGTGCCCGTACTAAGTTTCCGATTACTGAACTGGAAGAGGATACGATCTGGCTGGAAGGACAGGAGATTAAAATTCTGAGCGATCTCAGCGGCGATTGCATCCGGGTGACACCCCTCTGGATCCCTTCGACGAAAACGCTAATCGCCTCCGATGTGGTCTTCGCTGATGCACATGTCTGGATTGCCGATATGCGCACGCCGGAGCGCATGGAGAAATGGATGGAAAGCCTGGACAGGCTGGAAGCACTGGAGCCGAAAGTACTGATCCCTGGCCACTCCCGAACCACGCCAACCCTCAGCCCGTCGGCGATTGGTTTTACCCGCACCTATATCAAAGATTTCATCAGGACGCTGCATAAGGTCAAAAACAGTGAAGAGCTGGTGCAGGAGATGGAGCGAATCTATCCCAACCTGCCGGTGAAAATCTGTCTCGACTACAGTGCGCGAATTCTGAAAGATCACTACGTCTGGCCGGGTGACTGGCCACTCTCACTGCGGGAAATGAAAACCACGCTGTAATCCTCTGACGCGAGAAGAGCACCAGGCTGATAGCCGGCCTGGTGTTAATCACCTTCTGAATCACCCTCAGCTTATGCCAGACGCCTGCCGTTTCTATTCCTGCCAGTTATCTATTTCCCTGAATCATTTCGTTAAACTCGCGGCAAAGCTGACGTCCTTGTGCTGCCATTTCAGTGGAATGCGGTAAGCTGCTGAGAGACCCAATCAGCTGACTGAGCAGGCTGATGCGGGCGCATAAGCGGGCAGAATGGGCGTAGTGGATTATGTTGTATTTTTGTAAACAGATTAACAAACAGACGAAATCCTGCTATTCTGCCCTCCGCGAAACCGGGCACCTCAACCTGGACGAGAAAGGGAAGTTTGTTCTCCATAAGTGAGCAAGGTGGTCGGAAAGCCCTACATAATGAGAGCGAGGATAACGTCGTGCTAGAAGAATACCGTAAGCACGTTGCCGAGCGTGCTGCCCAGGGAATTGTACCTAAGCCTTTAGAGGCTTCCCAGATGGCCGCGCTGGTTGAACTGCTGAAAAATCCACCTGCGGGTGAAGAAGAATTTCTGACCGATTTATTGGTCAACCGAGTCCCACCAGGCGTCGATGAAGCGGCGTATGTCAAAGCCGGTTTCCTGGCGGCTGTCGCCAAAGGCGAAGCAACCTCTCCTCTGATATCTCCTGAAAAAGCGGTTGAACTGCTCGGCACCATGCAGGGCGGTTATAATATTCATCCGCTGATTGAAGCGCTGGACGATAGCAAACTGGCTCCGATCGCGGTGAAAGCCCTTTCACACACGCTGCTGATGTTCGACAACTTCTATGATGTCGAAGAGAAAGCGAAAGCGGGTAATGAATACGCGAAGCAGGTCATGCAATCCTGGGCTGATGCAGAATGGTATCTCACACGCCCTGAACTGGCTGAGAAAATCACCGTTACGGTGTTCAAAGTCACAGGCGAAACCAACACCGACGACCTCTCTCCGGCCCAGGATGCCTGGTCACGTCCGGACATCCCACTGCACGCCCTGGCGATGCTGAAAAATGCCCGCGAAGGCATTGAGCCGGATGACGCGGGTAATGTCGGCCCGATCAAACAGATCGAAGCACTGAAGACCAAAGGCTTCCCGCTGGCGTATGTCGGTGACGTGGTCGGAACCGGTTCTTCACGTAAATCCGCCACCAACTCGGTGCTGTGGTTTATGGGCGACGACATTCCGAACGTGCCGAATAAAAAAGGCGGCGGCGTGGTACTGGGCAGCAAAATTGCGCCAATCTTCTTCAACACTATGGAAGATGCGGGCGCACTGCCGATTGAAGTGGACGTCAACAACCTGAACATGGGCGATGTCATCGACATCTATCCGTTCAAAGGCGAAGTCCGCAACCACGAAACCAATGAACTGCTGGTCAGCTTCGAACTCAAAACCGAAGTGCTGATTGACGAAGTCCGTGCCGGTGGCCGTATTCCGCTGATTATCGGTCGCGGCCTGACCACCAAAGCGCGTGAGTCGCTGGGTCTGCCGCACAGCACCGTATTCCGTCAGGCGAAAGATGTCGCGGAGAGCACCCGTGGTTTCTCTCTGGCGCAGAAAATGGTTGGCCGCGCCTGTGGCGTGACCGGTGTTCGTCCAGGTGCCTATTGCGAACCTAAGATGACCTCGGTTGGCTCGCAGGATACGACCGGTCCGATGACCCGTGACGAGCTGAAAGATCTGGCTTGCCTGGGCTTCTCGACCGATCTGGTGATGCAGTCCTTCTGTCACACTGCCGCATATCCTAAGCCGGTGGATGTGAGCACGCACCACACGCTGCCAGACTTCATCATGAACCGTGGCGGTGTATCGCTGCGTCCGGGTGACGGCATTATCCACAGCTGGCTGAACCGTATGCTGCTGCCGGATACCGTCGGTACTGGTGGTGACTCCCATACCCGTTTCCCAATCGGCATCTCTTTCCCGGCGGGTTCAGGCCTGGTGGCGTTTGCGGCTGCGACGGGCGTTATGCCGCTCGACATGCCGGAATCGGTCCTGGTGCGCTTCAAAGGTAAGATGGAGCCAGGCATTACTCTGCGCGATCTGGTTCACGCCATTCCGCTGTATGCCATCAAACAGGGTCTGCTGACCGTTGAGAAGAAAGGTAAGAAAAACATCTTCTCTGGCCGTATCCTGGAGATCGAAGGTCTGCCGGATCTGAAAGTTGAGCAGGCGTTTGAGCTCTCCGATGCATCCGCAGAGCGTTCTGCTGCAGGCTGTACCATCAAGCTGGATAAAGCGCCGATTATCGAATACCTCAGCTCCAACATCGTGCTGCTGAAGTGGATGATCGCAGAAGGCTACGGCGATCGTCGTACGCTGGAGCGCCGCATTGAAGGTATGGAAAAATGGCTGGCCGATCCTCAGCTGCTTGAGCCGGACGCCGATGCTGAATATGCCGCCGTGATCGAAATCGATCTGGCTGACATCAAAGAGCCGATCCTCTGCGCGCCAAACGATCCGGACGATGCCCGTCTGCTCTCTGACGTTCAGGGCGAGAAGATCGACGAAGTGTTCATCGGCTCGTGCATGACTAACATTGGTCACTTCCGTGCTGCCGGTAAACTGCTGGATAGCCACAAAGGCCAGCTGCCAACCCGTCTGTGGGTGGCTCCGCCAACCAAGATGGATGCGGCACAGCTGACCGAAGAGGGCTACTACAGCGTATTCGGCAAAAGCGGTGCGCGTATCGAGATCCCGGGTTGTTCACTCTGCATGGGTAACCAGGCACGTGTGGCAGATGGTTCGACGGTGGTTTCTACCTCGACCCGTAACTTCCCGAACCGTCTGGGTAACGGCGCTAACGTCTACCTGGCGTCAGCGGAGCTGGCTGCGGTCGCGTCTCTGCTTGGCAAACTGCCAACGCCGGATGAGTATCAGCAATACATGGCGCAGGTCGATAAAACGGCCAGCGACACCTATCGCTATCTCAACTTCGACCAGCTGACGCAGTATACCGACAAAGCTGACGGCGTAATTTTCCAGACTGCGGTCTGATTCTTCACCTGGCAGTCACAGAAAGGGGCGATGATTCGCCCCTTTTTTTCGTCCCGGCATTGGGCAGAGAGACGATCAAAAGCTGGATTTCGGCAGACAGCCTGTAATAATGCGCGACGTGTCACACTATGCCGCGAGAGCAGCACGGACACTTATCAGGTGAGGCGACGACGTTGAGAGGAACGGGCGATGGAATATGAATTTTTACGCGATGTGACCGGACAGATTAAGGTCCGCATGTCGATGGATCATGAAGCGGTCGGCCACTGGTTCAACGAAGAGGTAAAAAACGATCCGGGATTGCTGGATGAAGTTGAAGCCGCCATTGAAGACGTGAAAGGCAGCGTGCGTCAGTGGCAGCGCATCGGCAGCGAGTACACTATCCTGCTGGATGAAGAAGAAGTGATGATTCGCGCTAACCTGCTGGCACTGGAAGATGACGGTATGGAAGAGGGGATGAACTACTACGACGAAGAGAGCCTCTCGTTCTGCGGCATTGAAGATTTTCAGCTGGTGATCGCCGCCTATCGCCAGTTTATAAACCAGTACGGCAAACCCGTACGGTAATGTAATAAGGCCGGGCAATCTGAATGGCCCGGCCTGTTAATTAACTCAGCGACGCACCGCCGCACATTACCAGCTGCTGACCGGTGATCGCCGCAGCAGCAGGCGAGAGCAGGAAATCGACCAGCCCGGCCACTTCCTGTGGCTGAATATACCGGCCTATCGGCGGCAATTTTGGCGGCGAACTGGCCCGTCCTGGCTGTTGCAGCATCGGCGTTTCGGTAGCGCCAGGTGCCACAATATTGGCCGTAATGCCGCGCGGTGCCAGCTCTGCCGCCCAGCTGCGCACCATGCCGATCAGCGCCGATTTGGTCGCCACATACTGACTGCGGCCTGCCGCGCCGCCTGATGTACGACTGCCCAGCAGCACAATTCTTCCGCCTGCCTGCATCCGGGGCACAAAATGATTCGCCAGCTGTTCTGCAGCGGCAACATGCAGTTGCCACAGACGTGCGCTGGCGCTCAGATCCAGCTCCCCCAGCGGCGCGGCCTGCATCATACCGGCTGCATGGATCACCGCCTGCGGCACCGGCAGTTCGTCCAGTAAAGCCTGCAATGCCGCGCTGTCGCTGATATCGATCTGATGGCTCTGCCAGCCCGCTTCTGCCCGGTTTATCGCCGAGCGACTCAGGCCGGTCACCTGCCAGCCTTCATTCAGCAGGCGATCCACAATCGCCTGACCGATGCCGGAGCTGGCTCCGGTCACCAGCGCCATTCGTTCAATCACGCGTCACCTCCCTGCACCCATGACTCCTCTACGCGTACATATTTAATCGCCTGACGATACCAGGTGTAGGCGATATGCAGCTCGCCATTCACGCCCTGTTTTATGCTGGGATAGGAGAACTCACGGTTTAGTTTCTGCTGGGAGTTATTTGTCATGCAGTAGCCATCGCCTTCGTCCAGATTGCGCTGCAGCGGCCAGCTTCTACCGCCATCCGTGGAGATAGCCAGCGTCATCGGCGCGCGTGGCGCGCCCCAGAAGGCGGTGCGACCGTTGTGCACTACAGGCTCTGCGGCGACCGCAACCTCATCGTCCTCGTCATCATCTTCAATTTCGTCATACAGCGACAACCGACGTTCGCTGGCACCTTCAGCGCTCATGGCATTGAACACCAGCGCCAGGTGACCGTTGCGCAGCGTCGTCACCTGAATTGAGGAGTTGTTATTAGGCAGCGACAGCGGCTCGGGCGCGCTCCAGCTTTCACCCTGGTCAAATGAGCGGCTCTGATAGATGTGGTCGGCCCAGCGACTGCGGTAGAGCGCCAGCAGCGAGCCATCATCCAGCAAGGTGACATTCATATGCACGCAGCCGGTGCTGTCAGGCACGCTGACGTCGCGCCAGCTCTGGCCTTTATCTTCGGAGATTTTCACCGCGCTGACATCATAGCTGCCAACCCACTTTTCACCAGGCTGCGTCAGGCAGTAAAACACCGGCAGCAACCAGTTGCCGTTGGGCAGCACCACAATCGGCTGGCGGATAAAGGTGCCGGGCTTATCCAGCAGGGTTTTGATCTCGCCCCAGCTTTTGCCCATATCGTGAGACTGGCGATAGCGCACAATCGCGGTGTCCTGATTGCCCGATTTCTGCGCCGTCCACAACAGCCACAGCACCTGGTCAGGATCGAGAAATAGCACCGGATTCTGTTCTGAACGGCCAGGATCGTCAGAGAGTTTCTGCGCGTCACTCCAGCGATCGCTGCCTTTTGTCAGCCGGGAACACCAGACCGAGATATCGGCGATCCCCTCCTGTGTGCCGCCAAACCAGACGCAAAGCAGATCGCCATCGGGCAGCGGCAGCAGGTTAGCCGCGTGGTTTTGCGGGCAGGAGGAGGGCAGCATCGCAACCTGCTGCGCGCTATCCTGCGGGTGAGGCGCAAGCCGGCCGGTGCGTTCTGCGGTGACAGTTTCCTGAGTCATATTAGGCTCCACTATTTTGTGCATTTTGTTGCGGTTGAGGCTGAGACTGGCGTGACGGGATACAGCGGTCAATCACCATAATGATGGCCGGTGTGACCAGCGCCACATACATATTGTCGATACCAAACGGGTTACCCATCAGGAACCAGACGGAAGTCACCACGCAGGCGCCAATCAGACCGGCATTGGCACCGCGGGTGCTCTTAAACCACGGCAGATAGAACGCCATGATCGCCACCACGGTGATCGACAGGCGAATCGCGCGGGTAAAGAAGGAGAGCTTCAGCACTTCCGGGAAGAACAGGACAAACAGCAGCGGGAAGAAGCCGATGCCAATCGAGATCCAGCGCGTCATTTTGAATTCGCGCTCTGGCGTCGGGTTACGATAGGGCACGTAAAAGTCTTTTACGACCAGCGAGGCGATGGCCAGCGCCACGGTGCCGACGCTGACGAAAATGGATGCCACCAGCGAGGTGGTGACAATGCCCGCCAGCCACGGTGACATATCCTGCAGAAACACCGGCAGTGCATAGAGGCTCTTGATATCAGGATGCGCAAACTTGGCCGCCACGCCAATCAGCGCCATCGCCAGACCGATCGGCAGGCAGAAGATGAAGGCGACCCAGGTAGCGCGTTTCGCGGACTTCACATCCTTGGTGGATGAGATCGCCTGGATCACAAACTGCGTACAGAAGATCGAACCCACGGTCCCGATCAGCCAGGCCACAATGGTGCTGGCACCGACGTGACCATCCCATGTCCAGTAGAACGCCGGCATTTTCTCCATCATCGGGGCGACGCCGCCGGTCATCTTCAGTGCCACGTAGAGGATGATCAGGATCCCCATGTACTTGATGGCGCTGTGCAACAGCGTAACCCACGCAACGCCTTTCATGCCGCCAAATGCAAAGTAGAAAGTACTCACCACCGCAGTAATAAAGGCGGCCTGAGTCAGGTCGATCTTCAGCACGGTGGAGATCGCCGCCGCGCCGCTGATGTAGTTACCGACGTTCACCAGCAGCAGCGCATAAATCATGATCAGCGAGATAATGTTCTTAGTTGAACTGCCATATTTCTCGGCGATAGCACCAGAGATCGTGATCTTCCCGGTGTTATAGATGCGTTTGACCAGGATCAGGCCAAACAGCGGGAAACCAATCGCGGCACCGATGACTGACCACGACGCGGCGAAGCCATCTTCAAAGGCCGCCTGCGCGGTGCCGATAGTTGATTTTGCCCCGATATATTCAGACATCAGCATAATGCCGACGATAAATGCGGGCATGGCGCGGGAGCCTTCCATAAAGTCGCCGCTGGTTTTACTGCGCAGCCGCCAGGTCAGCCAGGTGGTGAACAGGATATAGGCGACCACCATGCCGACGATCAGTAAGGTGCTCTCAGTTGAGAATGCTTTCATCGTAACCTCGATTGTTCTGGCAGATGGCGACCATCAGGTTCGTTCTCATCTGACCGGTAGGGTGCAAAGGCGATGGACGTTATTGCAGATAGTGATTCACGATTTGACGGATCTGCTGCTGCTCTTCGCCGCTGAACTGCACCGCATAGCGGCTTTCACCCACCTCAAAGCCCTGCAGGCTGACCGCTTTTTTCACGGCGGCGGGAGAGAAACCGATGCTGTACAGCGCGGTGCGCAGGCCGGTGACGTTCTCCTGAGCCTGATGCGAACCGGCAATGTCTCCGGCACTGAAGCGCGCCCAGATGGCGTTAATCGCCTCCGGTGCCACGTTTGCCAGCCCGGAAATGGAGGCGGAGCAGCCATCGACGAATCCCTGATGAATCAGCGAGTCGGGGCCGTTCAGCACATCAAAGCCGTCGCAGTCGGCGGTGGCCTGCAGAAAACCACTCAGACTTTCATAGCTGCCTGCTGAATCTTTAATGCCGATGATATTCGGGTGCGCGGCCAGCGTACGGACGGTCTCTGGCTGCAACACATTGCCCGTACGCGCCGGGATGTTGTAGAGGAACAGCGGCACCGACAGCGCGTCAGCCACGCGCTGATAGTGGTCAATCAGCTCCTGCTGTTTCAGCGGAACGAACCACGGCGTGATCGCTGAGACGGCATCCACGCCAAGGCGGGCGATCTGTTTGCCGAGCCGGATCGTTTCACGGGTCGAAATCTCCCCGATATGCGCGACCACCGGTGCCCGGCCGTTGACTTCATCGACGCAGGTAGCAGTGACCGCGATCTTCTCCTGCTCGTTCAGCACAAAGAATTCGCCGTTGGTGCCGCCACAGAAGATGCCGTTTCCGGCATCGATCTGGCGTCTGACCTGCTCACGTTGCCTCATCGGATCAAAGGCACCTTCGCGGTCAAAGGTGGTGACGATGGCGGTCAGTACGCCGTTTATTTTCTTATTCATGACAATCCTCATTACGCCTGGCAGGAAGGAAACAGCGTCAGGTAGATGGCGCGTACATCGTCGGCGGTGACCGCCATTGGCACGTTTTTCATCAGACGCTGAACGTCGAGTGCGGCTTCCACTAACCAGGGAAGCTGATCCGGGCCGATGCCCAGCGCTTCCAGGCTGGCAGGCAGCTGAAGTCGCGCCACCAGCGCGGTGAAATAGTCGACCAGCGCGTGAGATTTCTCTTCATCGCTCAGACGAAGGTTGGCATCGGGCAGCAGGTCATAGGCCTGAGCAAATTTGCTCACGGCGGCCGGACGGACAAAGCGCATGCAGGGTGCCAGCAGAATGGCGTTGGCGACGCCGTGTGGAAGGTGATATTTGCCGCCGAGCGGATAAGAGAGGGCATGCACCAGATGCGTACCGGCATGGGCAATCGACGCGCCGCCATAGTAAGAGGCCCAGAGCATCTCCAGCCGCGCCTGTAAATTCCCGGGTTCGCGCAGCGTGGTTTCGAGATGAGCGAACAGCTTCTTCATCCCAATCAGCGCATAGTTGTCGCTGACCGGGTTAGCCACGTTGGCGGTGAAGCACTCAATCAGATGGCAAAGTGCATCAATGCCGGTTGAAGAGGCGATGTGCGGCGGCATGCTGGTGGTGAGTTCCGGCACCAGCGCCACCACATCGGGCAGCATCACCGGTGAAATAATGCCGACTTTGGTCTCTTTTTCCGGGATCGCCAGAATCGCATTGGGCGTCGCTTCCGAGCCGGTGCCGGCAGTGGTGGGGATTAGCATTGAGCGGGTGCGGCGCGCTGGTTTTTCGCCAGCCAGCAGGGCGTCCAGCGTCGGTGCCCCATCGATGCACAACACTGAGAGCAGCTTCGCCACATCCAGCACGCTGCCACCGCCGATACCAATCACCATGTCGACCTGGCCCCGTGAGAGCGTCGCGATAATCGCGGCGACATCATGCTGGCTCGGCTCAGGCGGAACGCTGTTAACCACGCTGATGCCCGGAATCTGATCCCGCAACTGACCCATCAGCGCCTGCACCGCCGGAATCGCCTCAATGTTCCGGTCAGTTACCACCACCGCTGTCGATACTCCCTCCAGCAGATAGCGCATGTCATTCAGCGCCTGATATCCGCTGATCACCGTGCTGTTAATGTTCATTTCATACCCTTATTTCTGTCATGTCTGAGTAAATGATTAATCTTGCTCAGTGCAATGCGATGTCAGTCACCCTCTGTGGCTAATTTTATAAGGCATATCGATTTCGATTAATTTGAACTTGCTCACATATAATCAATCATGATTGAATATAATCAAGTGCAGCAGCAATAGCCTGACAGGAGTGAGGATGGGCTCATCAATATGGAAAACCCCGGTGCTGGTCATCGCCGATGACTTCACCGGTGCCAACGATGCAGGAAGCGGACTGGCTCAGGCCGGAGCCCGCGTGCATGTGCTGTTCGGCACCGCGACATCGCTGCCAGACGAGGCGGCGGATGTGCTGGTGATCAGCACCGACAGCCGTGCCGTCAGCGCCAGTCAGGCGGCAGAGCGCGTCACTCAGGTGGTACAGCATTACGCGAAACAGCTTCAGCAGGGCTGGTTGTTAAAAAAAATCGACTCCACGCTGCGTGGTAACGTCGGCGCTGAAACGGTGGCTGCGCTGCGCGCCAGCGGCAAAAAAATGGCACTGGTGGCTCCGGCCGTACCACGACTGGGCCGCACCACACGCGACGGTAATGTGTGGGTCAATCAGCGTTTACTGACCGACACCGAATTTGTCAGCGATCCTAAAACCCCGATCCTCTGTGCCCGCATTCTCGATCAGATGCAGATCGACGGCACGGAGATCGATCTCGCGACGCTGCGCAGCGATCGCCTTGATGCGGTATTAGCGACGGCGCAGGGCGTCGTGGTGGTAGATGCTGAAACACAGGCTGACCTGGCGCGGCTGATATCCGCTGCGTCGCGGCTGAGCGAGACGCCTCTGCTGGTGGGCGCTGCCGGATTAAGCGATGCGCTGGGCGCTGCGCTCTCTGTTCGTCCTTCGCGGCCCGTGCTGGCGGTGGTGGGATCGATGAGCCGTCAGGCAGAGCAGCAGATTGCCGCTTTGCGTCATCAGCACGCCGTTGAGCTAGTCGATGTCGATATCCGTCAGTTGTTTCAGCAGCCCGCCTGGCCTGAGCGGGATCGCTGGGTCGAACAGGCGGCCACCGCACTGCGTGCCGGTCGTCATACGCTGATCCGCACCTGTCAGCATGCATCCCAGCGACACGCAATCGAGCATCTCTGCCAGCAGCACCGCGTGACGCGCCAGCAACTGGGTGAGGCGATCTGCGCGTTGCTGGGCGAAATGACCTTTAGCCTGTGCCGGGCGCAGCTGCCGCACGCGCTCTATTTGTCGGGAGGCGACGTGGCGATTGCCGTCGCCCAGGCACTCGGCGCCAGCGGCTTTAAAATTCAGGGTCTGGTGGCGGGCTGTGTACCGCACGGGGTTCTGCTTAACAGTGAATTTACTCTGCCGGTGATGACCAAAGCGGGTGGCTTTGGTGATGAAAATACCCTGGTAGCAGCCATTGGTTTTATTGAGGAGAAGTCGAGTGAGTAAAATTATTGCGATCACCATGGGCGATCCGGCGGGCATCAGCCCGGAAATCATTATCAAATCACTCACTGAAGGTGAGCTGAATGGCATTCCTGCCGTGGTGATTGGCTGTGCCAGTACGCTGCGCCGCATTATGGCGATGAACATTACGCCACAGGCCGAGTTGCGGGTGCTGGACCGGGTGCAGGATGCGCGGTTTGCGCCTGGCATCATCAACGTGATTGATGAGCCGCTGGCCGATCCCGATGCGCTGAAGCCTGGCGTGGTGCAGAAAGAGGCGGGGGATCTGGCGTGGCGCTGTGTGAAGCGTGCCACCGAACTGGCACTGGCGGGAGACGTGCATGCCATTGCCACCGCGCCGCTGAATAAAGAGGCGATGCATGCGGCGGGCCATCTCTATCCGGGCCACACTGAACTGCTGGCGCACCTGACCAACACCAAAGATTACGCCATGGTGCTCTACACCGATAAACTCAAAGTGATTCATGTCACGACGCATATTGCGCTGCGTAAGTTCCTCGACACGCTGAACCAGACGCGTATCAAAACCGTGATTGGCATGGCGGATACCTTCCTGCGTCGTGTCGGTTACAGCGCCCCGCGTATCGCCGTGGCGGGCGTCAATCCGCACGCCGGTGAGAACGGGCTGTTTGGCGATGAGGAGATCACTACCGTCGCCCCGGCAATTGAGGCGATGAAAGCGCAGGGGATTGATGTCTCCGGGCCTTGTCCGCCGGACACCGTGTTCCTGCAGTGCCAGGATGGACGCTATGACATGGTGGTGGCGATGTACCACGATCAGGGGCACATCCCGCTTAAACTGCTGGGCTTCTATGATGGGGTGAACATCACCGCAGGCCTGCCGTTTATCCGCACCTCAGCTGACCATGGCACGGCATTTGATATCGCCTGGACAGGTAAAGCGAAGTCTGACAGCATGGCGATCTCTATTAAACTCGCGATGCAGCTCGCATAGGGAAATATGAAGGGACAGAGCCGTCTTGACCAGATTATGGATTACCTGAAAAGCCATAATCTGGTGACTGTTGAGCAACTGGTCAGTGCGATTTCCGCCTCACCCGCTACGATTCGACGTGATTTAATTAAGCTGGATAAAGAGGGTGTGATCAGCCGCAGTCATGGCGGCGTCACCCTGAATCGTTTTATTCCCGCCCAGCCAACCACGCTGGAGAAGATGCAGCGAAACCTGGCCGAGAAGCAGGCGATCGCGGAATGCGCCGCCAGCTTTGTCCGTGCAGGTGATGCGGTGGTGCTGGATGCCGGCACTACCATGCTGGAGCTGGCACGACAGCTCACGCATCTGCCGCTGCGGGTCATTACGGCCGACCTGCACATTGCGCTGTTTCTGTCAGAATTTAAGCAGATTGAAGTGACGATTATTGGCGGTCGGATCGACGACTCCAGTCAGTCCTGTGTGGGCGAGCATGGACGCCGGTTGCTGCGCAGCATCAATCCCGATATCGCCTTTGTCAGCTGTAACTCCTGGAGCCTTGAGCGCGGCATTACCACGCCGACCGAGGAGAAAGCCGGGCTGAAACACGATCTGCTGGCCAATGCGGCGCGTCGTGTCCTGCTGGCGGACAGCAGTAAATATGGCTCCTGGTCGCTGTTCTGCGCCTCACCGGTGGATGATCTGACCGATGTGGTCACCGACAGCCGCTTAGATGATGAGGTCTGTCGCACGCTGCGCGAGCGCGGTATTACACTTACGCTGACTTCCGTCTGAACAGAACGCGCAGTTTTGCCCTGACCCGGTAAGCAGGGCGAGGGCAGCACGGCGCGTTTACGTTCAGATATCGCCGTTAACGCGCGTAGGTATCATGCTCTTCGCGCGTTATCGCAGGCGCGTCTACCGTAACCCGTTCAAAACTCAAATTCGTTACGCCCGCTATTTTGCCAAACTCCTGCGCCTGCAGCGTGATGTCGCTGAAACTCAGCCGTTCAATCGGATTTTCCGGCGTGCCTTCAATAAAAAAGGCGCGGGAAAATGTCGCGGGCTGAGTCAGGCTGCTGCTGACATGGCTGATGCTGATGTTCTCTACCCGCGTCAGACCGGCATCACCCGTGACGCCTGACGCCAGCTTACGCCAGTGCGGCGGCTGTTCGGTATCGGCAGGCTGTTCGCTGTAGCTGTATTGCGGGAACCAGTTCAGCTGCAGCATAAACGGATAGCTGACATCCTCCATTTTAAGATGGCGAACCACGATGTTTTTGATCCAGCCGCCGCGATTGCGGGCGGACTTGATGCGAAAGCCGACGCCGGTTCCAGAGAAGCGGTTATGTTCGATGATGACGTTTTCAATACCGCCAGAGGTTTCGCTGCCCAGCGTGATGCCCGAGCCTTTCAGCAGGGTGCAGTCGCGAATGATAATATCGCGTGCGGTTCTGCCCAGCTGTTGCGCTTCCGCGCCGCGACCCGATTTCACGCAGATATTGTCGTCATTGCAGGAGACCGTACAGCCTTCCACACGAACGAGCTGGCTGGAATCAATATCAATGCCGTCGGTACTGGGGCCGGTGGCGTTCATCACACGTAGCCGCTGCAGATTCACCTGTTTCGAATAGCAGACGTGCAGGTTCCAGAAGCCGGAATCCTGTGAGGTAAAGTCCTCCAGCGTCACGCATTCGCTCTGGTAAATCACCACATTGCGCGGGCGTTTGCAGTCATAATCCACCACCCAGCGCAGGCCGCGCCGGGTATAGTCCGCCAGCATTCCGCTGTTTTCATCGTCGCCCCAGAACGTATGCCACCAGACCGCACCCTGTCCGTCGAGAGTGCCGCTGCCGCACACGGTGACATTGCGGCACCGATTGATGTTAAGCATCGCCGCGGGCCAGACCATATCAATGCCCGCCACGCGGGTAGCGATGTCCGGATAATCCTCCAGCCGCTCGCTGCCGAGCAGCACGGCATCTTTTGCCAGCTCCAGTGTCATCTCACTTTTCAAAAACAGCGCGCCCGTCAGAAAGCGGCCTGCCGGGATCAGCACCGTGTCGCCTTCTGCGGCGCTGTCGATCGCGCGCTGTATCGCCTGAGTGCAAAGGGAGGTGGCGTCCGGGACGGCATCGAAATCAATGATGTTAATTCTTACCATTTTTTTTGCCTGTAGTGGTTGAGAAATAAGCGTTCAGCGCTGAAAGTAGCACGCTCTCACAGGCAAATTATTGCTGGCGATCAGGGAATTCCGGCGGTTGCCGTGATGAAAAGTCGGGGGGATCAGGGGGAAGAGACGCGCAGCTTATTGGCAATAACGCTGCGCGCCTGATAATCAGAGGGTCTTCAGGCCCACTGAGGGGATATTTCTGCCGTAGTAGATCTCACGCATCTCTTTCCACAGCAGGTCAGTAATGCGCTTGTGCTCCTGCGGGCTGAGATCTTCCGGACGGGTATTAAACAGGTAATGCTTAAGGTCGAACTCTTTCAGCAACATCTTGGTATGGAAGATGTTCTCCTGATAGACATTCACATCCACCATGTCATACATCGCTTTCATATCGTCAGACATAAAGTTCTGAATCGAATTGATCTCGTGATCGATAAAATGCTTCATCCCTTTCACGTCACGGGTAAAACCGCGCACCCGGTAATCGACGGTGACAATGTCTGACTCCAGCTGGTGGATCAGGTAGTTCAGCGCTTTAAGCGGTGAGATCACGCCACAGGTTGAGACTTCGATGTCGGCACGGAAGGTGCAAAGCCCGCCTTCCGGGTGACTCTCCGGATAGGTATGCACGCAGATATGGCTTTTATCGAGATGCGCCACCACTGAATTAGGCAGCGGGCCTGGATGCTCGGAGTTATCGATATCTTTGGGATCGATCGGCTCTTCGCTGACCAGAATCGTGACGCTGGCTCCCTGCGGTTCATAATCCTGGCGCGCAATATTGAGCACGTTAGCGCCGATGATTGAGCAGGTCTCAGTCAGGATTTCCGTCAGACGGTTAGCATTATATTGTTCATCGATGTAGGCGATGTAACCATCGCGTTCAGCTTCAGTATTCGCATAACAGATATCGTAAATACAAAAACTCAGGCTTTTCGTCAGGTTATTGAAGCCATGTAGTTTTAGCTTTTGCAATTTTGTTCACCCCCTTAAAAATGCCTTATCAGCACGCGGCCGATAACGCATTTAACAGATATTGTGGCAGGGCAAAGCTGCCGGTATGGATCGCTGGTGTGTAGTAACGGCAGGTCAGGCCAGCGGCCTCGAAACGTGCCTGCAGCGTGGCGGTATCAAGCTGGCGCAGCGCCGGATTATCACTCGCCCAGGCAAAGGTCATAATGCCGCCGTAGTAGGTCGGAATCGCTGCCTGATAGAAACTGACATCGCCGAAGTAGTGGCCCAGCTTGCGATGGCTGTTGACGGCCTCATCCTGCTGCAGGAAACAGACGCCATTCTGCGCGACGAAGATGCCATTTTCATTAAGGGCCGCTTTGCAACCGGCATAAAATTCGGAGGTAAACAGACTCTCGCCCGGACCGATCGGATCGGTGCAGTCAGAGATGATGACATCGAATTTATCCTGCGTCTGATTAACGAAGTTAACTCCGTCATCAATCACCAGTGTAAAGCGCGGATCGTCATAGGCGCCTGCGCTGTGGTTCGGCAGATACTGGCGACAAAAAGTCACCACGCCTGCATCGATTTCTACCATGGTAATCTTTTCGATTTCCGGATGACGTGACACTTCACGCAGCATGGCACCGTCACCGCCGCCGATGATCAGGACGCTCTTCGCCGCGCCGTGCGCCAGCAGCGGAACGTGGGTCATCATTTCATGATAGATAAATTCGTCGCGTTCGGTGGTCTGCACGACGCCGTCCAGCGCCATCACGCGGCCCATCGCGGCATTTTCGAAAATGATTAAATCCTGATGCGCAGTCTTCTCACGGTACAGCTCTTTATCGACCGTGAAATACTGGCCAAAACCGGCATGAAGGGTTTCATACCACGTTTCATTTTGGGCCATGATGCTCTCCTCTGATGACATCGCCATGAAGATGGGCGGCACATGATAGCTAACACTGACCGTCGTTGCACGGTCAATGTCCGGCTGCAGAGGGCAGAGCGTTTACCTGACGTAGGCCAGCAGGCTCAGCGAATCGCGGGCCAGTGACTTACATTTTTTGTCGTTGGTGATGGCGATGCCGCTGAGATCGCGATAGCTGTCTTCACCCAGCGCCTTCATGTTGTAGTTGCTGTAGTTGCTTAAATCCCAGCGGTTCTGCTGAGCAAAAAAGACCAGCGCTTTGCGAATCTGCGCGTCCGGTAAATCCTGATAGCCACAATCATTTTTCAGATAAACGAAAACCGCCGTAAGATCAGCCAGGTCTTCCGCTTCGGATTCGCTCAGGGCAAAACTGGTGGAGGAGAAGCCAAGGAGTCCCGTTAACAGCAGGATTCTGATGCTTTGCTTCATAGTCGTTCTCTTCAATGGATATTGCTCATGACGTTAGCACAGTTACTCTCAGGTTTTCGATTAATTTGGCGCTGAGAGCCGCTGTACCGCCTTTTTTCGTCAGATTCTCACGGGTAAGGCTTGACCTTCCCATAAGGTCAGGGTTTAGGCTGTGCGCTCCGATGCCACAAGGATGATCACCATGCAACGTCGCCATTTCCTGAAACTCACCGCCGCACTGAGTGCAGCCGGAGCCTTGCCGCTCTGGAGCCGCTCGCTGATGGCGGCTACCCGTCCGCTGTTGCCGATTCCGTCACTGCTGGAACCCGATGCCACGGGCAGTTACAGCCTTACCGCGATGCAGGGCACCACGCAGTGGAATGGCAAAGCGGTGCCGACCTGGGGCTATAACGGCAGCCTGCTGGGGCCGGTGCTGAAGATGCAGAGTGGCAAACCGGTGACGGTGAACATCCATAACCGGCTCAGCGAAGCGACCACACTGCACTGGCATGGGCTGGAAATCCCTGGCGCCGTAGATGGCGGCCCGCAGGCGGTGATTGCGGCAGGCGGTTCACGTCAGGTCTCTTTCACGCCGGATCAACCTGCGGCGACCTGCTGGTATCACCCGCATCTACACGGTAAAACCGGGCACCAGGTGGCGCAGGGGCTGGCAGGATTGATCCTGCTGGAAGATAAAGCGAGCGGAACGCTGCGACTGCCTGTGCAGTGGGGCGTGGATGATGTGCCGCTGATTTTCCAGGATAAGCAGCTGACCAAAGATGGCAGCCGTATCGATTATCAGCTCGACGTAATGCGCGCGGCCGTGGGCTGGTTTGGCGACATGATGCTGACCAACGGCGTGCAGTATCCGCAGCATGCGGTGCCACGCGGCTGGCTGCGTCTACGTCTGTTGAATGGCTGTAATGCCCGTTCGCTGCATGTTGCCGCCAGTGATAAACGTCCTCTCTATGTCATCGCCAGCGATGGTGGCCTGCTGGCTGAGCCGGTGAAGCTCGACGCGCTGCCGATCCTGCCGGGTGAGCGTTTCGAGGTGATGATCGATACCTCTGACGGTAAAGCCTTTGATCTGGTGACGCTGCCGACGGAGCAGATGGGCATGACGCTGCCGCCGTTTGACCAGCCGCTGCCACTGGTGCAGATCCTGCCGCTGAGGGTGATGGCCAGCGCCACGCTGCCGGATCAGCTGGCGACGCTGCCCGCGCTGCCCTCTACCGACGGACTGACGACACGCTGGCTGCAACTGATGATGGATCCGCAGCTGGACCAGCAGGGGATGCAGGCATTAATGCAGCGCTACGGCGAGAAAGCGATGGGCAAGGGCGGTCATCATTCGATGCCGGAGAAAACAGCTGCCGAGCCGATGCCGCCGATGGAAAACATGGAAGGGATGGATCACAGCATGCACGGCATGGCGAAGCCCGCCGGTTACGATTTCCGCAATGGCAATAAGATTAACGGCCAGGCCTTTGATATGACCAAGCCGTCGTTTGCGGTGAAGCTGGGTGATTATGAGAAGTGGACGATTTCAGGTGAAGGCGACGCCATGCTGCATCCGTTCCACATTCACGGCACCCAGTTCCGTATTCTCTCCGAGAACGGCAAACCGCCCGCCCCGCATCGGCAGGGCTGGAAAGATATGGTGAATGTCGACGGCTGGCGCAGTGAAGTACTGGTGCGTTTCAACTATGTCGCCGCCGCCGAACACGCTTACATGGCCCACTGCCATCTGCTGGAGCATGAAGATACCGGCATGATGCTGGGCTTTACCGTGAGCTGATTACGCCTGATCCAGCGCCAGTCTGATATCTTCAATCAGGTCACCGGCATTCTCGATGCCAATCGACAGCCGCACCGTGGCGTCAGTGATACCAATCCGCTGACGCACCGCCTGCGGCACGCCGGAGTGGGTGGTGCTGCCAGGATGGCTCGCCAGAGACTCGGTACCGCCCAGGCTCACCGCCTGCTTAAACAGCGACAGCGCGTTGAGAAAACGGAACGCAGCGGGCTGGCCGCCGGTGATATCAAATGAGAAGGTCGAACCCGCACCGCTGCACTGCTCACGATACGTTTTCCCTTCGGCGCTCTCCGCATCCAGATAGGGCAGCCAGTGCAGCTTCGCCACTTTCGGATGATCGCGCAGAAACGCCGCGACCGCTTCCGCATTGTGAAAAGCTTTCTCCATCCGCAGCGACAGCGTCTCCAGCGAGCGGCTGAGCATCCAGCTTGAGTGCGGATCCAGCTGCGTGCCGATGGCGCTACGCAAGGCGCGCACTTTCGCCATCAGCGCTTTACTGCCCATCGCCGCACCTGCAATCAGGTCAGAGTGACCGCCCACATACTTAGTCAGCGAGTAGAGCGACAGATCCGCGCCCAGCGTCAGCGGCTGCTGGAACAGCGGGCCGAGCAGCGTATTATCACAGGCGATAATCGGGCGTGAACCCTGCTGCTGGTCGATCTCATCGGCGATGCGCGCCATCAGACGGATATTGACCAGGCTGTTAGTCGGATTCGCCGGTGTTTCAATCAGAATCACCGCCACGCGGCCCTGCGCCATTGCCTGCTGAGCGGCCTCACGTACTTTATCCTCATCATTGCCGTCGCTGAAACCCACGGCTTTGATATCCAGATTGTGCAGTGTCTTGCTGAGCAGGGTTTCGGTGCCGCCATAGAGCGGCTGGGAGTGCAGGATCACCTCACCCGGACGGGCAAACGTCAGCAGGGCCGTGGAGATGGCGGCCATCCCGGAAGAGAAGAGCGAACAGCTTTCTGCCTGCTCATAGACCGCCAGCCGATCTTCAACGATTTCGCTGTTCGGATGGTTAAAGCGCGAATAGACCAGTCCGCCCGATTTGCCTTCCGGCGGCTCACGACGACCAGAGACATAATCAAAGAAATCCCGACCCTCTTCGGCACTGTCAAAGACAAAGGTCGAGGTCAGAAACACCGGTGGCTTCACCGCGCCTTCAGAGAGGCGGGGATCGTAGCCATAATTCAGCATCTGGGTTTCAGGGTGCAGCGGCCTGTCGCCGATATGCGTTTTTTTGCTTGAAGATGAAGTCATTGTGATCTCCGGCCAGCGGCGCGAGTAGGGTAACGATCTGTTGGATAAAGGCTACCACGCAGCGAATCATGCTGGTAAATGCCAGAATGTTCTAAGGTAATGCGCATTTCAGAGACCCGCAGGCCGCCGGTAATAATTTTCGCGACGTAATCGTTTGCATACAGGGTCGCACAGCCGTCGCTGCTGCGTCTGTGATAGACTTCGGGGCTTTTCTGACGTAACCGGGCTGAACGCAATGAAACACACTGTTGAAGTGATGATCCCTGAACAGGCAATCGCCACGCGCATCGCTGAACTGGGCAAAGAGATTAACGAGCACTACCGTGACAGCGGCAGCGATATGGTGCTGGTGGGGCTGCTGCGCGGCTCATTCATGTTCATGGCTGATCTCTGTCGCGCCATTGATGTGCCGCATGAAGTCGACTTTATGACGGCTTCCAGTTACGGCAGCGGCATGTCCAGTACGCGTGATGTGAAAATCCTGAAAGATCTGGATGAAGACATTCGTGGCAAAGATGTGCTGATCGTCGAAGATATCATCGACTCCGGTAACACCCTGAGCAAAGTGCGTGAGATTCTGCAACTGCGTCAGCCAAAATCACTGGCGATCTGTACCCTGCTGGATAAGCCAGAGCGCCGTGAAGTTGAAGTGAACGTCGAGTATGTCGGCTTTGCGATCCCGGATGAATTCGTGGTCGGCTTTGGTATCGACTACGCTCAGCACTATCGCCATCTGCCTTATATCGGCAAAGTGGTGCCGCTGGAATCCTGATCCCGCTCTGACAGCACATTCTTCCAAGGCCTGCACCGGTTGCCTGGTGTAGGCTATGTCGCGCTTTACGCCGTGATCGGCTCAGGACTCGCCGTTCATCCGCAGATTAGCAATGCCATGACGGTAGCGCTGTTCGAGGATCTCCCGGCTGTTTGCCGTGACATCAAGGTTACGCAGACAGCCGTCCTGAATACCGTATACCCAGCCGTGCAGGGAGACATCCTTGCCGCGCTTCCAGGCTGATTGCAGCACGGTCGAATGACCCAGGTTATAGACCTGTTCAATAACGTTGATTTCGCACAGTTTGTCCAGACGCTTATCCGGCGGGAGTTCCCCCAGCAACACGCTATGCTTGTACCAGAGGTCGCGGATGTGCAGCAGCCAGTTGTCGATTAATCCCAGCTCCGGGTTATCCATCGCCGCCTGCACGCCGCCGCAGCCGTAGTGGCCGCACACGATAACGTGTTCCACTTCCAGCACTTCGATAGCGTACTGCACCACGGACAGACAGTTCAGATCGGTGTGGATGACCAGATTGGCGACGTTGCGGTGAACAAAGAGTTCGCCCGGTTCCAGTCCGGTCAGACGTTCGGCAGGGACACGGCTGTCAGAGCAGCCAATCCACAGGAAGCGCGGTTTTTGTGCCTGGGCGAGCCGCTCAAAAAAGCTGGGATCTTCTTCAACCAGTAATTTTGACCATTCGCGGTTGTTTCTGATCAGGGTATTGATGTCTGTCATGGCGTTGAGCGACCGGTTACTGCGCAAAGTGCGCGCGCGTACTATATGCCAGGGCCTGATAAATTTAAACGGCATTGCAATGCCACCAAAACAGGGTATGGATGCAGAATGACATATGCACTGGAACTTTCCCGGCTGACCAAGACCTATCCCGGCGGCGTGCAGGCGCTGAAGGGCATCGATCTTAACGTTGAAGCGGGTGACTTTTATGCGCTGCTGGGGCCAAACGGTGCCGGTAAATCTACCACCATCGGGATTATCAGTTCGCTGGTTAATAAATCCGAGGGCAGCGTGCGGGTATTTGGCTACGATCTGGAAAAAGATGTGGTGAATGCCAAGCGCCAGCTCGGCCTGGTGCCGCAGGAATTTAACTTCAACCCGTTCGAGACGGTGATGCAGATCGTCGTCAACCAGGCAGGTTATTACGGCGTTGAGCGTCGTGAAGCTAATGAGCGGGCGGAGAAATATCTGAAGCAGCTCGATCTGTGGGGCAAACGCACCGAACGTGCGCGCATGCTCTCCGGTGGCATGAAGCGTCGTCTGATGATCGCCCGAGCGCTGATGCATGAGCCTAAGCTGCTGATTCTGGATGAGCCGACGGCTGGCGTGGATATCGAGCTGCGCCGCTCAATGTGGGTGTTCCTGAAAGATCTTAATGCCAAAGGCACCACCATTATTCTCACCACCCACTACCTGGAAGAAGCCGAGATGCTGTGCCGCAACATCGGCATTATCCAGAGCGGTGAGCTGGTGGAGAACACCTCGATGAAAGAGCTGCTGTCCAAGCTCAAATCCGAAACCTTTATCCTGGATCTGGCACCGCGCAGTCCGCTGCCTACGCTGGAAGGGTTCCAGTACCGCCTGACCGATACCTCCACGCTGGAAGTGGAAGTGCTGCGTGAGCAGGGCCTCAACAGCGTCTTCAGCCAGCTGAGTGCGCAGGGTGTGCATGTGCTGAGTATGCGTAATAAAGCCAACCGTCTGGAGGAGCTGTTCGTTGGCCTGACGACGCAGGGAAAAACAGGAGCAAAAGCATGACACATTTGTACTGGGTGGCGCTGAAGAGCATCTGGGCCAAAGAGGTTAACCGTTTCGCCCGCATCTGGATCCAGACGCTGGTGCCGCCGGTGATCACCATGACGCTCTATTTCATCATCTTTGGCAACCTGATCGGGTCGCGTATTGGTGAGATGCACGGCTTCAGCTATATGCAGTTCATCGTGCCGGGATTGATCATGATGGCAGTGATCACCAACGCCTATGCCAACGTGGCGTCGTCGTTCTTCAGCGCCAAGTTCCAGCGCAACATTGAAGAGCTGCTGGTTGCGCCGGTGCCGACCCACATTATCATTGCCGGTTATGTGGGCGGTGGCGTGGCGCGTGGTGTCTGCGTCGGCATCCTGGTGACGGCTATCTCGCTGTTCTTTGTGCCGTTCCAGGTGCACTCCTGGACGATGGTGGCGATCACGCTGCTGCTGACCGCGATCCTGTTCTCACTGGCCGGTCTGCTGAACGCCGTGTTTGCGCGCACCTTTGACGATATCAGCCTGATCCCGACCTTTGTGCTGACGCCACTGACCTATCTGGGCGGCGTGTTCTATTCGCTGAGTCTGCTGCCGCCGATCTGGCAGGCTGTCTCTAAACTCAATCCAATCGTTTATATGATTAGCGGATTCCGTTATGGCTTCCTGGGTATTAACGATGTGCCGCTGGTGTTTACGCTCTCGGTACTGGTGGCCTTTATTCTGGTGTTCTACTGGCTGGTCTATGCGCTGATACAGCGCGGGCGCGGATTACGCACCTGACGTTACCTGAATGGTAAGGGCCACGCTGCGATAAGGGCGTGGCTTTTTTTTTGCTGAGTGAAAACTCTCCATCACTACGGTTCTGCCTGGTCTTAAAAATCATCCTGAAACGCACTTAGTCATCTCTGTTCTGCCTCTGAAGCCGGTCACCGCCTCGCTTACATCCTTTCTCACAAATAATTACCCTAAGTATTATCTGATAATAATCTGACATCACTAGCTATCTTAATGATTCTTAACTGTTAAATTTTTTTTAAGATTAGCCTTAAAGTCTGGCTGTTGTTTATTTGTTTACGAATTATCAAAATACCGCCGGAATAAGGTTATTCCTCTGCTCAGGGATGAATGGGTGGGTTAAGACTCTTCTTAATAAGAAAAATGGCATCCATTTCAGGGCCAGTTTTTAATCAAAGGCAGGAAAAGATGAATCGTATAACGTGGATCGATAATCTGCGGGGATTAAGTATTCTCGCAATCATTTTTTTGCACAGCACTATCGCCGTACATAATAACGCCGGACATTTTACCGCCTTCAGCAGCCTGTTAAATGAGATGCTGGCACCGGTAAGACTGGGGCTGATGTTCTTTGTTTCGGGGTTATTTGTCGATGCCGGGTTAAGAAAAGGCCTGGGTCCTTTTTTTAATAACAAGGTGCGCAGTATTCTCTATCCGTTTGTGGTCTGGGTGGCGGTCTACGGCGGGTTAAAGATCCTGTTCAGCTCAATGGCAAATACGCCGCAATCACCGATGAACATTATTCTCTCCCACCTGACCGGTGGCGGTGATATGACCTGGTTCCTGCATTCGCTGTTTATCTTCTTTATTGTGATTATCTTTGCGCGTCACCTGCCGTTCCTGCTGGTGTTTGCCATCTGTATGACGCTGAGCTGGGCGCTGCCTGCGATTGAGGCGGATGGCGTGTTTGCCAGCTTCGACAATACGCATATCAACAAATCGCTTTATCTGTTTGTCTTCTTCTATCTCGGCGATTACGTAGTGAGAAAGCAGGTGGATATTGCGGAGAAAGTGCAGCATGGCCCGACGCTGTTGATTTCAGTAATCAGTTTTGTGATTCTGTCCTGCCTGAATATCTTTGTACTGGAACGTCATTCCCAGGCGTTATTATCACCGCTGGCACTATTGTCTGTTCCGTTCTTTGTCTGGATTGCACTCAAGCTGAAGTCTGAACTGGTCTACTACATTGGCGTCAATTCTATCGTCTTTTACCTGTCGCATTATCTGGCCATTCAGTTCTTCAGTAAGATCGTGAAGTTTGAAAGCCCGTCAGCCTGGGTAAATGACCTGAAGTTTATTTCGGCGTTTCTGGTGGCGCTGGCGCTGCCGTGGACATTATGTCTGATGAGAAAACACGGCTGGTTTAATTTCCTCTTTACGATGAAAAAGTCATCGAAGCCGATGACAACCAAACCGGTTTAATTATCAGAGAAGAAAAGAAAAGGGCCAGCCGTTTTACGGGCGGCCCTTTTTTCAGGTGATCAATTAATCAGGCGATCTGAACTGGCAGCGCTTTTGCCAGACGCTTCATCTGGTTGTCACCTTCAAAGTAGGCGACTTTAGGCTGCCACTGACGCGCTTCGGCATCCTCGACCTGTACATAGGAGCAGATAATTAATATATCGCCCTCGCAGGCGCAGCGGGCTGCTGCACCATTGACCGAAATGATTTTCGAACCGCGCTCAGCCGCGATAGCGTAGGTGGAAAAGCGCTGACCGTTGGTGACGTTATAAATATCGATCGCTTCATATTGCAGAATGCCGGAAGCATCCAGGAAGTCCTGATCGATAGCGCAGGAACCTTCATAATTGAGGTCCGCCTGCGTCACCTTGACGCGGTGCAATTTGCCTTGCAGAACAGTGCGAATCATAGCCAGAAACCTTGTCAGAGAAATAAAATAACCTGCAGCAGAGGGACTTACAGCGTCAGGTCAACGGTTTGATTATCAATCAGGCGGGCTTTGCCCAGCCAGGCGGCCATCAGCACTACCGCACGCTGGCTGTCCACCGTGAGCGGCTGCAGCGTTTCCGCATCACAAATCGCCAGGCCATCAGGACGCAATCCCTGCGCCAGCAGCGCCTCGCTGGCGGCCTCGATGATCTCGTCAATCTGACGCTCGCCGTTCTCCAGCCGTGTCGCCATCTGATTCATCACCTGGCTCAGCACCGGGGCCAGCTTACGCTCATCGGCAGTCAGGTAGCCGTTGCGTGAACTCAGCGCCAGGCCATCTTTCGCCCGCACGGTTGGCACGCCCACAATCTCAATGTCGAAGCCCATATCGGCCACCATCTTACGAATGATAGCCAGCTGCTGAAAATCCTTTTCACCGAAACAGGCAATATCGGGCTGCACCAGATTAAACAGTTTGCTGACGATGGTCGCCACGCCACGAAAATGGCCCGGACGTGTCGCGCCTTCCAGCAGGGAAGAGAGCACCGGCACTTCAACAAAGGTCTGATTCTGCGCGCCCTGCGGATAGACTTCAGCCGGTGAGGGGGCAAAGACGACATCTACCTGGTGACGGTTCAGCTTTTCACAATCTTCCTGCAGCGTGCGCGGGTAGCGCGCTAAATCATCGGCGCGATCGAACTGCATCGGATTGACAAAGATCGAGACAATGACAATGTCGCCGCGCGCCCGAGCTTCATCCACCAGCGTCAGATGACCTTCATGCAGGTTGCCCATGGTCGGCACCAGCGCAATGCGTTTACCCTGCTGGCGCCAGCGACGGACTTCCTGGCGCAGCATCAGCAGCGTTTCAATGATCAACACGGTGACTCTCCTGGGTTACTGGAAACTGTGCTCTGCCGCCGGGTAGGTTCCGGCCTCGACTTCGGCGATATAGTGGCGAATCGCCGCGCGAACATCGCCGGTCTCCGCCAGGAAATTTTTAGCAAATTTGGGAATGTGACCGCCGGTCACGCCCAGCGCGTCATGCATCACCAGAATCTGACCATCAGTGACGTTACCGGCACCGATGCCAATCACCGGGATGGTGAGCGCGTCGGTAATCTGCTGCGCCACCGACACCGGCACGCACTCCAGCACCATCAGCTGAGCGCCGGCGGCTTCCAGCGCCAGCGCATCGGCCAGCAACTGCTCGGCGCCGGCTTCATCACGGCCCTGCACTTTATAGCCGCCAAAGATATTCACCGACTGCGGGGTCAGGCCAAGATGACCACACACCGGCACGGCCCGCTCGGTCAGCATCTGCACGGTCTCAGCCAGCCAGCTACCGCCTTCCAGTTTCACCATGTTGGCTCCGGCACGCATCAGCTGCGCGGCGCTCTCAAAGGCCTGCTTCGGCGTGGCATAACTCATAAACGGCAGGTCGGCGAGCAGCAGGGCCTGTGGTGCGCCACGGCGCACGGCGGCAGTGTGATAGGCGATATCGCTGACCGTGACCGGCAGCGTGGAATCATGCCCCTGCACCGTCATCCCTAAAGAATCACCAACAAGCAGCACCTGAATACCTTCATCGGCAAACAGGCGGGCAAAACTGAAATCGTAGGCGGTCAGCGTCGCGAATTTTTTACCGCTGGCTTTCGCCTGACGCAGATGTGAAATCGTGGTGGGTTTCATGGCGCTCTCAACTCAGGAATTCTGATGGGCGCAGTTTACTGGATAGCGTGAGAGAGCGGAATCAGAGAGTTGCGTTTGTCTGATCAGCCGTGCCACAGCACGATGCTGCTGCTGTCGAGAGAGGCGAGAAGGGGGCGGAGTGCGCGGCCATCCGGCAGGCGGGCGTCCGGCGCAATCGCCAGCAGCGGCACCAGCATAAAGGCGCGGTTCAGCAGATCATAATGCGGCACAATCAGCCGCTCGGTGTTGATCACCGCATCACCAAACAGCATCACATCGATATCCAGCGTGCGGGGTCCCCAGCGTTCTGCTTTGCGCACCCGGCCATGCTCCCGCTCAATCTGCTGGGTATGGTCAAGCAGCGCTTCTGCGCTGAGATCGGTTTCCAGCGCCACGGCGGCATTGAGAAAGTCGGGCTGATCCGGCGGGCCATAAGGCGGCGTGCGGTAGAACGGAGAGGTATAGATGCGTTGCGTCTGCGGCAACGCATCCAGTGCGGACAGCGCTGCATCAACCTGATGCAGCGGATCGGCAAGGTTACTGCCTAACGCGAGGTAAACCCGTGTCATGAGGCGTTTTGATTGTCACGACGCGGCGCGGAAGGACGGCGGCGCGGACGACGCGATTTACTGCGTGGCACCGGATCATCGCCCAGGTTATTCAGCATGTTTTTCTGATGCGGCGGCGCAGCCACCTGGAACTCACCCCACCACTGGGTCAGGCGCAGCAGTTCCGGGTTATTTTCCACTTCCGCCCGTAATGCCAGCAGATCGTAAGCGGCGCGGAATTTCGGATGCTCCATCAGTTTCCAGGCGCGTTTACCGTGACGGCGCGAAATGCGTAACTGCAGCAGCCAGATATCGCGGATCAGCGAGGTAATACGTTTCGGAATCGCCAGCGCACGGCAGGCTTCGTCCAGCGTATCGTTCATCGCCATCGCAAAGGCTTCGAAGTAAGTCAGGCCGCTTTCCTGCGCAATGCGTTCGGCCGTTTCGAGCTGCGGATACCAGAACATCGCGGCAAACAGGAACGCCGGGTTAACGCGCATATCGTTGTGAATGCGGTTATCGGTGTTCTTCAGCACCTGAGCGAGCATCCGCTCCATGTGGCTGTCACTGTTTTCCGTAAAGTTACGCGCCAGCGTCGGGAACAGCGGCTGGAACAGCTGATATTCACACAGCTTCAGATAAGTGCTGTAGCCGTAGCCGGCCTGCAACATTTTCAGCGACTCTTCAAACAGGCGCGCAGGTGGAATATCACGCAGCAGCGAAGCCAGACGCGGAATCGGCTCGGCGGTTTCCGGCGCAATACTCATATTGAGCTTGGCGGCAAAGCGCGCGACGCGCAGCATGCGGACCGGATCTTCGCGGTAGCGGGTTTCCGGATCGCCAATCAGGCGAATGATGCCCTGTTCGAGATCGCTGATGCCGCCAACATAATCGCGCACGCTGAAATCAGCCACGCTGTAGTAGAGGCTGTTGATGGTGAGATCGCGGCGTTGCGCATCATCTTCGATAGAACCGAAGATGTTATCGCGCAGCAGCATGCCACTCTGGGCGCGCTGCGAACTGTTGCGATCCTCTTCCGGCTCTTCCGCCTGGTGATGTCCACGGAAGGTCGCGACTTCGATCACTTCCGGGCCAAACATTACGTGAGCCAGACGGAAACGACGACCGACCAGGCGACAGTTGCGGAACAGCTTACGCATCTGCTCAGGCGTGGCGTTGGTGGTCACGTCGAAATCTTTAGGTTTTTGCCCCAGTAGCAAATCGCGCACGCCACCGCCTACCAGATAGGCTTCATAACCGGCTTTATTCAGGCGATAGAGCACTTTGAGGGCATTTTCGCTGATGTCTTTGCGTGAGATGTTGTGGCTTTCACGAGGGATGATGGCCATCAGACGTTCTGGTTCAACCTCTGCAGGGGCTTCCTCTTCATCACGCTTCAGGACTTTTCGGCAAAAATTGGCTACTCGGGTAAAAATGGGACACCTCGACAGTGGCAATTAGGGTGTAGGTAAAATCAGCGGCTAATCATAGCCTGTTGAGAACCGTTTGAGAATGCTGTTGTCTATGCATCCGGTTTCAGGGCGTTCTGTTGCGGCATCAAAGCGATATTCCACTGCGCTACCGCATCAGACAGCAGTTTGTCCTGCGTTAAGTCCTGCCAGCCGCCTGAAACAGGCTGTCCGAGAAAGCGTAATGCCGCCACCAGCAGTGGTCTGGCATCGCCATCGGGCAGCGAAGGTGCATGATTCTGCTTCGATAACTTATTGCCATCGTGGTTGAGCGCCAGCGGGAGATGCAGCCAGGCCGGCACCGGCCAGTCAAATTGCTGATAGAGCGCAATCTGCCGCACCGTCGGCTCAATCAAATCTGCGCCGCGCACCACTTCGGTAATGCCCTGAAAATGATCATCGACCACCACCGCCAGGTTATAGGCAAACAGGCCATCACGGCGATGAATAATAAAGTCTTCCTGTGCCAGACGCCTGTCCGCCTCCACGCGGCCGCGCAGTCGATCGTCAAAAGCAAAGACCGGCGCATGCTGGCGTAAACGCAGCGCGGCATTCTCTGGTCCGCGTTGCCGTTCACGGCAGTAGCCATCGTAGAAACCGCCAATCTCCTGAATGCGACGTCGCGGGCAGGTGCAGAAGTAGCTCTGACGATGCTGCTGCAGCCAGGCCAGTGCCTCGCGGTAAGCTTCATGACGTTGTGACTGCCACAACGCCTCACCATCCCAGGTTAAACCGTAGTGCTCCAGCTGATGCAGAATACGGCTGGCGGCACCCGGCACTTCCCGTGGCGGATCGATATCTTCAATTCTCACTCGCCAGATGCCGTTTTGCGCGCGCGCGCTCAGGTAACTGCCCAAGGCAGCAATCAGCGAGCCAAAATGGAGTTCACCAGAGGGAGAAGGGGCGAAGCGACCGATACAGGAGGACGTCATAGGATTCAGAAGTGACCACGCAGCAGACAAAACAGCTGTTGTTCCACTGCGTGGTAACAGACCGGACGCGGCATTAGCCGGCCATTTGTTTCTCACGAATTTCTGCTAACGTCTTACAGTCGATGCAGAGATCGGCAGTAGGACGTGCTTCGAGACGGCGGATACCAATCTCAACGCCACAGGAATCGCAATAACCGAAGTCGTCATCTTCAACTTTCTTCAGTGTCTTCTCGATCTTTTTAATCAGTTTACGTTCGCGATCGCGGTTACGCAGCTCCAGGCTGAATTCCTCTTCCTGCGCGGCACGGTCAACCGGGTCCGGGAAGTTAGCGGCTTCATCCTGCATGTGCGATACGGTACGATCGACTTCGTCCCGCAATTGATTACGCCAGGCTTCCAGAATCTTGCGAAAATGGGTCAGCTGCGCGTCGTTCATATACTCTTCGCCAGGCTTAACCTGATAAGGTTCAACACCGGCGATAGCGAGAATACTCAGGGACGATGTTTTACGGTTTTGACCTTCTTGCATGTTGCTTCTCCTGGATAACACGCACTATACCCTCTGACTTTCGTCTCGCAGGGGCGTTGCTGCCATCCTGCATTTGACGTCTGCGGGGTACATCGATCCCCCATTGGGGAAAAAAACAGGCCGCTATAAATAACAGAAGCAGTCAGGGTTGGCAATTCTTCATGAACACACCTTGACAAGCCTGTGAGGAACAGCGTAATCAGCGCTTAGCTCAGAACATTCTTAACACATAAAATTGCAAAAGATATTACAAGGTTACGTTGATCGGCGATTTAAGAAACATTCCCTCCGCCGATAAGTCTGCCTGATACGCTAAAATCTCTACGCCTTCCTTATGCGCCTGAGCCAGTTGTTCTGCATACGCCGCATCAATGTGGCGTGCCGGGGAAACGTCCTCAATCCCCGAGTGCAAAACGGCAAACAACAAAACGGCCCGATGACCCTCTGCTGCAACTGTTGCCAGTTCACGCAGGTGCTTCTGTCCTCGAATCGTCACCGCATCCGGAAAATACCCTTTTCCTTCATGTAAAAGGGTTACGGATTTCACCTCAATATAGCAGTTGGGTCGTGGATCTGCCTTGAGCAGGAAATCAATTCTGCTTTTTTCACTGCCATATCTCACTTCCGCCTGACGATGGGAATATCCCGCCAGTGCGGGCAGCCGGTTCTGATCCAGCGCTTCGGCCACCAGTTGATTAGCGCGCAGGGTGTTCACGCAGATCCAGTGGCCCTGCTGCGTTTCGGTCAGCTCCCAGCTGTGAGGGTACTTGCGGGTCAGACTGTCGGACGTTGAATACCAGACCCGATCGCCCGGCGTGGCGCAGCCGGTCATGGCACCGGTGTTGGCGCAGTGGATCGTCAGAACCTCACCTTCCGGCGTCATAACATCGGCAAGGAAACGTTTGTAACGACTGATCAGGCGGGCGGGTTTAAGAGGAGGAGAGAAGTGCATGCGGATCCTGAGAGGTTAACGGCCAGCTGGCCAGCGCGCGGTAGCGGGTGCGGCCCCGGGCATATTCAGAGGCGAACAGTGAAAAGGTGGAGACATGAAAACGCCAGTGAAAACCGCGTGGCGGTAACGCCACCGGCTGCGTGGCATGGCGTAACAGCGTGATGTGCGGATGAAATGGCTGGGGACTCTGGTAACAGCCATGCCGGGCGGCCTGCGCCCGCAGCAGGCTGGCGAGCTGCAGCAGCCCGCGAGGCGCACGCTGGCAGCCGAGCCAGACCACACCAGGACGCGGCCAGTGCCCGGCATCATCCAGATCGAGATCAAAGCCGGGTTGTTCAATGCGGGAGGCCAGCGTCTGCAGGCGTTGTGAGGTTTCCGGTGCGACTTCACCCAGAAACGCCAGCGTCAGGTGCAGATTCGCTGCGACTACCGGCTGGCCCGCCTCGGCAGGAAAGGTGTCGGCCCGCCAGCGCACCAGTTGCTGCTGCATCTCGTCAGGCAGGCTGATGGCAAAAAATAAGCGTTGTGTTGCCATGGCGCTCTCCGGCAAATATCACGTGCTACAATGCGCGCCATCTTAGCACAGGCAGAAGCGGAGTTTGCTGTGAGCGATTTACCGGTCAGCGCGGTGCTGCCTGACATCCTGGCGGCACTGCGCGACGCCTCTCAAATCCTGCTGGCCGCCCCCACTGGCGCGGGCAAATCGACCTGGCTGCCGCTGCAGTTGTTACAGCAGGCGGCGCTGCCGGGACGGATCATCATGCTGGAGCCTCGTCGTCTGGCGGCGCGTAATGTGGCGCAGCGGCTGGCGGAGCAGCTCGGTGAGCAGCCGGGAGCCACGGTGGGGTTCCGGATGCGTGGCGAAAGCTGCGTCGGGCCACAGACCCGGCTGGAAGTTGTTACCGAAGGAATGCTCACGCGCATGCTTCAGCACGATCCGATGCTGGAGGGCGTGTCGCTGGTGATCCTCGATGAGTTTCACGAGCGCAGCCTGCAGGCCGATCTGGCGCTGGCGCTGCTGCTCGATGTGCAGCAGGGGCTGCGCGACGACCTTAAAATCATGCTGATGTCCGCCACGCTGGATAACGCCCGGCTGGCGGCGCTACTGCCGGATGCACCATTAATTGTCTCAGAAGGGCGCAGCTACCCGGTCGGGCGGCGTTACGCATCGCTGAATCAGAACGTACGCTTTGAAGAGGCGGTGGCGCGTGAAGTCGCCCAGTTGCTGCGTGACGAAGACGGCTCGCTGCTGCTATTTCTGCCGGGCGTGGCGGAAATTGAACGGGTGAAACGCGAGCTGGAATCACGCATCAGCGATGATGTGGATCTGACGCCGCTCTATGGCGCACTGCCACTGGCGGCGCAGCGCCGGGCGATTCTTCCTGCCGCCTCCGGACGCCGCAAAGTGGTACTTGCCACCAATATCGCTGAAACCAGCCTGACCATTGAAGGGATCCGGTTGGTGGTCGACAGTGCGCTGGAACGCAGCGCCCTGTTTGATGCACGCAGTGGTGTGACGCGGCTGCAGACTCAGCGAATCAGCCAGGCATCGATGATCCAGCGCGCCGGTCGCGCCGGGCGACTGATGCCGGGAATCTGTCTGCATCTGTTGCCGCAGGAGCAGGCATCCCGTGCGGCGGCGCAGAGCGAACCGGAAATCGTGAACAGCGATCTCTCGTCGCTGTGGCTGGATCTGCTGCAGTGGGGCTGTACCCAGCCGCAACAGCTGCAGTGGCTGGATCTGCCACCCGCCAGAAATCTGGATGCCGCAAAACAGCAGCTGACCCGCCTGGGTGCGCTGGACAGCAACGGCCTGCTCAACACGCTGGGACGGCGCATGGCGCAGCTGGGGTGCGATCCCCGACTGGCTGCTATGCTCTGTGCCGCAGGCAATGAACCGGATGCGGTCGCCAGCGCCGCGCTGCTGGTAGCGATCCTGGAAGACCCTCCGCGCAGCGGCAGTGCCGATCTGCGGGATGCCCTGCATCGGCCGCAGTCACAATGGCAGCGGCGGGCGCAGCAGTGGCAGCAGCGGCTTAAAATCCGTGGCGGTCGTATTGATGAAGATCGTTTCGCCGGTTTGCTGGCGGTGGGCTTTGGCGATCGGCTGGCGCGGCGACGCGACCAGAGCGGCCGCTATCAGCTGGCTAACGGGCTGGGTGCCAGACTGGATGAGCAGGATGGTCTGACGCGCAATGAATGGCTGATCGTACCCGCCCTGTTGCAGGGCAGTGCTACGCCGGATGCCCGGATGTTGCTGGCGCTGCCGGTCGACATTGAAACGCTGTACCAGCAGCTGCCCGCACTGATTGAGCGCCGCACCGAAGTGGAGTGGGACGAAGAGAAAGGCACGCTACGCGCGTTCAGACGTGAGCAGATTGGTGCACTGATACTGAAGACCCAGCCGATGGCGCGCCCGGAGCCAGACGTGCTGCACGCGGCCATGCTGCGCTGGATTGCCGAAAAAGGGCTGTCGGTGCTGGGCTGGACGCCGGAGGCAGAACAGCTGCGTCTGCGCATCCAGTGTGCGGCGCAGTGGTTGCCGGAAGAGAGCTGGCCCGCCACTGACGATCAGACGTTGCTTGATAGCCTGCCGCAGTGGCTGTTGCCGCAGATGTCAGCGGTGCGCGATCTCCGCAGCCTGCAGGCGGTGAACCTGACCACGGCACTCTTACATTTACTCACATGGTCACAACGTCAGCGGCTGGATACTGTGCTGCCAACTCATTACACTGTGCCGACCGGAAGCCGGCTGCCGATCCGCTATGATGCGGACAAGCCGCCCGCGCTGGCGGTCAGGATTCAGGAGATGTTTGGCGAAGCGACGAATCCCACCGTTGCGGAAGGACGTATTCCGCTGGTGCTGGAGCTGTTATCGCCCGCCCAGCGCCCGTTGCAGATCACCCGCGATCTGGCGGCGTTCTGGCGCGGTGCCTGGCCGGAGGTCAGGAAAGAGATGAAGGGGCGTTATCCTAAACATCCCTGGCCAGAGGATCCGGCCAACGCCTTGCCAACAAGGCGAACCAAAAAAATGTCCCCGCAGGGTTGAGTCCGCTGGATCGAATTCAGAGGGTTCTGCCATGCGGCACGCGAGAAAGCAGTTAGAGTAGCGGCGCTGCCGTAAGCACTGCCTGGAGAAGAAAAGTAATGTCTGGGAACGATCGCGAACCAATAGGGCGCAAAGGTAAACCGTTGCCGCCGCGCAGCAGTGCGGGCCGGGAACGACGCAGGGATATCGAACAGGATATCGATCAGGACGATTTTAATGATGACGAGGAGGAAGCGCCGGTGCCACGTAAAGGTAAAGGTGGAAAACCGCCGCGCGGCAAACGCCGTTGGCTGGGATGGTTAATCAAGCTGTTCCTGGTGTTTGTGGTGGTAATGGTCGCATGGGGCATTTACCTCGACTCAGAAATTCGCAGCCGTATTGACGGTAAAGTGTGGCAACTGCCCGCCACCGTCTATGGCCGCATGGTCAGCCTGGAACCGGGCATGGCCTACAACAAAAGTGAAATGGTGGCGCTGCTGGAAGGAACTCAGTACCGCGAAGTCTCCCGGATTACCCGCCCTGGCGAGTTTTCGGTGAAGGGCAACACCATCGATCTGCTGCGTCGCCCGTTTGATTTCCCTGACAGTAAAGAGGGGCAGATCCACGCGCGCATGAGCTTCACGAAAGACGAGCTGAGCGAGATTAAGAACCTCGAGACCGGTCGTGATTTTGGCTTTTTCCGCCTCGATCCGCGTCTGATCACCATGCTGCAGTCGCCGAATGGTGAACAGCGTCTCTTCGTGCCACGCGCCGGTTTCCCGGATCTGCTGGTCGATACGCTTATTGCCACCGAAGATCGCCATTTCTATGAGCATGATGGCATCAGCCCGTACTCCATTGGCCGCGCCTTCCTGGCGAACATCACGGCCGGGAAAGCGGTGCAGGGCGGCAGTACGCTGACACAGCAGCTGGTGAAGAACCTGTTCCTCACCAACGAGCGTTCGCTGTGGCGTAAAGCGCGTGAAGCCTATATGGCCGTGATCATGGATGCGCGCTACAGCAAAGATCGCATCCTGGAGCTCTACCTGAATGAGGTCTATCTCGGTCAGGCTGGCAGCGATCAGATTCGCGGTTTCCCGCTGGCGAGCCTCTACTACTTCGGCCGTCCGGTTGACGAACTGAGTCTGGATCAGCAGGCGATGCTGGTCGGCATGGTGAAAGGGGCGTCGCTCTATAACCCGTGGCGTAACCCGAAACTGGCGCTGGAACGACGCAACCTGGTGCTGCGCCTGTTGCAGCAACAGAAAGTGATCGACCAGGAGCTGTACGACATGCTGTCGGCGCGTCCGCTGGGCGTGCAGCCGAAAGGCGGTGTGATCACGCCGCAGCCTGCCTTTATGCAGATGGTGCGTAACGAGCTTCAGGCGAAACTGGGCGACAAGGTGAAAGATCTCTCCGGCGTGAAGATCTTCACCACGCTGGATCCGGTCTCCCAGGATGCGGCCGAAAAAGCGGTGATTGATGGCATCCCGACGCTGAAAAAACAGCGTGGCCTGAAAGATCTGGAAACGGCGATGGTGGTGGTTGACCGCTTCAGCGGCGAAGTCCGTGCCATGGTCGGCGGTGCCGATCCGCAGTACGCCGGTTACAACCGTGCGATGCAGGCGCGCCGTTCTATTGGTTCACTGGCGAAACCGGCGACCTACCTTACCGCGCTGAGTCAGCCTAACAGCTACCGCCTGAACAGCTGGATCGCCGATGAGCCGATTGCGCTGAAGCAGCCCAACGGCAGCATCTGGAAACCAATGAACGACGATCGTCGCTTCAGCGGAAAAGTGATGCTGGTGGATGCGCTGACCAACTCCATGAACGTGCCGACAGTTAATCTCGGTATGACGCTGGGGCTGGATGCGGTGGTCGATACCTGGAGCAAACTGGGTGTGCCGAAAGATCAACTGCATCCGGTTCCGGCGATGCTGCTGGGTGCCATGAACCTGACGCCGGTTGAAGTGGCGCAGGCGTTCCAGTCGATCGCCAGCGGCGGTAACCGCGCGTCACTGTCAGCCGTGCGTTCGGTGATTGCGGAAGATGGCAGTGTGCTCTATCAGAGCTATCCGCAGGCAGAGCGTGTTGAACCGGCGCAGGCGGCTTATCTGACGCTTTACACCATGCAGCAGGTTGCTGACCACGGTACCGCCCGTGCGCTGGGCGCGCGCTTCCCGAATGCGCATCTGGCCGGTAAAACCGGTACCACCAATGACCTGGTCGACAGCTGGTTTGCCGGTATTGATGGTAAAGAAGTGGCGATCACTTGGGTGGGACGCGATAACAACCAGCCGACCAAACTCTATGGTGCCAGCGGTGCGATGCAGCTCTACCGCCGCTACCTCGACATCCAGGCGCCGATGCCGTTGCAGCTGACGCCACCGGAAGATGTGTCGATGATGAATGTGGATTCGGCCGGTAACTTTGTCTGTGGCACCGGCAGCAGCACCTGGCGTTCTCTGCCGGTGTGGGCGCTGGATCCTAATGCGCTGTGTCAGCAACAGCAGCAGCAGGTTCAGCAGCAGCAACAGTTGTTCGATCAGCAACAGCAGCAACAGCAGCCGCAGCAACAACAACCAGCCCAGCAACCGCAGGAGCAGAAAGACAGCGATGGCGTAGCAGGCTGGATTAAAGATATGTTTGGCAAATAAATCAGTCAGACAGGTTAAAAAGGGCGCTTAGGCGCCCTTTTTTTGTTTCTGATCAATATGCGTCAATCGCCCTGCAAAGGGCGTCACTACTGGGATTTCTTCTTGCAGTGCCCGCTGCAGTTCGCATATTATCTAATCCGTTATAATAATCATTATCGTTTCGATTCGCTCTCCTGAGCCTTTTTAAGAGACACCTTTTTATGAATGCGCGAACGACTTTTGCAGACAACACCAAAAAAACATTTTCCCGACCGCTTCTGGGCGTCATGATCTCACTGAGCCTGAGCACTTCTCTTTACGCCGCACAGCCGGAGACGATGGTGGTCTCGGCGGATGGCGGCAGCGGCGTCGAGGCGGAAAGCGCCTGGGGCCCGGCACCGACCGTGGCAGCGAAACGCAGCGCCACCGGCACCAAAACCGATACGCCGATTGAAAAAAATCCGCAGTCTGTCTCCGTGGTCACCCGCGAAGAGATGGAAATGCGCAACGTGACCAGCGTGAAAGGGGCGTTTAACTACACGCCTGGCGTGCTGACCGGTAACCGTGGCAGCTCAGATGTGATTGATGCGTTGTCGATTCGCGGCTTCAGCGAAACCAACACCAATCAGTATATGGATGGCCTGAAACTGCAGGGGGATAACTACTCTGAGTTTGCCATCGATCCCTATTTCCTGGAGCGCGCCGAACTGCTGCGCGGTCCGGTGTCGGTGCTCTACGGCAAAAGCAATCCGGGCGGTGTGGTGTCGCTGGTGAGCAAGCGTCCGACCCAGGAAACGCTGCGCGAAGTGCAGTTCCAGATGGGCAACGATAATCTCTTCTCGACCGGCTTTGACTTTGGCGGCGCGCTGGATGATGACGGTGTCTATAGCTATCGCCTGACCGGCCAGGCGCGCAGTCAGGATGCGCAGCAGGCGATGAACAAAGAGAAGCGCTACACCATCGCCCCGGCTTTCAGCTGGCGTCCCGACGATCGTACCCGCATTGACCTGCTGACCTATTTCCAGAACGAGCCAGAAACCGGCTATTACGGCTGGCTGCCGCGTCAGGGCACGATCGTACCGATTACCCACGCCGATGGCAGTCAGTACAAACTGCCGACCAACTTCGATGAAGGCGAGCAGAGTAATAAGATTTCACGCACCACCAAAATGGTGGGTTATAACGCCGAGCACAGCCTCAACGACACCTGGACGCTGCGCCAGAACCTGCGTTACGCCGACCTGCGTACTGATTATCGCAGTATCTATGGCAATGGCTTTATTCCGGCGACCCAGGAGATTACCCGTGGTTCGGCGGTCTCCCACGAGAAGCTAAACCAGTTTGCGGTGGATAACCAGGCACAGGCGAAGTTTGCCACGGGTCAGGTTGATCATACGCTGCTGCTGGGCGTGGATTTCCAGCGTACCCGCAATGATATCGACGCACAGTTTGGCTCGGCATCCAGCCTGAATGCGGTAAATCCGCAATATGGCGATGATAGCGTAACGCCATTTGGCCCTTATCAGCATCTCAACAAGCAGCGTCAGACGGGTCTCTACACGCAGGATCAGATGGAGTGGAACCGCTGGGTGCTGACGTTGGGCGGCCGCTATGACTATGCCATGACCTCGGTTTACGATCGGGGGACGGATACCGTTGATCGCCAGAACGATCAGGCCTTTACCTGGCGCGGCGGTCTGAACTATGTGTTTGATAACGGCATCGCGCCTTATTTCAGCTACAGCGAAGCCTTTATTCCGAATGCCGGTTCGACCTTTGATGGTCAGGCATTTGATCCGTCTCGCGCTAAACAGTATGAAGCGGGCGTGAAGTATGTGCCGAAAGATCGTCCGGTGGTGCTCACCGCAGCGCTTTATCAACTGACCAAAACCAAAAACCTGACTGCCGATCCGGACAATGTTCTTTTCAGCGTGCAGAGCGGTGAAATCCGGTCGCGCGGCGTAGAGCTGGAAGCCAAAGCGGCGCTGAATGCCAACGTTAACCTGACGGCGTCTTACACCTACACCGATGCGGAATACACCGAAGACACGCAGCTGAAAGGCAAAACGCCAGTACAGGTGCCGAAGCATATGGCCTCACTCTGGAGCGACTACACCTTCCACGAGACTGCCTTGTCAGGCGTGACGCTGGGCGCGGGTGTACGTTATGTCGGCGAGAGCCAGGGGCTCTACAGCACTGGCACCGAGCAGAACCAGAACTTTAAGGTTGCCGGTTACACCACGGTGGATGCGGCGCTGAAATATGACCTGGGTCGTTTCGGCCTGCCAGGTTCGACAGTGGGCGTTAACGTCAACAATCTGTTCAACCGTGACTACGTCGCCAGCTGTTACCGTGAATATGCCTGCTACTGGGGTGCGGAACGCCAGGTAGTCGGCACCGCGACCTTCAGGTTCTGATATAACCGGGCGCTCCGGCGCCCGTTCGTTCACAGGGATAACCATGCCGCATCCGCACGCAGAAGAGGCGACTTTTACGCTGGCAGACGCCAGTTTTGAAGTGCCCGGACGTACTCTCCTTCAGCCCCTCTCGCTGACCTTTCCACCGGGTAAGATGACCGCCCTGATTGGACACAACGGCTCCGGTAAGTCGACGCTGTTGAAAATGCTGGGTCGCCATCATGTGGCCAGTAGTGGAGAGGTGCAGCTGAATCAGCAGCCGGTCGGACGCTGGAACAGCAAAGCTTTTGCCCGCGAGGTAGCCTATCTGCCGCAGCAGTTACCGGCTGCCGAAGGGATGACGGTGCGGGAGCTGGTGGCGATTGGCCGCTATCCCTGGCACGGCGCGCTGGGACGGTTCGGTCAGGACGACCGTGATCGGGTAGAAGATGCCATTGCCCAGGTCGGGCTGAAGCCCTTTGCCGGACGACTGGTGGATAGCCTGTCGGGCGGTGAGCGTCAACGCGCCTGGCTGGCGATGATGGTGGCGCAGAACAGCCGCTGTCTGCTGCTGGATGAACCAACGTCGGCGCTGGATATCGCCCATCAGGTTGAGGTGCTGGCGCTGATAAAAGAGCTGAGCCAGCAGCGCGGCCTGACCGTGATTGCGGTGCTGCACGATATCAATATGGCGGCACGCTACTGCGATCATCTGGTGGCGCTACGTCAGGGCACGATGATTGCCGAAGGAGACGCGGCGGCGATTATGCAGCCTGAGGTGCTCGGTGCGATTTATGGCATCCCGATGGGCATTTTACCGCACCCGCAGGGCGGCGCGCCGGTCAGTTTTGTCTGTTAAGGAAAGGATGATGCCCGATCTTTATCGCCGCCGACTATTGCTGGCGCTGGCGGCCTCGCCGTTGTTTTGTGCGCTTCCCCTGCGTGCTGCCACGCCGAATCCGGGCCGGATTATTGCCCTGGAGTGGCTTCCCACCGAACTGCTGATCGCACTGGGCGTTACGCCCTGGGGTGTGGCCGATCTGCACAACTACAACATCTGGGTCGGAGAGCCACCGCTGCCTGCGGGCGTGATCGATGTGGGTCTGCGCACCGAACCCAATCTTGAGCTGATGGCGCAGATGCAGCCATCGCTGATCCTCTGCTCTAACGGCTACGGCCCGCCTAAAGAGAAACTGACGCGCATCGCGCCGATCATGGGTTTCGACCTTCACAGCGGCGACGGGAAACCCTTTACCGCCGCACGCGCATCGCTGCATGAGCTGGCGGCGCGCCTTGGATTAAGCGAACGAGCGGAGCAGCATCTGCGCGAGGTCGATGCTCAACTGGCGGCAGCCCGCGAGCGGCTGGCACCCTATGCCGGACGCACGATTCTGCTGATGTCGCTGCTCGACAGTCGCCACGCCATTACCTTCGGCAAAAACAGTCTGTTCCTCGAAGTGATGACGCTGCTGGGCCTGAAAAATGGCTGGCAGGGTGAGACCAATTTCTGGGGCAGCGCGGTGATCGGCATTGAACAGCTGGCCCAGGCCGGTGATGTGGATGTCATCTGTTTCGATCACGACAACGACGTGGAGATGCAGCAACTGATGCGCAGCCCGCTGTGGCAGGCCATGCCGTTTGTTCGCACCGGACGCTTTCAGCGCGTTCCTGCGGTCTGGTATTACGGTGCAACGCTTTCGGCGCTGCACTTTGTTCGCGTGCTGGAACGCGCGCTGGAGACGCACTGATGCGCCATGCTCTGTTTCCCGCAGGCCTCCTAAGCCTGCTGTTTCTGCTCTCACTCAGTCTGACGCTGGTTAATTTTCACCAGGCACTGCCACAGGCAGAATGGTGGCAGGCATTCTGGTCACCGGCGGTCGATAGCCTGCCGCAGATGGTGTTTCACTACAGCCTGTTACCGCGCACGGCGCTGGCGCTGCTGGTGGGTGCCGGGCTGGGTCTTGCCGGTCTGCTGTTTCAGCAGATACTGCGGAATCCGCTGGCGGAGCCGACCACGCTGGGCGTCTCTTCCGGCGCACAGCTGGGCATTACCGTGGCGACGCTGTGGCATCTGCCGGGTGGGGCGCTGACACAGCAGTTTGCTGCGCTTGGCGGTGCGCTGCTGGTGGCCGCGCTGGTGTTTGGAGTGGCCTGGGGTAAACGTCTGTCGCCGGTGACGCTGATTCTGGCCGGGCTGGTGCTGAGTTTCTACAGCGGCGCGGTGAATCAAATCTTCGCTATCTTCAATCACGATCAGCTGCAGAACATGTTTTTGTGGAGCACTGGCGCGCTGAATCAGATGAGCTGGGAGAATGTGCAGCAGCTCTGGCCGCGCCTGCTGCTGGCGTTTGTGCTGGCGCTGGCGCTGCTGCGTCCGCTGACGCTGATGGGGCTGGATGATGGTGTAGCAAAAAACCTGGGCCTGGCGCTCTCAGTCGCGCGTATCGGTGGCCTCGGACTGGCGATCCTGCTCAGCGCACAGCTGGTGAATGTCGCCGGTATCATCGGCTTTATTGGGCTGTTTGCGCCGCTGCTGGCGAAGTTGCTTGGCGGAAGACGGCTCCTCAGCCGGATGCTACTGGCACCGCTTACAGGCGCGCTGCTGCTGTGGCTGGCCGACAGTTGCGTGTTATGGCTCAGCGCGCACTGGCGCGATATCCCGACCGGTACGGCTACGGCGCTGCTTGGCGTACCGATTCTGCTGTGGCTGCTGCCGCGACTGCGTACCGGTTCGGTGCCGCCCGCCCTGAATCAGGGTGACCACGTGCCCGCCGAACGACAGAACCTGCTGCGCTGGGCACTGATGGGTCTCGCTGTTCTGGCCCTGCTGGCGTGGGGTGGTCTGGCATTTGGACGTGATGCGCAGGGCTGGATCGGGTCAGGGGGCGAGATGCTGCAGTCACTGCTGCCGTGGCGCGCACCGCGCGTGCTGGCTGCGCTGGTGACCGGTCTGATGCTGGGCGTGGCAGGGAGTCTGATTCAGCGGCTCACCGGCAATCCCATGGCCAGCCCTGAAGTGCTGGGCATCAGTTCGGGTGCTGCCTGTGGTGTCGTCGTCATGATGTTCTTTGTGCCGGGCGATGCGATGGCATGGCTGCTGCCCGCCGGGGCGGTGGGTGCCGCGCTGACGCTGCTGGTGATCATGGCGGTAGCCAGTCGTGGCGGCTTTTCGCCTGAGCGGATGCTGCTGGCGGGCATGGCGCTTAACAGCGCCTTTGTCACCCTGCTGATGCTGCTGCTGGCAAGTGGCGATCCCCGTATGGGCGGGCTGCTGAGCTGGATCTCCGGCTCGACCTATAACATCAGCGGCAGTCAGGCGATGCAGAGCGCTGTCTGTGCGCTGCTGCTGGTCTCGCTGGCACCGCTGGCGAGCCGCTGGCTGACGCTGCTGCCGCTGGGAAGTGCCACTGCACGTTCGGCCGGCATGGCGTTGACACCCGCGCGGCTGAGTCTGCTGCTGCTGGCGGCCGCGCTAACCGCTTGCGCGACGCTGACTATCGGCCCGCTGAGTTTTGTCGGACTGATGGCACCGCATATGGCGCGCATGCTGGGATTCCGGCGGGCCTTGCCGCAACTGCTGCTATCGGGATTGCTGGGCGGAGGATTGATGATACTGGCTGACTGGTGCGGGCGGATGCTGGCGTTTCCGGATCAAATCCCGGCCGGACTGATGGCGACGTTTTTAGGTGCGCCTTACTTTATCTGGCTGCTTAGGCGTTCAGGTTAAGAGAAAAAAACAGGCTGGTTTCAGACGGCGGCCAAATCCAATGTAGAGTGAATCTGACCACAACGAAGAAGCTCAATGCGCAGGGAATTGGGTCAGAGGAGGAAAGCGTCCCGCGCCAGGGACGGCGCGGGCCGAGCGAGTCATGGATGACGGCTTTCGCGCCTTTCCGATCTGACCCTGTTTCCTGTGCATGCACCCTGTCACAACAGAGTGGGGCAAGCCTCATCAATAACAAAAGACCGGCTGATGCCGGTCTTCATCTTTAACGCTGCCGGAATTACAGCTTCGCGAAACAACGACGCGCGGCGTCGACAGTGCGCTGAATATCCTCGTCACTATGAGCCAGCGACATAAAGCCCGCTTCATAGGCTGATGGCGCAAAGTAAACGCCTTCCTCCAGCATCAGATGGAAGAAGGTTTTAAAGCGTTCCACATCGCAGCGTGTCACATCGGCGTAACAGGTCACGCTGTCAGCATCGGTGAAGAACAGGCCGAACATCCCGCCAACATGGTTAATCACCAGCGGGATATTTTGCTGTTGGGCTGCTTCGCGCAAACCCTCTGCCAGCTTGCGGGTCAGGGCATCCAGTTTGTCGTGAGTTCCGGGCTGCGCGATCTGCGTCAGGCAGGCAAAACCGGCTGCCATAGCGATCGGGTTACCGGAAAGCGTTCCCGCCTGATAAACCGGGCCGGTCGGAGCCAGCGCGGCCATCACTTCACGACGGCCACCAAACGCGCCGACGGGCATCCCACCACCGATGATTTTTCCGAGGCAGGTCAGGTCAGGACGCACATTGTAGTGAGCCTGTGCGCCGCCCAGCGCGACGCGGAAACCGGTCATCACCTCATCAATAATCAGCAGTGCGCCGAACTCATCACAGAGAGCGCGCAGGCCTGGCAGGAATTCCGGCTGCGGCGGGATGCAGTTCATGTTGCCAGCGACCGGCTCGACGATGATGGCAGCGATGGCATCAGGATATTGCTCAAAGGCGCTGCGCACCGAGTCGAGATCGTTAAAGGTACAGGTCAGGGTATGTTTAGCGAAATCTGCCGGTACGCCCGGCGAGTTTGGCTGACCCAGTGTCAGGGCACCGGAACCGGCTTTCACCAGCAGATGATCGGCATGGCCGTGATAGCAGCCTTCAAACTTGATGATTTTATCGCGGCCGGTAAAGCCACGCGCCAGACGGATAGCGCTCATGGTCGCTTCGGTGCCGGAGTTAACCATCCGCACCATCTCCATGCTCGGCACCAGCTCACACACCAGCTGTGCCATGGTCACTTCCATTTCGGTCGGTGCGCCAAAGCTCAGGCCGCGCTGGGCCGCTTCAATCACGGCATTACGGATCATCGCGTTGTTATGGCCTAGTACCATCGGACCCCATGAGCCGACATAGTCGATATAGGCTTTGCCATCGGCGTCATAGAGATACGCGCCATCAGCGTGTTCAATAAACAGTGGAACGCCGCCCACACCGGTAAATGCGCGTACTGGCGAGTTTACCCCACCCGGGATCAGGCGTTGTGCCTCGGCAAACAGTTGTTCGGACTTACTCATTTTCGGCTCCAGCGTTTCAGAAAAATATTGCGCCATTCTACGGAAGAGGGGCAGCAGACGAAAGGTGGATTCACCCGCAGTCTCCTCCACGGAGGTGAAAGCGGCACAGAGTGCGAAGGGCAGAGCTTGATTGCGCTGAGGTGCTGGCTGATAATAGTGTTATTAAGGTCGTTTTCTGACCTGGGCGTTTACCGGAGTAAAACATGAGTGATGAAGTAGTAGCACTGCCGTTGCAGTTTACCGACGCCGCAGCCACCAAGGTGAAGAACCTGATTGCCGACGAAGAGAACCCGGCGCTGAAACTTCGCGTCTATATCACCGGTGGCGGTTGCAGTGGTTTCCAGTATGGCTTCACCTTTGACGACCAGATGAACGATGGCGACATGACGATTGAAAAGCAGGGCGTCTCACTGGTGGTTGACCCGATGAGCCTGCAATATCTGGTAGGTGGTTCGGTGGATTACACGGAAGGCCTGGAAGGATCGCGCTTTATCGTGACCAACCCGAATGCCAAAACCACCTGCGGCTGTGGCTCTTCCTTCAGTATCTGATAATGCAGGCCGTCATTCCGACGGCCTCGTTTACCATTCTATTGTGACCAGCCGGTTACTGTGTTTCAGACTTCCCTGCGATTGAATCTGACTATGGGTGACGCGTGGCTGCGCGCCTGCCTGTCTGCCGCAGTTGATCTGCGGCGCGGGCTGACCGTTAGCCGTGTTGATTTCACAGCGTGAATAGATGACAAGCCTGGCGCCTATAGAGCCATTTATCGATCCCGCAAAGGCAGGTCCGGCGATCGTTAGCCCTATGGCCAGCAGCAGTGCTCTGGTCATATAAGGTTCCTGGTGTTTTAAAAAAGCGCCGTGGCGCTAAAAGGACGGTGAGCATACGTGGCCCGCTCGTCTCTGGTATTGATTAACGGCAAAAAGTGCAGTGACTTTAATCAATTCGTCGATTTATTCATCGGGATGCAGGGCCGCACAGAGTTGCTGCGCTGCCAGCAGCAGTCGCGGACCTGGCCGGCTCAGCCAGTCCTCATTAATAGCAATAACTGGCACAATGAGCTGGGGCCGCCAGAACGCACGAATGTTCTCCGCCTGCTGCGCACCGCCCGCTGTCACCACGGCCTGAGGATGGCGCATCAGCACCTGCTCACGGCTGACCTGCGGCCAGCTGACGCGACTGTCAGCAAAGATATTCCTGCCGCCGCACAAGGTAATAATTTCATTATGCAGCGTGGTTCTGGCCGCAGTAAACAGCGGCTGCTGACCAAACTGCAAAAAAAGCGGAACCGCAGTCAGATGAGTATAGCGCTGTCGCAGCACGGCCTCCTGCTCACGCAGCTGTCGGGCCGCGCTGGCGGCCTGCTCCGGTCTGGGACTCCAGTGGCCGAGATCGGCCAGCGCCGTGAACATCTCATCCAGCGTTAGCGGATCAATCCATTTAACCGGCACGCCGAGCTGCTGCAACTGATCAATCTGTCGCTGCGGATTACCGCCACGCCAGGCTAAAACCAGATCCGGCTTGAGCTGCAGAATACGTTCAGCTTTGATGCCCTGCCAGTTGGCGACTTGTTCAATCTGTTTCGCCTGCGGCGGATAATCGGACCAGGCGCTGACCGCAATCGGGGTAATCCCGGCAGCAAAGGCGAGTTCGGTAAGGTGAGGGGCGAGGGTAATAACACGGGGCGGGGAGGCGGGCAGGCTGCCGCTCAACAGCAGCAGCCAGCAGAACAGCAGCGTTTTAGCCACGTGCCAGATGCGCCAGCAGGTTCTCCACCATCAGCGAAGATTGCTTCGCCGCAACGCTCAGGAACTCATCAAAGCTGAGGTGCGATTCTTTATCGGCCACGTCAGAAATTGCGCGGACCACCACAAACGGCACCTGGAACTGATGACAGACGTGACCGATAGCGGTCGCTTCCATCTCAACGGCAATCGCCTGCGGGAACTGATTACGAATGCGTGCCAGCGGTTCGGCACCATTGATAAAGGCATCACCGCTCACCACCAGACCGCGTACGGCATTCAGGTCCAGCTGCTTAATGCAGGCTTCGGCCGCCGCGATAAGCTTGCTGTCTGCCACAAACGCAGCCGGACAACCCGCCATCTGACCTGGCTCGTAACCAAATGCGGTGACGTCAGCATCGTGATAACGGACTTCGTCTGACACCACGATATCGCCGACGCTCAGTGACGGCGCTAAACCGCCCGCCGAGCCGGTGTTGATCACCACATCCGGCTTGCAGAGCTGCAGCAGCAGCGTGGTACCCAGCGCGGCAGATGTTTTGCCAATGCCAGATTTCAGCAGTGCCACCTCAACGCCCTGCAGGGTGCCGGTATAGATTTCACAACCCGCCAGTGTCAGCGTTTGACGGTTTTCAATTTTGTCGCGCAGCAGTGTTACTTCCTGCTCCATCGCGCCAATAATGCCTGCTTTCATAGTGAGTTCCGCTAATGTAAAGAATCAAAATTTAGGGCATAGTCTACCATGGCATTCAGGGGATTAATTCACGAAAAAGTAAGGGGTAATTCATGTCGGCGATCAATTTCAGGAAGAAGATCAGCTTCTCGCGCCCTTATAACAGTCGAAAAGATCCGGAAGGCGAATATTACATTACCCGCCATTTTGAGAGCGACCGTGGCCGGATTATCAACTCTGCCGCCATACGGCGCCTGCAGCAGAAAACCCAGGTCTTTCCGCTGGAGCGCAACGCCGCTGTCCGATCCCGCCTGACGCACTCGCTGGAGGTGCAGCAGACCGGGCGCTACATCACTAAAGAGATCCTGCAGACCCTCAAGATGCAGGGTGGGCTGGCGCAGTATGGTCTGGATGAGATGGAAGGCGCGTTTGAAAGTCTGATTGAGATGGCGTGTCTGCTGCATGACGTCGGCAATCCGCCGTTTGGCCATTTCGGCGAGGCCGCCATCAACGACTGGTTTGAAGAGAACCTCTCAGCCGAGCTAGTGGATCCGCTGGTGGCGGGCGTCGAAGGGGAAGAGCAGCGTAAAGCCTTTGATCAGCTGAATGCCATGATCCGTCAGGATCTCTGTCATTTTGAAGGTAACGCCCAGGCCATTCGCATGGTGCATACGCTGCTGCAACTGAATCTCAGTTATTCCCAGGTCGCCTGCATCCTGAAATATACCGCGCCCGCCTGGTGGCAGGGGGAAAAGCCCGCCGAATTTAGCGTCTTAATGAAGAAACCCGGCTTTTATCTCTCTGAGCAGGATTATATTGCGGATTTGCGTACTGCCACCAATATGGAAGAACACCATCGCTTTCCGCTCACCTATATAATGGAAGCGGCGGATGATATCTCCTATTGTATTGCCGATTTGGACGACGCTGTAGAAAAAGATATCTTTAATGTTGAGAGTTTGTTTGAATTTCTCAATAAAGCCTGGGGGCCGGTTAAAAATAATGACGCTTTCAGCCGGACTATTGGCGAAGCCTGGCGTGAAGCCTGCAGTAAAAAACGCCGAAGCCGCAGCGATCAATTTTTTATGTCATTACGCGTAAATGTTCAGAGCGTGCTGGTAAGTTACGCGGTGAAACGCTTCGTTGATAATCTGCCCGCTATATTCGAGGGAAGTTTCAATCACGCGCTTCTGGAAGATGAGGGTGAAGAGGGCCGCTTACTGCAGCTGTTTAAAACCGTTGCCCGCCAGCAGGTCTTTAATCACTCTGAAGTTGAGCAGCTTGAGTTGCAGGGATACCGGGTGATCAAGGGGCTGCTGGAGATCTATCAGCCGCTGATGCGCCTGAATTATGAGACTTTTACCACGCTGATCAATGAAGATTTCCTGCGTCAGCATCCGATTGAAACCCGGCTTTTTCATAAGCTTTCTGGTAAGCACCGTAAAGCTTATTTGCAAAAGATGCGAACCCTCGTGGTAGAACATAAATATCAGCGGCTGTTGTGGGAACGTTATTATCGATTCCGGCTGATTCAGGATTATATCAGCGGGATGACCGATCTCTATGCCTGGGATGAGTACCGGCGGTTAATGGCAGTAGAATAAGCCGCCGATTGTAAAGAGCGCGAATAAATTTTTACCTTTGACTTAAACTTTTAAAGGAACTTCGCGCTAAAACATTTATCTCACCTTTCGACCACAGCAATGGTCTGAACAGTAATCTTATCGAGAAACGAAAAATGAAAAAAAAGACTTTAGTGTTAAGTGCGCTTGCGTTGAGCCTGAGCATGGCGCTTGCCCCTGTTACTGTTTCTGCTGCGCAAACGGCTTCTTCGGATAGTCAGCAAATGCCAAGTCTGGCACCCATGCTGGAGAAGGTGATGCCGTCTGTGGTCAGTATCAGCGTCGAGGGCACCACCACGGTAAAAACGCCGCGTATGCCGCAGCAGTTTCAGCAATTCTTTGGCGATAATTCACCATTCTGCCAGGACGGTTCTCCGTTCCAGGGTTCACCAATGTGCCAGAGTGGTGACGGTGCAGGTGGTAACGGCGGCGCGCCAACGCCTGATACTCAGCAGGAAAAATTCCGTGCTCTGGGATCGGGAGTGATCATCAATGCTGAAAAAGGCTATGTGGTAACCAACAACCACGTGGTGAATAACGCAACCAAAATTCAGGTTCAGCTCAGTGATGGTCGTCGCTATGACGCAAAAGTGATCGGTAAAGATCCAAGCTCTGACATTGCACTGATTCAGTTGCAGGAAGCCAAAAATCTGACCGCCGTGAAAATCGCTGACTCCGACAGCCTGCGTGTGGGTGACTACACCGTGGCGATCGGCAACCCCTATGGCCTGGGTGAAACCGTGACTTCCGGTATCGTCTCGGCGCTGGGACGTAGCGGCTTGAACGTGGAAAACTACGAAAACTTTATCCAGACGGATGCGGCGATTAACCGGGGTAACTCCGGTGGCGCGCTGGTTAACCTCAACGGTGAACTGATTGGGATTAACACCGCCATTCTGGCACCGGATGGTGGCAACATCGGTATCGGCTTTGCTATCCCGAGCAACATGGTGAAAAACCTGACGGCTCAGATGGTTGAGTTTGGTCAGGTGAAACGCGGCGAGCTGGGTGTGCAGGGGACTGAACTGAACTCCGAGCTGGCAAAAGCGATGAAGGTTGATGCACAGCGTGGTGCCTTTGTCAGCCAGGTACTGCCAGACTCTGCAGCCGCTAAAGCGGGTATCAAAGCGGGTGACGTGATTGTTTCGATGAATGGCAAGCCGCTGAGCAGCTTTGCTTCGCTGCGTGCAGAAGTGGGTTCACTGCCAGTTGGCACCACTCTGAAACTGGGCCTGCTGCGTGACGGCAAACCGGTCGATGTCTCTGTTCAGTTGCAGCAGAGCAGCCAGGCGAAAGTGCAGTCCGCCACCATCTACAATGGCATCGAAGGCGCTGACCTCAGCAACGTTGAAACCGGCGATAAAGGTGTTCGCGTTGATAATGTGAAAGCGGGCAGTGCCGCAGCGCGTATCGGCCTTAAAAAGGGTGACGTGATTCAGGGCGTCAACCAGCAGCCGGTAACTAACCTCGGCGAACTGCGCAAAGTTCTCGACACCAAGCCAGCCGTTCTGGCGCTGAATGTGAAACGCGGTGACAGCAGCATCTATCTGCTGATGCAGTAACGGAACGACAACTGACGAAGAGGCGGACAGCGGTCCGCCTTTTTTTATGCCTGCTTTCTGCCACATCAGAGTGTGATACCCACCGCAAATTCGGTAAATGACCGCCCGGCTCTGTGCAATTGCACAATGTTCTGCGCGCGGTGCATGCGTATTCTGTTTCTCCCCCCTCTTTTCAGGAGTAATGGATGGCTACCTATCACCTTGATGCCCGGCTGGCCCAGGATATCGTGGCGCGCACCATGAAAATTATTGACAGTAATGTCAACGTGATGGATGCGCGCGGCCGGATTATCGGCAGTGGTGACCGGGAACGCATTGGGGAGTTGCACGAAGGTGCGCTGCTGGTGCTCTCTCAGGGGCGCATCGTCGACATCGATGAGGCGGTGGCGAAACATCTCCATGGCGTGCGGCCCGGCATTAACCTGCCGCTGCGCATTGATGGTGATATTGTCGGGGTGATAGGTCTGACCGGCGAGCCGCTGGCGCTGCGGCACTATGGCGAGCTGGTCTGCATGACCGCAGAGATGATGCTGGAGCAGGCGCGGCTGCTGCATATGCTGGCGCAGGACAGTCGTCTGCGTGAAGAGCTGGTGCTGAACCTGATCCGCAGCGATACCCTGTCGCCTCAGCTGACCGAATGGGCACAGCGGCTCGGCATCGATCTCAATCAGCCGCGCGTGGTCGCCGTGGTAGAGGTGGATAGCGGTCAGCTCGGCGTCGACAGCGCGATGTCAGAGTTACAGCAGCTGCAGACGCTGCTGACCACGCCGGAACGCGATAATCTGATCGCTATTGTGTCACTGACTGAAATGGTGGTGCTGAAACCGGCTCTGAATGGGCACGGACGTTACGATCAGGATGATCATCGCCGCCGCGTCGAGCAGTTGCTGCAGCGGATGAAAGAGAGCGGTCATCTTCGGATGCGTATCGCGCTGGGTAACTTCTTTACCGGGCCGGGCAGCATTGCACGCTCTTACCGGACGGCGCGCACCACGATGATGGTGGGCAAGCAGCGAATGCCAGAGGTGCGCAGCTATTTCTATCAGGATCTGGTGTTGCCTGTGCTGCTCGACAGTCTGCGTGGCGGCTGGCAGGCTAATGAACTCGCCCGGCCTCTGGCGAAACTCAAGAGCATGGATAACAACGGCCTGCTGCGTCGCACATTAATTGCCTGGTTCACCCACAACGTCCAGCCTAGCGCCACCGCGCGTGCGCTGTTTATTCATCGCAATACGCTGGAGTACCGGCTGAACCGCATTTCTGAACTAACCGGACTGAATCTTGGCCATTTTGACGACAGGCTGTTGCTCTATGTGGCTTTGCAGCTGGATGAGCAGGGGTAGAAGGCAGATTTACGGCATAAAAAAAGGCCAGCAAAGCTGGCCTCTCTCATCGGACAGAAAATTAACGGCTGTTACGGGTTAATTTTTCCAGATCCGATTCAATTTCAGTGATCTTGTGGGAAACCACGCTTTCCAGGTGACGAAGGTCATCCAGAATTTTGCGTTTCAGATCCACTTCAACCTGGTCACGCTGGCAAATCTGATCCAGTTCATCGATGACATAACGCAGATTCGGGCTGATTTCCTGAACTTCTTTGTAGCCCTGCGTCGCGTGATCGGCAACAACGGTTTTGCGCTGACGCGGATATTTGAATTTAACGCTCTTCGCGAAAAACTCGCCTTTATCTTTGCGGAAGTAGATCTTCAGAATGTCGTTGTTGGCTTCCTGACGCAGGCTGTAGCGGTCAATGTCGTCCGGGTTACTGATACCTAAGCTTTTCAGATTGTCATACATAGCGTTGTTTCCATCAAAAGTGAGAAGCGCGCAGACTTGTTCATGACGTCCGTCAACTGTAGACATAAATAAGCGGGATGAACATTGCGCGACAGGATTTAACTGGCGCGGATTATGACCTGGATAAAAACTAAACGCACCAGTTAATTCGCGACGCGAAGCATGTTATTTGGGAATCACTGTAAAGAAAAGATGACGGGCTGGAAACCAGCCCGTCATTTAAATCAGTCGATGGTGCGCAGCAGTTCGTTGATACCGGTTTTGCCAAGCGTCTTCGCATCTACTTTCTTCACGATCACGGCGCAGTAGAGGCTGTAGCTGCCATCTTTCGACGGCAGGTTACCCGAAACCACGACGGAACCGGCAGGAACGCGGCCGTAATGCACTTCGCCGGTCTCGCGGTCATAGATTTTGGTGCTCTGACCGATGTAAACGCCCATTGAGATCACTGAGCCTTCCTCAACAATCACGCCTTCGACGATTTCAGAACGGGCGCCGATGAAGCAGTTGTCTTCGATAATGGTCGGGTTAGCCTGCAGCGGTTCCAGCACGCCACCGATACCCACGCCGCCAGAAAGGTGAACGTTTTTACCAATCTGCGCACAGGAGCCAACGGTCGCCCAGGTGTCCACCATGGTGCCTTCATCCACAAAGGCGCCGATGTTGACGTAAGAAGGCATCAGCACCGTGTTGCGGGCGATATAAGCACCCTGACGCACAGCTGCAGGCGGCACGACGCGGAATCCCGCTTCTTTAAAACGCGCTTCATCCCAGCCGGCAAATTTCATCGGGACTTTGTCGTAAAAGCGGGTTTCTGAACCTTCCATTACCTGATTGTCATTGATGCGGAAAGAGAGCAGCACTGCTTTCTTCAGCCACTGATGCGTTACCCACTCGCCGTCGATCTTCTCAGAAACGCGCAGCTCACCGCTGTCCAGCAGGGAGATCACCTGGTTGATGGCATCACGGGTTTCGCTGTCAACGCTGGCAGGGGTAATGTCAGCGCGACGTTCGAAGGCGGATTCAATAACGCTCTGTAACTGTTGCATATTTTTTTCCTGATCTGTCATGTGCGATGCCGGGCAATCGCCCGACACAAGTAAAGAGATTAATGTTTACAAATCGAGTCTGGTCACACTTTATCGTTTGGATTAAGGGCCTCTGTCAACCGTTGTTGCAACGCTTTACGCATTTCTTCGTCCAGCGCCTGACGTTCACTGTTGGCCAGAATAAACAAATCCTCGACCCGTTCGCCGATGGTGCTGATGCGTGCGCCGTGCAGTGACACACCGAGATCGGCAAAGACTTCGCCGACCCGCGCCAGCAGGCCCGGCTGATCCAGCGCCACCAGTTCCAGGTAGCTGCGGCGATCGGTATGCGTCGGCAGGAAATTGACCTCGGTATCCACGCTGAAATGCCGCAGTTTGGCCGACGGACGACGGGTTCGTGGCGGCACCCAGTCTGACTGGGTGATCGCCTGCTCCAGCGCCTGACTGATCATCGGATGACGATCCGGGGAGAGCGGGCTGCCATCTGGTTCCAGCACAATAAAGGTATCCATGGCCATGCCGTCGCGGCTGGTAAAGATCTGCGCGTCGTGCACGCTGAGATTGCGGCGGTCAAGCTCTCCGGCGACGGCGGCAAACAGATGCGGGCGATCGGGACTCCAGATGAAAATTTCGGTCCCGCCGCGCGTGGCCTGCGGACTGACCAGCACCAGCGGCTTTTTCAGGTCATGAACCAGCAGGTGGCGGGCATGCCACGCGATCTGATTCGGCGTATGGCGCAGGAAGTAGTCAGCGCGGCAGCGATTCCAGATCTGATGCAGACGCTCTTCATCAATGTTGTCCATCCGCAGCAGCGCCAGCGCCTGCAGACGGTGATGACGCACCCGCTCACGCAGATCCGGACTGTTTTCCATGCCGCGTCGCAGCTGCTTCTCGGTGGCGAAAAACAGCTCGCGCAACAGGCTCTGCTTCCAGCTGTTCCACAGGCTTTCGTTGGTGGCGCAGATGTCGGCTACGGTCAGACAAACCAGATAGCGCAGCCGGTTTTCATTCTGCATGACCTCGGCGAACTGCTGGATGACCGTCGGGTCCTGAATATCCCGCCGCTGCGCCGTTACCGACATCAGCAGATGATGGCGAACCAGCCAGGCCACCAGCTGCGTTTCACGCGAATTCAGGCCATGCATTTCAGCGAAATCGAGCGCATCCTGCGCGCCGAGAATAGAGTGATCGCCGCCGCGTCCTTTGGCGATGTCGTGCAGCAGCGCGGCCATCAGCAACAGCTCCTGCTGCGGCAGTCGCGGCCATAACTCGACGCACAGCGGATGCTGCGGACGGGTACTTTCATTGGCAAAGCTTTCCAGCTTCTGCAGCACGCGAATAGTGTGCTCATCCACGGTGTAGGCGTGAAACAGATCGAACTGCATCTGTCCGACGATATGACCCCACAGCGGCGTATAAGCCCACAGCACGCTGTAGCGATGCATCGGCACCAGCGCCCGACTGACTGCGCCCGGGTGGCGCAGAATCGACATAAAGGTGCGACGCGCCTCCGGGATCTGACACAGCGGCTGTTTAAGATGACGGCGTGCATGGCGCAGATGACGCAGGGTAGTGGAATAGATCCCTTTGATACTGTCGTTACGCACCATGACGTAGAACATGCGCAGAATCGCCTGCGGTTCGCGTGTGAACAGCGTCTCGTCACGCAGGTCGATCAAATCGCCACGCAGCTGGAAATCGTCATCAATAGGCCGGGGCTTTTCGCTGGTAGAGAGCGCCAGAATCGCTTCATCAAACAGCTGCAGCAGCATCTGATTCAGTTCGCCGATACGCCGGGTGACGCGATAGAAATCTTTCATCATCCGCTCGACCGGCTCATTGCCTTCGCCCTGGTAATTCAGGCGCTGCGCTACGCTGAGCTGGCGATCGAACAGCAGGCGGTTATCGTAGCGGGGCAGGGAGAGGTGCAGGGCAAAGCGGATGCGCCAGAGAAACTCCTGACATTCGTTGAGTTCGCCGCGCTCTGCGTCGGTGAGGAAACCAAAGCCGACCATCTCATCCAGCGTGGTGGCGCCAAAATGGCGTCGGGCGACCCATTGCAGCGTATGGATATCGCGCAGGCCACCGGGGCTGCTTTTGATGTCCGGCTCCAGGTTATAGCTGGTGCCATGGTAACGCTTGTGGCGCTCCTGCTGCTCTTCAATTTTGGCGGCGAAGAAGGTGGATGAGGGCCAGAAACCGTCACTGAAGATGTTTTTCTGTAATTCCAGAAACAGCGCCACGTCGCCGGTCAGCATCCGTGATTCAATGAGGTTAGTGGCAACGGTCAGGTCAGACAATCCCTCCAGCAGACACTCTTCCAGCGTGCGGACGCTGTGGCCCACTTCCAGCTTGAGGTCCCACATCAGCGTTAACAGGTCGCTGGTGCGCTGCGCCGCCTGTTCATCCAGCGGCTGACGGCTGAGAATCAGGACATCAATATCAGAGAGCGGATGCAGCTCAGCACGGCCATAGCCGCCCACGGCGACCAGCGCGATAGACGGCATCTCATCAAAGCCAAAGAAGCGCCACAGGCGACGCAGCAGCCGATCGATAAACAGCGTGCGGGCATCTATCAGCGGCTCAACGGGTTCACCGGCATCAAACGCGGCAGCCAGATGCTGCTGAAACTGTTCCAGCCGCGGCTTCAGAATGTCGCGGGTCAGTTGATCGTCGCCCCATTCGGCTGGCGAATCGACCAGACCATTCTTCACATCTTCCGACAGACTCACGCTCATGCAGCTCTTCTCTTTTTTAGCCAAAAAAAAGCCGGCTCAGCGCCGGCTTGATCTGTTTTGGGGGAATTACCCTTCGGCGACGAGCACTGCAGGCAGCGTGTCGTCTTTGCGCAGGGTTAAAATCTCACAGCCGTTTTCCGTCACCACAATAGTATGCTCATACTGCGCGGACAAGCTGCGATCTTTGGTTTTTACCGTCCAGCCATCTTTCATGGTGCGGATGCGGTAATCCCCGGCATTGACCATCGGTTCTACCGTGAAGGTCATGCCCGCCTGCAGCACAACGCCGCTATCATCCGCATCATAATGCAGCACCTGAGGCTCTTCGTGGAAACCCTTGCCGATGCCGTGACCGCAATATTCGCGCACGACAGAGAAGTCATTCGCTTCAACATACTTCTGGATAGCACGGCCCAGCTCGCGCAGGCGGATGCCGGGCTTAATCAGACGCAGGGAAAGATAGAGGCTCTCCTGCGTGACGCGGCACAGGCGTTCGCCCTGAATAGTGGGTTTACCGACGATAAACATCTTTGAGGTATCGCCGTGGTACTCATCTTTAATCACGGTCACATCGACATTGACGATATCGCCATCTTTTAACGGGCGATCATCGCTGGGAATCCCGTGGCACACCACTTCGTTCACCGAGATGCAGACTGACTTCGGAAAACCGTGATAGCCGAGGCAGGCAGAGACGGCATGCTGCTTCTGCGTGATGTGTTCGTGGCAGATGCGGTCCAGCTCACCGGTGGTCACACCCGGTTGAACATGGGGCTCGATCATCTCCAGCACTTCGGCGGCAAGTCGGCCCGCAACGCGCATTTTTTCGATTTCTTCAGGGGTTTTAATTGAAATTGCCATTAAATTAATCCGCAGTTGTCGAAAATTTCGACAATAATAAGTTCTGTGCTGTCATGTTAGCAGCCAGCAAATGGGCTGCCAAATAGAGAACGCGCAGGCACTCGTCAGCGATCATTTATTGGCGTCCAATGGCGGTTTGTGATATAAAGCGCGCCGACGATTCTCTGTATGGCCGTTTCGGTCAGCAGGAAACGCATAACTCTCATTATGTGTAATAAAACACACATGTATCGACACATACGCCGGGGTGCCTTGAAAGAGGTCGGTCGTATGGGATACATGGAGGCCCAACCCCAATCAAACTTTAGAGGTTTTATCATGGCAACTGTTTCCATGCGCGACATGCTCCAGGCTGGTGTTCACTTCGGTCACCAGACCCGTTACTGGAACCCAAAAATGAAGCCATTCATCTTTGGTGCACGTAACAAGGTTCACATCATCAACCTGGAAAAAACTGTACCTATGTTCAACGAAGCTCTGGCTGAACTGAACAAGATCTCTTCCCGTAAAGGTAAGATCCTGATCGTAGGTACTAAGCGCGCTGCTGCCCAGGCAGTAAAAGAGTCTGCACTGAGCTGCGACCAGTTCTTCGTAAACCACCGCTGGTTGGGTGGCATGCTGACTAACTGGAAAACCGTGCGTCAGTCAATCAAGCGTCTGAAAGATCTGGAGATTCAGTCTCAGGATGGTACTTTCGACAAACTGACCAAAAAAGAAGCGCTGATGCGTGCGCGTGAGCTGGCCAAGCTGGAAAACAGCCTGGGCGGTATCAAAGACATGGGCGGTCTGCCAGACGCACTGTTTGTTGTTGATGCTGACCACGAACACATCGCAATCAAAGAAGCAAACAACCTGGGTATCCCGGTATTTGCTATCGTTGATACCAACTCAGATCCAGATGGCGTTGATTTCGTTATCCCAGGTAACGACGATGCGATCCGTGCTGTAAACCTGTACCTGACTGCCGTTGCGACTACCGTTCGCGAAGGCCGCTCTCAGGACCTGGTTGAGCAAGCTGAAGAAGCGTCTTTAGAAAACGCTTAATAAGGTTTGCTCTGCATAAGAGCCCTTAGCATTCAGATGTGATCTGTAAGGGGCCTATACTGGCCCCTTTATTTTATCTAAGTCTGTCACGCCCCCAACCGGACGGCGGGACAGAGTAAATTTTCCGCAAATAAGTGTCTGCTGGTGCAAATGTACACAGGCACGAACCGAGGATTCTGGAATGGCTGACATTACCGCTGCATTGGTTAAAGAACTGCGCGAGCGTACTGGCGCTGGCATGATGGATTGCAAAAAAGCGCTGACTGAAGCGAACGGCGACATTGAGCTGGCGATTGAGAACATGCGTAAGTCTGGCGCAATCAAAGCAGCGAAAAAAGCAGGCAACGTTGCTGCTGATGGCGTAATCAAAACCAAGATCGTTGGCGACTACGGCGTGATTCTGGAAGTAAACTGCCAGACTGACTTCGTAGCAAAAGATGGCGGTTTCCAGGCGTTCGCAGACAAAGTTCTGGAAGCGGCTGCAGCTGATCGCGTAACTGATGTTGACGTTCTGAAAGCGCAGTTCGAAGAAGAGCGCGTTGCACTGGTTGCTAAAATCGGTGAGAACATCAACATCCGTCGCGTTGCAATCCTGGAAGGTGAAGAGCTGGGCAGCTATCTGCACGGCGCGCGTATCGGCGTTCTGGTTTCAGCGAAAGGCGCTAACGAAGATCTGATCAAACAGATCGCAATGCACGTTGCAGCAAGCAAGCCTGAATTCGTTAAGCCAGAAGACGTTTCTGCTGACGTGGTTGATAAAGAGTACCAGGTTCAGCTGGACATCGCGATGCAGTCTGGCAAGCCAAAAGAGATCGCAGAGAAGATGGTTGAAGGCCGTATGAAGAAATTCACCGGCGAAGTCTCTCTGACGGGTCAGGCTTTCGTTATCGACCCAAGCAAAACCGTTGGCCAGGCTCTGAAAGAGCAGGGCGCTGACGTCATCAACTTCATCCGCTTCGAAGTGGGTGAAGGCATCGAGAAAGTTGAGTCTGACTTCGCTGCAGAAGTTGCAGCAATGTCCAAACAGTCTTAATGCTCTGAAAGAACCGCCAGATGGCGGTTCTTTTTTGTCTGTGAATCGCAACAGACGATACGTTTTCAGTTTCATCCCAATAGCATTTTCTTTGCGGTAAGCGGATGATCGATCGGAATTTACTTCTCCTTTACACCCAATCTTCCAGGAAGAACTGACCATGGCGACCAACGCAAAACCTGTTTATCAACGTATCCTGCTTAAACTCAGCGGCGAAGCCCTGCAAGGCGCTGAAGGTTTTGGTATCGACGCGAGTGTGCTTGACCGCATGGCACAAGAGGTAAAAGAGCTGGTTGAACTGGGTATCCAGGTTGGCGTGGTGATTGGCGGAGGCAACCTGTTCCGTGGAGCGAGCCTGCAGCAGGCTGGCATGAACCGCGTCGTGGGTGACCACATGGGTATGCTGGCGACCGTGATGAACGGCCTGGCGATGCGTGATGCATTGCACCGTGCCTATGTGAATGCACGCCTGATGTCAGCGATTCCACTGAATGGCGTCTGTGACAACTACAGCTGGGCAGAAGCGATCAGCCTGCTGCGTAACAACCGCGTGGTGATCTTCTCTGCCGGTACCGGCAACCCGTTCTTCACCACCGACTCTGCGGCGTGTCTGCGCGGCATTGAGATTGAAGCGGACGTGGTGCTGAAAGCGACCAAAGTTGACGGTGTCTACTCTGCGGATCCGGTGAAAAGCCCGGACGCGACACTGTATGAGCAACTGACCTATGCTGAAGTGCTGGATCAGGAGCTGAAAGTGATGGATCTGGCGGCCTTTACCCTGGCGCGTGACCACAAATTACCTATCCGTGTTTTCAACATGAATAAACCTGGCGCACTGCGTCGCGTAGTGATGGGTGAAAAAGAAGGCACCCTGATTACGCATTAATACCCGAGGCGAGATAAAATAAGGTATATTCTGTCAGCGCGATGATAATGCATCGCGCACCAGTCAGGATTATCGATGATTATCGATCCCGCTTCCGGTTATGCCGGAACTGGCCAGGTCAAACCGAATCCAAGGGTTTCAACGTGATTAACGACATCAAAAAAGATGCTGACACGCGCATGGAAAAATGCGTTGAAGCATTCAAAACTACCATCAGCAAAGTGCGCACCGGTCGTGCTTCACCTTCGCTGCTTGACGGCATTGTCGTCGAATATTACGGCACGCCGACGCCACTGCGTCAGCTGGCTTCTGTCACGGTGGAAGATTCACGCACGCTGAAAATCAACGTGTTTGATCGTTCACTGAGTCCTGCAGTCGAAAAAGCGATCATGAAGTCCGATCTCGGTCTGAACCCAAGTTCAGCCGGTACCGACATCCGTGTTCCGCTGCCTGCACTGACAGAAGAGCGTCGTAAAGATCTGATTAAAATCGTGCGCGGCGAAGCCGAGCAGGGCCGTGTGTCGGTACGTAACGTCCGTCGCGATGCCAACGATAAGATCAAAGCGCTGCTGAAAGATAAAGAGATCAGCGAAGACGACGAACGTCGTGCGCAGGATGAAGTACAAAAAATGACCGATGCGTACATCAAGAAAGTTGATGCTGCACTGTCAGAAAAAGAGACGGAGCTGATGGATTTCTAATCCCATCACTGCCGGACAAAACGCCGTACAGAGAGGTATTCGTATGAATGCGACATCTGGCGGCGTTTTACATTGTGCCTGCTGGCACCCTGACTTCACACGGATAGCCTCATGAAGCGATTAACTCTGCTGGGATCCACCGGCTCGATCGGCACCAGTACGCTGGCGGTGGTTCGCGCCAACCCGGCGCTTTATCAGATTACGGCGCTGGTTGCCGGCCATAATGTGGCGCTGATGGCCGAACAGTGTGCGGCCTTTACGCCGCGTTACGCCTGCATGGCAGATGAGGCATCCGCCGCTGCGCTGCGTGAGCGACTGAGAGCAATCAGCGTCAATACTGAAGTGCTCTCCGGCGTTCAGGCAGCCTGTGAGCTGGCCGCGCTGGATGAGGTGGATCAGGTGATGGCGGCGATTGTCGGCGCGTCAGGGTTGCTGCCGACGCTGGCGGCCATTCGTGCCGGAAAAACGGTGCTGCTGGCCAACAAAGAATCGCTTGTCACCTGCGGCCGTTTGTTTATGGAGGCGGTGCGTCATCATAACGCGCAGTTACTACCGGTCGACAGTGAGCATAACGCCATTTTTCAGAGTTTACCGGCTACCATCCAGCATCAGTTAGGTTACGCTGACCTGCAGGATAATGGCATTGAGTCGATTATCCTTACGGGATCGGGTGGTCCTTTTCGTGACACAGATTTAGCGGATCTCAGCGCCATGTCGCCGGATCAGGCCTGTGCACATCCGAACTGGTCGATGGGGCGAAAAATCTCTGTCGATTCGGCCACCATGATGAATAAAGGTCTTGAGTACATTGAAGCCCGTTGGTTGTTTAATGCCAGCGCAGCGCAGATGGAAGTGATCCTTCACCCACAGTCGGTGATTCACTCCATGGTGCGATACTGCGATGGCAGCGTGCTGGCTCAGTTAGGTTCTCCCGATATGCGTACGCCCATTGCCCACAGCATGGCCTGGCCTTCGCGCATCAATGCAGGCGTGACGCCGCTGGATTTTACCCGCATGTCGGCGCTCTCTTTTGCAGAACCTGATTTTAATCGCTACCCCTGTCTGAAGCTGGCCATCGATGCCTGTGACGCAGGGCAGGCGGCCACCACCACGCTGAATGCTGCCAATGAGGTTGCCGTCGCGGCTTTCCTGAATCACCAGATTCGCTTCACCGACATTGCCTCGCTTAATAGTGCGGTGATGGCGGCACAAGTGTGTCCGGAACCGGATTCGGTGGACGCTGTCCTTGAAATCGATCGTACTGCGCGCGCGCTGGCGACAGAAATGTTGCCACGCTTCACGTCGTAATGCCGATCGTTATGAGGCCATTTGTTCGCTTCAGGTGAAAATGGTATAGTCGCTGGCTCGCGTTTCACGGTCTGTCACCGAATTCGGTGTGGCCCGGCACTGAGAGTGTGTCGGGATTTGAATCGGGCGCAATGTATTCAGAAACCACAGCATTTCTGATGAAAGGAATTGGTTAAGCGTTATGTCGTCTAACAATCAAAACAACACTGATGACCAGCAGGGAAACGGTCCGCGCCACGTCGCTATCATCATGGATGGCAATGGTCGCTGGGCCAAAAATCAGGGAAAATTGCGTATTTCAGGCCACAGAGCGGGTGTTAAATCGGTACGCCGTGCCGTCAGCTTTGCGGTCAGTAACAATCTTGAAGCCCTGACGCTTTACGCCTTCAGCAGTGAAAACTGGAGTCGTCCGGCGCAGGAAGTCACCGCGTTAATGGAACTGTTTGTCTGGGCGCTTGATAGTGAAGTGAAAAGCCTGCACAAACACAATGTTCGCTTACGCGTCATTGGCGATACCAGCCGTTTCAGCCCGCGTATTCAGGAACGTATTCGCCGTTCTGAGACGCTGACCGCAAATAATAGTGGCCTGACGCTCAACATTGCTGCCAACTATGGCGGCCGTTGGGATATTATCGAAGGCGTGAAAAAACTGGCTGAGCAGGTTCAGGAAGGATTACTGCGACCTGACCAGATTACCGAAGAGAGCCTGACGTCGCAGCTCTGTATGCAGGAGCTGGCGCCAGTGGATTTAGTGATAAGGACCGGGGGAGAGCATCGGATTAGCAACTTCCTGCTGTGGCAAATTGCCTATGCTGAATTCTATTTTACCGATGTGCTCTGGCCGGATTTCGATGAACACGTTTTTGAAGGTGCACTGAATGCATTCTCTCTGCGGGAGCGTCGTTTTGGCGGCGCTGCACCAGGCGGCGCCTGAGCAATCTGGGGGTAACCTTTGCTGAAGTCTCGTCTGATTACCGCGTTGATATTAATTCCGCTGGTAATAGCTGCACTGTTCTGGTTACCGCCTGTTGGCTTTGCCCTTACAACCATCGTTATCTGCATGCTGGCCGCCTGGGAATGGGGTCAGTTTGCAGGTATGGCATCACGGCAACAGCGCGTCTGGCTGGCTGTACTTTGTGGTCTGCTGCTGGCGCTGATGCAATTTACGCTGCCACCTTATCAACACACGGTGCATCTGCCACAGATCGCGATATCGCTTTGGGCGTCGCTGGTGTGGTGGGTTGTTGCACTGCTGCTGGTGCTCACCTATCCCGCTTCTGCGGCCTTCTGGCGCCATTCGCGTCCACTTCGCTTACTCTTTGGCGTATTAACGCTGGTGCCCTTTTTCTGGGGCATGGTGGCGCTGCGTCAATATCACTATGAAACCGACCACTTCGCCGGTGCCTGGTGGCTGCTGTTTGTGCTGCTGCTGGTATGGGGCGCGGATTCAGGTGCCTATATGTTTGGCAAGATGTTCGGCAAACACAAGCTGGCACCGAAGGTCTCTCCAGGCAAAACCTGGGAAGGCTTCCTGGGCGGTCTGGTTTCATCGGCGCTGATTGCGCTGCTGTTTGCCTCGCTGGCTCCGCTGACGGTCTCAACCGGCACGCTGGTGATTTGCGCGGTTATCGCAACGCTGGCTTCTGTGCTGGGCGACCTCACTGAGAGTATGTTCAAGCGTGAAGCGGGCATTAAAGACAGTGGTAATCTGATCCCCGGTCATGGCGGCATGCTTGATCGCATTGATAGTCTGACTGCGGCGGTGCCGGTGTTTGCCTGTTTATTGCTGCTGGTGTTCCGCACCCTTTAAGGACAGGCAAAGATGTTGAGCATAATCTGGAGTTTCTTCGCCTTTATCATTGCGCTGGGCGTGTTGATTACCGTTCATGAGTTTGGCCATTTCTGGGTCGCTCGTCGCTGTGGCGTCAAAGTTGAGCGCTTTTCGATTGGTTTTGGTAAGTCGCTCTGGCAGCGCCGTGACCGCCACGGCACAGAATTTGTCATCGCGCTGATTCCCCTCGGCGGCTACGTTAAAATGCTCGACGAACGCGTTGAAAGCGTGCCCGCTGAGCTGCGTCATCAGGCTTTTAATAACAAAGCCGTCTGGCAGCGCGCCTCTATCATTGCGGCAGGTCCTGTCGCGAACTTCATCTTTGCCATCTTCGCCTACTGGGTTGTGTTTATTCACGGCGTGCCCGGTGTGCGCCCGGTTATCGGTGAAATTTTAAACGGTTCGGTCGCTGCAGAAGCTCAAATTACGCCCGGCATGGAACTTAAGGCTGTTGACGGTATCGAAACGCCTGACTGGGATGCTGTGCGTATGGCGCTGGTGGGTAAAATCGGCGACAGCAGCACGACATTAACTGTTGCCCGGTTTGGCGAGGACGCAACCCAGCAGAAGCAGGTGGATTTGCGTAACTGGCAGTTTGAGCCTGATAAGCAGGATCCGGTCGTCGCATTAGGGATTCAGCCACGCGGTCCGCAAATTGAGACCACGCTGGCAGAAGTGCAGGCGAACTCGCCAGCCAGTGAAGCCGGTTTGCAAGCTGGCGACAGGATCGTTAAAGTCGATGGTCAGCCATTATCGCAGTGGCAGACTTTTGTCACGCAGGTCCGGGATAACCCCGGCAAAAGCATGGCGCTTGAGGTGGATCGCAGCGGTGAATCCATTGCGCTGACGATGACGCCAGAAGCGAAAGATGGCAGTAAAGCGGGTTTTGCGGGAGTGATTCCGCGCATTGTTCCGCTGCCAGAAGAGTACAAGACGGTAAGACAGTATGGCGCGTTTGCGGCAATCGGTGAGGCCAGTGTAAAAACCTGGCAGCTGATGAAGCTCACCGTTTCCATGCTGGGCAAGTTAATAACCGGTGATGTGAAGCTGAACAACCTGAGCGGGCCAATTTCGATTGCGCAGGGTGCAGGATTGTCAGCAGAGTACGGGTTGATTTACTACCTGATGTTCCTGGCGTTGATTAGCGTCAACCTGGGCATCATCAACCTGTTCCCTCTGCCGGTTTTAGATGGTGGGCACTTGCTCTTCCTTGCGATCGAAAAGATCAAAGGTGGACCGGTGTCCGAGCGAGTTCAGGACTTTAGTTATCGCATCGGCTCGATTTTGCTGGTGCTGTTAATGGGGCTTGCACTTTTCAATGATTTCTCACGTTTGTAACCGCTGGAACGCGAACATTCGAGGGATGTGTTAGGAAAACGCATAACAACGATGGCGATGAAAAAGTTGCTCATAGCGTCGCTGCTGTTTAGCAGCGCCACCGTTTACGGTGCAGACGATTTCGTGGTGAAGGATATTCATTTCGAAGGGCTGCAGCGAGTCGCCGTCGGCGCGGCTCTGCTGAGCATGCCAGTACGGGTTGGCGATACGGTGAATGACGATGATGTCAGAAATACCATTCGCTCGCTGTTCGCTACTGGCAACTTTGAGGATGTTCAGGTCCTGCGAGACGGTACAACGCTGATTGTCCAGGTCAAAGAACGTCCTACCATTGCCAGCATTACCTTCACCGGTAACAAAGCGGTGAAAGAGGATCAGCTCAAACAAAATCTGGAAGCCTCAGGTGTACGGGTCGGCGAAGCGCTGGACCGTACCACCATCTCTTCTATCGAGAAGGGACTTGAGGATTTCTACTACAGCGTAGGTAAATATACCGCTAACGTTAAAGCCGTGGTCACGCCACTGCCACGTAATCGTGTTGATCTGAAGCTGGTCTTTACTGAAGGTGTCTCTGCCAAAATTCAGCAGATAAACATCGTCGGTAATAAAGCCTTCAGCTCCGATGAACTGATTTCCCGTTTCCAGCTGCGCGATGAAGTGCCATGGTGGAACGTCGTCGGCGATCGTAAATATCAGAAACAGAAACTGGCGGGTGACCTTGAGACTCTGCGCAGCTTCTATCTGGATCGCGGCTACGCACGTTTTAACATCGATTCGACGCAGGTCAGCCTGACGCCTGATAAAAAAGGCATCTACATTACGGTGAACATCACCGAAGGCGACCAGTACAAAATCGCTGGCGTGATCGTCAATGGCAGCATGGCGGGCCATTCAGCAGAAATTGAACATCTGACCAAAATTCCGGCAGGCGAGCTTTATAACGGCGCCAAAGTCACGAAAATGGAAGATGACATCAAGAAACTGCTGGGCCGTTATGGCTATGCCTATCCGCGTGTCGCAACGCAGCCAGAAATCAACGACGCCGACAAAACCGTAAAACTGCATATCAACGTGGATGCGGGTAACCGCTACTACGTGCGTAACGTCCGTTTTGAAGGTAATGACACGTCTAAAGACTCGGTGTTACGTCGCGAAATGCGTCAGATGGAAGGCGCGTGGCTCGGCAGCGATCTGGTTGAACAGGGTAAAGAGCGTCTGAACCGCACCGGTTACTTCGAAACCGTCGATGTGGATACTCAGCGTGTCCCAGGTTCACCTGACCAGGTTGACGTGGTCTACAAGGTTAAAGAGCGCAACACCGGTACCTTCAACTTCGGCGTCGGCTACGGCACCGAAAGTGGCGTGAGCTTCCAGGTCGGGGTGACGCAGGATAACTGGCTGGGCACCGGTAATACCGTGGGCATCAGCGGGACCAAGAACGATTACCAGACCTATGCTGAATTCTCGCTTACTGACCCTTACTTCACCGTTGACGGTGTGAGTCTGGGTGGTCGTCTGTTCTACAACGACTTTAAAGCGGATAATGCGGACCTTTCTGACTATACCAACAAAAGTTATGGTCTGGATGGCACGCTTGGCTTCCCGGTTAACGAAAACAACACCCTGCGTGTGGGTCTGGGCTATGTCCACAATGACCTGTCAAACATGCAGCCGCAGGTTGCGATGTGGCGTTATCTTGACTCGGTTGGTAAGCCACAGCAGATCAATGATAAAGGCGAATTCTCAGCAGATGACTTCACCTTTAACTACGGCTGGACTTATAACACCCTGGACCGCGGCTTCTTCCCGACATCTGGTAACCGCACCAACCTGAACGGTAAGGTGACAATTCCAGGTTCGGATAATAGCTTCTATAAGGCCACGCTGGATTCTCAGCAGTATGTGCCGATTAACCAGGATCGTACCTGGGTGCTGTTGGGTCGTGGTCGTGTCGGTTATGGCGATGGACTCGGCGGCAAAGAGATGCCGTTCTACGAGAACTTCTACGCCGGTGGTTCAAGCACGGTTCGTGGCTTCCAGTCCAACACCATTGGACCGAAAGCAGCCTACCTGAATAACAACTCGTCGAACTGCCGAATCGCTGATCCAAATGGCGTCTGTAAGTCTGACGATGCGGTGGGCGGTAACGCCATGGCGATTGCCAGCCTTGAGCTGATCACGCCAACGCCGTTCCTGAGCGAGAAGTATGCTAACTCGGTTCGTACCTCGGTGTTTGTCGATGCCGGTACTGCGTGGGATACCCATTGGGAAAATACGGCGGAAACGCGTGCGGCAGGCATTCCTGACTACAGCGATCCAAACAACATCCGTGTATCAAGCGGTGTTGCGCTGCAGTGGATGTCACCGCTCGGCCCGCTGGTGTTCTCTTACGCCCAGCCGTTTAAGAAAGTCGATGGAGATAAGTCAGAGCAGTTCCAGTTTAACATTGGTAAAACCTGGTAATGTTCTGAGCAAGGATGCATAGCTGAAGTATTGCTGCCGGGCAGCACCTGTTGCTGTTCCGGGGCAAACACTGTGTCGCTGACACAAACGTTGATGGTAAGGAGTTTATAGTGAAAAAGTTGTTGTGTGCCGCAGGTCTGGGTCTTGCTTTAGCGGTTTCCGCTGGTGTTCAGGCTGCCGACAAAATTGCAGTGGTAAACGTGTCCAGCATTTTCCAACAGTTACCGCAACGTGCGACTGTTGCTAAACAGCTGGAAAACGAGTTCAAAGGCCGTGCAACTGAGTTGCAGAGCCAGGAGCGCGATCTGCAGACTAAAATGCAGCGTCTGCAGCGTGACGGTTCTACCATGAAGGCTAGCGAACGCAGCCGTATGGAAAAAGATGTCATGTCTCAGCGTGAAGCTTTCTCTTCAAAAGCGCAGGCTTTTGAACAGGATAATCGCCGTCGTCAGATGGAAGAGCGTAACAAGCTGCTGAGCCGTATTCAGGATGCCGTTAAGAAAGTCGCTGACAGCGATGGTTATGACGTCGTGATCGACGCTAACGCGGTGGCTTATGCATCAAACGCAAAAGACATCACGGCTGACGTGCTGAAACAGGTTAAATAATTCATGTCATCTATTCGACTGGCTGATTTAGCCCAGCAGTTGGATGCAGAATTGCACGGAGATGGCGATATCGTCATCTCCGGCATTGCTTCTATGCAATCCGCCACAACTGGTCAAATCACTTTTCTTGCAAACAGCCGTTACCGCGAGCAACTCGCCCTGATTAAGGCCTCAGCCGTGGTGCTGACGGAAGCGGATCTGGAGTGGTGCAATACCGCCGCACTGGTAGTGAAAAATCCCTACCTGACCTATGCGCGTATGGCACAAATACTCGATACCACCCCACAGCCAGCACAGAATATCGCCCCCAGCGCGGTGATCGACCCCTCAGCCCGACTCGGTAGCAACGTCGCCATTGGTGCCAATGCAGTGATCGAAGCGGACGTTGAGCTGGGCGACAACGTGGTGATTGGTGCAGGATGTTTTGTGGGCAAAAAAACCCGTATCGGCAGCGGAACCCGTCTCTGGGCCAACGTCTCGGTTTATCATGAGATCGAAATTGGCCAGGATTGTCTGATTCAGTCAGGTACCGTCATCGGTTCTGATGGTTTCGGCTATGCCAACGATCGCGGTAACTGGGTGAAAATCCCGCAGTTAGGCGCGGTAATTATCGGCGATCGCGTCGAAATAGGTGCCTGCACCACTATCGATCGCGGTGCGCTTGATAACACTCTGATCGGCAATGGTGTTATCATAGACAACCAGTGCCAGATCGCTCACAACGTAGTTATTGGCGACAATACTGCGGTTGCAGGCGGTGTGATCATGGCGGGTAGTTTGAAAATTGGACGTTACTGTATGATTGGCGGTGCCAGCGTCATTAACGGCCATATGGAAATCTGTGACAAAGTAACGGTGACCGGTATGGGTATGGTCATGCGTCCTATCACAGAGCCAGGCGTTTATTCGTCAGGCATTCCGCTGCAACCCAACAAAACCTGGCGTAAAACTGCAGCGCTGGTGATGAACATCGATGATATGAGCAAACGCTTAAAAGCCATCGAGCGCAAGGTCGGCAAAGACGACTAACCGCCATCCCAAAACTGACCGGCTTTCATAATAAAAATGTTAAGCAGGGAAGCCCGGCGCCACAGTACCTATTTGCGGCCTGCGGAAGATCATTTTGATCTGTGCAGGCCGTGTTATTGATGTCATCAGATTTTTAGGACAGGAAGAGTATTTTGACTACTGAAACTCATACTCTGAAAATTGAAGAGATTTTAGAGCTGCTGCCGCACCGCTATCCGTTTCTGCTGGTAGATCGCGTGCTCGAATTTGAAGAGCACAAATACCTGCGTGCAGTGAAGAACGTTTCTGTTAATGAACCGTTTTTCCAGGGGCACTTCCCTGGTAAACCGATTTTTCCTGGCGTTCTGATCCTGGAAGCGATGGCGCAGGCCACTGGTATTCTGGCGTTTAAAAGCGTAGGTAAACTGGAGCCAGGCGAACTCTATTACTTTGCCGGTATCGACAGTGCCCGATTCAAGCGCCCTGTAGTACCAGGCGACCAAATGATCATGGAAGTCACTTTCGAGAAAACCCGCCGAGGTCTGACCCGCTTTAAAGGCGTGGCGACTGTCGACGGTAAAATCGTTTGTGAAGCGACCATGATGTGTGCCCGCAGCCGGGAGGCATAATACGTGATTGATCCAACCGCCACTATCCATCCCAGTTCTGCTATCGAAGAGGGCGCTATCATTGGCGCCCGCGTTCACATTGGCCCGTTTTGCTTTATTGGCGCGAATGTTGAGATCGGTGAAGGAACAGTACTGAAGTCACACGTTGTGGTGAACGGCCACACGCGTATCGGTAAAGATAATCAGATCTATCAGTTCGCCTCCATTGGTGAAGTGAATCAGGATCTGAAATATGCCGGTGAGCCAACACGGGTTGAGATCGGTGATCGCAACCGCATCCGTGAAAGCGTGACGATTCATCGCGGCACCACGCAGGGTGGCCATGTCACCACCGTGGGCAGCGATAATCTGCTGATGGTGAATGTCCACATCGCGCATGATTGCGTGATTGGCAACCGCTGTATCTTCGCCAACAACGCCACCCTGGGTGGTCACGTGACGGTCGATGATTTCGCCATTATTGGCGGCATGACAGCGGTACATCAGTGGTGCATCATCGGTGCTCACGTGATGGTAGGTGGCTGTTCCGGCGTGGCGCAGGATGTGCCGCCTTACGTTATTGCGCAGGGCAACCACGCGACGCCGTTCGGGATCAATATCGAAGGTCTTAAACGCCGTGGCTTCAGCAAAGAGTCGTTGCACGCCATTCGCAACGCCTACAAGCTGCTCTATCGCAGCGGCAGAACGCTGGAAGAAGTGAAGCCGGAAATCGAAGCCATCGCGCAGCAGCACAGCGAAGTGCAGCCTTTCTACGACTTCTTCACCCGTTCAACCCGTGGATTAATTCGTTAATCCATGTCAGCGCGTCCTTTAACGATTGCCCTGGTCGCCGGAGAAACCTCCGGCGATATTCTTGGTGCAGGTCTCATTCGTGCCCTGAAAGCCCGTCATCCTGATGCACGCTTTGTCGGCGTGGCAGGACCACTGATGCAGGCTGAAGGGTGTGAAGCCTGGTATGAGATGGAAGAGCTGGCAGTGATGGGCATCGTCGAGGTGCTGGGTCGCCTGCGACGTCTGCTGACAATCCGCCGCGATCTCACCCGGCGCTTTACCGAACTCAGGCCCGATGTCTTTGTCGGCATTGATGCGCCCGATTTCAATATCACGCTGGAAGGCAATCTCAAACGCACGGGCATTCGCACTATCCACTATGTCAGCCCTTCGGTGTGGGCATGGCGGCAAAAGCGCGTGTTTAAAATTGGTCGTAATACCGATCTGGTGCTGGCCTTCTTGCCGTTTGAAAAAGCCTTCTACGATCGCTACAACGTTCCCTGTCGTTTTATCGGCCACACCATGGCGGATGCCATGCCGCTGCAACCCGATAAACTGGCTGCGCGCCGTCATCTCGGCATTGCCGATGATGCACTCTGTCTGGCCCTGCTGCCCGGCAGTCGTGGTGCGGAAGTGGAAATGCTCAGCGCTGATTTCCTGAAAACAGCTCAATTGTTGCGTCGTCACTATCCGGCGCTGGAAATCGTGGTGCCGCTGGTTAATGCCCGTCGCCGCGAACAGTTTGAGAAGATCAAAGCCGACGTCGCTCCTGAACTGCCGATGCATCTGCTGGATGGTCAGGGACGTGAAGCGATGATTGCGAGCGATGCCGCACTCCTGGCGTCAGGCACTGCCGCACTGGAGTGCATGCTGGCAAAATGCCCTATGGTCGTCGGTTATCGCATGAAGCCAGCAACTTTCTGGCTGGCGAAACGGCTGGTGAAAACCCCTTACGTCTCGCTGCCAAATCTGCTGGCAGGGAGAGAGCTGGTCAAAGAGTTACTGCAGGATGAGTGTCAGCCTGAAGCGCTGGCCGCAGCGTTAGATCCGCTGCTGCATGCCGGGCCTGAGCGTGAAACCTTGCTGCAGACCTTTCATGAATTACATCAACAGATCCGCTGGAACGCCGATGAGCAGGCAGCGGATGCGGTACTGGAGCTGGTGAATGCCTGATTTTATCTATCCTGCCGCCAGACTGATTGCCGGTGTGGACGAAGTCGGTCGCGGTCCGCTGGTTGGCGCGGTGGTCACTGCTGCCGTGATCCTCGATCCGGCCAACCCGATTACCGGCCTGGCTGACTCAAAGAAACTGTCGGAGAAGCGCCGCCTGGCGTTGTACGACCAAATCAAAGAGAAGGCGCTGGCATGGAATCTGGGACGTGCAGAACCTGAAGAGATCGATCAGCTTAACATCCTGCACGCCACCATGCTGGCGATGCAGCGCGCGGTCGCTGGCCTGAGTATTCAGCCCGACTATGTGCTGATTGATGGTAACCGTTGCCCGGCACTGCCTATGCCTTCACTGGCCGTCGTTAAAGGGGATAGCCTGGTTGCCGAAATCAGCGCAGCATCGATCATCGCTAAAGTGTCGCGGGATCGTGAGATGACTGAACTGGATCTGCTGTTCCCGCAGTATGGCTTTGCACAGCATAAAGGTTATCCGACGGCGCTGCATATGGAAAAACTGACGCAATATGGCGCCACGCCGCACCACCGTCGCAGTTTTGCGCCCGTGCGCAATGCGTTGCTCGATGCTGAAGTACTGGCTGCCCGCCAGACCCTTACGCTTTAATAGCCTGACGCTGTTTTAACCGGAAACTGATATGGCTGAACCCCGTTTTATACATCTGCGTGTCCACAGTGACTATTCGATGGTTGATGGCCTGGCGAAGACCGGGCCGTTGATCAAGAAGGCGGCTGCCCTTGGTATGCCTGCTATTGCCATTACCGACTTCACTAACCTTTGTGGCCTGGTGAAATTTTACGGTGGCGCACACAGCGCAGGGATAAAGCCGGTTATTGGTGCCGATTTCAACGTTGCCAGTGAGCTGATGGGGGATGAGCTGACACAGCTTACCGTGCTGGCGTCCAGTGATACCGGATATCAGAACCTGACGCTGTTGATCTCCCGCGCCTATCAGCGTGGTTATGGCGTGGACGGACCCATCATCGATCGCGACTGGCTGATTGAATTGCAGGAAGGATTAATCCTGCTGTCTGGCGGACGTCGTGGTGATGTGGGTCGCAGCCTGCTGCGTGGCAACAATGCCCTGGTGTCGCAGTGCCTGTCATTTTATCAGCAGCATTTCCCCGATCGCTACTATCTGGAGCTGATTCGTACCGGTCGTCAGGACGAAGAGAGCTATCTGCATGCCGCAGTTGAGCTGGCGATTGCAGAGGGAATACCGGTCGTCGCCACCAATGAAGTCTGCTTTATCAATGCAGAAGATTTCGATGCGCACGAAATTCGTGTTGCCATTCATGACGGCTATACGCTGGATGATCCCAAGCGTCCGCGCAACTACAGTGCTCAGCAATATATGCGCAGCGAAGAGGAGATGTGCGAGCTGTTCTCGGACATCCCGGAAGCGCTGGAAAACAGCGTAGAGATTGCTAAGCGTTGTAACGTCACGGTGCGATTGGGCGAGTACTTCCTGCCGCAGTTCCCGACCGGCGACATGACCACTGAAGATTATCTGGTGGTGAAATCCCGTGAGGGCCTGGAAGAGCGTCTTGAATTCCTCTTCCCGGACGAAGCCGAACGTCTGGAGAAACGCCCGGAATATGATGAGCGTCTGGAGATTGAGCTCACCGTTATTAACCAGATGGGGTTCCCTGGCTACTTCCTGATCGTAATGGAGTTCATCCAGTGGTCCAAAGATAACGGCGTGCCGGTTGGGCCGGGTCGTGGTTCCGGTGCCGGTTCGCTGGTGGCCTATGCGCTAAAAATCACTGATATCGATCCGCTGGAATTTGACCTGCTGTTCGAACGCTTCCTGAACCCGGAACGTGTCTCGATGCCCGACTTTGACGTCGACTTCTGCATGGAGAAACGCGATCAGGTGATCGAACACGTCGCAGATATGTACGGACGTGAAGCTGTTTCCCAGATTATCACCTTCGGTACCATGGCGGCCAAAGCGGTTATCCGCGATGTGGGCCGCGTGCTGGGGCATCCTTACGGCTTTGTTGATCGTATTTCAAAACTGATCCCGCCCGATCCCGGCATGACCCTGGAAAAAGCCTTTATCGCTGAACCACAGCTTCCTGCGATGTATGACGCCGATGAAGAGGTTAAAGCGCTGATCGACATGGCGCGTAAGCTGGAAGGGGTCACGCGAAACGCCGGTAAACATGCGGGTGGCGTCGTCATCGCGCCCACAAAGATCACCGATTTTGCGCCGCTCTATTGCGATGAGCACGGGCAGTTCCCTGTCACCCAGTTCGATAAAAATGATGTGGAATATGCCGGCCTGGTGAAGTTCGACTTCCTGGGTCTGCGTACGCTGACGATCATCGACTGGGCGCTGAAAATGATCAACCCGCGCCGGGAAAAGCAGGGGCTGGAGCCGATCGACATCGCCTCTATCCCGCTGGATGATAAGAAAAGCTTCGATATGCTGCAGCGCTCTGAAACCACAGCGGTATTCCAGCTTGAATCGCGCGGCATGAAAGATTTGATTAAGCGTCTGAAGCCCGACTGCTTCGAAGATATGATCGCACTGGTGGCGCTGTTCCGTCCGGGTCCACTGCAGTCCGGCATGGTAGATAACTTCATCGACCGTAAGCATGGTCGTGAAGCGATCTCTTACCCGGATATCCAGTGGCAGCATGAAAGCCTGAAACCGGTGCTGGAGCCGACCTACGGCATCATTCTTTATCAGGAACAGGTGATGCAGATCGCTCAGGTTCTCTCCGGCTATACGCTGGGCGGTGCAGATATGCTGCGTCGCGCCATGGGTAAAAAGAAACCCGAGGAGATGGCCAAGCAGCGTTCAGTCTTCCGCGATGGGGCCGAAAGCATGGGCATCGACGGCGAACTGTCGATGAAGATCTTCGATCTGGTCGAAAAGTTTGCAGGCTATGGCTTTAACAAGTCACACTCTGCGGCTTACGCACTGGTCTCCTACCAGACCCTGTGGCTGAAAGCGCACTATCCGGCAGAGTTTATGGCGGCGGTAATGACCGCTGATATGGATAACACTGAGAAAGTAGTGGGCCTGGTCGATGAGTGCTGGCGGATGGGGCTGAAAGTCCTGCCGCCCGATATCAACTCCGGTCTCTATCCGTTCCATGTTAATGAAGCGGGCGAGATCGTTTACGGTATCGGCGCGATCAAAGGCGTGGGTGAAGGCCCGATCGAAGCGATCATTGACGCACGTAACGAAGGCGGTTATTTCCGGGAACTGTTTGATCTCTGCGCCCGCACCGACACCAAAAAGATCAACCGTCGGGTGATGGAAAAACTGATCATGTCCGGGGCTTTCGATCGCCTTGGACCGCATCGCGCTGCGCTGATGAGTTCACTCAGCGATGCGTTAAAAGCCGCCGATCAGCACGCGAAAGCGGAAGCGATTGGCCAGGCGGATATGTTTGGCGTGCTGGCGGAAGAGCCGGAGCAGGTGGAGAAATCCTACGCCAGCGTCACGCCATGGCCTGAGCAGGTGCAGCTGGATGGCGAACGGGAAACGCTGGGGTTATACCTGACCGGCCACCCGATTAATCAGTATCTGAAAGAAATTGAGCGTTACGTTGGCGGGGTGCGGCTGAAAGATATGCATCCTACCGATCGGGGTAAAATTACCGTGGCGGCCGGTCTGGTGATCGCCGCACGGGTAATGGTCACCAAACGCGGCAACCGAATTGGTATCTGTACTCTGGACGATCGCTCCGGTCGTCTTGAGGTGATGTTATTTACCGATGCGTTAGATAAATACCAGCAGCTGCTGGAGAAAGACCGAATCCTGATCGTCAGCGGACAGGTCAGCTTTGATGACTTCAGTGGCGGGCTTAAAATGACCGCTCGTGAAGTCATGGACATCGATGAAGCTCGCGAAAAATACGCGCGCGGACTTGCTATCTCGCTGACGGACAGGCAAATTGATGACCAGCTATTAAACCGACTCCGTCAGTCCCTGGAACCTCATCGATCAGGGACTATTCCGGTGCATCTCTACTATCAGAGAGCCGACGCGCGAGCGAAGCTGCGCTTTGGTGCAGCGTGGCGAATTTCGCCCAGCGATCGTTTACTTAACGATCTGCGCTCGTTGATTGGATCGGAGCAGGTGGAACTGGAGTTTGACTAGAACAGGAACATTATGAGTCTTAATTACCTGGATTTTGAACAGCCAATTGCAGAACTGGAAGCGAAGATCGATTCGCTGACTTCGATTGGTCGTCAGGATGATAAACACGTTAATCTGGATGAAGAAGTTCAGCGTCTGCGTGAGAAAAGCGTTGAGTTGACCCGTAAAATCTTCGCTGATTTGGGCGCATGGCAGATCGCTCAACTGGCGCGTCATCCGTTACGTCCTTACACCTTTGACTACGTTCGCAACGCCTTCGACGATTTCGATGAGCTGGCGGGCGACCGTGCATATGCGGATGACAAAGCGATTGTGGGCGGGATTGCGCGTCTTGATGGGCGTCCGGTGATGATCATCGGGCACCAGAAAGGCCGTGAAACCAAAGAGAAGATTCGCCGTAACTTCGGCATGCCAGCACCGGAAGGCTATCGCAAAGCGCTGCGCCTGATGGAGCTGGCTGAACGCTTCAAAATGCCAATCATCACCTTTATCGACACTCCGGGTGCCTATCCGGGGGTGGGCGCGGAAGAGCGTGGGCAGTCTGAAGCGATCGCCCGCAACCTGCGTGAAATGTCTGGCCTGAAAGTACCGGTAATCTGTACGGTCATCGGTGAGGGCGGCTCAGGTGGTGCGCTGGCGATTGGCGTGGGTGATAAAGTGAATATGCTGCAATACAGCACCTATTCAGTGATCTCGCCGGAAGGCTGTGCTTCCATTCTGTGGAAAAGCGCTGACAAAGCGCCGCTGGCCGCTGAAGCAATGGGCATTACCGCTCACCGTCTGAAAGAGCTGAAGCTGATTGACTCTGTGATCCCTGAGCCGCTGGGTGGCGCGCATCGCCGTCCGGTCGATATGGCGCAGTCACTGAAGCAGCAACTGCTGGCTGACCTGGCCGATCTCGATGGACTCAGCACTGAAGAGCTGCTGGATCGTCGTTATCAGCGCCTGATGAGCTACGGCTACGCCTGATTTAGCTTCCTCAATAAAAGCGGACTCCGGTCCGCTTTTTTTATGCCGCCGGTTTATCTCCACTCCCTGTCCGACGCCTTTCAGCCTCATCTGATCGTCCCCTTGCTACACCTTCCCTGGGTTAGCGGTTATGCTTGTCCGGTTGCACAACAATCACGGAGATGGGCATTGAATATTCTGGCGATTATGGGCGCGCACGGCGTGTTTTATAAAGATGAACCGTTACGCGAACTCGACGCGGCGTTAAATCTGCAAGGCTTCCAGCTGCTTTACCCGAAAAACAGTGACGATCTGCTGAAACTGATCGAACACAATCCGCGTATCAGCGGCGTCATCTTCGACTGGGACACGCACAACAGCCCGGAGCTGTGTGGTGAGATTAATCAGCTCAACGAATATCTGCCACTGTATGCCTTTATCAACACCCACTCGCAGATGGACATCAGCATCAATGAGATGCGCATGCCATTGCACTTCTTTGAGTATGCGCTGAATGCCGCCGACGATATCGCGCTGCATATCCGGCAATATACCGACGACTATCTCGACCACATTACGCCGCCGCTGACTAAAGCGCTGTTCACCTATGTGAAAGAGGGCAAGTACACCTTCTGCACGCCGGGCCATATGGCGGGCACTGCGTTTCAGAAGAGCCCGGTAGGCTGCCTGTTTTATGATTTCTTCGGGGCCAATACCCTGAAGTCAGACATCTCAATTTCTGTTACCGAACTGGGTTCGCTGCTGGATCACACCGGTCCGCATCTTGAAGCGGAAGAGTACATCGCTCGCACCTTTGGCGCTGAGCAGAGTTACATGGTGACCAACGGCACTTCAACGTCGAACAAAATTGTCGGTATGTATGCCGCCCCGGCGGGCAGCACCGTGCTGATTGATCGTAACTGCCACAAGTCTCTGACGCATCTGCTGATGATGAGCGATCTGATCCCGATCTGGCTGAAGCCGACCCGCAATGCGCTGGGAATCCTCGGCGGTATCCCGAAGCACGAGTTCACCCGCGAGAGTATTACGCAGAAAGTGGCGACTACCGATCGCGCCACCTGGCCGGTTCATGCGGTGATCACCAATTCGACTTACGATGGGCTGCTCTACAACACCCAGTACATCAAAGAGACGCTGGATGTGCCGTCGATTCATTTCGACTCGGCCTGGGTGCCTTACACCAATTTCCATCCGATCTACGCCGGTAAAAGCGGCATGAGTGGCGACCGTATCCCGGGCAAAGTAGTGTATGAAACGCAATCGACCCACAAACTGCTGGCGGCGTTTTCGCAGGCGTCCATGATTCACATTAAAGGCGACTACGACGAACAGACGTTTAACGAAGCCTACATGATGCACACCACCACTTCACCGAATTACGCCATCGTGTCTTCGATTGAAACAGCCGCCGCGATGCTGCGTGGTAATCCCGGCAAGCGACTGATCAATCGCTCGGTGGAGCGTGCGCTGCACTTCCGTCGTGAGATCCAGCGCCTGCGTGAAGAGTCCGACAGCTGGTTCTTTGATATCTGGCAGCCGGAACAGGTCGACGAAGCGCAGTGCTGGGCGATCCAGCCCGGTGAAGAAGAGTGGCACGGATTTACTCAGGCCGATCGCGATCACATGTACCTCGATCCGATCAAAGTTACTATCCTGACGCCGGGCATGAGCGAGCTGGGCGAAATGGCAGACGAGGGGATCCCGGCTGCGCTGGTGGCAAAGTTCCTGGATGAGCGCGGTATCGTGGTGGAAAAAACTGGCCCCTACAACCTGCTGTTCCTGTTCAGCATCGGCATCGACAAAACCAAAGCGATGAGCGTGCTGCGCGGTCTGACTGAGTTCAAACGCGCCTACGATCTCAATCTGCGGGTGAAGAACATGCTGCCGGATCTGTACGCTGAAGATCCCGACTTTTATCGCAATATGCGCATTCAGACGCTGGCGCAGGGGATCCATCAGCTGATCCGCCATCATGATTTACCGCGTCTGATGCTGCAGGCATTTGATGTGCTGCCAGAAATGAAGATGACGCCGCATCAGGCGTTTCAGCAGCAGGTGAAGGGCAACATCGAAACGGTGGATCTCAGCGAACTGGTCGGGCGGGTGTCGGCCAACATGATTCTTCCTTATCCGCCAGGCGTTCCACTGGTGATGCCCGGAGAGATGATTACTGAGAAGAGCCGTGCCGTGCTCGACTTCCTGCTGATGCTCTGCAGCATTGGCCGGCATTATCCGGGCTTCGAAACTGATATTCACGGTGCCAGCCTGACGGAAGAGGGCGAGTACCGCGTCCGCGTGCTGAAAAACAATCCCGCGTAAAACTTTTAAACGACTCACAGCGGCAGGGTGTCTGCGGACAACCTGCCCCCGAATCAGGACATTCACTATGTTGCAGTTAACCGCTATTCACCATATCGCCATCATCGCGTCCGACTATCAGCGCAGCAAAGCGTTCTATTGTGACGTGCTGGGCTTTCGCCTGATGGGCGAATATTACCGCGAGGCGCGCGACTCCTGGAAAGGCGACCTGGCCTTACAGGATCGCTATACCATTGAGCTGTTCTCTTTCCCTGAGCCGCCGGCGCGGGTCAGTCATCCCGAAGCCTGTGGCCTGCGTCACCTGGCCTTTACCGTGCCGGATGTGGCCGCTGCTGTCGCCACGCTGGCCAGTAAAGGCGTAATCTGCGAGCCGATTCGCATCGATGAACTGACCGGTAAACAGTGTACGTTCTTTGCGGATCCGGATGGTTTGCCGCTTGAGCTTTATCAGGCGTAAAATAACGGGCTCAGCGGGCGACATTCAGTGGCCCGACTTTCTGGATTCTGCCATGTCTCTGCCCGCTTTTGATGCCCTGTTGCAACCCGATGCCGCGCTGGTGGTCGCATTCAGCGGCGGGCTCGATTCGACCGTGCTGCTGCATCAGCTTCGCGCCTGGCAACAGCAGTATCCCGAATCGCACCTGCGGGCGCTGCATGTTCACCATGGGCTCAGCCCGAATGCCGATCACTGGGCGGCTCATTGCCTGAGGGTTTGCGAGCAGTGGCAACTGCCGTGTGAGGTACTGCGCGTGACCGTGGATGGCAAGGAAAACGGCATTGAAGCCGCCGCCCGCACTGCCCGTTATCAGGCGATGAGTGCGGCACTGTTGCCGGGTGACGTGTTACTCACCGCGCAGCATCTCGACGATCAGTGTGAAACCTTTATGCTGGCGCTGAAGCGCGGCAGCGGTCCGGCCGGTCTGGCGGCGATGCCCGCTGCGCGCGCGCTGGGTTCTCATCAGCTGTTGCGTCCGCTGCTGAATCAGTCGCGGCAGTCGCTGGAAGCTTATGCAGACGCTCATCAGCTGGAATGGATCGAAGATGAAAGCAATCAGGACCCTCGCTACGACCGTAACTTCCTTCGTCAGCGGCTGCTGCCGGCGCTTTACCAGCGCTGGCCCCATTTTGCCGAGGCGACAGCGCGAAGTGCGGCGCTGTGCAGTGAGCAGGAGCAGTTGCTGGATGAACTGCTCGCCGGGCAACTGGCTGAGCTTATCCAGCCAGATGGCAGCCTGCACTTTCCGCCCTTAATGGCCATGAGTGAGCTGCGAGCTAATGCGTTACTGCGCCGCTGGATCGCCGGGCAGGGTGGGGCGATGCCCTCCCGTGAAGCGCTGAAACGCATTCACAACGAAGTGATGGCGAGCCGGGAAGATGCGCAGCCGAAGCTGCGATTCGGTCAGGCTGAACTCCGGCGTTATCGTCAGCAGCTCTACTGGCTGCCGTTGCTCAGTTCACTGCGCGATACCGAGCTGGCATGGCTCGATCTCAGCCAGCCGCTGACGTTGCCGCAGAACCTCGGCACGCTGCGTGCCAGCCAGTCCCGGAGTTTGCTGCGCTATCCTCTGCCGGATGAGCAGGTCAGCGTGCGATTTCATGCGCAGGGTCACGTCCATCTGGTGGGCCGTCATGGCGGAAGGGAAATGAAGAAGCTCTGGCAGGAGTTACAGATACCGCCGTGGCAGCGAGAGCGGCTGCCGTTAATTTTTTATAATCAGACGCTGATCTGTGTTCCTGAACTGTTTGTCACCCATGCTGGCGCGGCCAGTGATCAAAAGGGCTGGCAGATTGTCTGGGACGATGCATCCAGTGCAGGAGAGCAACAATCATGAAGCAATGGCTTATCGCCTGTCTGGTGGCCGCCGTGTTACCGGCATGGGCTGCAGGGGATGCGCAGCGTGGCGCACAGAAAGCGGGAAGCTGTATGGCCTGTCATGGAGCAGCGGGTAAAGCGGCGGTGCCGCTATACCCAAACCTGGCCGGGCAACACGCACCTTATCTGGAACATGCTCTGCAGGCCTACAAAAAGGGCGAGCGAAGTGGCGGTCAGGCTGAGGTGATGAAGGCGTTTGTGGCGGGATTGAGTGACGACGATATGGCGGATCTGGCGGCGTATTACAGTTCGTTGCAGCCCTGAGATTTAACAGGGCGGGAAGGTCCCGCCCGTGATGCGTGGATTACTCAGCGCTGACAACGACCGTACCCAGTTCGGGATGGGTAAAGCTGGCGATATGGTCCAGACGTAATTCGCGATGTTCACCAGAAAGATCGATAGCCAGATATTCCACATTCTTGCGTGAAAAGATCTCTTTGGCCTTTGCCTTGAGCTGCTCGCCATCTTTCATTTCCAGCGACAGCATCCAGTTGTTCTGGCAGGCGAGTTCCAGATTATCGTAATCATCGCAATTGATAGGTTGGTACGCTTCATTAATCAACATAGTCGCTCACCAATAAGTTAGCAGCGGCGTAGGCCGCCTGTTCCCTGACAGAAGAGTTTAGCTCAGTATTTGCGGCAACATCATTAAGTGCCTTCAATGCGCAGCCAATCGCATCCGGTATGTAACCTAAATCCCCGCTGCCGATTTCGGCATACTTCCGGCGAACTAACTCACAATAATTTTGCACGTGGCCCTCCTCGGCAGAGCGTAAATACTCTGGTTAACTGGCGACTATATCATAGGCATTTAGAGGAAATCAGCCTGTGTAAAGCAGGAACCGTGCGCGAATCACTGCTAAAGTGACAGATTCCGCTGTCTGAGGCGGAATGAATCAGAGCACAAAAGGTTAATTTGATGAACAGGTTATCGGAGGTCAACGTGGTTAAGGTGTGGGGAGCAAGCCAATGATTATGCTATCCCGTTCGGTTGAGATTCCGGAGAGTGAGATCGAGCTGACCGCAATTCGTGCTCAGGGCGCAGGCGGACAACATGTGAATAAAGCCAGCACCGCCATTCATCTGCGCTTCGATATTGCTGCCTCTTCACTGCCCGCCTTTTATAAAGAGCGGTTACTGACCGCCAGTCATCATCTGATTACTGGTGATGGCGTCGTGGTGATTAAGGCGCAGGAGTATCGTAGTCAGGATATGAATCGTGAAGCGGCGCTGCAACGTCTGGTCAATCTGATCCAGGAGCTGAGCACTGTGGAAAAAGCCCGGCGCGCCACGCGGCCGACCCGCGCCTCGAAAGAGCGTCGTCTGGACGGGAAATCTCGCCGCAGTACGACTAAATCGATGCGCGGTAAGGTGCAATAAAAAACGCCCCGCAGGCGGCTGAAGGATCCCCACTAATCGCAGCTCAGTAAATCATGACCATATTTTGGTATGAGTGGGCGAGATGATTAAGGACCTCATCTGGCAACAGCTGCCTTAAAATCAGCGAAGAATGTCTCAGGATGTTCTTCGCTAAAGTCAGGTATGAGATAACACGCCGCGACTTTATACTATTTGCCTGATATCTCAGATGTAACCCTCTATTTTCAGCATGATAACCCAGCAGCCACATCACGATTGTGCTCAGCGTTGCCAGCAGGCTCAGCACCAGTAGCCTTCCTGCTGATCGGCTGTAACTGGTGCGCAGACCCAACCCGTACCGTTCGCTTTTTTCATCACGAAAGTTCTGCTCTATCTGCATCCGGCGACTATATAGCTTCATTATTTTACGGGGTTCAAATTCAGTTGTACTGGTAAAAATCAACCAGGGTTCACGACCCGCTTCCCGCTGCTCTTTCTCTGTTTTTGCACTAAATAATCTTCCGCGAGCGCGTTTATTTTTACGCATTTTGGGAGCCTGTTTGTGAAGATAAAAATAACCATCACAACGTGACTTTTTATCGCGGGCAAGCGAGCCCGCCCCCAAACTGACCGGCTCTTTTGCTGCGGTCAGTGTTTCGCCTCTGCGCCAGCGGTCACCCTCACTGTGAAGATTAAGCAGGACAGCACCCCGAACCCGCCCGATAAAATCCCACCCCAGCATTTTTACCTGCCGAAACCAGGTATTACGGAAACCCGCATCCGTAATGATGATGACTTTTTTATCGGGGCCAATGGCATCACTGAGCGCACTGAGAAAATCAGACTGGACGACCGCATTCTGTTGCATATCGGACGCAACCACCTGACTTAGCAGAGGTATTGAGCGTCCATCACAGACGAGACTGGCCCTGAGTATATGGAAATCCTGCGTAGGATAGCCGCTCCAGTCGACCGCAATCACGCATAAAGACAGCCTGCTGGTGAGCATAGAAATAATGTTGCTGAAGATCAGCGGCACATCTTTCTGAAGGGCCTGATTTCCCAGCAACCGGTCCGCCCGTTTTATTTTGTTTTTGACCTGAGCGCCACCAGGCATAAATCGCCCGATGCTGGTCAGAGAGAGTGATGCCCCGTTAATAAGGGCAGTAGTGGCATCAAGCAAAGCATTTTGACGGTATTGGTGGAACGGCAGCAGAGAATCGCGGAAAAACTTCTGGCATACTTGATGAGCAGGCATAGAGGTGATCTCATTGAATTGTTAGCACAATCAGTAGATCACAGAACTCTATGCCTGTCTTTTTTCACCCGCACATTTCTGGGGATTCCCCAGACCCTGTGGGGGCTTTTTTTTATTTTTAATCCGGACTAATGCAACCATTCCCAGTGAAATAAATGATTATGAAATCGATTTCATTATTAAAATTAAAATACCTCTTTAGAGTTATATAATTTTCTCGGTTGTTTAGATGAAGGTTTTATTTAAGTAGAATAGAGAAATGATAATTAATTCGATAGAGTCAGGATATCTGTTATCGGCCATTTTCGAGCTAGCTTGAATTTCTTTATTTTCAAAAGAATAATGCTGAAGTGCGGCTTACGACTTAATGCGTTAAGCGAGGCGATGATTTATCATCATGCTGATAAGTATCACTAATTTTTCGTTTGACTTAAGCGGGTGTTGCAGTAAATATCGTCATTTTATTCACTGTAAAATAACGGTGCGCAATCTATACTCCTTTCTGTTGTTATAAATATTTCTGATTTTCACACAAAACTCCTTTCTTGATAGCGACATTGCGCTGCATGAGGCACCTCTGGCTATGTAAAAGAAAAAGTAAAAATAATAATACAAAACCTATTTTGTGCATCAGTCACCTGCACGCCTCACACATCAGAGCGAATAAGAATGAAGAAATTACTCGACCGTATTAATCTGCCAGCGAAGTTCCTGCTACTGGGTTCCTTTGCGCTGGTGCTGTTTATTTTACCCACCTTTCTGTTTATTCAGACGGGTAACCAGCTTATTGATACCAAGCAAGTGGAGCTATCCGGTATACCGGTAGAGAAAAAGGTCCTGAAGCTCCTCAACCTGCTTCAGCGTCACCGTGCAGAGAGCGCGATTGCCATCTCCCTTAACAAGGCTGATAACGCACCCCGTCTTGAGCTGGTCTCGCAAATAAATAGCTTATCCAGCTCGATTGCTGACGATCTGCGTAAGGATGATCAGCAGGCTCAACCGCTGAAGTCGCTGCAACGGGTGAATCAGGAGTGGAGTCAACTGCAGGATGATATCAATGGTGGCAAGCTGACGCTGGCAACCAGCCTGACGCGCCACGCTCATCTGATTCAGGTATTGCTGGACACGAATCAGGATGTGCTCGATTTCTATCAGCTGTCGCTGGATGCGGACTTAAATACCTACCAGCTTATTGTCAGCATTTATAGCCGTCTGCCGCTGCTCACTGAAACGCTGGGTCAGATTCGTGCCAATGGGACATCGCTGATCGCAAGCGGAAATATCACTGATGCCGACCGCAGCCGCCTGGCGTTCCAGATTGATAACGGCAGAACGGCACTGGCCCAGTTCAGCAGCAATCTGGACAAAGTGTTCTCGATTGAGCCGGGCCTGAAAACCACTTTCTCCGGTCTGGCTCAGGATGCCAATCAGCAGGCACAGGGCGCGCTGCAGCTGGCGGATAGTGTATTTGTTAGCGGACACGCCACTGTGGCGCCGGTTGAATATGTGCGTGTGTTTACTCAGGCGATCAATCGCTACTCGGAGCTGGGTGACCAGACCAGCACCCGGCTGCAAGAGATGATGGACGTGCAGATCGATGCGAAGCGCCAGTCACAGTATGTCCTGCTGGCAGGTTTGCTGGCCGTCGCGCTGCTGGCCGTCGCCGTCGCCGTAATGATTACCCGTTCTGTGACCCGTCCGGTGAAAGAAGCGGTTGAAGTTGCCAGTCGCGTCGCGGCAGGCGATCTGACAGCAATGCTGACCGTCTCCGGCAGTAATGAAATGGCTGAACTGCTGAATGCCCTGATGCGGATGCAGCAACGTCTTGCTCAGCTGGTTTCGGATATCAAAGGTAACGCGGCCACCATCGCCAACTCCTCGGAAGAGATTGCACGTGGTAATGGTGACCTCTCGTCACGTACTGAACAGCAGGCCGCTTCACTGGCTGAGACGGCCGCCAGTATGGAGCAGCTGGCGGCAATCATTCAGCAGAACGCGGATAACACCCGCTTTGCCTCTGACCGTGCAGAGTCCGCCACGCAGGCGGCACTCTCCAGTGGCGCAGCCATGGATTCGGTGATGGAAACCATGCACAAAATCCGTGGCAGCTCAGGGAAAATTGAAGAGATCACCTCGGTGATTGACAGCATCGCCTTCCAGACCAATATCCTGGCACTGAATGCGGCCGTTGAGGCGGCACGTGCCGGTGAGCAGGGCAAAGGTTTTGCAGTTGTCGCGTCAGAAGTGCGTGCGCTGGCACAACGTTCAGCCAGTGCAGCGAAAGAGATTAAGAGCCTGATCGAGCAGTCAGTCGGTCATGCGCAGGAAGGGATTTCTATGGCGCAGAACGCAGGCGACAAGGTGAAGCAGAGCGTCAGCGCGATTGAACAGACCTCACAGCTAATGCGCGATATCTCTGCTTCATCCGAAGAGCAGAGCAGTGGCATCTCGCAGGTTAATATCGCGGTAAACCAGATGGATCAGGTCACGCAACAGAACGCCGTACTGGTTGAAGAGTCAGCTTCCTCAGCTGATGAACTCGCCGCGCGCGCAGGGCAGTTGCGTACTATGGTCGCGGTATTCCAGACTGCATAAGTGTGTTAAAACAGCCGCCACCTGTTGGCGGCTGTTCTCTTCTGTGCGTTAGATGCCCGCTACGCCTGATGATCCTGCAGACAGGCCAGATACTTCTCTCCCGATAGCATCACCTTCTCTTTCGCCTGCTGATGAATATCCTGACCCTCAAACGCGCCATAAAGCTGTCCGAACGTCACACCGGAGAGCCGATGCATGATGTCGCCTACGGTGGCGGCTGAGAGCGGCAGCATATTCGGGTAGCTCCACATAAACGACACGCCATGCGCACCCGGCGTGACCTGAATAATATCACCCGCCAGGATAACTCCTTCACCCTCATCCCAGTGCAGCACGCTGCCGCCGGGAAAATGACCACCCAGCCGTAACAGCGTTACACCAGGCATCAGCGTTAGCGACTCGCCCTGCCAGAGCTGGATATGCGGACTCTCCCGCACAATCCATTGCCTGTCGTGCGCATGCAGATGAATGGGTGCGTTAAACGCCTCAGCCCACTCCTGCATGGTGGTGTAGTAGTGCGGATGTGAAATCGCGATAGCATCAATCCCGCCCAGTGCGGCGATCAGCGTATAAGTCGCATCATCGAGGTTGGCAATGCAGTCCCACAGCACGTTGCCATGCGGCGTACGCAGCAGAAAAGCGCGCTGGTTGATGGCAAATTCAGGCACGGTTTTAAGGCTTAACAGCGCATCGCTATGGGCCGTCCACTTATTGGCGTGGCTGGCGCGCAGTTCATCAAACGCGATCCAGCGCTGACCCGCAGCCGGAACATACTGGCGTTCATCCTCACAGATTTTACAGTGCGGATCGGGGACATCAGAGGGATAAGCGGTCCCGCAGGCAGTACATAGCATCGTCATGGTGATCTCCTTTGTTTCACACAAGCTTATGCACACCTGCGAAAACCGCACTTTCCTGAGGCTATTTTGTCACGCGACTACGGCTGGCGGCGCAGGGTAATCCGGGTCAGTTCCGAGGGACGACCCAGCCTGACCGCCATGCCTGGCCAGAGTGCCGTGCCGTTATTCACATAGAGCTGCATCCCACCGACCTGATAAAGCCCGGACACAAAACCGCCATTGGGTTTAGCAAACAGCCGGTCCAGTCCGATAATCAGGCCGCCGTGCGTATGACCTGAAAGCTGCACATCTACGCCCTGCGCCGCGTTCTGGCGGGCGTTGCGTGGCTGATGATCAAGAAGGATCACCGGCGCGTTTTCAGGTGCCTGTTCCAGCGCGCGGGCCAGATCCGGGCCGGTCGCGTTTCTTCCCGATGCTGAAACGTCCGGCAGACCGGCAATCACCAGCTTTGCGGCTCCGCGCTGGATAACGGTATGGCTGTTGAGCAGAGGCTGCAGGCCCAGCGAGGCCAGATGGGCCGTCCAGATCGCCTGATGAAAGAAATATTCGTGGTTGCCGGTGATAGCCCATACACCATCAGGGGCTGCCAGCCCGCGCAGTGGCGCGACGTCATTTCGCCGATGCTCCAGGCTTCCATCGATCACATCGCCCGTGACCACAATCAGATCGGCGTTAAGAGACATTGCACGTTCAACCATCGCGGCGGTCCATGCCGCGTTAAACAGCCGGGTAATGTGCAGATCGGTCAGCTGCAGCAGCTGATAACCCTCGAATTCAGCCGGAAGGTTGGGCAGCACCAGCGTCACCTCTTTGACCGGCGGCACCCGTATCGCCTGCTGTACGCCAAAGGCAGCCAGCGCCATTGCCAGCACCACCGCCAGATAGCGAACACCGGGAACCAGCTCCAGCGGATGCCGCAACAGCAGGGCGATCAGCAAAACCGCATCCATTAGCATCTGTAGAAGGGCCAGCAGCAGCACGGTGCTGTATGCCCAGTTAAACAGGATGATGATGATGCGGGGCATTTCAGCGGAAAAAATCCCGCCCGAGGTAAAGCGGCTTATCAGCAGATATTGTGAAGCCAGCAGCACCAGAGCGGAGAGCAGGATCTTGACGGCCAGTGGCAGGGACAACGGAATAATGACGCGCGCAATAACGTACCAGCTCGGTAAGCTGAAAATCAGGTGAAACATGGCATTTTTCCGGTAGGGCGCTGAACATCTGCGCAGACAAAAAGAGACAATCGTTGATGGAGCCGTTTTCAGGACTGTAGTGTATACGATGCTATTGCCGGCGTTGCTTCACGTCGGGTGCTTTCAGGCGCTAAAGCAGGGAGAAGGGATCAATAAAAGCATGCGGCAGGCCGTGAAAACGAAAACAGCGTGACCGGAGCACCGGCCACGCTGGCAACATTCACTTCCTGACAGGCCGGGCTAGCGTAAAACGCCCGAGGTTGTCTGCGTCTCGTCGGTGACGCGCGTCATAGAGATGGGAATGCTTTTATAAGCGGGAATGCCACTTTTGGTATCGTGGCTGTCGAGCGGCACCATCACATTGGCCTCCGGGTAGTAAGCGCCAACCGAACCTGAGGCCATATCGATAATCACGATGGTCAGGTTTTTCATCTGGCGAGAAGTAGGATTGCCATCCGGATCCAGTGCCATCAGATCGACCCGGTCACCCACCCGCAGCCCTCGTTTCTCTGCCTCTTCCGCATTAATGAACAGCACATCGCGGCGGCCTGTCACGCCCCGATAGCGGTCATTCAGCCCGTACAGCGTGGTGTTGTACTGGTCGTGACTGCGCAGAGTGGTGAGCACCAGATCATGGCACTTCAGCGAGCGGGGATCTTCATTGATGCCCTGCATCACCTTAAACTCCGCACGGCCAGATGGCGTGAGCCAGACGCGTTCTGAGGCAGCGTTATGAAGCCGGAATCCACCCGGATGTTTAATCCGCTCGTTAAAGTTTTCAAACGCCGGGAACACCGCTTCAATGGCATCGCGGATGCGGCTGTAATCGGCTGCCATGCCCGACCAGTCAACCACGCTGTATGGCAGGGTAGCCTTAGCAAGAGAGGCCACCAGCGCTGGTTCAGATTTCAGATGTGGCGACGCCGGGTCCAGCGAACCGCGTGAGGCATGCACCATCGACATTGAATCTTCAACGGTTACGCTCTGCGCACCGGTTGCCTGAACATCGGTCTCCGTACGACCCAGCACCGGCAGCAGATAGTTGTGCTTACCGAGTAACAGGTGCGAGCGGTTCAGCTTGGTCGCCATATGCACCACCAGATCCAGCTTGCGCATCGCCGGGAACGTCACCTGCGGATCGGAGATCGCCTCTGCCAGATTTCCGCCCAGACAGAGTAGCGCCTTAACTTTGCCGTCGCGCATCGCCCTGATCGCCTCAACGGCGCCGTGACCATGTTTCTGCGGCGGCCTGAAACCAAACACCTTCTCGATGCCATCCAGCAGCGATTGCGGCGGAATCTCCGTGATGCCCACCGTGCGATCGCCCTGCACATTGGAGTGACCACGTAACGGACAGATACCTGCGCCAGGCTTACCGATATTGCCGCGCATCAGCAGCAGGTTGGCGATTTGCTGCACATTCTGGGTGCCGTACTGGTGCTGGGTAATTCCCATGCCGTAACAGATGATGGTGCGCTCAGCGCTGGCGTAGAGCCGGGCGATATGCTGGATCTCTTCACGCGCCATGCCGGAGACTTTCAGGATATGCTCCCAGTCGGTACTCTCCAGATCAGCTTTCAGGGCGTCAAAACCTTCGGTGTGCTCATTGATAAACGCTTCATCGATGACGCCCGGTTTGCCATTGCTCAACGCTTCCTCATGCATGATAAGCAGGATTTTCATCACCCCTTTCAGCATCGCTGCGTCGCCGCCCACCCGCACTTTGTAATAGGTGGAAGCCAGCTCCGTAGAGCTCATCGACAGCATTTCAATCGGGCTTTGCGGTGACGTAAAGCGCTCGAGTCCGCGTTCACGCAACGGATTGATCGCCACGATAGTCGCACCGCGTTTAGAGACTTCACGCAGCGTGCCCAGCATGCGCGGATGGTTAGTCCCCGGATTGTGGCCGATGCAGAGCACCAGATCGCAGTGATCAAAATCTTCCAGCTCTACCGTGCCTTTGCCGACGCCAATCGACTCCGGCAGCCCGACGCTGGTCGGTTCGTGACACATATTTGAGCAGTCGGGGAAGTTATTGGTGCCATATTCGCGGGCGAAGAGCTGCCACAGGAATGCCGCTTCATTCGAGGCGCGACCCGAGGTGTAAAACTCCACGCTGTCCGGATCGTCATAGCTGCGCAGATGCTCACCGATCTCCCGGAACGCTGTTTCCCATTCGATAGGTTGATAGGTGTCGGTAGCGGCATCGTACTTCATCGGATGGGTCAGCCGTCCTTCGCCCTCCAGATGCAGTGCGCTGCGCTCCCACAGTTCAGTCACGGTATGAGCAGCAAAAAACTCTGGCGTGGTGCGCTTGCTGGTGGCTTCCCACGAGACAGCTTTTGCGCCGTTTTCGCAGAACTCAAAGGATGAGGCATGTTGCGGGTCGGGCCAGGCACAGCCCGGACAGTCAAAGCCCTGTGGCTGATTGACTTTGAACAGGGCAATCACATCCTGCTTCACAGACATCTGGCCGCGGATAGCATCTGCAACCGCCTTGAGTGCGCCCCAGCCACCGGCAGCACCGCCATAAGGGGCGATGCCATTTGTGCGATTTTGCTCTTTCATAATGCTCCACATTGTCTCTGTTGTTATCCGCTAAGCCTGGTACAGAAAAAGTCATCGCAGCGTGGATTCTGGCTATTATTCGGTGAAAATCTTTCTCAAAATGTTTCGGTGAGTTGGGAGGCTTGGATTTCAGGGATGAAATATGAAGGAAGTCCTGAGCGGTAGCGCGATAATAAACGAGGCGGGTGGGTTTACTCTTTAAGGTAATACTCCCCTTTGTGCACAAATCAGGAACGATATTCACGATGACGTTATTAGCTTTACAGGAGCAATGCCCGGATTAAGTATTACCACGTGAATATAACGCCACGATATTACCGTGCACTTTACTTTTCGCTCTGCGTTGCGCTGTTTTTCTCGATGCACAAAAAAGCCCACCATAAGCGGGCAAGTTTGAGTTGATAACAGGCGGCTTAAGTTTATGCGGTTTTCTGCAGTTCGCGGCGGGCTAATTCTGCAATAAATCCACTCCGTGAACCAAAGTCCTTATGTAAATCTACATAGCTATCAATCTTGTTTAACAGGTTTTGCGGCAATGTGATGTTCAGCTTCACCGCTTTTCCATCGTACTTTGATAAATCAATATCAACGAAAGCCCAGTAACCACCCTGGCAGTTTTCATCGTCGAAATGTGCCTCTACTGGCAAAGCTTTTGGTAAATTTTCGCCTTTCTCAGCCTGAAATTCAAGATGTGCATCAATTGCGCCAAACGCGTCTGCGATAGTCTCGTCGATATTATCACCGGCAAAGTAACAGCCCTTAATGTCTGGGACGAAGCCAGAGAAACCACCGCTTTCTGTTCTGTGTAGATAGATCGGAAATTTCATATCATCACCTTTAACTTCACTATTCTAATGTGTCACTTAAAAAGGGGGACACTGCAAGCGCGCCCTGGTATTACATATTTTTTAAGATGTCCTGCAGCGTGCCTTTTGCTAAATCCTTCCTCGGATGGGGAACCGTAATATGATGATCAACACCTTCTTTGACAAAAATGTGGTGGCTCCCATTCACACGATCCAAAACCCAGCCGTTTCTCTTTAATAGCTTCACTGTTCAATCAAAACCTCCTTGTTATCAACTCGGAATTAAAATACCCACTGATAACTACAATATCAAATATTTGTGGTTATCAGTGGGTATGTACACCTGAGGGTCAACAGATTTTACAGCAAAAAATATTGCATATCATGCGCTTAATGTAGTGGCATAGGAGGTCACAATAAATTCTTACCGAGGGATCTCTATTATCCCTGCCTGATGTCTGGAACAGGATGAAATTTCGGATGCCTGTTGCGCTGAAACGTTGTCGATGATGACCAGACAATAGCGTGTGAATTGGCCGACGTAATCCCATCAGCCCATAACTGAGGATGAAATATGCAATGGTGTAGTCAGGAGAGGTTTGACGTTCGCCTTGAGTGGGGAGCAGCGGCGATCAGTTACGCGGCAAAGAACGTGCAGTGCATCGTGATCGTCGATGTGATGTCATTCTCTACCTGTGTTAGCCTGGCGGTCGACAATGGGGCGCAGGTTTATCCTTACCCATGGAAAGATGCCTCTGCTGTCGGGTACGCAAACACTATCGGGGCACAGGTCGCCAGCTTCGAGAGATTATCTGACACGGGCGGTTTTAGTCTCTCGCCTGCGTCGATTAGGAAAATAGCAGAGGGCGAGAAGCTGGTGCTGCCGTCTCCCAATGGATCAGCGATTTCATTCCTGGCCCATGATGTGGATACGGACGTCACCGTATTCAGCGGTTGCTTCAGGAACCTCACGCAGACTGCAATCGCCTGCCGTGACTTTGACCGTATTCTGGTTGTCCCTTGCGGAGAGCGCTGGCCCGATGGCACGCTTCGCCCGGCTATTGAAGATTATGCTGCCGCAGGCGGGATTATCGCGGCCATCGGGCGTGACCGTTGCTCTCCGGAAGCCGAAGGCGCAGTTGCCGCCTGGCAGCAGCTTAACCTGTTATCTCTTCGCGAATGCGCTTCAGCCCTGGAGCTTCAACAGCGTGGATTTCAGGAGGATGTTGATCTCTGTCTGGAACTGGATAGTGCAATGCGGGCCTGCCAGTTGCAGGGGGGATTTTTATACATCGGGTTCGGGAAGGGGCTGAGCCTGTCAGTGCGGGTTGAACGGCCTGACAGGCTTAAACTTCGGAGATTACTTCTTCTTATTCAGCATCGACTTCAGGTCAGCAAACGGATTGTAGGTGGCTTCCCCGACATCTTTTTGTGCATCCTCGCCTGCTACCACGCGAGTGCCATACTGGTCAGCTTCGGTATATTTCGAGTGCTCGTGATCATGACAATAGAGACACAACAACTCCCAGTTACTGCCATCTTCAGGATTGTTGGTGTGGTCGTGATCGATATGGTGAACCGTCAGTTCGCGCAGGTTTGAATAAACAAACTCGCGTGAGCAGCGCCCACACACCCATGGATAGATTTTGAGTGCTTTCTCACGATAGCCGCTTTCCAGCCGCGTGTAGTTTTTGGGGATCAGAGCCATTGCCGGGATTACCTGTTATGCAGAGAAAATGTCACGAGAGTGCAGCCAATATATCCCACAACGGAACCGAAGGAAAAATGAACGTGTTCCGCAGAAATTAACGATATAAAAATCAGAGCATTAGCTGAAAAACAGCGTAGCCGTTTTCACGCCACACGCTCTCGCATATTTAGACAGATTTTCAAAGCTGGCAGACGTAATGTTTTTTTCCATACGTGAGAGCGTAGAGGGCGCGATGCCCATTCTGGCTGCAACATCAGCACTCTTTAATCCAGCATGGCTGCGCCACTCAGCTAATAAGGCCTGTAGTCGCTCTTTGCGCTCTTCAGCTTCATAAGCTGCCTGAAAATCATCTCTTTGCATGAGTCTGGCTTTCATCTCAGCCAGCGTTTTATGCGCCATCGAGCATCTCCTCAAGTCTGCGAAACGCCAAATCAATTTCTGCCATTGGCGTTTTGGTTGTTTTTTTGATGAAAATACGAAGTATGAAAATGTTTTTACCTGTCTGATAGACCCATAAACCGCGTGCTATATCGCCGCCCATTGTGCGTACCTCGAATAGGCCGTTGCCCAATGGCTTACAGTGCGGTTCTCTCAGCAAACGAGGGTTTTCTTGCAGCTTCTCAAGCAAACGTACCATCTTCGCGGCAATTTCAGCAGGCAAAGCTTCAAGCTCATCACCGGCGTCGTCATGAAACTTTACGTTGAACAACTTATCTCCTCCGTGAAATAAATAATAGCACAAATGCTAATTTAGCTTAAAGGCTAAGTTAGCATTTGTGCTATTATACATGTGGAGATAGTGTCCAATCTGGTTCAAAAAGAATCAAGCATGGGTTTGATCGTTATAGGGTCTTTCCGGCTTGCCTCGCACTTTTTATAACTACTGTTAATCCCCAGAGATTTATATGTGCCGGGCACCTGCAATGAGAATCAAACTTCTACAGCTATGATGAAATCACAAAAAACAACCAGTACTATTCGCATTAATCAATAGGATAGGGACACTAACATCACTATTTTCCGGTTTGCTTATAAATAAGCGCTAAATGTAATGCATGACGCCATAAATGGCCCAGAAACTGGCGTTTTCACCCAGATAAGTCTGGCATCCCTGATAAGCAATGGGTTAGCGACGGGAACGAATTTTTGGCAGGAAGACCAGTAAATAGAGGGCAGAGGCGATAAGTGAAACGAAGTGGATAAATATCATTGTTTTCTCCTGATTTGTGTCCTTTGTTTGAGGATAGTCAGGGCTGACCATTTTGCTCAACGCATCATCAGATTCATCTCTGCATCCATTCACGCCTGAAGCCCCGCCTATCCGCTACCCATCAAAAGTGCAACACAGAGCCATAATCAGTCAGGTTTAAGAAAAGATAACGTCAGGATGTATAGCCGGATGTTACAACCTATAATCAACGCAGTTTGTTGACCCGCAGGAATGCAGGTCTTGCACCCGCCCAAAGGAAGAGATCCCGCTGATGTTTTCTCGTTTTTTTATTTATCGTCCCGTTTTTGCGTGGGTTGTTGCCATTTTAATCATGCTACTTGGCGCGCTCTCTATCACCCAGTTACCGGTTGAACAATATCCCGATGTGGCACCACCTTCGGTGAATATCAGTGCTACTTACACCGGTGCGTCTGCGGAAACACTGGAGAACAGCGTCACTCAGGTGATCGAGCAGCAGCTGACCGGACTGGATAATCTGCTCTACTTTACCTCCAGCAGCAGCTCACAGGGGAATGTGTCGGTCACCGTGACTTTCAGTCAGGGCACCGATCCGGATACCGCTCAGGTGCAGGTACAGAACAAGGTGCAGCAGGCGCTCTCCCGCCTGCCCAGCGAGGTGCAGCAGCTTGGCGTCACGGTGACCAAATCTCAGTCGAACTTCCTGCTGGTGATGGGGCTGTATGACACCACGGGTAAAAGCAACAGCACCGATATCGGTGACTGGCTGGTCAGTAATATGCAGGAGCCCCTAGCCAGGACCGAAGGCGTCGGTGATATCCAGGTGTTCGGCGGTCAGTACGCGATGCGCATCTGGCTCGATCCCTTCAAGCTTAACGCTTATGCATTGCAGCCCTCCGACGTGTCGGCGGCGATACGCTCGCAGAACATTCAGGTCTCAGCCGGTAAAATCGGCGGCCTGCCATCGCCCGATAATCAGCAACTCACCGCCACGGTCCGAGCGCAGTCGCGACTGCAGACGCCAGAGCAGTTCCGCAACATCATCGTCAAAAGTGATAAAAGCGGTGCCATCGTGCGGGTGGGTGATGTCGCGCGGGTAGAACTGGGCGGTGAATCCTATGACATGACCACACGACTTAACGGGCATCCTGCGGCCGGGGTCGGGGTGATGCTGGCTCCGGGCGCGAATGCGCTGGCTACCGCGACGCTGGTGAAAAATAAAGTTGAAGAGTATCGCCACTCGATGCCGCAGGGCTACGAAGTGGCCTATGCGCTCGACAGCACCGACTTCATCAAAATCTCCGTTGAAGATGTGGTGATCACCCTGATCGAAGCGATCGCGCTGGTGGTGGTGGTGATGTACCTGTTCCTGCAGAACATCCGCGCGACCCTAATCCCGGCGCTGGCGGTGCCGGTCGTGCTGCTCGGCACCTTTGGTGTTCTGGCGCTGTGCGGCTACACCATCAACACTCTGACATTGTTTGCCATGGTGCTGGCCATCGGTTTGCTGGTGGATGATGCAATCGTGGTGGTTGAGAACGTCGAACGCATCATGCATGACGAAGGTTTGCCGGCGCGTGAAGCAACCGAAAAGTCGATGAAAGAGATCTCCGGCGCACTGGTGGCTATCGCACTGGTGCTCTCGGCAGTTTTTCTGCCGATGGCGTTTTTCGCCGGATCGACTGGCGTGATTTACCGGCAGTTCTCCATCACCATCATTGCGGCCATGACCTTCTCCGTGGTGGTGGCGCTGACCCTGACGCCCGCACTGTGTGGCATGCTGCTGAGGCCGACAACACCGCATCGCAAAGGCTTCTTTGGCGGTTTTAACCGCTTCTATGCCGCCACTGAGCGCCAGTATCGCCACAAAGTAGTCAGCACACTGCGTCGTCCGCTGATCATGGTGTCGCTCTATGCGGCAATGGGCGTGGTGCTGTTTGTGATGTTCACCCGCCTGCCGGGCAGCTTCCTGCCGACCGAAGATCAGGGCAGCATTATGCTTCAGGCGACTTTGCCAGCGGGCGCAACCGCCAGCCGCACGGAGGCCGTCAATCAGCAGATTGTTGACTGGTTCCTGACCGAAGAGAAACAGAATATTGATGTGGTCTTCACCATCAACGGCTTTAACTTCAGCGGTGCGGCGCAGAATGCCGGTATGGCATTTATCAAGCTTAAAAACTGGGATCAGCGACCCGGCAGTGAGAACTCCGCCGAGGCGATTGCCGGACGCGCAACTTATGCGCTGGCGTCGATTCGGGATGCGCAAATCTTTGCACTGACGCCGCCATCGGTGCCAGGTCTGGGCCAGAACAATGGCTTCACTTACGAGTTGCTGGCCAGCGGTGGCACCACGCGTGAACAACTGGGGAACCTGCGCGATCAGCTGTTACAAAGCTCAGCGCAAAGCCCGGCGCTGATCGGCGTGCGTGCGAATATTCTGCCACAGACCCCGCAGTTGCAGGTTGATATTGATACCAGCAAAGCGGTGGCACTGGGGCTGCAGCTGGATGACGTGACCGATACGCTGACCAGCGCCTGGGGTGGTGCCTACATCAATGACTTTATCGATCGGGGCCGGGTAAAGCGGGTCTATGTGCAGGGCGACGGTCAGTATCGTTCAGCACCGTCAGATCTGGATAAGTGGTATATCCGGAACAGTGAGGGCACCATGACGCCGTTCTCGGCCTTTGCCTCGACCCGCTGGACCATGGGGCCGGAAAGCCTTGACCGCTATAACGGCTCGGCCTCCTACGAAATTCAGGGTCAGAACGCCGAAGGGTTTAGCTCCGGCGATGCCATGAACACCATTGAACGGCTGGCCAATGAACTCCCGGCAGGAACCACAGGTGCGTGGAGTGGACTTTCACTGCAGGAGAAGCAGGCGGGTGGCCAGTCAACCACGCTCTATGCGATCTCTATTCTGGTGGTTTTCCTCTGTCTGGCTGCGCTCTATGAGAGCTGGTCCGTGCCATTCTCCGTATTGCTGGCGGTGCCGCTCGGCGTGCTGGGTACCGTGCTGGCAGTGGCGCTGCGGGGATTGAGTAACGATATCTACTTCCAGGTGGCGTTGCTGACCACCGTCGGGCTGACCTCCAAAAACGCGATTCTGATTATCGAGTTTGCCGAGGATGCAGTGCGTCAGGGCAGTTCACTGAGTGCTGCTGCATTGCAGGCGGCGCGAACCCGTCTGCGGCCGATCATGATGACGTCACTGGCCTTTATTGCAGGTGTGATCCCGCTGGCGGTGGCGACCGGCGCCGGTGCTAACAGCCGCATCGCCATCGGTACAGGCATCATCGGCGGCACGCTGGCAGGCACCGTCCTGGCGTTGTTCTTTGTTCCGCTGTTCTTTGTACTGGTGAAGCACTATCTGACCCGTCATCGCAAAGGCCAGTAACGCAGACAGCCCGCCTGCAGTTTCCTGCAGGCGGGCTGGATTCAATGATCAGCAGAAGATTACAGATGCTGTTTAAAGAAGGCGGTCAGCTTCGCGAACGGGATCAGGTCAGTGCGATCATAAAGGTCGACATGGCCCGCACCAGGCACGATATACAGCTCTTTGGGTTGAGCCGCGCGCTGGAACGCATCTTCACTGAACTCGCGTGAGTGCGCTTTATCACCGGTGATGAAGAGCACCGGGCGCGGAGAGAGGGTCTCAATATCATTGAACGGATAGAAGTTCATGAACTTCACGTTGCTGGTAAGCGTCGGGTGCGTGGTCAGTGCAGCTGACGAGCTTTTCGGGGTGAACTCACCGCGAGGCGTCCGGTAAAAATCGTAAAACTCTTTAGCCACGGCTGGTGAATCAGCATCAATTTTATGTGGCGTACCGCCGGTGTATTCGGTTTTACCCCCGGTAAATTCCACATAACGTTGCTGTGCTGCGGCTTCAATGATCTGTTTACGCTGCGCCAGCGTCTGGCTCTTATTCAGCGCATTGCGGTTGGCCGAACCCATGTCATACATGCTGACGGTCGCAATCGCCTTCATGCGGGGATCGATCTTCGCAGCGCTGATGACGAAACTGCCACTGCCACAGATACCCAGTACACCAATCCGATTGCGGTCAACAAAGTCGCGGGTTCCCAGATAATCCACTGCGGCGCTGAAGTCTTCGGCATAGATATCCGGAGAAACCGCGTTGCGCGGCTGGCCTTCACTTTCGCCCCAGAATGAAAGATCGATTGCGAGAGTCACAAAGCCCTGCTCCGCCATTTTCTGCGCATAGAGGCTGGCGCTCTGCTCTTTGACTGCACCCATCGGATGACCCACCACAATCGCTGGCAGGCGTGCCGTTTTACTGGCCTCTTTGGGTCTGTACAGCGTGCCAGTGACACCCATCTGATACTGATTTTTAAAGGTGACTTTCTCGCGGGTCACTTTATCGCTCTGATAAAAATTATCAGCGCCGCGCGATATATCGGCAGCGCTGGCCGCAAATGAACTGATCAACAGTCCAAACATCAGGGTTAATGCTCTCATGAGAGGATCCTTATCGGGTTTGACGAGGTGTGGGCAACGGGTTGCCCGGTTAAACAACGAACCTGTTATCAGGCAGCACTTTCTTTGCGGGCGGTGATCCTCGCCAGTGCGGCGGCAGCGAACAGTAATGTGGCGCTGATGGCAAAAGTGGTCTGCCAGCCTGCATGGTCAAAGGCCAGGCCACCCAGCGTCGATCCCAGAGCAATCGACAGCTGGACGATGGCAACCATTAAGCCGCCGCCGGTCTCCGCGTTATCCGGGAAGGATCTGGCGACCCAGGCCCACCATCCGGTGGGTGCCGCTGTAGCCACCAGTCCCCAGATGCCCAGCAACGGTGCCACCAGCCACAGCTGATGACCGAACATCATGAGCAGCACCGCGACGACCGCCATGATCAGCGGGATAATCATCAGGGTGAGATAGAATCCACGCTGCAGAACAACCCCGACAATCAGTGTTCCGACAAAGCCAGCGACGCCAATAGTCAGCAGCACCAGCGACAACGCAGAAACGTCCACCTGTGTCACGGTTTCCAGAAACGGGCGGAGGTAGGTAAACAGGGTGAATTGCCCCATAAAGAGCAGGCCGCAGGCGGTCAGGCCCACCGTCACCAGTGGCGAACGCAGTAGCTGCAGGAGCTTTGTGTTGCGCTGCTGTGTCTTATCCACCGGCATCGATGGCAGCGTGAAGCCTTGCCAGAGCAGGGCGATTAACGCCACCGGCACCAGGCTGAAAAAAGCCCCGCGCCAGCCAAAGACCGAGCCGAGATAGCTGCCCAGCGGTGCCGCGATAACGGTCGCCAGCGCATTTCCGCCGTTGAAAACAGCCAGCGCGCGCGGCACCTGATCAGTGGGGACCAGCCGGATAGCCACCGAGACTGACATCGACCAGAACCCGCCAATCACCACGCCAATCAGTGCCCGGCCCGTCATATAAGTCAGATAGCTGGAAGCCATCGCCACCATCAATCCGGACATCGCCATCAGCAGCGTTAGCGTCAGCAACAGAATTTTGCGGTCGAGATTCCCCGCGATGCGGGTTATCGAGAGGCTGGTGATCACTGCGAGCGCGCCAGATATGGCGATGCCCTGTCCGGCCAGACCTTCGCTGACGGCCAGATCACGGGATAACGGCGATAACAGGCTGACCGGCATAAATTCAGAGGCGATCAGCGTGAAGACACAAAGCGTCATTGCCCAGACGCCACCCCAGTGAGCTTCTTTATGTTGTGGGGAATAGGCCGTTGTTTCGGTGGAAGCCATGTTCTGTCCTGTTTCATTGTTAGGTGCTGATGAACTCAGGAAATTCTACTGTTTCGCTTTATATTGACTAGCTAATGAATCCTTAATGGGGTTATAACCATGGCTTATTAATCTATCGGCGGGAGTGCAGCATGAAACGTAATATGAATGACCTGCAGGCGTTTATTACCGTAGCGCGAGAGGGCAGCTTTACCCGCGCGGCGGCGCTGCTGGGCGTGACGCAGCCCGCGCTGAGTCAGACCATTACTGCGCTGGAAAACCGGATGGAGATTCGGTTGCTGACCCGCACGACGCGTAACGTCTCGCCGACCGCGGCGGGTGAGCGACTGATCGAGGCGATTGGCAATCGATTCGATGAAATTGAGGCGGAACTGGATATGCTGACTGCGATGCGGGACAAGCCCGCCGGCACAGTCCGCATCACCTGTGGCCCGCATATTCTGAGTTCGCTCCTGATGCCAAAACTGATGCCACTGCTGGCGGCTTATCCCGATATCCGTCTCGAATTTGATGCCAGTCATGGCTTACGTAACATCGTGGCCGATCGGTTTGATGCGGGAGTCAGGATGGGGGATACCATTGATAAAGATATGGTGGCGATGCCGATAACCCCGCCATTACGGATGGCCGCGGTCGCTTCGCCAGATTACTTTCGTCGTCATGCCGCGCCGCAGGATCCGCACGACCTGCTGCAGCACAACTGCATCAATATGCGACAGGCGACGGCAGGAGGATTGTATGTCTGGGATTTTGATGGAGAAGAGGGGCCGTTAAATGTGCGGGTGGATGGACAGCTGACGTTCAATACCTCGGCACACATTGCAGAAGCGGCTATTGCCGGGCTGGGAATCGCTTTTCTGCCTGAACAGGAAGTTGCAGAAGGGCTGGAGCAGGGCACGCTGATCCGGGTGCTGGAGCGCTGGTGTGAGCCATTCCCCGGTTACTATCTCTATTATCCCAGCCGCAAGCAGCATTCACCGGCTTTTAACCTGGTCAGAGAGGCGTTAAGGCTAAAAGAGGGGGAATGATGAACAGATTCTGAGTGTTGACGGAAGAGATGCCACTCCATGGCGTAAAACGTCCTAAAGCGCTTTATTCAGAATTACTTAGAAGGACGTCGACTAATCTTGCCCCCTTTCCGACCGGCTTCCCTGGCTTTCTCATGATCGTTTTTGAAATTGCCCCCACTGACTTTGCCTCCTGCACTGCCAGCTTCACTCGCCCGTTCTGGATCGTTGGCAAAATTGCCGGCACCGCCTCTGTACTTCTGTTGTGTCATAGGAAGACCTCATATCAATGTTCCATTAGATAAAAAGGACTAGCTAGTCACACCGGCAAGCATAGTCGCCCGCTTCGTTTATGCAAATGCACAGCCTGAAATTATTGATAAACCTGAGGTTAACCTTGCGCAGGGATTTAGCGTCGGCAGGGCGATAGCTGGCAGCCGCTGGAAGAGAAACTCACCTTCGCCGCACAGGATAAACAGCAGGAAGCGACGGGAGCAATGGGCTACGGTTCCGGCGATACGCTGCCAGATTTACGTGACCTGCCCGCCGAAGCGCGGGAGCGCTGCGAACAGCACTGGCAGCTGAGGGACAGGTAAATTTCGGGCGCAGCATAGGATCGTGTGTGTCGATCATCATCAATCCGTATGGTAATCATCAGTCACTAACACAGCATTACATCTGCCCGTCAGAATCCTGTCCTGTATTATTTTATGCTACGAAAATGTAACAAACTCATCCATTAAACCAACTGCAGCAATTGCTAAAGGTTTTCCCGCTAGTGGCGATAACCCAATGGCGTTGAGCGCGCCGATCAATGATGAACCCGGCACTCAGCGACGAGTTCTGAACGCGAACGGACCTGCATTTAGCCCTCCTTCTACACACCAGAAAGCGCGAATTTAAGCGCAAATAACTCAAATAAAAGCGAAAATAATAATATGTCGATCATTAAGACGATCAAAAGACGCCTGCCTGTTGCCCGTCTTAGGCGTAGCAGCCAGCCAGCGAATGGCACCTGGGATTGTCGTGCGCTGCCCGATTCACTCTCCTCTATTGGTTTAAGCTCGCGGGCGGGCGGGATCCTGATGACGTTTGTTCCGCCTGAAGCCGATTTTCAGCGGGTCAGCCAGGCCTGGCAGCGCTTTAACACTAGCGACCTGACGGTGCTGACGCTCTCTTCCAACGGCGCACTGAGCAGCAGCCGATCGCAAAGCACTTACTGTGATGGCAATGGCCCGGAAGGAAGTTATCTCTGGCTGCCCGACACGCTGATCGCCAGTCATGAGACGCACATTGTCGATCTGCATGTCGCCGATACGCAGACTGCCAGCCAGCGCATCACCGCCATCCAGCAGGAGCTGGCGCGGTTGCAGGTGCGGATGCCGCTCTCGGCGGATCGTACTTTTGCGATGATTTACTGCGACGGGTTGTCGGCGTCAGAGGGCTTTCTGATGCAGGCCTGGTACAACTGCGGGCGTTTTCCGTGCCTGGCGATTGGGGGGTCAGCGGGCGGTAAAATCACCTTTGATGGCACCTGGATCGGTACCGGTGGCAAGGTGCTGCAGGGCAAAGCTGTCATCGTGTTCTGCCAGATGGCCCCCGGAAAATCCTTTGCTCCGTTTAAAAGCCAGAACTTTACGCCACGCGATCAGAGCTGGCTGATTGCCGAAGCCGATCCGGTTGCGCGCACCGTCACCTCGGTGTTTAACCGCCAGGGACAGCAGCAGCCGTTTGTCGCGTCGCTGTGTGAACACCTTAACTGCACTGAAGCGCAGCTGACCGAACGACTGAAGGGGTTAACCTTCGGCGTTAAAGTCGGCGAGGAGTACTTCATTCGCTCGATCGCCAAAATTGAATCGGGTGGCGTGCAGTTTTTCTGTGACCTCGAGTTTGGTGACCGGCTGTTCCTGATGCAGGAGAAAGACTTCAAACAGGCCACGCAGCAGGAGTGGCAGGCTTTTACCGCTCAGCATGGCAAACCGGCCGCGATTCTGATGAACGACTGTATCCTGCGTCGTGTCGGTAATGCCGATAAGCTGCACAATGCTCACTTCTTTAAAGGTATCGCCGCCGCCGGTTTCTCAAGCTTTGGTGAGATCCTGGGCGTGCCAATCAATCAGACGCTTTCGGCGCTGGTGTTCTTTAATCATGACGTCAAAGCGATGAGCCAGTTCCCGGTGGAGTATGCCGGTTACGCAGCACATTACGCGCAGCGTGCGTTACGCCGCTGGGAAGCGCTGAACAGCATTCAGACGCGGGTGCTGGATCGGGTGATCAATTATCAGCAGGCACTGACGCCGCTGATGGAAGCACTGCCGGTGCTGGAAACGGCCACCCAAAGCCAGGGCGAAACGCTGAGCCTGGCAGAAAGCAGCATCCGTAACATCAGCAACATCGCCACCGAGAGTCAGCAGGCGCAGGGGCGACTGGATGACGGACTGGACGACCTGGAGAAAATCTCTAACGGCATCAATGAGATTACGCATGGCATCAGCAATATTGCTTTCCAGACCAACATTCTGGCGCTGAATGCCGCAGTAGAAGCGGCACGCGCAGGCGAAGCTGGCCGTGGATTTGCCGTGGTCGCGGGCGAAGTTCGTCGTCTGGCGCACTCGTCGAAAGAGCAGGCCGAAGCCACAGCCAGCAACATCGGTGAGGCGGTCAGCACCATCTCTCGTATTCGCCTTGTGGCCAGTGACTCGGCACAGACCGCCGCGCAAATGGCAGAGCGCAGTATCAGTGCAGCCGATACGCTGGCGGCGATGAATCAGCAGACGCGACATGAGCGGGCCGACATTGCGAAGCACCTCGGCAGCCTGCGTGAACTGACGCAGGGAATGGACGCCATGCAGGAAGCCGTCGCACAGCTCAAGGTGTTACAAACTCTTTCTGGTGCGCAGGTTAAAGGCTGAATTATCTGAATAAAAGACAAAAAAGTGCGGTGTAAGCGCAACGGCCAGGCAAGGCCGGCTTTCAGTTGTTACACTTGTCCGTGATTAATCACGCAGAGGTATGAATGAAAATTAAAAGTTATGCAGCCATGCAGGCTGGCCAGGCCCTTGAACTCTATGAGTACGATGCCGCCGAACTGGCAGCCGAAGAAGTCGAAGTCCAGGTTGAATATTGTGGCGTCTGCCACTCAGACCTGTCGATGATCGACAACGAATGGGGCATCTCTCAGTTCCCGGTGATTGCAGGACATGAAGTGATTGGCCGGGTCTCCGCCCTGGGCGAAGCGGCTAAGAACAAAGGCCTCTCAGTCGGCCAGCATGTAGGTATCGGCTGGACAGCCAAAAGCTGTCAGCACTGCGATGCCTGTATCAACGGTGAGCAGGTTAACTGCCAGCAGGGCAGCATCCCGACCATCATGAATAAAGGTGGTTTTGCCGAGAAGCTGCGCGCCGACTGGCAGTGGGTTATCCCGCTGCCGGAGAAACTGGATGTGGCCAGCGCCGGTCCGCTGCTGTGCGGGGGTATCACCGTATTTAAACCACTGCTGATGAGCAACATCACGGCGACCAGCCGTGTGGGTGTGATTGGTATCGGCGGTCTGGGTCACATCGCGATCAAAATCCTGCACGCGATGGGTGCGGAAGTCGTGGCGTTCAGCTCAACCCCGGATAAGAAGCAGTCGATCCTGGATATGGGTGCGGATGAAGTGGTTAACAGCCGCGATCCTGAAGCTCTGAAGAAACAGGCGGGTCGTTTTGATCTGATCCTGAGCACTGTGGCAGTCGATCTGGACTGGAAACCTTATTTCGCGGCGCTGGCTCCTCAGGGTAAATTCCACACCGTGGGTGCAGTGATGAAGCCGATTGAAGTGAGTGCATTTGATCTGATTCTGGGCGACAAAGCGGTAACCGGTTCATCCACCGGCTCACCAGGCCAGCTGCGCTCGCTGCTGCGTCTCGCTTCCCGTGCGGATATCGCCCCACAGGTTGAGTTCTTCCCGATGTCAGACATCAATAAAGCGCTGGATCACGTCCGCGCCGGTAAAGCCAATTACCGTGTGGTACTGAAAGCCGATTTCTGATGCGAATCTGAAATGACATGCCGCAGCCTGCTGCGGCATTTTTTTGTCTTTAATTTGTCAGCAGTGGCGTAAAGTCTCTGGCCGCTGAAAGAGATCTCACTTCACAGACCCATCAGTCAGGATCATTGCCGGGTAAGTAATAGGGTACATAGGTATAAACAGTCGTCAGGCGGGAGAAGGCATTAACATAATCTGTTTTGCCGTGGCAAAAGAAATGGATTTGGATCTCGGTACTCGTGATTTCGTGCTGGCACAGAAATTCCGTGCTTGCTTGTCGCCATTTGCGGATCTATGGGCCGGGTGACCATACCTGTTAAGGCCTGAGTTGCCTCAATAACTAAGCTCTGAACAAACTCAGCACCGATTTTCTGGCTCTCTCCCTCTGAATGCCCAGACATACGAGCCATGTCGAGCTGGCGGGATTTGATTTGGTGCAGTGAAACATAAGCTGTTTCAGAAAGATAAAATAGACTGAGGCATTTAATTCCCTTTTTCAGGTTGTTGCATTCAATCTCCTTAATGCTTCTTCCGGCGTCATTTTGCGATTAATGGAAGCTACTAATTAGCAATTTTAAGTTACCTGACCTTAAAATTGCGGGCAGCAAATTTATGATGAATTTGTACCCTTATTTACTCCAGAGTTACCTCAGTTTGGCCCGATTTCATCGAACACTGTCCTCTGAGCCTGTCACGAGCTGGCAGCAGACTACCGTAAAGTGAACCTCATGGTAGCCAGTAAATCTGGCTGATGTTAATGAGACTTTTCACGGAGCTAAAATGAAGCTGACCCAGATTCGTAATGCCACACTGGTACTGGACTATGCAGGCAAAAAATTTCTGATCGATCCCATGCTGGCCGAAAAAGAGGCCTGGCCAGGCTTTGCCGGGAATGCGCGTCCCCACCTGCGCAATCCAATGGTTGAGCTGCCTGTCCCGGTCGCTTCACTGCTGGACGTCGATGCAGTGATTGTTACTCACACACATAGGGATCACTGGGATGAGGCAGCACAGCAGGTAGTGCCGAAGACGATTATGATCTACAGCCAGCACGAAGCTGATGCCGCGCTGATTCGGTCGCAGGGCTTTGAAAACGTTCGGGTGCTGCAGGATGAGAATCAGTTTGTTGACGGCCTGACGATCTATAAAACTGAGGGTCAGCACGGCAGCAATGCGTTGTATGCCGACAAGGTGATGGGCGATCTTCTTGGTGATGCCTGTGGCCTGGTCTTTACGCATCCATCAGAAAAAACGCTCTATATTGCTGGCGATACCGTATGGGTTAAGCCCTATGTCAGAACGCTGCAACGTTTTCAGCCGCAGGTCGTGGTGATGAACACTGGCAATGCCACCAACGATCTCTATGGCCCGATTATCATGGGAAAAGAAGATACGTTGCAGACGTTAAAAATCCTGCCGGAAGCGACGCTGGTTTCCTCACACATGGAGGCGATCAACCACTGTTTACTGACGCGTGCTGAGCTGCGTGCTTACACGCTGGAACAGGGTATTGCTGACCAGGTGCTGATCCCGGAAGATGGTGAAACAATGACGTTCTGAGCGTTATGGCATTAAACCCGACCATTTGCGCAGTAGATTCTCAATCATACGTTTTCACAGAATAAGGTAAGAAGATGGCTGCTCTGAGAGTCGCTGTGCTGGCAACGGCCGGTTTTAGTCCGTTTCATTTTTCCGTTCCCTGCATTTTGTTCGGCTCGGCTCTGCCACAGCCGGATTTGTTTCATGTTGATATCTGCGCCGAGAAACCTGGCCCGGTGATTTCAGAACTGGGGTTGTCAATCATGGTGGAGCAGGGTCCTGAACCGCTGGATAAGGCAGACATTATTATCGTTCCTTACTGGCATAATCCGGCTGAAAAACCGGCGCAGGCGCTGCTTAATAAGCTGGTCGCGGCCTGGCAGCGCGGTGCGGAAGTAGTAGGGCTTTGTCTGGGCACTTACGTACTGGCTTATGCCGGTCTCCTCGACCAGCATCGGGCGGCCACCCACTGGGAATTTGAGCGTGACTTCAGCGAGCGCTTTCCGCAGGTTCACCTCGACAGTAATGCCCTATATACCCGTGACGATCGGCTGATTACTTCTGCCGGCACTGCCGCGGGTATCGACTGCTGTCTGGACATCATCCGTCAGCACTATGGCAGCGCCATTGCTAATCGGGTTGCCAGACGCATGGTGGTGCCGCCTTACCGTGAAGGCGGTCAGGCGCAGTTCATTGAGCGGCCGGTTCCGGAAAACACGCGTGACGGTAAGATCAATGCGCTGCTGGCATCACTGCGGGAAAATCTGCATCAGCCGCAGGATCTGGACTCACTCGCGCGCACGCTCAGCATGAGCCGCCGCACGCTGACACGTCATTTTCACAAGGCGACGGGCATGTCACTGGGAGAGTGGCTGACGGCTGAACGTCTGCAACGCAGCCAGGTTTTACTGGAAACAACCGGTATCAGTATTGAAGGGGTGGCAGAAAAGGCGGGCTTTGATTCGCCGGTTTCCTTTCGTCAGCGTTTTAAATCCCGGTTTGGCGTTTCTCCCAGCGAGTGGCGCCGGACGTTTCGTGGTCCAGCCGGTGGTGAGTGATGAGAAAGGAGGATAAGTGTCAGGCCCGGATGAATATCTGCGCCCTGAATTTTATTATGCCGGAATAATGCCGCGCAGTGGCGGTCAGCATCCCGGCAGACATATATCGCGATTAAATCAGGAAATCATCCAGTGACTGACCGTTTTCGATCGCCGCTTTAATTGCAGAAGGAGTACGACCCTGACCGGTCCAGTAACGAACCTGGCCGTTTTCATCGCTGTAACGGTATTTCGCCGGACGCTTCGCGCGTTTTTTTGTGCCGATGGCCGAAGGAGAAGCGTTATTTACCAGCTCCGCCGGGTTGATTCCTTCTTCCAGCAACAGCTCCTGGTAAAACGCCAGTTTTTCCGCTTTTTCACGGGCTTCTGCTTCCCGCGCGCTTTCCTCTTCGCGGCGTTCATTTACCACGGTTTCTAATTTCTGGCGTAACTCTTCCAGCAGATCCAAATCCATGTTGCGCGCCTCGGCACGAATAGTGCGGATATTATTCAGGCTGCTCAGGTTCTTACTCATACAAATCCCTCAAATACTCAAGTTAATCAATTAAGTGCAAATTATTCAGCCGGCAAGGGTAACATTTACCCGCCCAATATTTGAAGTCCTGATTTAGCTTTATTCGCTGTTAATTCTGCATTTATGGTGCTGATTGAGCCAATTGAGAGGGGGATTTAAGCGAAATCTGCTGGTTAATTGCGGATTGTCATTATCGAACCGGGATTGTGGGATTTGCATGTTGGCTTTTGATTAACTGTGATTAAATCAGTCATCAGGTTTTGTTAAGGACTGGCATGAAGTTTCGCCGCAAAAATGATGGGCCAGCGCCAAAAATTTCGCCGCTGCTGAGAAGTATTATTCTCTCTGGTGTATTGCTCACCGTGGCGGTGATTGGTTTGAATCTGTGGACGATGCGCGAAGACTGGCTTGAAACCGTCGATAAAGCAGAAGATACGGCGGTGAATCTGTCGTTGTCACAGTCGCGTCAGGCCGATGATACGTTTTTGCAAACTGAACTCTCATTACGAGAAGTGCAACGCGAGCTTCAAAAGCAGATTGCTACAACTGGTGTAGATGGCGAGGCACTGAGTCAGACGATGCGCCTGTTACAGAGCCGTCTGCCGCAACTTCACGGCTTGTTTTACTATGATGCGCATGGGAAATGGATAGCGACATCCATGGGCAGAATACCGCCTGACATTGATAACTCCGATCGTGAATATTTTAATTATCATCGCACCAATCCGCGAAATAATCTGCATGTCGGGCCGGTGCTTCGCAGTCGAACCACCCACGAACTGGTGATCCCGGTTACGCTTCGGGTGAACGATGCCTTCAGGGGCTTTCGTGGCGTCTTACTCGCCACCATCAAAGTGGACTATTTCCGCCGCTTCTACAGCTATTACGAACTCAGTGAGGGTGATGTGCTGGTTCTGATGCTGGCAGATAGCACGGTGCTGTACGCCCGTCCGATGCCGGACAGTTACATCGGCAAAAACCTCTCTGTGAGTCCGCTTTTCCTCAGGATGCTGGCCCATGCAGATAAAGGCAGCGGTCAGTGGACCGCTGCGCTTGATGGTAAAAAACGTATTTTCGGCTTCGTTCGCTCACAGCGATATCCACTGGTAGTTGCTGCGGGATATGACAAGCGCGCGCTGTTTAACCACTGGCTGAAGAGTTGGGTACAGGATCTGATTTTGAGCCTGGCGCTGCTGATTGTGATTCTGTCACTGGGGGCGTTTGTGCTGCGTCAGGCGCGGCATACGCTGCGTTATCAGCTTGAACTGACCCGACTTCGCGATGAGCTGACTGCCGCGAATGGCTCACTGGAAAATCTGGCACAGAGCGACGGGCTGACGGGGGTTGCGAACCGGCGTCATTTTGATCATATGTTGAGTGAAAGCCTGCAGCGCGCTGAGCGGAGCGGCCAGCCAGTGTCATTAATCTTGTTCGATATCGATTATTTTAAACGTTATAACGATTCATATGGCCATGTGGCCGGTGATGACTGCCTGAAAAAAGTGGCCACTGTGCTTAAGAACACCGCCCGGCGTCAAAACGAACTTACGGCCCGGTACGGCGGCGAAGAGTTTGCCATCATTCTGCCCGACCAACCGCTGTCAGCGGCGCTGGAGCTCGCTAAATCCATTATCGCAGCCATTAATCAGCTCGCTATTCCACATCTCACCACGGAACTGCCGCAAAAGCATGTCACTCTGAGTGCAGGCTGTGCCGTCTGGCTTGCTTCTGACTCAAAACAGGGCAAGCAGGCGCTGATAGAACGTGCCGATAAGGCGTTGTATCGCGCGAAGCGGGCAGGGCGCAACCAGGTGATGTGCGAAGAACGTAACGGCTGAGCATCCCTGATCAAATTCTGAATGACGTCTGTGGCATGGTGATGGCTCAATCAGAACAGGGAGCAGCCATGTCAAACGATACCGGTTTTACTCATCTTGCTTTACAGGTTCGCGATTTAAATAAGAGCGTAGATTTCTATCAGCGTTATGCCGGGATGCAGGTAATCCACCAGCGTGAACCGGGTATTCCGGAAGCACAAAAAGTCGCGTGGCTGTCAGATTTAACCCGGCCTTTCGCACTGGTGCTGGTGCAATCTGACAACAGTGAAGATACGCCGCTTGGCCCGTTTGGCCATATCGGCGTGGCCTGTGCCAGCCGCGAAGAGATAGATGAAAAAGTGGCAATTGCACGGCTTGAAGGCGTGTTGCGACGCGATGCACAGCAATCTGGTGCGCCAGTGGGTTACTGGGCATTTTTTGCCGATCCAGATGGCAATACGCTTGAGCTTTCTTATGGGCAGCAGATCGGGTTGGAAATTATCACCGCCCGCAACGCGCAGTCGCTGAATAAATAGAGTGGCTTAGGGAATGGAATGAGATCCATTGCCGGGAGCGCAATTGAGTAAATCTTCCGTTATTAAATTCAGTCAGGGCAAAGCCTGGAAGGGATGCTATCAGGTCGACATGAGCAGTAGTGACTGGTAATTGGACGGTTTGTGACTGTTAAGGAATGTTGAAAAAACCGCCTGACCTGGTCAGGCGGTTTCTCATTTAAGATTAAATCAGGAAATCGTCCAGCGATTTACCTGCATCAATGGCAGATTTAATAGCGGATGGGGTACGACCCTGGCCAGTCCACTGCTTAACTTCGCCATTTTCGTCGGTGTACTGATATTTAGCCGGACGTGGCGCACGTTTTTTCTTCTCTGCTGGCGCAGTCGGCATACCATTTAACAGTTCGTTAGGATCGATACCTTCCTGCAACAGTAATTCACGGTATTTAGCCAGTTTCTCCGCTTTCTCACGGTTAGCTGCTTCAGAAGCCTGCGCTTCTTCACGTCGCTCGCTGACTACAACCGACAGTTTTTCCAGCATTTCTTCCAGGGCAGCAAGGTCAAGCTCGCGAGCGTTTGCGCGAAGGGTACGGATATTATTCAAGCTGTTGAGAGTGTCACTCATCAAAGTCACCATAGTCATGTTCAGATAATAAAATACAGAGCGGGTTCACGCTGATGCTTTTCGTCAGACCTGCTTTTTTAGGATGCTTGCCTTCGAAGAATCAAAATACAGAACCGATAGTTCAACGTTATCATATTAATCGCTTTTTATGAGAGTTTAAACTGTAATTAACGTATGACCCTTAAACAAAAGTAAATTTACTCTTTTTTTTACGCTCTTCGCTCAAAATGGCAAAAAGGCGCGCCATCTGGGACGCGGGATAATTTAGTCACGTTATGGATTAACTCTGCTTTCACGCCAATTTTTCCGTCGACTCGCTTCGCTAATCCGATACTCAGCTTGTTCTGAGAGTTAATGACGTCTGCACACTTCAGCCCGATGAAAACCGATAAGACCATGAGGATCATCGGAATAGCGACGTAAAAAACAACCAGAAAATTACGAATGAATAATCATTAGCCCACTTTTTTAATAAGGATATCTGTAACCTTATGATAGTAAGTTGTTTTACAGGTGATTTAACTGGCCTGCTTAAGAGAGCCACTGTGACGATCGGCTACTGGCTGGTATAAATTATCTGCAGAAACGCGCAGTCAAATAAATGGATACCAGACCGCCAGAATCGTGACTGACCTTTCAGATTGAAAATCGATGACTCAGAAGAGCAATAACTTTCTCTTAGCCTCTGTAAAGGTTTAAAGATGCTCCCAGTTGACGAGTGAATCCTGAGCCACATCTTCGCTGCTCATTATTGCTTTGTGCGATGATCACGTTGTAAATCGTTGCGTTCTCCATGGCCTTCAATACTCACTCATCAGCATTACTGAATCAGTTTATTGATCACACCCCGCGCCAGCTCGTGACCTGACAGATGGAAGAAGAGGCAAAACAATAATCTGCCAGGATATTACGGCGATGTTATAGGTCGCGCATTTCGTTAACCGGCGCAATATCGCACTGATGTGTTAAAAATCCATGTGACTGAGATTTTAATGTGCAATGTCAGATCAAATGGCAGAGCTGCTAACCAAACAGATAATACGAAGCTTCGTCAAAAAGCGGCTTGCTAACTCTGAATCCATCGCCATCGCCATCGCCATCGCTTATCTGGACCGGCTCTGGACTACACTCTCTTAGAGATACGCAATCATCAGCTTTAAAGCGTTCCGCTGGAGGGACAGACGTGTTTAAAGGCAATAAAAAGTCATTACCGGTTCGCTACTGTAAAACGTGTAACAAACCGATGTCATGGCGAAAAAAGTGGGAAAGGTGCTGGGAAGAAGTGATGTATTGCTCTGAGCGCTGCCGGCGAAATCGTGCTGACCAGCAAAAAGATGAGGCAGATATAAAATCTGAACGTCACTCCTGATCTCATCGGAGCGGGCCAGGGTTAACCTGGCCTCTGGCAGGACGATATGGCTATTCCTGAACCTCAATCTGTTGCCAGCCTTTTTTGAACATACAATCTTTCACCAGGATCTCTCGCTGACTTTCATTGGCATCACTAGTGGAGTAATCGGTATCGGTGGTTTTATCTTTACTGTCTTTCGAGATGTATTTACCACTCACGACATTGTCAGGCGGTAAATCCCGCAGAGCCTGAGCCTGACAGGCTGTTTCCGCCACGGTTTCCTGCTGCTCAGTCGCATCGGGTTTGACCCATTTATACTGGACGCATCCGGTCAGACAGAGAGTAACTAACACCAGCACAAGAGGTTTCATAATCTGCTTCTCAGTGATCCCTGTTTGCATAGAAATGAGAAATTGAGTGAGGAAACCGATCGGTGAACCTTCAGGGTATCCTCAACGTACAAAATTATCCGACATTAAAACGTCAGACCGCCGCCAATATAGGGACCATCAATCAGGGTATGGCCCGGACGTCCATCTTTGCCATCAACACCCGCATAGCGATAGCCCACTTTTACGATCAGTGGTCCCACGGGTGACCAGCTGACGCCGGCGTTGGCTTCCACGAAATTCTTAACGCTGTTGGTCAGCTGTTCCGGAGCGGAATATCCCTCACCATAAATCGCAAAATTGGCAGGCAGATTGATTTTCACACCGCCGCCGACAGGAAATGCGACGCCGTTATCGCCTTTTTTGCCGCCGATGTAGGTGGCTTTAACGCCAGCCGTCAGCATGACCGGACCGATTTCCAGGTTATAACCGGTACCGGCCTGGCCAATCTGAACACCATCAGCCGTATTTTTGATCCACTGGCTATCCAGATAAATTCCGCTGGATGAACGGCCAATTTCTGCGTCTACCACAGAGGTGTTTTTCCCTTGTTCCACATTCAGGCCAATCGCCATTGCAGACGAAGAAGCGCAAAGCAGCAAGCCAAGGCAGATGACAGTCTTTTTCATTGTTCAGTGTTCCACAGGATAAAATTTTCAGGGCGGTAAATACGCTCGAGCTTAAGGCGATTTACTTTTGCACAATTTCTTTAACATCGTGCTGCTGCAACTGATGCATGTTTCCGTCCGAATCTTTATAAGAAATCATCCCTGTTTCTTTATCTCTGGCGGGTTTGCCATGGGTAGTGATTATGTGCCCGTCATTAGTAGAGATCACATAATTGCTTGCGCAGGCGGTAATGGACATAACCGAAGCCATCATCGCAATAGCGAAGACAAGTTTCTTGCCAGAATTCAAAGATGTCATTTTACTTTCCTGTCGTTACTCTTTAAGAAGATGCGGCATTATTAGTTGAGAATGTTAAACGACATGATAACAATCGGGCAGTCAGAGTCTTAATCCAGTAAAAAATGACCTGGATCAATTTAGTATACTGCTCAGGAGTGTTCCGCAGATTTATACGAGATCCTGAAATTTTCAGCGTGTGAGTACTGACCGTTAAAACTTAAATTTAACAACAGTTCCCGCATGAAAAGATAATTTCATGTTTCAATTTATCTCTTGTAGCACTGACTCGTTTGGCTATATTCATTCGGCAGTATTATTCTGATTAGTCTATTTTAACAAGGATTTAATATAGCTATGAAAAAGACAATTATCGCTTTGATTTTTATCTCGTCCCCTCTGACAGGGATTGCTGCGACAGATTCCTGTAAAGACCAGTTGGCTGATATTTCAGCTAAAACTGAAATGGCCAAAATTCATGGGAATAGTGCAGAAATTGCACGGCTCAATATTGCCCGTGACAAAATTCAGACTTACTGCACTGATGAGCGTCAGGCATCGCGTGCCTCTCATGATGTCAGCAAACGCGAAATGAAGGTTAAAAAAGCGGAGCTTGAGCTTCAGGAAGCCGGGCAGGAGCTGGCAGAAGCCAGAGCTGATGGACGTGCGGAAAAAATCATGAAGAAAACGCATAAAGTTGAAGAGAAAAAACTGAAGCTTGAGTCAGCGAAAATCGATTTGAAACAGGCTCAGGACGATGCTGATCGCCTTAATTAGAGCTTTTCCGGGGCTCACGCTGGTGAGCCTTCTCTGCTGGGGTTTGGCGTTTAACTCAAAGCGGCCATCTTTCAAAGTTCAGACATTCCTCCCCATCCTTTACAGCTGTTGTAATACCAGGTTATTACCAGGAAAAGACCGCCATAAAAATCCTGGGATTAAAGGATGTCGTTACATTTCTATAGTCATGATTGACCGGGCATGACGTAACTGAATAAATAGTTTTAGGATGTAAGTCTGTTAAATATTAAACGAACCGCTAATTAAGTCAGATGAAAGTGCTCTGTTAACTCTTCAAAACAGAAAAACTTAATGAAAAGAACGGATATTCTATTTACTAAATGTCATTAAAGAATATTATTAGTGTGCAAATTAACCCTAATTTTAGCCACTCATCTGAGTGGCTCTTTTTTTGAACTCTCTGGTTAACCATGGGAGTTTAAGCAGTCATCGATCGTGTGCTTTCACATCGATTAAATACTGCGCATAAAAGCGACAACCTCGAAAAATGGACGAAAAAAAACCACCCGGTTGAGTGGTTATAAGTCATACAATATCTTTCAAAGAGTAATGTTGAGATGCCGAATAAGTGAAGTAATACTGGGATGTATCTATGCCGAAAAATAATAGCGCTACACTCACAGTTTACTTTATTCATTCGTGCTCAATAACGATATTTCTATTTGTCTGCTTTATCATGTGAGTTTTAATATTATATTTCATAATGCCTGATGAACAGTATGTGATTACATTGTTGTCAAAAACGAGTGTTAGCAATAATTTTAACAATGATTGTCTTTTGGTGATTTATTCAGGCACTGTGTTCCCGGTAAAGGAAAGACAAAACACTCATCGCCAATCATGGCTTTTAAGATTCCGTTAAGATATTCGTTGTAAGTTTGGCTCACACTTTAACGGAGATAAAAATATGAAAAAGGTTCTTTTAGCGGTTTTATTCGCAGGTATGAGTTTTGGTGTTTCAGCTCAGCAGGAAGGTTTTGTTTCAGCAGAAGGGCAGGGCTATTCGCAGGGTGGATTTAAAGGACCGACTCCTGGTGTGGCCTCAGTAGCCCAGGTCAAAACGCAGCGTGATGATTCATGGGTAGTGCTGGAGGGTAATATCATCAGACAGGTTGGCCACGAATTGTATGAGTTCAAAGACGCCACCGGCACGATCAATGTCGATATTGACGATAAGCGCTGGATGGGGCAAACGTTATCACCTACTGACAAAGTCCGTATCGAGGGTGAAGTTGATAAAGACTGGAACAGCGTCGAAATCGATGTGAAAACGGTTCGCGTTCTGAGGTAACCAGCGTCAGCAATGACAGACAGAGGGTAGCGATCCTGATGAGTCAGCCTGGCCGCTGCCTTCTGTCTGGTAACCATCATTTTTACAGCAAACATGGCCGATAAGCGCGCACGTATAAAGTAAGGACTCATGAATAGAGGTTGATGCGCCGTTTAATTAGTTACAACACCCTATTAATGTTACTTAACACCCCGGCAGAAACAATGCCGAATCCAGCCCCTCTCTGGCTAACCCCAAACGGAGCCATTCTGAAAATCCGAGTGCTCATTGACTAGCCGCCCCGCACGGCCCGAAGGGCCGTAACAGTCGTTCAATCGGCAATTGAATGATGTAACTAAATGAATTGCTGTTTGCTATACTCAAAGGATGTGGTGGGGTGTCTTCCGTATATGAACAGATAAGCATGCATGTAGACGTCATCAATCGCAGTATTAAAGCCGGGTGGTCATTATCAGGACGAGTAAAAAGGCTCCTGAGAACCTCAGAAACCTTTATCCAGGTACACGACTATGCAGCTAAGTGCTCAGCTGACAACGTGTAATCAGCTTCAACTCACCCGATCTGAAATGCCATAAACAGGCCATTATTAAACCACGTCACTTTCTCACCGGCATTGTTAAGGGTCCATCCCGCTTCGCCAATCGCAGAATTGTTCCAGCCTTTATTTTCAGTTGCAGTGGCTAAACCAATGGCATTGATACCTTTGGCGGCACGGTCATAATTGAAACAAACATCAGAATTTAACCCTGCATCATTCCACATTCCCAGAAGCTCGGCATAGCCAATATCAGCACCGGTAACAGCAGTCAGTTCCACAACATTTAATTGACGCATTTTAACTCCCTTTACATTTTAACTACATTGATAAATAACTCCCTTTTTATTCTACCAATCAGGTTTAGGTTGTCACGCTTCGGGTTTAATTAAAACGATCGCCAAATGGCAATTTGGTCTGGAATTCATTTGATTGACTACGCGAGAGGGAATAATTGAGAAAGACGTTCTTGCCCGACTAATACTGCAGAACGGTATCGATCGCGATACCGTCTACTCAGCGCAAAGCAATAATTATCGGGTAAAGCCCTTACCCACTTGTGCCTGTGCGTACCATTCCATTAGCTCCGCAGCTCCTGGCTCATTCTCGGCGGGTGCCCATGGTGCTGAGTCCTGTTCAGTCACCGGCTGGTAACCCCCGTGTTTAACCTCAAAAATAACGCCACCTTTGTCCATCGATAAAACTGCATGCCAGGTGCCTGCGTCCGTCTCCAGCACCTTATACTCTTCACCTAACACCACCCGCTGGGTCACATATCCATTATCATCAAAATGTAATACCAGAAACCGCCCACTAAGGGAGGTCAGCAATTCAAAAGTATGCGGATGTCGGTGAGGGCGGACATAGGTGCCTGGCTCCATAGCGATGGCCAGCCGCTGCACCGGCTCGCTCAATTCAGGGTGTAAATTACGATTGGCTCGCAAGCGAGGAGAATTCGCAGCCTGCTCGCTGAGTTGCTGGAGGTCAGTAACAGTAATTTGTTTCATATAAGCCTTTTGGATTTTGGACAACTTACGACAATCCCGTTGCCGTAAGACTTGTTGCCATTCTCAACGGACGAATAGCCTCTGCACTCGCGGAACAACGCGCTGCCCGGATTATAGGCGCTGATGCCCCAAAGTCCCGAAACTGACGATGAGAGACCTCACGAAAATCGCCTGTATCAACCCTTTCCGCAAACAACCAGGTTACAGAAAGATGTTCTCTGTTTCCTAAACCAAAGCCAATCAGAACGCTTTTTCACTCTCTGCCTGATGCCAGATCAAAAACCGAAACGCTTATCATTTATAGAATGAGTGCTTCTTACTCAAAGGCAGAGCGTGGTATGGCAATTAACATGGGCAGCACCTACCGAATTCTAGGCTATCAGCCGTCGGTAAATTTCGCCTGGCGCCAGAAATTACTGACAATGGGCATGCTTCCAGGTGCCGTTATTGAGATCATTCGTGTTGCGCCAATGGGTGACCCGGTGCAAATCCGGACCCGCCGCGTCAGCCTGGCGGTGAGACAGCGTGACCTGGCCGATATCATCCTTGAGGAAATCGTCTGATGAAAAAGATAACCATCGGGCTGATTGGCAATCCCAACACCGGCAAAACCACGCTGTTTAATCAGCTGACGGGGGCCCGCCAGCGGGTGGGTAACTGGGCGGGCGTCACGGTTGAGCGCAAAGAAGGGCAATTTTTTACCGCGCAGTCAGATGTCCGTCTCATCGATCTGCCCGGCACGCGTTCGCTGACCACGCTATCCGCCGAAAGCTCCATCGATGAGAGCATCGCCTGCCACTATCTTTATCAGGATCACGCCGATGTGGTGATTAATGTCGTCGATGCCTCCAGTCTGGAAAGTAACCTGTTCCTGACCTTCCAGCTGCTGGAACTGGGCGTGCCCTGCATCGTCGCTCTTAACATGCAGGATATCGCCGCCAGCCATAACATTACGATTGATGTTGCAGCGCTATCAGCGCGTCTGGGATGTCCGGTTGTTTCACTGACCTCCACCAAAGGTGACGGCATTGCTCAGCTTAAAACCCTGATTGACCAGCCACATGTTTACTGCGCACCGGAACGGGTGCGTTACCCGGCGGCGGTTGAAACAGCCATTGAGCAACTCGACCTGCAGATGCCTGCGACGATTGCTCCACAAAAACGCTACTGGCTTGCATTACAGTTGCTGGAAGGCGATATCAACAGCCAGAAGCTTTGTCCGGATCTGCTTCCGCGTTTACCTGAGATTATCCAGCAGGCGGGCGGCGATACTGGCGTTCAGATTGCTGATTATCGCTATCGTGCCATCAACACGATTTGCGCGGCCGTCAGTAATATTCATCAGGCATTACCTGCCGGTCTCACCCGCCAGATCGATAATATCGTACTGAATCGCTGGCTGGGCATTCCGATATTCCTGGCCGTGATGTATGTGATGTTTGTCCTTTCAATTAACATCGGTGCCGCACTTCAGCCCCTGTTCGACAGTGGTTCGGTGGCAATATTCATTCATGGCGTGCAATGGCTGGGTTATGTCTGCCACTTCCCGGCCTGGCTGACCGTTTTTCTGGCGCAGGGTATCGGTGCCGGGATCAATACCGTGCTGCCGATCATTCCGCAGATTGGCCTGATGTTCCTGTTCCTCTCTTTCCTGGAAGATTCGGGCTATATGGCGCGTGCCGCCTTTGTGATCGATCGGCTGATGCAGTCGCTGGGCCTGCCGGGGAAATCCTTTGTACCGCTGATTGTCGGCTTTGGCTGTAATGTACCCTCGGTAATGGGGACGCGGACGCTGGACACGCCGCGTGAACGTCTTTTGACGGTGCTGATAGCGCCTTTCATGTCATGTGGCGCGCGGCTGGCAATCTTTGCGGTTTTCGCCGCTGCCTTCTTCAACGCTCACAGTTCCAGTCTGGTTTTCTCACTCTATCTGCTGGGCATTGTGGTGGCGATTGTGACCGGGCTGGTGCTCAAACATACCCTGCTGGGCGGAGAATCTTCGCCGTTTATCATGGAGTTGCCGGTCTATCACCGGCCTCATCTCAAAAGCCTGCTGTTACAGACCTGGCAACGGCTGAAAATGTTTGTAGTGCGAGCCGGACAGGTGATCATCCTGGTGAGCATGCTGATAGGCATCCTGAGCAGCTTTACATTTAATGGCCAGCTGGTTGATGACATTAACCACTCAGCGCTGGCGGCGACCAGCAAAGCGATTACACCTGTGCTGTTGCCGATTGGGGTCACTCAGGATAACTGGCAGGCCACAGTGGGGCTGGTTAGCGGCATCATGGCGAAAGAGGTCGTGGTCGGCACGCTCAACAGCCTTTACACCACGGAGGCAATCCAGAGCCGTTCGTTCGATCCACAATCCTTTAATCTGCCAGGTGAACTGAAAGAGGCGCTGACGGAGACCTGGGCGGGGTTAACTGCAGCTTTCAGAATGGATGCGCTGGCCAATCCGATTGAAGCCAGCAAAGGCGATGGAGAGATGGCAACAGGTTCAATCGGCGTGATGTCAGCCAAATTTGGCAGCGGCTTTGCCGCTTACAGCTACTTAATCTTTGTCCTGCTCTATGTTCCCTGTGTCTCTGTGATGGGCGCGATTGCGCGCGAAGCCGGTAAAAAATGGATGATGTTCTCATTCTTCTGGGGTCTGAACATCGCCTACACCACGGCCACGCTGTTTTATCAAACCGTTACCTTTGCGGAGCATCCTGGATTCAGCTCGACCTGCATGATCAGCGTGCTGGCGCTGAACGTCATCATTCTGCTGGCGTTGCGCAAAGCGGGAAACCGGGTGCAGGCAATACCGGTCATGCTCCGGGAAGAAAAAGGGGTTTGTCACGGCTGCCACGGCGGTTGTGATAAACAGAAAGGTTTTGCGCAGTAAAATACCAATATCATTCACGCTATCCGCTGCGGCTTTTCAGCGCCGCAGCGGATGGCAGATACGTCACGTTGCAGTGATACCGGCAAACGAAGGCAATCGGGAGTCAGCGCCTGCTGGCTATTAACGTAGTAGCCAGGCGCTGAATATTTATCTGTAATTTAACTTCAGATGTTAATGCTCTGATATGAACAACCCAGAAATTTCTAATTCAGATAAGCAGTCTGAAATAATCAATAACACTTGCCCCAATCAATTACATAATCTTTATCACTTTATTTGTTGAAGTCTTCAATCTATTAAAACTCATTCAGGCCGCAAAATTCATCGCATTTTTAGTCTCTCTGTTGACTTGTTTATCCCCTATCATTCGCGTCCTGATAAAAGGATATTTTTCATTATATGAAGGAGCCGTAAATGAAGATCAAACTTATCGCTTTGCTTTGTCTTTTCTCTTTTGGTGCCGCAGCGGAAACGGTGGGATATCGGGCGGAAATAGTCTATTTTAACGCCGACCCAGCGAAAGAAAAAGACGCAGTAGTTCATTACAAAGACGGCTATCTCATTGTTAAAGATGGCTATATTGTAAAGTCAGGGGATTTTTCGACACTGAAAGACCAGCCTGTCGATATCATGATTGATTACAGTGGAAAAGTTATCACCCCTGGATTTGTAGACACTCATGTTCATTACCCTCAGATCACCATGATCAGTGAATATGGTGAGCAGCTTATCGGCTGGTTAAATACCTACACCTTCCCAACCGAAATAAAATACAGCAATCATCCCTATGCGTCACAGGAAGCCTCGGTCTTCCTCGATCAGCTGGTGAAAAATGGCACAACGACCGCACTGGTTTTTGCAACCAGCTCGCCCGTTTCGGTTGATGCATTTTTTGAACAGGCGTTAAAACGCAATATGCGCATGATCAGCGGTAAGGTACTAATGGATCGAAACGCGCCCGCTGAATTACTGGATACCCCGCAATCTGCGTATGAAGATAGTAAAGCGCTGATTGAAAAATGGCAGCATAGAGGCCGGCTGGATTATGCGGTTACGCCACGTTTTGCGCCTACCTCGACTGAGGAGGAGCTCAATATCGCAGGGAAATTGCTTAAAGAATTCCCGGATGTTTATCTGCACACCCATCTGGCGGAAAACAATCAGGAAGTCGCCTGGGTTAAAGAGCTGTTCCCGAAAAGCCGCAGCTATCTGGACGTGTATGACAAAAGCGGACTGGTCACAAAGAAATCCATTTTCGCGCACTCCATCCATCTTGATGAGACCGACTACAAAGTGTTGTCAGAGAAAGGTGCCAACATCGCTTTTTGCCCGACGTCGAATCTGTTTCTCGGTAGCGGATTGTTTAATCTGGATAAAGCCCATCAGTACAACATCCCGGTTGGCTTAGGCACAGATGTCGGCGCGGGCACCAGCCTGTCCATCCTTCAGACTATGGATGAAGCCTACAAAGTGACGCAGATGCGCAAGGCATTCACCGATAAGCCCGATGACGTCCACTCAGTGACACCGATGGAAAACCTCTATCTTGCTACGCTGGGCGGCACAACCGTGCTGTCGCTGCAGGATAAAATAGGCAGCTTAGCGCCTGGCAAAGAAGCTGACTTTGTTGTACTCGATCCTCTGGCCGGGCAGGTCCTTGCCGGACGCAATAAAGAGTCCAAAACCATTGAAGAAACACTGTTTGGCATTGAGATGCTAGGTGACGATCGTACCGTTGCTCACACTTATGTGATGGGAAACAAAATGAAGTGATATCCAGGATGAAATCACGTCATTAAGAATGGAGAAGGCCGCTTAACCCCGGCCTTTCTCACAAGCCTGCAAGCTGAAGTCACCCTCGCTGGTGAAGTCAGAACGGCCAAAAGAAGGATTGAAGCTGGCCGTGCAGGGTCTTTTCTTTACAGAGTCGCTGCAGGCTATATGGCAGTAAGAAGAAATCAATGAAATCAGCTGGATGAACCCATCTAACGCCTGACAGGCCTCTATTCAGTACCGGCTTACACACAGGCTGTCCACTTTTTCTGTGGATAACTTCAACCTGAAAGACCTATGAGTGACCTTTTTGTGAGTCCATTAGTCGGGAAAATCGGAGTCAGCGTGTTGCTCCATGAACTCGACCATTGCGCCTTTGTGTGCATCGACATGCCGGATGTAGCGCATTAGCGTTTCCGGCTTTTTCCAGGTGCCTTCCTGCATGATACGGGCAATCGGATAGCCTTTATCGGCCATATCCTGAGCTGCGCCGACCCTGGCACTATGGCCACTCCAGCCAGTGTAGCGATTTTTATTAGCCTTCACTGCGCCGGATTTTCCAGCGACGAGCCAGGCACGGCTAAAGATCTGTTCCAGCGCCCGGGTGCTCATCGGCTTTTCGGCAATCAATGCCCGACCAGAGCGGTGCACGGCACTAAACAGGTACGCATCCGGCTGGCTGGAGAGCCCGGAGGCTTCGATCCACTCTTCAAGGCGCTGGGTTGAACGGGCGCTGAGCGCCTTAATCAATCCACCCGTCTGCACAACCGTTTTTGTCCAGGCCACATCCAGAATGATGCGACCGTCACCGGCGCGCATTACGTCACGCACCCGCAATCTCGACAGTTCACTGATACGGAGCAGTGTGGCATAGGCGACATGCAAAAAAGCCAGGTCGCGCAGCGCCTGCAGGTTATCTGAACCTGACCATTCTTCATCCAGTGCCAGCAGATCAGTGAGCCTGAAGGGCACGGCCTGGCCAGCACGCTCACCGTTCATTACAGCAACGCGATTTATCTTCTTCATGGTACGAAAAACAAGCGGAGAGACGTTGGGCACCGACAGCCCGGCGTTACGGTGTAACATCGAGATGAGCGCCGCGTGTGAAGTAACGGTCGAAGAGGCCCGGCCGCTTTCAGCCAGAAAAGAGAGATAGTCGCGTAAATCATCGGCGCTCATCGGCAGGAAGCTACGCTGGTTATCTTCCGACCATCGATTGCAGATCCGCATGACACTCAGCAGCTGTCGCCAGGTGTTTGGTGAAAAAGCCTCTTTATCCTGGACGAACTGCCTGAGCCGTTCGGTGATGTCGTCGTTGTTCCGGTTCGCCGTCAAATGGGTGATCGGGACTAACTCGCTCATATTTGCTCACTTATAAACCAAACACAGCCTTGATCGCGCTACGTGAATTCTGAGAACTCAGCAGGGGGATAACCGGGCAGAATTTACGTAGCGTTGCCATTTTCAGGACAGACTTTTCTGCTACCCATCTTAACCCGGAAGCCTGACTGTGTCATGACTTCGTATAAGAACAATTATACGAAGTTAAGATCCTGTACTGGATCCAGCCAGGCTTTGATCTGATGGACAGACTCAAATGGGTAGGGCGGGGAGACAACCGGGACATCAACCCTGGAGGTGTTGATAACGAAACGACTTTTGCTGGTAATATATAAGGTGAATAAAAGAAGGGAAGTCTGAATAACGATTTAGTGAAATCGTAAGCTGATAAACAGAACTTTAATTAAGTCAGCATTTCCAGACGTCGAGTATGACGAAAATCAAAAGCGTGAACTGCAATTAACAGAGTACTGAAGATTAAAAACTTCATTATATAATCAGCGAATTTAATTTATAGATAATTAAATGCTCCCAAATGAAATTTCTGTTTAGAAAACACGTTCGAGAGCACCTCATTTGCTAAATTTTCGCAACGGAACATCACAATGCCATCTCTGTAATCATCCTGTTAATACATATCATTCACGCTATTCAGAGGCATGCCTGCATCTAAAGCCAGAATAAAAAACTAAATATGGGCTTCGCAAAGATTTAAATACCCGTCAATAGCGGCTATCCGCTATCTTTCAGCCTGAAAATGAAAAGCAACCTTGATGTTTTATGCCAGATTATTCATCAAATAAGACTGATAATTAATTTATCGTCGAAAATTAACGTCTGGCAAAGCAACGGGAATTTCTTCCTGATGCGTTATTAAAATTTTTTATGACTGCGCCTGAGTTAAGTCACAGAACGCTGTCATCACCAGGGTAAAAAGAGGATATCTCATGAAAAAAACTTTATTGTCGCTGTGCCTTTTAGGCCTGTCATGTGCACCGGCTATTACGCTGGCTCAACAGCCTGTGACCTGTGTTAAAGCATCTGAACAGGATGTCGCCAGCCTGTTTAATACCTGGAATAACTCTCTGGCAACCGGCGATGCGACAAAAGTCTCTGAGTTATATGTCAGCGATGCCGTCTTACTGCCAACAATTTCAAATCAGGTACGTCTGACCGATCAGGAACGCATTGATTACTTCAATGACTTCCTGAAAAAAGGCCCGAGCGGTAAAATCGATTCCCGCACTATTCGAATTGGCTGTAATAAAGCGATTGATACCGGCGTTTATACTTTCACCTTCAAAGATAATTCGCACGTCACAGCACGTTATACCTTCACCTATGTCTGGGATGGTAAGGGCTGGAAAATTTCCACTCACCACTCTTCAGCCATGCCAGAACCTGTAAGCCAGCCTTAAAACTAGTATGGCAGGATAAAAACCAGCTTCGCATTACGAAGCTGGTTTTTTACATTCAGGCGCGGCAGAATTTTTGAATAAAGGCGCTTATTCCTGTCGGATTTTTATTTTCTGACGTAATTTCATTCTCCCTCAATATGCTTAATCGCCATTGCCGATCTGCCAGATAAATGTCGGGTCATTGCCGTTTACCTCCCAGTCGCCCACATTGCGGATTTTGTAGATTACCGGGTTATGCGATGACACCGTCCGCGCGTTGCGCCAGTGACGATCCAGCGCCTTGCTGACGCGGGTATCGGACGCGCCAAGCGCATTAAAGAACTCCGTGGCGGCACGTGTGACTAACTCAACCGCAACCACCTGCGCCCGGGCGGACTCCACTTCTGCGTCCACGTTCGCCGCGTGAAGCTCTGCTTCAGCCGCACCGTTCAGTTGCAGTTCATACGCCCGTTGCAATGAGTGGGTCGCGCGATCAACGGCGGCTTCGACTGCCCATATCCAGCTGCTGATTTGCCCGACTACCTGCAGCACCTGCACATCCTGCTTCACCTGAGGCGCATTGCCGTGGCTGTAGACCCGTTTGCGCTGCGCCACACCCTGTGATGCATCGCGCACTACTGCCCGACCTATACCCGCCAGCGTCGCTAATAACACATGCTGATAAAATGCAGTCTGATAGCGGAAGCGCTCACTGAAATCATAAACGTGCGGCTGCTCCACGCGGGCATGTTTAAAGCGCGTAGTACCGCTACCGGTCAGCCGCTGCCCGAAGCCATCCCAGTCATCCTCGCGTTCCACTTTTTTCTGGTGAGTATTCACCAGGGCAATCACGTCGCGGCCATTATCGGTGCGTTTTGCATAGACATCGATCCAGTCGGCATAGAGCGTGCCGGTGCTGTAAAACTTCTCACCGCTGATCTGCCACTCTCCCTCTGCCGGTGATACCTGGGTGTTGACCTCACCCAGCTTAACCGTACCGATTTCGCTCCAGCCGCTGCCCACCAGCTCGCCATCCACGAAACGGCGGAACCAGCGCCGCCGCTCTTCACTCTCTGGCTGGTTCAGGCGATCCTCAATAAAAGCGAAGTGCGCGCGCAGCGCCTGTGGCAGATTTGAGTCCGCCTCAGCCAGCGCGGTCAGCAGGGAAAAAAGCTGCGGCAGCGAGGCGCCAAAACCGCCTTCCTCTTTGGGAATACGCAGGGTGCCGAATCTCGCCTCTTTCAGCCAGCGGATCGGCTCATGCAGCAGAGTGCGATCGACTTCACGCGCGGCGGCATCCTCAGCGATGCGGGCAAACAGCGGCCGGAAGTGGGCAGACAGTGCAGCAAACTCAGTGCGACTTAATTCAGACATGATCTTCTCCTGATTCGGGATGTTCATCGATGTCCTGTTGAGTCGGTTCAAACCGGATAATCAACAGGAAGATAATCGGAATAAGGGCCGCAAGAGAGACGATCCAGAACATATTGGTGCCGTAACTGGCCTGCAGAATCGGCAGAATGAACAACGCAAGCGCACTTCCAATGCCGGAGAGCGAGCGACTGAAGCCGACGCCGGTTGCGCGAATGTGGGTTGGATAGGAGAGTGCCGGATAGATCATCAACTGCGCGCCAGGTCCAAATCCTTCGGCGAAGAGCCAGAGTCCCAGCATCAGTACGGCAAATACCACGCCGATAGTCGCCTGCGGATGACCGATCAGCGCCAGCGAGATCAGGGCGATAAACTGCAGCGCAAAACCCGCAATCGCCACATGGCGGGAGGGAAACTTCCATGCCAGACGCATCCCCAGCAGACCGCCAGTAAAGGCAAACAGTGCATTCAGACCCAGCGAGGCCGAGATGGTTTCGAACACGCCAGCGCCCAGAAACTGCGCAAGAATAGAGGGCAGGAAGAATGCGATGGCGGTGTACTCAAATGCGATACACACGTTCATCACCGCGCTGACGATGGTGCGTTCAAGGTAAGGCTTCTGAAACAGGACACGGAAACTCACTTTCGGTGCCGCTTGCACAGCAACGGTTTTAACAGGATGCTCCTCATGCGCAATAATGCCGTACGAGTCTCGCAGGATCCGCACGGCACCGCTCAGGTCACCCTGATTCGCCGCCCAAAGCGGTGACTCATTCATAAACTTACTGCGCACCGCAATAATCAGCAGGGCCGGTACCGCGCCAAACAGCAGCGACGCGCGCCATAACCAGTCGATGTGTTCGGCTGGCAGCAGGAAATAGAGCGCAAAAATAATAAAGAAACAGGCAGACGACGCGGCGTACCACATCGGGCACCAGGCCGCGAGACGCGAAGCTTTGTTTCCCTTGCCGGAGAACTTAGAGAACTCCGCCAGATAGGCCATGGCAACCGGCAGATCGATCCCTACCCCGATTCCCATCAGAAAGCGGGCCCCAATCAACACCCAGACATTAGGTGCCAGGCCCGCAGCAATGGCTGAAACAACAAAGAACAGCATGTCCGCCATAAACACCGAGTAGCGGCCATATTTATCGGTCAGCCAGCCGCCGACCAGATTACCCACGATGGTGCCAATCATAATCGAAGAGGTCACCAGTCCGGTCAGCACCGGAGTTAAGCCGAACTCTTTCACCACATCATCAATACCATAGGAGAGCGTGGTGAGATCATAGGCATCCAGGAACACACCGCCCAGCGCCAGGAAAACAATCCAGCGGGCGTAGCTGTTTTTCTCAGTATGACTGTTGATCAGCCGGGCCACATCACTCACCGAACGAACCGGCGTGGAGTGTGGCGGCGGGGCGGTCAGGGTGTTGTCAATCTCTAATGTACTCATCGTATCCTCGTTATTATATTCAGCAGGTAACGAGGGTTTTATAGGCATTTACGGCACAGTTAACAACCAACAAATAATGATAACTATTTCAATATATTCAATAAGTTAATAAGAAAAACCGGCCACGACAGAAGCCGGATGAATTGCTGGATTCATCCGGTACGGATTAAAGTATTTCTCTTTTACTGACCTGAAACCGGTGCGCTTCTTCAGCCGTTAATAAATCCGTAAAGCGATAACTGAGACTATTAAACGGAAGATTTCATCCTGATATTTCAGTGCTATTTACCCGAGTTTCTGCGTCAGCGTTATGGCGATATCCGGCTCCCGGATGCGGCAATGCCAGTCGCGGTCCCTGCCCGAACAACTTCTCACGCAGCGTACCAGGCTGATAACCCTGCTTGTAGACGCCGCGTTTTTGCAGTTCCGGCACCAGCAGTTCCACCACGTCGGTAAAGGTTTCATGCGTCACGGCGTAGGCAAGGTTAAACCCGTCAACGTCGGTCTCTTCAACCCAGCTCTGCAACTCATCGGCTACGGTTTCCGCACTGCCCACCAGCAGCGGACCAAATCCGCCGATGCCCACCCAGTCGGCCAGGCCCTGCACCGTCCACTGACGGTTGGGATCGGCCGTGGAGAAGGTTTCGACCGCCGACTGAATCGCGTTGGTATGCAGATGCTTCAGTACCTGTTCCGGCTGATACTGCCCGAAATCGATACCAGTCCAGCCCGAAATCAGCGCCAGCGCGCCTTCGTAACTGACATAGCGTTTGTACTCCTGCCATTTCGCCTGCGCCGCCAGGTCGGTTTCACCCACAATCACCGTCTGAAGATTGAAGATCAGTATGGAACGGGGATCGCGTCCCGCTTCAGCGGCCCTGCGTCGAATATCCGCTACGGTTTTCTTCAGCAGTACTTTCGATGGTGCTGCCACGAACACGCATTCAGCATGTTCCGCCGCAAACGCTTTGCCGCGGCTGGAGGCGCCCGCCTGGTAAAGCACCGGCGTGCGCTGCGGTGACGGCTCGCAGAGATGAATACCCGGCACCTGGAAAAACGTGCCCTGATGGTTAATTGGATGGATTTTATTCGGATCGCTGAAAATATGACGCTCCCGATCGCGCAGGACCGCGCCATCTTCCCAGCTGCCCTCCAGCAGCTTATAGACAACCTGAAGATACTCATCGGCATAGTCATAGCGCGCATCGTGATCGGTCTGCGCCTGATGCCCGATATTACGTGCGCCGCTTTCCAGATAAGAGGTCACAATGTTCCAGCCAATGCGGCCTTTGGTCAGATGATCCAAGGTCGACATCCGCCGGGCAAACGGGTAGGGATGTTCAAACGACAGCGAGGCGGTCAGGCCAAAGCCCAGATGTTCTGTCACCATGGCCATCGGCGTAATTAACGCCAGCGGATCGTTTACCGGCACCTGTGTAGCCTGACGGATGGCTGCATGGTTATTGCCGTTGAGCACGTCGTAGACACCCAGCACATCAGCAATAAACAGCCCGTCAAACTTGCCACGCTCAAGCAGACGCGCTAAGTCGGTCCAGTACTCCAGGTCTTTGTACTGCCAGGAACGATCCCGGGGATGCGCCCATAAACCGGGTGACTGATGACCGACACAGTTCATATCGAAAGCATTCAGGCGAATTTCACGTTGCGATGACATAGCGACTCCTGAGCGGATGCGGCAATCGCTTGCCGCCCACTATTAATAATGTGTTTTAAGATCGGGGATTTAGTACGTCAGTGAGTCTGGACATCGCTCGCTGAAGGGCAGCGGCGGGGCGGCGAGGAGCTGTCGTGCAACGGACTCAGCATGTTCCGCTACCTGCGGTAATCCCATGAGTTCGCCAAAGCGCCCCCGCGCAGCCGGTCCGGCCACATAGAGATGAGAATTCGCATTACCCTGCGCATTCACCGTCTGTGACAGCGCGTTGACGTGAATGCCCAACGCCAGCGGGTCAGGCTGAATGACGCCATCGCCATGGAGCTGGCGCAGTAGCACGTCGCTGTTAAGCAGTGCGTTATGCGCTGGCCCGGTGGTGACAATCACTTTATCCACCTCCAGCATTTGCGATTGCGCGCCACGCAGGCGCAGCGTCAGCCGGAGAGTATTTCCCACCGCATCCGCGGCAATCAGCCGCGCCGCCAGCAGCGACAGCTGACCGCTGGCCTGCTGCTGAGAGAGAACCTGACTGACCTGTGGTGCAATCCGGTAGCGGTGAACATCCCACCAGGGGCGAAGATGCTGCAGAAAACGCCTCTGCTCATGCAGCGACAGGCTCTGCCAGATTTGCTGACCGTTACGACGGATATCATCCAGCACCAGTTGCCAGGGCAGATTCATCGCCGCCGCCTTTTTTACCTCCTGACGCACCCGACATACCCAGCCGCGCGCAGTAGCGGGCTGCGGCTGAGCGTAATCCAGCGTGTAGTTCTCAAAACTGCCACTCAGATTTGCACGCGGCAGCTGGCCACGCCGGGAAAAGACGGTAATTTTTCCGCGATGCTGCTGGCGATGCAGCGAGGCCACCACGTCAGACATCGTCAGTCCTGAACCGATAATCGCGACCCTGTCGTCAGGAGCCACCTGTGCCAGCGCGTCGCGCTGCCAGGGATTGGCTATCAGGCCCGGATGTCCCTCTATGGCCTTCAGCAGCGCAGGCAGCGCCGGAGGAGGATGACTGATTGCGAGCACCACCTGATCGGCACGAATCTGCTGCCCTGAAGCCGTGGTCACCACACCCTCTCTGAAGGCAACTGCACTGTCGCACAGATGACTGAGTTTTACCGGTGAGTGCTGCTGCAGATACGCAAACTGCGCATTGACCCAGCGACCGAACTCACCACGTTGCGGGTAGACATTGCCGTCATGCCATAGCGCCTCCGGGTCGTTGTTAAAAGCAGGAGAGGCGCGATAGTCGCGATCAAATGCCCCTTCTTCATCACCCGCAAGCTGCATTCTGGCGGCCGGTACATTGATGCGGTGAGCTGGATCGGTGGTGCCATATGCCACGCCCTGAGCAAGCTGCGCGCGGGGTTCAATCACCGTCACGTGCAATTCCGCGAGGCCAGATCGGGCCAGGTGGATCGCCAGCGCGGTGCCGGTGAATCCCCCGCCAATAATGACAATCTGCTGTTGTGACATAAGCAAGCCTTCTCTTCGGTTAACTGACTAACTGGCGCTGGCCTGTTTAGCAGGACGACGGTCACCGCCAATGGTTTCACCAAACGGACCGGTGTTGACGCTGCGCTGTTTCTTTTCAGCATTGGCAGCCAGCGGCAACAGCGGCATCACCAGCTCAGCAAAGCGATGCGCCTCTTCAAGGTGCGGATAGCCGGAGAAAATGAAATTTTCGATCCCCAGTGCCTGATACTCCCGGATGCGATCGGCAACCTGCTGTGGATTACCGACCAGCGCCGTTCCTGCACCGCCGCGCACCAGGCCAACACCCGCCCAAAGATTTGGGCCGATGCGCAGGCTCTCTCGCGAGCCCTGATGCAGCGCGCTCATTCGCGCCTGACCGGCGGAGTCCATGCGGGCAAAGATCTTCTGCGCGGCGGCGATGGTCTCTTCATCCAGATGAGAAATCAGCCGATCCGCAGCCGCCCAGGCTTCCTCTTCGGTTTCACGTACGATGACATGCAGCCGGATGCCGTAAGAGAGAGTACGGCCGTTCTCCTTCGCCCGCTGACGCACCACTGCCAGCTTCTCCGCCACCTGCTCAACCGGCTCGCCCCATGTCAGATAGGTGTCGATCTGGTTCGCCGCAACGTCGATAGCGGCCTCAGACGAGCCACCAAAGTAGAGCGGTGGGCCATCTTCCTGCACCGGCGGGAAAAGGATCTCAGCGCCTTCCACGCGAATATGTTCGCCTTCAAAGTCTACCTTCTCACCTTTGAGCAGGCGGGAGTAAACCTCAAGAAACTCTCTGGTCACCTTATAGCGCTCTTCATGACTCAGGAAGATGCCGTCACCTTTATTCTCCACCGGATCGCCACCCGTCACCACGTTGATCAGCAACCGTCCTCCAGAGAGACGATCCAGCGTCGCCGCCATACGCGCCGCCAGGCTCGGCGGTTGCAGACCGGGACGAACAGCCACCAGATAGCGTAGCTTTTTGGTGATCGGTGCCAGTGCAGAGGCAACCAGCCAGGAATCCTCACAACTTTTACCGGTCGGGATTAACACACCGTAGTAGCCCAGATTATCTGCTGCCAGCGCAACCTGCTGTAAATAGGGTAAATCGACCGCTCTGCCGCCTTCGGTCGTCCCCAGATAACGCCCGTCGCCGTGGGTAGGCAGAAACCAGAAGAGGTTGAGGTTTTCCTGTGTCGCTTGGCTCATTAGCAGATTCCTTTATAACGATATTTGAATTTATTACATACGGATAAATTCTTTGGTTATATAGCTGTTAGCAGGAAGCGTGCCAGCGCGCAGTTTTATTATTTTCCTTTATTTACATAAAGATAACAGGAATACCCTCTGCGTCTTATTGCTGTATTTGCAGCAGCTGAAGTTGCAGCCTGCTGCATTGGCAACAAACCAGCCCATGCTGCCTCTCGTTTCTCCGGCTGTCGCGCGTTATGGTCATGGCTCCTCTGTTAACCCGGTAAATGAGATGCAGATTTCCAGCCCTGAATTAATTGACCCTGCATCACGCGCCTTTAAAGACGTGCTGGATCAGCTCGCGCCTACCGATGCCACCGTGTTGATCATCGGTGAAACCGGCACGGGCAAGGAGGTGATGGCGCGCTACCTGCATAATCACAGTGCGCGCAGCCGGCAGCCTTTTCTGGCCGTTAACTGCGGTGCGCTCACCGAGAGCCTGGCGGAGTCGGAGCTGTTTGGACATGAGAAAGGGGCCTTTACCGGCGCACAGGATCGCCATCGCGGCTGGTTTGAAGCAGCAGAGGGCGGCACGCTGCTGCTGGATGAGGTGGGTGAGCTGAGTCCGTCGCTGCAGGTGAAACTGCTGCGTGTTTTACAGGAGCGTGAGATTACGCGCGTGGGGTCGTCCAAAGCGGTGAAGGTTAACGTGCGGGTCATTGCGGCCACCAACCGGGACCTGGCAGTAGCAATTCGGGAACGGCGGTTCCGGGAAGACCTCTACTACCGGCTCAATGTGGCCAGCGTCACACTGCCGCCGCTGCGCCAGCGCTGCGAAGATATTCCGGTGCTGGCCAGCCATTTTCTGCAGCTCTATGCGCGACGTCTGGGACGTCCTCAGTTACGCCTGAGTGAAGAGGCTGTCGCCACGCTGATGGACTACAGCTGGCCGGGCAACATCCGTGAACTGGAGAACACGCTGCATAATGCGGTGCTGCTCAGCAAGAGCTCGCTGGTCACGCCGCAACAGCTTCGGCTGAGCGCCATTGCTGGCAGCGATCTCCCCCCCGGAGAAGAGGCGCTCGACCAGTTTTTGCGTCAGCAGATGCAGCAGAGTGAGACGCCGCTCTATCCCAAAGTGATCGCCGCACTGGTGAAGAATGCGCTGGAACTCACACAGGGCAATCAGCTACAGGCGGCCGCGTTACTTGGGATCAGCCGGCATACGCTGCGCACCCAACTGGGTCATCTGGGCATAATAAAACCGCGTCGCACCTCACTGCGTCAGCGCGACCCTTCTCAGGATCAGCCGCCACAACGGGAGCGGGAACTGCGCATTGGTTATCAGAAATTTGGCAATCTCGGCATCCTGAAAGCGCGTCAGTCACTGGAGCAACAGCTGGCCGATCGGGGCGTCAGCGTGCTGTGGAGCGAGTTTCCTGCGGGGCCGCAGCTTCTGCATGCACTGAGCCATCAGGAAATCGATTTCGGGACCACCGGTGAAGTTCCACCGTTGTTTGCGCAGGCCAGTAACAGCCCGATGGTATACGTCGCCTGGGAACCCGCCGCCCCGCAAAGCGTGGCGCTGCTGGTGCCGAAAAACAGCCCGGTTCAGCACATTGGCGATCTCAGAGGCAAACGCATTGCTGTGAATCGCGGTTCCAACGTCCACTATCTGCTGCTGCAGATTCTGGATGAAGCAGGCCTGGCGCTGGATGATGTCCGTATCGTCTATGCACCGCCAAAGTATCCGCTGACGCCCAGCGATCTTCACGCAGTCGATGCCTGGATGATGTGGGACCCGCTACTCAGCGATGCCGAGAACAGCGGACAGTTTCGTGTCATCGCGGATGGCACCGGCCGGGTCCATAATCATCAGTTTTACCTTGCTGAACGCGGATTTGCGGCGCACTCCGGTGACCTGCTTCAGATACTGCTCACCGCGCTGGAGCAGACCGGCCGCTACATTGATGCGCATCGCGCGGAAGCGGCCGGGCTGCTCTCCACCGAACTGGGTATCTCTGCGACCTCACTGATGCACGCCCTGGCCCGACGCAGTCATCAGACCCAGCGGATGAACTTAGCCATCATCCGGGAACAGCAGACCATCGCTGACCGCTTTTACGCACTGGGGTTATTTAACCGCGCTATTCGGGTACGCGAATCGGTCTGGCATCCATAGTGTTTTTATAGCTAAGCATCGAACATTTCCTCGCTAAGCGCTTCATCCTGCGTTTGTTATGTTGCGCTGACAACAAACAGACTCTGGAATGAGAGATGAAAAAAGTTTTACTTAGCGCATTGATTATTGCCGCCCAGGCAGGCTTAGCGTTCAACACCCAGGCCGCAGCAGAGAAACCCGAAACGGTGAATATCGGCTTTCAGAAAGCCAATATCTTCGCGCTGCTGAAATATCGCGGCACGCTGGATCAGGAATTTAAGAAGCAGGGGATTGCGGTTCACTGGATTGAGTTTCCGGCTGGACCACAGATGCTGGAGGGGTTAAACATCGGCAGTATCGATCTGGCCGCCACCGGCGATGCTCCCCCAACGTTTGCCCAGGCCGCACAGGCCGACCTGGTTTATCTGGCACACTCTCCGGCTAATCCGAAAACCGAAGCGATTGTGGTGCCTGCAGATTCCCCGATTAAAAGCGTGGCGGATCTCAAAGGCAAAAGAGTGGCGCTGAATAAAGGCTCTGATGTTAACTATCTGCTGGTCACCGCTCTGGAGCAGGCAGGACTGAGCTACAAGGACATTACACCTGTCTATCTGCCGCCTGCTGATGCGCGTGCCGCTTTTCAGCGCGGAGCGGTCGATGCATGGGTTATCTGGGATCCTTATTACGCAGAAGTTGAAACCAACGCCCACGCCCGACTGATTAAAAACGCGGAAGGACTGGTGCCGCACTACACCTTCTATCTTGCCAGCCGTAAGTTTGCAGAAACCTATCCGCAGATTGCCAGCCAGGTAGTCGATGAACTGGGTTCACTCAGCACCTGGGCCAATCAGCATCAGGAAGAGGCGGCGAAAATCATGTCCACCTCAACCGGTCTGCCTCAGCCCATCTGGCAGCGCGCGCTGGCGAGAATGCCGTTTGGGGCAGAGCGGATGACGCCTGAAGTCTTCACCCAGCAGCAGGCACTGGCAGATACCTTTACCCGGATTGGTCTGTTGCCGTTGAAGGTCGATATTCGCAGCGCAACCTGGTCGCAGGATAAGAAATAAGGGCTTCAGGCGCCTGATCACTGCTATAAAGAAACAGAGTACTGTTTAAAACTCTGCCAGCTTTGTAAGAGATGCCCTCTACATCAGTAAAGGGCATCAGGAAACCTGCATTAAGAGCAGGATTCAGAAGATATCGTAAAATAATCCAGCACTACATTTTCTGTTTCAGAGAGAAAGCTGCGCTACTTTTTCTTATACACATCAGCCGTGCCTTTAATTTTATTATTTGTATTGGCGGAAGTCAGTACAAACACGTCACCGCCTTTTTCATCTGCCATTTTTGACAACTCCGCTTTTGCATCCGATGGGCTTGTCTCACCTGATGTCGAGATATCACCGATTTTTTCATAGTGGTCTTTTACTTTCATAAAATCATTCTTTGACATCATCTCGGCAGCAAATGAGCCAAACGATAGAGAGCAAATAACCACACCAAAAATTAACTTTTTCATATGAGTATCCTCGAAATGTTGTAAAAGATGAATGGCATTCATGACTACATTTAAAAAATAACAGGCAATATAACCCTCCATTTTAAAGCTTATTCTCCATCCTGCTTTACGCTGACCAGTTCATTCATTTAATCAATGATCTAAATACAGATAATGAATCCAGCTGGTCATTCTTAGTAAAATCTTACGCATGACCGAAACATGGGTGAAGTGGTCAGAATAGACAGCCACCTGAGCAAAAATGCCGTCTGGCAATGCATCGACATCTTTATCTGGAGCTAACTCTATAACCGCTAAAACGCCATCTGACGCTGAAGCCAGACTCAGTGACTGAATCGTTCCCTGGGCCTGAAAAGCTCCGCCAGGAACTACAGGCAGAACTTTGAGTAGCTTTCCTGAAAATACCTGCCCCGGCAGAGCATTAAACACAACTTCAGCCTCATCCCCCTCCGCCAGACGAAGCAGGGAGTTTTGCCTGAACTGCGCAATAATCTGACGTTTTTGTGCCGGGATGAATATCATGACCGGGCGAAGTGGCAGGGCAGCTGCGTAACTTCCGGGGCGGATTAATACCTGCGTGGCATAACCATCACTGGGTGCGCGGACAACGGTCTGCTCCAGATTATATCGGGCTTCGGCAAGCTGCGCTCTCAGACTGGCGATCTGAGATTGTTCACCTCCTGATACACTGTTTAACTGGCTTCGGAGCTGATCCTGTTCCGCCAGAGAGCCTTTTACCAGGGCGTCCTGAGCGAGAAAGGCCTGTCGGGCATTATCAATATCACGTTCTGAGAAAGGGTTAACTTTCGCCTTACTGCCTTTTAAATAGCGCTGATAGTCCTGAAATAATCTATCCCGCTCCGCAGTGACATGGGTTGTGTAGGCAACGGCTTCATTTAATTGTCCCTTCATCGCTTCGATTGCGTTGATAGCGGTGGCAAGGTCGGCCTGTAGCCGTTCAACCCGGACTTTATATCGCGTCTGATCAAGGGTGAATAACATGTCTCCCTTTTTAATCAGCACTTCTTTCTTATCCGTCACGTCAATGACGACACCAGTAACCTGTGGGGTAACAGGGATCGCGACAACCGCTTTTTGTGCGAGCGATGTATAGGGATGGTTATAGTTCATCAGCAGAATAAGTGCGCTGACTAAAAAAATCCCCCCGAGAGCAGCCGTTGGCACGGTCCATTTATTGACGGGGATTCGGAATATTTTAAAAACAGCCCAGGCTATCGCAACGTAACTTAATATAATGAGCAGATCCATATCATCGCTCCGGTCGCAGCGCTTTTGACTCAGCCTGCATACGCTCCAGCTCGGCTACCCGCTGCTGCAATTCCAGTAATGAAGCGTGCTGATTCTGCATACCCCAGCCGCGTTCCGGACGATAAAGCGTGGCCCATATCCACAGGAATGGCCATATGACGTGCAACGTAAAAAGACTGACCCAACCCGCGACGTGAATGGCATCGGCATGAGGATGGTTACGGGATTTCGCAATTAAATAGGGAATATCGTGAAGAACGATAATTCCATAAAAAATAATGATGAAAACTAAAATCAGCATACCCAAAGCAAAATAATTAAGGAACATAGTTGCCTCTGCCACAATGGAATGCGTTTTAAAAATAGATCGATGCCAGGGATGTGTCAATTTGTAATAGATAAAAACGGATACAACCCCCGAACCGTGACATTACCTGAAAAATATGAATTCGAGAAAATTCCTGCCTTAACCCTGAGCATCCTGCTGGTTGATCTTATTGATTACTGATGATTTTTGGCTTTTTATTACATTTCTAATTCATGGCTGTAGTTATCTGTTTGTCTTACATTGCTCAATAGGTTATTTCATCTAACGACTTGATTTAAAATAATTTATAAACTTTGACGTTTGGATCACAATTTTATCTTTATCAGCCTGACTTTGAGAAAAAATATTTATACTTACTTCACTTCGCGCTCCTGCGCTGTTACTGAATTTTCGATCCGGTAATTTTTGATGCATACGCCATCTTATTCACCCTGGATTCATTAATTAAATCATTAATGGTTAGATATCAAATCAAAAAACCATCTTCATCCGGGATGAAGTCATTGACGGCAAGGCACTGATTTATAGAATGTCTGTTTTTTATATCCAGCGTTAAATAAATAATGTTCGGTCCGCCGTTCATCTAAAGACCAGTAAGGTATCGGATCATAAATCGGATATCGGTTTTACTTAGAACAATAAAAAATGGCCTTATGGCTGGATTATTTCTTTTGTCAAACTACGCATTGGTGGATTGATATTTTAGATTCAGGGGATCGACGCTCGAATTTACACCGGCATGCAACAGCTATTTAGTGACAACAGCGCTTTTTGATCTTTTCTGGTAGCCCGAATGGCTGATTACCTTATGTTCATCAAACGCAGGATAATAATATGTTTGAACTGATAAAGGCGGTGGGTTTAGGCCTGGTCGTGCTGCTTCCTCTTGCTAACCCTTTAACTACTGTCGTTCTCTTTTTAGCCCTTGGCAGTCGTTTCAGCTATGTCGAGCGAAATCGTGTATCGATGCAGACCTCACTGTGCGTGTTCATCATTCTTTTAGTCGCATGGTACGGAGGTAAGCTGGTTATGAGAACGTTCGGTATCTCTATACCGGGATTACGCATCGCCGGGGGACTGATAGTGGCTTACATTGGTTTCAGGATGCTTTTTCCTGCAGCCCAGCAGAATGCTCTGGCTGGCGATGAAGGTCAGTCGGAAGAAGCCGTGAGTAAACATGATACGAGCATCGCTTTCATCCCACTTGCCATGCCAGGTACTGCCGGACCTGGTACGATAGCTATGGTCATCAGCTCCGCATCGACGTTAAAGCATGGTGTTAATTTCCCGGAGTGGGTTATCACTGTGGCACCACCGCTTATTTTTTTGGTTGTCAGCCTGATTACCTGGATCTGTCTGCGGAGTGCGGGAGCCATAATGCGGATGCTGGGGAACAGTGGCATAGACGCAATATCGCGTCTGATGGGGTTTTTGTTAGTCTGCATGGGCGTTCAGTTTGTTATTAATGGCATTCTGGAGATCTTTTCGACTTATCCTCGTTAAGTTTTTCACAATCAGACCTTAGAGAGAAACGCCTGGATTTTCATTATTCGGACCTCCATCAGACAGAAGCATAGCAGTCAGACCTGATCTACTTCAGAGACTGGTTATCAGGTCTTCGGACTGCTACTATAAAGACCTGTTAAGCAGTCCTGGAGGCGTTATGCCACACATCATTTTAAGCGATACCAGCGCCAGCGTTAGCGAGCTGAAGAAAAACCCTATGGCCACTGTGAATGCAGGGGAAGGTTATCCTGTTGCTATTCTCAACCGCAACCAGCCTGCATTCTATTGCGTCCCGGCTGAGCTTTATGAGCAAATGCTTGATGCCCTCGACGATCAGGAACTGGTTAAACTGGTCCACGAACGCAGCAACCAGCGTCTGCTGGATGTCGATCTGGATGCGCTTTTGTGAGTTATACCGTCAAATTCAGGGAAGAGGCTTTTAAAGAGTGGCAGAAGCTGGACAAAACTCTCCAGCAGCAATTTGCTAAAAAGCTGAAGAAATGTTGTGACAATCCACATATCCCCTCGGCAAAACTTCGTGGCATTAAAGACTGTTATAAAATCAAACTCAGAGCATCCGGGTTTCGCCTGGTTTATCAGGTGATAGACGATCAGCTGGTGATTGCCGTTGTGGCAGTCGGTAAGCGTGAGCGCAACGATGTTTATCATCTTGCCAGTGACAGGATGCGGTAGTGAAGCCATCCACTTCCACCGGTCTGCCTCAGCCCATCAGGCAGCGCAACCTGGTCGCAGGACAAGAAATAGGCAAACGCCAGCGGCCTCGCTAATCCCTCTCAGGCAATAAGCATGGTGACCTGAAGCAGGGTGCAAAGAAGCAAAACGGCGGGGGAGATAAACGGGGTTTTAGCGAAGCGGCGCTTATATTTCATAGAGTTACATGATGTTTATTTTGTCAGGCTGTGCCATAAGCTGTTCTACACTTACACATTCAATCACGAATTTTGGTTGAAAAAGCAGCATCACGAAGAGGATTACGACAGCAAAGAATCGCGCAGTCGCCTCCCTCAAAACTGATCATGCACGTGAGGAGAACGCTATGAAAGCAGTTGTCTATAACGGACCTTTCGACGTTTCAGTCAAAGACGTTCCGGATCCCAAAATAGTTCGCCAGACAGATGTGCTTGTCCGTATTACCACCACCAATATCTGCGGTTCCGACCTGCATATGTACGAAGGGCGAACCAGCTTCGAGCAGGGTCGCATCTTCGGCCATGAGAATCTGGGGCAGGTGATTGAAGTCGGCAGCGCGGTTGAGCGAGTGAAAGTCGGCGATTATGTCTGTCTGCCTTTTAATGTCGGCTGTGGATTCTGTGAAAATTGCGAGAAAGGGTTAACCGGTTACTGTCTGACGGCCAACCCGGGTACGGCCGGTGCCGCCTATGGCTTTGCTGAAATGGGCGAATGGGACGGTGGACAGGCGGAGTTACTTCGCGTTCCTTATGCTGACTTCAACTGTCTGGTACTGCCTCCCGATGCGGTAGAAAAGGAGGAAGACTACGTTTTACTTTCCGATATCTTCCCTACCGGCTGGCATGCCACTGAACTGGCAGGCTTGCGCCCTGGAGAGAGTGTTGCCATCTATGGTGCTGGCCCGGTCGGCTTAATGGCTGCGCATTCGGCCATTATCAAAGGCGCATCAGAGGTGTTTGTTGTCGATACCCATCCAGATCGACTGGCATTAGCCGAACAAATGGGCGCTGTGGCGATCAATGGTGTGGGTGATGATGCGGTCAATAAAATTCTCGAATTAACTCATGGCCGCGGCACAGATTGCGGTTGCGAATGTGTGGGTTATCAATGCTGCAATAAACATGGCCACGAGGATAACTCAGCCACGTTAAATAGCCTTGTCGCGTCAACCAAAGCTACTGGCGGCATTGGTGCAGTAGGCGTTTTTGTTCCTCAGGATCCCGGAGCAGCGACCGATCTGGCAAAAGAAGGCAAAGTGCCTTTCGATTTTGGTAATTTCTGGTTCAAAGGCCAGTCAATAAAGACCGGGCAATGTAATGTAAAAGCGTACAACCGCCAGCTCGCCCGGCTTATCCATCACGACAGAGCTAATCCGGCGCAGATTATCTCGCATCGTCTTGCACTGGCAGATGCCCCCGAAGGCTATAAGCATTTCGATGATCGTGATAATGGCTGGACAAAAGTCATCCTGAAACCCTGATTCGTGACTCAGAGGGTATCAGTCACATTCAGGCTGTGGTGAGAGGGACAACAAAAACAGTCTGTTTGTGGCGGGTGCTTTCATGGAGTGTTATGCCCTTATGGACGTGAGGCGAAAAGCACCAGGGCATTTTGCAAATCATACCGAACGACTCTTCGCTAAATCTTCGACATTTAATCGCATCAACAAGATAGGGTCAGTTTGCGCTCTGCAAAGGTTCAGGCTTGTAACTGCTATTCAACACCGACAAATCCACTGTTTTAGCCGCCCGATCAAGGTCATACGCAGCCTGAATGCGAAGCCACATCTCAGGTGTACTGCCGATCACTGCGGCCAGTTTGATAGCCATCTCAGGCGTTACGGCGGTGATACCAGAAACCATTCTTGAGGCTGTAGAGGGTGCGATAGCCAAAGCGCGGGCTAACTCCCTGATTCCGATATCGAGATCTTCCATGATGTCGGAAATAACTTCACCTGCGTGTGGGGGGTTATGCATTGTCATTAGTGATAATCCTCATAATTTAGAATCCAGGCGTCACTGTCTTTAAACTCAAAAGTAATGCGCCAGTTTCCCGTAACAGTTATCGACCAGATACCTTGTCTGTCACCTTTAAGGGGATGCAGCCTATAGCCACTGAGATTCATGTCCTCAATTTATATGAGAGAAGCTGTGGAAGAGGCTAAGCCGAAATTAATCTTAGCGTTAAGCAAATCCATTATTTAACATAATTAGTATTGTACGCATTAATTCCATCTCAACTTCGAAGTTGAAGATTTGATTACCATACCTGAACGGGTATAATCATTCCATCGATACCAGGAAAGGTATGATCAATGACTGATCAGGATGAGAAGCCGCTAATCTGGATAGGCAGCAGCAGAAAGGATTTGCAGACTTTGCCCAGAGAAGTACAACGATTCTTTGGTTTTGCGCTGGATTTTGCTCAGCGAGGTGAGAAACATGATGATGCGAAGGTGCTGAAAGGATTTGGCGGAGCCGGCGTATTAGAAGTTGTAGAGGATGATATCAGCGGGACCTATCGTGCAGTCTACACAGTGCGGTTTGCTGAAGCCATCTTTGTGCTGCATGCTTTCCAGAAGAAAAGTAAGCGTGGTATTGCCACGCCAAAGGAAGATATGGAGATCATTAGAAACCGTCTAAAAGTAGCTGAAGCTGTAGCTTTGGAGATTCGTAATGAAAAACAAAACCATTGATAACGTTGCTGTTGAATATGGCACAGGTAATGTCTATGCCGACCTCGGTGTGGCTGATGCAGATAAACAGAAAATAAAATCCGGACTGGCCATCGAAATCATAAAATCTCTACGGCGTCTTGGACTGACACAGGCAGAAGCAGGTAAACGAATGGGAATAAGTCAGGCCAAAGTGTCCAATTTATTCAGAGGCGATTTTACTAATCTTTCAGAGCGAAAGCTGATGGACTGTCTGAACCGCCTTGGCTGCGATATTGAGATCGTTATACGTCCTTCGTCTTCCGAAACCGGACAACTGCGACTGGCTCAATCTCGCCCGTGATATGAGCTTAAACAAACTCGCTACCCTTTCATCTCAGCCCCTGGAAGCAATTTATAACCTGAATACGATAGCGGCTAAAATCGCCTGCACGAGTACCTAAATCCCGCCTGCGGAGCAGCCTGAATTTTATTTTTTTCTGAGTCTCAAACCTGTATTAAGACCCAAATCTTGAGCAATCCTCGCCCGTGTCCTACCTTCAATCAGCGCCCATAACGCCTCACAATCATACTCGCCAGGTCAACTGGAGGCCCCAATGAGCAACATTAGCAATCCCGAATCCTATAGCGGCACCCTGTTTTTCGATGTCAACGAAACCTTGCTGGACACCACCGAACTGAACCGGGTTGTCGCGCAGCGGCTTGGCGACAGACCGGAGCGAGCCGAGGCCTGGTTTACCTCGCTGTTACATCATTCACTGGTCGAGTCAGTGACGAGCAGCTGGCATAGCTTTGGTGAAATCGCTGAAGCGGTACTGAAGATGACGGCCGCGCGTTACGGCGTTACTCTGCCGAAAAACGCGATGCCGCTGGCTGAGATCATCGCAGCGATGCCAGCCCATCCTGACGTTTCCGCGGGGTTGACTGCCTTGCAGCAGCAGGGTTTTACGCTGGTTGCGCTGACCAACTCTTCAGCTGCCTTAGCAGAAAAACAGCTGGGTTCAGCCGGGCTGACGCCGCTGTTTACGCGTATTCTCAGCGTGGAACAGTGCAGGTTTATAAACCCAATTTGAGAGTCTATCAGTGGGCTATGAAGGAGATAGGCAAGCCGGTAGCAGAGTGCATGATGATTGCCGCGCATGGCTGGGATGTGGGCGGAGCAAAACGTGCCGGGATGAAGACCGCATTTGTCAGCCGTCAGGGACAGGCACTGTATCCGCTGGCGCCTGTGCCCGATTTGACCGTCAGTGATATTGGCGAGCTGGCTGCAAAGATAAAACCGCTTTGCTAATCAGCCGTCAAGCGCTTATCCCTGTATGCCAATAGCGTTAATCGTTGCCCGAAAACGCTAATAAAAGGCGTAGTTGATGCGAAAACAATAACGCCTCTCGAATCAGGGTTTAATTACGATGCACAGCAGCCCGATAACGATAATCACCACGCCCGCCAGGCTATGCCAGCTGAACGCCTCATGGAATATCGGCAGGCAGACAGCCACCAGCCAGACCAGCACGTAACTCAGACTGAGCAGCGGATAGACCCGGTTCAGCGGAAAATAGTGCAGCGCCCGAATCCAGCAGAGCATGGAGACACCGTACGCGCCCAGCCCGGCAAGCAGCAGCAAGGCAGGAAGTATGGCAATCGCAGGCAGCGACGTGAGGCTACTGACATCGGGCAGGCGCGGCATCGCCCAGCGCATCATCAGTTGTGCCGCTGAAACCAGCAGCACGCTGCACGCAACCCATCCGTACCCTTTCATAGCTGGCTCGCCATCAGTGCCACACCCGTCACCACCAGCAGGGTACCGGCGATCTGACGCAGCGTCAGCCGTTCACGCCAAAGGATGCGTCCGGCCAGCGCAACGAAGATGAAGTTCAGGCTCAGCATCGGATAGGCCTGGCTGACAGGCACCCGCTGCAGCACCAGCAGCCAGAGGAGCATCGCTATACCTAGCAGCAGCACGCTCACGCCAATCCAGCTCAGGCGAACCCGACGCGATGCCGCGTGAGTCGCCTGTTTCTGGCACAGCTGCGCGCTGCAGCTCAGCAGACTCACCAATATAATCAGCAGCAGCATCTACTTCATCTGACTGTAATAGAGGCAGACCAGCCTGCCCTGCCGATAGACGGCGTCCGGCACCGGAACATCCTCGCCGATATCACTGTGTGGCGAATCAACCAGCAACAGCAGTGACACGCTTCCCGTGCGGCGATGATCGGCAAGCCAGCCGCCGAAGTCTGCCTGAGAGACAAAGCGGGATTGCGCATCCGGGTAGCTCAGCCCATATTCCAGCTCGCCTTTAGTGTCATAGAAACCGATATCGCTGCGTTGCAGATGCCAGGCTGCCGCAGAGGCCACGCCGGGATTATCCGCCAGAATAAAGTGGCTGGAGGCCAGGCGCTCGCTGATCGTTGAGACAAAGTGCTGCGGCTGTTTGGCGTCCCGGATTTTGTCCGGGATCGCCGTGCCAATAAACAGGGCAACACCCAGCGGGCAAAGCGCGGCCGCCAGCCAGCGGCGCTGTGAAGATCGGCAGCTGTATGCGCCGACCAGGCCCCAGATCAGAAACGCCAGTGCCCCCAGCGCCAGTTTCAGCATCTCGTGGGTGGCGAACAGCGGATGATGCGTCACGCTCCAGGGCGCGAGCACCAGCACGACCGTTGCCAGGGTGAGGATGCCGAAAACCAGATTAAGCCAGCCATTGACGGTTAATGCGCGCCCTGCCCGCTGCGCGGCGTTCTGCCCATAGTGCGCCATCAGCAGCGACAGCGGCACAAAACACGGCAGGATATAGGTCGGCAGCTTGCCTTTTGCCAGGCTGAAAAATAGCAGAGGCATCACCGTCCAGCTCAGCAGATAGAGCGCACCCGGATGCTGCTGACGCTCGCGCCAGCCGGTCATCAAAGCGCCTGGTAACAGCGCCAGCCACGGCAGCGTTCCCAGCACCAGAACCGGCAGGTAATACCAGAAAGGCGCTTTGTGCTGCGCATTCTCTTCAGCAAAGCGCTGGATATGCTCCACCCAGAAGAAGTAGTGCCAGAAATCGGGGGCCTGATGGTAGATCGCCAGCGCCCAGGGCGCGCTGATCGCCGCAGCAGAGAGAATCGCCAGCGGCCCGAAGCAGAGTAGCTCCAGCACTCTCCTGCGCCAGACCACCCACGGCAGTATCGCCAGCACCGGCACCGCCAGCGCCAGAAATCCTTTGGTCATGAATCCCATGCCGCAGGCGAGACCCAGCAGCAGATAACCGCCCACACGTCCGGCACGTCCGCTGGCCTCCATCGCCAGCCAGAAGCTGCACATCCCGGCCGCCAGCCAGAGCATCAGCATCGGATCGAGCACCGCATAGGTGCCGACGCCATAGACCAGCAGCGAACTGAGGAAAATCAGGCTACCGATAGCGGCGGTGCGCGCCGAACCAAACATCCGCCTGCCGAGCCAGAAGATCAGCGCGGCAGTGATCGCCGTTGAGAATATCGAACCAGCCCGTACGCCAAAGTTGTTATGACCGAACAGCCACTGGCCCAGCGAATTGACCCAGTAGCCAGCAATCGGTTTTTCAAAATAGCGCAGGCCGAAGAAGTGCGGCGTGACCCAGTTACCGGTGGCCAGCATCTCCCGACTGATCTCCGCATAACGGGTTTCATCCGGTTGCCAGAGGTCGCGCAACATCGGTGGGATCAGGTAATAGAGAACAAAAAAGCCGAAAAAAAGTAGCCACTTCGTGTTGTTACGTATCCGCACTAGTTCGCCTCTTCAGTCAGTTTCTGGCAGCCCAGCCACCCTTCCCGTCCGGGGATTTCGCCTCTGACTACCCTGCCCACCGGTAAGGTGCTCAGATCGTCGGGTAGCAGTTCGCTCAACGGGCAGAACTGAATGCCGTTACGGGCCGCAGCAGTCAGCAGCCGATCAAAGTCCGGGTAGCCAATAATCCCTTCGACTTCGGCATGTATGGTGTAGACCGCACCCTCGTCAGAAGCGAGCATCTTCGCCAGAATATAGTCGTTATAGCCTTCTGCGCTGACCTCACGGCCAACCACTTCATCCCATGTGGGTAGCGTCACCGGGATCTGTACGGTACCGATCTGTCCATCCGGCAGCATGGGCCGGAATGGCCCGGTGCCGCGACAGTCGCTGTTGTAGTGAAAGCCAAAGTCCTGTTTGGCGGCGATCACCCGGCCATCAGCGCGCCAGCCTGCGACGGCTGAGCAGCTGACAGGATGACCCAGAATCTCACTCAGCGTTTCGGTGCCGCGCGCTATCTGCTCCACCAGCTTATCCTGTGGCCAGACACCGGCCCAGGTCTGCCAGGCAAAGTGGTCCCAGGCGTGCAGCCCCATTTCGTGATAACGGGCGGTATCCTGAATGATATGCCGCAGGCCGCGTCCCATCTGTTTTCCCGGCCAGGCCGTTCCGGCGAGCAGGATGTCCCAGCCATAGAGCGATGCCGCGCGGGAGCGCAGCATCTTCACCAGAAACGCCGGTTTCACCAGCCGCCAGAGATGACGGCCCATGTTGTCCGGTCCCACGCTGAAGAAAAAGCTGGCCCGCACCGCATGGCGCTGGAACAGCTCAAGCAGCGCCGGCACGCCCTGCTTCGTGCCGCGCCAGGTATCTACGTCAATCCGCAGACCGATCTTCTTCATCACTTATCAGCCTGTTGCTCAATGGTACGCAGGAAGAAGTCGAGCGTGTTGTCGATAGTGACATCCATCGTTACGGTCGGCGTCCAGCCGAGTAAGCGACGCGCATTGCGAATGGCCGGTTTACGGTGCTCCACATCCTGATAGCCTTTGCCGTAATAGCTGCTGCTCTCTACTTCGCGGAAACCGGCAAACGGCGGGAACTGGCTGCGCAGCGGATGACGCTCGAAGCTTTCCAGCAACTGCTCGGCCAGCTCTTTGATACTGGCTTCGTTATCCGGGTTACCGATATTGATGATCTGACCATCACAATTCTGCTGCTTGTTTTCGATGATGCGGAACAGTGCTTCCACACCATCACTGATGTCGGTAAAGCAGCGTTTCTGTTTGCCGCCATCGATCAGCTTAATCGGTGAACCTTCCACCAGGTTGAGGATAAGCTGAGTGATCGCACGGGAGCTGCCGATGCGCGCCGCATTGAGGTTATCCAGACGCGGCCCCATCCAGTTGAACGGACGGAACAGGGTAAAGCGCAGCCCCTCTTTTTCGCCATACGCCCAGATCACGCGGTCCAGCAGCTGTTTGGATACGGAGTAGATCCAGCGCTGTTTGTTGATCGGCCCGACCACCAGATTAGAGGTATCCTCATCGAAGCTGTCATCGGTACACATGCCGTAGACTTCTGATGTGGATGGGAAAATGATGCGCTTCTGATACTTCACACAGTCGCGGATGATTTTCAGGTTCTCTTCGAAATCGAGTTCAAACACGCGCAGTGGATTGCGGGTGTACTCAATCGGCGTAGCGATCGCCACCAGTGGCAGAATGACGTCACATTTTTTGATGTGATACTCAATCCATTCGGAATGGATTGCGATATCCCCTTCGACGAAATGGAAGCGCGGATGATCCAGGAAGCGGCTGATAGCGTCTGAACTGATATCCAGACCATAGACTTCGAAATGCTCATCCTGCAACAAACGCTCGGTGAGATGATTACCGATAAAGCCGTTAACGCCCAGGATCAGCACGCGCGTACGACGCTGCAGCGCCGACTGCGGTTTTGAATAGAGCAGTGCCCCAGGCACCATGCCCAGACTCTGCGCCAGCTGACTGCCGTTCATGTAGACGCCATGCTCAGACTGTCCGGTCTGGATTTCCAGCGCGCCCTCGCCACAGGCGATCAGGAACGGCTGTTTAGAAAGCACTGTGCCCGGCTTCGCCTGATGCTGCTCCGGATGTACCCGGCTCTTCCAGACGATAAATTTAACCGAACCGGCAAAAGCGAAAGCGCCAGGCCAGGGATCGGTGACCGCTCTGACCAGATTGTGAATTCTCTCAGCAGGCTGGTTCCAGTCAATACGGCCATCTTCGGCCGTGCGACGGCCCACACGGGTTGCCTGGCTCTCATCCTGCGGCCACTCACTGACCTCACCTTTACGCAGGCGAGGCAATACGTCGTTCAGCAACTGCTCTGCGGCCTGGGTCAGTTTGCGATGCAGCGTCAGCGCGTTGTCCAGATCCTCAATCGCCACCGTCTGCTGCGCCAGAATATTACCGGCATCCGCGCGTTTCACCATGCGGTGCAGTGTCACGCCCGTTTCACGCTCGCCGTTGACCAGCGCCCAGTTCAGCGGTGCACGGCCACGGTATTTTGGCAGCAGCGAGCCGTGCAGGTTAAAGGCGCCCTTCTCAGCGCATTGCAGGATCTCATCGCTCAGCAGATTGCGATAGTAGAAGGAGAAGATCATCTCTGGCGCCATGGTGCGTATGCGGTCCAGCCAGATCGGGTGATTCGCCTCGTCCGGTGCATAGACCGGAATACCGTGCTCGGCCGCCAGACGGGCTACTGAACCGAAAAAGGCATTTTCGGTCGCCACGTCGTTGTGAGTAAAAATGGCGGTGATCTCATAGCCTGCACTCAGCAGGGCATTGATGCCGACACAGCCCATGTCGTGATAGGCGAAAACAACGGTCTTCATGATTGAGTATCCTGTACTGAAGGCTCTTCTGGAGCCTGAACAATGCGTTGAACGAAATAGCGCGGACGCGCCCGAACGTCGTTATAAATGCGCCCGATGTACTCCCCGAGCAGTCCCATACCCACAAACTGGGCACCGATAAACATGAACAGCACGGCGAATAACACGAAAACGCCGTCACCCGCCCAGGCCGCACCAAAGAAAAGTCGCAGGATGATCAGTACCAGCGAGAAGGCGAAGCCGGAGAGCGCAATCAGGCTGCCCACCACGCTGAGCAATCGCAGCGGCGTAGTGGTCAGGCAGGTCACGAGGTCATACATCAGGTTGATCAGGCGCATAAAGCTGTATTTCGAATCACCAAAGGCCCGCTCGGCGTGGATTACCGGCAGCTCAATGGTGTGTCGGGCAAATGTGTTGGCCAGAATAGGAATAAACGTGCTGCGCTCATGGCAGTTGAGCATCGCCTCGACGATATGGCGGCGATAGGCGCGCAGCATGCAGCCGTAATCTCCCATCGCTTTGCCGGTGACCCGCTGAATCAGGTGGTTGAGCGTGCGCGAGGCCTTACGGCGGAACCAGGTGTCCTGGCGCTGCTGCCGGACGGTGCCCACCACGTCATAACCCTGACGCGCGGCGTCTACCAGGCGCGGGATCTCTTCCGGCGGGTTCTGCAGATCGGCATCCAGCGTAACAATCAGATCGCCACGAACCTGGCTGAAACCGGCCATGATGGCGGAGTGCTGACCGTAATTGCGGTTGAGCAGCACGCCCTTTATCCGGCTGCCAGGAACGACAGAGGCCTGCTCAATCAGTTCGGCTGAACGGTCACTGCTGCCGTCATCCACCAGCAGGATTTCATACTCAATCTTAATGGAGTCACAGGCAGCGGAGGTACGATGAAGCAACTCCGGCAGGCTCTCCTCCTCGTTATAGACCGGGATGACCACGGAGAGCATATTGATCGGTTTGATATCGCGCATCTCAGGCTCCTGCAATGTCATGTAAAGCCTGAATTACGCGCCCGACATCCTGATCCGTCATTGACGGAAACAGCGGAATCGAACACATCTGCTGGCTGTTTAGTTCACTGGCGGGCAGACGTAAGTCGGGATAGTGCTCGCGGTAATATTTGTGGGTATGTGCTGCACGGAAATGCAGACCGCTGCCAATATCCCGCGTCTTCAGTGCCTGCATGAATGCGTCACGCGACAGACCGCAGCGCTGTTCATCAATGCGGATAATAAACAGGTGCCAGGCATGCTGATGTGGCCAGGCGGGCAGAGACAGCGGTGTAAATGGCAGCGCGCGCAGTGCGTCAAGATAGCGTTCAGCAATCTCACGGCGGCGGGCAATAAAGCCCGGCAGTTTCTGTAACTGCACCAGCGCAATGGCTGCGCTGATATCGGGCAGATTGTATTTAAAGCCCGGCATCATCACTTCTGCCTGCGGCAGACGCCCCTGGGTCTGGCGGTCAAATGCATCCACCGCCAGGCCATGGAACTTCAGGCTGCGAATACGATCGGCGAGAGCGCCGTCATCGGTGACCACCAGGCCCCCTTCGGCGCAGGTGATATTCTTGATGGCGTGGAAAGAGAAGATCGCCGTACCGCGATGCCCGACCGGCTTTTCGTGATAAGTCGTGCCCACCGCGTGAGCCGCATCTTCGATGATGGCGATGCCATGCTGCTCAGCAAGCTCATAAATTGGGTCGAGATCGGCGGGAGCACCGGCGTAATGCACCGGAATAATGGCGCGGGTACGGGGCGTAATGGCCTGAGCTATCCGTTCCGGCGTCACCATCAGGGTGTCTGGATCGACATCAATCATCATCGGCGTTGCGCCCAGCAGCGTGATCAGGTTCAGGGTAGAGACCCAGGTCATGGACGGCGTGATCACCTCATCACCAGGCCCGATTCCCATCGCCATCAGCGTGACATGCATTCCCGCAGTAGCTGAACTCACCGCAATGGCATGCTGGTTGCCGGTCAGCTGAACAAAGGCCTGCTCCAGTTCGGCGCATTTTGCGCCGGTTGTTATCCACCCGGAGTCAAATACCGCTTTAACAGCAGCCAGCTCTTCATCACCAAATGAAGGGCGGGAAAATGGCAAAAAATCCATGCTAAAACTCCTGCAGATCAAACCCATAAGCTGTCGCATGTTGTTAATCAGGGACAACGCCGGAAAAAAGATTGGAATAGCGATTTATCAACATCCGGATATGGCGTTATCGACACCACGTTTTCCCGTTCTGGAATTAAGGTTACCGGACTGCTAATACAAACTACCGTATGAAACTTAACTGAACATTAAATGAATAGCGTGAATTACAATAAAATCAAGGCGCAGTGAGTTAAGGGTTTCCGAAAAAGTTCACTATTAGTTTGCTAATAATGACTCTGACCTCAACTCTTTTTGATTTATTTATATTTTGTTTAAAAAGAGCAGGATCTTAGTGTCATCAGGCCAGAAATTAGCGCACCAGAGCGAAGTTACTTCCTGATGTAAAATTTAACACACTGAAATTTAAGGGTTATCTTCAACCGCCTCGCTCTGGTTTCATATTCACAAAAATACCGCCCTGCTGATTTCAGTAAAATCACAGAGTAATAATATCGTCTTAATGTATTCTTAATATTGTTAGTTATTAATGTTCCGCCCTCTCAATAATCATGACAGTCTGGTGAATCTATGATGACAGTCAGTTAATATCTGTCAGATTATCTGTGCCTGTATGGTAAAAACAGTGCTAAAAAAAGTGAATAAGATCGCGGTTTCAGGCGTTAACGTTTGGTCTGCCTAAGAAAGAGAAAAATAGTGATGATACGTACCGCCTGTTTATGCACTTTGTTCGCCCTGCTCAGCCCGGTGCTTCATGCCGCTCCGGTAACGTATGCCATAACGCCCGATAAAACATCGATTGGCCTCTCATGGCGTGCTTTTGGTCACGACTTTTCGCAGGCCAGACTGCAGGGCGTGACCGGCACGCTGACGCTCAATCCCGATGAAGATCGGGACGATCGAATTGAAGTGACTATTCCGGCAGGCACGCTGGTGGCCTCGAATAGCCTGTTAACCTGGCAACTGAAAAGTGACCTGTTTTTTGATGCGGAGCGCTACCCGCAGATTCATTTTGTGAGCACACGCGTTGCCTCACTGGGTGACGGTAATTACCGCATTTTTGGCGTGCTGACGGTTAAAAATGTCAGTCGGCCAGTAGTGATGCGGGCCTCGCTGGACAGCGGTAAGACGATTGATCCGGCATCACGCTCGCTGGCGCTGCATGCCTCCACAGCTATCTCACGCTCCGCCTTCGGCATGGATCGGCTGGTGGGTGTGGTTGATGACCGCGTAAACATTGCGCTGGCCATTGCTGCGCAGGCCAGATAGCCGCTGTTCCGTCTCCGCCTCAGAAAAGCCGGTTCAACCAAGCGCGGTCTGCAATGTTTCCGCTGTGGCAGCCAGCTGAGCCGAGGGGTTGCGGCCAATCAATACATACTGATAGCCGTCGCGCGTCCACCAGGCCAGTTGCATGCCGTGGCGCTGTTCGCGGGCAATCGGGTTGGTATCCTGCTTTGCAGGCGAGATACAGAGCGCCATCGGGCCATAATCAGCGTGCAGCCAGGCAATCTGCGAAATCGACGTCCTTTCGTAGCGCAGGATCCGGACCATTTTCAGTTCAGCTCCTGGCAGGTGCAGTTGCTGCGGATGCAGCTGCAATCCTAAATCGAGTCGGGTTCGGTCCAGGCCCCTCTGCAGCATGGCAGCGTCATTGGGCGTATCGGCCAGCGTTTCAGCACTGTAGAGCGACATGTAACGTGCTTCCAGATCGCGGATATTCTGGCTTTCATCCTTTTCACCTTCTGACGGTCTTGCCAGAAAACCGATGCTGCTGCCCACCAGCAAAAAACTGACTGATGCCGCAATCAGTGTCCGACGGCTGTAGCCTTCTGCGGGCATCGGGGCGGGTGCCGGAATGTCCGCCAGTCGCTGCGCCATTCCTGCCTGCGGTGCCTGTTCGAGTAGCGGCGCAAACGCCTGCTCAAAATCGAGACTGCTGTGCTGGAATTGCTCAACCCGCGCGGCCAGTTCGGAATCCTCAGCTATCGCCTGTTCAAACCGGGCGGCTTCCTGCGGAGTCATCTCACCATCCAGCCAGGCGACGATTGCCTCATCGCGCCACGGTGGCGTAAAAGTTTCCCTGTTCATCTCCGTTTCTCCTGCGGTGCGGACGAGATCGCCGGCTGCCTTGCCAGCGTGGCACGGGCAGCGGCCAGACGGCTCATTATGGTGCCAATCGGAACGGCCAGCGTTTCCGCCGCTTCCTGATAGGTCAGCCCTTCAACGTAAACCAGAAACAGCGCATTACGCTGCGCCTCGGGTAAGGCGTTAACCTGCTGCATAATCCGCTGGAAATGACGGTTTTCGTCGCTGGTGGCGTGGTTATCTGCGGCCAGCAGCGCATCGGGATCAACGAATCCCTGCCCCTGCCGCACCTTTCGTGCCCGTAAATCGCTGACCCAGATGGAGTGAAGGATCGAAAAAAGCCATCGATCAATACGCGTGCCCGGCGTGAACTGCGCGCTGCGTTCCAGCGCGCGTACACAGGTTGACTGGACCAGCTCTTCTGCCATGTCGCGGTTATGCGACAGCACATAGCCGTAACGCCAGAGCCGCGTCAGATGTTCCGCAAGGTGCTTACGGATGTCACTGTGAGTGATTTTACGCTCCTCCCTGCCGCATCAGACCTCGGGATGACCATTGATTGCGGCCTGCAGATCGCGGTACTCCTCGCAATCTGTGCCACAGATTCCGGCAATAGTTTGTAACTGTTCGCGCGCCAGGTCGGGACGCCCTTTGATCATCCAGGCTTCGCCCAGATATTCACGCACTTTAGCGTAACGGGGATCGAGTGCAATGGCGCGCTGGTAATAACCAATGCCCTCATCCGTGCGGCCCAGTTTGCGGGTGGCATAACCCCGATAGTTCCAGGCTTCGCGGGTATCCGGGTTTTTCAGCGTATCCAGCAGGTTCAGCGCCGCCTGATATTCGCCCTTTTTCGCCAGATGATAAGCGTAGCGCGTTTTATCGTCGTCACTCAGCTTGCTGGTTTTCTCGGGCACGCAGCTTTTAGTCTGACTGTCATAGACCTGACCTTTGGGGCAGTCAGGCGTTTTTTTCTCACTGTCATTGTCGCCCATCGCCATGCTCAGCGGAGAGTGCAGCATTAGCAACAGGGCCGGAACAGCAAGCAGAGAAATACCAGAGCGCGTTGTCATAATTTATCCTTATCGGGGCGGTGAGGCAGGCGATAATGCCTGCCGGATGCAGTCCGCTATCGCGGCGCTATACGGTAAACAGCTCAGCGCCGGTTTCTATTCGATAAAAATAAAATTATTTTCTGTCAGGCTGCCAGGCTGAATCAGAACCGAAGTGTTTCCACCTGACAGAAGCGCCGTTCCGCCAGGGAGATCACCGCAGCTTCTGCGATCGCCTGTGCTTTCAGGCCGTCCTCCAGGCCCGGCAGGTCGTCAACCTGCTCACCGTTAAGGGATCGGATAAACGCATCCAGATGAGCATAATAGGTTGGCTGCACCCGGCTGAACCAGTCGGGCAGCAGACCTGGCTGCTGAATCTGCGCGCCCTGATAGCAGCTCACGCCGCGCTGCGCCTGAGAGGCCGATTCCAGCATCCCGTCTGGTCCCATCACACTGATGCGTTCATCGTAGCCATAGCCGGTGCGGCGGGTATTATCGAGCTGTGCCAGCGCCCCGTTCTGCAGCCGCAACAGCAATGTGCTGGTGTCCACATCACCAAATTCACTGATAGAAGGCAACGCCAGCGCTGCGCCCATCGCTGCTACTTCTGTTACCTCATCTTCAGTCAGCCAGCGCAGCAGGTCGAAAAAGTGGATAGCCTGATCACGCATCTGCCCCCCGGACGCCTGAAGGTAGGCCAGCGGCGGCATTGCCGAGGAGCGGCAGACCATCTGAATCAGTTCCACCGGGCCAATCCGCCCCTGACGGAGTTGCTGCTTCAGCTGCTGATGGCTGACATCGAAACGGCGGTTAAATCCCACCGTGACCGGCACGTTGTAAGGGAGGACGTTAGCTACGGCCGTGCGGGCACGTTCCAGTGATAAATCGACCGGTTTTTCACAGTAGATTGCTTTACCGGCGCGGGCAGCGGCTTCCAGCAAATCGGCATGGGTTGGCGTCGCGCTGGCGATCAACACCATGTCAATCTGCCCATCATTTATCGCCTCTGTGACAGACGCGACCCGGGCACCATAGCGGGTCGCAAAAGCTGCAGCGCGCGCCGGTTCCGCATCCGCCACCCACACCAGCTCTACTCCGGGATGCGCCTGAAGATTCGCGGCATGAACTTCACCAATAAAGCCACACCCCAGCAGGGCAACACGTTGCTTTTTATTCATTTATTTGAACTCCATCATAGTCCGGCAGAAAGCTGCATCAGCAGAATAGCGCTGCGTTTTACACTCACGGCATGGTGTTTTGAGGTGTTTACCTCAGAGGAGATCGGCATGTCGCTGAAAGAAGTCGCCCGACGGGCAGGTGTGGGACTGGCAACCGTGGACCGGGTGCTTAATGAACGTGGCGGCGTCGCGCCGGAGACGGTTCACAGGGTACTGCAGGCAGCACGGGAAATCGGCCTGAAGCGGATCCTGCCTGAGGAGCATCGTCATTCCTGGCAGATAGAACTGCTGCTGAGCAGCAACGATTCGTTTTTCTTTAAACAGCTGGCGCAGGATTTTACGGAGGTCGCCTCGCATCTGGGCTATCGCCGGTTAACGCTGCATCGCACCTTTGTTCCGGAGGCACAGCCTGAGCGACTGGCGAAACTTATCAGACAGGGTGGTGAGACGCGTGATGGGCTGATCGTTTTTGCCCATGAACATCCGGCGATCTATGAGGCGCTGGACCATTGCCAGGCGCGTGGCGTACCGGTGATCTCGCTGGTCACCGATTTACCCGGTGCCGCCCGGCTCTGTCATGTGGGGATCAATCAGTTGCAGTCCGGACGTACAGCCGCTCAGCTGATGGGCAAGATGCTGCATCAGCCCGGTGAGGTGTTGATGGTCAGTGGGCACCGGGATTACAGCGCGCATCGTCAGCGTATTGAAGGGTTTCGTGATCTGATAACCAGTCGGTTTCCCCATCTTCAGTTACGTGAAGTTCTGGCCGCCCAGGAAAATCGCGACACCCTCAGTAAGTTGCTGGAGAAGCAGCTGGTTCAGAGCGGTCATCTGCAGGGCATTTATAACACCGGGCTGGGGAATACCGAGATCGGGCAGGCGCTGGCACGACATCGTCGGCTGAATCAGTGCATCTGGATCACTCATGAGCTTTACGCCACCACCCGCACGCTGATGGCGCAGCAGAGCGTTGCGCTGACACTGGATCAAAACACCCGGCAGCATGCCCAGCTCGCGCTGCAGCTGATGCTGAATTATCTGGAGCAGGGAGCGAAACCCGATGAGTATGTCAGCGGGAAAGTGGACTTCATGATTTATACCGCCGAGAACTCAATATGAAGCAAACCGTCAGGTCATGCTATCCAATGAGGGCACGGATTTTTTGTTGTGGAGGTTACGCTGATGAGATCTGTTGAATGCCCTCGAGAAGGCCCAGCGGATAACGCGATTTTAATTTTATACAGCAACACCTTTCCCCTGTTCGCCTGAATCAGCAAGAGCTTCAGAACGGTAAACACCGCCACCAGTCAGACTTAAAAACTGGATTTAATATAAATATTAAAATATAAATCTATATATATTCAACTTTTCGTTTTAATGCTTCATCCCAATCCAGAGTTGCTATCATCGCCTCGGACCTGGCAGACCGACACCGCGCTGCAACGAAAAAAAACTATCAACTTAGCCTCCCTGGCCCTGGAGAGCTGAGCAAAATGAGCAATAGTGGTGCTGATACGCAAAGGCGGGTAACTGATAAAGCACGTTTTGTATAAAATTTGATAAATATCAAGCATGGCTGGGTTTTTAATGGCGGAGTCGCGTTACGTTTTCACTTTCTGCGGGTGCGATGCTAAATTCTCATCCGTTTAAAGACCGGGCAACTTGCAGACCTTTTTTAAAACTGTGTTGACGAGACGGTTATCCTGAAATTTCCTGCACCCGCAACGGTGCCTGGCTGATTAATGAGAGTCTGGTTTGGAACACTATTTATCTCCGGTACGAACCACTACAGAGAGAGTACTGCACGCGGTTATTTTCGAAGTTGCTGCTAATGTGCTGGTTTTTATTATCCTGATTATCTGGGCTTCTGCAGCGCCTGCGCAATCGGCACTTTTAACTATAGTCTCATCAACGCTGGCTATGGGATGGAACTATCTGTTCAACCTGATATTTGACAGTGTTCAGCTAAGAACAGGATTTAAAAAAGACTGGCGAATGAGATGCCTCCATGCCGTTCTGTTTGAGGCCGGTCTTTTATTAGTGTTGATACCCTTTGCAGCATGGTGGCTGGATATTACGCTACCCGAAGCGCTGAAACTGGAGTGTGGACTGGTGATCTTTTTTCTGGTCTATGCATATTTTTTCAATCTGATATGGGATTACGGCAGAGCTACACGAAGAAAATAAAAATAAATTCATTGAGTTATGAACATTTCAAGTTGGCAAAACTGATTTATTAACCTTCCGCTTAGCCGGGTAAGTGAAGCGTCAGATGCGACACTGTGCATCTGAACGCATCCAGTGCGTAAGGATACACGTATATCTGTTGTCAGGATCGTAGTTATTTCTCCTGGCAGCATCGATATCACAGCGAGTCAGCTTAGATAAAGTTAAGGCCGCGCATAAGCCCATTTTTACAGGTTAAATTCAGCAAAAATTATGAATAAGATCTATTATCTGAATAAATTAAGAAACTGCCCGTCAACCGATATTCTTGATATCGTGACAAGCTATATGCGGAAAAAACTTCCTTCTGACGACCTCTCATCTTTTGAAGGCGCCTATGATCATCGCAAAGCCGAGCTGATAATGAATGAGACCTATAGCGAAGTGCCTGCTGAAGTGTGGCGACTGGTATGCTGATCCAGTGAAACGGTGTCTGGATCAATAACGTTAAATTATTGTTCAGGTGTTAACGTTCCTGTGTCTCATTAATAACGCTTTCAGATATTATATTTCTGAATATTACTGGTGAATGATACCGTGCATTAATAAACAGAGCATCACGCTGTATAACAGTGATGCTCTGTTGTTGAACGCTATCAGAAGTGCCAGGCGAAACCGACCTGACCGCTGTAATCCGTTTTAAACTCGCCACCAAAACTGGTATCGACTTTCGCGATGAGTGAGAGGTCAGGCGTAATGACACCCTGCAGACCCACGCTGCTGCGATAGCGGTTGTCAGACCAGGCGCTGTATTGGCGATTCGACTGACGGTCTGAAAGCGTCGTGGTTGAGCCGTTTTTACCCGGCGAATATTGATACTCAATGCTCGCGCTCAGGTTCACGTTTGGCAGCCAGACACCCAGACCGCGCTTCTGCGCCATAATGCCGGTGGTCGTGAAGTAAGGCGTCGCTGAGCTCAACGCCACTTCTGCATCCTCTCCTTTCAGGGTGTAACCTGACATGATGCCACCGCTGACTCCCACGTAGGGTGAAATAAACAGCGTATCGTCAGCCAGACCGAACTGATATCCCGTCCGCAGACTGCCTGCCAGCATCTGACTATCCTTTTTAATGCCGTTGATATGCAGGGCAGGATCCAGCGTTAACTCCTGGTTCAGATACATATAGCGACTGGCAGCATCAACGAACCACCCGGCATCAGACTGCCATGAATAATAGGCGCCAACCGTAGCCAGCCGATGCTTTTCATGGCCTTCTCCTTTGACTTCTCCCTGGGTATAACTGGCACTGAAACCGACAGTTTGCGTATCGCTGCGGGTATCCCAGCCCACATTCAGCGTCTGCTGGTTAGTATTCAGACCCAGAAAACGCCCTTTTCTCTGCTCAATGGTTGCCCATGAACCGCTACTTTCTGGCGAGGCACGCAGACTGTCGGTACGGTTATGCAACTGGCTGACCGTTTCACTGAAAATGTACTGACGCGAGGCGAGTAAGGCTCGTGTACGCTGGATCAGTGGCAGGTTTTCGTAAACAGAGAACCAGTCGTCCGGGTTAAACGCCGGTTTTTGGGCTTCACCTTCAGCTTTCGCGGCCTCCTCTTTCGCTTTTTCTTCCACTTCGGCTTTTGCTTCGGCCTCTGCTTTCGCTTTTGCATCGGCTTCGGTTTTTGCTTTCTCAGCAGCAGCCTGATCAGCAGTACTATCATCCACCGGGTTTTCAGCAGGTGTTACTGGCTCAGGTGTCACTTCCGGCGTTGGCGTCAGCTCTGGCTCAGGCGTCACTTCCGGTGCGGGTGTCGGTTCTGGTTCAGGCGTCACTTCCGGCGCGGGCGTCGGTTCTGGTTCAGGCGTGACTTCCGGCGCGGGCGTCGGATCTGGTTCAGGCGTGACTTCCGGCGCGGGCGTCGGCTCTGGCTCAGGCATCACTTCCGGTGCGGGTGTCGGTTCTGGCTCAGGCATCACTTCCGGTGCGGGTGTCGGTTCTGGCTCAGGCGTCACTTCCGGTGCGGGTGTCGGTTCTGGCTCAGGTGTCACTTCCGGTGCTGGCGTTGGTTCTGACTCAGGTGTCACTTCCGGTGCTGGTTCAGGTTCAGCCGACTTGTTACTTTCGAGCACCCACAGCACGCGGTCGTTATCTTCTTTCACCTGATAATTCGGCGTGTAAACACTGAATCCACTGTAGCTGTCTGCAAAAGAGAAATAGCTGTGCGACGTGCCGGCGGGTGCATCAACCATCACCAGATCCTGGGTCAGCGCAACCTGTTCTTTGCTGCCCACTAACAGGCTCACATCCAGCAGGTTATCGCCACCACTCACCGAGTTTTTAACAATCAGTTTGTCGCTTTCCAGCGTTGATGGTTTGACGCCTAACATCAGATTCAAGCCGGTCGCATCCAGCGTATCAACATTCAGCGTTTTAGCGCTCCAGTTGCCTGAAGGAACCATCGAAAGTGTTGATCCACGTTGCGCCAGCAGTGAGGTGACATTACTGTTGCCAGTCATTGTCCAGTTCGCATTTGCATCCAGCGTCATAAGGCTGCTACCGGTAGAAGTCACTGCACCCTGATAATTCACCTTGCCCAGATAGAGAGAACTGTTATTTGCCAGCTGAATATCGCCCTCAACCTCACTGGCAGGCAGCAGCGCCAGCGCATCTGTACTGCGCACCGGCTGACTGCAGGAAATATCATCAGAATAGATCGCAGAATAGCAGCGCCAGCTTTTCTCCCCTGCCTGCGCGCTGTCGTTGTAGCCCAGAGAGAGGGTTGCAGATTCAGCGGCGACAATATTCGCTTTCAAACCCGCGTATTCTCCCACCTGGAAATGCGCTCCGGTGCCAACATTGATCTGATCGGCTTTGAACAGTGAAGTGTTCCAGTCGTCATCAACGACAATGCCACCCGCATGTGGAACTGGCTGCCCGGAAAGGACCACAGTACCGCTGGTAACATCCAGATTACCGTTAAGATTCATACCACCGGTGAGTGCGGTAATAGCCGTGGCGTTGCGCGGCAAAATATTAACGTTCATGACGCCGTTCAGCGCATTCTCCAGCGTTTCACCCAGAAAACCGCGGAACACCTGAACGTTGAGCTGCGTCAGCCGATGATTAATGGCTTCATCGGCATCAGTACCCAGGTAAGTCCAGGTGGACGTAGAGGATTTATCCGTGGGGAAATACCAGTAAGAGGCGGTATTTAACTGAAAGTACTCGGTATCTTTGGTGTAGGGGTTGTTATACACATAGATTGAACCCGGAGTGCCTTTGGGATTGCTACCCTGGAAGGTATTAAAGGAAACGTCAGCGGCGGTGTAGCCCGTAATATTCAGCGTTGCCGCGGTATCAGTGTGGTTGACCAGCGTAGCGCCACTGTCGGTATGATTAATTTTCCTGAAGCTGAGTGCATTGCCGTTCAAATCTAAACGACCGCCACGATAACCAAAGAAGATCTGGTCTGTACTCACCTGATTTGCATCATTCAGCACCACGGTTGGCCGGCCACTCACTAAAGTGACTGAAGAAAACGCCTGTTTATTGCCTGAAGCATCAGTCTGTTGATCGAGGATAACCGTACCCTCTCCCACATTAAGAGAGCCTGCGTTAACGCCTTTAGCATTAACGTGCAGGGTGCCTGCGCCGATTTTATGCAGTGCATCGCTGGCCAACCCATTAACCTGCCACAGGACTTCTTTATCTGCGTCAACTTCGATGCCGCCGCCTGCCCAGGTCGCATTCACACCCTCTGCTGAAGCCACGGTATAGTTGTTAGAAAACTGAAGTTTGCCTGCGCCCATATTGATAGGTGCATTCAGCGTGATCAGTCCGCCAGCCCCGTTGAAACGGAGATCTTTGGTGGCATCAAGTTCTGCATTAGTGGCAGCAGAGGGAGCCGTAGTCGCATAGGCCGTCCCCAGACCAGCCCATGACCATGAGGAGCCGTACTGCGTGATTGCACTATCGTCCCAGAAAATCGTGCCGTTACCCGCGATATCGACGACATCGGGCGAGGTGTTGGCGGCAATGGTGTTTTGAATATAATCATCCGGGATATATTCCCACATACTGATGGTGCCATAAGCCTGATCATTCACAACTGCACCGTGCAGCACGCCAGCTATCTTCCAGACCTTGTCCACTTCGTCATAGACCATGATTGGGCTGCCACTGTCACCTGCCATAGTGCCTATTGCGAGTGGTGAGGTCAGCGGATTATCCGGACCATAGTCAATTGCCCGTAAAGTCCCGGATGGGGTGGTGACCGTGCCGGAATTGATAGTTCCTCCGCTTACCCAGTTATAAGCACCACTCAGGGTAATCTGTTCTGCCTGATCTTCACTAACCTGACTTTGTGTACCACCACCGATCCGGGTATACCAGGAATAGCGTGAAGTATCCCCTCTACGGATCTCTGTCTTATCTACAGTCTCAATCGGCGCAGCATCCGTAACCACTTTATTCAGACGCGGTAAGTGGAAATCGATATCTGACAAAGGTGATTCGTTGCGGTTAATCAGTTTGTAGGTCGCCCCATATTGCGCACCCTTACCAAACCCCACCGATTGATAACCGGTATTGTGACGTGCGCTGGCAACATAGGAGGGTGCAACAAGGGTGCTATAGCCATAATTGGCTACCATGCCGAAATCAGGCATGGCGAAATCAAGATATCCCGATAAAGAGCCATCCATTTTGTAAACGGGTATATTTGTCAAACCAACTGAATAGTTCCCCAGATTTTCAGCAAAATCACGATATTCCTGCACATCAATATCGTGTCGCATGATACCCGCATAAGATTTGGTGCAGATAAAAAAGGTGCAATATAGCGCTGCGCTTCCAAAATATTTCAATGGATCATCCTCATGAGACTATTATTATTTAAGAAAAGTACCTTAATTAATTAAATAGTACCATTATGGTAATCAGCAGCAGAAACTGAGTTTTTAATATAAATTGATTCAGATCAAAAAAAGGAGAAGGGGTGCCGAAAAACCCGTGATAACTCTATGTATTACAAGACAATAAAAACTCATTGCCAAAATGGATTGAATATTTATTATTTAAGAAAACCCTTAAAATGAATATCAGGTTAATTGCCAAATAAGATAAGAATAAAGATGCAAGCACACATATTGATAAAAAATTACTTATTAATTGGGATTGAAAATCCTTTTCTACATCGCGACTTTGCATTTATTTAAACACACCTGCAATTATTTTGATTAGATAACACTCAAAATCATTCATAATATTAACCAATCCCATATCAGCTGCAAAGAAATGCCAAGGCTGAGCCTCATTCTCCGGGGCAGGAATGAGGCCACAAAGCCGAGGGCGTACAGAAAAAAGAACTGTAATAAAAAAACAAGGTTTTTATCAATATCTGGACGAGATCGAACGCAAAAAGTGATAGCTAACAATGACCTTCAATTTCATAGAGTTCACTCACATCCCGCCTGCTGGCTGGCGAATCGCAAGGAGATTATTTCGGGTGATCGCGATGAAACAGTGCCCACTGCTCAATCTTTTCTCCGGATGGTAACAGGCAATAGAGTGTGTTCCCGTTCGATGATGCCTGCTGTATCTGCTGTCCGCCACGCTGAGCACACCATTCGCTTGCGGGATTACGCATTGTAAGGCGCGGTGATTCAGCACTATGGGGCGTGCAGGCACTCATTTGCAGAGTAGCCAGCATAAGGGAACAGACTGTTATTCTGTTTACTATTTTCATTTAACACTCTCTCAACATTAACTTCAGGCCGGTAAGACTACGTTTCTCATGTTCACCAGACTATGACTCAGCGCGCAACAACGATCAGTGTCTTAATTAAGTGGCTCTTAACCGGACGTTTATCAGAACACCTCTTCAGCCAGTTCACTTCTGAAACCTGTCAGTGTATCTGAGCGTGCAATAATGATAGCAATAACTTGCTAAACTCTCTCTGAACAAGCCGTATTGCTGCTGACAATCTTATATCCTCCCTGCAAAAGAGAATAAATAACTCCCAAATAAGAATGACTGTAATAATAAATAACAAGTCTTCCTGAGTTAGAACTAACACATAAGCTTAATTTTCAATGAAAATTCTCTAAGAATGCCGCCATCCTTTTAACCTATCGTCAAAAGATAGACATTTTCACTCCCTTTACACAATTCCCTCCCACCCCGCATAATCCTGCCACCTTTAGTAAACGTGCTGTTATTAATGGATTTAATAAACAATACGCTTAATTCGTATCGGGCTAAGACACATTATGAGGCGATAAGTAGCAAGCTTATTTAGCGCTATTCGTAGGCTATTAGCCCTTAAATAAAACCTTAAGGAAGAGTTACAGGTATGAATAAAAATCCTGACCGAAATAAACGCGTAAAAGCGATGGTGCTGGCTGGCGGAATGGGGATGTTGCCTTTGGTCAGTTCTGCTGCTGTTGTCGGAAGCCAGAGGGGTGGAGATGTTGCTCTGGCTGATGGCACTACATTGATCGCCGATCAGTCAACTGGCGATGGTTATTATGGGATCCTGGTAACAGGTGCAACTGCCGCTGAAGTCACTGCCGGTACAGGCAGTACTGTTACCGTGAAAGATGCTGAGCACTATGCAAAAGGCATTTTCATCCAGTCTGCGGGCAGTCACTTTACTGCTGATAAATTAGTGCTCAATGCTTCAGGGATAACCGCAGTCGCTTTTGAGTTGAGCGGAAAACAGGTTTCTGCCAATTTAGGATCGGGCAGTTCTGTCACATCGATTGCGTCAGGTATTGCTTACGCAGAAGGGGTGGTTGTGAGCAATCAGTCCTCACTGCAGGCCGACGCATTACAAATCAGTACCCAGGGCACCAACGGTATAGCACTGCGTGTCAGCGGTTACGGCTCGAACGTTGATTTAGGCAACGGCAGCAATATACAGACCAATGGTATCAACAGCCATGCTGTGCAGGTGGATACGCTGACCGGTGATTCTGGTAATGGCGACGCAACGCTTAAAGCAGATACGCTGACCATTAATACGCTTGGCAGAGCTTCTCAGGGCATCAACATTCAGGATAACGGCTCAGTTGATCTGGGCAGCAATTCAACCATTATCACCACTGGTGACATTTCTGCAGGCATCTGGAGCCTGGGTAAACTGGTCGCCGATCACCTGACTATCAGTACCTCCGGCGCGACGTCACCCGGCATTTCAGCCCGGGAAAATAGCCTGATAAATATCGGCGCAGGTAGCGTAATATCTTCAGCGCAAACGGGCGGTATTGTTGCGATGGATGATAACGTCACCGTCAACTTTTCAGGCACTGAAGAGGAACGCAACACCATTCAGTCAGTAGGCTATGGTGCATCCGCCCAGTCGGCAGGTGCAGTCATCAACCTGGCAAACACAGATGTTGTGATTAAAAACTCAAACATGGTTGGCAGGGGCCTCTGGTCTCTGCAGGGCGGCATGATCAATGGCGAAGGAATCAGCGTTACTGGCCCTGATACAGCAGCTGGTGCTTTAGCCTGGGATGGTGGCCAGATCAGCCTGACAGGCGATCTCTCTATCAAAATGGATTCCCCGGCTGGCGTAGCCATTGCCACCCTTTACAGCGAAGGTTTTGCGCCGGGCGTGATCACTTCCGAGGGTAAAGCGGAGATCACCGGCAGTGTCATTTCGATGGGCGGACTAATCGATCTTAACTTAGCGCCGGGTTCACTCTGGTCCGGTAGCGCCGCCAGCGATAATGTGAATGGCGGCCATTTAAACGTCAACCTCACCGACAGCACATGGAACGTTGGTCAAACTTCTAATCTCGATAACCTGACATTAAATAACTCACTGGTAGACCTTTCTGCCGCCACCGACAATACAACCTACTCCACTCTCACCATCGCGAACCTCAGTGGTAGTGGTAACTTTTCCCTGCGTACCAGCCTGGCTGGCGATGGCGAAGGTGTGAACAACATTGGCGACAAAATTGTAGTGACGGGTAGCAGCGCAGGTGATTACGGTCTGAACATTCTGAACCGTGGTAGTGCCGTCACCACAGGCAATGAAGTACTGACCGTTGTTGAAACTACCGATGGCATTGCGACTTTCAGGGGCAACACCGACGTTGAACTGGGCGGCTATGTTTATTCGGTTAATAAACAGGGCAACAACTGGGTGCTCTCATCGCCGAAAGCACCTGAAACGCCCCCGGCGGATGAACAGTCCGTAACACCTGCAGATAATGACGCTCTCCAGCCTGCTTCAGCTGAGGACGCCGGGGTATCCACGACTCCAGCAGAACAAAGTAATAATTCAACCATCACCAGCACCGCGAATGCCGGGGCTAACTTTCTCAACGTCGGCTATCTGATGAATTATGCCGAAATGCAGACCCTGATGCAGCGTATGGGGGATGTGCGTCAGGGGAAAACGGCCGGTAATGTATGGCTGCGTGGGATGGATGGCCGATTCAGCGGTTTTGCCAATGGCAAGCTGAGTCACTTCAGCATGAACTACACAGGCTATCAGTTTGGGGTAGATAAACGTCTGTCAGATGAGATGCCGATCTATCTGGGCTTGTTTATGGGAGCAACGGAGGGAACGCCTCATTATCGGGCTGGCGATGGCACCACCAAATCTGAACATTTTGGTATTTACGGCACATGGCTGAATGACGCTGGCTTCTATCTGGACGGCGTAGTGAAATTCAACCGCCTGAGGAATCAGTTTGATGTCAGCGATACACAGAATAATCGCATATCTGGCAATGGTGTCTCATCGGGCTTGAGTGGATCACTCGAAGCTGGGAAAAAATTCAGCTTCTCTGACAATCTCACGGGTTTTTATCTGGAACCACAGTTTCAACTGACAGCAGGTCATCAGGATGGATCCTCGGTACGGGCATCAAATGGCCTCAATATTACTCTCTCAAGTTATAAATCGATGATGGGACGAGCCAGTGTACTGGCAGGTTATGAAGTCAATCAAAGCAATTACAAACTCAACACTTATCTCAAAACAGGTGTTTTACGCGAGTTTGAAGGTAACGCTGCTTATGCTCTGAATGGCTCAGATGAGCGTCTCTCGTTTAAAGGTAATGGCTGGAATAACGGTGTCGGTGTCAGCGCGCAAATCAGTAGCCATACCCTTTTTATCGAGGCCGATATGGTTGATGGAAATCGCTTCAACCAGCGCCAGGTGAACGCCGGCTACCGTTTTAGTTTTTAAAAAAACGCAGTAAAAGATAAGTGCTAAAGGAGACGTGAATGAAGAAAATATTATGGATGATACTGGCTTTACTCAGCTCGGGCTCGGCGTTTGCTCGTCAGGAGGTCACCGTTGCAGAGGCGAAAACGATGCACGACGATCGACAGGTTACGCTTACAGGGACTATTAGTGGCAGGGCCGATGATGATCACTACTGGTTAAAAGATTCGACTGGCCGTATTCGTGTCGATATAGATGATGACGACGATGATGATGACGATCGTTATCTGATTGGCAAAAAGGTCCGGGTTACCGGTGAAATCGACCGCGATGATGGCTACAGCGAAATCAATGTAGATCGCGTTTTTATCCTGAAATAATCCTCTGCAAAAACACAAAAAAGCCAGCGTCACCGCTGGCTTCTTAAGTTCATCAACCTATCAGAAGGTTCATGCAACTTCGGGCAACTCATCGCGCGAAAAGATAAGTGACACACAACTTCGCACTCAGGCGGTGGCGGTGGCTGATACAATAAGTGGTCCCTTATACTGCCACTTCAGATGCTGAAAAGTAGCCCGGTTGATAATTCCCGATTATGTAGGGATTATTCCTGCTGACTTTCGTGCGAAGAGTTGAGTGTTGGCACAGACTGCGAGAGATTACGGCTATCCACGCCTGGCTGAAACGCATCAGGAAGATGAAGAATGGGTGCAGCAACGACATAGTTACTGTAAATATAAACAGATAGCAGAATAATCAAACCTAACATAATTGCCGTCACCATTTTAAAAGTAATGACCAAAGATTTATCTTTTTTTAGTGGTTCTTTCTTCACAAAAACCTCTTTACACCCTGAATATGAAAGGCAGTCTGTGCATCACAGGGAAGCAGATCACCAGAAATGAACATTAACGTCAGAAAACACTCAAATGTGGACTGAATAAATAGCTAAAATTTTGCATATTCAATAACGCCTTTATAAAGCTCCAGCAGAGTGACATCATTAATGAAAGCGTTAAACTCCTTATCACCACTTAGCGAAAACTTCCTCATCACATTATACTTATGTGCATAGATCGTTTTAGCAGAAAGGTTCAGACGTTTAGCTGTCTGGCCCACGCTGTACCCTTTCTTTAAAAAACTTAGTACCTGCAACTGGACAACCGTGATACGCGCAAAATCACAATGTGAGCAATCTGAAGGTACAAATCCCTTGACGCTTCCCTGATTTTCTAGCCAGAACCGGATGAGTTTTTCAGAAATAATACGGACAGAATCGCTGCGCGAGATAATAATCAAAGAACGATAGCAGAGAGGCAGGTGTTCCGTAATGATGTCTTCAACCTCATCAACAAACACCATTAAAATGCTACCGGACTTCCGTTCCCGGTAGGCAGGTTGACACATATAAAGGCGCCACTGTGCAACACTGATCAGTATGAAATCCGCCTGATATAAATTTTGTGCGTCATAAGCGGGTAAAAATTCTACTGGCGTGTCACATAACAGTGCTTGCTCAATAATTTTTGAGATGCCCAGCCGAAAGAAGTAGTTTTCATTTGTACAAATGACTTTAAAATCCATTTTTCCCTTAAGCATCTCAAAGTTTAAAAAAAATTATCAGGTAAACTTGCCATTAACCAGGGTGAGCTCACCTTTCTCTTTTAATTCTTTCAGCACTCTGCAAATGGAGCTTTTTGAAAGATGAGAACTGTTTTCAATCAGGTAAAGTGCAGAAAATCGTTTCTTAAGATGCGGTGGCAGTTTCCCCCAGCGGCCAATCAACGAAATCACTTCATCATGTGAGTTACTTTTAGGCAGCTGAATGTAGTTCATCAGGTCAGAGTACTGGCCAGATAGAATGGACATGGCATCATTGAAAAGGTCTTTCTCAAACACCAGGCGCCAGAACACATCGTAATCAATGAAACTGACCTTTCCGTAGTCAATTCTTTCCAGATAGACAGGTGGTTCATCAAGTGCTGGAGTGACTCCGACAACAAAAGGAGCCGATAAGATATTTAATACCTTATTTTCGCTCTTTAATTTGAGTAAGAAATCACCATCAAGAATGAACATAACCCGGCGTACATTATCTTTAGTGAGATGATAACGACGCTTGCCGCGCGAAATCTCATCTGGATTAGCAACCTGGGTATACCCGGCTAGCGCATCGATGATCCGTTCATGATTTTCAGTCACTCTATACATAATAATTAACTCAATCTAACTAACACAAGGTTAGTGATTAGTAGAAAAATTAGCAAAAATCCGTTTGTTATAGTCTCTTTTTTTCGCCTGGTGTATTGATGATCTTTGGCTCTCCCCCAAATATGAGCCATAGAAAGGTTACTACTGGTTTCACTATAGTAAAACCATCACGCTAAAATTCAACACCATAAACACGCAAAAAGGAAGAGTATCACGCCATCTTTCGGCGTCACAACCAGATATTTCACCGCTCAAAAGCCAATTAATCAGTATATCAAACTAACAAGTAGAGACTTACTGATAGTGTTATAACTTTTTTCTTAAAAAAGGAATCAATCATCATCATATGAACATTGATGTTATAATTCCGCTATATTAAGCACACAAAAAGGCGCTACAAGTTTAAATATACGGCATAATTGATAAACCTTTAATCATTATGGAACCATTGTTAATTCCTCTCTAAAAATAAAAAAACACGACAGCATTTGATGGCATAAATTAAACCACAGCACTCCCAAAACAGATATTTAAATAACAAACCACTTTATATATAGATTTATATGCTGATTTTTATATTTAATGCAGACATAAAACCTAAAAAATACATCCATTTCATTCCTGCAACTTTCACTTTAGATTGCATATGAGGACCGATTTCTCATTCTCGGGTCTTTTAACCAGACTGCACTCCGTCCCGCTTAAGCTTTTTCAACACAGAATGCGTACCTTTCTCATCATTTTAAAAAACTGGTAACGCTAAAAATTAAATAAACTCATCAATAGCCGAGCAAAATATAACGATACGAATGCATTCACGCTGACACTCTAAATTACGATGAATGTAAACACATTGTAAATGAAACAGGCCTTAAGTTATTAATGCCAATAGCACGTAATATTAATTATGGATATTTTACTATTTTATTTTTTATGGTCTCCGAATCTAATAGCGCCGTTCGCTTGAGGCGGCATTTTAAAAAATTCAATACTGAACAATTGAATAACTGATTAATATTGGAGATATAAATGAGAGAGTTAACACCTGTTGAAATGCAAAATGTTTCAGGCGCAGGTTTTTTTGATTTTATTGGTTCAGTCGTTGTAGGTAGTGTTACCGGTACAACTGCTTTCGGTCTCAAATGGGCCATGAGCGGCGGTAGCGCGGGTGGCATCGCGGGTTTAGGTATTATCTCTGGCGGTGTCGGCCTGATTGTCGGCGCAGTTGTTGGCCTGGTTGATGGTGCACTTTATGGTGCCATAAATGGCTGGGATTCAACTGTGGGCTGGTTCAACCAGATTGTTGAAAACCAGTTTGATGCGACTGCTCCAGTAATTACTGCATAAGGGAATATCATGCGTGAATTGAACAATCGTGAAATTGAAGGCGTTAGTGGAGGTTCTTTAACTTCCGTCATTTTAGATTTCTTCAACCAATTAGGCGCAAGCTCAAAAGAAAAAACTGAGTGGGTGCGCCCTGACTCAGTGCCTGTTGCAAATCCAATTAGTGGATCTGCATTTGGCATGGGTATTGTCGGCATTGCTGCAGCCGTGGTTTTCGGCCTGCTGACATTTTAATTTGCCTGGAAAAGCATAATTTTTTCAGGAAGGAATGAGCCATTGCCATAAAGTGCAAATGCTCATAATGACATGTTGTTCATTATTTTATACAAAGGAAAGTATATGAAAAAGGTATCTATGGTTGCTATGGGTCTGCTGCTGGCTACAGCTCAGGTTAGTGCAGTAGAAGCTTCGGATGGCACAATTAACTTCACCGGCACCATTGCATCTCAGACCTGTACTGTCAGCGTTAACGGCGCGGGCAGCACTGCAACCGTGACCCTGCCAAAAGTTGCAGCAGGCGTGCTGAAAACTGCAGGTGCTGTAGCAGGTAACACTCGCTTCACTCTGGCGCTGAGCGATTGCTCTGCAACAACCGGTAATGTCTACGCTTACTTTGAGCAGGGTGCGGGTGTGAACGCTAACGGTCGTCTGACCAACACCGGTACTGCAACAGGAGTTGATCTGCAGCTGCTGGACAACAATAACAAAGCTATCAATGCGGGCAGCAGCGAGCAGTCTACCGCTCCTGCAACTGTGGCTCTGACAGCGGGTGCAGGTACTCTGTCTTACTCTGCTGAGTACTACGCAACTGCTGCTGCAGTAGCGGGTACTGTTGCATCAACAGTTAACTATTCAATCAATTACCTGTAATTGATTATGGTGAGGGCACTGCCCTCACCACTCTTCCCCTTCATCATTTCTGTTAATATCATGAAAAAAAAAAGCTTTAAGTTTCTAATCTCCTGTTTGCTCACTTGCGCAATGACTTCGTCTGCCTTTGCCAGTGTGACCATCATTGGTACCCGGGTAATCTACCCCGCTTCCGAGAAAGAGGTTACCGTTCGTCTGGATAACCGCGGCGATCAGCCCGCTCTTATTCAGGCATGGGTTGATAACGGAAATCCTAACGAAGCAGTAGATAAAATAAATGTTCCTTTCATTTTATTACCTCCGGTTTTTCGTATGGAGGCGAATAAAGGGCAAACGTTACGTATTGTATTTACTGGTGCCAATCTGCCCACCGACAAAGAGTCTATCTTCTGGCTAAATGTCCTTGATATACCTCCTCGTGATAAAAGTCTGGCTAACCAGAACCAGTTGCAAATGGCGATCCGGAGTCGCATCAAGATTTTTTATCGTCCGGTTCAGTTCGATATAGCGCAGGCCAACAAAGCTGCGTCAGGACTGGTATGGCGTCACGGTCAAAAAGTTAACTCTCTTTCCGCCACTAACAACTCACCGTTCTACGTTAACGTCTCGCAGATTGATGCAGAAGATAACGCGGGTCATAAATTAGTCAGCGAAAAAGGGGAAATGCTGGCACCAGGAGAAACAAAAGAATTTCTGATGAAAGGCATGAATACAAGTCAAATAAAAACAACATTTAACTATCAGTATCTGGACGACTTTGGTGCCGCGCGTAAGGTTGAAAGCAAAATAAACGAGTAGCTTTTGGTAATTATCCAGGGGAAATAATGATGGCAAGGACGGTATTTTTTAATAAACCAACTGGCAGGGTTTTTTATCGCTCTTTTTTGGCACTCTTTCTGACCGCAGCAACTCAGTCAGCGTTTGCTGAAACAGCTTATGATTTCGATGAATCATTTGTAAAAAATCTATCTGGTGTAAAAGTAGATGTTTCCCGCTATGCAACAGGTAACCCCATTGATCCAGGTGTCTACACGCTGGATATCATTTTAAATGGTCGCCAGATTAGTCGTGAAAATGTTCAGGTTATTCGGGAGGGAACAGGTACCAAGGCCTGTCTTTCCTACGACCTGGTAAAAAGCCTATCCATTAAAGATACAGTATTCAGCTCTGAGCAAGCTGAAGAGTTACGTTCGGGCAAGCAATGTTTAGCGCTGGAAGATGTGGTTAAGGAGAGTCATGCCACAATCAACTCTGCTGATATGCAGATGGACATCTCAATTCCACAGATTTACCTGTTGCGCTCAGCACGTGGCTATGTAGCACCCGAGTTCTGGGATAAGGGCGAAACAGCATTAACACTTAACTATGACACCAACTATTACCGCTCCGTTAATAACGGCCGTGAATATGACTCTTTTTATGGCCGAGCGCTGGCAGGCTTTAACCTTGGCGGCTGGATGTTTCGCCATGACGGCTCACTGAGCTGGCGACGCCAGCAAGGTGAGGAGTCTCATCATTATAATGCCATCAACACCTATGTTCAGCGTGATATCCCGCAACTGAAATCACGCTTACTGTTAGGTGAAGGGAATACGAGTGGCGAGCTCTTTGATACCCTCTCATTCCGCGGTGCGCAGATATCGACTGTCGATCAAATGTGGCCTGACTCACAACGTGGTTACGCACCAGAAATTCGGGGTGTTGCCCGTACTAACGCTCAGGTAACCGTTTTGCAGAATGGCAGCAAAATCTATGAGACAACCGTTTCGCCAGGCCCTTTCAACATCACTGATCTCTACCCTACCGGCTACGGCGGTGACTTAGATGTCACGGTAAAAGAAGCTGACGGTAGCGAAACGCGTTTTTCAGTACCTTATGCAGCCATGACAAGACTGAAACGTCCGGGTATGACGTTCTATTCTGTGACGGGTGGTGTATCGCGTAAAGACAACATGGCTTATACGCCTTCTGTTTATCAGGGCACCATTCAGCATGGCTTTACCAATAGCCTGACCGGTTATACCGGTATCCTGGGATCAGATAACTATATCTCGGCGCTGTTAGGCGGGGCATTTGGATTACCGATCGGCGCGATCTCTCTTGATATCACCGGTGCTCAGACAAAATATGGCGATGAGAAAAAGCAGGGTGTGAGCTATCGTGCCACTTACAGTAAAAAAGTTTCTCAGACTGACACCAACTTCTCCCTCGCAGCGTACCGGTTTTCATCATCAGGCTATTACAGCTATGACAATGCATTACAAATTAATAACTACTATAAGAAGAATAAAAAAGATAGTGGGATAAATTATTTATCTCGTCCAAAACAGCGTTTTTCAATAACTGCAAGCCAAAATTTTGGAGAGTCATATGGGAATATCTATCTTACTGGTTTCGTTCAGAATTACTGGAACAGCACCGGTACAAACACCCAGTTTCAGTTAGGTTACAATAATAGAATTGGGCGTGTATCCTATACATTATCAGCAAACCGATTATTATATTCAACCGGCGGGCGCGACACACAACTTTCACTGGACTTCTCAATACCACTGGGTAGCGAAAGTAAAACTTATGTGACAGGAAGTGCAACACACAATAAAGAAGGCGTTACCGCGCAAACTGCAGTCAACGGTGTTGTAGGTGAGAACGATCAATTTAGCTATAACGTAGGTGCCGCACGCGATATCGATAATAAAAAATCAGGTTCGGTCGGTGGCCAATATCGTTCACCTTATAGCATGCTGACAGCGTCATATACTAAGGGAGAGGACTATTATTCCGCCTCCGCAGGCGCCAGTGGAACAGTTATTGCCTTGCCTGATAGCATTAACTTTAGTGCTTATCAGTCGACAACGTATGCTGTGGTAAGCGCCGCTGATGCAGCAGGCGCCCGCGTGTACGGCTATCCCAATATAGTGCTGGACGGAAGCGGCAGAGCAATTGTACCTAATCTTAACCCGTACAGAATAAATGAGCTGGCGATTGATCCAAAAGGTATTCCGCTCGATGTTGAGATGGAATCAACTCAACAGCGTGTTATTCCTGTTGAAGGTGCTGTGGTCAGACTGGACTATAAAACCAGTAAGGGAAGACCACTTTTAATACGGGCGAATCAGCCTAATGGTAATGCCTTGCCTTTTGGTGCGTCAGTTAATGATGAAAATGGCAATCTGGTGACGACTGTTTCACAGGGTGGTCAGATTTACGTCAGACTTAATAAAGATGTCAGTCGTCTGCATGTTTCCTGGGGTAAAACAGCCAATGATAATTGTCTGGTTAACCTTGAGTCTGGATCAGTTCAGTCCAGTGACAACAAGACTCTGGCGAGATTGACGACAACCTGCAGCAATGATCAAATGCAGGCGGTTCGTTACGCTTCTAACACCGAAAATAAAGATAATCAGGGTTAAAGAGGTGACATCATGCTTTTAATTTCAGGTAAGAAAATAATGCGCCTCACTGGCTCGATCTCGTTAATATTAAGTCTGATGCTGATGGCTATTTTTAACGCCAATGCAGCGGGTACATCAACCGATGTGACATTGACGTGTAAAATGTCGACCTCCCGTACGTTAGTCGACGTGAAATCATTAGGCATTAATATTTCAGCCGCGGTACCGGTGGGCACGATCGTTTATAGCGGCACAGCAACGGCTAACGTCAAATGTGCGCTGGATAATTTGCAGCAGTACGCAGATGGATTATCTGGTGAAGTCTATATTAAACGCAAAGCAATTGACGCAGATGCGCTTGGTTATGGACTAACGTTATATACCGGTTATGGCGGCGAGCTGGGTACAGAAGTGGCAAATATTCCAACCGGGATAATGATCAGTACTTATGCCCTTACCAGCGGCGGAACGGTAGGTGCTTATACAGATGTCTCTTTAAACGTACCTTATCAAATCGTTAAGACATCTAATTCTATGACTCCTTCAAAGTCACTGAAAAGCTATGTAAACCCATTTGATGTAGGCTCGTTAGTGACAGGGACAGATGAGACATTCCAGTTTACCAATATTAAAACAGGTATTACTGTAAAAGATCAGACCTGCTCAGTTGCAGGCGATGTAAATCAGAATGTGCCACTGGGAAGTTATACCACTAACCCCACCAGCGGGTTAGGGGCAGGCATAGGCCAGACCAGTGCTTTAACAGCTTTCAACATTCAGCTTAACTGTGAGGCCTTACTCTCAGGCACATTTGACGTAATGATGCAGTTCGATGGAGACGCACCTAGCGGTTTGTCTGATGTCGGTGTTGTAGCGCTCAACACCACCTCAACGGCCAGTGGTGTCGGCGTGCAAATCCTTAATGAAAATCAGCAGCCGATTGCACTCGCTACACCGTTTAACATTGCGACTTACCCGCTCTCATCTGCCTTAATCACAGTGCCACTCTATGCACGTTATTATCAGACGGCGGCGAAAATAAATCCTGGAACGGCCAATGCAGTAGCAACGTATACGCTTAGTTACCAATAATCAGCAGGGCTCTGCGGAGCCCTTCTTCACATTTTATCTACAGAAAAGGATTGTCTGTGAATAAACCCAAGGGAAAAAATAAGCTCAGGCTTGGTGTATCAGATGAAAGTCCATTTATTCTTTACTCCATTCAGAACATACTCGTAAAGGAGTTTTTAGAACTTGATATTATTGCTTATCCGGTTGAAGCCGATCATTTGCTGTCAATTATCAGAGAGGATATGCCAGATATATTAATAACAGACTTTTGCTTTAATTTTGAGCGCAATGATGTTAATGGCGTGAGAAAAATAGAACAGATACATAAGCAAAACCCGGACTTAAAAATTATTATCTTCACTGCACAAAACAGTCAGGCTATTTTGAAAAGTATATTACAAATCCCGGTTAATGCCATCGTGCACAAGCGAGATGACATTCGTGATTTGGTCAAAGCATTCAATTGGGTTTGCTCATCCAATTCAGGAATATACTACTCAGAACAGATGAAGAATTTAATGCTCTCTGCACCCGCAGATCCGGCACAAACACTTTTATCGCCTTCAGAAGTAGAGGTCATTCGATTATTTGCCATTGGATATAGCCTGATGGAGATAGCAAAAGCGCGTAAACGTAGCATAAGCACCGTTGCAACACAGAAATATAACGCCATGCGTAAGCTTCAGCTGCAATCAAATACAGATTTGATTAAGTATGTTTTTGCACAGGAACTCATTTAACCCCTAGCACAAAATTTTTATATACAGCGAAAATCATGAAATTCCATAATCTGAATATTGCAATACTGGCACTAACCTGTGCTCCATTTTGCACATTTGCAACTAACCTGCAGCAAGCTGCTCAGGCTGCATTGAGCTATGACTCAGCACTACAATCCAGTCAGATGACCAGTGCCGCAGATAAACAAAAATACTGGCAAGGCATGGCCGGAATGCTGCCAACATTAACCCTGGAAGGAAACTGGGATCGTCAAGAACAACCTGATAAGAAATATCAGAGTGGGGTAACCAACCACAGTTACGATCTCAGCGTCAGACAACCGCTGTTTGATATGAGTAAGTATGCCGGATGGCGTAAAGGTGTTGCTATTGCCAACACCGCTGAAGCGCAGGCAAAACAGGCTGAAGAAAAGTTACTTAACGCTATCAGCAATGCTTATTTTACGGTGCTTTATCAGCAGGAAGTTTTGCAGGCCGCAAAAGCCGCCAGCCATAACTTTAAGCAACAACAGCAAAAACTTCAGACCGGCTTAATCAATGGGCAAAATACCCGCACTGAACTGGACGAGGCAAAAGCTAACTACGCTCTGGCACAGGCTAAGGAAATAGAAGCTGGCAATCAGCTGTTGCTGGCAGGCGAGGCATTTCGTCGTTTATCAGGTATCAGCCCGGACACTGTTGAACCGGTGAATTTTCAGTGCCTGAAAGCATCGCCCTATTCTTCTTTGACCGATGCAATTAATGCCAGCCAGCAGCGTAATACTGATATTAAAATTGCACTTTTTCAGAATGATCAGGCAGATGCAGATGTTCTTGCGGCTGACGGCGCACACATGCCAGTGGTCTCGCTCTATGCGCGATATGGCAAGAACTGGAGCCGTAATGACGACGACGACAATATCCTGTATGACGCGATCTTCGGGACGAATTCAAAGAGTAATAACCTGCAATATGGCGTAAACGTTTCTGTTCCATTATTTGCCGGCGGCAGTCAGATTTCACAATCTTTTGAAGCGTCTTATCGCCGTCAGGCAGCAAAGTACTCCACGATGGAAGCACAACGCAAAGCGGCAACCGATACCCGTTCTGCCTGGCTTAGCCTGACCAATGGCAAAGCCTTAATCAGTGCTCAAAAGAATGCCGTCGACTCAGCACGTGAAAAAGTGGTGTCGGTCCAGTATGGCCGTGAAATGGGCTTCCGCACCGTTAACGATGAACTGGATGCTCAGCAGAAATATTACACCGCACTCAAAGATCAGGCTGAAGCACGCTTAAGTTATCTCAATGCCCTGATCAATCTGGCGCAAAGCACCGGATCGTTATCACTCGACATGCTGAATTTTTTTCAGTGCCGTTAATCCCTTAATCATGATGAATCTATAAATGGAACAATCACTCTTCCGTCAGGAGGCGCTTGATGCCGCTAACCGGGGTAACCTGGGCATCGTGGCACTTTATTGTCCGCCCTATCGCTGGCTTGTTATTTCGGTGGTGGTCTTTATTACTGCCGTTACAGCCCTGTTTTTCATTTTTGGCAGTTATACGAAATATGAATCCTCTACCGGAGAACTGCTGCCTGAGAATGGCATGTTAATCGTTCCTCCTCCTGTTAGCGCAACAGTGGTGGATATTCCGGTTAAAGAGGGACAACTGGTCAAAAAAGATGACGTCCTTATGGTGTTGTCATCAGAAGTCTCAACACAGATGGGACAGACGCGTCAGGTTATCGCTGAAAATCTGGTGGGTCAGCGGGAACGACTTCAGCAGGATCTTCAGACGCTTGCCAAATTGCATGACGTCGAAATGAAAGGGCTATCCGATACCATCGCCAGTCTGAAACTCCAGCAGGAACAGCTGAGACTTCAGCTGTCACACCGTCGCAAACAGGTAGCGTTAGCGAAACTGCAACTGGATAAACTTAACGCTATGCACCTGGAGGGGTACGCCTCAAACCGTCAACTGGAAGAGCAGGAATCCAATCTGCTCGACAGCCAGGCACGTTACCAGGAGTACCAGCGTCAGCTGCTGGACACGTCGCAAAAAATTGTTCAGGCGGAACAGCAACTGCATGAAAAGCCGCTGGATGATGAGAAAAAACGCAACGATATCGAACGGCAACTGGCAGATAACCGTCAGTCAATGGCAGAGAATGAAGCGCGCCGATCCATTGAGCTTCGTGCGCCGAAGAGTGGTTATGTCGGCATGATCATGGTCAAAAATGGTCAGATGCTGAACGCCGGCCAGTCAGCAGTCGCGATTCTGCCTAACAATACCAATCTTGTTGCCCGCATCATGGTTAACACGCAATCCATTGGCTTTATCCAGCCAGGTCAGCGTGTCGTGCTGCGCTATAAAGCCTTCCCTTACCAAAAATTTGGCCAGCAATATGGCAAGGTAATCGAGGTCTCTCGAACCGCCCTCTCTCCTCAGGAAGTCACCACCTTAACCGGTAAAAACAATGTTCAGGAACAGCAGTACCGGGTACTGGTCTCTCTGGATAAACAAACTATTTCTGCTTATTCGCAGAATGAAAAACTGAAGCCAGGTATGGCGCTGGATGCCGACTTTATTGTCGACAAACGTCGTCTCTATGAATGGGTACTGGAGCCGATTTTCGCGCTGGGACACAAAATTTCTCTCTGATTTAGAAGGTCTGTTCTGTGTTGTTATTAGAGAAACTCAATTTTAAATGGTTTAACCGCTTACCGATGATTCGTCAGTCACAGGCAGCGGAGTGTGGGCTGGCTTGTCTTGGCATGGTGGCTAATTATCATGGTCATCAGATCGACATGATCACGTTACGTCGCCAGTTCGCCACATCACTCAAAGGCGCCACACTGGCTGATGTCATCGCTATGGCACAACAGCTCAATATGACTTCCCGCGCACTGCGAGTGGAAATGGAAGAGCTGTCTAAACTGCGCATGCCCTGCATTCTTCACTGGGAACTGAATCACTTTGTGGTATTGAAGAAAGTACGCGGCAATAAAATCACCATTCACGATCCCGCGCGCGGGATCCGCGAACTGACATTTAAAGAAGCCTCGACTGCTTTCACCGGTGTCGCGCTGGAGCTGGTTCCCTCTTCTACCTTTGAAGTAAAAGAAGAGAAAGAAAGCATCTCAATGATGAAGCTGGTGGGCAGCGTGACCGGGGTAAAGTCTGCCTTTGCTCAGGTGCTCATCCTCTCAATCGCACTGGAGCTATTCGGCGTCCTCGGCCCCTTCTTTATGCAGTGGGTAATGGATATGGTGCTGGTGTCTGCTGACTATTCTTTGCTGTCGCTGCTCGGTGTGGGCTTTATCATGATCGCGCTGTTTCAGACTATCGTTACAGCGTTGCGCTCATGGGTTATGAGCTGGTTCTCAAGCCAGCTCAGTGTGCAGTGGACCATAAACGTCTGCCACCATATGTTAAAGCTGCCGCTGGAATGGTTCGAATCACGCCACGTTGGAGACATTCTCTCTCGTTACGGTTCGCTTAATACGATTCAGAGTACGCTGACTTCCCGTTTTATCAGCACCGTACTGGACGGTGTCATGTCAATCGTTACGGTAGTGATGCTTTTCATCTATAACGCGCAACTGGCGTGGCTGGTCATTGGACTTTTTCTCGCCTATGCACTGCTGCGTTTCATGGCCTACGATCCGGTTCGCCGCGCCAATGAGGAACAAATCATCAGCTCGGCCCGTACCCAGTCTTCTCTGCTTGAAACGCTACGTGGGATTCAGGCGGTCAAAACCAATAATAAACAGGTGCCCCGACTCTCGGCTTACATGAACTTTCTGGTGGATACCACCAATAAAGGCATCGTGATACAGAAGCTCAACATCCTGTTTGGTTCGGCTCAGGGACTGCTAACCTCAGTGGGCCGTGTGGTTCTGGTCTGGCTTGCTGCGCTGCAGGTTTTGGATGGCAACTTCTCTGCCGGTATGCTGACCGCCTTTATCAGCTTTTCCGATCAGTTTATGAGTCGTGGTTCAGGTTTGATCAATGCCATCATCGATTTCCGTATGCTAAGAATGCATGGTGAACGCCTGGCCGATATTGTTCTGTCTGAAACAGAGGCCAGTTCTGAGGGCAATCCAGGTCTGGTTAGTAAGGAAACCGACAAGGAGACAGACGTACCGCAGGATATCAAGCTTATCAATATCCGTTTTCGCTATGCGCCGACTGAACCCTGGGTTGTCGATGGTGCGAATCTGGAGATTAAAGCGGGTGAGAGCCTTGCCATCGTGGGGCCATCCGGCCAGGGCAAAACTACCATGGCCAAAATTATTCTTGGCCTGCTGCACCCGGAAGAAGGCACCATCACTGTGGGTGGCATGGACATCACGCAGACCGGACTTGAACATCACCGTAATCGCATCGGCTGCGTAATGCAGGATGACATTCTCTTTTCAGGCTCAATCAGCGAGAACATCAGCTTCTTTGATAACGAACCCGATCACGCAAAAATTACCCGCGTGGCCCGCCTGGCTCAGATTCATGGCGATATCATGAAAATGCCGATGAATTATCAAAGCCTGGTTGGTGATATGGGCTCGTTTTTATCGGGTGGCCAGCTACAACGTATCCTGCTGGCGCGCGCACTCTATCGCGAACCTAAAATTCTGGTACTGGATGAGGCCACCAGTCATCTGGATATCTATAACGAAGCGCAGATCAACAACGCAATTAAGCAGATGAAGATCACCCGAATCATCATTGCACACCGTCCGGAAACTATCCGAAGTGCCGATAAAATCGTCCTGTTAAATAACGGTACGCTCAGCGAAGTCACGGCAGAGCAGTTATTTGGCCAGACAACAACCCATAATGAAACGGAGATTACCCATGGATAAGACTATTTGCCGCTTCACTGAAGGCACAATCACCTTGCCGGAAGGCTACTGCGAGCGAACACTGAATACACTGGCTGATATACGATCTGTTCTGCCACCAATCACTATTTCCCGTGATAAGTTAGGCGACCATAACAACCCGGAAGAGTATATTCTTAGCCAGCTCTCTATCCTGCAAAAGCAGATGAAAGACTGGCAACAGGAAGCCCATCAGCCAGTGGTTTTGGGGGATAACCTGACTACCGGTATCATGATCAGCTATGACTTCCTGCGGCCAGATAATCTTCGTCTTTATCAGAAACAAGCCGTATTCACACTTAACATGGAAGATATATTGATTTTCTCTGTGTCGAAAGCGAGCCCCATAACCGCTCCCGATATTCAGCTTTTCTCAGATACCCTGAAAAGCTTCCGTACCTCGTAATCTGCAGTCAAACCGGAAGAGCATGCGCTCTTCCGGTTTGCGTTTCAGCTATCAGTTGCTGCGTTCAGTAACGCTGACAGGTGAAGAGATAGGAGAGCGGCCCGCCAACCAGATAGGTCTTTTTATCGACCTGGGTAATATCCAGCTGAAGATAACCAGGATCGAGAGTGATCTCAGCGAGCAGCAGATTAAACACGGCATCTGGCGTCGTATCGTTAGTCGAAGTGATAATTTCTCTTATTTTGTAGCGGTAAGTGTCACTATCAATTTTATTACCGGCACTAAGCGCAATCCGTCGATTAACCGTTGTTACCTCATCACCAAAAGTCACCTGCCCATTCAGTAACAGATATCCCGAATCAGAATTAATAAAACGTAGATCCTGGGAGACAGCAAACTCAATTTTCTTATTATCGTTGCGACTAAGATCGTAGCGGCTGAACGTTGAGCAGCGGAAAGGCAGCTCGTTTGTCCGGGGTTTAAAATAGTTAATGCCTGCAAAGATCACCAGCAACAGCATAGCCAGCGTTATCGTCAGCGTAAGAGTGGCTTTCCGTTTCAAAACATTCTCCAGTCAAGATAGTAGAAGTTGTCGCAGGAAACGATATGACCACTGCTGTTCAGGTTACATGCAGAAATAATGGTCCTGCCATAATCTGTAGTTGTGAATGCCGTGTTTTTATCGAAATAGATGCGTCTTCCCGGTACACAGGATTGATTATTCTCTTTAAGCATTTCAAGAATTTGCTTCTCCAGTGACTTTTGCTCGAACACATCTAACCCCGGAATAATAACCGCTTCGCAACCGCCTTCCAGTTTGATGTTGCTCATAGAGGCGTTCTTATCAGCAGGCTGACGTGCAGTGAAGTACCATAAAGCACTTCCCAGCAGCATCAGCATAATCAGGGCGAACAGGACCTTTCTGAGATTTAGCGCTGATTTTTCAACAATATGCTCTGCGATAACAGGATCGGGTAGCACAGGCTGACTGTCTGCGACAGACACCACATGCTCTCCAGGCATTTCATCAATCTGAACCTGCGTCGCAACAAAAGCCGGAGAGGATTCGCGTTCTATTTTGATGTCGGTATTAAGTCGTATGCCGATTTTCGGAATGGTGATGATCAGGTTTTCACAGCCATAAGCTGCAAGCGCTCTGCGCAGAATACTCAGATACTGATTCAGATTGCTGTTTGAACCGCGCAGGCCATATTTGTCCCATACTTCAGTCAAAAGGGTATCGCGCGCCAGTATTTCACCTTCTGAATTCAGTAACTGCTCAAATAGCCGACCCGTTGAAATACTCAGACTCAGCGTTTCCTGGGTAGGAAGATGGCTCAGCGTACAGTCATCTGAATTGTAGGTAATCTGGTCATCGATAATGTAAATCATTAAGAAATCACTGAATTTGCGCTGATTGCCGACAGTATAATTCAGCTTATATAAAGAAGCACTAAAGAGACCTGAATCAGCCGATTCACAGAGTTGAGGTACGGGTTAGGTTAACTTTTAAATTTGTCATCCAGTCAGAGGTTAGCCCTTTCCCTTTCCATCCGCTGCAAATTATGGCTTTTAACTGCAACAGGACCTAAAATGTGACCACCTATAACAGTGGTCACTGAACTTTTCACCCACTTTGCTTTGTCAGGCGATAATAATGACCCAATCCCTAACGGAAAATGGTACACGCGGCCCGGCCGGACACAGCGTGCGTGACCAGATTGTCGATGCAGCCATGCAGCATTTCGCGCATTACGGCTACGAAAAAACCACCGTCTCCGATCTCGCCCGGGCTATCGGCTTTTCCAAAGCCTACATCTACAAGTTTTTTGATTCGAAACAGGCAATTGGCGAAGTTATCTGTTCAAACCGGCTGGCGATGATCATGGAACGTGCTGAGGTCGCTATCGCCGATGCACCTGGGGCAACGGAACAACTGCGGCGACTTTTTCGCACGCTTTCTGCTACCAGCACTGAGCTTTTTTTTCACGAACGCAAACTCTATGACATTGCCGCCGTCGCGTCGCGCGATCGCTGGCCATCCGCCATGGCATACGAAAAGCGCATTCTTAATCTGATTCAGGAAATCCTACTCAGGGGGCGTGAAACGGGTGAGTTTGAGCGTAAAACCCCAGCTGACGAAGCGGCAGAAGCGATCTACAGGGTGATCAAACCTTATGTCAGTCCGGTGCTGCTACAGTACAGCCTTGATGAGGCAGAGGCCGCCTCTGCGCAACTGGTCGCGCTGGTACTTCGCAGTCTTGCGCCCTGAGCGATACTCTTTTTGTGACTATTGACTTAATTGGTCACAACATTAATGATGGCAGCCTGTCTGGTTATCGCTCAGGATTCCGATGCTGCTACACTTATCTCAATCTGTTCCGTTCCCTCTCTGCGCTCGCACATCACACTGGCGTACGCAAGGCCTGGCTATTTGCGCTTCAGACGCTTATCAACTCTCCGCGTCAGCATGTCAATTGCTGCCCGGACGCTTTACGGGAGCAACCGCATGAGTCATTTATCCTCATCACAACGCATCGTCATTACCGGCGCGGGTATCGTCTCGCCACTGGGATGTGGCGTTGAAACCGTCTGGCAGCGATTAACGGCGGGTGAATCAGGTATCCGCGCCCTACCCGACACGCTCACTGCCGGTACCGGCATTTCAGTGGGTGGCAGTGTGCCCGGCATTGATGAAGACCCGCTGGCGGGATATAACCCTGAGTCGTTCATTGCGCCGAAAGAACGTAAAAAGATGTCGCGATTTATTGAGTTTGCATTACTCGCAGCAGAGGAAGCGCTTAATCAGGCGGGCTGGCATCCAGAAGATGACGCCGCACGTGAACGCACCGCGACCATTATTGCCTCCGGCGTCGGCGGTTTTGGCGCGATTGCTGACGCCGTGAGGACCACGGATGCGCGCGGTCCGCGCAGACTCTCTCCCTTCACTGCACCCTCGTTTCTGGCCAATATGGCCGCCGGTCATGTCTCGATAAAACACGGTTTTACCGGTCCGCTGGGCGCACCCGTGACTGCCTGTGCCGCAGGCGTGCAGGCCATTGGTGATGCAGCAAGGTTAATCAGAAGCGGCGAAGCAGACATTGCGATTTGTGGCGGCACCGAAGCGGCGCTGGATCGCGTAACTCTGGGCTGTTTCGCGGCAGCACGTGCTCTGTGCGTGGGCTATGAAGATCATCCGCATCACGCCTCACGCCCTTTTGATCGCGACAGAAACGGCTTTGTGATGGCCGAAGGTGCGGGTTTGCTGGTGATTGAGTCGCTGGCCCATGCCGAAGCACGCGGTGCGACGCCGCTGGCGGAGATTGTCGGCTATGGCACCAGCGCCGATGCTTACCATCTGACCGCAGGTCCGGAGGATGGCAGTGGCGCTGCAAGGGCCATGAGAACCGCTCTGCGCCAGGCGGGTATCAGCGCGGACGACGTCCAGCACATCAATGCTCATGCAACCTCAACACAGGTTGGCGATCACGGTGAGCTGGCCGCTATTCGCGCCGTGTTTGGCGATGATTCACAGGTTGCGATCTCCTCAACCAAATCTGCCACGGGCCATCTGCTGGGTGCCGCAGGTGGCGTTGAGGCGATATTTACCCTGATGGCGTTGCGCCAGAAGCTTATTCCGCCGACGTTGAACCTTCATCATCCCGATGAGGCCGCAGGCAATCTTGACCTGGTGGCGCTCAATGCCCGTCCTGCCACGCTGAATTATGCGATGTCGAACGGTTTCGGCTTTGGCGGCGTCAACGCCAGCATCCTGCTGCGCAAGTGGTAGTAACATCATTGTAACCATTAAACCTGCGCCACCAGCCACACTGGCTGCGCAGGTTTTAAATTACAGAGACATTCCTGTGCGCGGGGTAATCTCAGACACGCCCTTTTCAGCAATAGTTTTATCAATCTGTACCTTTCCTGACAAAATTGCCGCCCTTCCACCGCCTGTACTTTTCTTTCAGCACTACAATTAATCGAATCAAAACAACCTCAGAGAACGTTGATGAAGATTGCAGCTTTCGATATTGGTGGTACCTCTTTAAAAATGGGTGTGATTGACGATCAGGGAAATATTCTGACAAGTGAAAGTGCAGATATCTCTCATAACGCACGCGACAAAATCCTTGATGAGATCCTAAAGTGGCTGGAGAAAAATCCCGGCTGTGAAGGTATTGCCGTGAGTACGCCCGGTTATATAGATGCTGAAGCCGGATACATCGCCATGGGCGGTACCATTCGTGACTTCGACCAGTTTCATCTGAGCCAGTGGCTTACCGAAAAAACCTCACTGCCTGCCACGGTCGAAAATGATGCACACTGCGCCCTGCTGGCTGAACAGTGGGTGGGGAAAGCGAAAAAGCTCAATGATTTTCTGATGCTGACCATCGGCACCGGATTAGGCGGAGCGGCCTTCTGCAATGGCGCGCTGATCCGTGGTGGTCGTAATCGGGCGGGCGAGTTTGGCTGTCTGCTGACCTCACGTCCCACCAGCAGCGATATTGAACGCCACACCATGAGCCAGAGCTGTACCATGACGGCGCTGCGGGAGAATTACAGTCAGCTCACCGATCGGCCTACAGAAGACGTAAGTGGTAAAGATGTCTTTGACGCATACGATAGAAATGAAGAAGCCGCGCAGCAAGTGGTGAATAATTTCTACGAGGACCTCGCGGCCTGTTTATACAATCTCTTCAGTGTCTTCGATCCGCAGATGATATTTATCGGTGGGGGGATTACTGCGCGCGAACCGTTCCTGGAGGAACTGGGAGAGCAGCTGGCAAAATATGATCTGGATATTCCGATTGATGCCGCAACCTACGGCAACGATTCCGGCATGCTGGGCGCAACCTGGAATTTTCTGCAGCGCCAGCGGAGCCGCATCGCTTAACCGCACGCTGGATTAGCGCTGCCGCCAGTCAGGAATAATTAAATCACCGCGTAATACCGAACTACCCAGCATCTGCTGGGTAGTGGCGGTTAACCAGCTTACGATTCGGGAGGCTAGCGCATCCAGGGAATATTCAATTGCCGGTATAACAGGTAAGCCAGGCAAATTAACAGAACCCGCCAGGCTAAAGACCATAACGTCGTCAGGCACCCCTTTATTGAACGCCTGCAACTGCGTCATCACACGCTGTGCTTCCTGCTCGTTAGCCACCAGCAATGCATTAAAGGTACGGCTACTGGCGTTATTCAACAACATCTGAATAGCCACCGATGATGAGACCGCATCCGTAATGACCAGATTGCGGTTAAAGGGTATAACATTATTTTCCAGCGCCAGCTTATAGCCATGTAACACCTGTCCGGCCGTGCTGCCATTCTCTGGCTGGATTAACGCAATTTGACGGCGGCCCTGGTTAATCAGGAAATTGCAGGCTGTCTCAGCGGCAAAGGCGTGATCGAACTGAATGCTGTTTGGACCTTCCGCTTCGGCACAGTCGACCAGAATGACATGTTCATCTTCAATATTGAGAGGAAAATTCGCACCGATAATCAGCACATCATCACACAGGCCACAACTCAGCTCGTCAAGTGCGGTGAGGATTTCACTTTTACTTCGCGCAAAGCGTAATAACAGATGTTTTTGATGCTGACGCAGTTGTTTTTCCAGCGCGAAAAGCCAGGCGGTAATCTGGTTCACATTTTCCTGCGCACATATGACGCCAATACAGTGGGTTGTCTGACTGAATAAGGACTGTGCTATCACATTAGGCCGGTAATTCAGCTCTTCAGCGGCTTTGAGTACCGCCAGCCGGCTGGCTTCTTTTACTCCACGTGAACCACTCAACACCCGGGAAACTGTGGCTTTAGAGACCCCAGCCAGCCGCGATACATCGTTGATAGTAGACATTTTTCTCCCCTGAAAATGGCGGCACGCCAAAAAATTCAATCTTGTCCTGCTGTACATCAGTTCTCAGCGCCAAGTATAGCTTTTTGAGTATGTCATGGAAACCGATTTCCCATACACACCCCTTATAGTGGCTTTTCAGTCATTTTTTGGAGCGCAATCAAATTAAAAAAACCAGTAAAAAAGCCTTTATGACAGGCATCACATTTTTTATCAGCCACAATGGAAACCGGTTTCCATATGATGTCCAATTAGCGTCACTTGAGTATCAGAGGCGAGGACAGTAACCATGTACAGAATCATGTTGTGTTGCTCAGCAGGTATGTCTACCAGCATGCTGGTGCGGAAAATGGAAGAAGCGGCCGCTCAACAGGGATTAGCCGTTGAGATCAATGCGTTTGGTGTGGCGGAGTTTGATGAGCAGTTTTCCCGCTATCAGGTGGTACTGCTTGGGCCACAGGTGAAGTACATGCTGCAAAGCCTGACGGAAAAAACAGCAGGCCAGAATATCCCGGTACAACCGATCGATATGATGGATTACGGCATGCAGCGGGGCGATAAGGTACTGGATTTTGCCCTGTCGCTGATCGCAGCAGCAAATGAAAAGGCGGTCCTATGAGTTCTCTCTACCAATCGATGATTGCGGTGATTGAGCAATCAATTACGCCCCTTGCCGGTCGGCTGGGTCAGCAGAAATATGTGATCGCCATTCGTGACGGCTTCACGGCTGCCCTGCCGTTTATGATTATCGGCTCGTTTATGCTGGTGTTTATCTTTCCTCCCTTCTCTGCTACCAGTACCAATAGCGTAGCCCGTGCCTGGCTCGACTTTTCTGCCACCTACCGTGACCAGCTGATGTTGCCATTTAACCTCAGTATGGGAGTGATGACCTTCTTTATCTCGGTGGGTATCGGGGCCAGCCTGGGGCGGCAATTCGCACTGGATCCGGTGATGTCTGGTCTGCTGGCCTTTATGGCCTTTCTGCTGGTGGCAGCTCCCTATTCAAATCACACTATTTCAACCGAGTATCTTTCCGGTCAGGGCATTTTTACCGCATTGATTACAGCCATTTACGCTACCCGCATTTACGCGTGGCTGAAGCACAACAATATCACTATCCGTCTGCCAAAAGAGGTACCGACCGGCGTCGCACGATCGTTTGAGATCCTGATTCCGGTAGTGGTGATTATCGGCACCCTTCACCCGCTGAACCTGTTCATTGAAGCTAAAACAGGGATGATCATTCCACAGGCTATTATGCATCTGCTGGCACCGCTGGTCTCCGCGTCTGACTCTTTACCTGCCATTCTGCTGTCGGTGCTGCTGTGTCAGATTTTCTGGTTCGCTGGCATTCACGGCGCACTGATTGTAACCGGTATCATGAATCCGTTCTGGATGGCTAATCTCTCTGCCAACCAGGCCGCCCTGGCAGCAGGCACTGTGTTGCCGCACATCTATCTCCAGGGCTTCTGGGATCACTATCTTCTGATCGGGGGTGTCGGCTCTACTTTGCCACTGGCTTTCCTGTTACTGCGCAGCCGTACCACCCATCTGCGAACCATCGGCAGGATGGGTATCGTGCCGAGTTTTTTCAATATTAACGAGCCGATCCTGTTTGGCGCACCAATCATCATGAATCCTCTGATGTTTATTCCTTTTGTCTGCGTGCCGATGCTAAACGCTGTACTGGCTTATACCGCCACCCGGATGGGCTGGCTGGCTCAGGTAGTTTCGCTTACGCCATGGACAACGCCAGCGCCGATTGGCGCCTCATGGGCGGCTAACTGGGCAATCAGTCCTGTGGTCATGTGTCTGGTCTGCATGGTGCTTTCTGCGCTGTGTTACCTGCCGTTCCTGCGAGCATATGAACGATCGCTGATGAAAAATGAGCAGGATAAGGCTCAGTCGCCTGCTTCGCTAGCGCAAACTGCCGGTACACCCTGATTCCTTGAGAGAGGCAACATGCACTATACATTTCCTGATACGTTCTGGTGGGGCAGTGCCAGTTCCGCTTTGCAGACCGAAGGCGATAGCCTGAACGGTGGCAAAAGCGCCACCATCTGGGATCACTGGTATTCCCAGCAGCCATCGCGTTTTCATCAGCAGATTGGCCCAGGCGAGACTTCCACTTTTTATCAGCACTGGCATCAGGATATCGCCCTGCTGAAGCAGTTGAAACACAATAGTTTCCGCACATCCATCAGCTGGTCACGGTTGATCCCTGATGGCATCGGCGACGTCAATCAGGAGGCCGTGGCTTTCTATAACCAGGTGATTGATGAACTTCTGGCTCAGGGCATTACGCCCTTTATTACGCTGTTTCACTTTGACATGCCGGTGTCGATGCAGGTTCAGGGAGGCTGGGAAAATCGTCAGGTGGTCGCAGCTTTCAGTCGTTATGCCCGCCTCTGCTTTGAGCTATTCGGCGATCGTGTTCTGCACTGGTTTACTTTTAACGAGCCGATTGTGCCGGTAGAAGGGGGTTACCTGTATGACTTCCATTATCCAAACGTGGTGGATTTCCGCCGGGCGGCTACGGTGGCTTATAACACCGTACTGGCACATGCCTCAGCAGTCCGCGATTTCCGGGCCAGCCACTCCGTGGGAGAAATCGGCATTGTGCTGAATCTCACGCCTTCCTATCCCCGGTCGCAGAACCCGGCGGATCTGACGGCCGCTCATCATGCAGACCTGCTGTTTAATCGCAGCTTTCTTGACCCGGTTTTACGGGGGGAATTTCCGTCAGATCTGGTCGCCTTGCTCAGGCAATATGACCAGTTACCGTTAACGCTGGCAGAGGACAAAGCGCTGATCGCAGACGGCATCATTGATCTGCTGGGGGTCAATTATTACCAGCCGCGTCGGGTTAAGTGCCGCGATAGCGCAATTAATCCTGCCGCTCCGTTTATGCCTGAATGGTTTTTTGAAAATTATGAGATGCCGGGCCGGAAAATGAACCCTTACCGAGGTTGGGAAATCTACGAACCAGGCATCTATGACATTCTCACTAATCTGCGGCTGAATTATGGCAACCCACGCTGTTTTATTTCAGAAAACGGAATGGGTGTAGAGGATGAACAACGCTTTGTTCAGGCGGGGCAGATCCACGATCAATACCGCATCGACTTTATTGCTGAACATCTTAAGTGGGTTCACCGGGCGATCGCCGAGGGCAGCCAGTGTCTCGGTTACCATATGTGGACCTTTATTGATAACTGGTCATGGTGCAATGGCTATAAAAACCGTTACGGTTTTGTCCAGCTTGATATCACCACCCAGCAACGCACAGTGAAAAAAAGCGGTGAATGGTTTGCTGCCACTGCTGCCCGCAACGGTTTCAACCATCCGGAGAATTTAGCATGATCGATCAGGAAGAGGCGGTTATGGAAATTATTGTTAATGCGGGCCAGTCTCGCAGCCTGTGCTTTGAGGCATTACAGGCGGCGCGTCAGGGTAAAATCGAACAGGCGCGGGTTCTGCTGCAGGAGGCGGATACCTTCACCCGACAGGCACATAAAATGCAAACCCGACTGATCGAACAGGATGCCGGCGAAGGTCGTCAACCCATGACTTTAATTATGGTTCATGCACAGGATCACTTAATGACCTCGATGCTGGCTCGCGAACTCTCTGAAGAGATCATTCATCTTTATCAACGCGAACAGCGTGCCTGACGCCAGTAGCAGAAAGTGAAAACCCCTGGCGCAGTCACGCTGCGCCTCACAGGAGAACAACCGCGGCAGTGCGCTATCCCCGCACCGGCGCATCAAACAGACTCAACACCACAACCATCACTGCATAAACCAGCAGATACAACAGAATCAGCGCAGCAAGCAAAAGCCGGTGGCTGCGCATCTCTCTCTTCTTCATAGTGCCATTCAGAAGGTATAGCTCAATGCAAGCGTGGCCGAGGCGCCGTTATTTCGCGCGACAATGGGGCTATCTGAAGCATGCTTATCCAGCCAGGTGTAATCACCGATGACGCTGGCGGCCCAGGCAGGCGTAAGCTGATGGCTCCAGGTCAGGCTGGTGTCTGTACCATAAAAGCCACCCGCAGCATCGTAGCGATCAAAGCCGCTGCGCGCACTTTGTTCGCTATTCACACCATAATACGTATTCATGTAACGCCCGTCGCCAAACAGACCCGCCACCTGCAGTGCCACAGTATCGTCGCTGGTCTGCCAGGGGATCAGGGTTACCGAAGTCCGATACTGAACGCCCTGACTATCACTCAAAGGAAGTGTCGCTTTGCCCTCCAGCACAAACCATGGCGTGACTGACCAACCCACCGCCAGTGCGGTGTTAACCGTTGCGTCGATATTTCCCATGCCCCTGAGCCGGTCGTCACCGTCACGCCAGGATGAATTCCGGTCAGAGCGGCCCAATCCGTAACCCAGCGTATGTTCCAGATACAGTCCGTTATCCGCCTGCAGGTCGTAGCCGATCCCTTTCTGGGAATCGAAGAAGAAGGCTCCATCGCGCGCCTGAATCACTGGCATCAGCTGCCAGTGCTGCTTATCTGCACCGCTATAGCGTGGGGCATTAATGCCCGCAACGCCCAGAGTCAGGCTGGGTGGTGGTGCGGCACTCTCATCAGCCATGGCAGCAGCGGCGCTGAATCCCAGCGAAAAACAGACCATGTGAAGCGTTATTTTTCCGGTTATCATCACGTTTCCTCATTATCACATCGGGTGCGGAGCTGAGGGATTCAGTGCCGCGTCACTGGCCGGAGTATGCGAGGCGAGTGTCAATGAACGACCAGGGATTTATGAAGAAACAGTCAAGGTGATCCGAAAATGCAGTCAAAACGTGTACTGATTATTGAAGATGACGCGGATGCCGCGGGCGTACTTGAGGCCTACCTGAAACGTGAAAATTATGAGGTCTTGATTGCTGGTGACGGCCCGGGCGGGCTGGATGCTGCCCGACGCTGGCAGCCTGATCTAATCCTGCTGGATATCATGCTGCCCGGCATGAACGGCACCGAAGTGCTGGCCGCGCTGCGCCGTCGTGACGATACCCCTGTGATCATGGTGACGGCGATGGGCGATGCACCGGATCGCATCGGCGCACTGCGTTATGGCGCAGATGACTACGTGGTCAAACCCTATCATCCCGGCGAAGTGGTGGCGCGCGTTCAGGCCGTGCTGCGCCGCAGCCAGAGCCATGCTCCCATTGCGGAAACCCTGCGCTGGGCGGGCTTAGTGGTTGATCCTGTGGCACTCACCGCTGTGGTCGATAGCGATAGTGATGCACCGCGTCGCCTCGATCTGACACCTACGGAATTTTCTCTGCTGGTGACGCTGATGCGCGCCCCGACGCGGCCGTTTACCCGCCTGTTTCTGCTGGAGCACTGCCTGCCGGAGAGCGATGCACTGGAGCGGGTGGTCGATACCCACGTTTACAACCTGCGCCGCAAGCTCGAAGCCGCGGGTATCTCTGACGTCTTACCGGCGGTTCGCAGCGTCGGATACCGGTTCAGACAGCCATGAAGAACGATACGCATACTTCACTGTGGCGCTGGATCTGCATCCGGGTGCTGTTTCTGGCGATAGGCAGCGTCATGCTGATCGCCATCTGTATGTGGCTGCGCTTCGCGGTACAGGCGTTCTGGGTCTACTACCGGATGCCACCCGCGCTGCTCGAAGAGTTCACACAGTTGCGCCACCATCCCGACAGCGATCCGGCGCGCTTTCATCAGATTATCGATCAGTGGTGGGGCATCAATTTTTCCGATCCCTCGCTGGCCTCCTCTGACTGGATTACCGTATTCGTTCTCGTGGTGGTCACCATCCCGTTTATGGTGCTGATGGCGCTGCGATTCGCCCGTCCGCTGTCGGCCCAGTTCAGCCAGCTGGCAACGGCGGCGCGTGCCGTATCGAAAGGCGAATTTGGCCGAACGGCGGCGGTGGTGAAAGAAGCCCCGCAGGAGCTGGTGCGCTTTACCGAAGATTTTAATCAGATGACGCAGCAACTGGCGCGTTACGAGCGTGAGCTGCGCACCTCGCATGTGGCGATGGCGCACGAACTTCGCTCACCACTGACGGCAGCGATGGGCCGCCTGCAGGGCATTCTGGATGGCGTTTTTCCCGCCGAGCCGCAACAGCTGGCGATGATCATGAAGCAGCTGACGCAGCTCAGTCGTCTGACCGACGAACTGCATCTCTTATCACTGGCGGATGCCGGGCAGCTGACCCTGAACCGGGAGCGGGTAAATCCCGGTGAACTACTGCGCGAGCGATCAGGCTGGCTGCTGCCGCAGGCCGAACAGGCGGGTGTGACCATCACCGTCATCGCACCCGAGGATCTGCTGCTCAATGCCGATGCGTTCCGCCTGGGTCAGGTAGTGACCATCATCTGTGAAAATGCGCTGCGCTACGCCGCCGACGGTGGCGCTTTACTGATTACTGCCACCCAGAAAGATCAGACGATCACGATGACCTTCCGCGATTACGGCCAGGGTGTCGAGCCGGACTTTTTGCCACAACTGTTCGATCGCTTTACCCGCGCCGACTCCTCACGCGCCCGCCACTCTGGCGGCAGCGGTCTGGGGCTGTCGATCGCCAGGGCGATCATCGAGGCACACGGCGGTTCGCTTCACGCCACGCTGCCTTCCGACGGCGGTCTGCTGATAGGGATAACGCTGCCGACGAGATAAATTGTTCTGACTTGACCATTTCTTGATGGTTCATGGAACGTTTCTGGACACAGGCCGGGTTCAATGAGCACAACTCATTAAAGGAACCCGGTTATGACAGACTTCTTATCTGATGCTGCCCGCCAGGTGTGGCGTCATCTCTTCAGTGTTCACATCTTCGCGCCGATCGTGTTTGTGCTGCTCGGCGTGTTCATCATGACCGGCTGCCGGGACAATAATGCTGCTCCGCCAGCCGCCCCACTTCGGCCGGTTAAAACGGTGATTGCCCCGCCGCTCCGCAGTGACGCGTCACTGGTGCTGACCGGCGAAATCCGCGCCCATGAAGAGGTCGCACTGGCCTTCCGGCTGGATGGCAGGGTCGTGAACCGCGCCGTTGAGCTGGGCGACCATGTCAGCGCCGGGCAAACACTGGCCGCACTGGAAAACGATCAGTCACGTAATCAGCTGAGTAGCGCGAGGGCCGATCTCGACAGCGCCCGTGCCGCCGAACGCGTCGCTGCGCTTAACCTCCACCGGATGCGGCTGCTGATGCCCGGCGGTGCCATCGCCCGCAGCCAGCTGGACAGCGCTCAGGGTGACTGGCAGAGCGCACAATCCCGACGTCTCAGCAGTGAAGCCGCTCTGAAAAATGCCCAGGATAACCTCAGCTGGACTCAGCTGACCGCGCCCGCCGCAGGCCGCATCACTGCCATCCAGGTTCAGCCCGGTCAGGTGGTCAGCGCCGGGCAAAACGTGATGACGCTGGCCGCAGGTGACGCACGCGATGCGGTGTTTGACCTGACCACGCCTGCGCTAATGCGACCTGATGACAGCACACCGCTGAAGGTAAAGCTGCTTGCCGATCCTTCAGTGCAAGCCAATGGCACAGTGCGTGACATCAGCCCGCAGGCCGATCCGCAGACCCGCACGTGGCGGCTGCGTATCTCACTCAATCAGCCCCCTGAGGCGATGGCACCTGGTGCCACGGTTACCGTCAGCCTTCCGGATGCGCAACCGCCCGTCATCGCCCTGCCTGCCAGCGCAATGACCCGCTTCGCCGAAAAACCCGCTCTGCTGGTCGTGGATGCGGCATCACGCCTGCAGCTTCGTCCGGTGGTGCTGGCACGCTTTAACGCGCAGCAGATCTTTGTTACCGCAGGGATTCGCCCAGGGGAGCGCATCGTCACTGCCGGGGTCGGTACACTGCAGCCTGGCGAAAAAGTGGCGCTGGCGCAGGAGGCACCATGAAAAAATCGACAGGCTTTAACCTCTCCGGCTGGGCGCTGGCGCATCAGCAGCTGGTGATCTTTTTCATGCTGCTGGTGATGGCGGCGGGTGTACTGAGCTATGAACGTCTGTCTCGCAACGAAGATCCGGCGTTTACCATCAAAACGGCGGTGGTCTCGGCCCAGTGGCCCGGCGCTGACGTAAACACCACGGTACAACTGCTCACAGACGTGCTGGAACAGAAGGTGCAGGAGATCCCGTCGCTGGATGCGGTTGAGAGTGAAACCCGCGCCGGACAGACGGTAATTTATGTCAACCTGCGCGATGACACGCCGCCGTCTCAGGTGGCCGGTATCTGGTATCAGCTGCGCAAAAAGATGCATGACGTTACGCCTTCACTGCCACAGGGAGTTCAGGGTCCGGCGGTTAACGACGAATTTGATGACACCTTCGGCACGATTTATGGCTTCACGGCCGATGGCTTTACGCCCAGAGAGCTGCGCGATCGGGTCGATAACCTGCGCCGCAGTCTGGACAGTCTGCCCGACATCGGCAAAACCAGTCTGCTGGGTGTTCAGGAACAGCAGGTGGTTATTGCTTTTTCCCCGCGCAAGCTGAACGGCATGGGTCTCGATTTACAGCAGGTCAGCGATGCCATCAAAGCGCAGAACGACGTAGTGCCCGCGGGCAGCCTGCGTACCGACCGCGAGAACATCGCGCTGCGGGTCAGCGGCACCCTGACCTCGGTCGACAGTCTGCAGGCGATAACCCTGCATATCGGTGAGCGTTTCATCCCGCTGACCGATCTGGCCACCATCAGCCTGCAACCTGCCGAGCCTCCGGCGCCAACATTTCGGGTTAACGGCGTTCAGGCTATTGGACTGGCGATCTCCATGGCCCCAGGCGGCAATATGCTCGATTTCGGCAAACAGCTTAACCAGCGTATGCAGACACTGGCCGGTCAGTTGCCGCACGGCATCACCATGACCCGCGTGGCCGACCAGTCTTCCGTGGTGAAAAACGCGGTTAGCGGTTTTGTCCGGATACTGGGCGAAGCGGTCGTCATCGTATTAGCCGTCTCCTTTGTCTCGCTGGGACTGCGTGCCGGCCTGGTGGTGGCGGCGGCGATCCCGCTGGTGCTGGCGATGACCTTCACCGGCATGTTACTGGCGGGCATCGGACTCCAGCGCATCTCGCTTGGCGCACTGATTATCGCGCTGGGGCTGCTGGTGGATGACGCCATGATCACCGTCGAGGCGATGGTGGCGCGGCTGGAAGAGGGCGACAGTAAGTGGCAGGCCGCGACGTATGCATTTAAAACCACCGCGTTCCCGATGCTGACCGGCACGCTGGTAATGATCGCCGGTTTCATCCCGGTCGGATTCGCCGCCTCAAGTGCCGGGGAGTACTGCTACTCGCTGTTTGTGGTGATCACCCTGGCGCTGCTCTGCTCCTGGGTGGTCGCGATCATCTTCTCCCCACTCACCGGCTGCTGGCTGCTGTCAGCGAAACAAATCAAGGCTCATCAGCCGCCGGGCGTGCTGACGCGAGGCTATCATCGCCTGCTGGAGGTCATTCTGCGCAACCGGCTGGTGACGACTGGCGCGGCGCTGGCGGTACTGCTGATCAGTCTTTACGCCACCACCTTCATGCAGGGTGAATTTTTCCCGGCGTCAGATCGTCCCGAACTGCTGGTCAGCCTGACGCTACCCGCCAGCGCAGCCCAGGCCGAAACCACGCGCCGTACCGCACAGCTGGAACAGATGCTGCGTAATAACCGGGATGTGGCGAACTTCACCAGCTACGTGGGTTCAGGCGCGATACGCTTTTATCTGCCGATGGAGGTGTTGCTGGATAATGAAAATATCGCGCAGCTGGTCGTGGTGGCGAAAGATCTGGCGGCGAGAGACAGGCTGCGAAGCAGGCTGGAGCAGGCGCTGACAAAGGATTTCAGTGACATTACGACGCGGATATCGCCGCTGGAGCTGGGGCCGCCGGTCGGCTGGCCGCTGAAATATCGCATCACCGGCCCGAACAATGACCAGGTGCGGCAGGCGGCCAGTCAGCTGGCGGCGCTGATCGCCCGCTCTCCGCTGACCCGCGAGGTCAATCTGACCGCCGGAGAACCTGAGCGGGTCATGACGCTGGCGGTAAACCAGACCGCTGCGCGCGCAGCCGGACTTTCGTCCGACACCATCGCCAGCGCCCTGAACACTCTGATGTCCGGCAGCGTAGTAACAACCCTGCGCGACCGCAACCGGCTGATTGATGTGGTGCTGCGCAGCAATGACGCAGAACGGCAGAACACGGACACGCTTGAGGGATTGATGATCACCAATGCCAGCGGACAGAAGATTCCGTTGCGCCAGGTGGCGACCCTGAACTGGGGTGTGGATGATCCGGTGATCTGGCGACGTCAGCGGCTCTCTTACATCACCGTGCAGACCGATATCGCGCCCGGTCAGCGGGCAGAACAGGTCTCGCAACAGCTCGCGCCACGTGTCGCCGCGCTGCGCGCCTCACTGCCTGCCGGATATGGTATTGAGGAAGGAGGCGTAGCGGCGGAGTCGGACAAAGGTAACGGGTCAGTGTTTGCCCTGCTGCCGGTGACGATCTGCGCCATGCTGGTCCTGCTGATGATTCAGCTGCAACGCTTCTCAGGCATGCTGCTGGCGCTGAGCATGGCGCCGTTTGGCCTGCCCGGTATCGTATCCGCGATGCTGCCGGCGGGCACACCGCTGGGGTTTGTGGCGCTGCTGGGGATTATTGCGCTGGCAGGGATCATCATCCGCAACGCGGTGATTATGATCAGTGAAGTGGATGTCAACAGCCGCGCCGGACTGCCCGCGGGTGAGGCCATCCGGCAGGCCGCACATCACCGGGCGCGTCCCATCCTGCTGACCGCCTGCGCTGCGATCCTCGGCATGATCCCCATCGCCCATCAGGTTTTCTGGGGGCCCATGGCGCTGGCAATTATTGGCGGTCTGGTCAGCGGAACGCTGGTCACGCTTACGGTGCTGCCCGCGGCGTTAAGCCTGATGATGGAGCGCCGTGCAAATTAATAGAACGCCCGGTGTTCCCGGCTGAGAGCAGCGGGATTGCCGGGCGTATTCAGTTCATCACCTCGACCAGAATCAGTGGGCACTTTCTGACTTTGCAGGCCTGACTGTAGGCCAGCGAGCAGACCGAACAGAGGTCGCGCACGTCAGACTGATACTCATACTCCATGAAATAGCGGAACTGGCCGCCCGCCGAATCTGTTCTCCAGAATCGCTGCGGCTCCAGAATTTCATCCAGTTGCCTGAATGTCAGGGCTGACGGGTTGTGATACCCGACTCTTACGCGGTATGTAGTCATGCAGTGATTATTGGCATCCCGGCCCCGCCGCCGCCAGTTGGTTATTGTTTTCAGTACAATAGCCGGTGCTTATCAACCCGCTTCGTCTGGTTCTGCCAGCAACGCCAGCAGATGCAGCACCGCTTTTGACGGGTGATGCCGACGCCAGGCAAAAGCCACATCGGTAAACAGCGTGTTGTTTTCGATATCGCAGAAGCTGACTTCCGGGTTATCGACACAGCGCATCGACTCAGGCACCAGCGCAATTCCGCAGCCCGCCGCAACCATGCCCAGCGAGGTAGTGATCTGCGGCGCCTGCTGGAAAGTGTGGCGGGAAAAGCCGGCCCGCAGGCAGGCTGTGACAATCAGCTCATACAGGCTCGGCGAGACATCGCGCGGGAAAATTATCAGGGTTTCATCCGCCAGCGCGGAGAGCGCCACGGTGGGTGTGCCGCTCAGGGGATGGGAACGCGGCAGCGCAATCAGCATCTTTTCGGTGGAGATCACACGCAGATTAAACGCCTTGCTGCTTTCGCACGGCAGGCGGATAAAAGCAGCATCCAGCAATCCCTCCTGCAGATCCTGCATCAGCAGAGACATATTCTCTTCGCGGGTCAGCAACTCCATCGCCGGATAACGTTCTTTAAACTGACGGATCAGGGTGAATATGCGCGGATTAAATGCCACTGAGCTGGCAAATCCCAGCGACAGCTGACCGCTGATTCCGCGCGCAATACCGCGAGCGTTCTCCAGCGCCTGATCGGCCAGCTGCACAATCTGCCGGGCATCCGCCAGAAATGCTTCCCCCGCTTCCGTGAGTTCCACGCCACGCGTCAGCCGCTTCAGCAACGGCGTGCCAATCTCCTGCTCCAGACGCAGTATCTGCTGACTCAGCGGTGGCTGCGAAATCCCCAGCATTTCAGCGGCCCGGGTGAAGTGAAGCGTCTCGGCTACGGCAACAAAATAACGCAGATGGCGAAGTTCCATATCAAAAACGTCTCAAAGTTAACAGGTTTCGCTATTGGACCCACCGACTGAATCGGTTCACCATTAGGTTAACACGGCTTAACGGTTAATCGATGAGGCATCAAATGAGCAATTGTGTAACTGATTGTTCCTGTGAGGATCAACTAAAACATACTGTCCTAACGCTTTCCCAGGATGCACCAGAAAGCGTTATCTATCAGACCTCTTTAATGAGTGCGCTGCTGAGCGGCGTCTACGATGGCAACGTCAGGATTGCTGATCTGCTGCGCAAAGGCGATTTCGGCCTGGGCACCTTCAACCGACTGGATGGCGAGATGATCGCGTTTGACAGCAAAGTCTATCAGCTGCACGCCGACGGCAGCGCACATCCGGCCGATCCGGCGCAGAAAACCCCCTTTGCGGTCATGACCTTTTTCAGGCCGCAGCATCGGTTTGAATTTGACCGGCCCATGTCGCGCGAGGAAATCCATCGGGTGATCGACAGCGAAATCACCTCCGATAACCAGTTCTGCGCGCTGCGCATCAGCGGTCGTTTCAGCCGTGTCGACACCCGCACCGTACCGTGCCAGTGCCGCCCCTATCGCTCCATGCCGGAAGTGCTGGGCGACCAGCCGACCTTTTCCTTTAGCCAGCGCGCGGGCGAACTGATCGGATTCCGCACCCCGCAATATATGCAGGGCATTAACGTGGCGGGCTATCACGAACATTTTATTACCGACGACCGCGAAGGCGGCGGCCACATTCTCGATTACGCGCTGGAACAGGGCACGCTGACTTTTGGTGCTATCAGCAAGCTGGTCGTGGATCTGCCGCAGGACAGTGACTTTTTGAATGCCGACCTGAACCCCGCCAATCTTGACGCCGCGATCCGTGCGGTAGAAAGCTAATCAGAGGAATGACGATGAAAACTCCAACCGATACCACGCTCTGGACCTGCGGCGCTGACCTGGTCGTCGCGCAGCTTGAGGCGCAGGGCGTTCAGCATGTCTTTGGCATCCCTGGCGCAAAAATCGATAAGGTTTTTGACTCGCTGCTGGATTCATCCATCCAGACCATCCCGGTCCGCCACGAAGCCAATGCCGCGTTTATGGCCGCTGCAGTCGGCCGTCTCACCGGCAACGCGGGTGTAGCGCTGGTCACCTCCGGGCCTGGCTGCTCAAACCTCATTACCGGCATGGCCACCGCCACCAGCGAAGGCGATCCGGTGGTCGCCATCGGCGGCCAGGTGAAACGCTCCGACAGCGCCAAGCAGGTTCATCAGAGCATGGACACCGTTTCCATGTTTCGCCCGATCACCAAATATGCGGTTGAGGTGACCGATCCCTCTGCGCTTTCTGAATGCCTGTCGAATGCGTTCCGTCACGCCGAGCATGGCCGCGGCGGTGGTGCCTTTATCAGCCTGCCGCAGGATATTGTCGATCAGCCGGTAACCGGTAAAGCGCTGAGCAGCAAAGGCCGTCCGGTACTGGGTGCCGCACCAGACGCGATGATCGATGCTGTCAGCGAGGCGATTGCCAGAGCGAAAAATCCGGTCATCCTGCTGGGATTAATGGCGAGCCAGCCCGAGAACAGCGAAGCGATTCACGATCTGCTGACCCGCAGTCACATTCCGGTCACCAGCACCTATCAGGCGGCGGGCGCGGTCAGACAGGATCACTTCTCCCGTTTCGCCGGACGTGTGGGGCTGTTTAACAACCAGGCAGGCGACCGGTTGCTGCAACAGGCTGACCTGATCATCACCATCGGCTACAGCCCGGTAGAATATGAACCGGCGATGTGGAATAGCGGCAACGCGACCCTGATTCACATCGACGTGATACCCGCAGAGACCGACAACCGCTATCTGCCGGATGCCGAGCTGGTGGGCGATATCGCCGCCACCGTGCGTAAACTGGCGGCACGCATCACCGCCCCGCTGCAACTGACATCAGAAGCGGCCAGCATCCTTGAGGATCGTCAGCAACAGCGCAAACTGCTGGCGATGCAGGGTGCCAGCCTCAATCAGTTCGCCCTGCATCCGCTGCGCATCGTGCGCGCTATGCAGGACATCATTAACAGCGACGTCAGCCTCACCGTCGATATGGGCAGCTTCCATATCTGGATCGCCCGCTATCTCTACAGCTTCCGCGCCCGCCAGATCATGATCTCCAACGGTCAGCAGACCATGGGCGTGGCGCTGCCGTGGGCGATTGGTGCCTGGCTGGTCGATCCGCAGCGCAAAGTGGTGTCGGTTTCAGGTGACGGCGGCTTCCTGCAATCCAGCATGGAGCTGGAAACCGCCGTCCGGTTAAAAGCCAACATCCTGCACATCGTCTGGGTCGATAACGCCTACAACATGGTGGCGATGCAGGAAGAGAAAAAATATCACCGCGTCTCGGGCGTCAATTTTGGCCCGGTCGATTTCAAAGCCTACGCCGAAGCGTTTGGGGCAGCGGGCTTTGCGGTGACCAGCGCGGCAGAGCTTGAGCCGACGCTGCGCAAAGCGATGGATGTTCAGGGTCCTGCGGTGGTGGCGGTGCCGGTCGATTACGCCGACAACCCGCTGCTGATGGGTCAGCTGCATCTGAGCCAGCTTCTTTAATTTCCTAAAAGGACATCATGATGAAAAACAGAGTGGCATTTGTGACCGGCGCAGGCCAGGGCATTGGTGAAGCGATCGCCCTGCGTCTGGCGAAAGATGGACTGGCAGTCGCGGTGGCCGATTTCAACCAGGAGACCGCCCGCAAGGTCGCAGAGAAGATTAACCAGCAGGGCGGCAAAGCGATTGCGCTGAAAGTCGATGTCTCGCAGCGCGATCAGGTGATGGACGCCGTAGAAGAGGCGCGTCGCACGCTGGGCGGCTTTGACGTCATCGTCAATAACGCCGGTATCGCGCCCTCCACGCCGATTGCGGAGATCACCGAGGCGGTGGTCGACAAGGTCTACAACGTCAATGTTAAAGGGGTGATCTGGGGCATGCAGGCCGCGATTAAAGCGTTTGCTGCAGAAGGACACGGCGGCAAGATCATCAACGCCTGTTCGCAGGCCGGGCACGTCGGTAATCCGGAGCTGGCGGTTTATATCTCAAGTAAGTTTGCCGTGCGCGGCCTGACGCAGACCGCCGCGCGCGATCTCGCCCCGGCCGGCATCACGGTCAACGCCTTCTGCCCCGGCATTGTCAGAACGCCGATGTGGGAAGAGATCGACCGGCAGATCTCGGAAGCCGCCGGAAAACCGGCCGGTTACGGCACCGAGGAATTTGCGAAACGCATTACGCTGGGACGTCTGTCTGAGCCAGAAGATGTGGCCGCCTGCGTTGCTTATCTGGCCAGTCCCGACTCCGATTACATGACCGGTCAGTCACTGTTGATTGATGGCGGCATGGTCTTTAACTGATCTGCCCACGCCTGCTGCGTTCAGGCGCAGCAGGCTGTTCTTCTGTTCTGATTTAAACATTAATTTTTTTTATCTTAAAAACGGTTAGCCATCAGCCTGTTGACCGTTTAACCGCGCCAGCCCTGCGTTTTCGTCGCCGAAGTGATTAAAGCTGCTTATTATCCTGCCGATAAAACAGAGACTCCTCTCCCTGTTCAAAGCGACCATGTTAACGATCAACCATAACGAACCCGCCGCCATTACGAACAAAACGCGGTACAGCACTGACTCTGTTCTGGGACGAACGGTTGAACGGTTATCATCAGGGATGCGGATTAACAGTGCGAAAGATGACGCGGCAGGTCAGGCGATTGCCAACCGCATGACGGCCAGTATCAACGCCGATGCGGTAGTCGCGCGCGGCCTTAATGACGCCATCAGCTATTCCCAGACCGCCAGTGGCGGCCTGGGCAGCATCGTCGATCTGCTTATCCAGGCACGCACGCTGTCGGTTCAGGCCGCTAACGGTACGCTGTCGGACGCGGATCGGCAGAGCGTCAACGGTGCGTATCAGCAGATTCTGGCAGGCATCAACGAAGTCGCGGATCACACCGAGATTTTCGGGCGTTATCCGCTGGCGACCAATAATCCCGATCTGCCACCGGCAAAACTGGGTAATGTTGACCCCATCAACACGAAGTTTCCGGTTCCGGGCAAGAATTACTCCTTTACCTCTGGCGTGATCCCGCTGGCCTATATCCCGGCAGGCTCGACATCGATAAGCATCACCATCGACTCGCTGGGTATGGATGACGATCTCCAGCTCTTTACCCGCGATGGTAAGCATCTGGTCGGTACACCGCTGGACGGCAGCGCGCCCGATTACACCTGGGCCAGCAAAGGCATCACGAATGCGGCAACCGCAGATACCCGCCTGCTGACCAGCACTAACGGTTTTGACAGCGGTGCAACGTATGACAGTTCGCAACTGCTCGAGGGCGGCCCGAGCTGGGCGCTGGCGGGCAGTAACAGCAGCACCGTCAACGGCATGAATATTACCTATAGCGGTGACGGCGACCGTTATGAGGATGTCGCCAGCGGCGATTTCAACAACGGTACCATTACCAGTAACCGGCTTGAGCGCATCACGCTGGATACCGTAAACGAAGATTTGATTGTGGTCGTAGTGGGCAACGGTTCCTTCACCGGTAACCTGACCTGGGGAAAACTGCCGGAACCCAAAGGCGCGCCCGCTACGCCGCCACATGAGAGTCGCCCTCTGGAAGTGGTCACCAGCGCCGATTATGGTCAGCCAGTACAGTCGGATAGCATCCCCGCGACGCCGTCAGATACCAAAACCCTGGGGCTGAACAACACCACGCTGCTGAACAGTGACGACATCGCCAGTACCATGAAGGCACTGGATAGTGCGCTGGCGAAGATCAGCAGCTATCAGTCGACCTATGGCGCGAAAATCAACCGTTACGAATCGAACCGTAATGTACTGTCACAGCAGGGCGTGGATACCTCAGCGGCTCGCAGTCGTATACAGGATGCGGACTATGCTGAAGAAGCCAGTCAGCTGGCACGCAACCAGATTATTCAGCAGGGCCAGACGGCCGTCAGCAAGATGGCGAACAAAACACCTGAAATGATTATCCAGCTGTTAGGCAATTAATACTATTAACCGGCTGAGCGTCCTGACTCAGCCGTTTACCCTGTTTCTTCACCATCCTACCCGCCTGATTCCTCTCCCTGCTGGCCCGAAATGCCCGGTTACACTTCGTCACCCTTTGATCCCAGTCACACAAACTCGTTTAAGATTCGTTTAATGATGATCGCGATCACTCTTCTTTGTTAAAGAAATGCTAAATCCTGACAACAATTTAATATCATCTTTCAGTGCAGGGTTAATTAAAACAACAGGTTAATTGTTACCACGCTAAGTAATAACCTGAATTTTCCTGGCTTTACGTAACCTTTTCATTACTTTTACGCCATGCGAGGTCTGTTATTTTGCTGACAATACTGGGTTTTTCGATGGTCGTTTGCTTCATGTATTTAATCATGACCAAACGCATGTCAGCCTTAATTGCGCTGATCCTGATACCAACCATATTCGCGTTGATTGGCGGTTTTTACGCAGGCCTGGGCGCCATGATGCTGGATGGCGTCAAAAAGCTGGCCCCTACCGGCGTGATGCTGACCTTCTCCATTCTTTACTTCGGTCTGATGATCGATGCCGGACTGTTTGACCCGCTGGTGCGCTTTATTCTGCGCATGGTGCGCGGCGATCCCCTGAAAGTGCTGGTCGGAACGGCGGTATTGACGCTGCTGGTCTCACTGGATGGTGACAGCTCGACCACTTATATGATCGCTATCGCCGCGTTCCTGCCGCTCTATCACCGGCTGGGCATGAACGTGCTGATGATGACCTGTCTGGTCAACCTCGCCAGCGGCATCATGAACCTCTCACCCTGGGGTGGCCCGACCGCCCGTGCCGCGGCGGCACTGCGCATTGACGCTCTCGACATCTTTATTCCGATGCTGCCAGCCATGCTGCTCGCCTGCGTCAGTCTGGTGGCAATGGCGGTCCTTTTTGGCCTGCGTGAGCGTAAACGTTTAGGCGTGATGACCATGAAAGATCACCATCTCGAAAACATCGAGCTGGGTCTGGGCGATGCCGAAGAGTGTGCTGCCAATCGTCGTCCGAAGATGTTCTGGCCTAACTTCATCCTGACCACCGTGCTGCTGGTGCTGCTGGTCATTGGTTTAATGCCGATTCAGATCCTGTTCATGCTGGCGTTTGCGATCGCAGTGATGCTCAACTATCCGACGCTGGAGGAGCAGAAAGCCCGTATCAGTTCCCATGCCGGTAACGTACTGGCGGTGACCGCGCTGATTTTTGCCGCCGGTATTTTCACTGGTATCCTCTCCGGCACCGGCATGGTTGATGCAATGGCGAAGAGTCTGCTGGCGGTCATCCCGCACAGCTTCGGGCCGTACCTGGCAGTGTTCACCGCGCTGGTCAGCCTGCCGTTCACCTTCTTTATGTCGAATGATGCGTTCTACTTCGGCATTCTGCCGGTTATCGCTCAGACGGCCGCCAGCTATGGCATTACTGCCGAAGAGATTGCCCGCGCGTCGATTGTTGGCCAGCCGTTCCACCTGCTAAGCCCGCTGGTGCCATCAGTCTACCTGCTGGTGGGTCTGGCGAAAGTCGATATCGGCGACCACCAGCGCTTTGCGATCAAGTGGGGGATTCTGGTCAGTCTGGTGCTGATGGCGGGCGGTCTGCTGACCGGTGCGTTCCCGCTGTTCCACAGTTAACCTTCTGCTTTTGTGCGGATAACCGGCTTTTTTGCCCGGTTATCCGCTTCACCGCTTCGCCTGTTGTTTCAACCCTCTCTACACTCTATAGCCATGCTGCTTTGCTGCGCGCCGGACAGACGCCAGCTACGCGACAATTTTGCCGAAGAGACTATGGAGGCCCGATGAAAATTCACCACCTCAACTGTGGCTGCATGTGCCCGCTGGGCGGCGCATTCTACGATGGGTTCAGTAAAGGCCTGAAGGCACATCTGGTGTGTCATTGCCTGCTGATTGAGACGGACCGCAGCGGGCTGGTGCTGGTGGATACCGGCTTTGGGGGGCAGGATATTCATACGCCCGGCAGCCGCCTGTCCGGCTTCTTCCGTGCCCTGAACAACATTCAGCGCCGCAGCGAGCTCACCGCCCTGTCACAGATAAGAGCCTTGGGTTTCCGGGCTGACGATGTACGGCATATCATTCTGACCCATCTCGATTTTGATCACGCTGGCGGACTGACCGATTTTCCGCAGGCGCGCATCCATCTGATGCAGCAGGAGGTCGATACCGCCCACCAGCGTCATAGCTGGCTGTCGCGCGAGCGCTATCGTCCCGGACAATGGGGGGGTATCAGCAACTGGGAGACCTATCAGTCACAGGGAGAAAAGTGGTTTGGTTTTGAGGCGGTTAACCGCCTGCGTGACTTACCGCCGGAGATTTTGCTGGTGCCGCTGGCAGGCCATACGCCGGGCCATGCGGGCATTGCGATTCAGCAACCCGATGGCTGGCTGCTGCACGGCGGCGATGCCTGGTTTTACCGCGGCGAAATGCGGCAGCCGACGCGGCACTGCACGCCGGGACTGCGCTTTTATCAATGGATGATGGCGATGGATAACGAGGCCAGGCGGCACAACCAGCAGCGACTGCGTGAACTTTCCTGCCAGCGCGGCGGCGAAATCACCTTTTTCTGCAGTCACGATGCACGCGAACTGGATGCGTTGCAGGTCAATGCGCCACTGCGTTGATGGGTTATAAGGGTTATAAGGGTTATAAGGGTTAGTATTGGTGTATATCAGATGATTACTTCAAATCGTATTGTGATACTTAGATAATCTCGCTGGCTCATGACGCTTCGGCCTTGTATGAGCATAAAAAAGCCATCCTGAAGGATGGCTTTTTCGCTGGAAATACCTATTCGATACCGTATTTTTTCTCAGTTACGAAAGCAGGTTCTTTCCAGTCAGGACCTTTTTGGCATCCCGAACCGTAAACATTTGTTGAGGAAACTTGTTGAGTATCCTCAAGCTTTTTTAATTGATGAATTAGCTCTATGTTATATGATTTATATTTTTCAGCGGCATTATGTATTCCAAAGAAGCGGTCTATAGACGGATACGCTATACCTTTTTCACTACGGCTAACCAGAAAAAGAATTACATCGGCCATTTCTTCATTTTGAATCATTTTGTCAAAATCAATCATCTTTATACCTCAATACTTATTCAAGTGATTTTAGAGCTTCAGGTACATATAAAAGTGCTTCATCATAACTCAATTTATAATCTTCTAATGTCGCTGTATGAGTATTGTTCCAGACTTCAAAGCCATTTTCCGGAACTGTACCATCTGAAACGCCTAAAGACCGATATCGCTCAAGCTCTCTGACTTCATGCGTGTTGAAACGCTTATCAGTATCACTTACCTGCAACTCTTCCGTCAGGATTTTCTGCAATCGATCAATCATCAATGCGTTTTCTGGTGATTGCCCAAACCGTCCTGTATCCAGCTTAACCTTATCCCACCTTCACGGTCTATAGAAGCCGTTCTCCAGTCTAGCTCCTGAATTGGACCACCGGCCTTGTCCTTATTATATTCACGACCGCTATATCCCCCCTTGCCTAATTTTCACCATAATGATTACTCAGCATTAAATATACCGCCTCCACACCTTTAATTAAATTATATTTCAAACACCATAATAATCAGTAATTTCGACAATTATGTAAAGTAGGCAGAGGCAAATAAAAAGAGCACTAAACTGCAGTCATAAATCAAAAAAAGTTAAGTTAAAAACGCCATCCACAAGGATGGCGCGCACATAAAATTTTATTCCAAACCGTATTTTTTCTCAGTTACGAAAGCAGGTGCTTTCCAGTTAGGTCCTTTTATTACTTTACCATTTTGATCCTGAAGCACACCTTTTTTAAGTAGATCATCATAAGCCGAAGATAGCTCGCCACTGGAAATTACATCGAAGCGGTTATAAGCATATAAACGATCCAATTTTGAGTAATCAGAAGTCGGACCTAAAAAAGTCACGACGTCTTCTACACTTTCATTTTCAATTATTTCTTTCAAATGCATTATTTTGTTCCTCTAAAGGCATCTTTTAATTCCTGTTCATAAGCAGCCTCCAGAGCCTCGCGCGTGTAAAGTGGCTGCTCTTTTTCGTTTATCTTATAGTCTTCGAGAGTGGCTGTATGCGTATTGTTCCATAGGGCTTTTTGTTCCTGGACACTTCTGGAAATTTCACCATCTTTTATACCAAGTGCACGGTATCGTTCTAACTCCCTGATTTCGTGAGTATAAAACCGCTTATCAATATCTGTTGGCTGCATTTCTCCCCTCACTACTTGTTCCAACCTCTCAATCATTATATTGTTCGCATCTGACTCACTAAACCGTCCTGTATGCAGCTTAACCTTCTCAACACCTTCATGGTCTATAGAAGCCGTTCTCCAATCCAGCTCCTGAATTGGACCACCGGCCTTGTCCTTATTGTATTCGCGACCGCTATATTTTCCCCTGGCGTTAGTTTCACCATACGGATTACTCAGCATTACATATACTGCCTCCACGCCCGTACCAGCAGCATCAGGACGCCAGTAGATAAAATCTCTGAACCCCTTGAGCTCTGACACAGGAGTAGTGGTAATCAGTGGTTCCTGCACTGCAATAAATTTATTTCCGACAGAAACAGCAGTTAATGGCGTACCAAAATCAACGGGGGTGACAGTCACCCCACTCATTATGAGGCTTGATGGAACCTGTGGGTTCTGATTCCCTGTATTCCATTCTCTTTCAGACAGGGGTGCGGGATTTATCAGGATGCTGCGCGGTGGTACGCCAGCTACGGCTGGCAATATAATAAGATCCAGACCTGTTACCCTATCTCGAATTGCCTCAAGAACAGGTACTGCGGCTGGAAATGATACACTATTCGTTTTAAGCAGCTGCAATGCCAGCTGACCATTTCGCTTTACCAGATTTCCGCGAACCGGCATATTTATTTTACTGGGACCCGGCAGGATTTTTGTCTTAGTATCAATGAGATGCTGAGCATTTAGCGCAAACATCGCTTCAATGTCTCTGTCCGGCACTTTATCAGAGCCTGCTCCAACCGGTGCTGACCAGAGCAGCATTGTAACCGAGGCTACGGATGCCCCAGCCACACCAGCAATACTCGAACTTATGAGATATCGAAGTGATGTGCTGATACTTGCATCAATAAGAGTAAGCGTATTACCGGAAGCAGCCCATACCCCCCGGCCTGCCAATGAAAGCTGCATTGAGGCCGGAGCGTTATTTAGTGACATTACACCAACTGCGCCCAAAGCGGTCTCCGCAGCTTTTACCATTTCCGGGGTGTATTCAGGAGCAGATACAACCCCAGCCTGGGAAAAAAGAGCCTCTCTGAACAAGATCTCGGCTTTTTCCTTGAGTAACTTTATGGTTTGTTCAAGTGGCTTTTCTCTGGCTCGGGCTTCTGCCTCCGCTCTTGCCTGGGCTTCTGCCTCTGCTCTGGCGCGGGCCTCTGCTTCCGCTCTGGCCTGGGCTTCGGCTGCTTCTCTCTCAGAGCGTTTTTGACGAATGAAATAAATCATTCCGATTTCATTTTTAGCAACCTGAGTTCTCTGCCGCGCGTCAGTAATCCTTCGGCCCGCCTGTGCGCGGTTTGCCAGTGCGGCATTATCAGCAATGACTTTCTGCAGGACTGCGACACGTGCATCCGAAGTATCTCCCTGATAAGTGATGCTTATGCTGCTATTGGATTGAGCCAATACTTCTGCACTATTAGTAGTATTTTTTAGCTCTTGAGGGACAGGACCCAGATCTACCCAGGCTGGTGAGACATCACCCATAACTTCTACCGTTGCGACTTTACTCAATCCAAATAAGTGACCTTCCTCGATAAAATAGATCGAAAAATCCGAACCTGGAATGCCTAATGATCGTGCTAACTTATCTGCAACAGAACGCAAACTTATTGAGGTAACATCACCCTGTTTATTTCCCCCACCAGAACTATCATTACCAGAACCGCCACTATTACCACGTGGACTTTCTGATCCAGGATTAGATGATGGACCATTAACTGTCATAGTTCCCTGATCATTACTGTTACTCATATTCTTTGCCTCATCCATTTGGTCATCAAGAACATTAAATATAAAAACATGCGGGACGTTTTTTTCTAAAAAATTTAGACTGCTTTTAAATACCTACTTTTAAATTTAATAATGATTAAATGGAAAACCCATTCATCCTTTTACCCCCCTTTTAATTATAATAATAGAAACCCCTTAATTTTGAGAATACCTCATCGCAATTAACACATAAAAATTATTTCTTCAGAAAAATATTGTTATTTGGCAATCTTTTTGATGGTGATGTTACAAATTCTTCTTGTGCATTAAAAATACACATACTAAAAGTAAGAAAAGATAATCAAGAAAACAACAACAACCCAATCATCGCCCTGCTTCATTGCAAGATTGATTTGACAATAAAAACCCCAGGTAAAATACTAATTCACAATATGAATATCTCTGCCAGCATTAATCACAGTAAAAAAATCAGCACGTCTTAATTGAAGGTTTCCATGCATAAAATAAGTTATAGCAAAACCAGACGGAATCTCTCTGCCACTATGATTCAGACGGTTGAAGATAAAGCACCGGTATTGATTACTCGCCAGAACGGCGAGTCCTTTGTGCTAATATCGCCTGAAGAATATAACTCACTTGCAGAGACAGCCTGGCTGCTGCGATCGCCTAAAAATGCCCGCAGGTTGATGGATTCCATCGAAAGCCTGCGAAGCAGTAATGGGACTGACAGGGATATTATTGAGTGAAACTGACCTGCTCCGCACAAGCCCACTGGACTGTGACTTCAGTGAAGACGCTTTATTAATCGCCTCATGCCGCTATCATTATTGATGGGCTCAGAAGCTTACTCCTGAGCCCTTATAGTGCAACCGTTTCAGCGGCGGCGTCATCCACCGCAATCCCGTTACGCCGGATCGCCCGCCCTCTTTTTCAGCTGCGCGGAAAGCCAGGGTGCCGTCAGACTCGCTGCAGATGTGCTCACTTCTTCCGGTGAGCCGGATGAGACAATCCTTCCGCCCTTGAGCCCCGAACCGGGACCCAGATCGATCACCCAGTCCGCCTCAGCCACAATGCGCATAGTGTGCTCCGCCATGAGAACGGTGTGGCCGCGCTTCACCAGTTCATCCAGCACAATCAGCAGCTTATCCATGTCCGATGGATGCAGGCCTGTAGACGGTTCATCAAGCAGATAGAGCGTGGAGGTCCGTTGGACACGCTGCAATTCCCAGGCGAGCTTGATACGCTGGCACTCTCCACCGGACAGCTCAGTGGCGGGCTGACCCAGTGTCAGGTATCCCAGCCCCAGCGACGTCAGGGCCGACAGCGAACGCTGGATCCCGTCATAACCCTGAAACACCTCAGTAGCGTCGTCCACGGTGAGATTAAGCACATCCGCTATCGTCAGGTTGTTCCACTTCACCTCCAGCGTCTCGGGGTTATAACGACTGCCCGCGCAGACGGAGCAGGTTGCGGTCGCGCTGGGCATAAAGAGCAGCTCAATCGAAATCTGTCCCTGCCCTTCACAGGCGGGACAGCGTCCGGCTGGCAGGTTGAATGAGAACCGGCTGGCGCTGAATCCTCTGGCTTGCGCTGCGGGGGTGTCGGCAAACAGCCTGCGGACGATGTCGAAAAATCCGGTGTAAGTGGCCAGATTCGAGCGTGGCGTGCGCCCGATAGGACGCTGGTCGATTCTGACCAGTCGGCCAATGGCGTCACTTCCGCTGACGACCTGGCCCTTAACGTCTGGCACCAGATCCTCCTCCTCGCCTTCCTCGATATCAGGCGTTTTATCAAAACGTCCGAGCATTTCCGGAAGCACGCGATTCAGCAGCGTCGATTTTCCGGAGCCGGACACACCCGTGACTGCCGTCATCCTCCCCAGTGGGATGGCGATATCCATTCCGACAATATTGTTGCAACAGATCTGTTCAAAGCGGAGCCAGCTCTCGGCAGGTCGACGCTGGCGCAGTCCGGTATAGCTGCGGGAGAAGAGATAGCCCGAGGTCGGTGACGCGCTGACTTCTTCAAGTCCTGCCGGTTCTCCGTTATAGACGATCTCACCACCATGCGTCCCCGGACCGGGGCCGACCTCGATGAGCCAGTCGGCCTCAGCGATGAGGTCAAGGTTATGTTCGACGACCACCAGCGAATTACCTGCACGCACCAGGTTCTTCAGGGACGCGAGCAGCGCTTTGACATCATCGGGATGGAGGCCAGCTGAAGGCTCATCCAGCACATAAAGCACGCCAAACAGCCGTGAAATCAGCTGAGTTGCCAGACGCACGCGCTGCAACTCGCCGGATGAGAGCATGGTGGTGCGCCGTCCCGGTGACAGATGCCCCAGACCGAGCGTTTCCAGCTGATCAAGCCGCATCGCAATATCCGACGCCATCCGGATAACCGCCTCCCGAAGCGCTGCCTCGCCAGGCAGGTCCGGTGAGGTGCCAGCCGCATAAGGCTTAAGCAGTTCCGCAAGCTCAGAGACCGACAGCTCACTCAGGCTGGCAATGTCATGACCGGCAAAGGTCACGGACAGCGCGTTGCGGTTAAGCCGTTTACCGTGGCACTCAGAACAGGGCGTGACCGTCACAAAACGCGCCAGCCGTTTCTTCGTCGTCTCGCTGCCACCCGAATAACTCTGCAGCACGATTTTTGCTGCGCTGGTGTAGGTGCCGGTATAAGCGGGCTCTTCGCCTGCTGCCAGCGCTTTTTCACGCTGCTCAGCGTTCAGACCAGCAAAAATCGGTACCGACGGCTGTTCGTCAGTCAGCAATATCCACTGCTGATCACGGGCTGAAAGCGTGTGCCAGGGTGCATCGACATCGTAGCCCAGCGTCTCAAGGATGCTGCGCAGGTTCTTGTTATGCCAGCCTCTGGGCCAGGAAGCGATAGCGCCCTGCCGGATGCTCAGTGAACTATCCGGCACCATCGACTCGGTTTTAACGGTGTGAACTCTTCCCAGTCCCTGGCAATGCGGACAGGCGCCTTCAGGATTGTTAGGCGAGAAATAATCGGCGGTCATAAAGGGAACACCGTCGGGCCTTGCACCTGCTCGGGAGAACAGCAGGCGTAGCGTGACGGAAATTCGGGTGAGGCTGCCCACCGTTGAACGCTCCTGCGCGCCAGCCCGGCTCTGCTGAAGCGCCACCGCAGGCGGAAGCCCGTCAATATTGTCTACATCCGGCGCAGCGGCCTGATCGATCAGGCGACGGGCGTGTGGTGAAACCGACTCAATAAACCGGCGCTGCGCTTCTGCATAGAGGGTATCAAAGGCAAGTGATGATTTACCGGAGCCTGAAACCCCGGTAAACACCACCATGGCATTGCGGGGAAATCGCAGCGAAACGTCTTTGAGATTATGTGTTCTTGCACCCTGTACCGAGACATAAGGGTCGATGTGCTCATCAGCGCGGTAATGATCGGCGTTGCGTTGTTCTGGCATGATTACCCTGTTTAATAATGCACGGCAGATTCAGGATCGCCTGCCGTGAATGACTTAAAATTGCAGATCTCACCCGGCGTTGGGCTATCCGGCCCGTTTGGGGACAGAAACAACAGCAAGGGTAGTCAGGGATCGCGGTGTTCACAACGCGAAGGGAGTATTCATTAAGTCATGACAGCACAGACCGGTAACCATCATGAGCAATAAGATGTCCCTTGTCTTCAGGAAGTCGTTGTAGCAAATTGTAATCAAGCAATTTCGTCACTGCTCTGTCTTTTATCTGACATTAAATTTCTTTTTCTCATTTTTATCACAATTGTAAGTTTTGGCATAATTAAAACTTGATTTACATTGGTGTTCACCCAATGATTTATTGAGCCCATTCGAAAAAACAATGTCATAGATTAAAGATATTAGTTTAAAGATCCACATAACAAAATTAATAAAAAACATACTGAATAGTGAATATGATCATCAGTGTTTTAATCTATCTCGTGCTTCTATCCAGCTTAAACCCCAAAGGTTTGATCGTTTATTTTTTTGATGATGTGACAGGCGAAAAATAGACTCACTATTTTATGCGGGGGCATTATAAGGCTCACGCCAAAGGCGAGAACATTATTACTAACCTTATCTTTGATTTACATGAAAAAATGGGAGTTAAGACATCACGCAGTGCGCCGATTTAATTAATGTGTTCGTAACGCGCAATGCTCGATATATGATACTGAATCCACAAGAAAAATATAAAAAAATCAATCAGGCGATCTTAATCGTCGGAAATGAATACAGACAGTAATTGCTGCAGAAGATAAGTCTAAAGATATCAATCTATCCAGTGAGTATGAAAAGGCTGAGAATTATAAACCCTGATATTACTTACTGACTTGTTTTAGCAAAGTAATGATTTATATTACATCATAATTTCATTAAAGAGTTCTGACTTACCATAAACATTTAATTTATCGTTGACGGTTATAGTTCAGATGATTGTATAATATTCGCTATTGATAGATATTTCTTTGTAATCGTATTGTTGTTATGTTGCAATGGAGATGCATTTTGCTAATACAGATAAACGTTTATCAACCTCCCGGTAATTTAGCAGGATATTTTTACCTGGTTATGGTGACAAAGCCCACTGGTGAGAAAAACCAGTATGTAGTCAGAATTCATCATCTTCCCGCACCTTTACAAGGAATTTTCACCGACCAATATGATCTTAACGATATAGCTAATAATTTTTTTATGACGGACTTCTTTGCACTGAATAAATTGTCTGCTGAGATCGATCAGTTTGCTAAAGATACTTCAATGCGTTACTCCGCAGATGAGCTTTATGAGTTTTTAGGAACGGGTATTGGCGGAGCCGTAAAACACTTTGTTGAAAATCATCATCCTCATGCAATCGTAGCCGTGCCGACAAGACCGGGCCTGGGGAAGTTTTATGATGAAATTATGCGCGATCATTCAGCAGCTTTAGGTTATAATTATAACGAATCATATAAGGAGTTTTCTATATATGTACTTGAAACCTAATGCTAAAACCGTAAACGGATTAACCCGTGATGACGTTTTACGCATTGCGCGTACAGATCGCCTTGAAGGTGCAAAATCACTTTCGGAAGCCGTTAAAACAAGTGGTGCTGGATACCTCGGCGAAAGCATTCCTGCTGCAACAGTTCGCGCTCGTCGTACGCTACGCCATTCCTGATTATAAAGGCCGCAAAGCGGCCTTTATAATGGTTTTCCAGACGATTAAGTCCTGAAAGACAAATGCCACCGTGACAGCATTACGGCTTTTTAAACTTATCTTCGACCTTCTCTTTTGCTTCTGCGATCTTATCCCCGGCTTTCTCCACTAAACCTTCTTTGTGCGCCGGGTCGTTGCCTGGCGTTACAGGGCGGGTGTCGTGGTCAGCGCGGGCCTGACGCGTGCCTTCAACCAGCGGATCGGTCGCGGTGCGATTGCCGGTCACCGGGTCTGCACTGAGATGATCGGCACCAGCGTGGTCAATATCTACTTCCTGACGGCGTACCGAATCGTTAATGGTTTCAACCCGATCGCTGGCCTCTTTACGCAGTACCACTTCTTCAATGATCTGCGCGGTCTTATTGACTACCGGCTGCTCATGCGTCTCTTCGACTTCGACAGTTTTCTCAGACCAGTCGACATTTCCCGGTGAACCCGTTTCGCTGACCGGACGACGGAAGATTTCGGCATGCTGCTCGTGCAACGAGATATTTTCTGACACCTGATCGGTGACAGTGTAGCGGCGGACACGGGTTGACCCTTCGCTGACCAGACGTTTACCGACTTCCAGTCGCTCTTCAGCCAGACGCAGCACATCCTCGTCACTCTCGTCGCCCGTTAACGCGGTACGGGCAACGCCGCGATGGGCAGGATCGGTATGAAGCGGATCGACGGCTTCGCTGTCCGAAAGCGTTTCGCTGGCGGGTGCAGTCAGGCCATCGCTGGTCGGGTAACCGGTCGCGTAATCATCAGGTAAGGCTGCACTGCGCTCTGTCAGCTCTTCATGCGCATCCAGGATGCCCAGTGCGCGCGGTAACTCATCTTCATCGGCCCGCAGCGACAGCACCACACCGCCGGTACGCATTGCGTCTTCATAAACCTCGGCCTGATCCTCTTCCAGCGTATTGCCAAACAGGCGCTGCCAGAAGCCAGGGTGACGGGCTTCGTGACCTTCGGTACGCAGGCGATCACCGGAGATGATATCAATGTCATCATCCAGGAACCCGGCCTTAATCAGGTTACGCTTTGCACCTTCTGCCAGTGAGAGATTGCTGAACATTGTTACGATTGTTTCACGCGCCATGGTGTGTTCCTCGGTGGTGGATTCGGACGGCTCTGGATAGGGTGTTCGGGTCAGGTGAGCGTGCTGTTTACGCAGGGAGACCACCTGTTCTGTGGCTTCCTCGCTAACAACCTTGCGGATATGCCACTCCTCTTTCAGCACCAGATGACGAACAATTTCGACTTCCTCTTCGACGATCGGAATGATCAGCACGCCGTTTTCTTCACGGATCTCCGGCATTTCTGCCAGCCGTTCAGACTTAGGAATGCGATCTATTTTCGCAGTCTGATGCCGGAGCATCAGCGCAATCTTCTGCTGATGTTCGGTGACCTGTCGGGTAACCCTGACATAGCCATCAGTGACCCGCTGTTTCGAGACTTCAACGGTTTCCTCCGCCAGGCTTATCACCTGGTCACTCCCTTCTGACTCTGGTTTTTCAGGAGGTTGATTGTTCATAGTTAACCTGCCTGTGATACAGAGCGATCAATTGTTATTTTACTTACCTTAAGCATAAGTCACTGCTTTCCGTCTGGTTAAAGCCTGGCACAAACAATGGTAAAAGACAGGAAAAAGCAGAAATACATTATTATATGAAGATAAAATGGCGCTAAAATCAATTAAGCGATGCGGAAGATTAAAAGTGGCAAGCGTAGCGGTAAACAGTGAAATCTGTTTACCGGCATACGAAAGAAGAGAGCACTGGCAGGCGTGAAACTGGCCTGATGTGAATCAGGCGCGTCGGGGATCAGGGGTTAAGCCACTCACGCTCCTGAAGTCCGCCATCAAAGGAGTAATGAAACAGGGCGCGCTGATTATCGTTTCTCTGAAGCTGATAGGCATCCAGCACGCTGGCCCGCACGATCACAACGCCAAAACGGCATTCTCCCGCTTCCGCCGCTGCAGCTTCAGGCAACCCATCAGCTATTGCCCGTGCTTCACCCGGTGGTCCACCGGTGTAAGTCTGCCGCGTATGCTGCGGCAAGCCATACCAGGCAGCCCGGGCAATATCAGTTCCCGCTGCATAACACTCAGCCTGCCCCGTCAGCCGCAACTGCAGGCGGCGCTGATGGCAATATCCCAGCACGGTGACCTGCGGGTTCGCCGCCATCTCCTGCCACTTCGGACTGCGCACATCAGTATGAAAGGTCAGCGTCCGGCGGTCGTCAGCACACTGCCGCAGTACCACAGTCCTCGCCTGCGGTTGCAGTGCAGCATCCACGGTACAAAGCGTCAGGTAACGAAATCCGGACTGCGGATCAGCAGCTGCCTCACTGAGTGCCGCCCAGGCTGCGGCTTCAAACCTATTCAGATCCATTGGGAATGACTCTCATCAGTTTCAATATTCAGTTATGTGGCTAAAAGCGTAGCAACGAAGTGCGCGGATGACCCACAGGGGAGCGATAACAGCCAATATGTCCATCAGGATCTCTGTGCTATTTTTGCGCCATCGCCATACCGATTCGACACACAGGGAGATGCACGATGTCCACTGAAGATCTACCGCCAGCAATGCCACCGCAAGTCATCTCGCCGCGCCTGACTTACCGTCCGCTGCGCGAGGAAGACTGGCCCTTCTATCTGGCGGTCAGTCAGGATCGTTCGGTGATGAAGTACATCAGCGACCCACGCGATGCAGAGGAGATCAGAACCCACTCTTTTGATGTCCGCCTGCCCGCCTGGTATCCGGGCTGCAAACACTGGTTGTGTCTGGTGATTGAGGAGAAGACATCTGGTTTACCGGCTGGTTTCTGCGGGTTTATCGATCGCGATGAAGGCATTGCGGAGTTTGGTTTTATTCTGGCGGCAGATGCGCAGAGCAAAGGTTATGGCCGCGAGTCGCTCCATGCCACCATCGCGTTCTGCTTTGAGCAGCAGGATTATCGCAAGCTGACCGCCACGGTGACGGCAGGCAATGCAGCTTCAAGCCGGGCTTTGCTTTCTGCGGGCTTTGTTCAGGAAGGAACATTGCGGCAGAACTTTTTTCTTGATGGTCAATGGCAGGATGACTGGATCTTTGGCTTGCTGAAACAGGAATACCTGACAGACAAATGAGCAGGCGTCGATCATTCTGCTCTTCGCCTGCCTCTGTCAGCCCGTTCAGCGTGGCGAGACATCGTGACCGCTGGCGACAGCAGGCGGATAGTGCTCTTCCTCACCTAGCATCGCTTCAAAGTCCGCGGGCGTCATTGGCCGGCACAGGCCATTGCCCTGCATGATGTCGCATCCGGCGGTGGTGACAAAAGCGATCTGCTCTTTGTCTTCCACACCTTCTGCGGCCACCCGGATACCCAGGCTTTTGCCGAGCGCGGTAATGGCCCGGAACATCATCCGCACCCGCATGCTGGAACCCAGCTCGTGCGTCAGCGACTTATCAATTTTAAAGCCTGCCACAAAGCTATAACGCAGCAGGTTAATGGCCCCGAGCGTGCGTCCGTAATGATCGATAACAAACGAGGCACCGGTCCGGCGAACGGCTTCAACCTGAACCGGCATATCCTGCACCAGCACTGCCAGCAGTGGCTCATCCACTTCCAGCTCAACGAAGCCAGCATCGCCGCCGGCGCTTTCACGGATCACCGCTTCCAGACTGTTACCTGCCAGCTGGCGCGGAAAGAGGTTGATGCTGACGCGAAGCTGAGGCGCACGAACCTGCCACTGCCGGACCTGTGCCAGGGCACTGCGGATGATCCACTCCCCCAGCGTCACTGAAAGCGGACTCTTAACCAGCATGCCGATAAATTCGGCAGGCAACAGCAGCCCGCGCGTCGGATGCTGCCAGCGCACCAGCGTCTCGCAGCCAACCAGCTTTCCGCTCTCAACATCGAAGCGGGGCTGATAGTAAAGCGTGAACTGCTGCTGGCGCACCGCGGTTTCCAGTTCGCGCTCAAAGCGGCGGCGCTGCTGCTCTGCTTCACGAAACGCGGGCATAAACAGGATACTGCAGCCTTTGCCTGACGCCTTGGCGCGATAAAGTGCGAGGTCAGCAGCGGACATCACCGCAGAAGGATCGCGCCCATGCTCAGGGTAAGAGGCGATGCCGGTGCTGGCACCGACCACCACCGGCGAGTCGTGATAGCGGAACGGCGTCTGTACCGCCGCAATCAGTTTTTCTGCCGTGATTGCCGCTTCTGCACTGCCGCCTGCTAACAGGATCACAAATTCATCACCACCCAGCCGCGCAGCCGTCACAGCACCCGCACACACCGCCCGAATCTGTTCGGCGACGTGACACAGCAGCGCATCCCCGGCGGCATGTCCCAGCGTATCGTTGACCTCTTTGAAACCATCGAGATCGGTCATCAGTAATGTATAGGGCACGCCCGCGGTGGTCAGCTGTCCGACCTGTTCCATAAACGCGCTACGGCTGGCGAGACGCGTCAGCATATCCATTGAAGCCAGCTCACAGAGCCGTGCCTCACTCTCATAGCGGGCCGTGACATCACGGATGATCATGCCCACCAGCCGTTCGCCCTCTTCGCGCCAGCCTGAGAAAGAGACCTCGGCCGGGAATTCACGACCATCTCGCGTCACACCCCATATCTGCAATGAGCGGGGATGCGAGATAGCCGCCTCATCAGAGCTAATCCGGGCCAGTTCATTGCGGTAGTCAGTCTGGCAGCGCGCCGGAATCAGCTCGCTGACGTACTGACCCCTCATCTCCTCCGCTGTGTAGCCGAACAACGCCGTGGCGGCCGGATTCCAGAAGGTGATGCCGCGCCGCAGGTCGGTGCAGACAATGGCATCAGGTGAAGTAGATGAGATCGCCTGAAGACGCTGCTGGCTGGTGTAGCGTAGTAACTCCAGACGATGCATCTCCATCCGATCCATCACCAGCGCGGCAATGTCGGTCAGATGCCTGCGATCTTCTACGGTCAGTGGCTCACGCGGATGACTGTCGGTCAGGCAGACCGTGCCGATGTGATGGCCATCCGGGGTAGAAAGCGGAATGCCCGCGTAAAAGCGGATAAAGGGGTAACCATGAACCAGCGGGCTTTCGCGAAAGCGCGGATCTTTCAGCGTGTCGGGGACGCAAAGGATATCGCCCTTTGCCAGCGTATGGTGGCAGAAGGCGACGTTACGCGATGTCCCGGAGATATTTAAACCGTAGCGGGAGGCGAAGAACTGCCGCTTCTCGTCGATAAGCGATACAAAAGCAACCGGCACTTTAAACAGTCGCGCAGCAAGCGTGGTGAGGCGATCCAGCGCATCAGTCGGCGGTGAATCCATCAGATTATATTGCTTCAGTGCGTCGAGACGAGCCGCCTCGGCATCATGATAAACTGGACGTTTCAGCGTAACTCCCCTCTGATGTTATCTGCTGTGGCCGGCATGACACAGCGTAAAGAGGACACGTTCAATCAGACAGGACATGCAGAACTGGCTGCCGACCCGCTGCCGGAAGAAAGGCCCGTCAGTGAACTCTGCAGCAACGGGTTGCCGCGCTGAGCCCGATGAAGCTGGCACCGCAGACAAAGAAGCGCCAGTTAATACGATTGGCCTGGCAGAGAGGTTACTGCGGATCAGCGGCTTATGGCGGACCACGCCAGAATCATCTGGCCAGGGCTTTCAGACGAGCGTTAAATACGCTTCGCTTGTCTTTATATATCGGCCTGGCATGACTTAACTTCAGGAAAATAGCGGCTGACAGCCTTACTTTTTCAGCTTCGGCACCAGTTCAAAATACGGATGCTCTCCGGCCAGCAGCATCAGCAGTTCATATTCGCCCTGACTGAGCTGCGCCGGATTTTTCGATGCCTCTTTGGTCTGCCAGACGCGCTGGCTGAGGTCAAAACGTTCTGCTGCAATCTCCTGAGAGAGACCGGCTGCAACGCGCAGTTCACGCACGTTGTGCTGTACGGCGACAGGCCGCTGTAAAATCTGATTTCCCATATGAAACGCTCCGCATACGGTGCCCCGGTGTGAAGGCCTGGCGAAAGAACCTGCCTGCAGCCAAAACATAAATTTGAGTTAAGTTTTAAAAGCCTGGCAATCCGTAATCGTCAGGAAAGCGCAAGGCATGAGTAAAACCACAGAAATTAACTGTAATTATATTTAACCTGCTGCCGGATAATTTTTGCGCTGCTGAAAATAACACTCGCCATTCTGAAGGGTGATACTGGCCAGATGATGATCGGCGTCAATCACAGTCTCAAAAAAGGGTCACATTCTTTTAATTTTTAAATAAAGAATAATCGTGAATTGTTATTCCGGTACAGATAGCCATTATTTGCAGATCAAAAAAATATCCGGCCAGGCTATACCTGACCGGAACTCGCCCAGCCGACTTTTTTAGACGGCATAATGCGTTAATTCAGCACGGCAGCATGATTAGGCAGGGTGAAGCGTGTGATCACGCTGCCCAGCGTTTCGGTCTGGCCGCTGAGACTGCCCGCCGTCGCTGACACATGCTGAACCAGCGTCGCATTCTGCTGCGTCACGCGGTCAAGTTCTGCCACAGCGACGGTGACCTGGGCGATGCCTTTGCTCTGCTCATCCGAGGCCAGCGCAATCTGGCCAATCAGTTCATTGACACCGTCAACACCTCGCAGCACGGCAGCCATAGTGGTTCCCGCACTCTCCGCAGCCCGACGGCCATCATCAACGCGACTCACGGTATCGGCAATCAGCTCTTCAATCTCTTTAGAGGCAGCTGCACTGCGCTGCGCCAGTGAACGGACCTCGCTGGCGACCACGGCGAAACCGCGACCCTGCTCGCCTGCACGGGCGGCCTCTACAGCGGCGTTGAGCGCCAGAATGTTGGTCTGAAACGCGATGCCATTGATAGTGGCGGTGAACTGCCGGATTTTTTCGGAACCCTGCGCAATGCTGGCGATGGCTGCCGCTACAGTCTGAACCAGTTCCACACCCTGGTGCGTCGTATTGGTGGTGCTGGCAGCCAGTTCACGCGCTTCACGGGCATTCTGTGCATTGTGCCGCACAGTAACGGTGATCTCTTCCATGCTGGCTGCGGTCTGCTCCAGCGCAGCGGCCTGAGTGGATGTCCGGTCGGAGAGATCGGCGTTACCTGTTGCGATATCACCCGCTTCACGATGAAGAATTGCTGCGTTGTCGCGGATAGCGCTGACCGTCTGCAACAAGCTGTGCTGCATCTCTTTGACCAGCGGCACCAGTTGCCCGACACAGTTGCGCCCCAGGTCTTCCGGCTCGCGCGTCAGATCACCATCAGCAATGATTTTTAAATGACCCCGAATTTTACCTACCGGACGCACCAGGTGGACAACCAGGTAACGGTCACAGAACAGCAGCAGTGCTACTGCCGCAATCAGTGCTGCCAGTAATACGTTTTCCAGCCGATGCCGGTCAGCTTTCAGGGGTGCCTGATTCTCAGCCAGCTGCTGCGTCAATTTATCCAGCTGTGCCCGGGCAACGGATGCGTACTCTGCTGGCGTGGTTGTAAGTGCAGCACGGAAGCTATCCCAGTCAGCATCGGCCGGGGTTAAGGCTACGAGAGCCTTAATATCAACTGGCGACCCGCTCTGCATAACAATAGCGCTGCGAGCCAGAAAGCCTAGCTGCTGCGTCAGAGCCTCTGAGCGGTCGGTTTGACGAAAGATGTCGCGCACGACCTGGCTACTGTAACCGCCAGCCAGCGCGACGACGCCCAGTGAGACGATCATCATCCACAGAACAACGCGGCGGATAGTGAAATGCCTGAGTGAATTCATGAGGTTTTCCCCGATGTTGTCATTGGTGTAGTTAAAAAAAAGTAAGCAAAAATAAGTTATGTCATCTACTTTAATGCGTTATTATATCGTGCACTATGTTTATGCCTTCTATACTGGCAGGATATTTAAGAAATTAATAGTTTTTAACGACAAAATAATAGAATCGTCATTACGAAAATATTTCGTTAAAGAAAAGGAATTTGCTATTCTGACCAGCGGTGACGTGCAACGTAATAAAAAATAAAAACGTAACGGCTATATCTTTTTACAGAAATAGCCTGTAGTCATGACACTACATCCTTTAATAATTCTGTTTAGTTTCGCTCCGTAACCAGCCGGTGCGGAGGAATCCATGCTTATGAGCCTTAGCGTCGGTGACGAATGCCGCACGCGAACCCTGCACGCGCTGCGCAGCAACGACGAAAGTCGTGACGATGTGTTGCGACAGTTCGTCCGGCTCGCCAGCCAGGCACTCGGTATTCCCGGCAGCTTTATCTCCGTACTGGATGATGAGATGCAGTATGTTAAGGCGGCGCATAATTTCACACTCACCCAATCCTCACGGCAGGACTCCCTCTGCCGGCATGCCGTGGACAGCGATACCACCGTAGTGGTGCCCGATACGCTGCTGGATATCCGCTTTGCTGCACATCCGCTGATTACTGGCGCGCCTTATATCCGCTTCTATGCCGGTGTGCCGCTGAAAAGCAGTACCGGTCTGATACTGGGTACGCTGTGCGTGACCGACACCGCACCTCATCGCTTTAGTGGCGATCAGGTGGCGATGCTTAAAATGCTGGCGACACTGGTGATGTCATTTCTTGATGCCTGGCACTCGGCAGGTTTTGCCGATCCGGTAACCGGCCTGCCCAACCGCCAGCGTCTGATTCGCGATCTGCAGTTTCTTGCCGCCTCCGGGGACACCACGCCACGGCGGCTGGTGCTGATAGACTGTATTGATATGCCACGCGCCTATGAGCTTGCGCGTTCAATGGGTATGGGGCCGGTTGAAAGCCTGCTGAAAGATGTGGCAACACTGCTGCCGCTGCGCCTGCGCCCTGCGCCGGGCGAGATGCTTTATACCGTGGCAACCGGACGCTTTGCCCTGTTGACACGTCAGGAGAGCAAACTCAATGCCGACTGGGTGGCAACAAGGCTGGCGGGGATCAGCGCGGATATCGGCGATGGTCTGTCAGTTGGACTGATGACCCACACCGGGGAAGCAAGTTTCAAAACCGGAGAGATGCCCGCTCAGGAGATCCTGCGGCGTGCAGTCAGCGCGCTGCACGAAGCCATTACCCGCGACGTGGCCTCGATGCCCTTCAGTGAGGCCACCGATATCCGCCATACCCAGGATTTCACCCTGATGCACGATCTGGCCAAGGCAATACGTCAGGATAAAGGGCTGTGGCTCGCCTGGCAGCCTAAAATCTGTCTGCACAGCGGCAAGCCGATTGGACTGGAGGCGCTGATCCGCTGGCAGCATCCGGAGCGAGGTGAACTGTCACCGGCACAGTTTTTACCTGTTGCCGGACAAACCGAGTTGCTTAGCGAGCTGACGACCTGGGTCACAGAGCACGCCATCGCCCGGCTCTCCCGGCTTCGCAACAGCTATATTCAGCTGCCCATCACCATTAACGTCAGCAGCAGCGATTTTTCCCGCGACGGTTTTGCCGACGAACTGGAAGAGCGGATGATCAGGGCGAAGCTGCCGGTTTCACTGCTGGGTATTGAGTGTCTGGAGACAGAACGGATTCTGGAAAGCCCGACCGCGATGCAGGGGCTTGAGATGCTGAAACTGCGTGGGTTCGGTATCTCACTCGATGACTTTGGCACCGGCTATAGCAACATCAGCTATCTGCGGCGCATGCCGCTGGACGTCATCAAGCTGGACCGTTCACTGATCAGCGAAATCTCGTCAGACACCGCATCGCGCGTGATCGCCCGCAGTATTATTGGGATGCTCAAAGATCTCGATTACATGGTGCTGGCTGAGGGCGTGGAGAATGAAGAAACGGTAAAAGTACTGACCGAATTCGGCTGCGACCAGGCGCAGGGCTTTTTCTACTCCAGGCCGCTGGCGGAAACCGCGCTGGATGAGTGGCTGGGCTGGCGGTTACGCAGTAAGTACTGAGCCGCCCTCGCCTGCCCCATTCTTAACTGTTTAACTCAAACGCGCTGAAGCCCTCTGGCCCGGCAATCATCACAGTATTGCGCCCGGCCGCTTTTGCCTCGTAGAGCGCTTCATCGGCACGTCGCAGTAAAGCCTCGCGATCGCCAGCCTGTTCACCTCGTGAAGCCACTCCCGCTGATATCGTCACTGTCCCGGCAAACGGGAAGGTAGTGGCGCTGACGGTCTCACGGATGCGTTCTGCGGTGCGGGCGGCATCCACCAGCGTGGTGCGCGGCAGCAGCAGAATAAACTCCTCGCCACCAAACCGGCTGACGATATCGCCGGTGCGGCAGAGCTGACGCAGCAACGCCGCCAGGCTCACCAGAACGGCATCGCCCGCATCATGCCCGTACCAGTCATTAATCTTCTTGAAATGGTCAATATCAATGGCGATGGCACACTGTTCCTGGTCGCTGTCAGACTGCGTCGCCAGCACCGAAAATCCGCGTCGGTTGCAAAGCCCGGTCAGTGGATCGGTCATCGCCTCATCATTCAGCGCGGCCATGTGGCCCGCCACGGCGTGGCGATGCTCCTGCACTGCTTCTTTAAGCCGGTCAGCCTCGTAGTACCAGGTTTTAACCGTGGCGAGGGATTCCGCCTGCGCTTCGCTGCCGCCATCGCGTACTCTGTCCGCCAGCTTTTCCAGTGGAGAAGCAATCCGACCTGCCATAAATGCAATAACGCCCGCTGTCACGATGATAATGCCCAGAACGAACCAGATGGCGCTTTCCGCTGTGCGCATCAGAATATGCCTGACCGTTTCAGAGGTTCCGGTAATAAACACATTCCAGCCGGTCTTATGCAGCGTGCCATAGCCGGTGAGATAGTTTTGCCCGTCATTCTCCAGCGTGAAGTGTCCGCTTTCCGTGGTGGCAAGCCGCTTCTGAAGTGCCAGACTCAGCAGCATCTTTGTCCCAACCAGCGCCGGGTCGTGACTGAAAATAATCAGCCCTTCATTGCTGACTACGCTGACCGTCGATCCTCTGGTGTAAAAATGCTGGCTCAGGATCTCACTCAGCATGCTCTGTTTTTTGAGATAGATGGTGCCACCAATGTAGCCCAGGTAATGGCCCTCTTCGCTGAACAGCGGCTGAGATAAAAACACCACATAGTTACCGGCGGCAGAGGTAAAGGGCGCGGAGATAAAGGGCTTCTGAGTCGCAATGGCCTGCAGGCTGGCCGTTGAGTGCAGCTTCACGCCAATCAGATTCAGGCTATCGGGTGAGATTGCCGCAATGATGGCATCATGATTGACCACTACCACCGAGTTGAAAAAACCCGACTGCATGCGCAGGCGTTCAGTCTCTGCTTCAAGCCGTTGTGTATTGCTCAGCTCTTTGATCTGCGAGGCACTCCAGGCCAGTTCACGTTGCGCTGTCGCCAGGTAACGATCGGTGGTATCAGCCAGTTTGCGGGCATAGGCAATGTTCCCTTCAAGCAGGCTGTCTTCGATATTGGCCTTCTGAAACAGCAGCAGCGCGCTCAGCAGCAGACCGGAGGTCAGAATGACGCCTCCAATAGACAGCAAAGTCAGCAGCGAACGAAGGCGCATTTTTTCATGGAGCATTGCGGTCAGGATCCGGATTAAGTGTCATTTGAGTGTAACAGTTGACGCTGCAGGTCAAGGGGAGAACAGACGTGGATTTATAGAGGATCGAGACGTATTGCAGGGCGCAGCACAAAATCGTATGGCGTTACATAAAGCCGGGTTTAGCTTTCAGCTGGGCAGGACAACGATAAACAGCAAATGATTAAGCGGTAATAATGAGACTGACTGAGCCGGGATCTGTGCAGATGACGCGCAATTATTATCGCTGACTGCGATGAGAATGCCTTCCGGGGCTGAAAATAACGGGACAGGCTCTGCCCCGTTTATCATTACGGCTGAAACAGGCGTTGAACAGTTTAATTATGTCAGCGTCGGAAACAGGTAATTATGAATATACATAAACATTTAAATTGCTTTAACGCCAGAATGCTTTGATATAAGAACGGCTGCTGAGTCTTTTAATAAAATGATGCGGACAGTTAAAGCGATGCCCATCCCACTCCAGATTAAACCACTGAAATTCATCATCTTTAATTTTTTCGAGCAGGGTCATTGCCTGCACAGGCGTCTGAAAAGCATAAGCTTTCATCACGCCCTCTTTGGTGCATAAATCAATATGAACCATGTAACCCCCGGGTGTTAAAAAGATCGGACATTTTATAATTATTGAACAGCCTCTTTAGCATAATCTATTTATTGCGTGCCGATTATCTGATTCCGTAATATTTACGTAAAAATTATGCTTCCTATTTCTGATTTATTATTTTGGGCAACTCTGCCTTATTTCATCAATTAATTTGACCATCTATTTCTGATCCGGCCATCCTGCTGCAGGAAAGGAATGCTGCTGGCTGGCAGGTTGAGATGGTCATAAACAGAGCACATCGTTTACACTCTCAGCAGCCTCATCTGCAATCCGGCAACGGTTGTGACAGACCGCGGAGAGAGGCAGGAGATTACTGACGGCGGGCAATAAGGAATCTTATGCTGGATTATATGGTGTCGCTCTACCGTACTGTTCCTGTCTCATCTGACTGTCTCAGCGACTGGATTACCGGCTGGCTGGTGCAGCAGCAGACCCGATGCCACGATCATCATTTCTCCGCCGACTTTCCCTGGCGTGAAACCGGTCTGCCCCAGCACACCTTTTTGCAGCGTGAACTGACGGTTAACGGCCAGCGTTATCTTACCGGGCCACGTTATCTGGGAGGTGATCCTGCTCAGCCATTTATTGAGATCGTGGCCCGTGATGGGCCCATCGATTACGCGGTTGCCAGCGCCATCATGCAGGCGTGGCAGCCGTTGAAACCTTTAAAGCTGCGCATCCTGTTACCGGCAAGCCATCCAGATATCGGGTTAAACGATCAACTGATATTCATCAGCGATTCGGCTGCACTCGCTGCGCCTCCCGGCGAAGACATTTCACTGGTGAAGGCTGGACGGAAAGATTTTCCCGCCTGTCTCCAGGCAATTAATCACGCCTATCGCGCCAGCTGGCACACGTTGCCGCATCTGCGCGATCAACTGATGGCAACCAGCAAACAGGAATTACGGGAAGATATCGCTGGAGGACATGTGCTTTTAATTGTCTGGCAGGGCATGGTGGCTGGGCTGATGATTTGTGTTCGCCGGACACTGACCTTCATTGAGGGGTTTCAGATTATGGATGAAGTGATTATGCCTGGCTATCAGGGCCGTGGACTTGCCGCGCGCGCTCAGCAGCTTTTACTGCAGCAGCTTCATCATCACTATGGTGAGAAGGCGCTGCTGACCGGCACCATTCTGCCCGGTAATACCCCTTCACTGCGAAGCGCGCAAAATGCCGGACGGCGCTGCGTGCTGAAGTACCAGTTTTTCACCCCAGCCGATTTGGCACCGAACCTTGTCGTTATTTGAAATCACCACAAAGCCAGCTCAATCAACTTATCCTGTACGCTGTAAATGCGCTGCTTCAGGCTCAGACTCTCTTCTGCGCTGATCCATTTTGCATCAAACGCACTATTAATTTTTTCCAGGGCGATTTTGGTGCTGCTTTTCAGCCCCCGATGCCAGTTCGCATCTGATCGGTTGGCCGCCTGTTTTTCCAGACTCTCAACTAATTCCGCGACATTATTACCACCGGTACAAGCCTGAGTTACCGACATATCACCCTCTTTTTGCTGCTAAAAACGACCACACTGGCGGCGTCTATTATACCTGAACCCGGTTCGGTATTACGCCTTCCTGTGCGCACGCCCCGATACGCATCGTAAAACATTTTACGCATCGCAGACATGACCTGAATGGCGCGGCTTCGCTCGCAATATTCCACCAGCTGTCCTTAACTCAACTTCAGTGATTTTGTTCCACTGAGAGAACTATCGGAGGACGTTTTGACAACAACATCTCTGACAACCGCCAGTGATAATACCCTCACACTGCGGCGCTGGATTACTGTCGGCCTGCCCGCTACCGAGCTTTTTCACCTGTGGCTTGAGCCCGATACCCTGCCCCGCATCATGAGCCACTTCGCCAGCGTAACGCCGGTCAATAAAAGCGATGCGCACTGGCAGATTGAGGGGCCGCTGGGTAAGCATTACCGCTGGGAGACCCGCATTGTTGAAGCACAGCCAGGCGAAATTATCGCCTGGCGCTCCCTTGACGGTGCCGACATCCCCAATGAAGGTGAACTGCGGATGCGCCCGGCGCCGGGTGACTGGGGCACTGAACTGGCACTGACGCTGCACTTCACCCCGCCCGGTGGCGTACTGGGGAAAAAGGTGACTCAGTTATTTGATCTGCTACCGAAAGAGGTGGCCAGCAAAGCGTTACATCGCTTTAAAAGTCTGGCTGAGACCGGTGAGATCCCAACGCTGCAGGGGCAGCCTGCGGGTCGCCATAGCGAACGTCAGGATAAGGAGGAGTAAATGCGCGCACTCTGCTGGAATGGTATTAACGCTTTAAGTGTTGAAACCGTGGCCGATCCCGGTCTGATTAACCCCCACGACGCCATCATTCGCGTCAGGCTCACCACCACCTGCGGCTCTGATCTGCATGTTATTGACGGTCTTATCCCGAGTATGCGGGAGGGCGACATCCTGGGTCATGAATTCATGGGAGAGGTGGTGGAAGTCGGCAGCGCGGTAAAAAATATCCGGCGCGGCGATCGGGTAGTGGTGCCCTCCTTTATCTCCTGTGGCTCCTGCTGGTATTGCCAGCATCAGTTGCCTTCCTGCTGTGACAATACCCATCCGCAGTGGGAGAAAGGCGAAACGGTGCTGGGCCATGCGACGGGTGGCATCTACGCTTACAGCCACGCATTTGGCGGTTATGCCGGCTCACACGCAGAATATGTTCGCGTGCCCTTTGCCGACAATGATTGCTTCGTGGTGCCCGAAGGCGTGACCGATGAGCAGGCACTGTTCCTCTCTGATGCGACCCCTACCGGATACATGGGGGCCGATTTCTGTAATATTCATCCTGGTGACACGGTGGTGGTCTGGGGCTGTGGCGGTGTCGGACTGATGGCGCAGCAAAGCGCCTGGCTGATGGGGGCTCATCAGGTCATCGGTATCGATCGCTATCCTGAACGGCTGGCAATGGCACGAGACTTCGCGGGCAGCATAACGCTGGATTACACCAGTGTAGATATTAATGAAGCGCTGCTGGAGTTAACCGGCGGACGTGGCCCGGACAGTTGTATTGATGCTGTCGGCATGGAAGCGCGTGGCGAAGGGTTAAGCCAGGTCTATGACAAGACGAAACAGATGCTGCATCTTGAAACGGATGTCGGCGCGGCGTTGCGTCAGGCACTCTATACCTGCCGTAAAGGCGGTAACATCGCCATTCTCGGGGTGTATGGCGTGATGGATAAGTTCCCGCTGGGGCTGCTGATCAACAAGAGTCTGACGATTCGGACTGCCCAGCAGCACGGGCAACGTTACATGCACCGTCTGCTGGAACATGTTGCCAGAAACGAGCTGAATCCGGCGTTTATGGCGACGCATCGTTTTCCGCTCGAAGAGGCCCCGCGAGGCTATGAGATGTTCAAACATAAAGAAGATGGCTGCGTTCGTGCCGTGTTCGTTCCCTGACAGCGCATCAACTCATTCGGGCGGCACTGCCGCCCTGCTAAACCTCTCTTTCCTCCTGCCAAAAGACCCCACCCCTTTCCGGATGCGAAAATTCAGTTTATGAGAGTCAGCCACAATCATACTGAGCCTGAAGTAACCGGCCATAATTTCATGCGTATGTGAAAATTTCATGAATTTAAAATGAAAAAACGCATTTAAATGAGTTATCTGCAGGGATTCAGCATGCACAAACGCCTGTTCACATTTTGAAAACAAAATAATCACACATAGTGACATTTTCATGCCTAAATTAGTTCCAGTTTTTATCAATGGAGCAGGCAAATGACTCACTTTGTGGCAATTTTTTTCTCTTCACTGTTTATGTGCAGTAACGTCTATGCAGGTTCGGTTTCATCTGTTTCTCTTGGATCACTCTCTTCCGCGCTCAATGAACGGATGCAGGTGATGAAAGCGGTGGCAGGTTATAAAGCACTGCATCATCTGCCCATCGAAGATCTGCCACGCGAGCAGGTCGTGCTGGATCATATGCTGCAGAACGCTCAGCAGGCCGGGCTTGAGCCGCACTCCGTGGAGCCGTTTGTTCACGCGCTGATGAACGCCAGCAAAGCGATTCAGTATCGCTATCGGGCTGACTGGCTGTCAGCACCGGACAGTGGTCTCCCGGTCTCGGATCTGGCCGAAACCCGCAAGCAGATAGAACAGCTGGATACTCAACTCCTGACTGCGATCAGCCAGCGCCTGATGACCGGCACCTTCTCCCAGGAGGACAAAGCGTTTCTGATTTCACAACTCACCGCCCCCAACCTCAGTGAAAGTGATAAAAACAGCCTCTTCGCTGCCCTCTCCCGCATTCAGCGGTTGCATTAATACTCAGCCAGCGGAGTGAGCTATGCAGCTTCATGAACTGATGAATCCCGACTACGCTGACAATCCCTTTCCGCTTTATCGGAAACTCCATCGGCAGGGACCGCTTATTCCTGCGGGAGATAAGATCATCATCAGCGGCAGTCACGCGGTGGTGGATGCCCTGCTGAACGATCGGCGGGTCGGTAAGAACTACATGGAAAGTGTCAGGCTGAGATTTGGTGATGACGCCGCCAACATGCCGCTGTTTCAGGGGATCAGCAGAATGTTTCTGGTGCTGAATCCGCCGGATCATAACCGGTTAAGAGCGCTGGTCATGAAGGCGTTCAGCGCCCGGGAGACCAAACCCCTCAGGGAGATGGCGCTGACGGTAGCCAATGAGCTGGTGGACGCGCTGGCAGGCCGTCGCACCTGCGATCTGGTTGAAGCATTCGCTTTTCCGCTACCGGTGCGCATTATCTGCAGGATGCTGGATGTCCCTGAGTCGGACGCGCCTGAACTGGGCCGTCTTACCTCCGCGCTGGTCAACGTTTTCGACCCCCAAATCAGTCAGGAAGATCTGCTGAAAGCCGCTGATGCGTTTGCCGTGCTGGAAAGTTACTTCAGCGCACTGATCGTCTCCCGCCGTGACAGCACCGCCAGTGATCTGGTGTCGCTTTTTCTGCGCAGCGGCAGTGATGGCGACCGGTTAAGTCACGATGAGATTATCGCCAATGTGATACTGCTGTTTCTTGCCGGTCATGAGACCACGTCAAATATGCTCTGCAACACCCTTCTGGCCCTGCATGACCATCCGCAGGAACTGGCGTGCCTGAAGCAGAATCATGCGCTGATACCCGATGCCATTCAGGAATGTCTGCGTTACGACAGTTCGGTCCAGATGCTTTACCGCACCACTCTGGAAGAGATTGAGGTAGCAGGCCAGCTAATCCCGCCCGGCACCCGCTTCTTTCTGAGTCTGGGCGCGGCCAATCACGATCCACGTGTCTTTACCTCGCCGGAGCGGGTGAATATCCGGCGGCATGAAGGACGCTGTCTGGCGTTCGGGGGCGGGATCCATCACTGCATGGGCTACCGGCTGGCGCTGGCGGAAATGGAGGTGGCGCTAAAGGTATTGCTGACCCGATTGCCAGAGATGCGACCCGTGACCGCTGGCGTTCGCCGCAATCACCGGGCCAATCTGCGCGGCGTCAGCGCCCTGCCGGTCGAGTGGTAAAAAAGACAACGCCCGACGATTAGCCGCGCAGCCGTAGCGTAGCTGGCAGGATAAGCTGGCTGTTGACCGGATCTTCACCGGCGATCATGGTGGTCAGCATCGAGAAACAGGCCTGCGCGAGTGCCGGGACATTCTGCTCTACCGTGTCGATGGGAATCGAGAGTGAATCATAGAGGTAGTGGTCATCGAAACTGGCGATACGGATGTCGCTGGTCAGCAGGTTATGCTCGCTCATGTAGCGCAGCACTCCCTCCAGCAGGCCGCAGGCGGCGGTAAACATCGCCTTAGGCGGACGCCCCAGCCGCTCACAGAGCGCGGCAAACATCTCATAGCCGCTGCCGGGATGATAGTTACCCTGAATAATCCACTCCGGCTGCAGCGTCACACCCGCCCGCGTTAGTCCCTCTCTGAATCCCGCCAGACGATCCTGGGTCGGGGAGAGTTCGGACTGTCCGCCCATAAAGTAGATCTCATCCGGGCAGGCGCGCGCCAGCTTTTCTACCAGCTCAGTGGTGGGCGTTACAGAGTCAGTGATGACCCAGGGCAGCTTCGTGTTGTTCATGTGGCGGTCAAACAGCAGCACCGGCAACTGTTCACTGAGGCTGACGTAGTCGCTGTCGCTCAGCATACTGGAGGCGACAATTAGCCCGTCGACCTGACGCGCCACCAGGTTGTTGACCACGGCCATCTCCTGACCGGCATTTTCGTCGGTGCAGGAGATCAGCAGCTGCAGACCGGCTGCACGGCAGAGATTTTCCAGCGCATGTGAAAAGGCCGCAAAGCCGTGGTTGGTGATTTCCGGTACCACCAGTCCCAGCGTATGACTGCGGGCGTCATGCAGCATCCGGGCGTGAATGCTGGGCTGATAATGGTGTTCCCGGGCAAGCGTCAGAACCCGCTCACGCGTCTCTTTCGCGACCCGTAACTCTTCGCCACGACCGTTGAGCACCAGGCTGGCAGTGGCTTTTGAAACCCCTGCCAGGCCAGCGATGTCACTAATGGTAACGCGTTTTGTTTTTCTCACGGCAAGGCATCGGTTAATGAAACAAGCGCTTATTCTACCATGCAGCGACGTAACGACCAGTAGCGGGCCTGCAGTTCTGCGCGCCCGCGCAGGGTCAGCAGCGCTGGCTGGTCCGGAAAATAGCGGCTGCTCATCACCCCTTCTCCGTCGTTGATGAAAATCTCAACGCTGGAGTGGTCACACAGAATCTGCAACCGGCGGGCTTCGCCGGTCCAGTAACGGTACGTCCATTTACCCGTCACCAGGCTGCGACGGGCCAGCCGCAGTTCATTCTGCTGCCACGTCAGGATCAGCGTATCGGCAAAGTTGAGTTCGATGTCGCCCTGACTTTCCAGTTCCAGCTCCAGCCGCTGTGCGCCGATCGGCGGCGCATCCTCGGCGCGGCCCTGATAGTGCTGCTCTGTCTGCCGCAACGCCTGCAGTTCAACAACGGGCTGCTGAAAGAGTCGGCCGTTGCGTGAACTCAGTTCACGCATACAGGTCATCTGATGGATCCAGCCCTGCGCGACGGTAGGCTGAGCCATCTCTTCACCGTCCGGCGTTCCCATCCAGCCCACCAGCAGACGCCGGCCATCCGCGGTCAGCGTGGTCTGCGGTGCATAAAATTCAAACCCGGCATCCATTTCGTTCAGCGGGCCGTGCTGATAGGCAGGCTGCTGATAATCCAGCGAGCCACTCAGCCAGGCGCAGGCATGACTGTTCAGATAACGCTTTTCTTGGGGCGCGACGCCCTGCGGACAGCAGATCAGATACGTGCTATCGCCGAGCGAGAACATGTCCGGGCACTCCCACATGTAACCCGCAGCGCCCAGACCACCCAGTTCACTGCCCGCGATCTCACCGGTATTCTCCCACGCCCGCAGGTCGGCAGAGCGCAACAGCAGCACCCTGCCCTGCAACTGCGTATTCTGCGCGGCCAGCACCATGTACCAGTGATCTTCGTGACGCCACACTTTGGGATCGCGAACGTGGCCGGTGTAGCCCTCCGGCACAGCGATGACCGGGCCGAATTTGTCAAAACCGCCTGCGCTGTTCTGCTGCGCCAGGCACTGCCACGCAGTCCGCGAACCATCATCAAACTTCACGTTGCCAGTGTAGATCAGCGTGAGCCGACCGTTATCGTCTACCGCGCTGCCGGAGTAACAGCCGCTGCGGTCATACTCCTCATCCGGCATCAGGGCGATGGGCTGATGCTCCCAGTGCAGCAGATCGGCTGAGCGCCAGTGTCCCCAGCATTTATGCTGATGCGCACAGCCCAGGGCATTCCACTGGTAGAAGAGATGATAGTGACCGTCAAAATGGATGAAGCCGTTGGGATCGTTAAGCAGCCCGGTAACCGGCGCCAGATGCCAGCCGGGATAGTGGCTGTCGCTGAGCGCCTTCGGCATGCCCTGTATCACCGCCTGCAGAATGGCGGCAAGACGTGTTGATGAGGCCATTATTCAGAATCCGTTTTGTATTTGAGCAGGTAAGAGATCACAAACGCGGTGGTGAATGCGATTGCCATGCCAATGGCATAATTGAGCATAGAACCCGCCTGTACAATCGCCATGCCCGGCAGACCGGTCAGCCCGACAGCTGTCATATAGACGTGCACTGAGACAACCCAGGCCCCACCCAGCGCGCCACCCACTAATCCGGCGATAAAGGGTTTCATAAACCGCAGGTTGATACCAAAAATGGCCGCCTCGGTGATCCCCAGCAGCGCTGAAAACGCGGAGGGCAGCGAGATCGCCTTGATCTTCGCATCGCGGGTTTTGAACCATACCGCCAGACAGGCACCGCCCTGAGCCACGTTCGCCATCGCCCAGATAGGTAGCAGGAAGTTCACGCCAATCGACGGATTGCCCAGCAGTCCTGCCTCAATCGCATGAAAGCTGTGATGGACGCCGGTGATGACAATCACCGAATAGAGCCCGCCAAACACCAGTCCCGCCAGCCATCCTGCGTGCGCAATCAGCGTGCTGAGAACAAAGGAGATGCCATCACCCAGCATACGGCCCGCTGGACCGATAATCAGCAGTGCAATAAAACCGGAGATAATCACCGTCAGGAATGGCGTCAGGATCAGATCCAGTGCATCCGGGATCACCCGACGCAGTTGCTTTTCCAGCATGCTCATAAACCACACCGCCAGCAACACCGGGAACACCGTGCCCTGATAACCAATCATCGCCACTTCAATGCCGAAGAAGTTCATGGTGTGGAAACCGGCGGCGACGCCCCAGGCATTGGTCAGCGCCGGGTGTGTCAGAATGCCGCCCAGCGTCGCCCCCAGAAACGGGTTACCGCCAAACTCGCGGGCTGCAGTAAAGCCAATCAGGATCGGCAGGATAATAAAGGCCGCCGAGCTGCACATATCCAGCATGATATAGAGCGCATTTTCCGGATTGACCCAGCCGTAGGTTTTGACCATCCCCAGCAGGCCCATCAGCAGACCTGACGCCACAATCGCCGGAATGATCGGCACAAAGATATTCGACAGCAGGCGGGCAATGCGCTGGAAAGGATTGAGCTTACGCGCCGCAATATCAGCAGCCTCAGACTTGCTCGATTCGCTGATACCCGCCTCGGCGATAAAGGCGGCGTAGACCTTGTTCACCACGCCGGTGCCGAAGATAACCTGCAGCTGTCCCGCATTGCGGAAGCAGCCTTTAACGCCTTCGATCCGGCCAATCGCGGTGGTGTCCGCTTTCTCATCATCTGCCAGCACCAGCCGCAGCCGCGTCGCACAGTGAGCCGCGCTGGCGATGTTCTCTTTGCCACCCAGCAGGGGCAGCAATGCCCGCGATATTTTTACATAGTCCATACACACCTCAGTCTCGTTATGTTTTTATCCGCGTAGTGGTAAGGCCCCGGCATCCGGGGCCGCCCGGTCAGAACCAGGTTTCCATCTGTACGCCAAAGTTCCATTCGCCACCCGCTTCGAAGCCTTTGCTGCCGAACGCGTCGTCACTGGCATAGTTATCCAGCCGGTGATCCCAGTTCATCCAGGTTGCAAACAGACGAATTTCCGGACGCTTAAGGAAGTCACCGACATCACCGGCTTTCAGGGTCGGTGCAACAGTGAGTTTCGTGAAGCTGCCGCTGACTGCGTTACGGTTGTTGTAGCCTTCCGGACGCAGGTCCATGTACTGATAAGACCCTTCATACTGCATCTCAAAGTTCTGGGTAATTTCCTGTATCAGCCGCAGGTTGACTGTCGCCCAGTCATAGCTGTCACCTTTGACGTAACGATCGTCACTGCGCTGTGCCAGTACGGCGGGCGCAATGTGCCAGCCACCGCCTAGCGGGGTAATACCGTAACTTGCCAGCCGCCAGGTGTTCGCTTCCGGCAGCAGTGCGCCGTCAGAACCAATCGACTTCACCTCTGCGCCCAAGCCATGGCCGTAGAGCAGCGCGGTTTTCGATGTGCCTTCTGTCAGCCCATAGAAGCTATCGTTATGCAGTCCCAGCAGCGCATGTACACCGGTTTCGGCCGCATCGCTTTTGACTCTGAGACCGTCGATATCACGGCGGTCATCGTTATCTTTCGCCCGCATACCGCTGACCATCATCTGCACCGGACCGACAAAGTTATTCAGCGACAGGATGTAGTTCTGCGCGGTGTTTTCATTGTTTTCGATGTCGCCAAAAGTACGGCCATACAGCGAAATGTTGCTGCGCGCCTGATCGCTCCATTTCATGTCATAGATACCGGCACCGGTACCGGCAAGGAACACCACATCGGAGTCGATCCAGTGAATATCAAAGTTATCACGATCAAAACGCTTACCGGCCCATACGGTTGCGTTATCGAACGCGCCGGTGAAGGTCGGAAGCTGGCCGAGTTCGACAAACGCCTGACGCAGGTTGAGATCGCTACTGGAGGCCGTCCAGTCGTTGTAGGTGCGCTGTCCATCGGCCAGCATTGCTTTGAAGCGGGTGGTCGCGCCATTGTCCAGCGTCTGCTTATGTTCGAGATTAAGCTCAACGTAGGTATCCGGCTCATTACCCAGACGCCCGACGTGGCCGCCGGTTTCCCCGGCAGGGGTGACGGTCGGACCGCCCTGCGTTTTGGCGGCTGAGCTGTTCATCAGCAATCCGGAGCGGGCATAACCGTGGAACTCAAAGCCACCTTCATCGGCAGATTTTTGTTCCAGCTTCGCGGTGCGCTGCGCGGCCTCTGCGTTAGAGGTCTGGTTCTGCTGCTGCACGGCTGCCAGCTGTTGAGCCTGCTTCTCAGCCACCTGTGCCTGCTTTTCAGCGACTTCTGCGCGGGTTTCAGCGACATTCGCCCGCTGCTCGGCAGCCTGCAGTCGCTGCTCCATCGCCGCAAGGCGTGCTTCAATGCTGCTCATGCTGGGATCGGCCCAGACGGATGTGGAAAGGAATAGCGTAGAGAGGGCCACTGCTAACGTGCTTTTTTTCATTTTTTTATATCCCTGAGGAGAGGCTATCATCACCGGTATTTTTTGCTAAACCGGTTTAGGCGCAAATCATAGCCATGGGTAATTTCCCTCTGCAATGAAAATAGCTAAACCGGTTTAGTGAATGTGAGATAGCTCGCAAAACAGGGCTGTCAGATGACGATTAGTCAGCCAGATCGTCCAGCTGATGGAGCCACGGAAGTGCAGTCATGGCACCTTTCGCGGTAGTTGCCAGTGCGCCACAGCGTTGTGCACTGGCAAGACAATTGGCGAGCTGTGACTCATCGGCAGGCAGACCCGACTTCGCCAGTCCCCAGAGTAATCCGGCCACGAAGGCATCACCTGCACCCGTGGTGTCAACGCTGTCCACAGGCGTCGTCGCATGGTGTGTAATCTGGCCCTGATACCAGGCCATCACCCCTTCTCTGCCCCGCGTCACCAGTAATAAGCGAATGCCAAATCGTTCGGCCAACTGCGGCATGCTGACAGCCGCTTCCTGACCCGGACAGAGGAAATCAAGTTCCTCATCGGAGAGTTTGACCACGTCGGTATGACTGAGTGCTTCATTCACCACCGTATGCAACAGTGTCGGATCGGGCCAGAGGTCTTCACGCAGGTTTAAATCGAAGCTGACATGACCACCTGCCGCCCGGACCTGTTTCATAGCGGTCAGTGTTGCGGTACGTGAGGGTTCACCTGCTAAGGCGATCGAACAGCAGTGCAGCCATTCTCCATGCTGAAACGCGGGCAGGTCCGATGGTTCAAGAAACAGGTCAGCACTGGGTCGCACCATGAAGGTAAATGAACGTTCGCCCTGCTCATCCAGCCCGACCACCACGGTTGAGGTGCGGTGCTGTGAATCGGCGATCATATAGCGGGTATCAACTTTCTCCTCACTGAGCGTCTGCCGCATAAACTCACCAAAGGGATCAGCACCTACCCTGCCGATAAAACCGCTGTTTCCCTGCAGACGGGCAATTCCAACGGCGACATTGGCGGGAGCTCCGCCCGGACACTGCATCAGGCGACCCGGCATTTCGGGTAGCAAATCGACCACGGCATCCCCGAGGCACCATACGCGAACAGACATAAAAAACTCCTTTGGTTGAACCTGAAAGCTAAACCGTTTTAGCTATAGCGTTAAACCGTAATGAGTTCAAGCGTTACGATGCGGAAGTGATGGGTATTTACAGAAGAGGTTGTCTTTCTAAGGAGACGGGTATGGAGAGCTGCTTTGTAGCGACGCCTGATAACATAATAAAAAACCGGCGCAGCGGCCGGTTTGGTTATCGGAAAAGTGTGATGTTAATTACTTCAGCGTGGAGAGTATCTGTCTGATCGACGCATCGATCTGTTCAGCAATCTCTTTCGGCAGACGACTGAATTCATACTGCACGGTGCGCTTCTCGTCATTGGTTTTACGACGCGCATAGGTATTGGCTGTGGTAAACGTTGCCAGTTTCTCCGTTACGGTTTTGCTGACAGGTGACGGTTTTTTTAACTGACGACGAGCGCTTTTGAAGCCGCTCAGGATAGCGCTCTTCTTATCATCCGCGTTGGCGCTTTGCAGTGAATCATCTTCATTCAGCTTTTGCTGGATCTCACTGACTAACGCAGAGATCTCAACCGCTTCTGCTTTCGCTTCTTCCCAGACGTCAAGCAGCAACTGGTAATCCTGGAGGGTCAGCTCAGAGACAACCGGAAAGAGTTCGATAAACTCAGCGGGTACAGATGCCGCCTGGAACGCACGAGAGACCTTGGCGTTCGAGATACCTTCGGCTTTAGCAATCTCTGATTTGCTCATGCCATTTTCGTTCATCAGCATAAAGCGCAGACCTAACTCACGCAGGTTATGCTCTTTCGCCGTCTGAATATCCGCAGCCAGCTGACGCGCATCGCTAAGGCTCAGTTCATCTGCGGTGACCAGCACTTCCAGACTGGCACCGGAAAGAATACACGCGGCGCGGCGGCGCGAGCCATCCATGATCTCAATCCTGTCATCATTGACGCGACCAATAGCCGGGAAGAACTGCTGCAGTGTTATGGTGCGGGTGATCTCCTGAAGCGATTCCGGTGTCAGCGTGCTCTGATCACGGCCGTTTATTTTTGGATCAACGCTGGTTCGGGTTTCAATATCATCGTGCAGGATGAGCTGGCGCACAAAGGTCGCCTTCGCGCCCGACTTCAACGTAAAGGTGCGCGACTGGCTGCTGCTATCGATCATGTTCGCGATAGCAGAATCACCAAACTTGCGGCCAATGCGCTGTATAGGTTTGCTCACAGAGTACTCCTGATATATTCGATGCGGTCAAACACAGCTCTTGAGAACTGCTCGGCTTCATATTTCGCTTTGCGCAGAGCATCTGCACTGCCCGGATATGAGGAAGGATTGGCGCTGATCACCGTATCAAAAGATTCCCCGCAGCGTTCAAAGCCATCCAGTCGCGGTAAACTGCAGTCCAGCATCGATTTTGTAAACACTTCCCGGGCATAGCTTTGCGAAGTCAGGTGATCATGTTTAGAGGTCATCTTAGACATAAAGCCGATATTAGCTTTGAGCCGTGGTTCGATACCTTCGGACTCAATACGCTCCAGCATTTCCGGCAAACGCGTCAGATATTTCATGGTGGAGTGGAAATCGACCTGCGCCGGCGGCGTCGGTGTCAGCAGCACATCACTGGCCGCAATCGCGTTCAGCATGAAGGAATCGAGATGAGGACCGGTATCAAGGAAGATAAAATCGTAATCTCCCGCCAGGCGATCAATCACGTTCCGGCGCAATACTTCTGAAGGTGCAACGCCTGGCAGATGTTCAGCCACCAGCTCTTCCCAGTCACTGGCAACAAAACCATCGTCGATAGAAGCCGGGATAACATCCACGCCAGGCATGACGGTCGGCTTGATAAATTGTGCACGGAGCTGATCTGCATCGAGATCGTTGAGCATTGCCTGCGCTGCCGTTTCCAGAACAGAACCTACGCTATTAGTGTGGCTCAGAAACATCGTGCTCGATGCCTGTGGATCCAGGTCGATAACCAGGATACGCAGGTCATTGTGCAGCATAGAAGGATGGGCGCGCATACCGTGAGCCAGTGTGACGGTGCTGACGGTTTTAGAGACGCCGCCTTTAAGGCTGACAACAAAGACGACAAAGGGTCCATCGTGACGATCGCGATATTTTGGTATTTTACGATGCGCATAGATGTCGACCACGTTTTCGATGGTCAGGGCATATTGCGAAGTACTACCGGTCTGTTTCTTACCAAACTGATAGCCCGCTGCTTCCATATCATTAATGGCGGCCACAACGGCATGCTTACTCAGCAAAGGCATATTCGCGACAGCATTGCGCGAGAAGGTCTGATAAAAACCAGTCTGGTTAAATTCCTGACGCTGCTGCTCAATGTGGTTACTCAATCCATGTAACATGGAATTGGCCCGTGTGGCCATTTCCAGCACTCCACCATAATCACGCTTCATAAGCCCCTCTGCGTTAATGTTTTTTGCATACTACATAAAAAGGATATACCTGCCAATGTATAACAAAAATGACAAAAACCTGGATTTCTTGTGCGGGATAGTGAGGCCGGGATGAGAGACCTGCGGATTTCGAAGCAGGATGCTTTTGGAGTACTGCTTTATGTCAGTTGATGTGATTCTTGATGAAGCCAGGAAATCGGTTTGGGGGAGTTTCCCGGGTTTCATTTCGTCGGATGAGTTTTCCGAGAATGGTTTTTTAATATAAGAGCAGCATAATCATTTTCAGGTAACAGGAATGGTGTTTTCACCGTGAAAATCATAAAAATTACATTATAAATCATATAGATGAATGTGAAATCTAATGGTGGAAATTTGATATGAAGGACGTTTTACCCAGTATACGGTTTCATTTCTGAGCACCGGGTTTGAAGGTAAAGTCGGTGGATTCAAAGTTGTCTCTATCATCCACTCTCTTTAATCACATCCCTCATTTCAATCTCTTTTGCCCCTTCCTCATTATGATTCCTGCATACTTTGGATTGCTGTATTTCAACATTGCTTTGTAGCGATTTTTCTTATATCGGAGAATGATTCTGTTCTTTAGTCAGTGATAGTCTGAGCAACCTAGTATGGCTATATCCCCCCAGTCACTTGAGTGGTTTCATTTAAATACCAGCGGAACGGCGATTCTTATGAACGAGGGCAGGGGGATATAATCGGAAGGCGGGTCTCAATTCTCAACAGGGTATTCATAGTGAATGAGAGATGCCGAATGCTTCTGAGCTTTGTTTGATTTCCTGTCAAAATCTTTTGATCAGTCACTTCTAAATCTAAAGCCTTGAGCGACTCACTTTACTTCCGTATTAATAAAGCCATTCACATCCGCAGTCTTCTTCAAATAATTCTTTATGTTGATTGGGGTAGGATTACTGATGGCGGGCTTTATTGCCCGAAGTCTCTGACCAGGTCAGGCTTATCTGCTTCAAAGTACAAACTTATTGTTTTTAGCAATATATCTGCATCTATGAATCAGCGATTTTGTTTTAAAGCCAATTTTATGGTGTTTTCATCATGAAAATATTAAATAAATACTTATATATCATATAGATAAAGTGATTCATTCAGGGTGAAAACTCACGTTAGCACTGATTAGATCGTAAGTATTCTCAATCAAAATCGAATAGCCTTACTCTTTGAGTTGTCATTAGGGGGATTCGAGCTGTGTAATTCTTACGCTCTGTTTTAAACCACCTTCATGGTTAACCTTCCTGCCACTGTTCGTGGCTAATCATGAGCTGACTATAGCTATTAAATAATCAGTTCCATCTGCGACTCCACTATTACCTTATTTTTGTCTGTTTTATCCCCGTTATCCACAGGTCAGATCCAATTGGTCGATCCTCAATAGATCAAATTGAGATCCCTAACAGATCCCTACAGTGCCTGAAGCCTTGTGGCACATGGCCTGAGAGGGTGTTCGTAACCACTGTAGCGAGAAGAATAACCACTATAGGGAGTATAACAACCACTATAGTGAGTAAAGCAACCGCGCTGGCGAGTAACCAACAACCACTGTAGCGAGTAAACGGCCTTTTAGCGTGTGCATAACCCTGTTCAGACTCAGTTGCTCAGGTTTTACCGACCGTCTGTGATGAAACAGGGTGCTCCTGGGTAAAGGCAGGGCATCTGAGGGATTTTTAGCTGGCATTTTTACCGGGTTATCCACTGAATAGATCCAATAACAGATCCTTTTAAGATCCTAATAAGTTCCTGAAAGATCCCCATCGAGTGCCAGGCCCTGGTGTGTCTGTGTTAAGACAGGTTCACTAACCACTATAGCGAGTAAAGTAACCACTGTATCGAGAGAAATAACCACTATGGCGAGTAGATTAACCGCTGTAGTGAGTGATAGTATCCACTGTATCGAGTAACAGCGGGTCTCGCCTGTTCACATCACGGATCTTCCTAATGCCAAGAAAAGAACCAGATATCCTGAACATAGCTGATGCATTTAGCGAAACAGACAAACGTACAGGTGAAGTTGTTACTCTTACCCCCAATAGTAACAACACCGTGCAGCCGGTTGCGCTGATGCGGCTTGGTTTATTTGTTCCGACACTGAAATCTACTGCGCGCAGTCAGAAGAACCAGATGAATTCCATGGATGTGACGCAGGATCTTAAGCAGTTATCCCTGGTCAGGTCGGAAGGCTATGACAACATTAAGATTCTGGGTGCCCGCCTGGATATGGATAATGATTTTAAAACCTGGGTCGGGATCATTCGTGCATTCGCGACGCATGAGTGTCTGGGAGACACTGTAACGCTCTCTTTCGTCGAATTCGCCAAACTCTGTGGCATACCCTCAGCAAGGCTCTCCTCGAAGCTCAGGAGCCGTCTGGACGCGTCTCTGACCCGTATTGCATCCAATACGCTGACTTTTACCAGCAAGGGCGGAGAGAACTACACGACGCATCTGGTGCAGTCCGCTAAATACAGCATCAAAAAGGACACGGTCACGCTGCAGGCCGATCCCAAGATCTTTGAGCTGTATCAGTTCGACAGAAAGGTTCTGTTGCAGCTTAAAGCCATCAATGAGCTGGCTCGCAAAGAGTCCGCTCAGGCGCTCTACACCTTCATTGAGAGCCTTCCGCCGAAGCCTGCGCCGATATCTATGGCGCGTCTGCGCGCCAGACTTAACCTGACCTCGCGCGTGATTACCCAGAATGCGACCGTCAGAAAGGCGATGGAGCAGTTAAAAGAGATTGGATATCTGGACTACACCGAAACCCGACGCGGCTCGTCTGTCTACTTCTGGGTCCATTACCGCCATCCTAAGCTGCGCCCGGCTGAACTGCCGCTCAGTCAATCAGGGCTGATCGATGATGAGATGGATGATTTTGACGATCTTGATATCGATCCTGGCGTGATTGACGTCAGCCCGCCTGAGCTGGGGATTGAAGAGGAGAGCAGTGAGCTGGTGATGGTTTCGCGTGAGGAAAAGGAATTACTTAACAAAATCAGGAAGCAAAAGAAGCAGTAATGCCCTGTTGCCGACTCTCGCCGGGTGGCGTCCGGGCCTGCTTCAGGTTCAGGAAATATTCTTTTTGGCTAAGAAAACGGTCGCCTTAACTGAGAATATTCAACAACCACTGTAGCGAGTATTTTACTCGCTACAGTGGTTGTCTGCGAATCAGTAACGTTTTGATCCTCCCTGTAAGCTCATCTGTAGCCGCGCTAACTAACTTCTATACGAACACCTTTTAAGCTTCTGGAAGTATCTTTACTCGCTACAGTGGTTACTCACTAGCCTCAGCGGTAAGGGCCCAGGATACATAGCCAGAAATGGCCTCTGTTTTTACTCGCTACAGTGGTTATCCTGTTTCCATTTAACTGATTCAGGCGAGGCTAGGGGTGGGACAGTAAAGCCTTGGCGAGTTCTGTGAGGGAAAGCAACATGACTGTTTTACTCGCTATAGTGGTTATCTTTCATGTCTTCTGTTCTGAAGGTGTGTGTTTTGTGGTATTCCGCCGAGAAAATCACTCGCTACAGTGGTTGCCAGACTGTTTAATGACCAGCTCGGTCAGTAAATGATCAGAGCATCGCGCTGAAGCAGGAAAAATTCTCGCTACAGTGGTTACTAAGTGGGACCAGAAACAAGAAATCTACTCGCTATAGTGGTTGTCATGATCTCTATCCTATGATTCTTTCAAGATCATTCCATTAAAAGTAAGCACTCACTATCAATTTACACCGTTGAAAGCGGTTTCTTTGTCAGATTAATAAATCAGAACACAGGTGAATGATTACTCACTATAGTGGTTAGCTGCCAGAGATACTTTTAATGACAGAGGTACTGCTTCAACCTCAGAACAGGCGCGGGGCAGGAATTCTTTACCTTAGAGCTCATACAGGGGGCTTTAGCCGCTGCTTGAGTCTGCTCTCATGCTGATTCTTCTCGCTACAGTGGTTGCTGTGAGATAGAGCAGTTCATTTAGCCGTTAAGATCATCATAATATCAGCTGCAAAAGTTGGTGCTTTTCAGTAACGTCTCCTGTTACTCACTACAGTGGTTGCTGATCACATGTAAAGCGCAATTTACTCGCTACAGTGGATATCCGTTCCATTTTGATACTTTAAGTGCAGATCGGTGACGGCGTAACCGCTCTCCATAGTAGTTAAACAGGTAAATTTACTCTCTATAGTGGTTATCAGAAACGCAGGCAGCAGTGAGCTGAGCCATAAGAAAGGTATCGACAGGCAGAGTCACCGGATTTTGATCATCGGAATGAGTTGCGATGAACACGGTGGGAGGAGGGGGATAAGTTGTGGTCTGTACTGGCTGCCGCTCTGTAATCTCAGACCAGGCAACGGCGAAAAAAGCGGCCGCTCTCTTGCATACCGCTTAATCACCGTTCGGACAGCGTTTGTTACATTGCCTCCCGGTATTCCGGCCAGGCAACGGATTGCGCTTCGTAGTGGCCTGCAGCGGCAAACAGCGTGCCCTGGAAATTGATGATACCTGCGGCCTCAAGCCACATCCACTCTTCGGCTTGTAAAATGCCCGCCGCAATGACGGTGATTTCGAGCGCTGAACAGCATTTGATAATCGCCTGCACTACCGCCTGCTTTGGCCCACTGCGATGAACGTCGCGGGTGATACCGGCATCAATACGAATACGGTCGGGCTGAATGTGAGTCAGCAAAGACAATCCCGCCGATCCGTCACCAAAATTGTCGATCGACAGACTGATCCCGGCCGCTTTCAGCATGCGCACCGCTTCAGAAAAAGCCTCCAGCTGCGAGATCACCGCAGTTTCACTCACGCCGATAACGACCTGTTCAGGCACCAGTCCCGCCTGCAGAATGGCGGTGACAATCTGATCGACGGCATCGGGTATCACCACCAGTGTCATCGGTAGCAGGCTGACATAGAGTGTCATACCGTCCGGGCAGACCAGGCCCGCTTGGGCAAACGTCTTTTTCACATTTTCCAGATCGTTAACATAAAGCTGTTCGCCCAGTAACTCGTCGGAGGATGCAGGCCGAAGAGTGGTCGCTTCAATCGCGGTAACCTGACGAGCGAGGGGATCCACCACCGGGCGGAAGCTGACGCCTTCTGTCTCAGGACGGGAATCCGGCACATCATTGTGTTCAGAAATAAACTCCCAGTAACCTGGCGGGAGAACTTCGTAGTAGTTCTCTTTCTCGCGGGATTCTACAAAGGTACGCAGGAATTGCAGTGCCCGATCATCATAGGTGAGGCGATATTTCGACGTCCCTTTTTCCAGCACTGCCTGCAGCAGCGATGAGCGATCGTGTTCACGCAGGTCGAAGAGTTCCATACCCGCATTACCAAAGCGGCGGCAGGGCGCATAGTCGCGCATCAGTTCCACCACATTATGGTGCCGCCGATCCGCACAGATTCGCTGATAGACCGCCTGAATGCCCGCTTCCGGTCCTTCAAGCAGCTGAAAAAAATGGGTTCCATTGAATAACAGGATGCCGGTTACGTCGTGAGCCGCATTAATTTTGCTGGCATTGTCGACCATCGCGGGCAGGGTTTTGATGGGAAAGTCATCTGAAATATGGCTGCGATATATTATGGTGGTCAGCATGTGCAGCTCCGCTTTATATGATTGTTGCGGACACGCTAACATTGTTCAAAAAATGTTTCATCTCTACTTCTCTGCCGTGGCACAGACTGCACCAGAGCAGGTGGCAGTAAGCGAAGCGGCTATTTCCCGAAATACTTTTCAGGGTATAAATTAATCCCCGTAAACCAACGGATGTTTTCTGAATAATAAAAAAGGCCGCCGTAATGGCAGCCTCATCATATTAAAGAAAAAACGTTATTTAATCAGCTCAGCAGAGACATAAGCACGATTATCAACACGTGCGCCGGTGATTTTATAGGATGCGCCAGCATCTTTGGCCTGCGCCGCGACTTTCGCTTCAGCAGCATCCAGTGTCGAACCGGTAGCAGTAATGCTCTCGGCAAAACTACCGAAAGAAACCAGAAGTGCGGTAACAGCAACGAAAGTTTTGATGGTTTTCATGGTCAGTTCCTCAGCTTATTTTATTCAGGGTGAGGCGTTCTGCCTCGATGGAATGAATCATAGGCGCGATCATGTCGGACTGAAATAGCGAAGTTTTGCTGAAGTTAATCAAATATTTTGAATTTCGAAGAAGGGTTGTCTGAGAAGACCTGATGTGTGAAGCGCGATCTGATAGCAGATCACGTTTCCGCCCGTTTAATGACATTCGCCACGCAGCTTCCAGTGAAGCCAGTGATCCAGCGCTTCTTCGTTCAGCGGCTTCGAATAGAAATAGCCCTGAGCCTGATCGCAGCCATACTCAGTCAGCGAGGTCACGGCATCCGGACACTCCACCCCTTCTGCCACCACGGTGTAGTCCAGCTCTTTGAGCATGGCGATAATGCTGCGGGCAATGATGCGTGAAGCAGTATCAGAGGAAAGCTCACTGATCAGGGAACGATCCAGCTTAATCACATCCAGCGGCATACGGCGCAGATAACTGATATTGCTGTAGCCGGTGCCAAAATCATCCAGTGAAATGGTGAAGCCTCGCTCTCTGAGCATCTCCAGTCCGCGCAGAGCGGTCGGGCTTTCAAGGATGCGTTCGGTCTCAAGACATTCGATTCCCAGCAAAGAGGTCGGAAGCTTAGACTTAACCATCTTACTTTCCAGCGCTGAAGCGAATCCCTCGCGCGCAAAGTCGCGTACGCTGACGTTTATCGTCAACGGCAACTGAATGCAGTTGTTACGCAACCGACTAAGACGTTCGACCGCCTGATCGATAATCCAGGCAGTCAGCACAGAGAGCAGATCGGTCTGTTCAGCCAGTGGGATAAACGCGCCAGGAGAGAGTTCACCCCGGCTGGGATGCAGCCAGCGGATAAGCGCTTCCAGACCCACCGGCTTACCACTTTGCAGACAAATTTTCGGCTGATAGACCACATAAAGCCCGGTGTTCTCGTGTAACGCCATTTTAAGATCGGTCATCAGCATGAAATCTTCTGAACGCTGGGTTTCTGCCTCGGCGTTAAAACGCTGAGAGGGTAGCCCCCTGCCGACTGCATCATTCAGTGCACTGACGGCACGACGTAATATTTCAGAAGCTGGCATGCTGCCCGCAACAAAGTCAGCCTCACCGGTATGAGGAGTGAGTGCGACTGAAAGACCATCATCCATGTCTGCACTAATCCCTTCCAGACGACCGGCTACCCAGGCAGCACTCAGTCGGCTGTCCGCCCGAGTCAGGATGGCAAACCGGCCCGTGGCCACGGTGTAGATCATTTCCCCAACCGCTGGACGCAGGCGCAGCGGCAGCAAGGTGGCCATATCTTTCAGCAGACTCTCAACCGGCGTCATACCCATAGAGCGTGCCAGTTCGTAAGCACGCGACATATCGATGCAATCAATCAGAACCAGACGGCGTGGCGTGGTATCGCCGGTCACGGCAAGATACTGCAAATCCCGTATCAGACGCTGACGATTAGGTAGCCCGGTCACCGGATCGGTAAACCCAGCCGCATGCCAGGCTTCCAGGAAGGACATCACCAGCGTGGAGAGCAGCGTCAGTGTTGTCACCTGATCACTGGCAAATGCCTGTGGCTGAGTGTCGGTCACACAGAGCGTGCCCAGAATAATACCGTCGCGGGTTTTGAGCGGCACACCGGCATAAAAGCGAATAAAGGGAGACCCGGTGATCAGCGGATGCGTGACAAAACGCGCATCATGATACGTATCAGGGACGATTACCGCGCTGTCACTGTCAACCACGTGACGGCAGAGTGAGTCCGCACGCGTTGAGCGTTGCAGATCAAAATTGTGTGATGCGCGTACGGTCTGAAACTCATCATCCAGCACAGAAATAAAGCTGCCTGGTATACCCAGGGCCTGACTGGCTAACCGGACAAATTTCCGCAGCACTTCATCGCGGCTTTCATCAGGGTCGCGCAGCGCCTGTAAAGCGCGGCTTCGGCGTTCATTGTCGCCGTTGAGATTGTTAAGCATGTGTGTAGAACCCCCGCACCGGCTGATTACGGAGCGAAAAAAGAAAACTGTCCGGAGCGAAATGTGATTCGGGCGGCAGGAAATATGGTGTGATTTTTATTTTCATGCTGATGATAAGTGACTACGCGGCGGGTGTCTCTTAATATTTTCTTTAACGCATAAAATGGGTGTTTACGATTCGAAAATTTAATCGAAGAGGCGTCCGGTTATTTACAACAGTTCATTTTATATATGCAGCAGGCGGTTTTCAGCATGCTTAATGTTTATTTCCCGTCAGGCGATGAATAACTATTCAGGAGAGTTAACGTTAATTATAAATCTGTTATTGCCATGAAATGTGCCTGCTGCCAGAGAGAGGAGCACGACTGCAGATTGATCCAGGCGGTAACCTCCTAAAACACAAAGCAAAAGCCGGGAAGTGGCACAGAACGGCAGATATGACCTGTCAGCGCACTCCTGGCTGATGCAGGCCCATCCACCGCGACGCTGGCGGTTATCCAGCGCTTCAGTCAGCAATCAGGTTAACCTTTGATGCCGTTTGAGGTTTGAGTTGGGCGACGTGGCGGCGGGTTTTGTTCCAGCCAGTCACGGACCTGTTCTGTCGTCGGGCCTCGCTCGCGGATGGCGCGTGTCAGCCTTTCCTGGGTTGTCCCCAGCTCCTGAGTCCAGTAGGTGATTTGCCACTGTTCACGAATTTCCACCTGCGACAGATCGTCTGGCGAACGACGCTGGATAGGATTTTTCATTTATTATCCTCCTCTGGTTTCAATGATGCAGCCTGAACATCAACCTCAGGCTAAACATCTATCCTGATGAAGAAAGAAGCATTGAGGTAGCGGATTAATCCCTGAATCACCCTTAAGGCAAATAACAGGATAATTCCTGGCGGGAGGAATAAGGCACTCTAAGGAAATAGAAAAGTCGCTGTCAGCACGAAATATGCCGCTTCGCTTACAGAGAAACAGGGATAAATGTTCAGCCTGAAATTTGACATTTATTCAAAATAGTCAATTATTCTCTGGTCTTGTCATCCTTGCTGCTTTCAGGTCGCTTCGCTTTTATTGATCGCGAAGGGCTGTGCTTTTGCATTTTCATCATGTTGAAGGAGTCTTTGTTTGGTTAATCGTCCCCCCCAGTCGCCTGTGATTGTCCAGAGTAACGTGCGTGAACTTCGCCTTGCCGCCGGGTTGTCACAACAGAGCGCTGCTGAGCGTTTTGACCTTAGCCTGAGAGTATGGCAAACCAAAGAAGCCGCTGGTAACCCGACATTATTAAGTCAGGGCGAATATGAGCTGCTGTTATTACTGGCTGGCCGTCATCCTCATTTCGTTCTGACACCTCAGAGCAAGAAATAGCGGCTGCGTTAATACCCTGACATTTATTTCGCTGGTAACCGGCTGTTAGTTAACGGTAAAAAAATTTTATTTCCCGACTTGAAAGCTGACAACGAATCCCTATTTATGGAGATGACCGGAAATATGATACCGGTCAGATGAACTTTTGGATGAACCTGTTCAGGAGATTATCACTATGTCAGTACAACAATTTTCCGTTTTCCCTTCGCTGGCTGATTCTGTGTTTTCAGACCGCTTTAACCGCATCGATAAATTATTCAGTCAGCTGACTGGCGACAGCCCGGTAACCACCGCTCCCGCTTACGATCTGCAGCGGGTTGAGGATAACCGCTATGCGCTGACCGTCAGCGTACCCGGCTGGAAAGAGGATGAACTGGAGATTGAGCTACGTGGCGGACGGCTTTCTGTGGCGGGGCACAGAGAAAAAACATCCCAGGATACCTCTGGCGAGGCACGGGAGGAGAACAGCAGCTGGATCCATCGTGGCATTTCCCGACACGATTTCCAGCTGAGCTTTTCTATTCCGGAGCACATGAAGGTCACCGGAGCGACTCTGGCGGAGGGCTTACTTAACATCGATCTGATCCAGGAAATACCAGAGAGCGAGAAACCGCGACGTATCCCCATTTCGATCGGCGGACCGCGTACTCTTGAACATCAGTAATGGGAACAGGGCGGAAATGGCAGAGGCTGTTTCCGCCTTTTTGATCACTCACTGCAACAGACTGCGATGTCAGCATGACAGGCGATTAGACAGGGATGAAAGCGGCAGGACAGTTACCGGGCGCAGAGACGCCCGGCGATTAAGAACGCGTTACCAGTGGTACTTGTTGGAATCTTCCCACTCTTTCACTTCTTTTTCAGCACGATCTTTCTCGTAGCCATAGCGTTCCTGAATTTTACCGACCAGCTGATCGCGTTTCCCTTCGACCACGGTCATATCATCATCCGTAAGATCACCCCATTTTTCCTTAACCTTACCTTTGAACTGCTTCCAGTTACCGCTAATGCGATCTTCGTTCATGGTGATTCTCCCAATTCGGTTGTTATCCAGGGACCTGATGAGTATCTGTTTTGCCGGTTGGCTCTCAGATGGATCAAGCATGGCACAGCTTTTGCTTTTTGCAGCGAGGCGGTGTGAGCCGGGTCAAACTCTGAACAAAAGGGGAGGGAAAGGGAGATTAATTCAGTTGTATTTACACCGGGCGGCGTGCTGGCCAGCTCACTGCAGGCAACGCATTCAGGGCAGGGCGCGCGAAAAGAAAACCCTGGTAATAGCGGACGCCGGCACCTTCCAGCCAGAGCCACTCTTCAATTTTTTCAACGCCTTCCGCGATGACCGTAATCTCCAGCGCCTGGCAGCATTTCAGGATGGCCAGCACAATCGCCTGACGCGGACCACTGCGGTGGATATCGGTAATCAGCTTGCGATCGATTTTCACTTTGTCGGGCTGGAAATCAGCTAACAGCGACAGGCCTGCGAAACCGGCACCAAAATCGTCAAGTGCAAGGCTGATTCCGGCGGCTTTCAGCTGCTGAACCGCAAACTGAAATTCGTCGAAGCGCGAAATGATTTCATCTTCAGTGACTTCAACTACTACCTGTTCGGGCCGTAATCCCTGCTGTCTGATTTGCTGGATAAGATGATCAACCGCATCGTCGATGACCACCAGCGACATGGGCAGCAGGTTGACAGAGAGCGTCTGTTCCCTTAATCCCAGATGTCTGGCCAGCTGGAAAGCGTAGGTTTTAGAGTGCAGATCGGCCTGGTAGCGCTCGCTTTCCTGCAGCTGTGAAAAATAGTCTGCGGGTGAGGCGCCGTGCAGACCGCGTATCAGGGCTTCGCAGGAAACAATCTGGCGATTCGTGGTATCCACGATAGGCTGGAGCGCGAATTCACAGCGCTGATCTGGTGCCGGTTGCCAGGATGGCTGAACATTGGCGGTAACAGGCGTGGTCAGCGTCCAGTGACTGGCGGGATCGATCCCGATAAACGTCTCTTTATCCCGTCCCTCGACGAACGAACGCAGGAACTTCACGACCCGGTCATGTCTGATGCGCTCATCATTCAGGGTAACCCGCTTCAGCAGGGCATCCACTACGGTGTGCTTCTCATAGTCACGCAAATCAAACAAGGCCATTCCGGCATGGCCGAACCGACGGGCGGGCGCGTAATCCCGCATCAGTTCAATCAGGTTAAAGTGCCGATCATCCTGGCTGATACGCTCGAATACGGCATGCACATTATCAACGGTCCCCTCCAGCACCTGAAAAAAGTGCCGCCCGTCATAGAGCAGGATCCCGGTGACCTCAGCCGCGGCATTTTTGATACTGGAATGCTCCACCAACGCCTTTAATCTCTCTGGCGAGACAGTATCCGAAAGCTGGCTACGGTAAATAAGGGTGGAGAGCATAAGCAGACTCATATGGCAGGAAGTTACTGATTAACCATACCACAGAAATATTGATGGTTAAGGGCACAACTACAGCCATTATGCCGTTCTGCTTACGTCATCAATCTGACCATAGGTTCAGGGAATACTTCAGAGTGGGAGGAACTTCAAAGCAGAGCATACTGCGACAGGAAGCGGGCACAGAAATAGCGTGGAAATAAAAGCCCCCGCAAAAGCGGGGGCGAACAGCAGATATAGCGCATTATTATAACGTTACGGCATCCCTGGTGAGGCGCCGGTCAATCCGATAGTGCCTGATTATTACGCGTTTTTTACTCTCCTTACCATGTCGTTATGGCAAGGTTTTCATACGGGTAAAAATCAGTTTTTCTGATATTTCAGAAAAATGCTTTGATATTCAATCAGCTGTTTTGAGCAGCTTATGATTTAAGCTTAGCTAATGAAGTATAAGGTTACAAATCCACCATTTTTTCAGACAGTCCATTAACATCATCACCACATTTTTCCGGAACGCGTGAGCGTTGCCGGTCAGCAATGACAGGCAGATGTCGACATCTGCGTTATCTGAAAAAGTGCCCCCTGTAAAAGGGGGCAAGGGTAGGAGTCAATTCACTCTGTAAAAGAAGTGGATTTCATTACAGAGCCATTTAAAGATAAGGCAAAACCGGACTTTATGCCGCTACGGTTAACCCTTTTTTTATTTAGATATCAAATAATTAAAAAGCTAATAATGCCAGTTATCTTTTTTAATCAAAGAGTTAATGTGGTATGAAAACGATTTCTAAGATTAGGATTAAAGTCCCTTCCAGTCATATGCTTATGCTAAAAATGGCCATAATCCAGACGTCGCATAGCGAGCTGCATCAGGTTTTCCGCACAGACTTGACCCCTTCAGGAAATAATTATACTGTTTATATATACAGTCTGTTCTGAACTGAGAGTCATTGTGAGGTAAATGAGATGTCACAGGATGATGAAGTCTGGTTAGCATTCAGAGAGGCGATGAAGAGGGATAATTCCGGTCTGTGCACAGTAAGCACCCGGGATTTTGTCGCTGAACTGGAACAGCGTAATTCACCTCACACGCTTCGCGCCGCGAATACGTGGATAGAGATGCATATCACCACTTTCAGTGATATCTCGATTGAGGATGGTGAATGGCGGCTGTTTCAGGTTCCTGCGGCGCGTGATTAAAACGCGCCACAGAACCGGATCCATTTCAGCCTGCCTGCGATGACATGCGCAGGCTGAAGCGGGCATCAGAGCCTGGAGGTGTTCCGACGCATGTCAGAACGATCCTGGAATTTAGGATTGACGGGATAGCTCTTATCGCAGGCCATGCGTGCCAGATTCAGGGCAACTTTGCGTTTTTTAAGCTTTAACTTTGGTAACCACTCTTTGAACTGAGCGGTCAGCGCTGCTGCCTGCTGTTCGCTGGTGACGCGACAGATAAACAGCTTGCTCTTGGTCTGACGACTGACATCAATGGCATAGATCTCAACGCCAGTGCTGCAAAGTTCATATTCAACATCTGTGAACTGCATGTGTGGCCAAAGACCCGTTCTGGTTTCAAATGTGGCTAAATCCATGACAACTACCTTTTTTATTTTAAGCGTTATTGCTATCCAACAGACTAAAGCCTGGTCGGGCCAGTGAGCATAGACCAGAATCAGCATTCCGCCAGTGTTTTCGCTGATTTAATCTGGTCCTGCCACGAATGGCTAAAATCTCAAATGGACCTCCCCAGGCATCGGGCAGTCCGTCATTCACTTATCAGAGGATCTGATGTCAGCCAGACATACAGGCTTTTGTTCTCTCCGGCTGTTCCGCTTCTCCACCCTGTCATTGTTGAATCTGCTGCGAGATATAATGCGGTTAAAACATCCGCTTATTAACAGTTATCGTCAGCCACCCTGTTGAATTAGCAGGCTAATCATAAGATTCCGATGCATGTTAGCTGACGCGTAATTATGACCATTCGGCAGTAGAAAACCGCTTCCCGGCAATGTGGGCGATTTCATAAATATGATGAGGTATAAGAGGGTGTGTCAAAATGAAAGTCAGGAAAGGTCAGAGTATTTTTCTGCCTGGCACACTTTGTTCCATTCGCAAGAAAAAATAAAAAAATATATCGCATGCGATTAATTAAAGGCCTGCCGACAAGCGCCGATATAAACGATTCAGCTTTACACCATGTTTAAATTAATCTTTTTTGCCGGGGGCAAGTATGTCTATTACACAACGTCTGGTATTGATTTTTTCACTGCTTGCAATGTCACTGATTGCACTGGTGATTATCTCTTTATCCGTAATTTCGGGCTTTCAGTCACGTTTTGAATATGTACAGGTGAACGCGATACCCAGCATTCGCGATCTCAATAAATCGATTAGCGTGACCAATCAGTTAGGCATTGCGCTTTACCGCCATCACAGCACCAGTGACGCGACTAAATTCCCGGCGGCGGAAGAGCGTATTGAGAACCTGCTGACGCAGATTAAGTCTCTCAATGATTATTATATGGCTAACGATATCTCCAGCGATGAAGATAAAGAGATGACCGTGCAGGCTAATAAAAACCTGGATGCGGTCCGCAGCGCGTTGCCAGCATTCCTTGCCGCCTCACGCGCCCACAATGATGCGGTCACACTGCCATTATTACAGAGTGATAATGGTATTGGTGCCGCTGCACGCAAACTGGAAGCAGACTTCACCCGTCAGATTCAGCTGAACATCGATATTGGCGAACAGCTCAGAGCGGAAAACAAGCGCATTTATAGTCAGACGCTGTGGACGATGTCTGGCGGCTCACTGCTGCTCATTCTGATACTGGGTGCTTTCTCCGCTAAAGTGATTCTCGGCATCAAAAAGAGCCTCTCAGGCATGGTGAATACCATGACGCAGGTCAGCCATACGCTTGACCTGACCCATACTGCCGACGTTCGCAGCAAAGATGAGATCGGCAAAACGGCAATGGCATTTAACCAGCTGCTGGCGCGCGTTTCTGGCACGCTGCTCTCGGTCAGTCATGCCGCACAGTCGGTCAGTACCGGTTCAACGCAGATTGCGGCGGGCAATGAGGATCTCTCTGCGCGTACGGAAGAGCAGGCGGCCTCCCTGGAGCAGACGTCTGCCAGTATGGCAACACTGAGCGAAACGGTGCGACAGAACTCAGAAGGTGCGCAACAGGCCAGCAGCCTGGTGAATAACGCCAATAACATGTCAATCCAGAATGGGTCGGCGGTGAAGCAGATGCTCAGTACGATGGACGAGATCCGCGGCAGCTCTGCCAAAATCTCTGAAATTACCGGCCTGATTGAAGGCATCGCGTTCCAGACCAATATTCTGGCACTAAATGCGGCTGTCGAAGCAGCGCGTGCTGGTGAGCATGGCCGCGGCTTCGCTGTTGTCGCCTCAGAAGTGCGCAATCTGGCGCAGCGCTCCTCTTCGGCTGCCCGTGAAATCAAAGACCTGATCTCTACGTCGGTTTCACAGGTTGAGCATGGTTTAGCGCAGGCCGGCGGTGTTGGCACAAACAGTGAAAATGTCCGCCAGGCGATTCAGCAGGTGGCCGATCTGGTCAATGAGATTGCCGCAGCAACTTCCGAGCAGAGCAAAGGCATTGAGCAGGTTCATCAGGCCATTGGCCAGATGGATGAAGTGACGCAGCAGAACGCCTCGCTGGTGGAAGAGGCCTCATCTGCCTCTAAGTCGCTGCAGGAGCAAGCAGAGACGCTGGCAGGGCTGGTGTCGACCTTTACGCTGGAAAGCAATCACCGTGTCGCACAGCCGCAGCAGGCCGCAGCTTTGCGTCGTCCGGTATTGCAGGCAAAGCAGCCTGAGCGCCAGAGTATCGACATGACGAAGGCGAACTGGGAAAGTTTTTAACCGTTAAGCCGTAATATCATAGCCTCCACCCTGTGGGCTGAAGGATCCCCACTAATCGCAGCTCAGTAAATCATGACCATATTTTGGTATGAGTGGGCGAGATGATTAAGGACCTCATCTGGCAACAGCTGCCTTAAAATCAGCGAAGAATGTCTCAGGATGTTCTTCGCTAAAGTCAGGTATGAGATAACACGCCGCGACTTTATACTATTTGCCTGATATCTCAGATGTAACCCTCTATTTTCAGCATGATAACCCAGCAGCCACATCACGATTGTGCTCAGCGTTGCCAGCAGGCTCAGCACCAGTAGCCTTCCTGCTGATCGGCTGTAACTGGTGCGCAGACCCAACCCGTACCGTTCGCTTTTTTCATCACGAAAGTTCTGCTCTATCTGCATCCGGCGACTATATAGCTTCATTATTTTACGGGGTTCAAATTCAGTTGTACTGGTAAAAATCAACCAGGGTTCACGACCCGCTTCCCGCTGCTCTTTCTCTGTTTTTGCACTAAATAATCTTCCGCGAGCGCGTTTATTTTTACGCATTTTGGGAGCCTGTTTGTGAAGATAAAAATAACCATCACAACGTGACTTTTTATCGCGGGCAAGCGAGCCCGCCCCCAAACTGACCGGCTCTTTTGCTGCGGTCAGTGTTTCGCCTCTGCGCCAGCGGTCACCCTCACTGTGAAGATTAAGCAGGACAGCACCCCGAACCCGCCCGATAAAATCCCACCCCAGCATTTTTACCTGCCGAAACCAGGTATTACGGAAACCCGCATCCGTAATGATGATGACTTTTTTATCGGGGCCAATGGCATCACTGAGCGCACTGAGAAAATCAGACTGGACGACCGCATTCTGTTGCATATCGGACGCAACCACCTGACTTAGCAGAGGTATTGAGCGTCCATCACAGACGAGACTGGCCCTGAGTATATGGAAATCCTGCGTAGGATAGCCGCTCCAGTCGACCGCAATCACGCATAAAGACAGCCTGCTGGTGAGCATAGAAATAATGTTGCTGAAGATCAGCGGCACATCTTTCTGAAGGGCCTGATTTCCCAGCAACCGGTCCGCCCGTTTTATTTTGTTTTTGACCTGAGCGCCACCAGGCATAAATCGCCCGATGCTGGTCAGAGAGAGTGATGCCCCGTTAATAAGGGCAGTAGTGGCATCAAGCAAAGCATTTTGACGGTATTGGTGGAACGGCAGCAGAGAATCGCGGAAAAACTTCTGGCATACTTGATGAGCAGGCATAGAGGTGATCTCATTGAATTGTTAGCACAATCAGTAGATCACAGAACTCTATGCCTGTCTTTTTTCACCCGCACATTTCTGGGGATTCCCCAGCCGCAGGCGGGGCGTTTGAGTACCGATAAAGTCAGGGTCGTATAGCGGTAAGTCGGAACCTACCCTGGAAACAGGGTCAGATCGGAAAGACGCAAAAACCGCCATCCATGGCACGCTCGGCCCGCGCGATTACGCACCTCATCCCTGAGGTGCGTCCGTTGCAGGGCCAACGCGTTGCGTTGTTCAAAAACGCTCCCGGCGTTTTTGTCCCTGCCGCGGGACGCTTTCCTCTTCTGACCCTGTTCCCTGGGCGTTAATATTTTCCGTTGCTGCCAGATTCAACCTACTTTAAGTTTCTCAGCTGTCAGACGCCCCACAGGCAAGGCATCTGACCATTACTTCAAAGCTTACTTATTCAGAGCCTTCAGCAGGAAATCAACGATTTCATCCTGCTTAATCATCTGCTTCTCACCGGCACGACGTGATTTATATTCAATCTCCTGATTATCGAGATTGCGGTCGCCGATGACGATGGTGTGCGGCACACCGATCAGTTCCATATCTGCGAACATCACGCCCGGACGCTCTTTACGGTCATCCAGGATAACTTCAACGCCTTTGGCACGCAGAGTGGTATACAGCTCTTCCGCCAGCTCTTTAACGCGGAACGATTTCTGCATATTCATCGGCAGAATCGCCACCTCGAAAGGTGCCAGTGCGGCTGGCCAGATGATGCCGCGATCGTCATGGTTCTGCTCAATGGCTGCCGCCACCACGCGGGTGATGCCGATGCCGTAGCAGCCCATGCTCATCACCTGATTACGGCCATCTTCACCCTGAACGGAGGCTTTCAGCGCGTCAGAATATTTGGTGCCGAGCTGGAAGATGTGACCGACTTCGATGCCGCGTTTAATCTGCAGCGTACCTTTGCCATCCGGGCTTAAATCGCCTTCGACCACGTTACGGATATCCGCAACGCTGGCCAGCGGCAGATCGCGTTCCCAGTTAATGCCAAAGTAGTGCTTACCATCGACGTTGGCACCGGCGCTGAAATCGCTCATCTTCGCTACGGTACGGTCGGCAATAATTGGCATCTGCAGACCCACTGGGCCGATTGAACCCGGACCGGCACCCACTGCGGCGCGAATCTCTTCTTCCGTCGCGAATACCAGCGGTGAGGCAACGATTGCTGACTTCTCTGCTTTGATCTCATTCAACTGATGATCGCCGCGAACCAGCAGGGCAACCAGTGCATGACCGCTCTCATCTGCGCCTTTAACAATCAGCGTTTTCACTGTCTTTTCAACAGGCACATTGAATTGCTCAACCAGTTCCGCGATGGTTTTTGCGTCTGGCGTCTCGACCAGTTGCATCTCCTGCGACGGCGCGGCACGTTCACCAGCGGGTGCGACAGCTTCGGCCAGCTCAATGTTAGCGGCGTAATCAGAATCGGTAGAGAAGATCACATCATCTTCACCGCTCTGCGCCAGCACCTGGAACTCATGGGATGCGCTGCCTCCGATAGAACCGGTATCGGCCTGCACAGCACGGAAATCCAGTCCCATACGGCTGAAGATCTGGCTGTAGGCGCGGTACATCGCGTCGTACGTTTCCTGCAGCGATTCCTGCGACGTGTGGAACGAGTAAGCATCTTTCATGATGAACTCGCGTGAACGCATCACGCCAAAACGTGGACGCACTTCATCACGGAATTTGGTCTGAATCTGATACAGGTTGAGCGGCAGTTGCTTATAAGAGCTCAGCTCATTGCGGATCAGGTCAGTGACCACCTCTTCATGCGTTGGACCCAGCACGAACGGACGCTCGTGGCGATCGGCAATACGTAACAGTTCCGGGCCATACTCCTCCCAGCGACCGCTCTCCTGCCACAGGTCGGCGGGCTGCACAACCGGCATTAAAATCTCAACCGCGCCCGCGTTGTTCATCTCTTCACGAACGATGTTTTCGACTTTTTTCAGCACGCGAACACCGGTCGGTAACCAGGTGTACAAGCCAGAAGCCAGTTTGCGGATCATACCGGCGCGCAGCATCAGCTGGTGGCTGATCACTTCAGCGTCGGAAGGCGTCTCTTTCTGAGTAGAGAGCAGATATTGAGTAGTACGCATTGATTACGGTTCCAGTTGATCGGAGAGTCACAGACAGAATTTTGCTGGCGGCTAGTGTACCAGTGAGATCACCGGCTCAAAAGCGGGTTTTAACGCGGGTCGATAGCGATCACTTCAGTACCGGCATCGTCAATGCGCCAGCGTACATTAAAATCCATCAGCCAGGCCGCATATTCACGATCCTGGGTTTCGCCCTGACGATAAGCGGGACGGGGATCCTGTGCCAGTACTTCACTGATAAAGCGTGCCAGATTGGGGTAGCGCGACTGCTGGTGAAGCTGCTGTTGGGCCAGCGCGGAGAAGCGAACCGGCATATCAGCTGCAGGAGCCGCCTGAGCAAAACCTGCCTGGGCATGAGGCAGCGCTTCGGCAAAGGGCAGATAAGGTTTGATATCCACCACCGGCGTGCCATCGACCAGATCCAGACTGCCAAGTTGCAGGATGACCTGCTGTTTTTCAATCCTGATACCTTTCAGTTCAACCAGCGACATCCCAATGGGATTGGGACGGAACGTTGAACGTGTCGCAAATACACCCATGCGCGCATTGCCGCCCAGACGGGGAGGGCGAACCGTGGGACGCCAGCCACCTTCCATCGTCTGATGGAAAACAAAGAGCAGCCAGAGGTGACTGAATGCTTCCAGTCCGCGTACCGCTTCCGGCTGATTGTAAGGTGGCTGCAGGTGAAGCTCGCCGCCACCATCCTGCACCAGGCCTGGCTGGCGTGGTACGGCAAACTTCTCCTTCCACGGCGAACGGATTACTCCAATCTGCGCAAAGGTGAACTCACTCATTGGCTGCTGACTTTCAGCGCTGAACCCTGACAGACGGCCTGACGATAGCAGCCGGGGGTGCCGGTAACGATTTCACACTGATGCAGCAGCACGGCATTGGCTTTCATCTGTGACGCTTTGATCTGCAGACGTTTACGCGCTGTGGCGATGTTCGCTGGGGAGTTCTGGTTGCTGATCTGGCAATCTTCCGCGGAGACTTCACCCAGATCGCGGAACGGCTTACTGACCAGATCGGCGGCATCGGTATAGAGCTTAACCGGGGCAGGTCGTGCTACAGGCTTGCGGGTCGGTTCACTGGATTGCTGCGGCCGGGACGGTGCGCTGCTTATCGGGTGATACTCATGAACACACCCTGTCAGCATCAATGCTAACAAGCAGAGCGGTAAAAAACGCATGGCAACATCCTCAGGTTTCAAAAAGTGGCGTTATTGAAACAAGGACAGGAATAAATAACAAGTCGGGCAGGGCACCCAATAACAGAAAGGGCGGCATAGCGCCGCCCTTCAGGAGATGAACAGCTGAATTACCAGCCTTTAACCGCGCCGCCGTTAAAGACTTTGTTAGCTTCTGCGTAAACTTCGTCAGACTGGTAAGCCTTGACGAATTTCTTCACGTTTTCCGCATCTTTATTATCTTCGCGCGCAACAATCAGGTTCACGTAAGGTGAATCTTTATCTTCAACGAAGATGCCATCTTTGGCTGGCGTCAGGCCAATCTGGCTGGCGTAGGTGGTGTTGATTACCGCGAGCGCAATCTGCTGATCGTCCAGTGAGCGTGGCAGCTGCGGCGCTTCCAGCTCAACAATTTTCAGATGCTTAGGATTCTCAGTGATATCCAGTGAGGTTGGCAGCAAGCCCACGCCATCTTTCAGTTTGATCAGACCCACTTTCTGCAGCAGCAGCAGTGTACGGCCCAGGTTGGTTGGATCGTTTGGAATAGCAACCTGCGCGCCATCCTGCAGCTCATCCAGTGATTTGATCTTCTTCGAATAGCCCGCGATTGGGTAGACGAAAGAGTTACCGACTGATACCAGCTTGTAGCCACGATCTTTGATTTGCTGATCAAGGTAAGGTTTGTGCTGAAAGGCGTTAACGTCGATATCGCCTTTGCTCAGCGCTTCATTCGGCAGCACGTAATCGTTGAAAGTGACCAGCTCAACGTCCAGACCATATTTCTCTTTGGCAACTTTCTGCGCTGCTTCAGCAACCTGCTGTTCAGCACCGACAATCACGCCCACTTTGATGTGGTTAGGGTCTTTCTCTTTTTGATCGCATCCTGCCAGCGCAATCGCGCCAATCAGTGCACCCACAGCGGCAATTTTCTTGAATCTGAAAGACATATCCTTTCCTTCTTAATAATGTGATATTGCTTGCTTATTTATGGGACACAGCACGCACGATGCGGTCGCCACAGAATTGAATGAGATACACCAAAACCACTAACAACACCAATACCGTATTCATCACAGTGGCGTTATATCCGATATAACCATACTGATAACCGATCTGGCCCAGGCCACCGGCACCCACTGCGCCGCCCATGGCGGAGTAACCGACCAGGGTAATCAGAGTGATGGTCGCCGCGTTCACAAGCCCCGGCATCGCTTCCGGCAGCAGAACCTTACGGATGATCTGCATTGGCGTAGCGCCCATGGCACGTGACGCTTCAATCAGACCGGTTGGCAGTTCCAGTAAGGCGTTTTCAACCATACGCGCAATAAACGGCGCAGCGCCGACGGTCAGCGGCACGATGGCCGCCTGCAGTCCGATTGAGGTGCCGACGATGATACGGGTAAAGGGAATCATCCAGACCAGTAAGATAATGAAAGGAATCGAACGGAAGATATTCACCAGCGCGGAGAGCACGCGATAAAGTCCCTGATTCTGCAGAATCTGCCCCGGACGGGTCACATAGAGTAAAACGCCGACCGGCAGGCCCAGCACAAAACCGAAAAAGCCCGAGACGAAGGTCATCATCAGCGTTTCCCACACGCCCCGTCCCAGCAACCACATCATCGCTTCAGACATAACCTAACACCTCTACTTTCACATGATTCTCCTTCAGCCAGGCTATTGCCTCGCGGGTATCGCTTTCTGTGCCATGCATTTCGGCCAGCATAATGCCGAACTTCACGCCACCAGCGTAATCCATCTGGGCACTGATAATGTTGTTATTCACGTTGTAACGGCGGGCCGCTTCGGAAAGCAGCGGCGCATCAACTGATTTACCGGTGAATTCCAGTCGCAGCAGCGGCACAGTGCCTTCAGCAGCGGTGGCAGAAAGGCGCTGCTGGTAATCATCCGGGATATCCAGATGCAGCGTCGACTGAATAAATTGCTGCGCCAGAGGCGTTTTTGGATGAGAGAACACTTCACTGACGCTATCTTTCTCAATCAGCTCACCGTGACTGATGACCGCAACCTGATCGCAGATGCGTTTCACCACATCCATCTCATGGGTGATCAGCAGAATCGTCAGCCCAAGCCGGCGGTTGATGTCTTTAAGCAATTCCAGAATGGAGCGCGTCGTCGCAGGATCCAGTGCGCTGGTTGCTTCATCACACAGCAGAACCTTGGGATTGCTGGCCAGTGCGCGGGCAATCGCAACACGCTGCTTTTGTCCACCCGACAGATTGGCGGGCCAGGCGTCATGCTTATCGGATAATCCCACCAGTTCCAGCAACTCTGTGACGCGAGCATTGATCTGAGCGCGGGAGAGATTACCGAGTTCCAGTGGAAGAGAGACGTTGCCCGCGACGGTACGGGAGTTCATCAGGTTAAAGTGCTGGAAGATCATGCCGATCTGGCGGCGTGCCTGAGTTAACTGACGTTCGTTAAGTGCAGTTAAATCAGCGCCGTCGACCAGTACGCGGCCCGAGGTGGGGCGCTCCAGCAGGTTAACGCAACGAATCAACGTACTTTTACCGGCACCGGAAGCGCCGATAACGCCATAAATTTGTCCGGCAGGCACATGCAGGCTCACATCCGTCAAAGCCGGAATGGAGCGCGTACCTTGCTGAAACACCTTGGTGATATTTTCTAATTTAATCATTATGTTATTTATTATCGTGTTGCGTTGTCCGTGGTGTGGGAGGCCTCGTCACTTTTATTAATGATAAAAGCTGGATGGATGTTAAGGCATCCAGACGTCTAAATCAATGGAAGTGATTCAATCTGACATTCTCCCTTTTATAGCAATCATGCGATACTGATCGGCAATTTTTACAGCAGGAGTTTCTACGTGGCGAATAAAGTCCCCGCTATTTTTCTTGATCGTGATGGCACCCTTAATGTCGACAATGGCTACGTCCATGAGATCGATGACTTCCAGTTTATTGACGGCACGATTGAAGCGCTGCAACAACTGAAGGCAATGGGATATGCGCTGGTGGTAGTGACCAATCAGTCTGGCATAGCGCGCGGTATGTTTACCGAAGATACCTTTATGCGCCTGACAGAATGGATGGACTGGTCGCTGGCCGATCGCGACATTGATCTTGATGGCATCTATTTCTGTCCTCACCATCCTGAAGCAACAGTAGAAGCGTTCCGTCAGGAATGTGACTGCCGTAAGCCGCAGCCGGGCATGCTGCTGACGGCACAGGAAGAACTGCATATCGATATGGCTGCTTCTTATATGGTAGGTGACAAGCTGGAAGATATGCTGGCCGGAAAGGCTGCCGGTGTTGGCACCAAAGTGCTGGTGCGCAGCGGCAAACCGGTGACAGCTGAAGGTGAAGCGGCGGCAGATTGGGTGATTAATAGCCTTGCAGAGCTGCCAGGACGCATTAAAAAGGGTTAAAACGGCGCTTTTGTGCAAATTTCAGGCGAACAGCAAAAAAGTCTCAATTTGCACTTGCGCTATCTCAGCCGTTCCCTATAATGCGCCTCCACTGACACGGCAAACCGGCAACGGGAAACGGGTCAGGAGGCACAGGAGACTGCGCCGCCGGAGAAAAACTTCTGAAATAGAGGTTGACTCTGCAGGAGGAAAGCGTAATATACGCCACCTCGCGACAGGACGCTAACGCACTGTTCGCACTGCTCTTTAACAATTTATCAGACAATCTGTGTGGGCACTCGCAGGATTGATATCAGCGTCTCCGGACGTAAAAAATATCAAGCCTCACGAGTGAACACATAATGAAATTCATTATGACGTTTTACAGATGAGCACCGCTTAACTTGTTTAAGCAAATCAAACTTAAATTGAAGAGTTTGATCATGGCTCAGATTGA
>NZ_JBLYEF010000003.1:0-544046 GCF_048515925.1 Pantoea sp. R13S299
TTATTTTTCAGGGGAGCCTTACTGATGAATGAAAAAACGGCCAGAGTCACTTATGTGCCTTTTAAACGCACAGATTATCAGCTGAGGGATGCGTTAAGTCCTGAGGAAAGAAACGCAATAAGTACAGGCTACCGACGGTCAGCTGCGCTCGACCAGCCAGGTTCTCTGCCGTTTTTGCTGTTGCCTCTGCAGGACATTGCCTCACGCAGCAGTATCAGTGCCAGACTTGTCAGAATTACCATACTTGCAGTTCTTGCAGAAACACACCGGGCGGGTCAGCCCTGCTGGCTGTGGTCGCAGGAAAGGTGGTTAACGCTCTGTCAGCAACATAGTTCCGGCAGGCCTTTGCTTGCTGCTTTTGCTTTTCATCTCGGCCCGTTTGCTTCTCCATTAAGCCTGCCTGTGCATGGCGCACCGTCGCTGTAAGCCAGTGCCATTTATGGCCGGATTTTTGTCAGCCATGAACTTAACCGGCTGACAGACGTTCTGATCTCACTGGGATATGTCGGGCAGAATCAGAAACACAATCTGTCGGGTATGCTGGGTGTTCTGATGCTGATGAATAATGATCCGCAACTTGAAACTTTTACGACAGAACTGCTGTGGCGGGGGCAGAACTGTCACGACCGGGGGATCGCAAGAGTTACAGGAAAAATATCCTATGCACTTGCTGCTATGGGGATTATAAAAACCCCCCTGAGAATGCGTAATTATAAAGAATGGCATGAAAAGCCTACAGAAGGTATCGCGCCTGACTGGGCCCTGTGGTGCCGGAAGTGGCGGGAAACGTCGGTACTCCGCCCCCGCTCCAGAGAAACGCAGTACAGTTTCATTCTCCGCTGCGGCCTGTGGCTTGCCCGGGAAAAGCCGGAAATATGCGAACCGTCTGACTGGACAATGGAAACCTGCGCCAGCTTTATTGCAATGGTTGGCAGACTGAAAGTGGATGAGCTGTCACTGGACACAAATAAAGGGGGCAGGCGTTCAAACCGCTCAGGAAAGCCCCTGATGCCGCATTCCCGCAGCCGGTTTGTTTATGCAGTTCGCCGTTTTATGCTTGATTATGAAAGCTGGGGGTGGGGGAAATTAAAATTCAGTCCGGCCCGTCATATGTCCACGCCTGACACACCGCTGTTTCGTCAGGGCGTGAATCCCCGCGTCATTGATGATCCGGTCTGGCTGAAACTGGTCTGGGCAAGCCTGAATCTGCGTAAAGAAGATCTGCTGAGCGAAATTCATTATCCCCTGTCTATGCTTCAGGCTATGGCGGTTATCTGGACACATGCAGGACTGCGACAGAACGAGCTGATGCGTCTGACAATGAACTGCGTTACTCCACAGGCGGATGACATTCTGCAGGAAAACGGCAGCGCTATCCCGGCAGGCACTCTGTGCTATCTCAGCGTGCCAGCTGGCAAAACGTCTAAAGCTTTTGTTAAGCCGGTCTCGGCTGTTGTGAAAAAATATGTCGATATCTGGCTCAGTGAGCGTCCTCAGGAGCAGGCAGCACTTACGGATGAACGCACCGGTGAAAAAGTTCGTTATCTGTTTCAGAATCGGGGTAAACCGGTGGGAAGGAACATAATAAATCTCACTGTCATTCCGCTTCTCTGCGCCAGAGCGGGTATGCCTGTGGAAGATTCACGCGGTCCCATTACAAGTCATCGCGGCCGTGCTTCTGCCGTTACAGCACTGGCCAGTGTTCCTCAGGGCATGTCTTTATATGAGCTGATGCAGTGGTCCGGCCACTCGTCTCCACAGTCAACCATGCATTATATTCGTATACGCCCGACTCAGCTGGCCGCCTCGTTCGTAAAAGCAGACAGAGTGTCTCACATGATAAGCGTGCTGATTGACCACGATCCGGAAGCCGCCAGTCTGACCGGACCCGCGACGTACTATGATCTGGGTGACTCATACTGCACGAACCCTTTCTGGAGCAGCTGTCAGCACCGGATGGCCTGTATTGGCTGCGATTTTAACCTGCTCAAACAGAGCGCGCGCGGACTGGTACTGGAAAGCAAAGCCTCTGTCAGACGTTACCTTGAAGAGGTTCCGCTCACACCCGATGAGAGAGCCATCGTTGAACAGGACGCAGATAAAATTGAACAGGCTCTTAAAAGGTTGCCCCTTAAACCCGAAGGGTAAAAAGGACCGCTTTGTGCCAGAAGCGGACATTGTATATTTGAATACTGCGATAAATTTTTGATAATTATGCATATGCATTAAAAAGACAATTATCGGAGTGGCCTGTTAACAGTTCTTATGCAGATTACGATAGCCTCCTGGCGTTCTTCCGGTATGACGTTTGAAGGCCAGAGAAAAAGAGGGAACAGATTTATATCCGGTTAATCTGGCTATCTCAGTAATACTTAAGTGATGCTTTCTGAGTTCAGCGCATGCCAGCTCCATTCGCCATGACGTCAGATAATTCCCGGGCGTTGAACCGGTAAGCTGATGAAACCTACTGGCGAACGCACTGCGGGACATAGCCGATTTTGCAGACAGACTTGCCAGCGTCCAGTCTGCAGATGGAGAAGAATGTATCAGTGTCAGTGCGGGTCCTATTTTCCTGTCACCGAGGGCATTCAGCCAGGATGTCCCTTTCTGATTAATCTCTAAGTATTCCCTCAGCATCTGCACCAGAACAAGTATTGCCATGCTACTGGCCACAATGTCGTGTCCGGGACGAAGCGCTGATGTTTCATGCGAAAGCAAAGTGATAAGGGCGGTGAGTGCAGGAGAAGAACTTTCCTCTCGTCGTGAAACCAGCACCTGAGGCAGATGTTTTAAAAGCAGCGGGCTGGAAGCCTCCTCAAATACGAATCTCCCCCCAATCCCCTCACTGATAAGTTCTCCCTGTCCGTAGCGGACCACACCATCCGCTTCACGGTGAGAAGAGAATATCTGCCGTCCGTCACTTACCATCAATGCCGGACTTGAGCCACAGCAGTAAGCGTCACCCGAAGTCAGAAGATAGAAGTCCCCTTTTTCAAGCAGCAGAGGCTGCATTCCGTCCATCCAAAGCCAGAATTTCCCCTCAAGCACAGTGCCGAACTTAATGTGTTTATAAGAGGGAAACCGCATTGCCCAGGGGCCACGTGCTTCCATACGGGCCGTAAGGATGGCCTCTGCCTTCAGAAGTGAAAGAATATCAGACAACGGATCCATAACTTCCTGGACGAATGAATAATAAAAAAGGGATTTCTATAATAAAAGAAAGCGTTTGTCTGCGTCATTATCATTTGAAGCTTAACGGAGAAAACAAAATGAAATACGCAGAACTGGGTAAAACTGGGATTTATGTTTCACGCATTTGTCTCGGGACGATGACATTTGGCGGGGCGGATAATGCCGCCGGTAATGCCATCGGCCGCCTGACGGGCAAAGAGGCGGACATTATCGTTGGTGAGGCGCTGGACGCCGGCATCAATTTTATTGATACCGCGGATATTTACGGTATGGGGGGCTCTGAAAGCGTGCTGGGCGAAGTGCTGGCACAGCGACGCAGTCAGGTTTTTCTTGCAACAAAAGCGCACAGCAGAATGAATGCGGGCGCAAACGATGCAGGGCAGTCGCGCTATCACCTTATGCAGGCGCTGGAAGCCAGCCTTAAAAGGCTTAAGACCGATCACATTGACCTTTATCAGGTCCACAATTTTGATACCGTAACACCGATTGAAGAGGTTCTGCGGACACTGGACGACATGGTGCGTCAGGGCAAGGTTCGCTATATAGGCTGTTCGAATTATGCCGGCTGGCAGATTGCCAAAGCTTTGGGTATTTCAGGTGAACATAAGCTGGAGAAATTTGCCAGCGTACAGTCTTTTTATTCACTGGCCTGCCGCGACATTGAACATGAACTCCTTCCGGCAATTAAGGATAGCCAAACCGGACTGTTATGCTGGAGCCCTCTTGCAGGAGGCCTGCTTTCAGGCAAATTTGACCGCAGTGGTAGTCATGAGGCCTCTGCAAGACGCGCAAAAATTGAATTTCCACCCGTTGATAAAAGCCTGGCATGGGACATCGTGGATGTTCTCAAAACAATTTCTGAAAAACACCGCACTACTCCTGCCAGCATCGCAATAGCCTGGCTGCTGTCTTCTAAGCAGGTGACGAGCGTCATAGCGGGTGTGCGCAATGTGCATCAGCTCAGAGATAACCTTAGCGCGCTGTCTGTTAATCTCAGCGAGGAGGAAAAAGAAATGCTGGACAAGGTCAGTCATCCGGGTACACGTTATCCCGGATGGATTCAGTCATATAATGCCGCGAGCCGCTATCCGGCAGGCTTTCCTGATACCGGGCCTAACTGGATATTAGGTGAATCCCCTGTTTAACACGGGCTCAGAGCTATAAAAATAACTAAGCTTTTAATAACTTTGCTGAGTCCGGGTTCCTGACGGGCTCTGCTGACTCAGGCAGTGAACATTATGGTTAGCATCTATTGCTGTTAACATCTTCAATTTAACTCACTCATGCTGTTAGTTCCTTACGCCGGCTGAAAACTTTCGTAGAGAGTAAAATTTTATCCTATCAAACTATTATTAAGTATAATCTAATATAAAAGCTGATTGACATGGTAAGGCTGAATATTAATGTTTTTCATATGCATCTATTTGTTGCATGAAAAAAGGGTCTATATTTAAATCGCGTCAAAAATCCAGAATAAATAATACTTTAAATATTGCCATTATTTATTGTGGCAAATAATTCTACTCATTGTTTAATGATATGATTCTGTTAAAAATTAAATGCCATTTTGGTCAAACTTAGAGTCGGCTGATTTGTTCGTAAGGAATGCGATGTCTCGCAGCGTTGCTTTTGAAAAAGTTCTATAAGTTCAAGTTAATTTTTATGCGAGTAAGTTTTATGTATTTCTTAAAGTAGAGTTTTGTTGGAGTGTTACTCTTAATTTTAAGTGAAATTTATTTGTCTTTTATGTGAAAAGAATATAAATTGAAGTTAAGATTGTAACGCTGGCAGTGTTATAGATTACTTACTATAGTTTGATAGTGACGAAACCTGTTAAAGTAAATACGATAAAATATGAAAAAATTAACTATTACTGAGTTTGCAAAGAAAATAGGTGTAGGTGTTGCAACAGTTGATCGGGTGCTTAATGATCGGGGTGGAGTATCGCCGGCCATGGAGAATCTAATACTCAAGGCCGCCCGTGATGCGGGACTTAAGCGTATTCTGCCGGAAAAGCATAGACCCTCCTGGCAGCTTGAGGTCCTGTTGAGCAGTAATAAATCTTTTTTTTTCGAACAGCTTGCTAAAGATTTTTCCATGCTGGCTGATAACTTAGGCTATCGCAGAATAACACTTCATAAAACTTTATTCTCTGAAGCTTCTCCGGAAAAAATGGCAAAACACATTGAAGCCAGCAGTAAAAAAATGGACGCTTTGATTATATTTGCACATGAGAGCCCACTTATTTATGAAATGCTGACCCTGTGTAAATCTCGCGGTGTCCCGGTAATAACCCTTGTGGCAGATTTACCAGGATCTGATAGATTGTGCCACGTAGGAATTGATCAATATAGCGCAGGCCGTACATCAGGCTTTGTACTTGGTGGTATGCTACCATCACATGGGGACGTGGTGATAATTAGCGGCCGTACGCAATACGCAGTCCATCGTCAGCGTGTCGATGGCTTTATTTCAGTAATGCAGAAATTTTATCCTAAAATCAATGTGCGCGAACCTATTTACAGTCAGGATGAACGGGAGCTTATCAGTCTTTTATTAAACCGAACCCTTGCATCTGATAAAGATATTGTCGGAATTTATAATACAGGCATGGGTAACACTCAGGTTAGTGAGATTTTGAATGATTATAATCTTAGAGGTAAAGTAGTTTACGTCACTCATGAACTTTACAATACAACACGGCAATTACTCGAACAACGAGTGCTGACATTGACCATAGATCAAAATACGTTGAGGCATGCTCAGCTGGCAATAACACTGGCGCTACATTATCTTGAAATGGGTGAGCAGCCTGATGAATATAAGTCAGGAAAGGTTGATTTTATGCTGTACACTCCTGAAAATTATAGGTGATATAAAGTTGGTTACGATTGATTCAGAATAATGGCCCCCTCATTAGTACTCTTAATCTTCCGCTGGTTGGTAAAACCCCTATAACTCTGAATGTCGGACCGCAACGAGCTGTCGCAGATACAATATGTTGTAGTTTTCTAAGCTACTATCGATACTACACATAGTAGATTCAAGATAAGCGGCAAGCCAACACCAGGCCAGGGATTCAGGAGTTTTCAGCCACTGCACGTCTTCGGCCCCCTGCGGTTTTTTTTTGCCTAAAGCGGGTTATTTATCCTGCAGATACCGTGGGATCCGTCCGGAACGCGGCCCGAGATACGCTTGCTATCTTGCCGATGCCTTTTATCATTAAGCTCAAACGGCGGCTGCTCCGACCGGCCACGATAAGAGCAAAAGCCACTGAATACCTCTTTGAACCGCCTGCACGGCGGTTTTTTTATTCTTCTCTCGGCGTTACGTGATCGGCAGCACATGGTTTGTGCCGTTCACTTTTTTTTAGCAAGGCTTACAGGTGACAGCGTTCGCTGAACGCTGGATTTTCCGGGATGCATAACCTTTTCTCCCCGGCTGCTTCCGCAGCTGACCCACTCAGATGGCGGTTTTTTGCCTGTCGCCTGCATGTGCGATAGGTATGTTATGTCTATTTTGGCAAAACTACACTGTCATCGTACATTTGACGGCCGCTTTTCGCTCATCGCGGACCTTATCCCTCGTGCATGTCTGCCCTGTACCAGAAGCGGGCGCTTCTGAACCACGTCACAAACCTGAGTCAGAGCGCTTGCCTCTCTGCAAAACACTACTGGTACTCTCTGAACATGTACCGAGTCTGTACTTGACAAGGTAGAACGATCGTTCTACCTTGAGCGTATGAACAAAAAAACACCCCACACATGTGAAAAAATACTGGAAACCGCAGAGCGGCTTATTTACCAGAACGGCATTCACGCCACTGGCATGGATCTTCTGGTGAAGACCTCTGGCGTTGCACGAAAAAGTATCTATCGCTACTTCGCGACCAAGGATGATGTGGCCGCAGCGGCGTTAAATGCTCGTGATAAACGCTGGATGCAGTGGTTCATAATGGAGTGTAATAAAGGCGCGGCCCCTGAGGAACGTATCCTGAATATGTTCACTGTACTCAAAGACTGGTTTGAGTCAGATGGCTTTCGCGGCTGTGCTTTTATCAACACGGCCGGAGAAGTAGGTAATCCTGGCGCTCCCGTGCGTCAGATAGCAAAGCTTCATAAACAAAAACTACTGGATTACACGCTTGAACTTACCAGTCAACTAAACATTGAACAGCCGTCAGCTCTGGCAAGACAGCTGCTGATCCTGATGGAAGGCGCCATCACTATGTCGTATGTGATGGGTGATGCCAGCGCCGCTGACAGCGCAAGAGATGTGGCGCAACTGCTGTTAAAACAGACCTCTTACCCGGCCTGAGTGAAAAAATACTGGCTTTACTGATATATCCTGATCGCCTGGAGGCTTTACCATGTCCGAAAAACAGATTCGCCCGCCCTTTCCTCCTTTTACTCGCGAAACGGCGCTTGAAAAAGTACGACTCGCTGAAGATGGCTGGAACAGCCGTGATGCTGAAAAGGTGTCGCTGGCTTACACGCTGGATACCCAATGGCGTAACCGAGCCGAGTTTGCTGCTAATCGTGATGAAGCCAAACGTTTCCTCACCCGTAAATGGAAAAAAGAACTGGAATATCGTCTGATCAAGGAATTATGGGCGTTCACTGACAACCGCATCGCCGTTCGGTATGCCTACGAATGGCATGATGATTCGGGTAACTGGTTCCGCTCTTATGGCAATGAAAACTGGGAATTTGAAGCAGATGGCCTGATGCACCGCCGCTTCGCCTGCATCAACGATATGCCAATTAGAGAGAGCGAGCGCAAATTCCACTGGCCACTGGGTCGTCGTCCGGATGATCATCCGGGGCTGTCGGAACTGGGCCTCTAGCCTTCTCCGCTTTCTCCCGGCAGGCTTACGATTACTCGCTTAGCCGGGGGCTTTTTCCAAAGCCGAAATTAACGTTATACATTTAATGCTCTAAACCCGGTGAATGCTGACCTGTATTAAACTTATGGCCTGCCTGACTATGCCCTGGCCAATGTCCGCTTCTCGCTCATAGCAGCCATTCAAAGTCGAAATAATCCTGTAGATTTTCCATTCCACATAAACGGTGACATGTCCGCGCGCATGATGGCGATACTGGGCGAGATGGCCGCAGGACAGGAAGTTTATTCCATTGATGAGTCATTTCTGGACGTTACCGGGATTGGCAATCTTATCCCGCTTGAGACGTTCGGACAGCAGATGCGCGAGCGTATCCGGCGTGAAACCGGGCTGATCATCGGTGTGGGATTCGGGCCGACTAAAACGCTGGCCAAACTTGCCAACCACGCTGCAAAGAAGTGGACGCAGACCAACGGCGTCGTGGACCTGTCAGACCGCAACCGGCAGCGAAAACTTCTGCATCTGACCGACGTCAGTGATATCTGGGGAATTGGTCATCGCATAAACAAACGTCTGAACCAGCTGGGCATCATCACCGCACTGCAGCTGGCGGACAGCAATTTCAGCATGATACGTAAAAGCTTCGATGTCATTGTCGAGCGCACGGCACGCGAGCTGAATGGTGAGTCCTGCCTGGCACTTGAGGATGCGCCGCCGCCGAAGCAGCAGATAGTGGTAAGCCGAAGCTTTGGTCAGCGGGTCACAAAACCGGAAGATATGCAGCAGGCTATCGTGACGTATGCCACGCGTGCAGCGGAAAAACTCAGGGAGCAAAACTCGCGCTGCCGCCATATCAGCGTGTCAGTCGCCACCGGAAGGCATAGCGATGAGCCGCAGTATTCGAACACGGCATCCTGTATCTGCGACTATCCGACCAATGATACGCGGGACATTATCGAATCAGCACTTCGTGGTCTTGGCACTCTCTGGCGGGAGGGCTTCCGGTATGCCAAAGCAGGGGTGATGCTGGGTGATTTTTACCCGTCTGGCATGACGCAGTTTGACCTGTTCAGCGAGCAGCAGCCGCGCGCGAACGCTGATGCACTCATGGCAGCGCTGGACGGCATCAACCGCTCAGGAAAAGGAAAAGTCTGGTTTGCGGGGCAGGGAGAGTGCGACAGCTCCTGGCAGATGAAGCGTGAAATGCTGTCGCCGCGCTACACCACGAGTTTAAAAGATATCCCGGTTTTAAAGTCGTGATGACGATGACAAAAGCGATGCCCTGACTAACCCTCCCCCTGCTGAGTGAAATAAAAAACGTTCCTACTGCCCGTAATAAGCATTCGCCCCATGCTTTCTGAGAAAGTGCTTGTCCAGCAAGGGCTGCTGCATCCGTGTGATATCGGGGGAGAGCTGACGGGAGAAAATACCCATATAAGCAATCTCTTCCAGTACCACTGCGTTATGCACTGCGCTGTCGGCGTCTTTACCCCAGGCAAACGGCCCGTGAGCATTTACCAGTACGGCGGGAATAGAGGCCGGACTGATGCCCCGCGTGCGGAAGGTCTCAATAATCACTTCACCAGTGTTATGTTCATAATCGTGCGTGATTTCGGCTTCGGTCATCAGTCGGGTACAGGGGATGGTGCCGTAAAAGTAGTCAGCGTGGGTGGTGCCCCAGGCGGGAATGTCCTGACCCGCCTGAGCCCAGATGGTGGCGTGGCGCGAATGGGTATGCACAATACCGCCGATATCCTCAAAGGCGCGGTAAAGCGCCAGGTGCGTCGCGGTATCCGAGGAAGGCTTTTTGCTACCTTCAATCACGCGTCCGCTTTCCAGTTCCACCACGACAATGTCGTCCACCGTCATACCGTCGTACTCCACACCAGAGGGTTTGATGGCGACGAGTCCCTGTGCGCGATCAACGGCGCTGACGTTGCCCCAGGTAAAGGTCACCAGCTGATGGCGCGGCAGTGCCAGATTAGCTTCCAGAACCTGCTCTTTCATTGCTTTTATGCTCATATCAAACCTCCTTCCTGCATTTTCTGTTCAATCCAGCGCCGTGCAAGCACGATCTCGGCAACCGGTTCTTCGGCTTTCTCCGTCCACATTTCAATCAGGAACGACCCGCGATAGTTCAGCGCTTTGAGCGTGCGGAATACGCCGACGAAGTCCACGCAGCCCTGACCAAAAGGCACATCACGAAACTGTCCGGGTGAGCTTGCGGTGACGGGTTGGGTATCTTTCAGATGAATGGCGGCGATGCGGTCAATGCCCAGAGTCAGTTCTGCGGTCACATCGTTGCCCCAGGCACTGAGATTGCCCACATCTGGATAGACGGAAAACCACGGCGACGCCTGCTGCTGCTCCCAGACTTTCCACTTGCTGATCGCGTTCATAAACTCGGTGTCCATGATCTCAACCGCCAGCATTACCTGGGCTGCCGCGGCACGCTGCACCGCGCGTGATAGCCCTTCGGCAAAGCGCGCCACGGTGCTTTCGTCGTGGGGTTCGTAATAGACGTCATAACCCGCAAGCTGAATCGTGCGGATCCCGACATCCTTTGCCAGCTGGATAGCCCGATCGATCAGGTCATCCGCGCGCTGGCGAATGGCCGGATCGTGACTGCCAAACGGAAAGCGGCGGTGTCCTGACAGGCACATGGAGGGAATGGTGACGCCAGTTTCGATCGTGGCATTCACCAGCGACATGCGCTGCTCTTTGCTCCAGTTCAGGCGCGCCAGGCGTGCATCGGTTTCATCCACCGACATTTCCACAAAATCGAAACCACAGGCTTTTGCCAGCGCCAGTCGCTCAGGCCAGGTGAGGTTAGCGGGCAGGGCTTTCTCGTAAATACCTAACGGATGCTGGTGTTTCATACGGTTCCCCAGATGCTGGCAATGGCCTGATGAAATTCTGCGGCGCGCTGGATGCCACTGGCGGGATCGCTGAGCGCGCGTCCGGCGATAAACGCCTTAACGTCAACGTCTTTAAATTGTGAAAGGTCCTGAGGCGTAATTCCGCCGGTGATGGAGAGGGCGAACCCCATATCTGACAAGGTCTTCATGGTATCCAGGTCGTGCTGATTCCACTGCTGCCCGCTGGCCTGCGCATCCCGTCCACGATGATAAATGGCCTGTTTCAGCCCCAGTTGCCGCCATTTCCGGGCATCCTCCAGCGTCCAGTTGCCAAACAGTTCGATCTGTATATCGCCATTGTGCTGCTGCGCGACGTCCAGCGCGCTGGCAAAGGTCGCCAGCGGAGCGGCACAGATCACCGTCATCCAGCTTGCGCCCGCCGTAAAGGCCATGTCGGCCAGCGTGCCGCCGGCATCCGCTACTTTATAGTCAGCCACCAGTGTCTTCTCCGGATGCTGGTGGCGCAGACGGCGCACGGCTTCCACGCCGCAACTCAGGCACAGCAGGGTACCGGCTTCAATGATATCCACATGGGGGTGAAGCTGTTGGGCAGTGCTCAGCGCCGCATCCAGCTCGGTATGATCCAGCGCCAGCTGGAGTAAGGGCAGGCTCATAAGGTGGCTCCTTGTGCGTCACTCAGGACGCGGATCAGATGCTGATAACGCTGATACTTCTGCTGATAACGGGTGTGTCTTGTGCTGTCTGGCTGCCAGGTCACGACGTCCGGCGCTAAGGCCTGCTGCGCCTGTTGCAGCGAGGCGTAAGCACCGGTGCCGGTAAGCGCCACCAGTGCCGCACCCAGACAGCCGCTTTCGCTGATCTGTGGCACTTCAACCGTCAGGCCGCTGGCATCAGCAAACATCTGCATCCAGGGCGCAGAGCGCGTGGGGCCGCCGCTCAGACGCAGGGCGGTGACCTCAGGAAAACGTTGCAGAATGCGGTTCAGATGCGTCAGATGGGAAAACACCACGCCTTCGTAGATGGCCTGCACCAGGTGGGCGCGCGTATGGCCAGCCTGCAGACCAAAGAAGCTGCCGTGCAGATCGGCTCCGGCGTTGGTGCCGTACAAGAAAGGCAGAAACAGAAGCGCGGTGCTGGCGGGTTCCAGATCCGTGACCCACTGGTTTAACTGGCGATAGTCGCTGATGCCCCATTGCTCACAGAACCATTCCAGGTTGGCCGCCGACGTCGGGCTGGCTTCATGGATCAGGTACTGTCCCTCGATGGCATAGCGACCATAAACGTAGGGATAGTCTGCTTCGTCGCTGATGCAGTCGGTAATGCCGCTGGTCACAGACCAGGTACCCATCACCGCGTTCAGACGCGTTGCGTCATTCAATCCCGCACACAGGGCAGTGGACATCACGTCAAACAGACCACCGACTACGGGCGTGCCGGGCAGCAAACCGCAAGCGGCGGCAGCCTGCGGTGTTACATAACCGGCAATCTGCGTTGAGCCGATAATCGGGGGCAGAGCAGGAGTGATTTCGCTGATATTCAGCATCTCAGCCAGCGCGGGCGACCAGTCGGCAGCCTGCATGTCGTAGAGATTGGATTCAGAGATATTGGTTTCTTCGCAGGCCAGCTCACCGGTCAGACAGAAACGCAGATAGTCGTGGGCCATCAGCACGCTGCCAATCGCGGCATAACGTTGCGGCTGATGTTGCTTCAGCCAGCGCAGGAGTGAAACCGGATGACCGGTCCACATCGTCTGTCGGGTCAGCGGATAAAGCTGCTGTGGCATGCCTTCCCGCTGCCACTGCTGCACCAGGCTCAGCGCGCGACGATCGGAGGATAAGATGCCATTTCCCAGCGGGTTGCGATCTTTATCCAGCAGGAACAGCCCTTTGCCCTGAGCAGAGATACCTAATCCTGCGACGTCGGCGGCATCCTGACCGCTGGTGGTGAGCACCTCGCGGATCACCGCTGCCGCCTGCTGCCAGAGCAGCGTCATATCGCGTTCCGCATACCCCGGCTCTGGCACCAGCACCGGCAGGTTTTGCCGTGCAACGGCCAGCTCGCGTCCCTGCATATCGTACAGTCCGGCTTTAATAAAGGTGCCGCCACAATCCAGTCCCAGCCAGCGTTTCATAAAGCCTCCCGTTTCACAGAGTCACAACGGGCAGGCAGCGTCATGGCCAGCAGCGCAGCCAGCGCCAGCGAAATCGCCAGGCTGTAAACACCGGCATCTTTGCTGTAAAACGCAATCAGCATCCCGACCATATAAGGTCCGCAGAAGCCGCCCAGGTTGCCCAGCGCGTTGATCAGGCCGCGTGCTCCGCCCGCAACCTCGGCATTGAACAGGCGCGGCGGGATACTCCAGAACACGCCCGCCGCAGACTGAATAAAGACACCACAGCCCACCAGCGCCGCATAGGACCACCAGATATGCGCTTTCAGCAACACGGAGAGCGCCATGCACAGCGCAAAGCCAGCCAGCGGCAGCGCCACAAACAGCTTGCGCCGTCCGGTCGCATCCGACAGAACTGAAAACAAAAACATGCCGAAGATCGCGCCGACATAGGGAAGAATAGCCAGCATGCCGACCTGTTCGACGTTGCCGTGCGTCAGCTCTTTCAGAATGGTCGGCAGCCACAGGGTGTAGCCGTAAATCCCCGTCTGGTAAAAGAAATTCACCATGATCAGCCGCCACATCACAGGCTCGCGCATGACCCGCAGCAGAGAGGCATTACGCACGTTCTGCCCTTTGATCATCAGCTGCTCGTTGTGCAGGGTGGTGATCAGGTACTGCTTTTCAGCGGGAGATATCCAGCTCGCTTCCTGCGGTCGGTTACTGATGGTGAAATGCCATAGCGCCATGACCACCAGCGATAATGCGCCTTCCACGTAAAACAGCATGCGCCAGTCCCAGTGGGTGATGATCCAGCCGGAGAGCGGTGCGGTGATGATCCCGGCGATGGGTACAAACATGATCACAATGGCATTGGCACGGCCGCGCTCGGCATCCGGGAACCAGTTGCCAATCATGGTCAGCACCACCGGCAGCATGCCGCCTTCAGCGATCCCTAACGCGAAGCGCAGCGCCAGCAGCTGATACTTGCTGGTGGCCAGACCGGTGAGCATTGAGATGATCGCCCAGGCCAGCAGCGACCAGCCGATAAAACGTTTGCCGTTGCCATACACGGCCAGCTTGCCGCCTGGCACCTGCAGGAAAAGATAACCAATAAAGAAAATGCCGCCCGCCAGCCCGGCCATGGAGGCGCTGATCCCCAGCTCGGCATCCATTCCGCCCGGCATGGCAAAGGCAATATTGACCCGATCCATATAAGAAATGATGCAGGTGATGAGGATAGGCGGAATGATCCGTAACCAGCGCAGGGAAGGGGTCTTCTCACGATTAACGGCGGTCGATGTCAGACTCATGGCGTCCTCCTTGCCTGAACCAGATCGCGGGTGGGGATCTTAATCACTACTTTGCGAATCGGCCCCGGCGTACCCACCGCGCAATTCGGGCGGTGAATATCCTGCGGAAAAAAAACGGCGAAGGTGCCTGGCAGCATGCGAACCAGGGTCTCCTCCGGCGCATGCTGGTAGAAGATGATGTCGCGCTCGCTGTCGTAAGGCTGATGCACCGGTAAATCCAGGGGTTGCGTGGCGACGCCGATCACTTCTTCGCCTGCCACCAGATACTGCACATCGATATGCAGACGATGCGCTTCCGGATAGTTCTCCTCCGGCTGAGCGGTGTGCAGATCCAGCACCTGCATGGTCCAGCCCGTTTCGCTGTCCTGATAGCGTCCCGCAGCCAGTGTGGTCAGGTCGTAGCGATTGAGACAGGCGAGTGCCCGTGCAATCGCCGGGTGATAGTGATGCGGGTCAGTGTTCGCAATATGTCCGGTGATCATCATTTTCTCCTTACAGCGCCTGAATACGCGCCCAGATGCTTTCATCCACTGGAATGCCAAGGCGCTGGTTTTCAGCCCGCAGCGGTGGAAACTTGTCGCCGGGCAGGCGAATTGCCTGCTCGCTGTCGGCCCGTTCCGCGTTGATGACGGATGCACGGATGCGGTCGAGTTTGTGCTGGCGGGTGTCACCATCAATCAGCTTGTCTACATCAATCGCGATAAAGACCTGCGAGATGCCGAATTCATCACCGTTGTCGTGGGTGACTTCGGTGACGGATGCACCGTTGGAGAGGAGAGTGGCCAGCATGTCCAGCACCACCGACAGCGCGGAGCCTTTCCAGTAACCCATGGGTAAGATGCGGCGGTTTTGCTCAAGGGTGGCCGGGTCGCGGGTGTAATAGCCTTCGTCATCGAACCCGCCGTCGACCGGCAGGCTTTTACCGGCCAGACGATTCACTTCCAGCATGCCGTAGGAGAACATCGACATCGACATATCCACCATGGTGATCGGCTCGCCCGGCACGGCGATAATCAGCGGGTTAGTGCCGATAGCCCCGCTTTTCGCGCCCCATGGCGGCATCACGGCAATTGAATTCGTCCAGCAAATCCCCACAAACCCTTTTTCCGCCGCCTGCCAGCCGTAGCTGCCGCCGCGCATCCAGTGATTAGCATTCCGCAACGCCACCAGCCCGATACCGTGCTCAGAGGCCACGGCCATGGCGCGATCCATCATGCTATGCGCGGTGATATTGCCGATGGCACGCTGTGCATCCCACTGCTCGATCGCGCCCAGCGACAGGACTTTTTGCGCGTCCGCATCGGGAACGATATGGCCTGCGTCCAGTTGCTGAATAAAACGCGGGAAGCGGTTTACTCCGTGGGAATAGACGCCGTTGAGACTGGTTTCGGTAAACATGCGCGCGCAGGCTTCGGCTTTATCCTGGGGCACCTTGCGACTCGTGAGTACGCGGAGAAACTCCTCATACAACTGCTGATAGCTGATTCTCATACGACTGATACTCCCGGCGTTGCCTTTAATTTCATAATGTGGAATGTCATTTCAACTAAATGCTATGGGTAAAAACAGTGCCAGTCAAAGAAATGACCTGAAAATTACTTAATAAAAATCAATTGGTTATATTTATTGGTGGCTTTTGTGATCTCAGGCTTTTTTGCCGGATTTTGCCCGCAGAAAACCCGTCAGCTCCCGATGAGTTGACATGATTGATACTTCGTCCCGTTCTGCCTTCCTGGCTGCTTTAGCGCAGTATTACCCGGTAGAGTGAGGTATTGGCCGTGATATAGAGTTCATTGTTATCGGGTCCACCAAGGGTGCAGTTGGATACCGTCTCGGGGATCGGGATTTTGCCTTTACGCGCTCCGTGGGCGTCGAAAATAATGACGCCGTCGGCGCAGCTACAGTAGATGTCACCGTTGGCATCCACACAAAATCCGTCCGGAAAGCCCGGCGTGACATCGGCAAAAAATTGCCCGGGCGAGAGTTCCTGTCCTTCCACCCGGTAAACCCGGAGCTGATGACGTCCCAGCGTCGGGAAGTCCACCACCGACATATCGGCCACATAAAGCAGGCTTTCATCGGGAGAGAATGCCAGCCCGTTAGGGCGCTGCAGATCGCTGGCCGCAATACTGAGCTGCCCGCTACCGGGGTCATAGCAGTAGAGATAGCAGCCAATCACCTGACTGGGCGCCAGATAGCCTTCGTGATCGTTAACGATTCCGTAAGGCGGATCGGTAAACCAGATCGTGCCATCAGAACGTATCGCCAGATCGTTGGGCGAGTTAAAGCGTTTGCCCTCGACTTTATCGATCAGCACGCTGACTGAGCCGTCTGCTTCGGTCCGGCTGATCGCCCGACGGCCATGTTCGCAACTGACGACTCGTCCCTGACTATCCCGGGCATTGCCGTTGGCATAGTTAGAATGCTGTCGCCAGATGCTGAGTTCACCGTTGCGCTGCCAGCAGTACATGCGGTTGCCTTTCACATCGCTGAATACCACCGCATCCAGCTGCGGGAGCCAGACCGGGCCTTCGGCCCAGGTGGCAGGGGAACACAGTTTTTCTACCTGCATGCTGCTGGCCTCCGTTACTTCACGCCCCAGATGGTTTTGTAATGATCCTGATAACCATTTGCCGGATCGTAATTGTTCTGCGGTCCGCCATCCTGGCTGATATTTTCCTGGGTAATCAGATGCGCGGGTGTCACATAGCCTGAAGAGGGCTGACCGGCGAAGGCGCGGTTAAACTCATCCAGCAGTTGCCAGCCGTGCAGTTTCAACGGTTCAGCCACGGTAGCGACCTGGCTTTCCCCATTGCGAATGCGCTGGAAGGCTGAGATAGATCCATCGCCAGCGGAGATATTGTAAGGTGCGTTTTTGCCGCCTTTGCCTGCGGTTTTCAGCGCCGGTGCCATAAAGTCGAAATAGAGATCGTTAATGGCCAGCGAATACTGCCAGCGGTCGCCGTACTTCTGTAACAGGCTGAAGGTCAGCGAAGGCATACGGTTAGAGGTATCGGCCAGCGGCGTATCGATAAAATCGATGACCTTACACTCGCTGCATTTCTCAATTTCCTGCTTCATCGCATTGGCTTTATCCAGCGCGATTTTATACAGCGAGTCGGTAAAGATAATGACCTGAGCTTTGCCACCCGATTTCACCACAGCGTACTGTGCCGCCAGGCGGGCAACGTCGTTTGAGTCCGAGGTAATGTTATCCGTAATGCCGTACTGCTTAATCGGCCCCGGCGCGGGTTCCGCATGCCATGCCATCAGCACAATCTTTTGCTGCACGGCTTTTTTGAGCGGCATTTTGGCGACGTTCGGGTTCCAGCCGCCAATAATGATACCGTCCGGACGCTGGGCGATGGCCTGATTCAGTGCAGCAAGCTGATCCTTCACCGATCCCGCGCCGTCCAGCGTATCCAGCTTCCAGCCCGCGACTTTTGCCGCCTCGCTGAGCCCTTGCTGAACGCCCTGCACGCCGCCGTTTTTCATATCGGAGGCGATAAAAATCAGCTTCTTATTCGCCTGGAGCTTCGGACCTGTGGTGGGACCGTCCCAGGTGGTGGCGCTGGACGTGGCTTTGGCGACGGCCGCCGTAGCCTGTTCCAGATAGCTGTCTGCGTGAGCGGGCAAAGAGGCTACCAGCATGGCAACGAGAGAAAGACCAAATACCGGATTTTTCATAATGAGTTCCCTGGTGTGATGGTTTTTTGCTGTGGGTCAGGTGTGGTCGCTGGCGTGCTCTGACTGCGCACGACGGCTTTTTGGTTCAGCATACGGCGACGCTGGGCGTAGCCGGCAAGCGTTATCGACAGCAGCAGCGTGGCACCGTTAAACAACGGCTCTACCCAGAAGGCGCCACCAAATTGCTGGATACCGGCGATACCGATCGCCAGAATCGCAATCCCGACCACCGTGCCCCAGACGTTAACCCGGCCCGGACGGATGGTGGTGCTGCCAAGAAAAGCGCCCACCAGGGCAGGCAGCAGGTAATCCATGCCGACGCTGGCCTGGCCGACGCCCTGTTCCGCGGCAATCAGCACGCCGCTGAAGCCGGTAATAACACTGGAGGCGATAAAGGAGCCAATGACGTATTTGTTAACGGCAATACCGTTCAGTCGGGCCGCCACGGGGTTGCCGCCCACGGCGTACATGCATCTGCCCAGCGGCGTATGCTCAGTGACCAGCCATAACACCAGCGCCAGGCCCAGCACGTAGAATGCGCCAATCGGGATGCCAAAGATTTCGGTGCTGTGCAGCGCGCTGAACGCATCCGGCAGATCACCCACAATCTGACGGCCTCCGGAGTGCCAGAGTGCGATGGCATACAGCACCGTGCCGGAACCGAGCGTAGCGACAAAGCTGTCAATGTCTGCCAGCGCCACCAGAATGCCGTTTAGCAGGCCATACAGCGCTGACAATACCAGCACCGTCAGCACCGCCATCTGCCATGAGAATCCATATTCCACCTGCAGCGTAATGGCCAGAATGTGCCATAGCACAATGCCAAAGCCGACGTTCAGGTCGATTTTGCCCACGATCATCGGCAGGGTGGCCGCCAGCGCCAGCAGGGCAATTTTCGCCTTACTGGACAGTATCGCTTGCACGGTCAGCATCGAGGCAAAGGTGGGTGACAGCGCTGAAAAAATTATCGCTAACAGCACGCACAACAACAGTAAGCCGTAGCGGGTGAGGACCTGCATCGACCACGGCGCAAAGCCATGCTGCGCAAGGCTGACCCGTTGTTCGAGTGCGGTAGATTTCACCGAGGTTTTAGACATATCGTTTCTCCTGACTGCCTGTTCAGACGGTAGCTAATGGGGCAGCAGAACTGGCGGAGGCCAGCTCCAGTAAACCTGCAAAGGTAACCTGTTCATTTCTCAGTTCACCCACCACCTGGCCCCGGTTAAATACCAGGGCGCGGTTGCAGATGTGAGCAATTTCTTCAAGGTCATTGGAAATCACCAGCACCGCCACGCCGTCAGCGAGGGCTTTATTCAGCAGGTGATAAATTTCTTCACGAGCGCCGACGTCGACACCCGCAGTGGGATCTTCGAGGATCAGCAGCGGCGCGTTGAGGTGCATCCAGCGTGCCATTACCACTTTCTGCTGGTTACCACCGGACAGAGCGCTGATATCCAGGTTCACGTCTTTGGGACGCACATCGAACAGCTGGACTTTCCACCAGCTGGCCCCGATCTCAGCGCGACGGCCGTAATGGGAGAACAGCCGATGACCGCTGGCGCAGGGATTAACAAACAGGTTCTCGCGCACGCTCATCGACATCACCAGGCTTTCGCCGGTGCGGTCGCCCGCCACAAACGAGATGCCTGCGGCCATCGCATCACGCGGAGAGCGCGAGTGGCAGGGTTTGTCGCGGAAAATCACCTGCCCGCGGGTGGACTGCTTCAGACCAAACAGCATCCGGCCAATCTCCTCCTGACCGGCACCGCGCAGTCCTGCCAGTGCCAGCATTTCGCCGGGTTGCAGGCTGAAAGAGACCGGACCGACTTCATCAATGCACACCTGATCCAGCATCAGCACAGGCGGGCGCGCCTCAGGCAGGGCAAGACGCTGATTGCTTTCCAGCGCTTCGCCTACAATCATTTCGACAAGATCGTGAAGCTTGTAATCTGCCGTGACACCCTCCGCCACGCGTTTACCGTCACGCATCACGCAGATACGGTCAGCAATCTCAATCACCTCATCCAGGCGATGTGTCACATAAATCATGCCGACGTTGCGGCTTTTCAGGCGTTCGATTACGCCAAACAGATGACGCACGTCATTGGCAGGCAGCGAGGCGGTCGGTTCATCCAGCACCAGCACTTCCGCGTTTACCGCCACGGCACGGGCAATCGCCAGCAGCGACTTCTCCGTGCGCGACAGTTCAAAGACGCGTGCATCGGGATCCAGCTGAATCCCCACTTCTTCCAGGGCCAGGCGTGCGCGTTCACGCACCGCCCGCCAGTTAACCAGCCCAAAACGGCGGCTGAATCCCATGACCAGCGCCATATTTTCCGCCACGGTCATCCACTCAATCAGCCCAAGATCCTGATGAATAAACGCAATGGGTTGGGTGGTTGCGGTTTTCAGCGCGGCGGCGGATGCTATGGCGTTGCCCTGAAAGGTCATTTGCCCTTCATCGCTGGTGTACACGCCAGCCAGCACTTTGATCAGCGTGGATTTACCCGCCCCGTTTTCCCCCAACAGCGCCACCACTTCGCCGGGGAAGACCTCCAGGCTCACATCGTTAACCGCGGCGTTACCGCCGAAGCGCTTAGTGATATGGCTGAGTGTAAGAACCGGTTTATCCGGATGAGGTTGCATACCTGCCTCCCGTGACGCCTGAAGAGTATCGACAGCAAGAGCGGCGACCGCTCATTGCTGATTTCAACATGTGAAATAGCATTCCAAAAAATACTATTCCTGACGCGGGGGAAAAGCAAAGAAGCAGCATGGATATTTATGCAGCAGAAACAGCAGGTTAAAATATTGTTTTGAATTTGTGATGAACGGCGCATTTCTGTCAGGACGTAACCGACGTGTCCAGCCACACTAAAAAAGCTTAAGATTCCCTGCAGGTATGTCATGAGTTAACATCATGCGAAAGCGCGTGCAGGCAGTAAAAAACGGAGAGGGCAGGTTGATGGCGGTTAAAGTGGATAAAGAAAAGGATACGAAGAGCGAAAAGCCATCAGGGACACAGAGCCTGTTTCGTGGCCTGCAATTAATTGAGTTGCTGAGTAATTATCCTAACGGTTGCCCGCTGGCCCATCTTTCTGAACTGTCCGGCATGAACAAAAGCACCGTACACCGCCTTCTGCAGGGGTTGCACAGCAGTGGATACGTTACCCAGGCACCTTCCCCCGGAAGCTATCGCTTAACCACCAAGTTTATTTCCATCGGTCAGAAGGCGCTGTCATCGCTTAATATTATTCACGTTGCCGGGCAACATCTGGAAAAACTGAATCTGGATGTCGGTGAAACTGTGAACTTCTCCAGCCGTGAAGATGACCATGCTGTACTCATCAATAAATTAGAGCCGACGACGGGCATGATGCGCACCCGCGCCTATATCGGTCAGCATATGCCGCTGTACTGTTCGGCAATGGGCAAAATTTTCCTGGCCTGGGGTAGCGAAGAGTACCTGTTTAAATACTGGCAAACTCATCAGGATACGATTCAGCAACTGACGAAAAATACCATTACCACGCTGCCTGAGATGCAGCAGGAACTTAACGATATTCTTCAGCAGCGCACCGCGATGGATCGCGAAGAAAATGAACTGGGCGTCACCTGCATTGCCGCGCCTGTGTTTGATATTCAACAGCGCGTACCTTATGCGGTATCGGTCTCGCTGCCGACAGCGAAGCTGCAACTGATTGGCACTAAGAACCTTACGGCCAGAGTGGTGGCGACAGCCCAGGCGATTTCTGAAGAACTCGGCAGCAAGGTCTGAATTAAAAGAGATTATGTACCGACCTGAATATTCTGATAACTACTGTCAGCAGACTGCAAATTCTTACTCCGGTACGCGATCCATTCCGGCCAGCAATGTTCAGGATTGATATCAAAATAACCCCGGCATTCAGCCATGGTGAAGGCAACATCACGTGGCACTTCGATACAGGTGGCATTATCGCGGATGTGGCTGACCTCATCCTCTGTAAGCGGACTTCCCTTCTCATTCTCATTTTTCATCAGTAATGGGATGAGGGCAGGGATATAAACGATACTCATTAGTCATTTCCCTTAATGTTGAACGTCCACGTCGGCAGGAGGTCATCAACGTGTGACCTCTCCGTTAGGCTGTGAGTCACGTTCCGGAAGTGACGACTTCCTGAAATAGTGCGATTCATAGTTGTTCCAGTGCCGCGAGGCTCTTTAATAAATTGAGGTTGCCCTGACAGGCAGGGTTGAATTCCTTTCATTACTTCTTCCGTTTTGTTCTTATTCACTTGTTATATTTTCGACAAAAATCACGATATCTTCAGCTGGATATGAAATATTTTTCAAATTGACTTAAGTTATTATTGGCAGGCTGTCTTTATGTGTTGCGGGGTGGTGTAAGGACTATTAATGCAGAATAGCAGCAGTGTCGATTAATTTGACTTACTGGGACTAAAGTCCGGTGAAATTATGGATATCGCGCTGCCAACAGGCTGGTCAGTTGCGAAATTAATGTCGTGACGCGCGCCTGTTAACGCGATAAAACATCCAGGTTAGATTATTAAACTGAATTCAGGAGCTTCCTTTGCAGCCAGACACTATGCGGTTGTTCGTTCGCCCGATCACGCCATCAGATGCCGATGATCTTTTCAGAATCTATGGCGATCCTGCGACGAACACGTTTAATCCCGCCGGTCCGCATCAGGATATTCATCATTCACGGGATGTCCTGTCCCGCGCGATCCACCACTGGGAATCCCATGGTTTCGGCACCTGGGCTATCTCGCTCCGGGAAAATCTTGACAGAATCATTGGTTTTGGCGGATTGAGCATCAGAAACTTTGCCGATATCACGATCAACAATCTGGGTTATCGGTTTTCAACTGAATCCTGGGGAAAAGGGCTTGCGACGGAGTTTGCGAACTATGCGGTCGGGTATGGATTCAATGCGTTAAAGCTGCCTGAGATATCTGCTGTTGTGAGGGCGAATCACCTGGCTTCGCAAAACGTTCTGATCAAAGCCGGACTCAGGCATGTTCGGGATATTCATGATGTCGAAAATGCGCCTGCCAGCATGCTGTTCAGGCTGAGCCGGAATGAATGGAATCCGAAAGCAGGATGAAGCGCTAATATCAGTTTTTGTCAGTGCCATCACGGTTGCTCAGTTTGACCCCAAACACGCAGAAACCCAGTAACTCTTTTGCCTCATCTTCCACTCGCGTCACCATGACAAGATCCGACGAACCGTCAGGCAGTACCACCTCATAAGGAGGATAGGGAAGTCCTTTTTTGCGGAACTCCTGCAGCCAGAGTAATTTGTCGGCCTGTGACGGGATCACTTCATAAATATATTTATGAATAAGGTCATGCGGGGCCCAGCCGACCCTTTCGGCAAACGTGTCACTTGCATCCACAATCACCAGATCTGGATCCAGAAAGCAAATGGATGTGCCGGGAACAGCATACATGGATGATATCTGATGGGCTCGCTGATCGAGAGAAAGCCGCGCAACCCGTCGGTTAAAACCTTTATCAGTGGCTGTGGTGAGCATTAAGCCGCTTTCTGTGGCTGAAACTGGCTTTCCGAACAGATAGCCCTGCGCATATAAACAACCAATTCCCCGTAACATTTCAGCCTGCTCATCCGTTTCAACCCCTTCAGCAATGACATCCATATCCAGGCTACGGCCCAGCCCGACCACACTGGAAATAATTTTGCGGCTGTCTTTTTTGTCCAGCATGGATCGAATGAAGCTGCTATCAATTTTTAGGGTGTTTACAGGTAACTGAATCAGCCAGGCGAGACTCGAATAGCCTGTACCAAAGTCATCCAGTGCAATCGTACAGCCCATCTCTGACAAGGTTTCAATCTCTTTTCGGGCTGTATCTATGTCATTTAACAGGGCTGTTTCGGTTATCTCAATCTTTAGCCGTGCCAGATCAAACTCAGACTGTCTGGCAGTTTTTCTTATCGTTTCAGCCAGACATCTGCCATCAAGCTGAGAAGGAGAAACATTCATCGACAAAAAATTTTGTTCAGGCCACGTTGCCGCCGTTTTGAAACCCTGAACCATAAGACTGAGCATCAGTTCGTCCAGTAAACCCGCTCGTTCCATAGCCGGAATGAAGTCTGCCGGAGGCGTGATCGTGCCCTCCGGCGAAATGTGCCGCGCCAGCATTTCAAATCCCATCACACGCAGATCTTCCAGTGAAACTATCGGCTGGAAAAATGGATGAAATTCTCCTCTTTTAATACGCTGCTGCAAAAGTTCACGCGGCTCGTCATTCTTCACACCCTGTTTCATTTTATTCCTGTAAATACATAGCTTTCAGCCTGTTAACAGAAGTTCTGCAGAGTTCAGGCTTTATAAAATTAAGCAAGAAGGTGTAGGGCTGTTTTTTATTTTGTGTTTCCTGATATTACCTGCTGAGGAAAAATGTTTCGTAACATGAATATATTAAGCGCACCTTAACATTGTCAGCTCAATAATATTGCCAGGCGATCACTATAAAATTTATGCTGTTGAGAACATAATCCAGTGCTAATTATCGTTATCGGCTAAAACTAACTTTTCATTAAATTGTAGTAGCAGAATTCAGGGCCGTGCATCGCGCCGTGCCTGTGCTTATGGGCGCGTATCGGACATGGGGTTCAGAGTCAGGAAGCCATGAGCATGCTATAACGTGATTGACTGAAATTAATGGTTTTCGGAAGTACCACAAAATAGAGGTTTTTGATGGCCATTCATATTGTGATTCCAGATGATTATCAGCTTGCCACTCAGCAGCTAGATTTTCTTCAGCAGAATGAAAAATTTCAGTGCTCAGCATTAGGCGATCTCAGCAAGGATTCGATGGCTGATCATCAGTTATCCTCTGCCGAGGCATTAATTTTAATCCGGGAAAGAACCGTGATCGATGAAGCCTTTCTGCGTCGCACACCAAAACTTAAATTAATCAGTCAGACGGGCAAGCTTGCCAGAAATGTCGATATTGATGCCTGCACACGAGCGGGTGTCGCCATTGTAGAAGGGACTGGCTCCCCGGTTGCGCCTGCTGAGTTAACCTGGCTGTTGATCATGGCCTCCCGCAGGAAATTAGTCTCGTCGGTGAATGCAATGGAACAGGGGCACTGGCAAACAGAAATCGGCTCAGCGGTTAATATCCAGGTCATCGGCATTTTAGGTTACGGGAAAATAGGTAAACGTATCGCATCCTATGCGGCCGTTTTTGGAATGCAGGTACAAGTATGGGGAAGTCTGCGAGCACAGGAAGAGGCGCGTACTCACGGATGGAAGGTACCTGAGAGTCGCGAGCAATTTTTCGCCACAAGTGATGTGTTAACCGTGCACCAGAGGTTGGTGGCGACCACGGAAGGCAACATTACGCCAGCCGATCTTGCGCTGATGAAAAAAGATGCGTTATTCGTGAATACCAGTCGTGCTGAGCTTGTGGCTGAAGGCGCGTTGCTTAACGCCCTGAAACAGGGTCGGCCCGGCTTTGCGGCACTGGATGTTTATGAAGAAGAACCGCTCTACGACACGCAGCATCCTTACCTGCTAATGCCGAATGTCCTTTGTACGCCACATCTGGGATATGTCGAGAAGGCCAGCTATGAACTCTATTTCAGAACGGCGTTTGAGAATGTCGTGCGGTATTTTGAGGGCGATAGTTCACAGGTGATTAATGGTTGAAGCTTTTGGGGGAAATTGTCAGCTCACAACCTTGAGGGTTGCGGTGAGAACCAGTGCCCGCTTTACACAACCAGGGGGCACTGACCTTCAGAGCAAGCATCAAACTCTATTTACTCAATCTCTATCAGAACTAAATTCAGTAAAATTCATCTTTATGCTGATATCTGTATTCCTGCGTTATGCCTGTGTATCCATACGATGCGGCCTTGCAATCAATAATGTGTACATTAGATTGAGGGTGCAAATTACCAATAGTCCGTTCCATTGCCTGGTAGATAGCCTTCTGGTACGCCGCCTTCTGATCTTTGCTGCAGGTTTCATCCACAACAGTCACTTCAAGTCTGAAAGAGTTTTTTCCCCACTCAGTCAGGCTCTTGCCATCGATGAACCAGTCATCGTTATCGACGTGCCGTACTATGACCATCGTTTCAAAGCTATTTTTTTTTAAAACTTCACATGTGATCTGAGTCGCCAGGAGTACGCACTCTTTAGTTAACTTTTTATTACTTAATCCAGACAGTGTAAGCGTTATACCAGGCATATCATGTCCTTTATAGACGTCTCTTTTGATGTTTTTATGCAGTAACCAACTAAGGTATCCAGCCTCTTTCCACCATCAAAATGGCATAGTGGAGGATCGGGATGCAATGCGTTCTTTCCTTTTTTCGCTGACAGCTCATGAGACGTCGCGCTCATTGTTAACTTTGCTTTCAACTCATTAGTTGCGTTGCAGATGCCTGATTCGGGCTGTCAGGCAGCCGCAATAAAAAGCGTGTAAGCTCTTTAAGAGCCTTTTATGGAGAATAAAAGCAAATGAGAACGCCTGATTATCCCTCGCATGATTCAGATAAATGGTCACAGGTAGATGCCTGGTTTTCTGAGAAACTCGCACCACAGGATCCTGAACTGATTAATGCTCTTAATAACAACGCACAGCAGGGATTACCCACGCACGATGTCTCTGCTTTACAGGGCAAAATGCTATCCCTGTTTATTCAAATGTCACGTGCTGTCCGCGTTCTTGAAATAGGCACGCTTGGCGGCTACAGCACCCTATGGATGGCCAGGGCTCTGCCGCCACATGGAAGCGTGACGACGATTGAGTTCAATAAACATCATGCTGAAGTGGCCCGCCAGAATATAAGCAATGCCGGGCTTACGGAGCGCGTCATCTTGCTCACTGGCGCAGCGCTGGATGTTTTACCTACCCTTGAAGCTCCCTTTGACCTGATTTTTATCGACGCCGATAAAGTGAATAATCCACATTATCTTGAATGGGCAATGAGATTGTCGCACCCTGGCACTGTCATCGTCGGTGACAACACGGTGCGCGGCGGCAACGTCATTGATTCTGAAAGTTATGATCCCAATGTCACAGGCCTGCGAAAATTTATCCAGATGATCTCAGAAGATAAGCGTCTTGATGCTACGGCGCGTGGGTGAAAAAGGGTGGGATGGGTTCGTGATGGCTATCGTCAGGGCGGTATAGGTCGTCTCCAGAAATATAAAAATTATCAAAAACTCACAATATACATATTGCTGTCGAGGCTTTTCCTGAAGCTGATTTTACTGATGTAGTCAGTGATATTGAGCATTTTTGCTCTTCACTGCAGGCGGGCCAGATAGCAGCACGCCAAAGTTAAAATGCGCCGGAGCGTCTTCAACCTCTGCTTCACATGCCATTGCGATAAGGATCTTTTACCAGTGCCACGGCAAGCGCCCATCCAGCAATGCGGTGAAACCTCCAGCAGATTCACCGCTTGTCTGGCGGATGTAGCCAGTGAAGGCGCAATACACTCTCCCAAAATTCGAGCTGTTTGCTTACAAACTCCTTTGCGTCCCGGTGACATCCAAAAATAATCATTGCATCTTGCTTACGCCTATTTTAGTATTTACTTAATTTAGAAAACGCTAAAGTAATAAAATGAAAAACAGTCAGCTTGTCCGGTTGCAGGAGAGCGCTTCGCTGGCCACGACGTTGCTTAAATCCATGAGTAACAGCAATCGGCTTTTGATCCTCTGCATCCTTATCGAAAATCCCGGCACATCGTCAGGGGAGTTGGCGCAGCAGAGCGGCCTGACGCCTTCTGCCACGTCTCAGCATCTGGCGAAAATGAAAGAGGACGGTCTGATTGAGTCTTCGAGGGTGGCGCAAAGGGTGAACTATTTCATTAAAGACGACGCGGTCAAAAAAGTGGTGTCCACGTTAAAAGAGATTTACTGCCCGGAGGATTTTAAATGAAGCCAGAGACACTCTCGCCGTTGCAAGCCAGTCAGCTCATCGAAGAGGGGGCGGTTCTGGTCGATATCCGCGATCGTACTGATTATCTGAGAGAACACATTTCGCAAGCGATCTCTCTGCCGCTGACAGAAATCACCACAGGTAAAACTGTCGAAGGTTCAGGCGAGCAGCCCGTGATTTTTCACTGTCAGGCAGGCATGCGAACCTCCAATAATGCTGACGAACTCATGAAAGCGGTCAGTTCCGGGAAAGTGTTCCTGATGTCAGGGGGTATTAATGCGTGGAAGGGCGCCGCACTCCCGACTGTTGAAGATAAAAAACAACCTTTGCCCGTCATCAGACAGGTTCATATTACCGCAGGCATTCTTATTCTTCTGGGTGTGATAGCGGGATACGCTGTGGATAGCCGACTCTTTTTGCTCTCAGGGTTTGTCGGCGCAGGATTAGTTTTCTCCGGAGTCAGTGGCTTCTGCGGGATGGCGACTCTGCTGCAAAGAATGCCCTGGAACAGAGCAGCTAAATAAATGCCGGCTCTTTTATCAAATAATGCTCGCAGCGCCTGCTGCTGGCATAAGTCAGTCTCCTGCCTCTTTGCGTCATATAAGAATCGTCGCATCTGATACGTTTCATTACTGCAATTCCCTTGCCCGCTGCCGATAACCTGATTAAGTACCAGCGAGCCATAGATACGGAACGTCGGTGATAACCCAACAAATCAGACGTGAGGTCTTCTATGTATCGGAACAGGAAAATGAAATTAAGCGGCATGCTCACCGGAGCATTCCTGGCTGTCATCTTAACGGGTGTATTCGTGACGGGCTTTGCCGGATTTAAACTCAACACGGCCAGCGATCAGCAGGAATTAACGCGGGCGCGACTGGGTGATCTTCAGGCTCTCCAGACGCTCAAAGACAACTTAACTCAGCAAACGGCACTTTTACTGTCCGTGGCTTCAGGCAACCAGCCTCAGGCAGAGGAGAAACTAAAAACGCAGTTCTTTGCATTGCAGACCAACAGCGACAGTACCACTGCGCATTTCCGGGAACTGATCAACGGTGCCAAAAATATTCCTGGGATCAATCTTGCTGAAGTTGAAGAGGCCTCCACACAACTGAATAAAATTGAAGTCGCAACGGGACCGCTTCAGCAGGCAGAGAAAAACCTGTTTATGCCTGATGCCGTTCAGTTCCCTGAAAAACTTCGTGGCGAACTGATTCCTGCGCTTTCTAATTACCGCACTGCGGTGGATGGGATGGTTGATTATCAGGCGAGGGTCACGAGTAAAACGGCGGAAACGTCGACGCAGGCGCTCTCCGGTGTCTATATAACTCTGGCTGGCCTGACGACGCTATTTGTCATTATGGGATTTGTGATGAGCGCCCTGATTACCCGCTGGCTTAAGGTGCAGCTGGGTGGCGAACCTTCTCATGCGCAGGGCCTGGCCGCTGCGATTGCGGCGGGTGATCTGACGACGACCGTAACCCTTCGTCAGGGCGATACCGTCAGCATGATGGCGTCCCTGGATAGCATGCAGAACAATCTGCGCAACCTGGTTTCGCATATCAAAGACTCTTCCGCTTCGGTCGCGATGGCCGCTGATGAAATTTCACAGGGCAACACCGAACTCTCTTCCCGCACAGAGCAGCAGGCCGCCGCATTGCAGGAAACCGCTGCCAGTATTGAGCAGCTTACCGTCACGGTAAAAAGTAATGCAGCGGGCGCACAGCAGACCGCGGATTCAGCCCGCGAAACCGCTGCGCTGGCACGTTCGGGTGAACACGATATGCAGCGCATGTCAGAGACGATGAATGATATTTCAAAAAGCGCGGTGAAAGTCCGGGATATCACTTCTGTTATTGAAGGGATTGCCTTTCAGACCAACATCCTGGCGCTTAACGCTGCGGTCGAAGCCGCACGAGCGGGCGAGCAGGGTCGTGGTTTCGCCGTTGTCGCAGGTGAAGTCAGGACGCTGGCTCAGCGCAGTGCTACGGCAGCCAGAGATATTAAACATTTGATTGAAGAGGCTGTGGCGCAGGTTGAAAGTGGTGTCGTCGTAGCAACCGGAACCGGCAAGAGCATTCTGGATATCAATGCAATGGTCGGAAAACTTGCCGTTGCGATGGATAACATTTCACTGGCCTCTGCTGAACAGATGCAGGGCATTTCACAGGTCAGCATCGCAGTAAACGAGATGGATGGCGTCACGCAGAATAACGCCGCGCTGGTTGAGGAATCCTCTTCCGCATCCCAATCACTTTCAGCCCAGGCGCACTCTTTGCGTGAAGCAGTGAATGCCTTCCGCATTTAAATACCTGTTTATGATGAGCCCTCCTCTTGAGGGTTCATCACGTATCACTTCAGCCTGAACCCCCAGCTCAAAAAAAATTAAATTTTTTTGCATCCGTTTTGCTCCCTCATTCGTATTAACAGATAAGGGCACTCTGGCCCTGTCCGTTAACTCAATAGGGGAAGTGAAAATGAAACCATTCCTGCCAACTCTGATTTTTTCTGCCTTAGTCTTCAGCGGCGCCTCTTACGCGGCCAGCATGAACAGCGACACGGTGATGGTCGGTGGTGCTGCCATGTACCCGTCGAAAAATATTGTTGAGAATGCCGTTAACTCGAAAGACCACACTACGCTTGTGGCCGCCGTTAAAGCTGCCGGACTGGTCCCGACGCTGGAAGGCAAAGGGCCGTTCACTGTGTTTGCACCAACTAATGCCGCCTTTGAAAAGCTGCCACAGGGCACCGTCGACTCCCTGCTTAAGCCAGAGAACAAACAAAAACTCACCAGCGTGCTGACCTATCATGTGGTCGCAGGAAAACTGGATATGAAAGCGCTGGAGAAAAAAATCAAAGCCGGTGGCGGTAAAGCCGAGCTGAAAACCGTCAATGGCGAATCGCTCTGGGTGATGGCGAACGGTCCGCACAACATTCAGCTTAAAGATGCGCAGGGCAATGTTGCCAGTATCACAACCTATGATGTGAACCAGAGTAACGGTGTGATTGACGTTATCGATACCGTACTGATGCCATAAAGCGTTACCTATACTGAGTGTGGCCACAGATTGCGTGGCTACACCATTTACAGGGAAGCCGATGACAAAAAATGTGCCTCACATTCAGGCCGACTTAATGAACCAGATAGCCTGTGGTGACAAAGCTGCTCTTGAGCAGCTTTACCGCGTCCTGTCGCCCCGACTTTATGCAATCATCCTGCGGATGGTCAGACGACGTGACTGGGCAGAAGAGATCCTGCACGACACCTTCATCCATATCTGGCAGTCGGCAAATTATTACGACGATAAGCGCAGTGAACCGCATATCTGGCTCAGCCACATCGCCAGAAATCGGGCGATTGATTTCCTGCGCAAGCATGAAAATCGATGCTGTTCGGTGGATGAAATCAGCGAAGCGGAAGCGGGTTTCCAGATGCCACTAGCATCGGATGGGAGCCATGCGGAGGCGCGTCGCCTTCAGCATTGCATGGCGCACTTACCTTCAGAACAGCGGCAGAGCATCTCGCTCGCCTACTATCGCGGCCTCTCACAGAGTGAGATTGCACTCTCCATGAGCCAGCCTGAAGGTACGGTGAAAAGCTGGATCCGTCGCGCGTTAATCCACCTTCGGGAGTGCATAGGCCTATGACTGCTCAGGAACACCATGATCTCACTGCGGCGGAATATGTGCTGGGTCTTACCGACGATGTGACACGTCACCGGCTGAATAAACGCCTTAATGACGACTCTGTTTTCGCCGCAGAGGTGCTGCGCTGGCAGAAAGCATTCAGCGGCATCGATCTTCTCACCCACGACGTTATGCCTCCCGCTGCGGTCTGGCCACGGATTGTGCAGGACCTTAACCGTAACGCTGGTGGCTCTGGCACGACATCAATCCGCAGGCAGCCTGGCTTCTGGCTCGGCTGGGGGCTGGCGGCGGCAATGGCGGGCATCCTCGTATACAACCAGGTGATTAAGCCGGATGCCCCGCATTCCCTGCAGCCGATTGCGGTACTCAGCGGCGCGCAGCCGAATGCACAGTTTGTGGTGAGTCTGGATAAGTCAGCGTCACTCATTCAGGTCGCCGCGCTGAACATCACGCTGCCTGAGGATAAAGCCCTGCAGCTCTGGCTGATCCGGGGCAGTGCTGCGCCACAATCGCTGGGACTGATCGATCACACCGACAGCAACGCTTTCCGGTTGCCGCCGGGAGAGTTGAATAATCAGACGGTACTGGCGGTAAGTCTGGAGCCGGTAGGGGGATCGAAACTCAGCGGGCCATCCGGGCCGGTGATTTTCCAGGGCAAGGTGACTTTGCTCTGATAGTAAATAGCTCCGGTTCAGGGGGAATGAAAAAAGAATGGAAATCCGGGACGCGATTGCGTCAGATGCGAAGAGCATCAGTAAGCTGATACATGAGGTGTCGGTGCAATGTAACTTTTCAGAGATGGAGCCCTGTCCGCAATGGTTTATCGAGAGCATAAAACCTGATGTGCTCCAGCGGTTGATCGTTTCAGATGACTATCTCTGGCTGATTGCCGTGGAAAAAAGTGAGGTAACAGGTGTACTCACCGTTTTCGAAAGCAATTTAGTGAAATACCTTTTTGTGCATCCGAAATTTCAGCGTAAAGGGGTGGCGAAGGCACTCTGGCAGCGGGTGACTCCGATGCTGCGTTCAGAAATCAGTGTACGGTCCTCACTCTTTGCCGTTCCCTATTATGAAAAACTGGGATTTAAAAAAGTGGGAGAGGTCAAATTTTTCAACGGCGTATCATTTCAGACAATGATGGCTCAGCACTGAATGAATAAGAGATTTTTAAGTTCTGTTTTTCTGCAATAAAACGGCCCGGCCACGCATTTTTAAAACCCGCTTATAAGGCGGGTTTATCCGTAACCCGCCTTCACCCTATTTAACGTCGTATGTTCCCCGTATTCAACTCGCTGATTTTCCGCGCCATCCCCGCCTGGTAATGCTAAAGCGGCGGATGCTTTGCAGCGTTTTTACATTTCATCTGCCTCTTTTTACGCCTTTTTTACAGGCCGATCGGTTTAATTAACGGACCGGGCGCTGATGCGCCTATCTTCAGGGAAGCCGTGGATGAAATTCATTAACAAGCCCCATTCATTACCGGGATGCAGCGATGCTGCAGTGGCTGATCTTGCTGAGCAGCAGCGCCTTCGCCTTATTTCACCCCGCAAATGGTTCAGAGATGCCATAGAGGCCAGCACCGATCCGGCACTGCTGAACACTCGGCTGATCTCACAGTGGCTGGGCGAATCGATACCGGATACCCGATCCCTGACTCTGGCGCTGAACAACAGCCTCTGTTTTGGACTGTATCGCAATGGCCGGCAGATTGGTTTTGCCCGCGTGGTGACCGATATGGCGGAGACCTGGGTAATCCGCAATCTGTACATCTCGCCGGAATATCGTTTTATCGGCCTTGGCTCATGGCTGCTGCACTGCTGTCTGACTCATCCAGGCGCCAGAGGCTGCCGGAGCATCATTGCGATGGGTGAGCCTGTGCCGGATTTCTTTGAACGCAATGGATTTATGGCTTTTCCTTCACTGCCTGGCGTCTACGTAACGAAGTTGCACGAAGGAGCTTACGACCCGATTTGTGCCAAAAGCGCCAGCCGGCATTAAGCCCAGGTGCATGCAGATGAGCGGTTTTATCCAGTTTATTATCCGACCTCCGATCAATAGCGGCTCGCTGCCAGGCAATGTTGCCTCTCCGCAGCGGGTTCTTAAGGAACACACCATGTCAGGCCTTATGCTTGTTTCTCATAATCAATGTCAACGTTCGACGCTTACTGCCGTTTATGAAGGCATACTTTCACGTCAGGGAGGCTTGTGGATTAGCTGGGATGGTGAGAGCACAGTGATACCTCACGATGCGTCGAGACCTTATGCTGTGCAGCAGGCAGGTCAGTATGACACCGTGACCTTCCCGTATACGCCGGGCGAGCTGAATGAGGGTTACCACAACTATATTCATAAAGGACTCTGGCCTGTTTTTCACCAGCGTCCGGACATGGCCCGATTTTCCACCAGCGGCTTTCAGGAATATAAAAATATTAATAAAGCCTATGCGCGCGCCATTTGTGAAAATGCCACACCCGACGATGTTATCTGGATTCAGGATTATCACCTGCTTGGCTGTGCTTCTTATATTCGGGAAGAAGGGCTGACCAACTCAGTGGGTATTTTTCTGCATCAGCCATTCCCGGCGGGCAGAATGTTTGAAACTATTCCCGAATGGCGCTGGCTCACTGACTCATTACTCTGTTGTGACCTGATTGGCTTTCAGACCGTGCAGGATATGAATAACTTCCTCGTCTGGCTGGAAAGCGAATTCAGACTGGAAAAACTGGAGGCGCAAAGCTTCCGTATTCATGGACGGATTATCCGCGTGGGTGTGTTCCCGGTGGGAATTGATCTTGACGATGTGCAGTGTCTGCGCGAGAGCAATAGCTGCACTTACATGGAGATACAGTGCCGCGAAAGTTTGCCAGAGAACACAGTGCTCAGCGGCGGTCACCTTGATGAAAGTTCAGGTCTGCCTTACCGCATCAGCACCCTGGAAGTACTGTTAAGAAGACATGATTGCTACCAGAAAAATATCACGCTGTTGCAGCTGGCCCCTCCGGCAGCCGGACACGCACATGATGCGTCTGAACTTGGCCATGCGCTGGAAGCACTGTGCGGCGAGCTGAATGGCGTGCATGGCACAATGAACTGGTATCCGGTGAACTATCTGACTCATGCCTACAGCCGGGAAGAGCAGGCCGGACTTTATCGTGCCTCACGCGTTGCGCTGGTAACGCCGTTAATGGCGGGCATGAGCCTGATGGCAAAAATGTATGTCGCCCTGCAGGATCCGAAAAACCCCGGCGTGCTCATCCTCTCGCAGTTTGCCGGTGCAGCCGAGCAGATGGAGGGAGCCATCATCGTCAATCCTTATGATCCTGACGCCATGGCCAGTGCGGTGCATCGCGCCCTGCAGATGCCGTTACATGAACGGCGAAGTCTGCATGCCCGTCTGATGAAAGGCCTGCATATGCACAACAGCCATCACTGGGCGGAGTCGTTTTTGCATATGCTGAACGCTGAGACAGCTATTCCGGAAGCCCTGCCGCCGCCAGCGTTTTTTCCGCGACTGAGCAGTAGCCGGGCGAGATACTGAGTTTCAGCGAGTAAAGAGAGCATTTCAGCAGTCGGCATTGCAGAAGATAAAGTCCATCGCATCATTTTATAAAATGACTCCCTGACTGTCGCAACCGCTCGTTGATAGCGATCAGTTCAGGGAGGTCATCTGGCGATAATAAGTCGAGAAAATGTCGTCGCACGCTTGCAGCATGAACCGGTCGGGCTTTGTCGAGGAGCAGACGACCTGCATCAGTAATTCCTACCGAAATACCTGATGGACTGTTGCGGTTTCGCTGCACAAGTCCCCGTGAAGACATACGCGAAAGCTGGTGTGAAAGCCGTGACTTGTCCCATTCGATGGTTTCCTGCAGCTCACGTTGAAGGAGCTCTTCATTTGGACTTTTGCTCAGTTCCATCAGGATCATGAAATCCTGATCGGACAGTCCGGTGGCTTCACTAATATCTCTGGCGATACGCCCCGTGATAAGTGCTGCCATCCGGCGATACCCACGCCATGCCAGCCACTCTTCGTCTGAAATCTCAGTGGTACTCATTAATTGCTCCACACCCGGGTTGATATGTCAACTTTGTGGTTATAGAGTATACGCTTTAACGCCTGAGAGAAAAACCATGACGGACAGACTCACGATTGCCATCGTTGGCGGAGGCCCTGCAGGCCTCACTGCAGCAGTCATACTTCAGAGAAATGGCTTTAACGTCACTCTGTTTGATGAAGAGTCTGGCGATTCTGAGCGGAATCAGGGTGGATCACTGGATTTACATGCTGACAGTGGTCAGGAGGCGCTGCGCCGGGCGGGACTGCTCCAGCAGTTCATCAAAATAGCGAGGCATGAGGATCAGGAAAGCCGGATGCTGAACTACCGTACCGGAGAAATTGAGGGCGACATACCCACGCCGGAAGGCGAAATGGATAAACCTGAGATCGATCGCGGCGAGCTAAAAAGTCTTCTCCTTGGGGCGCTCTCACCAGAAACTATCCAGTGGGGCCATAAGCTTCATTATGTGGACTACGGCCTGGAAAAAAATCATGGGCTGATGTTCAGAAACGGCAGGCGCTATGAAGCGGACATTGTCATTGGTGCCGATGGGGCCAGGTCGCGGGTCAGATCTTATCTGACACCGGAACGTCCACGTTACACAGGTATAACGTTCTTTGAGGGCTGGATAAATCAACCCTCCGAAGCGATTGATGGCATTGCAGGAAAAGGAACCGCTTTCAGCTTTGGCGGCAGGGAGGCTCTGGTAACACAACGCAATGGGGGAGGAAGGATTTGCGTTTATGCGGCCATGAAGCGTGATGCGGATCTTATCGATGAGATAGTCCTGCGGCAGGACATTACCGCCTATGTGCGCAACAGCTACAACGGCTGGGATGCTTCCCTGCAGTCAGTCATCAACGCGACCGGTGATTATGTCAGGCGTCCGATTTATAGCCTGCCCGTAGACTTTGGCTGGGCGCCGCGTCCGGGCATTACGCTCATCGGAGATGCCGCTCACCTGATGCCACCTGTCGGGGTAGGCGTCAACCTGGCCATGCTTGATGCTTCTGACATGGCTCTGGCTTTATGCGAGGCGTCGCAACCGCTGAACGGTTTACGCAACGCGGAAACAATCATTATGGAACGCGCACGCGACATAATGCCTGGCGCAATATCGGGTTTTCAGGACTGGTTCAGCGAAAAAGAGTAGCCTGAAAGAATCCAGAGATGGTGCTATTTGAATCAGCGCTTAATGATGTGAGGCTACCGCTGCATTGTGGTGACATGACAATTTATGACGTTTTGGTATTTTTCCAGATTCTTGCCATACCTTCACTCACTGGACTGACTCGTGTGAAACCAAATTTTTCGTACAACTCCGGAACATCTGCCATCAACGTGACATAAGCCCCATCACAGGCATTTTGATCGAGCCATTTTGTCAGCGCTTCCATTATCAGGCGGCCCAGACCTTTTCCCTGATGCGCGGGATCGACGGCGACATCGACAATATCCATATTCAGCGCGCCGTCGCCTACGATACGCCCCATTCCGATGACGGTTTCCTTCCAGAGTATATGAACACCATAACAGCTGTTGGGAAGTCCCAGACGGGCAGCCTCGGCGGGACGTGGCGTCAGTCCTGAGATAACACGTAAGCGGCAAAAATCCTCTACAGACGGAACAGTTTCAACAAGCTGGTAATCAGACAAAATTTTATCCTCTTCTCAGAATCCATTTTTCTGCAAAATGGGCCTTTCGACTTTGTTCAGGGCGGATGATCTGCAAAGCAGGTTTTAGCCTCCCACAAGAGCAGTGACTCAGATCCGATCTGTCATCACGCTACGCAGTTCGTCTCTAAGCCAGCGCAGCGGCATATCGTTATCAAAGCGTTTATGCCAGAGCAGCGAAAGGGCGATTTCAGGCGTCACCACCGGCACAGGGCTTGAGCATAAACCGTAATGGGTTATCCAGTCATCCGCCAGCCCGGCGGGAACAGTGGCTAACGCGGGCGTGCGCGCCAGCAGTGGAGGCAAAGAGGAAAAATGCGGCGTTAAGTAGCGAATCGAACGTGCTTTTCCCAGGGCCGCAAGCTCGTCATCGATAGCGCTCCAGGTTGCCCCACGATAAGAAACCAGCAGATGATCATGCGCCACGTAATTCTCCAGCGTCAGCGGCGCAGGCAACGAAAGCTGTTCCGGATGCCACAGGGTACAAAAGTGGTGTGACACGATCTTCTCGCGCCGCAGAGTGGCGGGCGTGTTATCGCCGACCGAAATGGCGAGATCGATCTCGCCACGTGCTACCAGCTCAGCATCCCGGAAGGGATCGCTGGCCGTGACCTGAAGCGTTACGCCCGGAGCGGTGCGCGTGATGCGCGCATACAGTCCCGGCATCAGCCAGCGCTCAACCCAGTCGCTCATCCCCAGCCGAAAAACATGTGTCGCCTCTGAGGGCGTGAAGGAGGCTGGCTGAAAAAGTACGTTCTGCATCTGTGCCATTAAAGGCCCCAGCTCAGCGATCAGCGCCTCAGCACGCGGGGTCGGCTCCATGCCCTTCGCCGTGCGCACGAAGAGTGGATCGCTGAACATGACCCGTAACCGGGCCAGGGCATTACTCACCGCAGGCTGACCGAGATGCATCTTTTCAGCTGCACGCGATACGCTGCCTTCCCGCCTGAGAACCAGCAGCACCGTCAGCAGGTTCAGGTCGATACGATGAAAATCATTTTCTCTGATAGTGAGCATCAGTTTAATCAATTTGAGTGATACAGGTTGAGTCAGGATACTGCCACCCACGTTGTGATGAAACTTTAGGAAGAGGAAATGATGAAAATTTTACTGATGCTGGTTGCTTCACTTATCGCGTTCAGTCCGGTCCATGCGGCCGTTCAGCCGTCAGCACTGGATCAGCAGGCGCCGGGTTATTACCGCATGAAATTAGGGAAGTTGCGCATTACTGCGGTTTCCGACGGCACGGTAACCATTCCTCTGAATAGATTACTGACTCACATTTCGCCGGACAAACTTAGCAAAGCAATGGCCAGAGAGACGATGACGCCGCAGGCCGAAACCTCAATCAATGCCTTCGTTATCGATGATGGCAAAAAGCGGATCTTAGTCGATACCGGAGCCGGTGAGCTTTTCGGTCACAATGGCGGACATCTGCTGACCAACCTGGCGGCGGCTGGCTATCCGGCAGAGTCTATCGATGCTGTGCTTCTGACCCACATCCATGCCGATCACTCTGGCGGTGTGATGCGTGCGGGCAAGCCGGCTTTTCCAAAAGCTGAAGTATTCGTGGATAAGCGGGATGTCGATTTCTGGCTTAATCCGGCTAATGTCAGCCGGGTGGAAGCCAGTCAGGCACATACTTTTGCAGAATCTGAACGGACGCTTCGCCCGGTCATCAACGCCGGGCTGCTCAAAACGTTTATCGCTCCCGCCACATTACCGGAAGGAATTCGTGCAGAGTCGACAGCCGGCCACACGCCGGGCAGCGTACTTTATCGCGTAGAGAGTGAAGGACAGACGCTGGTGCTCTGGGGAGATATCATCCATGCCAGCGCGGTGCAGATGCCCGATCCTGAGGTAGCCATCCACTTTGATGTAAACCAGAAACAGGCTATTGCTACACGGGAGAGGGTACTGAAACAGGCTGCCGATCAGGGCTACTGGGTCGCTGCGGCGCATATCGCTTTCCCTGGCCTGGGCCATGTTCAGCATGAGGGTAATGCTTATCGCTGGGTGCCCGTTAATTACACGACGCAGCTCGGGCAGTAGGTTTTAAGCGGCTGGTGCCAGAACGGGGCGTCCCTTCCGGATGCCCCTCAAACTCACTATTTTACTGAACTGCCTCTGGCTCCGGGCCTGAAAGCCTGTTGTTTCGCACGCCAGGCGATGATTAACGCAACAGCCATAAAGGCCAGCAGCGCCCAGGGGAAAGAGACTGCACCGGCATTATTGAGAAGCAGGCCACCCATAACGCCGCCGCTGGCGATAGCCAGATTCCATGCCGTGGTCACCATCGCCTGAACGACATCGACATGATTGCCTGCCGAATCGGCGGCAGCCGTCTGCATCTGAGTTGATGCGCCACCAAACGACCATCCCCAGACGATGACGGCTACAAAGACCACAACCTGTTCCCGCATGCCTGCCGCCAGCGCCACAGAAACTGCCGCCAGTGCCGCAAGGCTAAGCAGAACCAGAAGGCGCAGATGGCGATCCACCATCATGCCGGTAATCCAGATGCCGACAAGTGCCGCAATGCCAAAAATTAGCAGGATAAGCCCAACGCTTCCGGCCAGCCCCGACAGCTGCAGGAACGGTCCGATGAACGTATAAAGAATGTTGTGTGCCGTCATCCATAAAAAGATAACCGCGAGAACAGGCCTGACGCCGGTCATCCGGAAAACCTGCCAGACCGGCAGGCGACGGTCAGCCTGCTGTCCCGGCAGATCAGGAACTGCAACCCATGTCCAGATAAAGAGAATCACGGCCAGTGCTGCCATGATCCCAAAAGGCACTCTCCATCCCATTATGCTGCCCAGCCATGCGCCTGCCGGGGTGCCTAGCGACAGGGCAACCGGTATTCCGACCATCGCAATCGCCAGAGCGCGGCCCTGAAGTTCAGCAGGAACGAGGCGACGCGCGTAGCCTGCAAGTATTCCCCAGGCAAGACCCGCAGCCACACCCGACATGAATCGGGCCGCCATCGTCAGCCCGTAGCTGGACGAAAGGGTGGTAATGGTGTTGAAAATCAGGAATGTCCCGACGGCAAGCAGCAGCACTTTTTTACGTCGCCATCCACTGGTCAGCACCGTCAAAGGGATGGCCGCGAGCAGCGATCCCAGCGCATAAATGCTGACCAGTTGTCCCGCCATCACCTGAGAAACGCCAAGACCCGCGCCGATTTGCGGAAGCAGACCCGCCGGAAGGGTCTCGGTCAGGATGGCGATAAAGCCTGTCATGGCAAATGCCAGCAGAGAAGCCAGGGGCAGACCCCGTTGTGTTGTGGTTTCACTGAATGCGGTATTGGCGTGCACGTTGGAACCTTTTAAGTTCTGGAGCGTTTAAAATCTGCGAAGACCCGTCTGATAACGGGCTGCCTGATATATATCGATCGGTATATATATTCGAAACTATAGGCCGCCCTGCGGCTTGTCAAGTACATATGTATCGATTAGTATTTATCTCCAGTCATCGAAAACAGGAGCGGATATGGCTCAGATGGGACGTCCACGGACATTTGACCGGGACGAGGCAATTCGCCAGGCGATGGCGCTTTTCTGGCAACACGGCTACGAGTCAACGTCGCTTGCCATGCTCAAGTCGAACCTTGGTAACGGCATCACTGCACCGAGTTTTTATGCCGCGTTTGGTTCGAAAGAGGCGCTGTTTGAAGAGGTGGTTGAATGCTACATGGCGACTTATGGGCAGGTTAATGATTGTCTGTGGGACGACACGCTTGACCCGCGTGATGCGATTGAACGGGCACTGCGTGGTTCCGCAAAGATGCAGACAGAGCAGGGGCATCCCAGCGGCTGCCTGATTGCGCTATCCGTAAACACCTGTTCGCCTGCGAACGAGCACATACGGGAGATACTGACAGCACAACGCGATCGGACCCGGGCAGGATTTTTACGATGTGTCACGCGTGCAAAAGAACGGGGATTTCTGGCTTCCCATACAGACGTGCGGGCTCTGGCGCTGACTCTCCATAGCTTTGAGATCGGCCTGTCGACAGAAGCCCGGGATGGGGCAACGGATGAAGAACTTGATGCGGCGGTATCATCCGCAATGAAGGCCTGGGATGCACATGCGCTGAACTCTGTTGATTGACAGAGAACGGAGTTCAGCGTCAGCGTGCGTTTCAGCCCGGCACATGCGTCTGTCTGATGGCCGCCATGCGGAACCATAAAATCTAAGGACCATTTTTTCTGAAAGCACGGTAGTCGGTTTTCCAGGCATTGAGCTTGTTATATAACGCCGTTCGTGAGATCCCCAGCAGTTGCGCCGACTGACGCAGATTACCCTGTTGTTCACTTACAACCTGTAAAATATGCATGCGCTCCAGATTTTGCAGTGAAGGTTGAATCTCTCCGGACGCATCACTGGCTGCTACTTCCTGCAGCGATTCGGGCAAATCGGCTCGGGTAATTTCTAACCCTTCACTCAGGTTGACGATACGCTCAATCACATTTTCCAGTTCGCGCACGTTTCCCGGCCAATCCCAGGATTGCAGACAGGTCATTGCGCCTGGCACGACTACAGGCGGAATACGCTTCAGACGCGTGCAGAGTGCCTGAATGAAGATGTTCACCAGTTCCGGAATGTCTTCGCGACGATCACGCAGCGGCGGGATTTCCAGTGAAATCACATTCAGACGGTAATAGAGATCGCGCCGGAAGGCGTTTCTCTCCACGGCTTCAGCCAGGTTGCAGTGGGTCGCCACGATAATGCGCACATTCACTTTCACTGGCTGCGCTGCGCCGATACGCAGCACTTCGCCCTCCTGCAAAACGCGCAATAAGCTGGTTTGCGCTTCAAGTGGCATCTCACCTATCTCATCCAGAAACAGGGTTCCGTCGTCGGCCAGTTCAAATTTGCCTGCGGAACCGCCTCGACGAGAACCGGTGAAGGCGCCATCGGCATAGCCAAACAGCTCGCTTTGCACCAGATCGCGCGGTAATGCGCCGCAGTTCAGGGCGATAAACGCTTCCTGCTGGCGAGGGCTTGCATTATGAATGGCCTGAGCAAACAACTCTTTGCCGGTGCCGCTTTCACCGCTGAGCAGCACTGTGCTGTCAGTGCGACTGCTGATGCGTGCCTTGTGGATCGCCTGTTGCAGGCGCGGCGAATGGCCCCGAATCATCTCAAACGTGTAACTGGCGTTCACACCCATTACCCGTCGCGTAATGGCACGGATACGCTGATTTTCACGCAGTGACAGAACCCGCCCGCCATCCGGCGCGGGCATTAACGATATCAGGCAGGAAAGGGGAGCGAGGCCTTCCGGCCTGAACTGCAGCTCAAGGTCATTACAGAAAGGCATGGACAGCAGCGATCCGCCCTGCGGTTTCAGCAGCGCATCAATGGGGGAGTCGCGGGGATCAAGTCCGCTGAAAATCTGGCGTGCATAACGGTTGAGCGTTTTGATGCGGCCCTGTTTATCACAGACAATGACGCCTTCATTCAGCGTCTCCAGAATGGACTGCTGTTCAGCCAGCAGGCGTCGTAGCGTCAGCTGCTGTCCGACCGCTTCCGCTGCCGCCTGGACCGTACCGAGCGTGTGGGCGTTAAAATTCTCCGGCGTGGCGGTAAGTGTCAGTACACCAATCAACTGGCCACCGGCATCGCGGACCGGTGCCGCAGCACACTGTCGGCGGCGTTTACGCAGATCAAACTTCCAGTTCTCTCCGCTCAGCACGTACACCAGCCGCTGTTCAATCAGGCAGCGCGCAGTACAGTTTGTGCCCAGAACCTCTTCACGCAGAATGCTGCCAACGGGCGTGAGGTCGGCACCGCAAAAATGCAGCGTAACGCCCTGCGCATCGGTGAGGTTAATGTGACCATCCGGGTTATAGGCGAGCAAATTTTCCATAATGCTGCGCGCCACCAGAATCAGTTCGGCATTGCTCTCAAGAATGGCCGTTAGTTCACTGGCTGGCGGTGCGGTGTAGATAAAGCGATGCGGATTGATTCCATGCTGCTGCGAACGCTGCCATGACTGCAGGATGGTATGCCGCACTGCGGGTGGCTGTTCGCCCTGTATAAAGCTCTGCCAGCTTTCCCATAACAGCGCGTCCCAGCTTGCCGCATCTTCTCTGTCCGGCAGGCTGAAAATCGCATCACTTTCATCTCTTAATAGTCGTTGCTGATTCACCGTCCGCTCCCGCTGGATTAAATGTCCATTTTATTGACATGTTAAGTTTACATGTAAACTTTGTTGCCATTTTGTGACCCGGAGCTGTGCCAGCGCTCACAAAATTTCCCGGATTTTGGTTGGCATCCCCTTTGCAACAGGGGATGCAGTGATGTGAATCCAGCCAGAGAAGGGAAATATATGTGTTCGCCTGAATGTACGTACCGAATCTTATCGTTACCCAACGCTTCCCGATGATGAACCGCAACCGGCTGCTGATGGAGCACTTTCAGGGTGCCTTCCCGCTGATGCTCTCCAAATCCCGTCGTTTCGCCGCTGATGCGCAGCGACATGATCAAAACCCTCCCTCGCCCGCCTGGGCTAAAGCGAAATAATAAGGAGTTTTTATGAACCATCAAACAGTGCGCGTGGGTTTAATTGGCGCAGGTCGCATGGGCAGCTTCCATGCTGAAAATCTGGCCTGGCGTGTGCCTGGCGCTACCCTTGCAGCGGTGGCCGATCCGTTTCCTGGCGCGGCGGAAAAGCTCGCCAGCCGCCTTGGAATCAGCAAAGCGTACAGCGATCTGCATGCGCTGCTGCAGGACGATGAAATCGACGCTATTGCGATTGCTGCTCCGGCCAGGACCCATGCTGAGTGGGTGATTGCCGCAGCCAATGCCGGCAAACATGTGTTCTGTGAAAAGCCGATGGCGGTCACGCTGGAAGAGGCTGATCGCGCCATCGCGGCGGCAAAACAGGCTGGCGTCGTGTTACAGGTGGGCTTTAATCGCCGCTTTGATTCGGGTTTTGCGGCAGCAATTGCGGCGGTAAAAAACGGTGAGAATGGCACGACGCAGCTCAGCCGATCGGTGACGCGTGATCCTGGCCTGCATGACCCCGCCCCGATTCCGCAGTGGACAATCTTCCTTGAAACGCTCATTCACGATTTTGACACGCTATTGCACTTCAACCACGGCGCAAAGCCGGTAGAAGTCTATGCGCTGGCTGATGCACTGGTTCGCCCAGACTTCAAAGATAAAGGGTTGCTGGATACCTCAGTTGTCACTATTCGCTTCGACAACGGTGCCATTGCGATTGCTGAGGCGAACTTTCAGGCGGTGTATGGCTACGACGTGCGCGGCGAGGTTTTTGGCAGTAAAGGCATGCTTCAGGCGGGCCAAATCAACGCCAATCACTGTGTACGTTACACCGCCAGCGGAATCGCGGTCGATACGTCGCGGCTGGATTCAGATTTGCTGCGCGAGGCCTATGTGGCAGAGATGACGGAGTTTGCCCGCTGTATCCGCAGCGGTGAAACGCCGCGTGCCACCGGGGAGGATGCGCGTAACGCGCTGGAAATTGCGCTGGCCTGTATCGAATCTGTGCAGCGCAACCTGCCCGTTAAGCTGGGAGTTCGCTGATGGCCGGATATCAACTTTCCGTATGCGCTGAAATGGTCTTTCTGGAGCTACCGTTTGTTGAGCGCGTAAAACGCATTCATGAACTGGGTTTTGGTGTCGAAATCTGGGGATGGGCCAGCAAGGATATTGATGCGCTGGTGGCGACCGGTGCGCGCTTTACCTCTATGACCGGTTATCTGAGTGGCAATCTGACTGATGAGGCGGAAATACCGATGCTGTTACAGAGCGCTGAAGCGTCGCTGGCGGTGGCTGCACGTCTCGACTGTCCGGTACTGAATCTGCATGGCACCGGACTTGACGATCGCGGCCTGCCGGTAAAACCCGTGACAACGGTAACGGGCGCAATGTGGCTGAAGGCCGCCGATACGCTGCGGCAGGTAGCGCTTCTGGGCGAACGTGCCGGACGAGTTTTCACCCTCGAGAACCTCAACCTGCCGGTCGATCATCCGGGAACACCTTTCGCGCTGGCATCTGAGACTCTGGCACTGGTTGAAGCGGTTAACAGCCCGGCTCTGAAGATGAATCTGGATCTCTATCATGCACAAATTGGTGAAGGCAATCTGATTGAACTGTTGCGACGTTGCGGTTCAGCTATCGGGGAAATTCAGGTTGCCGATGTACCGGGTCGCCAGCAGCCGGGCACCGGAGAGATTAATTACCGTGCTATCGCACGAACGCTAGAGGAGATGGATTACTGCGGCACCGTCGCCATGGAGGGCTGGGCCAGCGGCGATAGCACGGCGGCTCTTCAGCAGTTCCGCGAACATTTCACGTTGTAAGTGCAGTGCGTCGGGTATTTGCCTGTTACCTGGCGCAAATTAAGTCAGTAAAAACAATAACAATCTCAACCCTACAGGAACACACCATGAATATCAGAAATCTCGTTATGTGGCTTTGCCTGCTGCTGTTTAGCGCAGGTGGCAGCGCCAAAACCTTCACCGTTGGGGTAGCGCTGGCTAACTTCGACCTGAACTTTGTCTCAATCCTTCGCACTCAGATGCAAAAAGAGCTGAATGCCAGCCAGCTCAAAAGCCAGTTTGTTGATGCGAAAGGCGATGTTGCGTTGCAGGTGCAGCAGGTGGATGACTTTATCAACCAGGGCGTGGACGCCATTATTCTAAATCCTGTCGATACACAGGGCGTTTTACCGATGATCAATGCGGCAAAACAAGCCGGTATTCCGCTGGTCTTTGTAAACCGAAAACCGGAAGTGAAACTGCCCGAAGGTATGGCATATGTGGGTTCTGATTCGGCGCTGGGTGGCGAAATGCAGATGGAAGCGCTGGCCAAAAAAATGAACTACAAAGGCAATATGGCCATTCTTATGGGCGCCCTGTCGAACGAAGAGGCACGAGAGCGTACCCGCGCGGTGGAAGCCGTCATCGGCAAATATAAAAACATGAAGGTCATCGAAAAGCAGACAGCGAAGTGGCAGCGCAATGAAGCGGTAGATGTGGTCTCAGGCTGGCTGCTGAATCAGCGTCCGATTGATGCCATCGCGGCAAACAACGATGAGATGGCAATCGGTGCCATCATGGCGTTGAACCAGGCGAAGAACGACAAAATTCTCGTCGCCGGTATCGACGGAACACCAGACGGACAGCAGTTCATCAAAAACGGCAGAATGGCGCTGACCATTTTTCAGGACGCCAGAGGGCAGGCTACCGGCGCGGTCGAGGTGACCAAAGCCCTGCTGAATAAACAGAAGGTACAGACGCTTAATTGGGTGCCTTATCAGCTGATTACACCTGAAAATTACGCAAAGTTTGCTGCTGAGAATGCCGGGTAGTCTTTCATTCAATAATTAATAACCCTCTCTGACACCAACCAGGATGCGCGCGAGTGCTGAATCGCTTCCAGTAAAAAGCGGGAAACGGTTAGGGGCAAGCGCGCATATATTGCAAGTTTGAGGTTCCCGTGTTTATTCGCATTGTTTATTTCTGATGCCGTCACTGATCAGCATATGTGATGTGATAAGGCTCATTCCGGGAGGGTTTGTCTGTTGAGGAGTAATTAAGCAGAAGGTATCGGGTGTATCACCACCCAATCAGAAGCCCGCACTATGCGGGCTTAAGCATGCCTTACAATCCCACCAGCGTAATCTGCTTCTTAATCGTCAGTGCTTTATACAACGCTTTTGCCAGGCTGCCAGATTCCACCTCTGGGTGAGCGCCATCCGAATCAGTCCAGAACGATTTAATACGCAATATGGTGTTAATACTGGTGACGCGCTCCATCTCCAGCACGGCCAGCACAGGGTGGCGCAGTTCGCCAAGTTCCTCTGTTGTATCGGCCTCGATGACTGCGGCGCGGGATGCCTGACTGTCAAAGATAACGTGGCAGCGTGCGCCATTCAGGTTGAGAATGTCGATGACTTCATAAAGGCACTCAACAGCCTCGGCACTGTAGGTTGCGGGCACATTACACATAGCAAATCCCTCTGACGCAAAACGTAGTGAGCAGCCAGCATAGGCGAACTCTAATCAGAGGAGAAGTTACTGTTTTTGAATGAGAAATGTAGAGTTCTAAGGTTACGATAACGCGCGTTATTTTAACTCCAATTTACGCTGGACCTATAAATAAGCGAAGCGTGAACGGGCCCTGGCGACAGGGCGCGGATTTGACTTAAATAAAGCCCGGCACCGGGAAGACTAATCGTTCCAGCGAGGAGTGTATTTACAGAAGCACGCAACGCTTTAACTACTCGCTTACGCTATTTTATAGAATGAACATTAGGTTAAGTTTAAGATTTATCGCTGTCTGGAAGAACCGCTTCTTACTGTGACTCTCACGTTTATTCAGCGATGTTGTGTACGAAACCTGCTGATGACTCACTAGCTTTGCTATCAGTGCACAAGCGTCACTTACACAGGTGATATCGGTATGCCCAACTGCGGCATTCCCTTAGCCGAACGCGGTTATGAAAGCTGATGAGCCTGTCATAATGAACAACTAAACTCCTAATAATCATCTAATAATTTACTGGTATAGTGACTGACAAAAATAGTGACGGGAGTTTATCTATGCTAAAGAAATACACAGGTTCGCAAATCCTTTTTCACTGGCTGACGGTTTTGCTGATTATTGTGGCCTACGCCACGATTGAGCTGCGCTGGATGGCAGAGAAGGGAACCTGGCAGCGCAATGTGGTGATGATCACCCACTTCTCCGCAGGCTTTTGCGTGATGATTCTGATGATGGCCCGTCTTTTCTTGCGCACCCGGACAAAAACCCCGACGATCACGCCACCTGTAGCGCGCTGGCAGACCGGTATTTCGCATCTGGTGCACACACTGCTTTATGCGCTCTTTGTAGTCTTACCGATTCTTGGGCTAAGCTCGCGTTACCTGCGTGGCAAAGAGTGGGCGCTATTCGGCATAAACATGCCTGTCGCGACGATTCCGGATCCCGCCACGGCCAGTATGCTGATTGACTGGCACGAAACCCTGGCGCCGCTGGGATACTGGTTAATTGGTCTGCACGCGGTAGCGGCGTTATTCCATCACTATTTTATGAAAGATGACACGCTGCGCAGGATGATGCCGTAACCGCGAGTTCTCAAACCAGAGTGAGATGATCGTTAATGTTCCGGTACCCGTCTGTCGGATAAACAGCACCTTTGAGGAAAATCATGCTCTGGTTAATATCGAAATATGCCATCACGGCTTTTATGGTGGTACTGATATCAGAAGTCGCTAAGCGCAGCGATCGTCTGGGCGGCCTGCTTGCCGCCTTGCCTCTGGTCACCGTGCTGGTACTGATCTGGATGAAGCTGGAAGGACAGACACAGGAAAAAATCAGTGCTCATGCCTGGTACACCTTCTGGTACGTGGTACCGACTTTGCCGATGTTTATTCTGTTTCCTTTTCTCTATCAGCGCACCGGCTTCTGGCTGACGCTGCTGATCTCCTGCGCGATTACTGTCGTACTCTTTGCTCTCTGGGCGCTGCTTCTGAAACGCTTTGGCATCCTGCTGATGTAGTTCAGACGACTGGTGCGGGCAAATCATCAAACTGTCCCGATATTTTCGCTTTAAAAATCGTCTCTGTAACAAAGATATAATTCATTAATCTCAGCATCAGGTGACGTTTTTCTATATAAGCCGTTGCGCTCACCTGTTTTACATTTTTCAGCGTTTCGGCATCGATCCATCGCTTGTACTTTAAAAGTGTAAGAATTGATTCTTTGTCCATGATTTGCACCCGATTTTAGCTACAGTAGATATCACTACGACCAAATCACAATGGTTTTACGATGCCGACATCTTTAACGTCCACGCTATATGCGCGCCTGCGTCTGCTGCTCTCCATCACAGCCGGGCTTATTTGCTATTTTTTGCTCTCGGACAAGCTTGGGCAGATGCAGCGTTTATTGATTAGCTGGAACGTCTGGGCCTGGCTCTATCTCTGTATTCTCTGGTTTCGCATGCTGCGTACCGATGCGGCAGGGATCAAGAGGATTGCTCAACAGCAGGACCAGAGTGCCGCGCTGGTGCTGGGGATGGTGATTGTCGCCTGTATGGTCAGCATTGTCGCCATCATGAGTGAACTTCCCAACCTTAAAGGGCTGTCCGACACCCCGCGGCTGCTGCATCTGCTGCTGACAGCAATGACGTTGATTGCCTCCTGGGCCATGCTGCCCAGCGCCTTTGCGATGCATTATGCCCATCAGCACTATCTGTACCGGAATAATGATGTGAGTCCGCTGATCTTCCCGGACAAAACGAAAAATCCCGGCTACTGGGACTTCCTCTACTTCTCATTCACCATCGCGGTTGCCTCGCAAACGGCGGATGTCGCTACCGGCACCACAGAGATGCGTAAGCTGGCGTTGCTGCAGTCTGTGATCTCTTTCATCTTTAATCTGGCTATTCTGGGGTTATCGGTGAATGTTGGCGCAGGATTGCTTAATTAGGCTGTTTTCATCAGTCGACTGCCGGGTAACGTTTACCCGGCATGAGCTTCTGAAACAATCTGGTCACCTGTCGTGCTTATAACAATGTGTAATAAGGTGTTATCTGCCTCTTCAACAGACACTCACTGCCGTGTAAGTTCCTATGTGTCTTACGCTTGTTATCCCCATAATCCGATAAGGAGAAAGAGAGTGAAAGCAACCGCAATGGTTACGACCAGCCTGTTAATGCTGATGAGCAGTGTTCACGCTGAAGGCCTGACGACATCGGCAGATGGTAAGAATCTTACCGTCAGTTTCGGCCAGCCCACCATCAAACAGGTGCTGCACTATCGCAAAATGTATGACAAAAAGCCGTTCCCGGATGCTGAGATTTATTATTACGACAATGGTACCTATAAGATCATTTCTCAGGGTGAAAACCACTATGGCGTATACGTCATGCAGGGTAAGTTTGACGACGAAACCTTTACCGTGCGGTTTATCTCTCTGCCTTCTGCTGACTGGGGCAATAAAACGGCCTTTCACCAGTTAACCTTTATCAAAAGTGAGAAGCAGAACGTCTTTATTCAGAACGCCATTGTCGATACCGGCGAGGCCATCGCGCAGCAGAACGGCACCTATAGTCAGGAAAAAAACACGGTTACTAATCCAGTCTCCACGAGCTGGAAACACAAATAATTATCGGGTGGCAGCGGGTCTGCCGCCCTGGTTTAACCTCGTCGCTTCTCGCGCAGTGCCTGGTTCGATCTCATACAAAACCCCAATCACTCTTCAAAGTCCTGAGGCGTAAATATGGACAATGCTTTGCCCCTGCTGGATGTGCAGGACGTCGCTTTTTCAGTCGGGGATCGTCAGCTACTGCGCCCGGTATCTCTGCAGTTATATCAGGGCGACTGCATCCTTCTGACCGGTCCATCCGGTAGCGGAAAAAGCACGCTCCTGAAAATCCTTGCTTCACTCATCACCCCGACGTCTGGGCGACTCTTTTTCAGGAACAGTGACATCACCACGCTGAAAGCAGAAGAGTATCGCCAGCAGGTGTCGTACTGCTTTCAGACACCCCAGCTGTTTGGTCAGACGGTCTATGACAACCTTGCGCTGCCCTGGCAGATTCGCCGCCAGAAACCTCAGCAGGATAAACTGGTTACTGCGCTGGAAAGCGTAAACCTCTCACCGGATATGCTGCATAAATCCGTTGAACAACTTTCAGGTGGGGAAAAACAGCGCGTCGGACTGCTCCGTAACCTGCAGTTTATGCCTGATGTCCTGTTACTGGATGAAGTCACCAGCGCCCTGGATGAAGAGAACCGGCTGGCCGTACTGTCATTGATTAACCGAATCTCAGCTGAAGAGAAGGTGGCAGTGGTGCGGATCAGCCATGATGTTAAGGATATTCAGCAGGCAAATCAGGTGCTTCGCCTGGAGCCACCTGCAAAGGAGAATGTGCGTGAATCAGCATAATATCAGTGACACCTCACTGTTACTGTCACTGACGCTGGTGGTGATAGCGCTGCTTATCAGCCAGAAAGAAAAGCTCGGCATGGGTAAAGACATTATCTGGAGTGTCTGCCGGGCGATTATTCAGCTGGTCATCGTGGGCTTTGTGCTGAAATCGATTTTCGACATCAATAACAGCTGGCTGACGGTATTGATGGTGCTGTTCATCTGCGTGAATGCCGCGATTAACGCGCGTAAACGTGGCCGGAATATTGATAACGCCTTTGCGATATCGTTTGTCGCAATCTTCAGTGGCACCGTCATCACGCTGACTATTCTGGTGCTGAGTGGTGCCATAGCGTTCGTGCCGATGCAGGTCATTCCCATCTCAGGCATGATCGCCGGTAATGCCATGGTCGCGGTGGGGCTCTGTTACAGCAACCTGAACCAGCGCTTCAGTGATAATCAGCATAGAATTATGGAGATGCTGAGCCTGGGCGCATCGGTGAAACTGTCGTCGGGACGTATTATCGCTGACAGTATCCGTACCGCAATGATCCCAACCGTGGATGCCGCCAAAACCGTGGGGCTGGTCAGCCTGCCGGGGATGATGTCCGGACTGATCTTCGCAGGCATCGATCCGCTCAAAGCGATTAAGTATCAGATTATGGTTACGTTTATGCTGATAGGCACCGCCAGCCTGTCAACGATCATCGCGGTCTACTTATCCTATCGGCGTTTTTATAATGCCAGGGCGCAGCTGAAGATAGCGGATAAACCGCTGGATTAGCGGTGCTGATTGTCTGCAGAAAAGCAGACAGTTCAGAAGATGACTCTAAGGCACTCGCCTCATGCCAGAAATATCGCTGCAGGTGGGTGCTTTGGAAAGCTTAGCCGTCTGGCTGATAGGCAGTTGATACAGGGTTTTTAATTCTGCCTGTTCTGATAGAGATCCCAGCGGTTGCCATAAAGGTCCTCAAATACCACCACTGTTCCATATTCCTCTTCCCGAGGCTCCTGGCAAAATGTCACGCCTTTCGATTTCATGGCTTCGTAGTCGCGCCAGAAATCATCTGTTTGCAGAAAAAGAAAGACTCTTCCGCCACACTGATTGCCGATGAAACTTTCCTGTCTGTCATTGGAAGCGCGAGCCAGAAGAAGATTGCAGTCGCTTTCTGGGTTCGGTGTGACGACAACCCATCGTTTACCCGGCTGCGGCGTATCTTCAACAAGGGTAAAACCCAGCTTTTCGGTGTAATACTCGATAGCCCGATCATAGTCATCAACCACGATGGCCACATATCCCATACAGCGCTTCTGCGTTCTCATTTCCGCTCCATCAGGTTTCAGGCATAGTTGTCTGGAACAATGTTTTAACACAAAAAAATATTCTCAGGTGAGATGAAGGCTTCAAAAATATCAGCATGTTGACGTTGTAATAAGGGGATAACTGCAAACCTCAGCCTATAATTTTTTAATATATTCATGGTGCGGGGACTAACAATGTTCGAGGGATTTACGCATACACAAATCAGACTTTCTGAAGCAGTGCTCGATGTGCGTTATGGAGGGAGTGGTCCTCCGGTATTGCTCTTGCATGGACATCCCCGCACCCACGTAACCTGGTCAAAGGTGGCCCCTGAACTAGCCAAAACTTTTACCGTTTTTTGTCCTGATTTGCGCGGATTTGGCCGCTCATCTAAGCCTGCAGACGAAACCGGTCATGCTGGTTCGTCTAAACGCGCTAAAGCAAAAGATTGTGTTGAATTGATGAGCTACTTAGGTTTTGAGCAATTCGCGATTGTTGGACATGACAGAGGAAGTTACACCGCCTACAGAGCCGCACTTGATTATCCGGAACGAATCACACGACTCGCTGTGCTGGACTGCATCCCGATATTTGAAGCGTTAAACCGCTGCAATGAGAAGTTTGCCCGACAGTGGTATCACTGGTTCTTCTTTGCTCAGCCAGAAAAACCCGAGCGGGCAATTTTAGCTGATCCTGACAGGTGGTATGGCGGTCAGCCTGAAACCATGGGGAACGAGGAGTACCTTGAATTCCGGCGTGCCATACACGATCCCGAAACTGTGCATGGGATGATCGAAGATTATCGCGCCGGTCTTTCCATAGACAAAGAGCATGAACTTCACGATCGCCAGAATGGGCGACTGATTGAATGCCCGACGCTCTGTTTATGGTCAAAGTATGATGATCTGGAAGAGATCTACGGTGATATAACGGGCATCTGGAAATCATGGGCACCGCATGTTCGGGGTAGAGCGATAGCCAGCGGTCACCATATGGCTGAAGAGGCTCCGGAGGAAGTGACATCTGAACTCCGGTTTTTTTTATCGCAGGATAGTTAACATCCTCGCCTCAGCCAGCCAAAAATCGTCAGTTCAGAACGACTGCTACTGGTATTACGTAAGAGAAAATTAATTCACCAGTTATATAAACGTTTCGTTCGGACTCGTATTTTTTATCAAAAACCGACTGCCTACCTTTTCTATTATCGCGTTCTTGCCTTTCCATTCGTTGAAAAGCACAAAGAACTCATCTGCGCTGATGTCGAAATCGATAAGTATGCCTTTATAATTCCCGCTGGTTAACTTAAGACGTGCATCATTCAGGGTATAAGCCTTCACTGTTTTCATGATGAGCCTGCAATCTGTTATTTTATAAGTGAAACAGGTTCATACCATGTTCTGATTTTATTAACATCCATGAGGATGTAAAAATAATTGTTTATTCATTACAGTTAATGAATCGCTAATATTAATTGTGGGACCCTAAGCAGCATTGCGGCCGTATTAAAAGCGAATGTTATGATAATCATGGGTATTTTCTGTAAGCGCACAAAATATTTATGAGGGTTAACTACCTCAGCACATTTCGTTTACAGAGTCATAATGAGTTTGATTATTATTTCTTCGTCGCAGGTAATAATTTCTCCAACCCAACATGTGAAGGATGATGACCATGAAAACTGTAAAAAAACTGTCATTTGCTGCTGTCGCTGCACTCTCACTGGTCTCCTTTGGCAGCCTGGCTCAGACCGTTTCTGCTATCTCATTAACTATGGACGGCGCACAGGCAAAAATCGCCGCTCAGGCCCGCTCCCAGAATGAGCAGTATAGAATCCTCGAAGCCAGTACTAATAATCGCGTGCACATGACGGCCGAGCTTTATAAATAAAGTCGCCTTGTCAGATGAAATCTTCTATAAAACCGTGACAAAGTTAACGCCGGTCACTTCAGGTGATCGGCGTTTTAATTTATTTCCTGTCGTGAATCCTGAGATCCCCTCTTAAAAAGTCCGGCCCTAACGTGCTGTAACAAAAAATTAATATAAAAAGCGTTTTGGTCAACGATGCGTTTAATCAGCCTGCATGATAATCCCAGCCTTGCCTATATTTTTGCACTCCCGCATGAGTAAAAGAGAGAGCCTATGAACTTCAGGTTTACAATGCTTGCTGCCAACAGGCGTTTAATGCCCAACGCCTGGGATGTTGTGGCATTCCCGCTGATCATCGGCCTGATAGCGATGGCGGCGGTGGGTTTTGATCAAACGTTGTTGCCGATTGAAAGTTTAAAAACTCAGGTTATTTCGCTTAACCCCGAAAATTTACCTGACTACGCTCTGCGAACCACATTGCGCATGCTGGTGGCCATGCTGGCCTCACTGGTATTCAGTCTGATTTACGGCACGCTGGCCGCCAAAAGCTGTCGCGCTGAAAAAATACTGGTTCCCATTCTCGATATCCTGCAATCCGTTCCGGTGCTGGGCTATATCTCTTTTACCGTGACATTCTTTATTGCGCTGTTTCCAGGGCAGGTGCTGGGCGTCGAGCTGGCGGCAATCTTCGCCTTATTCACCAGCCAGGCCTGGAATATGACATTCAGCTTCTATCAGTCCTTACGTACCGTACCAGAGGATTTGGTCGAGGTTTCCCGCAGTTTCCATCTGACAGCATGGCAGCGCTTCTGGAAACTGGACGTGCCTTTCGCTGTTCCGGGGCTGGTCTGGAACATGATGATGTCGATGTCAGGTGGCTGGTTCTTTATCGTGGCTTCCGAAGCGATCACGGTGGGCAATAATGCCTACACGCTGCCCGGCGTAGGCGGCTATCTGGCTCAGGCTATCCTGCATAAAGATATACACGCCGTGGGCTGGGTGTTACTCACGATGGTGATTGTGATTCTGGCTTATGATCAGCTGCTGTTCAGACCGCTTGTGGCGTGGGCTGACAGATTCCGCATGGAAAATACCCGTTCCGAGCGTGCGCCGACATCCTGGGTGCGCGACCTGATCCGCCGAACCCGGCTGATTCAGCAGTGTATCAAACCGCTTCGCCTGCTGTTTTCCGCGGTTGCGCGTATCAACTGGCGCTGGCCTGTCGGCAGGACGTTACCACAGGAGAAGAACATCAAAAGTGCCTCACGCCTGGCAGATCTCGGCTGGGCCGCACTGGTCATTATCGTCACACTCTATATCGGCTACCGGGTGATCGCCTATATGCAGGGTGAGATCACTCTGGACGATGTCAGGCATGTCTTTACCGCGGGGCTGATTACGCTTTTGCGTGTGACCCTGCTGATTATCATTTCGTCTTTGGTGTGGGTGCCTCTCGGAGTGATGATCGGCCTGCGACCGGCGCTGGCAGCCAAAATCCAGCCTGTTGCGCAGTTCCTTGCCGCGTTCCCGGCCAATCTGATGTTCCCGGTCTTCGTGATCGCGATTGTCCATTTTGATCTTAATCCGGACATATGGCTCTCACCGCTGATCATACTGGGCACGCAGTGGTACATCCTGTTCAACGTCATCGCAGGCACCACGGCGTTTCCTAATGATTATAAAGAAGCGGCGGCCAACTTCCATATTCGTGGCTGGCAATGGTGGCGTCAGGTGATGCTGCCGGCAATTTTCCCTTACTACATCACCGGCGCTATCACTGCGTCCGGCGGGGCGTGGAACGCCAGTATCGTGTCGGAATTTGTGCAGTGGGGAAGCACTCAGGTTAAAGCACATGGGCTGGGTGCCTATATTGCACAAATGACGGTCGCCGGGGATTTCCCAAAAATCATCCTGGGGATAGCCGTCATGTCGCTGTTTGTCACGCTGTTCAATCGTCTGCTGTGGCGACCTTTATACAAATTTGCTGAATCAAAATATCGCGCGAACTAGAGGACTTATGATGACAAACAGTTACGCATTGCAGAACGCAGACGTGCCGAAGGTAACAGCAGAAGATAGCGCGGCTGTCCTCTCTGTAAAGGGGATCAAACACGGCTACGCGACGAATCATGAAGAGATGCTCATCCTCGATGATGTCAATCTCACCCTGAAGCAGGGCGAGATCGTGGGTTTGCTCGGGCGGTCAGGCTCCGGTAAATCGACGTTACTGCGTATTATCTCGGGTCTGATCAGTCCGGGTGCAGGTTCGGTTGATTATCTCGGCAAGCCGCTTAACGGTCCGGCCAAAGGTGTGGCAATGGTGTTTCAGACCTTTGCGTTGTTTCCCTGGTTGACCGTGTTGCAGAACGTAGAGGCGGGACTGGAGGCGCTGGGTGTTAACGCATCGGACCGCAGAACGCGCGCTCTGGCTGCCATCGATCTCATCGGTCTGGATGGTTATGAAAATGCCTACCCACGGGAGTTGTCTGGCGGCATGCGCCAGCGTGTGGGTTTTGCGCGCGCACTGGTGGTTGATCCGGTGCTGTTGCTGATGGATGAGCCATTCTCCGCGCTCGATGTGCTGACTGCGGAGACGCTGCGTACTGACTTACTCGATTTGTGGAATGAAGGGCAGATGCCGATGAAGTCGGTACTCATCGTCACACATAACATCGAAGAAGCCGTCTTTATGTGTGACAGGATTCTGGTGTTGTCCTCGAATCCTGGGCGGGTGATGGCCGAGATTACGGTGCCGTTTAAGCATCCACGCAATCGACTGGATCCGGCATTCCGCCGTCTGGTCGATGAGGTTTATACACGGATGACGGCCAAATCGGTTAATGATCCTGTGAAAAAGAGCCTCACGTTAGGCACTCGTCTGCCTCAGGTATCGACCAACATCATAGCCGGTCTGATTGAAACGCTTGCGGCAGCACCCTATCACGGCAGGGCGGATATGCCGGATGTGGCCCGTTCACTGCATCTGGAAGTGGATGAATTATTTCCGATTGCAGAGGTGCTTCAGGCACTGGGATTTGCCGATGTCAGCGAAGGGGATATTGTCCTGACTCCGCCTGCGCGGGTTTTTGCTGAGTCAGATACGCAGCCGCGCAAAGTGATGTTCGCCTCTCACCTGTTGCGCTATGTCCCCCTGGCGGCGCTGATAAAGAATGTGCTGGATGAGCGTCCCGGACATCGCGCGCCTCGTCTGCGATTTGAGCAGGAGCTTGAGGATTTCCTCTCTGACAGTGCCGCTGAAGAGACGCTCAACAGTGTGATTAACTGGGGACGATACGCTGAGATCTTTTCCTACAACGACCAGACTGAGATCTTCAGTCTGGAGGATGTGGAGTTCTGAGTGTTTACGGGGGTATTACGTCTGTATGTTGAAAAAGTTCATGCCTGATTAAGTGTGGAGCCGGAGAAGTTATCGCTAAACCCCGGCTTATTTGTCGCCAGAGAATCAGCTCTGGCCGGTATTTACGACTTTCAACAATATGTCCACACAGTAACGCTATTGTAGTTTTGCCCGCCGCCATACGAAGGCGGCCTTTCACATGCCTTAACCTGTCCGCTGCACTAAAAAACCTGCACAAAAATCCTGGTTTTTACGCCAGGCAAGTAGAAAAACTTTTTATTGTAGATTGATCGATCTACAATAAATCTTCAGCACAGGAGAATCTCATGAAAGCAGCGGCAGGCAGACCCAGAGAGTTCGATCCCGAGGTGTTCCTCGATACTGCACTCGATTGTTTCTGGCAGAACGGATACCAGGCAACATCCATGGCAGACCTTAAAAAAGCATCGGGTCTGGCAAGTGCCAGCATCTATAAACTTTATCCGGATAAGCGCGCTATCTACCTTGCTGCTTTGCAGCGCTATATGGATGAGGGGATGACCAGAACAGCGAAGAGAAGTGCAGAAATGTCACCAGAAGCTGCACTGCGTGAAATGCTGGAATTTGTGGCTCAGCTTTCATCTGCACCTGCTGGAGAGAGAGGTTGCTTTACTATCGCGGCAGCCAGCGAACTTTTGCCGGGTGACGAAGCGGTCAGAGCGAAAGTATCCTTAAAATTTAATCATATTATTAACGAATTAGAGAGCATCTTAATAAGAGGGCAGCAACAGCAGATCTTTCGTCAGGATGAAGATGCGAGGGTAATGGCATTAAGCATTTTTATGATGCTGGAAGGCATGAGGATATATGGCAAACTTCAGCCAGATATAGAGGATCTGAGAAAAAGTAATGACTTTATTGTCAGGTCGGTACGGGTCAATACGCATAGGGGAGCCGGGAATACTGCGGTTAAGGCATCAGCATGATCGAGGTGGGCACTATCGTTCGTCGCCGGAAAAGAAGAAGAACCATGACTGTGCTTGAATATGAAGATGGCATGGTCTTATGCGGCTGGGTCGATAAAGGCCGTTTTTTCAAAAGACGTTTTAATCTGGCTGAATTAAAGATCTGCGTGCCCTATTCAAACTTCTGGTCCCTGATGTGAAAGTGTCATGATGGTCTGTTTTGTTGACGGCTTCATAAAAACAGTCACTTTTGCCCTGAGCGAAAAAACAACCGTCAGAATTGACACTCTGTAGCCCCTTATTCAGACCATTACACCCAATCGCCCTGCGTTAACTTATCCTCCTTACTTCTGGAGGGAATCATGAATAACTGCAAAATCGTCCTGTCTCTGGCGATGGCCATGACGCTTTTTTGGGCTGGCACTACCGAAGCTAAAACATCGAAGCAAACCGATGATCAAATCCGTCAGCTCATTATCGAAGACTCAATCGCATCCTATCCTGGGGTATGTGCCTGTCCTTTTAACGCTACGCGTAATGGCAGTAGCTGTGGCGGCCGAAGCGCATGGAGCAAGCAGGGCGGCTATTCACCGGTCTGTTATAAAAAGGAAGTTTCGAAGGAAATGGTCGAGGAATGGCGTAACAGCCATAACGCTTAAATAATCGGGGATGGATTTATAACCTAATAATCTCAAGGTTCAGATGAGGGCCTTGCCGGAACAGCTCAGTTATTAAATCAGGATGGCATCGTTAATTAACGGTTAGCATTCAGAAACTACCGGACAAATACATTGTCCGGTAGTCGGCTATTTTATATCGGCACTATTAGCGTCACTACCGCGCAGATTAATTCTGTGCCGGCTGAGCCTGCTGGTTTTTCTCAGCTTCTTTATGTTTTTTCTTCGCCATATGGTGACCGACTGCACAGCCCGCTGCGGCTCCGGCGACACCATGATGAGCAACATGACCTGCCACGCCGCCTACTGCGGCTCCTTTCAGACATCCTTCGGCATTAGCCTGTAAATTCACTGACAGAAACAAGCCGGTAGCAATAACGATAACTGATAATTTTTTCATCACTTAATATCCTGATAGTCATAGTTGCAGGTTGAACTCATCAGAGCATAGCCCCTCATTTGGGCATTTAACCTGCAGGATACAGGAATCACGAAGTTAGTTACCTGTGGTTACGCTTTTCACGCAATAAGCAGATGAGTTGGCGCGTTTTTAATCAGAAGATAAACCCGAAAGCATTCTTAGATGGCCTTTCAGGCCGATTTTATGCGCTATCAACCTGATGAACAGGCCTTAGCCTCAGGAAGCCATCAGCTGCGCGTTCGATGAAAATCACTGCCAGTAACCTGAGCGGAAAAGCCAGGCGACATCCCAGCAAGGTAAGCATCAGCTGCGCTAAAAGGTCACTGTGTGCCTAAGGATTGTGGTGGCAGTTATTTCCTGTCGGGCGGAGATAAACTGATAGTAATTAAACGCCGGTTAAACAAAGCTGATGAGTAATAATTTAAACCTCTTTTGTTTAACCTGCAGGCACTCTATGGTGGCTTTTCTATCTTAATAAATTCTTAATAAACCTCATTTATAAATGCTTTATAAAGTTCATCAAAAATAAATAAAATAAAACTTGATCCCAAATGGCAAAAATTGTTCAAATCAGATCGTGAGTTCAACAGAGGGTAAAAACATTTAAGGATTGCAGTCCGATCATGGAATATAAACAGATTCTAAATGAACAAGTTTAACGAAATATCCGCAGTCTTGTTGAGCCTGGCGATAGTAATTAGCTTTATACTGGTCTGATTCTCAGGCTGATAAGTGTTTATGTCGTCAGCATGGGATTTAGCGTCAAACCTTAATTTATCCTTAAGACCATCATAAATATTGTAACCACAATAATAGTTTTTCCTGTTCGGGAAGCGTTCTGTTAATGCTTTCCTTTGATCAACCAGATTAAATGGCATTATCATGAAAAAAATCCTTATCACCGGTTCTACAGGTTTTTTAGGCGGGGCTGTCGTCGCAAATTTATTACAGAACAGCGTTAAGGATCGACTGCTGCTGCTGGTCAGAGGCGAAACGGTTGAAGAAGGGCTAAACAGACTCAAAGCGAACCTGAAGAATTTTGGCTTAAATGAGTCAACAATCAACACGATAGCGCCTGAGAATATTATTCTGGGTGATCTGGCATTAACGGAAAACTTTATTAACGACGCACGGCTGAATGATGTGACTCACGTGATTAACTGTGCCGCTGTGGCCTCATTTGGTAATAATCCCACTGTCTGGAAAGTCAACGTTGAAGGTACATTCCAGTTCGCTGAGCGGATGAGTCGCGTCGAAGGGTTAAAGAAATTTATCCACGTGGGAACCGCAATGTCATGTGCGCCGGAACCCGGTTCACTGGTCACTGAGGGCAGACTCGACTCGAGCCGGGATCAGCATGTCGTCGAGTACACCTGGAGTAAGGCCACGATTGAAAAGCTGATGACCGAAAAACTGCCGGGTCTGCCACTGGTCATTGCCCGGCCGTCAATCGTAGTGGGTCACTCCGATCAGGGCTGTCTGCCGTCAGCCAGTATTTTCTGGGTATTCCGCATGGTGCTGGCATTAGGGAAATTCACCTGCGACCTCGATGATCGTATTGACGTGGTTCCGGTTGATTATTGCGCGGATGCGCTGGTCATGTTGCTGGACGCAGAAGACGTGATCAATGAGGTGATTCATATTTCCGCAGGAACACAGAGCAGTGTGACGTTCGCGGAAATTGATGAGGCGATGGCCAAAGCATCCGGAAGCAGGGCGCTGGGCGTTGATTACCAGAAGGTGTCCTATAAACAGCTTTCTGACAGCCGAAGAACGTTTAAGGATCTTTTCGGACCCTGCAACGAACGGATCATGCTGCGCGCCATGAACCTGTACGGTCATTTCTCAAACCTGAACGTGGTATTTGATAATTCCAAACTGCTGCAGCTTGGCATGAACAAACCTTCTCGTTTCACCGACTATCTGGATCGCTGCGTAGTGACGACGCGTGATTCAACGATTGCCGAACTGATGCAGGTCGATTTTAAATAGCCAGCCACTGGAAGAAGCAATAAGGGTCGTCAGGGACTGATTTAAATAGCCCTGCTCATGATGAGCGGGGCGACTTAAAAATATCATAATTTGCGAATAACCCTGACGCGTGGCGGACTTATTAAGCCATGCACGTAAATGCGTATGCGCATAGTTAGCATCGTTTTTAGATTCACAAATTACTGGCGTACGGCGATATGCGGCATATCGAAATGCTCATAATGACCTGCACCGTTTTTCACAATAGGATCCTGCGAAGTAAAGCTCGCGATCTCTTCATCATCCGCGATCTGATAAAGAGAAAGTCCGTAACCGTCACCATCATTAAGCACCGGACCATGTGCAAGGATAATGCCCTGCTCAAGTAGCGTATTTAAAAATTCGCCATGTTCACCCAGCCATTTCTGCTCATCAGCAGACAGCGTGGAGAGAAAGGCCGCGCGCGGCGGTATCCATTTACACAGATAATTTTTCATATCTCATTCCTTAAAGTGGGTTGAGTACTGATTTTACAGCAGGCTCTGTTTAATTATGCATTAAGCGGGGGTTTTACTTTGCCGCTTTAACACTTTTCAGAATAGAACCTTCAAATATTGCCGGTAAATAACTCTGTAAAAAGGGAAGGATACCGGTCATTTTTCCGACGGGATTGCTGAACTTCGGTTCTTTGGCCTTGATCAGTCTGGTGATGGTTGAGACGACCGCGTCCGGAGCTTCAGCCTCCTGTAATCCTTTTCTCGTCAGGGCCTGAACCTGCTTGCGGTAGGCGTCATATTCTGGAATACGGTTTTCAGTCGATGAAACGGCGTGGTTGCCCAGATTCGTTTTAAACCACACTGGTTCAACCATGCTGACCTTAATATCGAAAGGGTCAAGTTCGAATCGCAGTGATTTGAAATATCCTTCAACCGCATGTTTTGAGGCGGTGTAGTAAGATAAATTCGGTGGTCCGATTAACCCCACAATTGAACTGACGGTAATAATCTTACCGCGTTTTTGTTGACGGAAAAAAGGCAGTAAAGCATTGGTCACCTTAACCGTACCCCAGAAATTGGTTTCGAATTGTTCGCGTCCAACCTCAACGGGGGTTTCTTCAGCAAGACCGGTTACCATGTAACCCGCATTATTAATCAGAACATCAAGCTGACCGGTATGGGTGAACAATGCCTGAGTGAATTCATTAATCGAGTTGTCATCATCAATATCAAGGCGCAATAATTTAAACGGCACTTTGCCTGCATGTTTCTCAGGTTGTCGACTGGTCCCAATTACGTTGTAGCCGGTTTTATGAAGTTCGCTGGCAAGCATTAAACCAAATCCCGATGATGCACCGGTAATTAATACGGTATTTTTCATTCTTTCGGCACCCTTATCATTATGGAAATGCATAGGGCCTATTCTGCGGCTATCACTTGCTTTACACACTAGCAGAACGCGCCAATCTAATTGCCAGACACGCCAATCTGGTGCTACGTTAATTGGCGCGTTTCGCTAGTGAGATGGCACAAACTGAGAGATAAACTTAGCAGATGAATAGCGAAATCAGCTCCGACTTAACCCACCGCAAAACCAACACCCAGGACTATTCCATCTGGCCTGGCTGGCGCCTGCTGATGCAGGACGCAGGCATTAATGCGTCACCCGTCCTGCGTCGCGCGCAACTGCCCGGTGATCTGTTTGTCCGCCAGAACGTTCGACTCAGCCCGGATGATTTTTTCAGACTCTGGGTGGCTATCGAAGATGAGGCGATGTCTGTTAAGGGTGATATTCCTGCTGCTTTGCAGATAGCAAAGGTGATGTCTTCGGACTGGTTCGATCCTGAACTTTTTGCCGCGCTGTGCAGCTCAACTATGCTTTGTGCACTGGAGAGAATGGCAAAGTACGTCAGACTGATTGCGCCCATGATATTCAGCGTTGAACGCAACTCCCGTCACACGACTGTCATCATAGACTTCATGGACAACACCCGGCAGCCGCCTGATATCTTTCTTACGTTCAAACTCGTCTTTTTTGTGCAACTGGTACGTCTGGCGACGCGCACCTTAGTGAAGCCTTTGCAGGTAAGCTGGCCAATGGCAAGCAACACAAGGCAGGATTTTCTGGAGGCTTATGCGCATTTTTTTGGCACATCCATTACAGATAGCGCTAAAGCTACCGTCGTCTTTTTAACGGAAGACATGGAAAGACCCTTTCTCACTGAAAACCACAAAATGTGGCTTTTCTTTGAACCCGCTTTGCGTCAGAGATTAGCTGACTTAGATGCGATGGCTGGCATGTCCCAAAGAGTGCATAGCACGCTACTGGAGACTTTACCGGCCGGCGAAGTCTCAATGCAGGTTGTCAGTCGTAAACTGGCTATCAGCACACGAACTCTGCAGCGCAGGCTTCAGAGTGAGGGAACAACATTCCAGAAAATCCTCGATAACGTCCGTGAGTCACTCGCTCATCACTATCTACGCAATACAACGATGTCGGGTGCGGAAATATCCTTTTTACTGGGCTTTGAAGATTCAAATTCTTTTTCCAGGGCATTCCATGCCTGGACGGGAAGTACTCCACAAGCCGTACGTGAAACCCACAAATGAATCAGTGAAATTTGGTGGTGGGAGCCGTGTTCGGATTCTTTCATGATTCGCTAACCCGGCAAATGGTTCTCTTCAACGCTATTCACATCCTGCGCGACGGCAATCTGGCAGACAGCAAAACGCGCAGGCTTATGCGCTAAATAGTGCCCTTTCTAAATGTGTAACCCAGCCCCTTAAGCACCCTAAGATTACCTCAAACGCGTATTTATGACTCCAGACTTATTAGGTCTGGAGTCACAGATAAAGTGTCGTTAGAATGGCCCGTTTCGCAGTAATAAACAGGTGTTGTTGTGACCATAGAACTGACTCAGACCGCCGACCGTTCAGCGCATGTTGGCCGCCATGTCCTGATCTGGCTGGAGCAGGTGAAAACCGCTTCGCTGGGTGAGCTGGATAATTTTGGCGATGAAGGCACGGTAGAGCAGGTGATGAAGGTCTGGGTAAAACTGTCTTTGCTGATCAGCCGCCGGCGTCCGGAGATCGCCATCTCCTCTCTGCTGAAACATGTCCTGCCCAATATCGGATCACAGCCGCTCAAAACGCTGAATCGTTTACGCCTCAACCGGCTCTACAACATCCTGATCGCCGACGGCAAAAAAGAGGAGGCGCGTCGGGTATTCGCGCTAACCAAACAGTTCCTCGCCTGGGCCGAGATGCAGGGCTACCTCGATCATTCACCCATCGCCTCAATGAAAAAACGCGATGTCGCGGGTCGCGCTACGCCGCCGCGCAATCGGCAACTCACCGATGCGGAAATCTGGGTCTTCTGGCATGGGCTGGATAACTGGGCTTTGTCGGAGCAGGCGCGCTGGGCACTGCGTTTATGTCTGGTCAGCGCCAGACGGCCGGATGAGATTGTGCAGGCGCAGAAAGCGGAGTTCGATCTGCAGTTAGGATTGTGGATGCAGGGTACGCGTAATAAATCGCAGCGGGAGCATGTGCTGCCAATTTCCCCGCTGATGCGTCAGTGTATTGAAGCGTTGCTGCGCGCCGCCGATCCCGACTCGCCCTGGCTGGTGCCCGCACCACGCGATCCCCAACTTCCATTGTCAAAAGGCGCGCTGAATCAGGCGCTGCGCCGGATGATCCGCGCCCCGCGCGGACTGGGGCTGGAACTATTTACCCCACGCGACCTGCGCCGGACCGCACGATCCAAACTTTCTGCGCTCGACACGCCGAATGATGTTGCCCGAAAAATCATGAACCATGCGCTGGAAGGCATCGACCGGGTTTATGACACCCATGACTATCTGAGTCAGATGCGTAGCGCGATGAATACTTTCTCAGATGCAGTTGAGCAGATTATTGAATGCGAAAGTTACCATCTGCTACGACATCGCTATGATGGCGAGACTCTCTCCCTGGACGATCTCTCTATCATGGCGATGTCACGCTAAATAGCGGTCAGAAGTGGTAACGCAGCCAGGCAAAATAGACGTTCCCGTTGTTGTGAGTGCCAGGAATATAGGTCATCTGGAAATCGAGAGCACCATAGCCAATTGAGGCCAGCGGCAGAAGCGCAGGCACCGGGATATAGTCCCAGTTATGCCGCGCGGTGACGCCTGCTGTGTAACCTGCGCCCCAGTGAAAATTCTGATCGGCCAGCGGACGCCAGGTTGCTACCCAGCCGTAGCCACCAAAGGGTTCCCATTTATTAAAGGAGTCCTTAAACGCCATCAGGTAGATGCCATTCCAGTTTCCTTTTTCATCGTAGCGGGAGATGCCTCCACCCGCGCCCCACGGTCTTTCATTATATTTATTGATGTGTTCCCGGTCATACGTGGCACGGTTGTGCCAGGTCATCGCGGGCAGATAAAAGTCGAAGCCTTCTGGCTGATCCCAGGTAGTGGCCACTTTATCGCTGAAATTTTCCCAGCCCGCACTTACATTCTGAATAAGCGTGGCTGAGTGGGCTGAAAACAGACTGAATACGGACGTCATTATCAGCGCTTTTAGAGGCAGAGTTTTGCGCATGTAAGAATACCTGCAATATCTGGTGTTAAATAAGGATAAAAGTGAATTAAGGCGAGTATTATTGCATCGGGAAGGGAAACTTCAGGTCAATGAACGGCCATTACAGAATTTTATAATTATCAAAAGCGAACAGAATTCGCTCAACTTTGTGCAGTCAGCAGGCACACTGACACGGGAAAGACCTCTCTCTGGTTGTCGCCTTCTGAAATCCCCTTTCATCAAGACATTTCCCTGAAAAATTTCGCATTATTCATTAACAAAATCTTGCATTGATAATCGCAATGCGTATATTTCTCATTTGCTTTAAATGTTAATCACACCCGCGCGAAAGCGCTCACGGAAAGGTTTTGATTCCTCAGACCTTAAGCAGGGCAGCGATGCTCGCAGGACGCAGGGTCGTGACAGTGGCAGCATAAAAACATAAAGATATTTGAGGAATTAATGAACGCTTTCGATCTTCAGTACCCCAGGGTTAAGAGCGCGTCTGCTCTCCACAATCCGTTCCGCTTCTCCTTACTCGCTGTTCTCGTCGCCTCATCGCCAGTGCATAACGTCGCGTATGCCGCTGAGACTCAGACACCTGCTACAAGCGATAATCAGACACTGACCGTCACGGCTTCAGCCGATGATGCCGTGACAACGTCACCTGAAACTGATTACAGCGTTCCGGTTACCCGTGCGGGTACGAAAATGCTGGGCACCGTGCGGGATGTGCCGCAGTCAGTCAGCATCGTAAGCAAGCAGCGAATGGCCGATCAGCAACTTCAGTCGCTGAATGATGTGCTGGCCAATACCACCGGCATCCGCGGCATCAGTGGGGACATGGATCGCACTAACTACTATGCGCGCGGCTTTATGATCGACAACTACATGGTCGATGGGATTCCTACCGCTTTCGCCCAGCGCTGGAATCTGGGTGATGCGCAGACCGATATGGCGCTATATGAGCGCGTGGAAGTGGTTCGCGGAGCGACCGGCCTGTTGACCGGTCCTGGCAATCCGTCAGCTGCCATCAATATGGTACGCAAACATGCGGACAGCAAAGAATTCGGCGGCACCGTCTCCGCCAGCTACGGTAGCTGGAACAAACAGCGTTATGTCGCTGATCTCTCCGCGCCGCTCAGCGAGTCCGGCAATGTGCGCGGCCGCCTTGTCGCAGGCTGGCAGGATAACAACAGCTTCATTGAGCGTTACGGCGCTAAAAAACAGTTCATCTACGGCGTGGTTGACGCTGACCTGACCGACACAGCTACGCTCTCTGTCGGCTACGAGTTCAGCCAGGTCAATACTGATTCCACCATGTGGGGCGGCGCACCGCGCTGGTACACCGACGGCACGCAGATTCATACTCGTCGCGGCTACAACACGGCGCCTGACTGGGCCTACAACGACAAAGAGAATCGTAAGCTCTTTGTGAACCTTAAGCAGGACTTCGATAACGGCTGGAACATCACGCTGAATGGCGCACACAACGAGATGCGTCTGGACAGCAAGCAGATCTATCTGGATGGGTATTTCGATCGTAATACCGGCGCGGGCGTCTCTTCCTATGCTGATTATCCGGTGGTGGGCGGAACCGGTTATAACACCGGCAAACGCAAAGTGGATGCGGTGGATGCTTTCGCCAGCGGCCCGTATGAGCTGCTCGGGCGTCAGCATGAGCTGATGGTGGGCGTTAATTACACCCGCCAGGACAATAAGTACTTCAGCACCTTTGAGAACATCTCTTCCGAGTCGCTGGGTAACTATAACGATTTCAACGGCCAGTATCCTGAATCTGCCTGGACACCGCGTCTGCCTGCCAGCGATACTCAACTGGTCCGGCAGAAATCGACCTACATGGCGACCCGCCTTTCTCTTGCCGATCCGCTGCACCTGATTCTCGGTGCCCGTTACACCAACTGGAACCGCGAGACCTTAACGGGCGAAGCGGAAGAAAATAACATTACCCCGTATGGCGGGCTGATTTATGACTTCGCTGAGAACTGGTCGGCTTACGCCAGCTACACCTCGGTGTTCCAGCCACAGGATTATCGCGATGTCAGCGGCGCTTACCTGTCGCCGGTGATCGGTAAAAACTACGAGGCAGGTCTGAAATCTGACTGGATGGACAGTCGTCTGACAGCCTCGGTTTCGGTATTCCGCACCGAACTGGATAACGTGGGTGAAGCAACCACCCAGACAGTTCAGGGTTCAGGTGATGTTGCCTATATTGGCCGGAAGGGTGTGGTGAGCCGTGGCGTGGAATTTGAAGTCAACGGCGCATTAACTGACAACTGGCAGATGACCTTTGGCGGCACGCGCTACATCGCCGAAAACCGCGACGGCAGCACCTTTAACCCGCAACTGCCGCAGACCAGCTTTAACCTGTTCAGCAGCTATCGTCTGCCGACCCTGCAGCAACTGACGCTGGGTGGCGGCGTGAACTGGCAGACCCACGTCTGGAGCGATGTCGGCGGACCAGAAGGCAATGGCACCTGGCGCGCCCGTCAGGGCAGCTATGCGCTGGTCGATCTGTTTGCCCGCTATCAGGTAAACAAAAATCTGTCGCTGCAGGGCAACCTGAATAATCTGTTCGACAAAGAGTATGACACCAACGTGGCCAGCTCCGTGGTCTACGGTGAACCGCGTAACGTCTCGGTGACTGCCAGCTACACTTTCTGATTAAACCCACTTGATCGATCAGTCTGTTAAAACGCCTCAACTGAGGCGTTTTTTATTAGTCTGAGAGCAATACCTTTACTCAGCAACGTTTCTGCCTGTAAGCCAGCATAGAAACCACGTTAGTTTCTTCAAAGGTCAAACTGGCTGTCTGAGTAGTCGCGTTACCCGTTAATTTGTCAAAGGCAGATGGCGTGATATTCAGGAGATGAGCAAGACATTTTCTATCCATCCCCAACTCATTAATGAAAAAATTCAATGCATTGTTGAAGAACTCTGGCTCCTCATGCTTGATGAGACAATCTTCTTTTTCATCAATCGCTTCTCCTTTACGCTTAAGACCAGTAAACGCAGTTTTGTACTGAGCATCTGTTAAAAGCGAAAGCTGATGTGCCCGATAGATGATCGCCGCTTTACTCACTTTCCATGTCAGCTTGAATGCGCTAAGTCCCTGCCAGTTAATACGGCCGCCAACCGGGCGTGGAAAGTGCCTGACCATTGAATCCCGCGGAAGCAGGAGAGCAGAGGCAAAACGATTCGCCTGAGACTCAGTGACTCTGTCTCCGGTTGTCATTCCGCCGTGCAGGATTAAATGCGCCACCTCATGGGCAATATCAAACCGCTGGCGACAGGGCGATTTTTTGGCTCGATTTCTGACGATAAAAGGTCTTTCAAGGGGAACAGACAGGGCATCGACCTCATCTGAAACTGAATCAAAAGAAGTCACAAAAGCGCCCAGTTTTTCAGCCAGACGCGTCATATTTTCTATCGGCCCGGAACCTAATCCCCACTCTTTACGGCATTTTTCTGCCGCCTTTTCAATTTCTTCCTGGGTCTCAACTGTCAGTTCAGGAAAACGCACCGGAGGCAGATCAAGATACTGTTCAAAAAGATCTACCAGACGCACATAGAGTTCAGCTTTTGCCAGCGTAGAAAGTTTAGTCGACAGGCGCGTGCTGCTGAGCTTACGAAAATGTACTTTATCTTCATTCACTCTGGGCTGAGTATGAAGAGTAAAGAAGTCAGGCTCGACCTCTAATGCGGCTGCTAATTCCATCATGAGTTGGGAAGTCGGCACCGCTGTGCCTGATTCCAGCCGCTGTATGTACTGGCGGGTCTTTCCGACCCGCTCAGCCACCTGCTCCAGCGAATACTCGTTATACAGGCGAGCTAATCGCAGATTAAAACCGTTAAACACTTTTCACCTGTTAATCTTCATCAGAATGACCTTCCTTATCAGGCCGGAATGCTTTGATAGGGTCGAGTTTGATAGCAACCGGAATCGGTGGTGTTTCTGCTGCAAACTGCGGAACAGAGACCCGGCTTTCGCCATACGTCCACTTCGATACAATCTCGTCCAGAGCATTCGTACCGATGAAATGTACACGGGCACCTTCACCTTCAAATTCTGGTTTTTCCACTACGAAGCGGTGCAGGGTAGGCGTTGTAAGCTGCGGTTCAAAGAGCTGGTCAACGACATTTCTGCGGAAGAAACCAGGCTTTTTTGGATTCTCAGGATCATCAGCAAAAAAACGAACCGGGATAGCCTCAATGTTGAAAGTGACATCCATCCCGGGATGAGTCAGCTGAAGCCAGCTATGCTTTCCGCTTAAACACAGCGCAATGAGCATTTGTCGCTGCCTGCCAAAAGTACAGGTGCCACGCGTATAATTGTCATCAAAAGGCGAAGAGAGCTGTTCGTACGTTCTGTCCAGTACCTGTAAAAGTTCTTCGGCGATGACAGTTAAACGCTCATGACTCAATTGAGAGTAAAAGTCCCACGGAACCCGATGTGTGTGCATTTCATTAATCCTTTAACGTTGCAAAATGACCCCTTTGTCAACCCGGATTCTGGTGCGTTACAGATGATTTGTCAATCAGGCAGGCCACGCCCGCACTCAGGTAAAACGCAGCGCCAGGTTAAAACCCTCTGACGACTCCACCACAATTGCCTCGGCCTGCTCCTGAAAGGCAATGTTCCCCGACAGCAGCGCGCGCTTCACCTGGGCGAGATTCTCTGTTTCAAAACCCAGCGCGACCATGCGTGCGCTGCCATCATAGTCTTCGGGTAACGGACCAAAACGCTGCTTAGCATACTCTGCCGAAGCAAAGCGAACCGTGGCGGCACCAGCGCGCAGCACGAAGGCCCCTTCGGGACAGGCGAGCACTTTCGCGGCACCAAACAGCCGGCTGTAAACCTGAGCGGAGAGCGCCGGGTCCTGCGCCACAATCACAAACTCGCTGATGTTCCGTACCCCATTGGGATGACGCTGCCAGGCAGGCTGCCATACCGCTTCGGGCGTCAGATGCTGGCAAAAAAAGCTGCGGCCATTGGGTATCAGTGAAGGCCGCAGCCGCACGGTGCGAAAGCGCGCCTCACTCACCGAAACGTCGGGCAGGGTGACCGGACGATGAAAAGCGGCAGGAGGATCGCCATCCAGATCCTGCCGTTGCAGGTGCTGAAACTCACTCTCCGCATCGCTGCTTTTCCACACCAGACCGCTCAATCCCAGCGGCGATTGCCAGAGGTCGGCGCGCTGGCTGCCTTTGCCCGGCTCATAGCCCAGCAGCTCCAGGTAATTCTCACCAAAGATCGCCAGATGATTACTCGAACCCAGCGAGTGATGACCCCGCTCAGTGAGCTGAAAGCCGAGCCGACGGAAGCGTGCACTGGCGCTGTCGAGCTGATCGGCCACGTTAATCACAGCGTGATCCAGAATCGGTTGCGGAACCGGAACAGACATATCAGCACTCCTCTTTTTCGTCATTGTGCCGCCACAATCTGCAGCGCGCGCGGCACGAGCTGCGTGAAGTACTCTACTGCCGGGCCGATCAGCGCTTCATCCGGATCGAAGGCGGCATGGTGCAGACCAAACTCGCTGGCACTGCCGATGCTGACAAACGCACCCGGCACCTGTTGCAGATAGAAGGCAAAATCTTCTCCGCCCATCTGCGGCGACTCAGCATGCTCCGCCAGATAACCACTCTGTCGGGCAACTTCCAGCGCCACATCCACCCAGCCTGGCGTGTTAATCAGGGCCGGTGGACCCTCGGTCCACTCCAGTTCTGCCGTTGCGCCAAATCCGGCCGCGATGCCCTGAATCAGCGAACGAATGCGATGCGGGATCTGCGCCCGGATATCACCGTTATGGGTTCGGACGGTGCCCTCCAGCTCAACGCTTTGCGGCAGCACGTTCCAGGTGTTTCCGGCGGTGAAGCGCGTCACGCTCAGCACCACCGTCTCCAGCGAGCTGAACACCCGGCTCGGCAGGGTCTGCAGGGCGGTCACGATATGACTGGCAATCACGATCGAATCGATGCCCTCCTGCGGTCGCGCCGCATGTGCGCCTTTGCCTTCAATACGGATCACAAATCGATCGACGTTGGCATAGAACGCGCCCGCCCGGCTCTGAAGCGTGCCCAGCGGCAAATCAGGAGCGTTGTGAAGGCCAAATATCGCCTTAACGCCTTCGAGCGCACCGGCCTCAATCAGCTGACGTGCGCCATTAAAGGTCTCTTCGGCGGGCTGAAACAGAATCCGCACCCGGCCTGGCAGCGTGGCTTCCTGCTGTTTCAGCTGCAGGGCAACGCCCAGCATCACGGCACTGTGAACGTCGTGACCACAGGCGTGCATCACGCCCGGCTGCTGTGATCGCCACGGACGATCGGTGATTTCCTCAATCGGCAGCGCATCGATGTCGGCGCGCAGGGCGATCAGGGCTTCGCCATGACCGATTTCTGCCACTACGCCGGTTTTTAGCCCCAGCGGCAATAGCCGGATCCCGGCCTGCTCCAGCCAGCGGGTAATACGTTCAGTGGTAGCAAATTCATGGTTCGAAAGCTCGGGGTGCTGATGCAGTTCGCGACGCCACTGCACCAGTTGTTCGGTTGAAACTGTCATGTTTATCCCTGTTGTTCCGGCAGAAAAGGTTCGCCCAGCGTCAGCATCAGGCGATTGGCCCACGCAAAGAAGGCGGTGGACTGAATCAGGTCGAGCAGGGCGAGCGTATCCAGGCCCTGCTCACGGAGTGCAGAGATCTGCAGTTGTGTCGGTTTAGCCGGGGTCAGCGACAGCGCTGCCGAGAAGGCGATGATCGCCTGCCAGCGCGCGCTGTGTCCGTGGGATAACACGGCACCGGGCGCGACGTTCAGCAGTTTCTGAACCGCGTCATCCTGCTTTGAAAGCTGGCTGGCTTTGCGCGCATGAACTGAGGCGCAGTAAATGCAGCCGTTGACCTTACTCACTACGGTGGCGGCCAGCTCGCGCTCGGCGCGGGGCAGCCCGCCAGCGGTGTAGAAAATGCCTTTATCGGTCAGGGTACGCTGCTCCAGCAGCGGCAGGTTGCGCGCCAGCAGGCGGAAATAGTCAGAATCGGTGTGACCGAATTTTGCCAGTGTCGCCTGCTCATCCTCGCTGAATTCCGCCAGGGGTTTCGCGGGCAGCCAGGGCTCCCAGCCGAGTTCCTGTTGCGTAAAGGCGGTCAGGGCCGCTTTGCCGCTGGCGGTTTTTAATGCCTCGTGCCAGTGTCCGGCGACGACCGGTGCAGCCTCACCCGATGCTTCATCGCCCTGTAAGTTACGCAGGCCCGCCAGTAACCGGCTCTGAAAACTGACGAACGCCACCAGCTGTGCCAGCGTGACAATTCCGCGCAGGCTCCAGCCCGCCAGCTTCAGGACTTCCAGATGTTCGGGCGTAGCGGCAACCGGCTCAAAGGTCAGGCGATGGGCAAAGGCCTCTGCCGCATTTAACCGCTTACTCTCAGGCGGGATTTCCTGCGGCTGATAATGTGACTTAAGGCCGGGCTGTCCATGCCAGCCTGCCACCTGTGCGGCCAGCAGACGACGCTCGGCTAACGGGAAATCCTCATCGCCCTGACTGAACAACACGTCGTAGCTGCCCTGAGCATGAAGCGTAGCGGCGTGACGCGTGTGGCGCGCGTGAGCCAGTTCGGAATCGGGATCGATATCCGCCAGTGTGGCGATCAAATCGTCAGTTTGACTCATGAAACTCTCCTGTGAGATTCGCCAGCGGCACGAAGCGCGGGCGCAAGATGTCCGGCAATCAATTCAATTGAGCGCAGCGTGTCGGCATGCGAAGGCTCAACTGAATGCACCTGGAATGAGATGTCGGTGACGCGCGACAGCACGCTGTCCTGCGCCAGCGAATGCGCGACCTGATCGATGCCGCCGACATGGGCATCAAACTGCGCCATCAGGTCATCAAAGCTCTCCCCGCGTAATTCGCCCGGGTACTGCGCGGCCTGCTGCCGGATGCCTGGCTCAGCGACCTGACGCGCATAACTGTCGGAATCCGCCACGAATGCGGTGCGGGAGGCGAGAATACGCGGTGCTATCCCTGCTGGAAGTGCCGCAAGATAGGCATCGATGAGCGGATTCTGGATTGCATCGAGTGGCAATTCTGCCTGGCCCGCCGGTCGCGGCTGGGTGCGTGACAGCATCAGCCCATGTCCGCCCTGGGCGGCACGGATTGCGCCCTCAACGGAGAAAGTGGCGATCCACACCCGGCCAGCCAGCTGCGGCGCGGCAGGATAAAGATGATTATCAGGATGACCCAGCGAATCACCGCGCCAGGCGCTGAGCAGGGTATGCAGATTGTCTGCAAAGGCGGTTCCGCGCTCGCCAGACGTCAGACCAAACGGCAGGAACGAGTCCGGTGTACCGCCCGATCCCAGCCCAATCTCCAGTCGCCCATCCGCCAGTAAATCCAGTACTGCGGCATCTTCAGCGACGCGCAGCGCGTTTTCCATCGGCAGGGTAATGATGGCGGTCCCGAGCCGGATGGTGCGGGTCTGCGCGGCGGCGTGTGCCAGGAAGACCAGCGGTGACGGCAGCCCGCCTTCATCCTCATGAAAGTGGTGCTGCGCAATCCACGCATTATCAAATCCGCAGCGTTCGGCATGCTGAATCTGCTCGGTGGCCAGCTGATAGCGCTGTTTAGCCGGGACCTTATCCAGCAGCCGGGTAAAGAATCCGAGACGTCGGCTCATGCTGACTCCTTGTGAGTTAACGGAACGAGCGGAGGAATGGCGGCAATTAACTCGCGCGTATAAGCGTGCTGGGGCGAACTGAATATCGTGACAACGTCACCTTGCTCCACCGCTTCGCCCGCCTTTAACACCGTGACGCTGTCGGCAATCTGCCGCACCGTTGCCAGATCGTGCGTGATAAACAGATAGGTCAGGCCCAGCTCGGCCTGAAGCTGCTGTAACAGGTACAGGATCTGCGCCTGCACCGTGACATCCAGCGCTGAGGTCGCCTCATCCAGCACCAGAATCTCCGGCTCGCAGATTAGCGCCCGCGCCAGGGCTACCCGCTGACGCTGACCGCCGGAGAGTTCATGAGGACGACGTGACAGCAGGGAGAGCGGCAGCGCGACCCGCGTGGTGATCGCCTCAACCCGTTCGCGGCGCTGGCTGCGGCTCAGCCGGTCAAAATTACGCAGGGGTTCTTCAATAATCGAAAAGAGTGTCTGACGGGGATCGAGCGAGGCGAAGGGATTCTGATAGACGAACTGAATCCTGCGGCGCAACTGACGCAGCGCTTCACCACGTAATCCGTTAACCACAATGCCATCCAGCGTTACCTCACCGCTGTCAGCAGTTTCAAAGCCCATCACGATGCGCGCCAGCGTGGTTTTGCCGGAGCCGGATTCGCCCACCAGGGCATGCGCGGTGCCGCGTGCTACCTGAAAACTCACCTGGTTCAGCGCCTGTAAACGCTGCTGCTTGCCCAGCGAAAAGCTTTTCATCACGCTGGTTGCCCGGATCGCGGGCGCAGAGAAACGGGCAGCCGCAGGTTTAACTCTGGCGGGGCGCTGTGGTGCCGCATCATTCAGTAACTGACGGGTATAAGGATGAGCCGGGGTGCTGACAACCTGGGCTGTGCGACCTGATTCCTGAATTTCGCCGTGACGAAACACGATGATGCGGTCGGCGCGCTGCGCTGCCAGCGCCAGATCGTGAGTGACGAACAGCACGGCGGTATCAGATTCATGCCGCAGGTTGTCCAGCAGATCGAGGATGCGCTTTTGCACCGTGACATCCAGCGCGCTGGTCGGCTCATCGGCAATAATTATCTCCGGCTGCAGGGCGAGGGCAATCGCGATCAGCACCCGCTGCTTCATACCGCCCGACAGCTGATGCGGATACTGCTTAACCCGCTGCTCCGGATGGCTGAGGCCGACGCGGGTCAGCAGATCGATCACCCGTTGCTGACGCTGCGCTACCGGCAATCGCAGATGCAGGCGCAGGATCTCTTCGACCTGTTCACCCACGGTTTTAACCGGGTTCAGTGAGTTGCCAGGATCCTGCGGCACCAGACTGATACGCGCCCCACGCAGGGTGTCGAAGCGCTTCTGCGACCACTGACTGATATCCACGCCGTTGAGCCGGATGTCGCCCGCATCGCGGCGGCCATTTTCCGCCATCAGACCCATAATGGCCTGTGCCGTGGTGGTTTTACCGGAGCCGGATTCGCCGACCAGCGCCACCATCTCACCGGCGTGCAGTTCGAAACTGACGTTATGCACCACCGGCTGCCACTGGTTGCCGCTGCGATAGCTTAGCGTCAGATTGTTGACCGCGAGTAACGGTTGAGCGCTCATCGGCGTCCTCCTGAAAGTTGCTGGCTGATGCGGTTAGCGGCGAGCACGACAGCGACCACCACCACACCAGGAAATGTCGTCAGCCACCAGGCGGTAGCCAGATAATTGCGTCCTTCAGCGATCAACAGCCCCCATTCCGGCACCGGCGGTGGCGTGCCATAACCGAGGAAACTTAGCGTCGATAGCGCCAGAATCGCCTGTCCAAACTGCAGGGCGGCGTAGGCAATTACCGGCGTCAGTGCGTTGGGCAGAATGTGACGCCACAGCACGCTGAAAAAGCGGCCGCCGCTGCCGTATGCTGCTTCGACATACTCGCTGTGACGGATGCGCACCACTTCGGCGCGCGCCAGCCGGGCAAAGCTGGCGATGGAAGCGATGCCCACCGCTAACGCGGCATTCAGCGTGCCGAAGCCGAATAAAATCAGCACGCTCAGGGAGAGTAGTAGCGCCGGAATGGCCAGCAGTACATCCACGGCGCGCATCACGATGGATTCGGTTTTGCCGCCAGTTGCGCCCGCAAGGACGCCCAGCGCCGTCCCTGCCACCAGTCCGATCGTCACCGCCATCACGGCGGCAGAGAGCGAATGTGACGCGCCGTAAACAATGCGCGCAAACAGATCGCGCCCCAGCTGATCGGTGCCTAGCCAGTGTCCGGCCTGCGGAGCCAGCCGTTGAGCGCCCGCAATCCCTTCAATCGGGCTAATTGAGGTAAAGAGCGCTGGGAAAAGTGCTGCCAGCACGGCCAGCAGCATGACTAAAACAGCCAGCCACAGACCGGGCGCGAACCGGAAGGGATATTTCTTCGACGCCACGGATTGCCGCGCGGCAGCGTAATCAACCAGACTCATGATGCACCTCGTAACAGCTGTAAGCGCGGGTCAAACAGCGGCATCAACAGATCCACCAGCAGATTGATCACCACAAAACCCAGCGCGGAGATCATCACCACCGCCTGCAATACCGCCACATCCTGATTATTCACCGCCTGCTGCGTCAGCTGACCCAGACCGCCCAGGCCAAACACCGTTTCGGTAATCAGCGCTCCGGCAATCAGTTCCCCCAGCAGCAGGCCCGCCACGGTGAGCACCGGCAGCATCGCGTTGCGCAGGATGTGCCGCCACAACACATATTGCTCGCTGGCTCCTTTGGCGCGCGCCACCGCCACAAAAGGCCGGCTTGAAACTTCATCGATGCTGCGCAGCAGAATCTGAGCCAGCGGCGCTGAGATCGGAACCGCAACCGTGATGATGGGCAGAATTAATCCCTGCCACGGCGAAGGATTGATTACCGGGATCCAGCGCAGCTGGAACGAGAAGAGCTGAATCAGGGCGATGCCGAGCCAGAAGGTTGGCACCGAGATAAACAGCGCGGGCAGCGACTGCAACAGATTACGCAGCCCGCGCAGGGCAGGCAGCCTGGAGAGGGTCGCCAGCACAAAGGCCAGCAGCGTCGCCATCACGAAGCCGCACAGGGCCAGTCGCAGCGTGCCGGGCAGATTGCTGGTGAGCAGTTCACTCACTGGCACGCCCGCCTGCACCGAATAGCCGAAGTCGCCGTGCAGGATCGCCACCAGGGTGTGCAGATATTGCTGCCACAGCGGGCTGTCCGCGCCATAGGCCTGACGCATCTCAGCAATCTGCTGTGGACTCAGGCCGAGATCCGGATTCTGAAACTTGATCAGTACCGCATCGCCGGGCAGCACCTGCAACAGTACAAATGACAGTGTAAACGCGGCCCAGAGTACCAGCAGGCCCAGGCCAGCGCGTTGCAGCAGATAGTGGCGCATCCTCACCTCCGGTTACTGTTTTTCCAGCCAGGCACCATAGAGCGCCGGGCGGCCTACCGCTTCAAAACTCACCCCTTTCAGCGAGGGCGCGCCCGCATAGACCTGTGGTTCTTCGAAGATCGGAATCACATAGGCCTGGTCCAGCAGATAGCGCTGAACATCACCGGTCAGCTGCAGCCGTTTTGCCGGATCAACTTCAGAGGAGACGGCCACCAGCAGCGCATTCAGTTTGTCGTCGCGGAAGCTTTTCACTTTGTCGCTGGAACCGCCTTTCTGCAGCAGGTTGTCGCGGTTGGCCGGGTAGAAGCTGCTCTTAATGACATCGGGATCGGCACGGCCGACTTCGGTGACGTTCAGCGGCGTTTTCAGAGGGTCGAGGTTATCCAGCGTTTTGCTGCCTGCATCGCCCGCTTTGACGGTAAGAGCAACACCTGCCTGTCGCCACTGCTGGGCCACCAGTTGCAGCACTTCTTTGTTCTGCGGTTGTGGCAGGGATTCATAGACGGTTAACGCCAGGCGCTGACCCGCTTTCTCGCGGATGCCATCTGCGCCCGGTTTCCATCCCGCCTGATCCAGCAATGCTTTCGATTTCTCCAGATCGAACGTGAGTTTGTCCGCCAGATTGACGTAACCGGCGGCGGTAGTTGCGACGACGGAGGTTGCCTGCGGATAGTTGGGTGAGAAGAGGGTTTCCACCACCTGTTTTGCATTGGTGGCATGCAGTAGCGCCTGACGTACCCGGATATCGCTGACCAGCGGATTATCCGGACGGAAGCTCAGACTGTCATTGACGCCCCGCGTCGGTGCGGCATACACCGGGAAGTTCTGGTCTTTAGCCTGCTTCTCATCGTACGCCTGAACCTGACGGATCAGGCCCGCCTGGCCCGCCAGCAGAGCACCGATGCGCACGCTGTCCTCCGGCGTCACGATGACTTTGATCCCGTCGAGATTAGCCGGGCCCTGCTGCTGAATGTTTTTCGGTCCCCACTGATAATCTTTGCGCGCGACCAGATCCACTTCGCGACCGAGCTTCTCATCACTGACCACAAATGGCCCGGAGCCGATGATATGTCGGGCATCACCCAGCTGATCGAAACTGCGCGCCAGCGTACTCAAAGAGACCAGGCCGGAGCCAATCGTGGCGGTGCCCTGCAAAAATCCGGGCGACGGTTTTTTGAAAGTGAACTTCACCGTCAGCGGATCAATCACTTCGCTGTGGTCGTAGTTATTAATCACTTCCGATACCGGCAGGCGCAGGGCTTTATTTCCCAGCCCGTAAGTATCGAAGTTTTTCGCCACCGCGTTCGCATCTAATGGCGTGCCATCGGAAAAAGTTACGCCTGGACGTAATTTAAAGGTGTATTCGGTTTTATCGGCGTTGGTGGTCCAGCTTTCTGCAATCCAGGGTTCAACCTGCAATGTTTCGGGATTCTGCCAGGTTAATTTATCGGTGATCTGATTAAGAATACCGCCATTTGGGTAAAAGCCACCGGCGGGCGGATAGAGGTTGGTATGTGCCTGCTGTTCCAGATAAATCAGCGTCCCGCCTTTGACCGGCGCGGCCACGGCGTTAGAGGTGAGAGTCCCGGCAAGTAAGGTAAAAACCAGCGTCCGTGTGCGCGGTTTAAGAGCAAATAACGTCTTCATGGTGAATTCCTTTGTTATCAATTGCCTCAGCAGGCGGAATCATCATCGAATGACGCAACACACAGATAAAGTAACGATTTGGTCAAAGCTTATCTGAAAATAATAAATGCGGAATCAGGCGGGATGTAAATGGTGTTCTGAGTTTGCGGAATGGCAAATAAGGTTCTGCCATTCCGCGATTTATTTTATTAATTGCTTACCGCGGGTTAATTATGATTCCACGCATAATTTGCGCTGGACTGCGCGCAGGAAAGCGCTGACCAGACCCAGCCACAGCAGACCGCAGATCAGGTTCACCATGCTGAAGCCACCGGTGCCGAAGCTGAAATACGCAGTTTTGGCGGCTTCAATGCCCAGCGCAATAATCAGAATACTCACCATGCCGAGCATCGCCGCCACGCTGCCTTTGCCTGCACTGCTGGAAAACAGCGTCATGCGATAGAGTCCGGCGTTGACCAGCCCGGTGCCGAAGCCGTAAAGACTCATTCCGGCGGTGAGCCACAGATAGCTTTGCGGGTTGAGCAGGGTGGCGGTCACCGAGATTGCCAGCCCGCAGACCACCGGCCAGGCACCCAGTCTTATTGGCTGTTCAATCGGCAGACGGCTGGATAACCGCCCCAGCGTCAGGTTGCCCGCTATCATCGCGGCAAACACCGGCAGCTGTAGCAGCGCATAGTCCATGCGGCTGAGTTGCGCGCCGTGGATCAAAATTACGGGCGACAGCGCGACCCAGGCGATGCAGGGCACGGTAACCAGCCCGATGGCCAGCGAACCGCGCATTACCTGACGATCTTTCAGCAACGTCGCATAACCGCTGATAATCGATCGCAGTGACAGCGGTTTCTGACGATCGCCCGCCGTTTCAGGCATGGCATACCACAATCCGGCCAGTGACAGCGCCGCAACAGCACCAATCAGCCAGAACAGGGTGCGCCACTCACCTACGGTAAGAAAGGCCGCGCCCGCCAGCGGCCCGGCCAGCGGGGCCAGCAGGGCGACGTTGGCCATCAGCGCCATCATTTTGATGCTGAGTGATTCCGTGAACGCCTCCTGCACCGCCGCGTAACCTACTGCGCCGATAAAGCAGAGGCTGATTCCCTGCAGAAACCTCAGCAGGACAAACTGCTCAATGCTCTGCACCCAGTGGGTCGCGATGCAGGAGAGCATAAAAAACGCCACGCCGCTGAGCAGCACCGGACGCCGCCCGATACGATCCGAGAGCGGACCCAGCAGCCACTGCAGCAGTATCCCACCCGCCAGATAGGCGGTCAGTGAGGTGGAAACCCATTCCGGGCCGACCTTAAATTCCTGCGTTACCAGCAGCATGCCCGGCTGGATCATGTCATGGGCGATATAGGTGGCGAACTCGAACAACACCAGCGACAGCGGAAAGATGAGATGTCGCCGGGTTACACGCGCCACCGGTAAAAAAGAAGCCATTACGAATACCTGCAATAAAACCATGAAAAAAGCGGCCACCGGGGTAGCCGCATAACATCAGAGTGACAGTGTAACGCTTAACGCCAGCGGGCAATCGGGTTGACCAGCGTGCCAGCGAACTTAAGGTTCTCGGCAGGATCAGAGAGGTTAATCATCTGCTGGTTATTCGCCAGCTGCAGGCGGTTCAGGCAGGAGCGGGTAAACTCCGGCGCGAACATGTCATAGCGCGCGAACTTAGTGGCATGCTCCGGGTGCGCAATCTGGTAATCCTTCACGCACTGTGCCACCGCCTGCCAGAATTCCTCTTCCGGCAGCGTCCCTGACTGATGCAGGATCGCGCTGATAAAGCGGAAGATGCAGTCAAACACATCGGTGAAGATTGAAAGCAATTTAAGGTTCTCCGGCACATCGACCGCCAGACGCTGAACCCCTTCCGGCAACACCGAGTTCGGGTTCATCACGGCGATCTCTTCGCCGATATCTTTCATGTACGCGCTGACCGGCACGTTGTTTTCCAGCAGCATGATCAGGTTTTCGCCGTGCGGCATAAACACCAGGTCATGCTGATAGAAGCAGTGCAGCAGCGGGCTGAGATAGCAGGTCAGATAGCGATCAATCCACTGTTTCGCGGGCAAACCGGAGTCCGCGATCAGCGCGGGCAGCAGAGCCTGCTGGTGGTGATCGACGTGCAGGAACGAGGCCATGGTCATCAGTCGCTGACCGGGTTGCAGGCTGGCCGCAGGATTATCCCGCCATAGCGCCGCGAACATTTTCTTGTACGCCGAATCGCCTTTGATCGCCTGCTCGTAGTAGCGGTTGTGATAGCCGACCGAAGCGACTTCGCGCAGGACGCGGAAATCACAGCGTTGCAGCCAGGCATCATTTGCCACCAGCTGTTCCAGCCAGCCGTTGATGGCCGGTGTTGTCGCCATATAGTAGGGCGACAGACCGCGCATAAAGCCCATGTTCAGCACCGACAGCGCGGTTTTCACATAGCGCTTTTCAGGCTGGCTGCGGTTAAAGAAGGTGCGGATAGACTGCTGCGCCTGGTAAGCATCGTCGCCGGTGCCGAGATAAACAATATCGTGACTGGCGATGTCCGCCGCAAACACGGTCAGCAATTTGTTCTGCCACTGCCACGGATGCACCGGCATCAGGATGTAGTCTTCAACCGCCAGTCCTTTCTTCACCAGCTGCGTATTGAATTGTTCCACGGTGGTATCGCCCAGCTCGTCACGCATCAGCTGCTCATAGCTCAGCTCGCTGAGGCTGGAGAAATGGGCGTTGCGGCGGTGAACGGCAACCCAGATAAGGTGAACGGGCGCGGCGGCTTCCGGCGCATAGGCCAGATAATCCTGTGCATCGAAGCCAATACGGCCGTTGTTGGCGACAAAGCAGGGATGGCCTTCGGTCATCGCCGCTTCTACCGTCTGGAAATCGGCTGCGACCAGCGCCTGGCTGTCGGGATTATTCTTCTGCAGCTTATACACGCTGCTGCACAGGGTGCTGCTGATCTCCTCCATGTAGGTCGCGAGCAGCGCCTGCGGAATCCCGATCTCCCCGTTGAACTCGACGATAAACTTCAGCGCATCCAGCGGCAGATCGTGGCCGTTCTCCTGCTTGCGCAGTGAATTTACATCGATTTCCCAGTGATCCAGCGCCAGCCGCGCGGCGCGGAAATGGTAGGTCGCTTCTCCGCCCGGCACCGCCAGCTGATAACTGCCATCACCTGATGCCTGCGGGATAATGATTTTTTCATGCGCGAACTCGGCAATCGCTTTGCGGATCAGCATGCGGTTCGCCTGCGTCCAGTTGTCGCCCGTCAGATGCGTGCCGTCGGTCAGTGAAGAGGGGGTGTTCATAGTCTGCGACTCCTGCTGTAACGCGTGTTGATAATCTTCCCGCTGGCAAAAGGCCAGCCAGGCGGTTTTATGGCCCATGTCGATGGTGTGCTGGTAGCGGAATCCAGCGCGTTTGTTCAGCACGTGAATTTTTTCATTTCGCACGTCCGGCTCTACCACGACACGGTTCACTTCCGGGCGACTGAACATGTAGTCCATCACCAGCGTGAAGACCTGCCAGCTAAAGGCCTTGATCGGCTGGCTGGCCGGAGCAATCAGAATGTGCATGCCGTAATCATCGGGCGCGGCCGGGTAAAACCTGCCGACCTCATCGTCACAGGCGCGGTAGCACTCAATCAGGCAGACGGGATCGTCATTGCAGCAGCCAATCAGCGCGGCATGGGGATCGGATGCGGTCAGCGTCTGATAAAACTCCGCGACCTGCTGCAGGGTCTGCTGCTGCATGCCCCAGAAGCGGGCGTAATCGCGGGTGACCCAGCTGTGGATCAGCGGCGCATCACTGGCAATCATGGGTCTCAGGGTAAACTGGCCTGCGGAGCGGGCCGCACTGAACAGTATTGATTTCATCTCAGTGCTCCGATTTAGCCGGGAAAGTCTGGAAGGCGATCTGGCGCTCAACCGGATAAACCTCGCGTCCGGTCAGTTCACGCAGCAGCACCGAATTGCGGTAGCAGGCCATGCCGAGATCCGGCGTGACAAAGCCGTGAGTATGCAGTTCGGCGTTCTGCACGAAGATCTGATTGTGATGGTCGATGCTGTAGTTGCGCTGCACGTCATAGCGGCCTTTCTCATCCCAGCGCAGGCGGGCGTGGATGCCCTCTAAAAACATCGGTGGCTGATAGTGATAGCCGGTCGCCATCACCAGCCCTTCGGTGCGGCGGGTGAAGGTGCAATCCTGTTCCTCCTGGTGCAGCGTCAGTTCGAACTCTCCCTGTGGCAGCCAGCGCATCGCGGTCAGCGCCGAGTGGGTGAAGAGGTTGACGTTGAGATCGCCGTCGAGCTGTTTGACATACATCAGGTCGTAAATGTCATTGATTAAGCTGCTGTTGATCCCCTTGTAGAGATTCTTGTGGCGCGCATTCAGCTCGTCGCGGGTGCTGGCGGGCAGGGCGTGGAAATAGTCGACCCACTCCGGTGACGTCATCTCCAGCGTCAGCTTGGTGTACTCCAGCGGATAGAAGCGCGGCGCGCGGGTAATCCAGTTGAGCTGATAGCCAAAGCGGTCGATATCGGTCAGCAGATCGTAATAGATTTCCGCCGCGCTCTGGCCGCTGCCCAGCACGGTAATCGAACGCTTCTGCTGCAGTTCCGCTTTGTTAACCAGATAGTGGCTGGAGTGCGTCAGGCGCTGGCGATGCGGCTGGCTGCACTCCGGCATCCAGGCTTTTGGCCCGGTGCCGAGGATCAAATGACGCGCCTGATAGCGCTGCTTCTCACCGCTTCGGGTGTCTGTCACCTGGAGGTGATAGATCCCGGCCGCTTCATCGTAGCTGACATACTCGACATGACTGTTCCAGCGCAGGTTAGAGAGCCGTGAGCTGGCCCACTGGCAGTACTGGTTATACTCTTTGCGCATCAGGAAGAAATCTTCACGGATATAAAAAGAATATATTTTTCCCTTTTCCTTCATATAGTTAAGCAGGCTGTAAGGGCTGGTCGGATCGGCGAGCGTCACCAGATCGGCCATAAACGGCGTCTGCAGATGTGCGCTTTCCAGCATCATGCCGGTATGCCAGTCAAAGCCCGGATTCTCATCCAGGAAAATTCCGTTTAATCCCTCAACCGGCTCACTCAGACAGGCCAGGCTCAGGTTGAAGGGGCCAATGCCGATGCCAATAAAATCGTAAACAGGATTATTCATTTCAGATCGCTCCCTGATTCGCCGCGCTCAGCGCAGAGGCACGAACCTGCTCGCGGCCATAATGCGCAATGAGGCTCAACACATCTTCGATGTCGGCGGTGGTGGTAGTGGGATTTAACAGGGTAAATTTCAGGTACTGACGTCCATCCACTTTAGTTCCGGCGATCACCGCATTACCGGAGCGGAACAGCGCTTTACGGATAGCGGCATTGATCTCGTCAATCTGCGCGTCGCTGGCATGTTTGCCGGGAACGTAGCGGAAAATCTGGGTCGTCAGCTCGGGTGCGTGCAGCACTTCAATGGCAGGATGCGCAGTTAACAGTTGGTGAGCCGCCTGTGTCAGATCGATCAGGGTATCGAATGCATCACCCAGCGCCGCCGGACCCATCACACGCAGTGTCAGCCACATTTTCAGCGCATCAAAACGGCGGGTGGTCTGGATGCTTTTGTTGACCAGATTCGGTGTACCTTCCTGCTGCGCGCTGAGCGGATTCAGGTAATCCGCATGATGCGTGACATGCTTCAGGTTATGGCTGTCACGTACAAAGAACGCGCCGCAGCTGACGGTCTGGAAGAACGATTTGTGATAATCGACGGTGACGGAATCCGCGCGCTCTATGCCATTCAGGCGTGAGCGATGGTTCTCGGAAACCAGCAGGCCACAGCCATAGGCGGCGTCAACGTGCATCCACAAACCGTAATCGTCACAGAGACGGGCGATTTCCGGCAGCGGATCGATGCTGCCAAAGTCGGTGGTGCCGCTGGTGGCGACCACCGCAATCGGGATCAGCCCCTCACTGCGGCAGCGTTCGATTTCCTGCGCCAGGCATTGAGCGTCCATGCGGAAATGGTCATCGTGATCAACGGCGATAACCGCGTCATAACCCAGCCCCAGAATCGCCATCGATTTCTGGATGCTGAAGTGGCTGAGTTTCGAGGTAAATACCCGCCATTTCGACGCAGTCTCTGGCAGGCCACGATGCTTGATAAGATGTCCCGGATGATGCGCGGCACACCAGCTGTCACGCGCCAGCAGCATCGCCATCAGGTTGGATTGGGTGCCGCCGCTGGTAAAGATCCCATCGGAACCGGCAGGCAGGCCGATGCGGCCCAGCGTCCAGTCGATCACCTTTTGCTCAATCAGCGTGCCGCCTGCGCTCTGATCCCAGGTATCAACTGAGCTGTTCACTGCCGCCATAATCTGCTCTGCCATCAGAGAAGGCAGGACGACCGGGCAGTTCAGGTGCGCCAGATATTTTGGATGGTGGAACCAGACCGCGTCACGAAGATAGAGCTGGCTCAGCTCTGCCAGTGCATCATCGTTATTGCCCAGCGGACGATCAAGATCGACCTCGCTGAATTCCGCCGCCAGTTCATGGGGCAGAATACCGCTGAAGGGTTTTTCTACGCCGGTGACGGTACGGGTCATCAGCGCCAGCACCTCCTGAGTCTGCTGCGACCAGGCCGCCAGTTGCTGATCGTTAAAAATAGCCGTTTCGGCACCGCTGGCATTGGAGGCTGGCGCGAGATCCCGTGCCGCCTGAGTGGATGAGCGTAAAAGCATGTTCAGTTCCTGTGCGTTAATACCAGTGACCCTGCCGGCATAAAGCCAGCAGCGTGGGATGTCCGCTCAACAACTCCAGTAAACATAAAACTAACTAACCAGATAAAAACCCTGACAACTCTGTGGATCAGGGTTTTCACCTTAAAAAGTGAAAATACCGCATATTATTTGTGGATTTGGCAGCGTTTAACGCTTTGTTATATGCGGATGAGAGTGTAAATGTTAATCATTATCATTCAAATGTTTTGTTGTTAAATTTTATTTATTAGCGCGCCTAATGTAGAAAATGTGATGAAGATCACTTTTTGCGATCGGAATAGTCTTTTTTTTGGGGGGCACTAGCGCCAGTTATTCGTCCACAACGTCAAAGCCAGGGTTCCATATTGGAAACATCTGCATTGTGAGCTACAATGTTTCCAACATGGAACGTTGAGAATAAAAATGCACATCATCTCAAGAGGGCCGTTCAGGGAAGCGGCAATAATTCATCCCGTTCATACCTCCGCACTGAATGCGGTTTATCTGTTGCTCAGGGATGAAGAATTTGCGCCCCCAGATGCGCTGAAAGTCCGCTTTCAAAGTCTTGACCGAATGAAATATCGGGAAAAGTGGTGGGTGATCGATGTGGGTGGAAACAGCCTGAGGATCATGTTTTATGCTGACTTTGATCGAGGCAAAATATTTATCAAACACATCGTGACGCATGCGGAATATGACAAGCTGGTGAAGAAGTACCGGGAGACTAAAGAATGATTAGCGAAGCCATTCAGGCCACAAATGATCTGGTCAGAATTGTTCCCTTTCTGGGAGGCAGCACTGATAAAAAGGACTACGAGCAGGCGCTGAAACTGGTTGAATATCTGGTTGAGCACCAGCCGGATAGCCCGCTAGTAGAGATACTGGCTGATAAGGTCGCCCGATACGAAAACAGCGCCCCAGAGTTCGCTGCGTTTAATGCGCGCATTGCTGCTATGCCGCGCGGAGTTGCACTTTTACGGGTTCTTATGGATCAGCACGCCCTGACTCAATCCTCTTTTGCGGAGGAAATAGGGCAGCGCTCTTATGTCAGTCGCATCCTTCGTGGTGATCGCCCGCTGACGGATAAACATAAAGCCCGACTGGCAGCGCGTTTTAACCTGCCGTTTGAAGCGTTCACTGATTAGCTGAGCCTGGACTTACGATAAACCCGTTTCAGTAGGGGTGTGACTGCTGGATACCGAAAGTTGATCCGGGATTACATCTGGCGGGAAGGATAAATGACAGACGCGGTTGTTTCCGCATTAGCACCTTCTTTATGACATCATCGCGTTCGATTGATCAAGGCTTCCAGCAAACACTCAGAAAGGGCTTACAGCCCTTTCTGAGCGTAATGAAGCGTTCTGATTACCCCACGTTCGGTTCTGCAGGAACCTTCTTTTTGGCCATGAAGTTATAAAGCACTAACAGGCCAAAAATACCGGTGATGATCAGGGTGATGGTTCCCTTATCCATAAAGTGAGCCATATTACCCAGCAGGATGCCGGTGACGCCGAAGTCGGTATCCGAGAAGGTGGTGTTGGTCAGTCCAATCTGTCCGAGTACCGGCAGCAGGGCGACAGGCAGGAAGGTAATTAACAGACCATGCGCAAAGGCTCCGCAAATCGCCCCGCGCTTGCCGCCAGTCGCATTACCAAACACGCCTGCCGTCGCACCACAGAAGAAGTGAGGAACCACACCCGGCAGAATCAACACCCAATGCAGCTGACCCAGGACAAACAGTCCCACGAGACCTCCGACAAAGCTGGAGATAAAGCCAACCAGCACCGCATTCGGGGCGTAAGGAAAGACTATCGGGCAATCCAGTGCAGGTCTGGCATCCGGCACCAGTTTTTCTGAAAAGCCGGTAAAAGCAGGGACGATTTCAGCCAGAATTAAGCGCACACCCTGCAGAATAATAAAGACGCCCGCCGCAAAAGTAATGGCCTGGATAAACGAGTAAACCAGGTAGTTCTGACCATGACTGAAGTTGGCCTCCACATACTCTTTACCTGCAGAGACCGACAGGATTAAGTAAATAATCATCATCGTCAGAGAGATGGAGATTGTACTGTCGCGCAAAAAACTGAGGTTTTTTGGCATGTTCATCTCTTCGGTAGATTTAGATCCTTTACCGACGATAGATCCGATCCAGCCTGATAAGACATAGCCAATGGTGCCGGTATGCGCGAGGGCGACCTGGTCACCCCCGATGATCTTACGCATATAGGGCTGAGCGATCGCTGGGAAAGTGGCCATCAGGATACCGAGCAGCAGTGACCCGCTGTAAATGAGCTGAACACCTTCAAAGCCGGCAACCGATAAAATAATGGCGATCATACAGGCCATATAGAACGTCACATGCCCTGAAAGGTAGATATATTTCAGTCGGGTAAACCGTGCTACAACGATGTTGGCGACCATACCGAAAGCCATGATCATCGTGGTTGGCGCACCATATTTAGCCAGGGCGATAGAAACCATCGCTTCGTTATTTGGAATGATGCCCTGAACATCAAACGCATGTTTAAAAATGTCGCCCAGTGGCGTCAGGGAACCGACCAGAACGGTCGCTCCGCCTGCCAGCACCAGAAAGCCCAGAATCGTTTTTACCGTACCCTTGATGACATCAGGAAACGGCTTCTTCTGCGCAATCAGTCCGAAACATGCCACCAGACCAACTAATATTGAGGGCACTTTCAGCACGTCGACGACGAACTGCAAAAGATTTTGAGTAAACATATTAACCTCGAGGGTAAGGTGTTTATCTAATTTTTAGCGTCAGTTTTTCTCAAAATACTCGCGTATTTTTTGCTCTGTTTCTTTCAGGTCGATAATGTTGTTGATGATGATGACCTTCTGTTCCGGAAGGTTCGCGCTGTAGGCAATGTCTTTTGCCATTACAAAAACATCCGCCACATCGGGGGTGACTGAACCAAGATCCGAATGTTCAACTTCCGCTTCAACACCGATCGTTTTAAGCACCTTCTTGATGTTCATTTCCATCATGAAGCTGCTACCCAGACCTGAACCACACACCGCCATAATTTTCATATCTAACCTCATTAGCTGTTGATCAAAAGTCGCGTTTCAGCGGGCAGATCAGACGCCCGATAAAATTGTCGTGAGCGCTTCTTTGCTGGTCGCATTGAAGAGCTGTGCCATGATCTCTTCATCGGACAGAACCTCTGCCAGCTCGGAAATCATTTCGATATGGCTATTACTGTCCGGCGCGGCAAACATAAAGATGGCCTTCACCGGATCGTTCTCTTCGGAATCAAATTTTACGGGGGTGCCCAGCAGTACGATCGACAACCCCAGTTTGTGTGCGCCCTGTTCCGGGCGGGCGTGAGGCATGGCAATCTGCGGCGCGATAACAAAAAAGGGACCGATCTCCTCTTTCTGTCGAATGATCGCATCTATGTAATCCTGCGATATTGCGCCCTCAGTGAGCAGAGGATGCCCCGCAATCACTAATGCTGCCTGCCAGTCGGCAACGCTTTCGACGTACTGAATTTTCTCGTTGTTTAACCACTTAGCCAGGTATGACATCGCCTTGCTCCTGCTGAAAAATGTCTGAGTATGTACAGTCAGGTATTGAGAAATACTCTCTCATCCTCTTATTAACTAAACCGGCTGACAGCCGAATCTCACTCGAATCACAAACACATAGAGGGGGTGAAATTCGTAAAAGAGCCTGTTATCAATCAGTTAAGACAAAAATCACTTCTCACTGTGGACATAAATTTATCTTTCACTTTTGTCATCACATCTGTACATGTTAAAGATGTCTAGTCATCCTGATGATGTCCTTCGACGTGTACGGACACAACATGTAAAGTTAAAATATTGCTGAGCAGGCTTAACATCAGTGCCAATTTGCTAAGTTGATCACATATTCAGCTAGCCGCAGTGGTACTCATCCGGCAATGTCAGGCAGAACTGTACTGACACGGATTAGAGGGAGCCTGTCCTTCACTCAAATGGGAATAGAGCCAATGGTTGATGGCATGACTGAAAAGCAAAAAGAGGTTGTTGATTACATCCTCAATAAAATTAAGGATGATGGCCTTCAACCCGGAGAAAAGCTGGATACCGAAATTTCCATTGCCAAAAACATAGGCATCACCCGCGCGACGGTGCGTGAGGCCACTCGCATTCTGGTGGAGCAGCAGAGAATATATCGGGTTAAAGGATCGGGTATTTTTGTGGGTTCCACTGAGGTGAGTAGCCAGGCGCACAGATATCATGTTCTATCACCTTTTGATTACCAGGCTCAACGAAATGGCCATAAAGGTGTCAGGAAAATCATTTCTGTCAGCATAATTAAGGTCCCTTCAGCCGATATGGCGCAGGCGCTCCGTATTAAAAATAGCGATCAGATTTATAAAATTTTACGCCTGATGTGTTTCGATGACATTCCGGTGGCGCTTGAGCAAATTCACCTGCCGGTAAATATGTTTAACAGCATGGAGTTCAGTAAGCTGGAAATCTCTAAATATGCCTACATTGAAGAAGTGACGGGAAAAAAAGTTCAGCTCAGGGATCAGCACTTAACGGCCGTCAATCTTGCGGATACACAATCACTGACGCTGCTTAATTTAGCGGAAGGTGATGCGGTCATTCAGCTCAATGAAACCGTTTTTCTTGACGACGGTGTGCCCTGTGAGGTCAACGTGGCGATTATCAACACCCGGTATTTTCCGCTGAAACAAAATTCGCAGCGGCCTTAGGTGAAATATGCTTTAGTTACTGATCTTTCGAGAAATTATTGGGATTATTATTCGTACCTATAAATAGGACAGCTCTCTCCTATTAGTTACCTCTGTCAGGGAGGCGGCAATTTGAACTTAAGATAAAGAGTGTGATGAGCAATATACTTTGATCGGCCGCCTTCGATGCCGCTGGGTTAAAATAGCTTCAAGATTACAGATAAAGTCGCTTTGTTTACTGTTTTTAAACAATTGAAAAATGTAATTAATCTATCAATCCTTTTTTAACGCAAAGCCTGTTAATACGTTATCACTTGATTAAAATCAAAAAATCAATTCATTGCTACCTTGCTAAAAAAGAGATAATAGATAATTAATATACTCCTTGCTAATGAAAGAGAGTTCTTAATGGCTATTCCAGTTTACCTATGGCTTGAAGATGATGGCGGCACTCCAATAAAAGGAAATGTTGATTTGAATGGTAGGGAGGGGAGTATAGAAGTTAGCGAATTAATGCACTCCATTGAACAGATTATTGACCCTGTAACTGGAAAAATCACTGCAAAGCCTTTACATAGTTCATATTCGTTCATGAAAGAAATAGATAATTCTTCTTCATATCTTTACAAAGCCCTCTCTACAGGTCAGACACTAAAATCAGCAGTGTTTAGATTCTACCAAATAAACTATAACGGACAGGAGGAAGAGTATTTTAGGGCAACTCTTGAGGATGTTAGGGTTATAGAGATAGAGCCGCTAATGATGGATGCTAAAAATCATCATTGGGAAAAGCACAATCATACTGAATATATTGATTTTTCTTATAAAAAAATTACATGGCATTATCTGGATGGAAATATCATTCATTCTGATTCATGGAACGAGAGGAATGCATAATGGCATGGGAATATGATGTAACAACGCACACCTTCACACGCAATGGTGAATCTTACACCGCAGATTACGCCGGAGCGACAGGTTATAAGAATGATATTTCTCAGGAATGCGTGAGCAACAAAGGCCCACTACCCAGAGGCAGTTATACCATTGGTTCTCCCCATAATTCGGTTCATACCGGAAAATACACTCTCGACCTCACTCCCGCTCTAAGCAATTCTATGTGTGGCCGGTCAGCGTTTCGCATTCATGGAGCAAGTAAGAAGCATCCTTTGGATTCATCGGAAGGCTGTATAATTGCTACACTCAGCGTTCGCAAAAGCATCTGGGCAAGTGGTGACAGGAAGTTAAACGTAAAATGAAATTACCTCTGATTTTCCTTACTTTGTTTTCTCCTGCTGTGATGGCTACCCAGATGGTAGGTTTTGGTGCCAGTTATTACGATGAAGAATCATCCGTCACTTATTACGACACTCATAAGCCCTTAGTGCCCAAAGTGGTTATTGGGGATCGGCTCTTTCCAATTGAGTTTAGCAGTCTTACTGATATCGCAAAACAGACTGGCGTAGTAGTTAATCGCGATGATTTTGCATCATGGCTTTGCCTGACATCTGAGAATATAACCTATTGGTTTATCTCCGATAATGAGATGGGGCAGGGCGATTTAACGGCGATCGCTATTGCCAGAGAAGGAAAGCAAAAAGGCTGTTCTGCATATAAAGGTTATTTGAATATCTCTGTTAAAGGTATTCCCTTACTCAATGCATCAACAGACACGCTTTTAGCGACCTTCTCAAGCAAGCCAGAGGGGGAGATTACTCAATACTGCAATGACTCAAGCCGTTACGGTGATTTCACTCAGTCAAACTGTCTTCAATATTATCGTGAAAAAGGTATCATCAAAGGCGTAATCATCAGTCAGATTACGGCCAGCTAATCATCTTTCAGAGGTTGACTGACGCACAACCTCTGAAAAAACGCATAAGACGATTTTCTGCATAACTTTGCCAGTTCGCTGGTTTTAATCGCATTTTTACCCGCCAACAAACAGCCTCAGCCGCAGGATCCTGCTATAAGCCCCTGTTTCAACGCCGTTAACCTCCATTTTCCTTTCAGTCCTCCTCATTATGACGAATCTAAGAAAGCATAAAACAATATGATGTTTTACCAATAATCGACTGCGTAGCACACTGGTCAGCAACCGGAATGAATAAGGACCAGGTGAATGGCATATCGATTAAGTCTATTAGATAAAGCGCCCGTGCTGCAGGGCGAGACGCCCACCGCCGCGCTGCAGCGCACGCTGCAACTGGCGCAACTGGCAGAAGAGTGGGGCTATCACCGCTTCTGGCTGGCGGAACATCACAACACCGCGCAACTCGCCAGTCCTTCACCGGAAGTGTTGATTGCCTGGATCATTGCACAGACCCGACATATTCGTGTCGGATCGGGCGGGGTAATGTTGCAGCACTACAGTCCCTATAAAGTAGCAGAGAACTTTAATCTGCTCGCCTCCCTGGCTCCGGGCCGCATCGACCTCGGCGTGGGTAAAGCGCCGGGCGGGCTGCCGCTCTCCACCCATGCTTTGCAACAGGGAGTTGATGCGGCTAAAAAAGGCAGCTTTGCCGAACAGCTTCAACTGCTGGATAGCTGGCTGAAGCCAGCGCAGGCGCATCCCGACGACGAAGGTTTAGCCGCGACGCCGCTGCCTTCACGCCCGGCTAACCGTTTTCTGCTGGGTGCCAGTGAAGAGAGTGCCAGGCTTGCCGCCAGTCTGGGCTGGCAGTTTGTCTTTGCGGCGCATCTGAATGGCGATCGTCAGTTGCTGGAGCACGCACTGAGTACCTTCTCCCGTCTGAGTCACGGCCAGCGCGCACTGGTGGCCGTGCAGGTGGTGGTGGCCGATTCACCCGCCGGTGCAGATCTGCTGGTTTCCGGTCTGCGTCACTATCACGTAGCGGTGAAAGATGGCCCAGGCGTGAATGTTGCCAGTCTTGAGCAGGCCGAACGTTATGTGCGTCAGGGCGGTTATCGGGATTACACAATAGAGCCGCGCACGCCGTCCCTGCTGAAGGGTACGGCAGCGCAGGTTCATGCTCAGCTGGACGCGCTGCATCATAATTTTGATATCGACGAGTTCGTTATCGACACGCCGATTACCGAGCCGGTTGCCCGCCTGAAGTCACTTGAACTGCTGGCCACGCATCATCTGGTCGCAGCCTGAACCTCAGTGGAGAGTCATCATGAACCATGAGTCACAACTGATCGAATGGCGACGCGAACTGCACACCTGGCCAGAGCTGTCGGGTCAGGAGTTCGCGACCACCGCGCGACTGCGGGTCTGGTTAGAGGCGGCGGGCATCCGGCTTCTGGACTATCCCCTCGAGACAGGCCTGGTGGCGGAGATTGGCAGCGGCGATACGGTGATAGCCCTGCGCGCCGACATCGATGCTCTGCCGATTCATGAGGCGAGCGGAGTGCGTTTTCATTCCCGTCATCCTGGCGTGATGCATGCCTGCGGTCATGACCTGCACAGTGCGGTGATGCTGGGTGCGGCGCTGCAGCTCAACGCGCAGGCCGATCAGTTGCCTGGCCGGGTACGTATCCTGTTCCAGCCCGCTGAGGAGATCGCGCGCGGCGCGCGTCAGTTTATCGACGCAGGCGTACTGGATGAGGTGCAGGCCATTTTTGGTATGCATAACGAGCCGTCGCTGCCCGTCGGCACCTTTGCCACCCGCAGCGGGGCGTTCTACGCCAATACGGACAAATTTATCATCCGCGTTACCGGCAAAGGCGCACATGCCGCGTATCCGGAGCAGGGCGTCGACAGCATTGTTACCGCCAGCCAGATTATTCAGGCACTGCAGGGACTCACCAGCCGCAGCTTCAGTGCGCTGGACAGCCTGGTGCTGAGCATTACCCGCATCGACGGCGGAAAAAGCTGGAACGTGCTGCCGGGCGGCGTTGAGTTTGGCGGCACGGCACGTACCCACGATTTACAGCTGCGCGCGGAACTGGAACAGCGGGTTCGCACGCTGGTTGAACACTTCGCCGCAGCCAATGGCGCGCAGGCGACACTGAGCTGGCATCCTGGCCCACCGGTACTGATCAACGACGCGCACTGGGCGGACTTCAGCATTGATGTGGCGCAGCAGGCAGGTTATCGGGTGCAGGCAGCCGAACTGCATCTGCTGGGTGAGGATTTTGCCTTCTATCTGCAACAGGTGCCGGGTGCATTTGTCAGCATTGGCAGCGCCAGTGATTTTGGTCTCCACCACGCCAGCTTTACCCCGGATGAGGCGCTGATCGCCCCCGCCGCCGACTACTTCGCCCGACTGGCCCGCCAGGCGCTGCAACATCTTAATGCGCGATGTCGGGAATCCATTCTGAACTGAATTCATCTGCAGCCCGCTCAATCACGACGGTTCTGAACACTGCCGTCGGGCATCGCTACGACTAAAATAAGAGAGAACATCATGACCACAAGACAACTTCGGCTGGGCACTATTCTGCATGGCGCATCGGGAAATATGTCCGCCTGGCGCCATCCGGCGGCGCAGGCCGATGCCAGCATCAACCTGGATTACGCCAGAAAAATCGCCCGCAAGGCGGAGCAGGGCAAGCTCGACTTTCTGTTTGTCGCCGATGGGTTGTTCATCAACGAGAAGTCGATCCCGCACTTTCTAAACCGCTTTGAGCCGCTGACCCTCCTGTCTGCACTGGCGGGCGTGACGGAGCATCTGGGTCTGGTCGGCACCGTTTCCACTTCTTATAGCGAGCCGTTCACCGTGGCGCGTCAGTTTGCCAGCCTTGATCACCTCAGCGGCGGTCGCGCGGGCTGGAACGTGGTGACCTCACCGCTTGAAGGGTCTGCGAAAAACTTCTCCCGCCAGAAACACCCGGAGCACGCATTACGATATCGCATTGCCGATGAGTATCTGCAGGTGGTGAAAGGCTTGTGGGATTCGTGGGAGCAGGATGCCTTTGTGCGCGACAAAGAGAGCGGACAGTTCTTCGACCCGGCGAAGCTGCATACGCTCGATCACCACGGTGACTTCTTCCAGGTTCAGGGACCATTGAACATCGCCCGCACGCCACAGGGCCGTCCGATAATCTTCCAGGCAGGCGCGTCTGATGACGGTAAAAAACTGGCGGCGCGGCATGCTGACGCCATCTTTACCCATCAGCCAACCCGTGAAGAAGCGCAGGCATTTTATCAGGATGTGAAGCAGCAACTGGTAGCGAACGGTCGTCAGCCAGAGGATCTGCACATCTTCCAGGGTGTCAGCGTGATTGTCGGCGATGATGCAGAGGATGTGGAACGCCAGTATCAGACCACAGCGGCGCTGGTATCGATTACCGATGCGCTTAACTACCTGGGCCGTTTCTTCGACCATCACGACTTTTCACAGTATCCGCTGGATCAGCCGTTCCCGGACATTGGCGACATTGGTCAGAACAGCTTCCGCAGCACCACCGACGAAATCAAACGTAAAGCCAGAGAGCACGGTCACACCCTGCGTCAGGCGGCGCTGGAAGCAGCAACCCCGCGCCCGCTGTTCCACGGCACGCCGGACGAGGTGGCGGATGGCCTGCAGCTCTGGTTCGAGACCCAGGCCGCTGACGGCTTCATCATCAATGGCGGCACGCCCGATACCTTTGAACGTTTTGTCGACCGCGTGGTGCCGATTCTGCAGGCTCGCGGCCTGACACGCCGCGACTATCCGGGCAGCACTTTGCGCGACAGCTTCGCACTGAAACAACCCGTTAATCAGTTCACCTCACAATAAGGGCACAAGCCATGAAAACAACATCGCGTCTTCTCGCCCTGCTTATTCTTGCCGCCAGCAGCCATGCACTGGCTGAAGACACCAGCGTCTCCTATAACGGCCAGCGCGTCAGCCTGGAAGCGAATAAAGCGCCAATTAATACCGTGAAGAATCCGGACGCCATCGCGCAGCTGCCTGCCGGTCATCATTTTGTGGTGCCGGGTTCGTTTACCGTGGCGGTCGCGGCGCTGAATTCGCCGCCGCTGACGGTGTTTTCCGATGACAACAAAACCCTGCTTGGCAGTGAAGTTGATATCGCCCGGCTGGTCGCTGACAGCCTGGGACTGAAACTCAATGTGGTGCCGACGTCCTGGGAAGACTGGCCGCTGGGCGTGGCGTCGGGCAAGTATGATGCGGCAATCTCCAACATCACCGTGACCAAAGATCGTAAACAGAAGTTTGACTTCGCCACCTACCGCAAAGACTCCCTGGGTTTCTATGTCAAAACCAGCAGCCCGATCAAATCCCTGACCAAAGCAGAAGATATCGCAGGGCTGCGGATCATTGTGGGATCCGGCACCAATCAGGAGGCGATTCTGCTGGCGTGGGATAAAGAGAATCAGGCCAGGGGCCTGAAAGCCTTCACACCGATCTACGCCAAAGATGACGCCGCCCAGACGCTGGCGCTGCAGGCAGGCCGTGCGGATGCCTACTTTGGTCCGAATGTCATCGGTGCCTGGAAAGCGGCGCTGACCGGTAAAACCCGACTGGTGGGCAGCGTCGATGGCGGCTGGCCAAAAGCGGCGCACATTGCGGTGACGGTGAAGAAAGGCAGCGGGCTGGCTGAACCAATTAGCACCGCGCTGAACGGCACAATCGGCAATGGCGACTATCAGAAGGTGCTGAATCGCTGGGGCGAAGGTGTTGAAAAGATCGATCGTTCTGAAATCAATCCCGCCGGACTGGGCGACTAAGGAGCAGACCATGAGTGAATCCACATTTCGCGAAGTGTCGCCTGACGCACCGGAGCTGCAACCCATTCTCGGCGGCCTGTTCGGTGAATATTCCGCACGCTACGGCGACTACTTCGCCCGCCATAAAGAGCAGGAGCTGACCGAATGGTATCTGCCGCCACAGGGGCTGTTTATTGTGCTGGAGCGTGACGGCGAGATCATCGCGATGGGCGCTTACAAACCCTATGACCCGCAGACCGCCGAGCTGAAACGCATCTGGACCCGCAGCGATCTGCGTCGTCAGGGGCTGGCGCTGGTGGTGTTACAGGAGCTGGAGCGGCGAGCGCTTCAGGCGGGTTATCAGCGGCTGTTCCTTACCACCGGCTTCCGCCAGCCGGAGGCGGTGCGGCTCTATACCGGTCACGGCTATCAGCCTCAGTTTGACCTCAGCGGCGATCTGGAGCGTTACGGCCAGCCGCCGCATGACGGGCGACTGCGGTTTATCAAAGTGATCGGTGTTTATAACGTCGCCGAAGCGAGTTAAGGAGTGACGATGAGCAAACATCAACAGTTACAGGTCGTGCCGGCGCGTTATCCGGCACGCACCGCCGGGGCTATCGTGGCGCTGTTTATACTGGCGGGCGTGGTGCAGTCGGTAGCCTTTAATCCGCGCTGGGAGTGGAGCGTGTTTGCCCGCTGGTTCTTCGATCCGGTGATCCTGCATGGTCTGGGTCAGACGCTGCTGCTGACCCTGCTGGGCACAGTATTCAGCCTGTTTTTTGGCGGGCTGCTGGCGCTGGCGCGCCTCTCCTCGTCGTGGCTGCTGAGCACGCTGGCATGGGGCTATATCTGGCTGTTCCGTTCGCTGCCGCTGATTGTGGTGCTGATCATTCTTTATAACTTCTCCTATCTCTACGACACCCTGTCGCTCGGCATTCCGTTTACCGGCCTGTCGTGGGGCGCGTTTCAGACAATTAACGTGCTGGGCCAGTTTCAGGCCGCCGTTATCGGTCTGACGCTGGTGCAGGCGGCTTACAGCGCGGAGATTATTCGCGGCGGGATCCTCGGTGTCGATCATGGTCAGATGGAAGCCGCGTCCGCGCTGGGGCTTTCCGCCACGCGCCGCACCTTCCGCATCATTCTGCCGCAGGCGCTGCGCGCCATTATCCCTACCGCGTTCAACGAGATCATCAGTCTGGCGAAAGGCACCTCCGTGGTTTACGTGCTGGCGATGCCGGAGCTGTTTTACACCATCCAGATGATCTACAACCGCAACCAGGAAGTGATCCCGCTCCTGATGGTGGGAGCCGCCTGGTATCTGATTATTACTACCGTCCTGTCCGTGATTCAGTACAACGCTGAACGCTGGATGGCCCGCAGCGTCACGCGTGAACCACAACCCTCTCGCTGGCGACAGTGGCGCAATCGCGTCACGCCACTTCATCCGACCGAGGAGATCAGCCATGTCCGAAGCCATTGATTACCGCACCTCACACACGACCGGTGCCATCAGCATTACCGGCGTCAGTAAACGATTTGGTAAACACAAAGCGCTGGATGATGTCTCGCTGTCGCTGGAACCCGGCTCAGTCACGGTGATCCTCGGCCCGTCCGGTTCCGGTAAATCTACGCTGCTGCGCACCATCAATCATCTGGAGCGGGTCGATGAGGGCTTCATTCAGATTGATGGCGACTACATCGGCTATCAGCAGCGCGGTAATAAGCTCTATGAGCTGAAAGAGAAGGCGATTCTGCGACAGCGCATCAACGTTGGTTACGTGTTCCAGAACTTCAATCTGTTCCCGCACCTGAGCGTGCTGGATAACCTGATTGAAGCGCCGATTGCGCATCGGCAGTTAACCAAACCGGAAGCGATAGAGCGGGCGGGCGAACTGCTGGATATTGTCGGCCTGCGCCATAAAGCCGATGCCTGGCCACGTCACCTGTCGGGCGGACAGCAGCAGCGCATCGCCATTGCGCGGGCGCTGATGCTCAATCCGCGCGTGATGCTGTTCGATGAGCCGACCTCGGCGCTGGACCCGGAGCTGGTCGGCGAAGTGCTCGACGTGATTAAAAAGCTGGCGCGTTCCGGCACCACGCTGGTGATTGTGACTCATGAGATCGGCTTTGCCCGGGAAGTGGCGGATAACGTGGTCTTTATGGTGGATGGCCGGATTGTGGAGCAGGGCAGCACGACGCAGGTGCTCAACAATCCGCGTCATGAACGTACCCGCCGTTTTCTGGCGCGCGTGTTATGAGGGCGCTGACGTTAACGGTGCTGGCGCTGATTCCATCGCTGGGTTATTCAGCCGCAGAGAAACTTGATGTTCTGCAAAACGAGACGCCGATCCATGCACCAGCAAATCCCCAGGCAATCAGTAAAATTCCGGCTGATTACCACTTTATCGAACCCGGCACGCTGACGGTGGCGACTTCTGCGACTAATTCACCACCGCTGTCGCTGCTGGCGTCTGACAATGTGACGCGGATCGGCAGCGATCCTGATATAGCCCGGCTGCTGGCGGACAGCCTGGGATTAAAGCTGAAGCTGGTGCCGGCTTCGTGGGAGGACTGGCCGCTGGGCATCAGCGCCGGACGCTATGATGTCGCGATGTTCAATATCGCCGTCACCGAAGAGCGTAAAAAGAAGTTCGATTTTGCGACCTATCGTGCCGACAATCACGCCTTTGCGGTGAAAAGCGACAGTCAAATCAGCCGGATTAATAGCCCGGCTGATATCGCCGGTAAGCGGATTATCGTTTCGTCGGGCACCAATCAGGAGCGTATATTACTGAGCTGGGATCAGCAGAACCGGGCCAAAGGTCTGCCTGCGGTGACGCCTATCTACCTTACCGATGATGCATCGGCGACGCTGACGCTGTTGTCGGGACGGGCCGATGCGATATTCGGGCCACACTCTATGGCCGCCTGGAAAGTGGCGTCACGCGGACAGACAAAGCTGGTGGGTAACGGGCCGTTTCGCGCCTGGGTTGCCGTGACCACCAAAAAGGGCAATGGCCTGGCCCCTGCGCTACAGACGGCACTGGATGGCACCATCGCGGGCGGGCAGTATCAGCAGGTGCTGGCCCGCTGGGGCGAACAGGATGAAGCCATTTCGCAATCGACGGTGAATCCACCGGGTATTGTTTACTGAGTCTGCAGAGCCGGTGGCCGCACCGGCTCTGCAGTAAAATTGCGTGTCAGAACAAGGCCGCATTGCCGCCTGGGTCTCTCTCATCCGACCGCGCGCTGCTCGCAGCGCCTCCCCGAATTGGGCTACACTCTTCAGCGTTAGTGATTTAACCTGCCCGCCTTGCGTTAAAATCGAGTGCGTGGCGGAGTAATTAACCTGGAAGCCCCATGAAAATCAGATTCCTTTCTGCCAATGAGCCAAAACTGGCTGAGGTGCGCAAAATACTCGAACCCATCGGGGTCGAAGTCCTGCCCATCGCCCGTCGCATCGAAGAAATTCAGACCGAAAACGAACTGGACCTGGTGCGCGACAAACTGACCAAAGCCTTTTCCCTGATTGGGCGACCGCTGTTTGTGGAGCATACCGGCCTCTATCTGGATGGCCTGAATGGTCTGCCCGCCGGTCTGACCCGCATCTTCTGGAACCGCCTGGACGCAGAGCGCTTTACCGCGCTGGTGCAGGGGCTCGACAGCCAGGCCGTGACGGCCAAAACGGTGCTCGGCTACTGTGATGGCCGCAAAATGTACCAGTTTTCGGGTGAACTGCGCGGTACCATCGCCGCGAAACCGGCCGGGACACGCGGCTTCCAGTGGGACTGCGTGTTTATTCCCGAAGGCTATGAGCAGACTTTTGCAGAAATGGGCGAACTCAAGAATGAGATTTCGATGCGGCGCATCGCGCTGGATCGCTTCGCCACCTTTTTAAAAACCTCGCGGGGAGTGGCATGAAACCTGAACTCAAACGCGCCTATGATTCCGGCAAACTGATTCTTTTTGCTGGTGCCGGTATTTCGCGCAATTTTGGTCTTCCCGAGTGGCATGAACTGATTGCTCATCTGGCTAACGAGCTGGGCTACGATCCAAAAATCTTCAATACCTATGGCACGCATCTGTCGCTGGCGGAGTATTACAAACAGAAAAAGGGGTCGCTTGGCCCGCTGCGTAGCTGGATGGATCGTGAGTGGCACCGCCCGGATATCGATGTCCGATCTTCTGAAATTCATACCATGATTACCCAGGGTAATTTCTCGCGTATTTACACCACCAATTACGATCGCTGGCTGGAAGCGGCACATGAAGCGCACGGCGTCCCGTATTACAAAGTGGCGAATGCCGCTGATCTGGTCTCGCTGACTGAGGATAAGCGTCACATTATCAAGCTGCACGGTGACTTTGATGATGACACCTCCATCGTCCTCGATGAGAGCAGCTATTTTGAACGGCTCTATTTTGACTCGCCACTCGACATCAAACTGACCCATGACGTGATGGGCAATTCAGTGCTGTTTGTCGGCTACAGCATCAGTGATTTCAACATTCGTCTGTTGTTCTACCGTCTGACCAAGATGTGGGGCCGCACCGGGCTGGCAACCGCCCGACCGAAATCGTACCTGTTCACCAACCGCAACAACCCGGTGGCCAAAGAGGTGCTGGGGCAGTGGGGGATCGAGGTGATCGTTTCCGAAGAGGACGATCCACGCAAAGCACTGGCGATGTTCCTCGAAGAGTTGCTGGTGTAGTCAGCGTCGTGTCCGGCAGAGAAGCGTCAGGAAAAAGAAAAAAACCTGCGCCCGGTTAAGGTTAGCTGGCGCACAACCGATAAACTCTATTCTCTGCTGGCAAAGCATAACCGGCATGATATACTGTATGTATACACAGTACCTGAGGGCGAAAAGATGGCTGTTGAAACAAAATTTGTTGTAGTCAGAAAGGGTGAAGAGAAGATGACGTTTGCCAATAAGAAAGAGGCCGATGCCTACGACAAAATGCTCGATATGGCCGAAGCCTTCACTGACTGGCTGTTACAGCATCAACCTGCACTGGATGAATCTCAGGCGGAAACGCTGGGCCTGCTGATTGCAGAGCAGAAAGATGCGGTTCAGCATATTCTGCGCACCAGCAAACTGCCGGAAGCGGCTGCCGTTTCAGAACCTGAAGCAGTAACGCATTCTCAGCCTGAAGCCGTGTCAGACGAGGGTGCGGATGAGCAGGTTGAAGAGCCTGCTGCAAAGAAAGTGCGTGCCGTCAAAGCCGCGTAACCTTCACAACGCCGGAAGCGAACCTTCCGGCGTTGCTGTTTCAAAGGGCATTTTGATTCGTTGTTCTGCCTGTTCTGTGGCAATCATTCATCATTAAACAGTTCCCCTCTCCGGTTTATCGCCATAAATTGTAACCTGCGCTTTAATTTCATCATCCTGCCCGCTCAATCCTCCTGAACAGCCTTAATTCCATCGGTTCTGATGAGCTTAAAACGGTCAAGACTTTTTAAGCTGATAAGTGGATCTCGATCGCTGTCACGCTTTTTGCCCTGACAGATTGAGGTCACGAATAAAACTGATAAAGTTCCCGGACTGGATTGTTACTGCTTAGGTAGGCAAAACCTGATTTCTGGCCTCTGCCGGACATCAGGTTTTTTTGTTTCTGGGGCTCCGATGAAAATCGCCAAAATTCTTAATAATAATGTGGTGATGGTTCAGGATGAACAGGGGCGCGAGCAGGTCGTCATGGGCCGAGGGCTGGCGTTCCAGAAGCGCGTTGGTGACAGTCTCAATAGCGCGCAGATTGAGAAAGTGTTTGCGCCGCAAAGTGATGTGCTGGTCCGTCGGCTGGAGGAGCTGTTAAACCAGATTCCACCTGAAGTGATGACCACCTGCGACCGCATTATTGATCTTGCGACACAGCGTCTGGGGAAACTACAGGAGAGCCTGTATATCACCCTGACCGACCACTGCTATTTTGCCATTGAAAGGCAGAACAAAGGTCTGCCGATTAAAAATGTGTTGCTGTGGGATATCAAACGCCTCTATCCCAAAGAGTTCGAACTGGGGCAGGAAGCCAGGGCAATCATCTCCCGTCGTCTGAATGTCGAACTACCTGAGGATGAAGCCGGGTTTATCGCGCTGCATCTGGTGACGGCACAGCTTCATAATGAAATGCCGGAAGTGATGGATGTCACCCGGGTGATGCAGGAGATCCTGCAACTGGTGAAGTATCAGTTGCAGCTGGAATATAACGAATCGTCACTGAGTTACCAGCGGTTTGTCACCCATCTGAAGTTTTTTGCGCAGCGGATGCTGACGCGAACCGTGGTCGACGATGACGATGTTTCATTGCATACGGCAGTAAAAGATAACTATCCCAAAGCCTGGAAATGCGCGGTGAAAATCGCGCAGCATTTGCAACAAAGCTATCAGCGTGAGCTGACGGCGGAAGAGATTATGTTTCTCGCCATCCATATCGAACGGGTGAGAAAAGAGGGGAAGTAAGCCCCAACAACTGGATTGTTACTGCTTAACGCAGGCAAAACCTGAGCGCGGCCTCTGAAAAGAGGTCGTTCCCGGGTTTTTTTTATTTTTGGCTCAGTCAACTGATGTCCGCGGGCATAGGTTGTAAGGAAATCGGGATGGAATATCACACGCTGGCGCAGGATATCCTTAGCCATATTGGTGGCAGGGAGAACATCGTAAGTCTGGTGCATTGTGCCACGCGGCTTCGTTTTAAACTGAAAGAAAACCACAAAGCCGATGCTGAAGGACTGAAGAAAAATCCGGGCGTCATCATGGTCGTCGAAAGCGGCGGACAGTTTCAGGTGGTGATTGGCAACCATGTTCACGATGTCTGGCAGGCTGTCCGTGCAAAAGCGGGACTGTCGGATGAGACCCCTGCATCAGCAGAGGATGAGAAGTCAGGTAACCTTTTCAGTCGGCTAATCGATGTTGTGTCCGGCATTTTCACGCCGTTTATCGGCATACTTGCCGCCTCCGGTATTCTCAAAGGTCTGCTGGCGCTGGCGCTGGTCTGCGGCTGGCTTTCTGTTGAAAGTGGTACGTATAAAATCTGGTTTGCGGCCAGTGATGCCCTGTTTTACTTCTTTCCGCTGGTGCTGGGCTACACCGCGGGTAAAAAGTTTGGCGGTAATCCCTTTATCACTATGGTGATTGGTGGAGCGCTCACTCATCCAACGATGCTTGCTGCCTTTAATGCCAGCCAGCAGACCGGGAGCATGACGGAGGCGTTTCTCGGCATCCCTGTGACCTGGTTTAATTACAGCGCGTCGGTCATCCCCATTATTCTCGCCGCGTGGGTAAGTTACTGGCTGGAAAAACAGAGCACCCGCCTGCTGCCCGCCTCCATGAAGAACTTTTTTGCGCCATTGATCTGTCTGAGCGTCACTGTGCCGCTGACTTTCCTGGTGATTGGCCCACTGGCCACGTGGCTGAGCCTGCTACTGGCCAACGGTTACCAGTGGATTTATGCGCTGGCGCCCTGGCTGGCTGGCGCCGCCATAGGGGCGCTGTGGCAGGTCTGTGTGATTTTTGGTTTGCACTGGGGGCTGGTGCCTCTGATGATCAACAATCTTGCCGTACTGGGTCATGACTCGATGCTGCCCATGCTGCTGCCTGCTGTCATGGGGCAGGTTGGCGCGGCACTGGGCGTTTTTCTGCGCAGCCGGGATGCGCGCCAGAAGATGCTGGCGGGTTCATCTGTAACTGCCGGGATCTTTGGCATTACTGAACCCGCAGTCTATGGCGTTAATCTGCCGCTGCGCCGTCCCTTTATCTTTGGTTGTGTAGCCGGTGCCATCGGCGGTGCCGTGGTCGGCTTCAGCAGTACCCACGTTTATTCGTTTGGCTTTGCCAACATCTTTACCATCGCTCAGATGATCCCGCCTGGCGGTGTCGATGCCACGTTATGGGGTGGAATTGCCGGTACGCTACTGGCGCTGATCCTGAGCTGTGTCATGACGCTGATAGCGGGAATGCCCCGTAACAGCACGGCAGACACCGCGATTCCAGTGATGCCTGGCGAAGATGACATCCTCTCACCGATGACCGGCACCGTACTGGCGCTTGATCAGGTACCGGACGCGACCTTCGCCAGTGGCCTGCTGGGACAGGGCGCGGCCATCATTCCTTCCGACAACAAAGTCATTGCGCCCTTCGCGGGTGAGGTTGCCTCGCTGTTTCAGACCCGACACGCCATCGGCCTGTTGAGTGACAGCGGTATTGAGCTGCTGATCCATGTGGGTATCGATACCGTCCGGCTCGACGGCAAACCTTTCACGGCACATGTCCAGCCAGGCGATAAGTTTAAGCCTGGCGATCTGCTGCTGGAGTTTGACCGTCAGGCCATTCTTGATGCCGGATATGACCTGACAACCCCGATCATCATCACCAATAGCGATGAGTACCGTGAGGTGATGAAAGTCGCAGGGAGCGCTGTTACTGCAGGAACATCTTTACTCAGCATCATTCATCGATAAAAGGAGAACAGGATGAAAACTTTCCCGGATTCATTTTTATGGGGCGGTGCGGTTGCCGCTAATCAGGTTGAAGGCGCATGGCGTGAAGAGGGCAAAGGCCTCTCAACCTCAGACGTGCAGCCACAGGGGATTTTTGGCCCGGTAGTGGATCGCATTGCGGGCAGCCAGAGTCTTAAAGACGTGGCGATCGATTTTTACCACCGTTACCCGGACGATATCAGACTGTTTGCAGAGATGGGATTCAGCTGTCTGCGGGTTTCAATCGCCTGGACGCGTATTTTTCCAAACGGTGACTAGCAGCAACCGAACGAGGCTGGCCTGGCCTTTTACGATCGCTTATTCGACGAGCTGGCAGCCCATAACATTACTCCGCTCGTGACCCTGTCACATTATGAAATGCCCTGGCATCTGGTTAAGCACTATGGTGGCTGGGGTAATCGTCAGGTGATTGGCTTCTTTGAGCATTATGCCCGTACGGTATTTGCCCGCTACAGGAACAAAGTCAGACTCTGGCTGACCTTTAACGAAATCAACATGTCTCTGCATGCGCCGATGACCGGCGTGGGCCTGCCGGAAACCAGCAGTCTGGGCGAAATTTATCAGGCTATCCATCATCAACTGGTGGCCAGCGCTCTGGCGGTCAAAGCCTGTCATGAGATTAACCCTGATGCCAGCATCGGCAATATGCTGCTCGGGGGGCTGGTCTATCCGCTGAGCTGTAAGCCTGATGATGTGCTGGAAGCGCTGCAGGAAAACCGGAAATGGCAATTCTTTGGCGATGTACAGTGCCGGGGAGCTTACCCTGGATATATGTTGCGCTTCTTCCGCGACAACAACATCCAACTGGATATCACGGATGACGATCGCCAGATACTGCAGTCGACCGTCGATTTTATCTCGTTCAGCTACTACATGTCAGGCTGTGTCACCGCCGATGAAGCGCTGAATGAGAAGATGCGCGGTAACATTCTGAGCATGGTGCCCAATCCCCATCTGCAGAGTTCTGAATGGGGCTGGCAGATCGACCCGGTCGGGTTGCGTACCCTGCTGAATTTGCTGTGGGATCGTTATCAAAAGCCGCTGTTTATTGTTGAAAATGGACTGGGTGCTAAAGACATTCCGGATGCAACCGGCGTCGTGCAGGATGACTATCGCATCAGCTACCTCAACGATCATCTGGTGCAGGTCCGTGAAGCCATTGAGGATGGCGTTGAAGTCATGGGATATACCAGCTGGGGGCCGATCGATCTGGTCAGCGCATCTAAAGCCGAGCTGTCTAAGCGGTACGGCTTTATTTATGTTGACCGTGATGACAACGGAGAAGGATCGCTGGCGCGCAGTCGTAAGAAAAGCTTCTACTGGTATAAAGAAGTTATTGCGACAAAAGGAGCCTCACTGAAAAGCTAATTCGTGTGCTCAGTGGTACAGCGCGGCCGCCGCGCTGTACCACCCATTCAGCTCCTGCTCAGTCCGTCTCGCGGTGTTTAACCTGATAGCGGGTGCTTCTGCCGCCGCCTTCAAGCCGGTAAAGACAGCCTTTTTCAACCAGGTCTGCCAGATGACGGGTCGCGGTAGCCTTACTCACTTTGGCCACTTTCTGATACTGACTGGCACTGATGCCCAGTTCGAAACCCTGCTCACCGCCATCTAACAGCCGGTTCAGCACTTTTACCTGCTCCGCACTCAATCCCATACCCTGATGCCGCAGCCAGAAGCGCGCCTTCATCTGCGTGCGATCGATAACGTTCATCGCCTGTTTCAGGCTCTCATCCAGAATATCAAGAAACCACACCAGCCAGCCGGTGATGTCCAGGCCGCCTTTCTGCGTCTGCTCAAGGATGCGGTAATAACCGGCACGCTGCGCCAGAATCGCGGGTGACATGGCATAGAGGCGGATACTCTGGCTGTCCGCCTGCGCCAGCGCCAGATCGGTTAACGCTCGCGTGATACGACCATTACCGTCATCAAATGGGTGCAGAGTGACAAACCACAGATGGCAAATAGCGGCGCGCAGCAGCGGGTCCAGCATCACATCATGCTGACTGCGGTTGAACCACTCAATAAACTGCACCAGCTGCGGTTCCAGTCCGTGTCGTGGTGGCGCTTCAAAATGCACGGTGGGGCGATCGATGCGGCCGGAGACCACCTGCATTGGCTCACTGCCGCGCAGCGTGCCGACGCTCAGGCGCTGCACTGTCCATTCATCCGCCGGGAAGAGCCAGTGATGCCACTGGAATAATCGGTCCAGCGTCAGTGGCTGGCTGCGGTTGTTGATCGCATCGAGCATCATCGCGGCCAGTCCCTCCGAGCGATCGGAGACCGGCCAGGGCTGCTCTTCTGTCACGCCTAACCGGCGCGCCAGCGATGAGCGCACTGACTGCACGTTGACCCGCTCCTCTTCGATGGCGGATGAGGAGAGGATATTGCTCAGCAGGGTATCGAGCGTCTGGGTGTCACTGTCTGACTGCAGGCTGGCACGGCCCAGCAGTAAACCACGCTGCTGCTGCAGATGGCGCAGGCGCGGTAACAGCACGGCATCCTGCCACTTAAATTGGGGCCAGTCCGGCTGTTGCCAGATCCAGTTCACGCTCATAATCGGCTCACAATAAAAGAGGATGAGCCGAATACAGGAGGCTATTCGGCTCATAGAATGAGTCGATAATAGCGAATATCTGGCTCACAGGCCAGTCACGCGGAATTGAGGGCAAAAAAAAGGACCCGAAGGTCCTGTTTGCTTAGCGGGAGAACTGCATAAAGGTGTCTGAATAGTAGTGAACGATCCAGGCGACATACGCTAACCAGACAACCATCCCAATAGCTAATCCTGATTTACCGATCATTGTTCTCTCTCCACTGCGATAAGGGGGCTACAGCAACTGTTGACATAAACTGACAGTAATAGCGGGCGGCAGTATTGTTGCAGATCAAAAAAAGGCCGTTCATTAGCAGAGCCACAACCCCTTTGCGATCAACTTCCCTGTATCACGCACTCTGAGACCCTCATCACGGCGGGATAAGAGCTATTAAAGTTCAAAAAAACGGCGCCGATAGATGATCTCAGGAGCACCATAACTACAAGGAGGTATTTGAGCGGGTAAATTTCAGGGGAATCACTATGGCCAGTCAGAAAACACATAAGAAAAAAATGGGTACCCGTGCGCAGATGTTAATCATGGGGGGTTTAACGATAGTGCTGGGATTTACCGTGACGATCGGGGTCCTCAGCTGGCAGTCAGGTAAAGAACAGAAAGAACTGGCCGAAAAATATCTGCAGCAAATTGCGCAGAGCCGTGGCTTACAGGTACAGCAGGAGCTGAGTCATGCCCGCGATGTGGCCAGCCTTCTCGGTCAAAGTCTGATCGCGTTACCCCGCGCCGGAATTACCGATCGCAAAGCGGTCGATAAAGTGATGGAGTATGCGCTGCGCGCCAATCCAGATTATCTGTCGATGTCAGTCATATTTGAACAGAATGCGTTTGATGGCCGGGATGCTGATTTTGCCTCACAGCCGGGTCAGGCCCCACAGGGTCGTTATGCCTTTTTTGTGGATCGTGACGCGTCAGGTAAATACGCGATGCATCCGCTGCTCTCCTATCTGACGCCGGGTCAGGGCGATTACTATCTGGTCCCGCAAAAATCACAAAAAGACACGCTGACTGAACCCTACAGTTATGCCTATAACGGCGTACCGACGCTGCTCACCTCTGTCGCGGCCGTGATTATGGATCAGGGCACCTTAAAGGCGGTTGTCACCTCTGACATCTCACTGGCATCACTGCAACAGAAAGTGAATCAGATCAAACCCTGGCAGGGCAGCGGCTATGCGCTGTTGCTCTCCAGTAACGGGAATGTGGTCTCCTCGCCGGTGAAAGATGAAGCCGGCAAACCCTGGAAAGGCGAAAAAGATGGTTTTACGACGAAAGTCGTACAGCATTTTGATGCCGTCCTGGGTGAAGACGCACTGGTCACCTGGCAGCCGGTAGTAATTGGTAACAGCGATAAACCCTGGTATCTCGGCGTCGTGGCACCGGTCAGTCAGGTGATGGCCGCCTCCACCCGACAGCTGATGTGGGCGGTGATCCTGATGGTCGTGAGCGTGATGCTGGTCGGTGCGGTGCTGGGCATGCTGTTCAGCCGTAAAGTGCTGCGTCCGATTGGCGGCGAGCCGGTTGAAGCGGCCCATATTGCGCTGGCCGTTGCCGATGGCAAACTGGATAACCGGATTGCGGTGAAAAGCGGCGATAGCAGCAGCCTGTTCTTTGCGCTTCACACCATGCAAAGCCAGCTTCGCCAGATTGTCGGACAGATTAAAGATTCCAGCGAATCGGTACGTCAGGGTGCAGGCGAAATTGCCAGCGGCAACCTCAATCTGGCGTCACGCACCGAAGAACAGGCTGCCGCGCTGGAGCAGACCGCCGCCAGCATGGAGCAGATCAGCGCCACGATTCGCCTGAATGCCGATAACGCGCAGCAGGCGACCAGCCTGACGGAGAACGCGACTCACATTGCCAGTCGCGGTGCCTCGCTGGTGGGTGAAGTGGTGCAGACGATGGCGCAAATCGATGATAGTTCGAAAAAGATCGGTGACATTACCACCATGATCAACAGCATCGCCTTCCAGACCAATATCCTGGCGCTGAACGCCGCGGTGGAAGCCGCACGTGCCGGTGAACAGGGCCGCGGTTTTGCGGTGGTTGCCTCTGAAGTACGTAATCTGGCCCAGCGCAGCGCGAATGCGGTGAAGGAGATCGGCGCACTGATTGAAGAGTCGAGCGTACGCGTCGAGAGCGGCGTCCGGCTGGTGAATGATGCCGGTAAAACCATGCAGGAGATGATGCACGCGGTGAATTCGGTGCAGGGCATTATCGGTGAGATTGTCACCGCATCAAGCGAACAGGCGCGCGGCATCAGCCAGGTAACGATTGCCGTGAATGAAATGGATGGCGTCACTCAGCAGAACGCCGCGCTGGTGCAGCAGATGTCGGCGGCCGCCAGTTCGCTGGAAGATCAGGCGCAGCAGCTGTCACAGACGGTGGAGCAGTTTCATCTGGCGTAAAGAGGCGTATGCTCTCTGAGCCAATCTCTGCGTCACAGACTAAAAAACCCGCCATCGGCGGGTTTGTTTTTATCACTGTTCCGTCAGCCGCACACCGCTGCTGGCATCAAACAGGTGCATCTTATCGGGATTCACGGTCACCGGCAGCGTGCCGCCTGGCACGGCATCACTGCGGCCGCTCAGCTGCATATGCAGCGGGAAACCCTGCCAGTTCAGGTGTAACAGCGTTGATTCACCCGTGATCTCCACAATCTTCACCTCCGCCGGTTGCCCGCTGGCATCAAAAATCAGATCGTGGGGACGTACGCCCAACGTGACGGGCTGATCGGCCTGTAGCTGCGCGGCACTGTGCCAGCGAGGCGGTAACGGCAGCCACTGCGCGCCACAGCAGACGCCAGGCAGACCGTCCTGTGTCTGGAAGCGGGCATCCAGCAGATTCATCGGTGGTGAACCGATAAACCGCGCCACAAAGGTATTAACCGGACGGTCGTAAATCGCCAGCGGCGCACCCTGTTGCACAATCACCCCTTCTTTCATCACCACAATCTGATCAGCAAGCGTCATCGCCTCGACCTGATCGTGGGTGACATAGACCATCGTGGTTTTGAAACGCTGATGCAGGGACTTAATCTCGGCGCGCAGCTCCATGCGCAACTGTGCATCAAGGTTAGAGAGCGGCTCATCGAACAGAAACACCTGCGGATTGCGCACCATCGCCCGGCCCATCGCCACGCGCTGCCGCTGTCCACCCGATAACGCCCGTGGATAACGCTGTAAGAGCTGATCGATGCCGAGAATGCCGGCGATACGGGCGATTTTGCTTTTCTGCTCCTCGCGCTTCACCTTCTTCACCTGCATGTGAAACGCCAGATTCTCGGCAACGGTGAGATGCGGATAGAGCGCATAGCTCTGAAACACCATCGCGATATCCCGGTCAGCGGGATCGAGATCGTTAATCTGCTTTTTATCCAGCATGATCGCCCCGTCAGAGACCGTATCCAGACCGGCAAGTAGCCGCAGCAGGGTAGATTTGCCGCAGCCGGAAGGACCGACCAGCACGGTAAAACTGCCGTCAGGGATGGTTAAATCCAGCGGATGGAGCACGCTCTGTTTACCGTAGCGCTTCGCCACCTGTACGAGTTCAACACTGGCCATGTTCAGCGCACCTCATTTGAAAGTTGGAGTTGTTGCCAGCTGGGATAGCGGCGCGGAGAGCTACTTATTGCCTGTGAAGCCACTTCAATGCCCCAGCGCAGCGCGGTGAGCGATGACTGGTGGTAGAGCAGCGCAGTGAGAAATCCGGCATTAAAACTGTCACCGGCACCAATGGTATCGACCACCGTCACTGGCTGACCGGCGGCAAACTGCACCGAGGCGGCAGACCAGAGACGCGCGCCCTCTGCGCCACACTTAATCACACAACCGCCACGACCACTGAGCTGAGCGGCCAGTCGTTTACCGCTTTGTTCCAGCAGGTCTGCGCCCGCTAAACCCAGCGCTTCCACCTCATTCAGCAGTAGCCAGTCACAGTCCGCTAACCAGCTCCCCATCTCCAGGCGAAGCCCATCGCTCCAGCCCGCAGGCGGCCAGCCGGTATCTACAGCCACACAGAAACCACGCTGTTGCAGCGCGGCCAGCAGCGCCGGATAGTGGTTGTAGAGTTCAAGACAGAGAAAGGTGCCGCACAGCAGCACAATGTCGCCCGGCGTCGCCTGCAATGGCAGCTGCGCCAGCACATCGTCAGCGGTCAGCACGGTGATATGGCCATGATTGCTGAGAAACGATCGTTCGTTGTCGGGATGAGTCACGCCCACCGTCAGTGAGGTTTCACAGGCATAGCGCGGCCAGTGTGCGGCACTGTGAGGAAAATGACTGGCGAGCCAGTGGCTGAAGCCGTCGTCGCCCTGATTAGCGATGGCCCGATGCGGCACCTGCATCGCCTCCAGCGCCAGCGCGCAGTTACCCGCCGATCCGCCGGGACGTAACTCGCTGTGCTGCAGCATCACTTCTGTGCCGCGCTTCGGCCAGTCGCTGAGCGTACTCATGATTAAATCGACATTAATATTGCCCACCACATAAAGCGTGGACGCGATGGTCTTGTCCATAATTATCCCTTACTTCCGCCGCTGGTGAGACCGCTGACCAGCGTCTTCTGCAACCAGATGGCAATAAACAGAGGCGGCACCGAAGCCAGAATGCCAATCGCCGCGATCAGCCCGTCATCGGTCGCGCGCCCGGCGGTAAAACCGGCAATCGCGACCGGCAGGGTCTGAGCCGAAATATTGCTGGTGAACAGCAGCGCGTAGAAAAACTCATCCCAGGCGAGCAGCCAGCCAAACAGGGCAGCAGCGCCCAGTACCGGTTTCGCCAGCGGCAGTGTGATGCGCAGCAGGACCTGCCAGAAGCGCAGGCCATCCAGTCGCGCCGCCTGTTCGATATCGCGCGGCAGCGAGTCGAACTGATTTTTGAGCATCCAGGTCAGGAACGGCAGGATCAGCGAGCAGTAGACCATCACCAGGCCGGGACGGGTGTTGAGCAGCCCCAGTTGTTGCAGCAGGAAATAGAGCGGCAGCACAAACGCCACCGGCGGCACCATGTAGATCGCCAGTGCGCCGGAAAGCCAGGCATCGCGACCGCTGTAGCGTGAGAAGCTGAACGCCGCCGGTATCGCCAGCAGCAGCGAGATTGCCGTGGCCACCGTCGCGACCAGCAAGCTGTTACCCAGCGCATGCAGGAAAATGTTGCCCGGCTGGTTCGGTGCCAGCGAAACCAGCCCCTGATAGCGGCTGAAATCCCACTGGCGCGGCAACCACTCAAGCGGCACGCGTGAAAGATCGCTGGCAGAGCTGACGCTCATCAGAAACAGCCAGCCCATCGGGGCCAGAATGCTGATGGCGACCAGCAGTGCAGCCCCATAGCGCAGCACCCGTCGTAGTTTAGTTTTCATAAGCGGAACTCCGGCGGCGCTGATGCCACAACATCAGCAGATAAAGCGTGATCAGCAGGGCGCACATCAGCGTCATCAGTATCGCGTACGCCGCACCGCTGCCGGCACGCAGATAGCTGAACGACTCCTGATAGACGAAAAAGCTCAGGGTTTTGGTGCTGTCTACCGGGCCGCCGCGCGTCATCACGTAGATGATGTCGAAGATCTTAAAGGCATCGATGGTGCGTAACACCAGCGCGACGCCGAGCGGAGCGACGATCGCCGGGAAGGTAATGGCGCGGAAACGACGCCAGGCAGACGCGCCATCCAGCCGTGCCGCCTCAAACAGATCTTCAGGGATCGACTGCAGCGCCGCCAGCACCAGCAGGGTGACCAGCGGATAGTTTTTCCAGATATCCGCGAACATCACCGCATTGAGCGCTGAATCCGGCGATCCCAGCCAGCTGCGATAGCCATCAATAATACCGAGCTGGCTGAGCAGGGCGTTGATGCTGCCGTAATCGGGGTTGAAGTTGAGCCGCCACATCATCGCGTTGACGATGGTCGGCAGCGCCCACGGCAGAATCACCAGCACCCGCAGCACATTGCGACCCACGAACTTCTGATTAAGCAACAGCGCCACCAGCACGCCGATGATTCCTTCAAAGGTGACCGAGACCAGGGTGAAGTAGAGCGTGCGCCAGATCGATGCCCGAAAGTCGGGATCGCTGAGCGCATAGAGATAGTTTTCCAGCCCAATCCAGGCAGGCGTTTCACCGCTGCCAATCAGCGCAGCGTCGGTAAAACTCAGCCAGATGGTACGTAGCAGGGGCCAGGCGGTAAGCAGCAGCATCACCAGCAGCATGGGTGCCAGTAGCACCCATGCCTGACGCTGTTCGCGTTGACGCAAACTCAGCATCATGACTCCTTAACGCAACCGGGCGGCGCTTTTATCAACCGTCGCCATCGCGTCCTGTGCCGGGACTTTACCCAGCAAGACCTGCTGTAACTGCTGCTGCAGCTGGTTTGACAGGCGCGAATAGTCAGCGGTCTCCGGACGTGACAGCATCACGTTTAGTGACTTGTCTGCTGCCGCAATCAGGCTCTCCTGATCCTTTTTCACTGCCTCATCCTGGTAAGAGGATTTCCAGATCGGCAGGCTGAGCTTCGCATACTGGTTCTGAACCGGCTGTGAGGTCATGTACTGAATGTACTGCCACGCCTCACTGGCATGGGTGCTGCCTTTGGTGATCCCCAGACCCATTGACCCGTTCACCGCACCCACTTTGCCCGGCGCATCGCCAGGCGCTGGCATGATGCCAACATCGCCCGCCACTTTGCTCTGCTTAGAATCGTTCGCCATGTTGTACATGTAGGTCCAGTTCAGCGCGAAAGCCGCATCGCCATTAGAGAACGATTTGCGTACATCCTCTTCCAGATATTCGCGGGAAGCCGGATTACTCAGCCCATCATCGAGCGAGCTTTTCATCAGGTTCAGCGCCTTGAGTGAAGCCGGGCTGGAGAAGTCGAGCTTGCCGTTCTGATAGAACTGTCCACCAAAGCCTGACACCAGCGTGGTGTAGTCACACACCAGCGCTTCCGCCTGAGACCAGCTCCAGACCAGCGGGTAAGTCACAATCTTCTTATCCTTGATGATCTTCGCGTCATCCAGCACCTGCTGCCAGGTCTGCGGCGGGGTGGTGATGCCCGCTTTAGCCAGCATTGCTTTGTTGTAGTAGAGGTATTTGGTATCGAGGATCCACGGCATACCCAGGGTTTTGCCTTTGTAGACCACCGTATTCATCGCGCCGGGGAAGACCTTCTCTTTCTCGTCCGGTGTAATGCGGGCGCTGACATCCTGCAACAGATCAAAGCGGGCAAATTCCGCTGGCCAGATGGCGTCGAACAGCACCACATCATAGCCATTACCGCCCGCGCCACGCGCCGCCACGATTTTGTCGTGCAGCGCTTCATAAGGAACAAATTCCAGATTGACGGTAACATCCGGATGCTGCTTCTGAAAATTTTGCGTCATCGCGCGGATATCATTTTCGCTATAGGCCGCCTGGGTCATAAACAGGGCATTGATCTGGCTGGCCGCGGCCGCGCTGCCTGCGCTTAACATCAGTAAGGCGGCAAACCCGGCTTTCAGTTTGGGGGTATAACGCTGTGACATGGTCTTCTCCACTATGCAGCAACAGGCTGTCGGTTAATTAAATCAATTTGATTGATTTAATCAGGGGCAAAATTCTGGTCAGTGAGTAACTGACCTGCAGGAACTAAGCAAACGGCGTGCCACAAGTATCAAAGGGCAAGTAACAAAGCCGTAACAACGCTGAAACTCAGACTGCACTTTTATGGCAAAATTGCCTATCCTGATGCGCGAGAATTGCGTGCAGCATCAAAGATATTATTTGCCGGAACGCCCCTGGGGACGAATACTGTCGGGTCCCGCTGTAATGGAAAACAACATGAAAACCTCGGGTACTAACCTTGAACATGCGCGGGCGCATAACCGGCGTGTGGTGATTGAAGCCATTCGCCTGCACGGTGAACTGACCCGTGCCGAACTGGCCCGCATGACGGCGCTGACGCCGCAGACCGTCTCGAATATCGTGGCGGAACTGGAGCAGGCCGAACTGCTGACCAGCCGCCAGCCGCGCCGCAGCGGGCGCGGTCAGCCATCGATTCCGGTTACGCTCAATCCCACCAGTGCCTGGTCGATCGGCATTCATCTTGATCATCAGACGCTGATGCTGGTGCTGGTCGATCTCAGCGGCGAAGTGCATTTCCGCCGCCTCGTTCTGGTGCAAAAACCCCAGCCTGCTGCCACCCTGGCGTGCATTGCCGGTGTGCTGGAGGAGATGCGCGCCTTTCTCGGCGCTCAGTGGCAGAAGGTGCTAGGGATTGGCGTGGTGATGCCTGGGCCTTTTGGCGTCGAGGGCATTTCATCTGTCGGGCCGACCACGCTCAACGGCTGGGAGCAGGTCAATATCGAGGCGGAACTCGCTGCCATCAGCGGCCTGCCGGTGACGCTGGAAAACGACGCCACCGTCGCTGCTATTGGCGAACGTTTTCACGGTACGGCGCGTCACCTTAACTCCTTTATCTATCTCTATATCGGCACCGGCCTGGGCGCGGGGATCTTCACCGATGGCCATATCTATACCGGCCACGCTCATAATGCCGGTGAAATTGGTCACATCGTGGTGGAGCCGGGTGGTCGCGACTGCTACTGCGGTAATCAGGGCTGTCTGGAGCGTTATGTCTCGTTACAGGCCGCCTATGAATTCTGTGGACTCGATCCGATGCGGGCGCTGCCTGAAGATCTGCTGCAGATTGAACCCGCGCGTTTCACTGCATGGATAGAAAGCGTCATGACGCCGTTGCGCCAGGCGATCAATATTCTGGAGTCGGTGTTTGATGCAGAGGCGGTGATTATTGGCGGGATGATGCCTGCGCCGTTACTGGAGCAGATGGTTGAACGGTTGCCGCCGCTCTATCAGTCGGTGCGGGGACGGTATCTAAATGATATGCGACTCAAGATCGGCATGACCGGAAGCGATACCGCTGCGCTGGGTGCGGCCGCCTTACCGATATTTGATGAGTTTAACCCGAAGTTTCAGGTGCTGATGAAATAGGTGAGGGAAAGGGCGCTGTTGCAGGCAACAGCGCCCAAAGCATTAACCCGGATAGATACCGCGATCTTTACGCGCCATCAGGATTCGCTCACAGGCCACGATGTAAGCCGCGGTGCGCAGCGAGCAATCTTTCTCCTTCGACTTGTCCCAGATATGAACCATCGCTTCGGTCATAATTTTATCTGAGCGACGATTGATCTCATCTTCGCTCCAGAAGAAGCTGGCCATGTCCTGAACCCATTCGAAGTAGCTGACGGTCACGCCGCCAGCATTACAGACCACGTCCGGCACCACGATAATGCCGCGCGTTGCCAGCATGTCATCGGCCTCCGGATAGGTCGGGCCGTTTGCGCCTTCCAGCACGATTTTGCAGCTGAGGATCTCAGCGCGCTCACGGGTAATCTGACCTTCCAGCGCAGCCGGGATCAGGATATCCATCTCAGTGGTCCAGAACGCCTCTTTATCAATGCTCTGCGCACCAGGGAAGCCGGCAATCTGCTTGTGGGCGATCTGCCATTCGCTCAGCGCGGCCATATCAATGCCATCTGAATTATAAATTGTCGCCGTGTGATCCTGAATCACTACCACACGAGCGCCCGCCTCATCAAACAGGCGTGCTGCTTCGCTGCCGACGTTACCGAAGCCCTGAACCGCCACGCGGGCGCCTTCGATTTCAATCCCTGAACGACGAGCCACTTCACGGCCGGTGATAAATACCCCACGGCCGGTCGCTTTTTCGCGGCCCAGTGAACCGCCCAGATGAATCGGTTTGCCGGTCACCACGCCGGTAATCGTTGTGCCGTGGTTCATGGAGTAGGTGTCCATCATCCACGCCATCACTTTGCTGTTAGTGCCGACGTCTGGCGCGGGAATATCTTTTTGAGGCCCGATGATGATGCCGATCTCGCTGGTATAACGACGGGTCAGCCGCTCAAGTTCACCCTCGGAGAGTTTGAACGGATCGACACGGATACCACCCTTGGCACCCCCGTAAGGCAGGTTAACCGCCGCACATTTGATGGTCATCCACGCGGAGAGCGCCATGACTTCATTCAGGTCAACAGCCGGATGATAGCGAATACCGCCTTTACCAGGGCCGCGCGAAAGGTTGTGCTGAACGCGATAGCCTTCGAAATGGCGAATCGTGCCATCATCCATCTGAAGAGGAATATCAACAATCAACGCACGTTTTGGATGACGCAAAGTATCTATCCAACGTGAAAGATCGCCCAGATAAGGCGCAACCCGGTCAATTTGCTGTAAGTAGGTAGACCAGGCAGATGTGCTGCTTTCAGACGCATAAGATAACTTATCCATAAAAAACCTTTCTTAATGAAGTCATTTATTGGGTGGAGCCGTGGAGGGTGAGCGCATTATCTTGCGCGGACATAATCTAACACTTCTGAAACAAATAAGATGGGGTGAATGCTCCAATAAAGTGCAGGCCTGCCCTGTTTTGGGGCAATATAAGTGAATAGATCTGGCGTGATGACCCCATTATCGCGAATAAAGATGCGACTGAAGTGCGTAGCGACTGCATATCACGGAAATATCGCTATCTTTCAATTCTTTGAGGATGTTCAAAAAGTTAAATAATTGATCGTAAGCCGATTGACTTTACCGGCCCTGTTCAGTGCATGAGAATAAGTAATGAAAGGATTACCTTAAGTAATGGATTGAACAGAAATTGTGCAGGTTAATCAGCGTTTTAGAACAGAGGGAGGGTTAAGAAGAGGGAAGTGAAGAAATAGCGGGCCAGCGCAGCGGGCTGGCCCGGAACGATTACTGATGAAGCGCCTGTTCGGCTTCTTTCAGCTCCTGGCGAGCGTCTGCCAGTTTATCTTCGCGCTTCTGGATTTTGCTGGCGCTGCGTCCTTCCGCTTTCGCTTTTGCCAGTTCCTGTTCGCGTTCCTGCACCTTAAACTTTTTCTCAGCTACTTTTTCCTGGCGCTGCTTTAACAGGCTGCCTTCGGTGCAGTTCTGATCCACTTCGCGCAGGGCGGTCTCAAGGCCGGCAATCTGATGAGTATTATTGTGCTGGCGGGCATAAGAGAGCTGGGTCTCAATCTCCTGCTTTTTGGCGGCACAACCGGTCAGGGCAGACGCCGCATGAGCAGCAGTGAAAGTCAGTGGCAACAGGCAAAGGCTGAGGGTCAGTAAAGTTTTTTTCATCGTAGTCTCGTCAATGAGTCAGGGTTGAGCCGCCAGTATACGCAGCCACCTTAAGAGATTCTTAACGGAAAAAAATATTTACCGGAGCGGAAAAGCGGGGGAAAAGAAGAAGCTGCCTGCTATCAGGCAGCGCTGGAGGCGTCAGCGTGTGAATAACGCAGGTTTCGATCAGGACCACTCAGCATTACCGGGTGACCATCCTGACTCTGCTGTTCGAAATAGTCCTGCATCAGATAACTGATCCCGGCACCACACCACATCACGTGATGCTGATGGAGTTCAGTTTTAATGGCAGGCTGTCCAGTTGCACGTGAGTCAACCGCAACATCAAAGCCCATCGCAGTAAGACGAATCGCTTCCAGCCAGATTTCCGTTTTATCGAGCACGCTCACCGCTTCCAGGAACAGAGGAATCGCGGATTCGTTACGCGATGAAACGCGCATCACTTTATCAGCCTGCTGCTGAACGGAGTGCTCAAAACGATCAAGGCGTCGCGACGCTCCCCGACGGTGATCGGCATTCAGCCATACACTCAGCGGTCGCAGCAGATTAATGATGAAATCATCACCGCTGTAGTTGCTGGACATATTATGCATCTGACGTGAAAGCGACAGCGGTGTGCCGAATTCCAGTTGCCAGAGCATGTCGCCTTTGCGCGCCGCCCAGCCATAGGTTGTAACTGCTGATGCAGCCTGCTGGCCCGCTTTGATCTCGTCCAGCGTTGCGCCTGTGGCCGTTAAGCCCACCAGGATGCGAATTTCGCTGAGGTGATCATCACTCCAGTCTTCCGGATTCTGCTGTGGCGTCAGTAAACCCTGCTTCATCCAGCGCTTCAGGTTCGCGGGATGGGTGCCGGTTATCGCACAGACCGTGTCGGTATTATGAATTTGCATTTCGTGCCCTCTGTAGAGGGAATAGCCGCCGGGGTTAACCGGGGATGAACAACCACTATGAACCTTATAATCGCCAATTAACAGGGTAAAAGACTGCTAAAAGCCCTGAACAGCTCGCGTGACGCTACGCTTATTCGCGAATTTAATTGTTTAAACTGATGCTGATCAGGAGGTTAACGGTTTGTAACGGGCCAATAAAAAGACTGTGTATTTATTCAGTAAAGATTCTTTACGCAAACCGACACGGAAAACCGCACTGTTTTACCCTTTTTAAGAGCATGCCGACTCGTCTCCCTCTTACATCCGCCCGACAAATCGCTAAAATAGCGGGTTCTGATGATCAGGAGAAAGAGTGCCCAATGCGTTATCGTTATACTCTCGCCGTTGTGACGGTTGCTGCTGTGCTGACCGGCTGCGCGAAGAAAAATGCCGCCGCCGATGCACAAAATGAATTTGCTGCTGGCCCGACACAGATTGATGTCTCGCATATCAAGACCCGCGCAGATGATGGCTCCAGTGTGTTCCTGACTGTAGATGGTAAAGACGCCGGCAGGCTGCCCAACGGCGAAAGCATGCTGCTGCATGTTCCTGCCGGAAAGCATCAGATTGGTGGCTATGTGCCAACCCTGTTTGGCATGGGTCGGGTGACCATAGCGCCGGTTGAAGTGACCACGTCACCGGAAGATGTCAAAAAAGTGGCTTATACAGTCACGCGTAATAAAGCGACCTTTGTTGAGAACAAGGGTGAGCAGGGCTGAGTTGATGACGGCGGAGAGTCGCACTCTCCGCTGAATACGCCTGCGCTATAAGCCGAGTTCGCTCAGTGAAGGATGGTCGTCAGGGCGCCGTCCCTGTGGCCAGTGAAACAGCCGCTGTTCGTCACTGATTTTCAGATCGTTGATGCTGGCATAGCGCTGCATCATTAATCCCCGCTCATCAAACGCCCAGTTCTCGTTGCCATAAGAGCGATACCACTGCAGTTGTTCATCGTGCCATTCATAGGCAAACCGCACCGCAATCCGGTTCTGGTCATAACTCCACAACTCTTTGATCAGCCGATACTGCTGCTCCCGCTGCCATTTTTGCTGCAGGAAAGCGACAATGGCTGCCCGGCCGGTCAGAAACGTATCGCGATTACGCCACTGGCTATCCGCTGAATAGGCCAGCGCGACGCGCTCAGGATCCCGGCTGTTCCAGGCATCCTCGGCCAGACGGACTTTTTCAATCGCCTGTTCAGGCCGGGTAAACGGCGGCAAAGGCGGACGTGATTGTTCCAACTTTCTCTCCTTATACAGCACTGGCAGATGCATGAGCCGCATCTGCGATAATCAGAGTTCCAGTGCGTGGATCTGGCAGACGGCACGCGCCGCTTCCTGACCTTTCTTCACGAAGTGCTGGGTATAGAAGTCGATAAACTCTGCCGATGGCTGGAAATTATGTGGCGTCAGGGAAACCGAGAACACCGGTACGTTGGTCGCCAGTTGCGCCTGCATCAAACCAGTGACCACCGCCTGCGCGACGAAATCATGGCGATAGATGCCACCATCGACGACCAGTGCTGCACAGACAATCGCATCATAGTTGCCGGTCTGAGCCAGACGTTGCGCCAGCAGCGGCATTTCAAAAGCGCCCGGCACGTCCCATGTTTTAATCTCATATGCCGTACCACGGCTTTCCAGTTCCTGTTCGAAACCGGTCAGAACCTGAGAAACGATTTCGCTGTGCCAGTTGGCTTTAATAAAGGCGACTTTCAACGGCTGCATGACTTACTCCTGTAAAAAGTGAGATCCAGTGGTAACGGGCCAGATTGCGCCTCTGCACCCCGAATCAAAAATAGTGAGCCTGGCAGGTCAGTAACCTGCTGACAGCCTTCACTATACTGTAATGTAAAGAGTCTGTGTCCATCATTGTGATTATATGTAAATAACCGATGCAGTGATTACCCCTATATGCTGCTGCAAAAGCCTGCAACGCCTGCTGTGCGGCGTTCAGCATGCACTCTCCAGCCCGGAAAATCGCCTCTCACCAGCCTGTTTGCGTAACCGCTTCCAGTTACGTCACTGCTTAAATAAAATACTGGATATTTGAACAGTTGTTTGTATAATAAATGGACTGCCCGCCGGGTATTGGTAGCGTAAGTGAGGGGTGAACCCATGATGATTTCGACTGAAAGCCTCAGGTCTCTGGAACAATCGGTCACAATGAGCAGCCGTGAGCTGGCTCAGATGACCGGTATTACACACGGAGAAGTGAAGCGGTTAATCAAAAGTCTGGAGACGGCTCAGCGTCTCTCCCAGCCACTCATCGTGAATGACTATGAGCGGGAAGGGGAAGTGCGTCAGGAGTATCGCCTGAACAAGCGCGACTCGCTGCTGGCTGTAGCTCGCCTGTCGCCGGGCTTCACTGCTGAAGTGCTGGATCGCTGGCAGGATCGCGAGAAGACCACTCACCTGCCTGACTTTACCAACCCGGCTGAAGCGGCTCGCGCCTGGGCTGAGCAGTTTGAACAGCGTCAGGCGGCAGAGCAGCAGCTGGCTCTCTCGGCGCCCAAGGCCGCGTTCTTCGATAACTTTGTCGAGGTCGATGATTGTCTTGGCTTTCGCCAGCTCTGTAAAATGCTGAAAGTGAAAGAGCCGGAGTTCCGCCAGTTCCTGCTGGAGCGCAACATCATGTATCGCGCCAAAGGAACCCTGACGCCGCAGCACTACCATCTGCAGGCCGGCTACTTTACGCTGCTCACCGGTACGGGCGAAAACCAGCATGCCTTCTCTCAGGCGCGCTTCACGTCAAAAGGGGTGAAATGGGTCGCCAGCCTGTGGGCAGGGCATCTTTCTGCTCAGCCCAAAGGTGCAGCCGCGTAATGGTGCCTCTGGAATTTTAGGGGAGGCTGATGGGTAAGCGCAGGCATTAAACGCAGAGATAAGAAAGGCCGCAACTGAGTGCGGCCTTTCTTGATCGTTCAGGATCAATTAACGGGCGAATTACCAGCCTTTAATTGCATCCCCTTTATAGACTTCTTCCGCTTTCGCGGCGACTTCCGGTGACTGCAGCGCAGCTTTCAGCTTCTGAATTTTATCGCTGTCTTTATTATCTTCACGGGATACCAGTGCATTCACGTAAGGCGACGAGGCACTTTCCATAAATAAGCCATCACGGTGTGCTGATAATCCAGCCTGAGCCGAGAAGTTGGTATTAATGATCGACAGGCTGACGTTTGGATCGTCTAACGTGCGGGTCAGCTGTGGCGTGTCCACTTCAACCAGCTTGAGATTTTTTGGATTCGCGACGATATCCAGTGAGGTCGGTAAATAACCCACACCGTCTTTCAGTTTAATCAGACCCTGCGCCTGCAGCAGCAGCAGGCTGCGTCCCAGCGTTGTGGCTTCGTTAGAGATGGTGATAGTGGCACCATTCTGCAGTTCACTGATGTTCTTGATTTTGTGCGAATAAGCCGCAATCGGGAAAACGAAGGTTTTACCCACTACCGCAAACTTATAGCCGCGCTCTTTAGACTGTGACTCAAGATACGGCAAGCTCTGGAAGGCGTTGGCATCGACTTCTTTGTTATTCAGCGCTTCATTAGGCAGCACGTAATCATTGAAGTTAAGCACTTCAACATCGAGCTTATATTTATCTTTAGCAACCTGCTGAACCACCTGCCAGATCGCTTCATCAGGCCCGGTATTAATCGCAACTTTAACTTTGTTATCGTCGTCTTTTGAACAGGCGGATAATAATAAAACAGAACTGGCGAGTAATGCCGTAAACAGACCTTTCATTATCAGAAATCCCTCAGGTGGTTGATGGCTTTAAAGATAATACAGAACGCACAGGTTGCGTACTGACTGAGGAATATATCTTATAACCACAACGCTGATTTCGAACATTAATTAACCAGCAACCCGGTCTGGTCAATAATTCCATGCACCTCATTCCGGATTTGCTGGCGGATATTTCCGGTCAATAAGCTCATTAAGCAGCAACGTGATTTTCTTCTACGCTTACTAATCAGTCATTACTGGATTCTATTGAATATTTACAGGGATTAACCATGTCGAAGCAAGATAGCGGGATCAAAGCAGTTGAAGTGATGCGCAGCAGCCAGGCCTGGAATGGTGAAGTTATCGAAGCCTATCCCACTGGCGAACCAGAAATCACCGTTATGCGCCTGTCACTGCCTGCCCACACCTCATTGCCCTGGCACACCCATCCGATGCCGAATGCGGCGTTTATTCTCTCCGGCACCCTGATCGTTGAGGATAAAGAGAGCGGCGAGCAGCGCACTTTCCAGACGGGTGAAGCGCTCAATGAGACGGTTAATAGCGCACATAGAGGCTTTACGCTGGATGAGCCTGCCGAACTGGTGATTACCTATGCCGGTGTGAAAGGGCAGGAACTGACCGAGCCGTTGCCGGGCGAACCCGAAGAGTTTTAAATCACGATGCCTCACGGCAGTGTCTCCCGCTGCCGTGATCCAGCCCTTCAGTAAACCCCGCCGGATTTGATTCTGATCAGTAACACGCGAGCGAGCACAGCCCAGGATTAAAGGTCCTCTGCTTCATCCACATCACTATAAAAAGGATTTTTCATGGATAAGAACGTTGCCTTACTGCTCGCACCTGGCTTTGAAGAAGCTGAAGCCATCATTACGCTTGATATCCTTTCACGGCTGGGCGTTCGCGTGACGACCCTGGCCTGCCAGCCATACAGGGAGGTGACCAGTTATCATCAGGTAAAGCTGGTCGCCGATGAGCTGCTTGAAACGAATCGCGAGAGGCTGTTTGATGCGGTGATTGTGCCGGGCGGCCCCGACGGCAGTAAGAATCTGTCGCTGAATGCTGCGGTCATCGATTTCATTCGCCGTCATGATGAGGCGGGTCGCCTGATCTGCCCCATCTGCTCCGCAGCAGCACGCGTGCTGGCTCCTCATGGGCTATTAAAAGGGCGTCGCTATGTCAGTTCCGGCACCTCATCAGAAGGCATTACCGATGGTGTTTACGTCAATGCGTCCGTGGTGAAAGAGGGCAATTTGCTGAGCGGGCAGGATCTGGGCGCGGCGTTTGATTTTGCCTTTGCGATTGCTGTTGTTCTGACAGGTGAAGGTGACAAAGCCCTCGAACAGGCGGAACACATCAGTCATAAGCTGAACGTCGATTTCACTCAGCTTTAGTCCGCTTTTCTGCGCCCCGGAATAGCGGGGCGCACATTATTCTTGACTAAAAATCACAACCAAATCCCGCTTCCCGCAGCACCGCTTTTGCCTGTTCTGATCTTAAAAACGTTGCGAGCCGTCCTGCCTCTGGCGTGATAACCGCACAGGCATAGCGGGCAACAGGGTTAACAGCCTCCGGGATATCAATGACCGTCAGTCCGGCAATCTGGCTCAGGGCTGCCCGATAGCTGGCATAGCCGATAAATAGATCCGCCTGATCCGTGTGAATAATCCATTCCGCCGCGAGCCTGCCTGCGGGAATCGCTGCTGAGTCACGCCCGCCCACCAGCGGGATTGCGCGCTTGCGTACCACTTCACCAACATGGCCCATCCGGGTGAAAAGTATCTGCGCGTAATCTCCCGATGGATCGGCGGCTGGCGTGGAGGTTGCGATTCGCAGTGAGTCACGGGTGAGCAGCTGATACCAGTCGTCTCCCGCCTGTAACCGATCGCTGCGCACCGTGATGCAGAGTTTATTGGTCGCAAAGGACATGATCGCCAGTGCCTGACGGGCAGCCAGCAGTTTCTGCGGATGCGCCTCACTGGCGGAAGCAAAGAGATCGCAGGGTTCACCGGCTTCAATCTGTTCGCGCAGCAGACCTGCGGGGCCAAACCGGGTATCGACCGGCTCCGGGAAGTGCGCCATCAGCGCGGGCCAGACCGTTTTCAGGCTACCCGCCGCCAGCACGCGCATCATTCGGGCCCCTGATAAGTGGTGCGATAGAAGCGCTGATACCAGCGGTTAGCCAGTTTGTTCATGTCCACATCCTGAAACTTCTGCGGATAGAGCTTTTTCGCCATCCACAATTCGCCAATCCCCATCGCTTCCGGCATCGGATAACCCCAGGCTTTGGCGTAGTCCGGCATCAACCAGACGCGATGATGTTTGACCGCATCGATCGTCTGCCATTGCGGTGAACTGTTGATTTCATTGACCACAGAGGGATAGCGATCCTGCACAAAAATCACCTGCGGATCCCAGGCGATCACCTGCTCCATCGACACGGTTTTAAATCCCTGCACGGTCGCTGCGGCAACGTTGAGCGCGCCCGCATGCCGCATCATCAGGCCAGTGTATTTTCCTGAGCCATACGTGGTCAGTTGGGGATTGGCCATGTAGGCGCGAATACGTTTCTCCGCCGGAATATCCTTCAGGCGGTCGCTGACCATTTTGCGCCCCTGATCGGTGGCCTCAATCAGCGCTTTTGCTTCTGCGGGTTTATTGACGATCTCGCCAATCAGCGTAATGCCTTCCCGCAGCCCTTTGTCGTAAGCCATCTCCTCGTCATCCAGGGTCGGATTCATTTTGGCCTTTTCACCCGGCTGGTCATGACGCAGCGAGATAGCCACCACCGGAATCCCCAGCGCGGTAATGCTGTCGATCATCTCATGCGGCGCATAATTGGTGACAAACACCACCTGCGGATGCAGCGCCACCAGTTTTTCAGGATCGACATGCGTCAGATCGCCCAGCGTGGTTTTCTGATTCAGCTCGGGAGCCAGACGGGCATAGCCGTCGCCGAGCTGCTGCTTCCAGTTCGCCATCACACCGACGATTTTATCTGTGGCATTCATCTGCACCAGCAGGTTCAGCGTCTGATGCTGAAGCACCACAATGCGATCGACATGGTCTGGAATCGTCACCTGACGGCCAATCTGATCGGTAATCTGGCGTGATGCCTGGGAAGAGAGCGGAAGGAGTATCAGTAAACCGAATATGCATATCTGCCAGAAGCGCTTCATTAACTATCCTCGAAAGTCGTTATGCATTAGATTATATAGCGATAGGTGATGTGCGTCACGATTTGGGTCATTATTTTGGGAAAGCAGGACGAAGGTAAACCATATTGTTACCGATAAGACTCTTGGTAGTTCAGCATTTTAACTCCACGGTCAATAAAATCCTGAGCGACTCATAATGATTTGCCGCTTTCCCTGTCTGTGATCAACGTTCGTATAAATAAAAGTGCGTTACTCTGCGACCTCTAAGATTTCAGACCTGACAGGAAGTCAACTGCATGATAATCAGCCCGCCGTTTGTCCGTACCCGTAACACCGGAGAAAATGACCCGTCATGGGTCAGCAGAATGATGCCCGTGGATATAAACCGGGATTTCCCGCTCAACCGGCACGCATCATGGCACGGGGGCGTGCACGTCCTCCACACCGACCGCACTGAGGAAGGCTACGACCGCGTTGAGTTTGTCCGCGCGATTGCGGATGGGGAAGTTGTTTCTTTTCGGTCTCCGTCTTCCACACACAAACGTGATACTTTTCCGCTGAATTATGATGGCAGAACCGATGATGGGTATGTGCTGTTAAAGCATCAGACCGATATCGGTGAAAACTGCCGTGTCGTTTATTACTCCCTGTATATGCATCTCATGGACCGGCTGGACCCGGCAATCAGAGCCTGAGCAAAAGTCTGGCGCAAGGACCGTATCGGGCAGAGTGGTATGGTTAGCGAAACTAATGCCTTTCACTTTGAGGTGTTCTGTGACAACGAAAACATGCTGAAGCTGACCGGACGCATCACTCCTGAACTCGATATCACCCGTGACGGCAGAACCGACACCCTTTATGGCGATATCCATTTTTATCTGCCGCCCGGTACACGCTTTTATGAATCGGTGACTGATGCTGCCTCACCGGACACGGGCCGCCTGAATTCAGTTCATACCACCACGGAACCGTTATTCGTCAGCATGACCTTCGAAAAAGGCGACTGCACGATGGTAACCCGCAGGCAGAACACCACCACGGCGGCACATTTCGACACGGTGGGGGAGCCGCTGGTGAATGCAGATGCCAGTCCGGCAGACAATTCCATTGCCGAGACATATCTGAAATATGAATATAATCTGTACCGGACAGCCTGCCGTCTGTATCCGCAGAATCCGTCTGCCGGGCTCGAACTGCTCCGTTTCGGGCGGGTCATCAGCACTGAACATGAAACCCTTACGCCTGCTGATGCCCCGTTATGGCGTACCGTCAGCTTCCCCGGCGGAACGGGCATGGTCAATCTGGCCAGCCCTGACATCAAAAAATTCAGCGATGCCGACTTCCCGCACTGGACAGGGTGGCGGATGGTGGACGATGACACGGACAACAACAGTCAGTGTAATTCTCCCCTTATCGCCGGATTGCAGGACAGCGGGCATTTCGGCGACCTGAGCAGCCGTCTGGTCTGCCATTTTCCGCTGGAGTGGAATGCTGCTACCTTTGACCAGCGCTATACCTGGCTCAGAAGCGGCTCTGACAATGTGCCGGCCATGTCAGAAGAAGACTATGAACAGCTGAAAAGCCATGCCTCAGCGCTGTGTTTTGACACGGGCGAACACGGCACCGGTCGGTTATGGCATTTCCATCCAACGGCTTTTATTGCCCATTTCCGTAAGTGCTGTTGGATAAGTAAGCAGGAGCTAAAACAACTTATCCCCCTGAACGTGATAAGAATGGCTCGTCGTAATAGTTATCTCTGGGAACCAATAGTCTATAGAGATGGTACTGGAAGTATGGCTGATAGTATTCGTATTCATCTGAATAAGGGAATGCAAAAATATCTGATTAATACACCTCTGCGTATTGCCTGCTTCCTTGGGAATGCCATACAGGAAACGCAGTGGTTATCCCAAAGAGAAGAGGTTGGAAACCGGCAAGTTTGGTATTATCCATGGCATGGGCGTGGGTTATTGCAACTAACTAGCCCAAGCAACTACTTTGATTACTTTAGTTTTCGAGGCCTCCAATACACTAATGATATAAAAAATAGATTATCTGCAGAATACAATCGTCTGTATGCAAACAGAAATATCAGACAAACAGACAATCATCTGTCAGATACAGAAAATGATATTCCTTATGATATTATCATGTGGAGAAGTAACGTTAGTGGTAACGATCATGACGTCGTTGACAGTGCCGGTTTTTATTGGATTTCGGCTTATATGGCTTATCATTCAGATGCAGAACATGAGCTTGAAAGATGTAGCGTAAATACAAATTCCAGAGTAAAAGTATACTACCGCAGCCCTGCCTTCTGGAAGGCCAGTGCTTCAGTTAATCTACCCGGGAGAATAAACACTCTATACTCAACTGCCCTCAATGGATTCAATGATCGCTGCTGCGTATACGGCAGTGCTATTTCAGTACTCACTGAGCAAAAATTCCCAGATAACAATGGCAATGCAATAGTCGAAAAACCTGAATCAAACCAGTTAAGGAGAGGGTAATGAACAGAGTGCTATTATTTCCAATTTTAATTTTCTTTATTACACCTCCACTTTTCGCTGATCAACTACACAGCCAGCATGATGTAGAGTCTGACAATTCTGCATTGACATTACTTCATAATACCCTGGCAGAGATGCTTCAAAACGAACCAGGGCAAAAGCTGGAAAAAATAGCAGATAAATTTCCATTAACAAACTACACTGACTTTACAATCAACACTGAAACATCAATAAAAACAATCAAAAAGCCTTCCGCTAAAATTAGTAATGATGAATGGCAGGCTTTTATCAACACAGCCTTCAGTGCTGACTCGGAAAATGGAGAGGTTAATTGCAAACTTGTTGATCTTGATGGTGACGGAGAGCGAGATCTCATTATTAGTAGCTACTCAGGAGGAACTGGATTATTTAGTTACACAGGGGTCCTAAAACGGATTGGTGACAAATTCTTCGATATAAATAACAATGCTGAAAATGACACTCAGACTATAACAGGTGCACTATATTCAGAAAATGGGCGCGGGGCCAATCAGTGGGGGCAGTGGGTTCGCATTAATGACCAAGTCTATGCACTTTGGTTTAATGGTGAATATGATGAAGATACCTTTTATTTGTTGCGGCCATTTAATACAGACAATAAAATACCGAGTATAACCATTTATTATCAGTACGAATACGATAACTCCTCGATTGAACCGCAAGACGAAGGAAAAGAGTTAAATCCAGCATTAAACGATCGTGACAAAAAACAGTTAATTAAATCGCTCAATTCTAAGAAGTATTATTTCAATAAACAAAAAGAAGAACAGGAACAAGAGCCTGTTTGCCCAATCCCAGCAGGTACATCATCTGAAGATGCAGCGCATTATAGAACTGAAATTGCTGGAAGTTATGTCACTCAACCTGTCGCAGTTATCCCTGTTTGGTTGAACGGGACGTGTTTCATCGGTTCTGTTGAAAGCTATTTTGGTCGTGGTGAGCTAATGACTATTAGTTCACCGAAAGATTTGAATATACTTGGCACTTACTCGATTACGGGGTTACGCCATTTAAAATCAATAAAAAGTGGATGGAAATCCAGAGAGGAAAACATTCTCTTATAATCGGAACTTTTAAAGATTCAGAGGAACCGGTTGTGCATAACATCCTCTGTCAGCGACGGTAGTAAGGCAATGCGGCGTTGATGGAGGCCCTCCTGTTAAATTAAAATTCAATATAAACAACGAATTATATTCTTAGCGTACGTTTTCGTTCCATTAGCCCTCAAACCCCGATAAGGGAATACAGTCGTCTTTATTTACACCGCGGCATTCGCTATACCGACAATCACCTGTCTGACACCGAAAACCACGTCCCGGAAAATGTTATTCGCTGGCGGAATAACGTCAGCAGCGACCTGCATGAGGCAGCCAGCAGCGCCGGGTTTTACTGGGTGGCAAGGGGTATGTCAATTTACGCCGACAACCCACATTTACTGGAGCGATGCAGCGTTAACGCTCGTGGGAGCGGAATAAAAGCCAAGCCTTCTGGCGGGCCAGTGCCACCGTCAACCTGCCGGGTCAGATCGATAACGACCGATATCAGGGGCTGAATGGCTTTGATACCCGCTGCTGTGTTTACGGTAGTGCAATAGCTGTCTTCACCGAGCAGAAATTCCCGGACGGCCATAACAACCCTGTCAACGAAAAAACCGAATCAGACCAGCTAAGGAGAGGCTGATGAAGAAATTATTATTGCTGATGGCAATCCCGTATTTTACATCCGGAAAAATAACGCCTGAAATAACTATTCCAGACAGCTTCAGTGAGTTGTCTTTCGACCAGCTATCATTACACAGAAGTAACTACCTGGCGAATACAGCTAGCTGCGAAATTGTTTCATTAAAACTATTCCATCCGATAGAGCATAATAAATACCCGCCATCAGCATCCTGGCTTTGCCTGTTTCCTGTTGATGTCATCAATGACGGATATGGCCCAAACAGATCGCTTGCTGAAAAGGTCTATCTTGATAAAAAAACGGATCGGTGGAAAAAGAAAAAATATATCAGAAACAGAAAAGAAACCCAGCGTTCTCTGGATGTTTATGGCATTAAAAGCCTGAGCGAGTTACAGCCTCTGAAGCTGTTTAATATTTAGTCAGTCAATGCCCGTGGCTATGCGGTTATCGACAGCAATATTCCCCTGGAGGAAAAGCAGAAAGGAGTGAAGAAAAGGCTATCATTCTGCCTGATACAAAACCATAGCTATTCTGCTTTTTGTGGTTTTGGCTCAATGATTAATGTCGTCGACGGCAAAGAGATTGATTTCACTCCCTATATGCTCAAATCTCTTGAGACCGTGGAAATGGGATTACCGGAAAAATCAACTAATTGACAGTAATTAAATTCGCCATATGACTGATTCAAATTCATATAAACAGCTAAGATGCTCACAAGCAAAAGGATCTGATAAGGATTCTTTTGCTTGTCCAGGTCTATCCTGAATTCTTACTCTAAGTTTACATTCTACAGAGCGTCAGCCGCCCTCATAGCTTCCCCAACACAGCACTGATTATGTGCAATGCCCGTTGCTGGTTCACCATCCCGGTGCCTTCTGTGCCGAAACTCGTCTATCTTGCTGATATTTGTGGCTTTAATTTCTGGCACGCCATTTGCTGAAGTCTTAGCAGTAAGCAGCGTATGACACATTGATAGCAAATAGCTGGCTAGGGTTCCGGTTCACGCAGGTGAATGTCTGGTCCGAGAGCTGGCGACCTCTGCGAGGTTACACGGCGGGACAAAAGCCCGGGAGACAGCGGCACCATCTGGTGTCTTGCGCTGCTCCCGTTTTTTTGTGCCAACCAGAGGTCAACCATGAAGAAATCACCACTCCTGACGCTTGTTATGTCTCTGGCGCTGCTGGTCAGCGCGCCGTCTTCCGCCGCAGTCAAAAAAGAGTTCAACATCTGCTGGACCATCTACGCAGGCTGGATGCCGTGGGGCACCATCAGCAATGAGAAGATCATTGATAAATGGGCCAGCAAATATGGCATTAAAATTCATATCACCCAGCTCAATGACTATATCGAGTCGATCAACCAGTACACCGCCGGGCAGTTCGATGGCTGCACCATGACCAATATGGATGCGCTGACGATTCCTGCGGCAGGCGGCGTTGACACCACGGCGCTGATCACCGGCAGCTACTCCGAGGGTAACGACGGCGTGGTACTGAAAGGGGAAAATAAGAAACTCAGCGATCTGAAAGGGATGTCGGTCTATCTGCCTGCGCTGTCAGTTTCTCACTACCTGCTTGTGCGAGGTCTTGAGAAGGCCGGACTGCAGGAAAAAGATGTCAAAGTCGTAAACACCTCCGATGCCGATATCGTCTCAGCCTTCGGGACCAGCAACGTTAAAGCGGCCGTCGCCTGGAACCCGCAGCTTTCGGTCATCAAAAAGACCCCACAAGCCACCGAAGTGTTCAGTTCATCGGCCGTGCCGGGCGAGCTGATTGACATGATGGTGGTGAATACCGACACCCTGAAAGACAACCCCGCACTCGGCAAGGCGCTGACCGGTGCCTGGTTTGAGATTATGGCGAAAATGCAGGCCGGAGACGCGCAGGCGCTGAACGCGATGGCAGCCGATTCCGGTACTGACCTCGCCGGTTACAAAGCGCAGCTGAAAACCACCCATCTGTTCTGGACGCCCGCCGAAACCCAGACCTTTGTCGCTTCCCCCGATATTGCGAAAACCATGCAGCGCGTCGCCACGTTCTCCTTTGATAAAGGATTACTGGGCGATGGCGCGCAAAGCGCTGACTTCATCGGCATGAGCTTCCCTGGCAACGTCACCGTCGGCGATAAAGCCAACATCAAACTGCGCTTTGACGATAGCTATCTGAAGATGGCCGCTGCGGGCAAGCTCTAATCACCGATCTCAGGAGTTTTTGCTATGCGCCACATCAACCGCTACCCCCGGCAGGGAATGCGCCTGACGCTGATGCTGTTACCGTTTGTGTTGCTGATCGCCGTCTGGTTTATCAGTTCGGCGGTGCGTCTGGAGGCAAACCCTCAGGACAAACTGCTGCCCGGCCTGTCGCAGATGATCGCGGCCATCGACCGGATGGCGTTTACGCCGGACAAGCGCAGCGGGGAGTATCTGCTGTGGGCGGATACGTGGATTAGCTTAAGCCGTCTGCTGACCGGCCTCGTGATCTCTTCGCTGATTGGTCTCTGCATCGGTGTGGCTGCGGGCGTCTTCCCGATGAGCCGCGCCGCGCTGTCGCCGTTCATGACCGTGGTGTCGATGATTCCGCCGCTGTCGCTGCTGCCGATGCTGTTTATCGTCTTTGGGCTGGATGAGCTGTCAAAAGTGATGCTGATCGTCATCGGCATTACGCCGATGCTGGCGCGCGATCTGGAACATCGGGCGCGGGAGATCCCCGCGGAACTGTTTATCAAAGCGCAAACCCTGGGGGCGAACAGTTGGACGGTGGTGCTACGGGTAGTCCTTCCGCAGCTCTTATCGCGGCTGATCACCTCGCTGCGTCTGCTGCTTGGCTCCGCATGGCTCTTTATGATCTCTGCCGAAGCCATTTCCGCAACCGCCGGGTTGGGTTATCGCATCTTCCTGGTCCGCCGCTATATGGCGATGGATGTGATCATTCCTTATGTCATCTGGATCACGCTGCTGGCGTGGCTGATGGATCTCGCGCTGCGTCAGCTGCACAAAGCCTGTTTCCCCTGGGCGGAAGGAGGCCGGGAATGAGTTTTATCGATATCAAAAATATCTGGCAGGAGTATGGCGACCACGTGGTGCTGGAACGCATCAATCTGCAGGTGAAAGAGGGCGAGTTCTGCTCGCTGGTCGGTGCATCGGGCTGCGGTAAGTCGACGTTTTTACGCCTGCTGCTCGGTCAGGAGAAGCCAACGCGGGGAACGATCACGCTGGATGGCGAGCAGCTGCCCGGAGAGCCGGATCGCAGCCGTGGCGTGGTGTTTCAGCGCTACTCCGTTTTCCCCCATCTCAACGTGCTGGATAACGTCGCCATTGGCCTCGAACTTCCGGCGTCACCCTTTACCGGGCGGCTGTTTGGCGCCAGGAAACGCCAGGCCCGGGAACAGGCAAAACAGATGCTGGAGAAAGTCGGTCTGGGTCATTCGCTGAATAAATATCCGGCGCAGCTTTCCGGCGGGATGCAGCAACGGCTTGCGATTGCTCAGGCGTTTGTGATGCAGCCGCGCGTGCTGCTGCTGGATGAACCGTTTGGCGCGCTGGACCCCGGCATCCGCAAAGATATGCATGCGCTGCTGCTCCAGCTGTGGAGCGAAACCCGGATGACGGTGTTTATGGTCACGCACGACCTGGCCGAAGGCTTCAATCTGGGTACCCGGCTGCTGGTGTTCGACAAAGTACGCATCGACCCGCAGGCCCCCAATGCCTGGGGCGCGCGTATCACTTACGACATTCCACTTAATGAAACGCGGCTGTCTCAGCTGGCGACCGGCAGTAAAAACAACATTTATCCCTTAAAGGAGACCGCTCAATGACAGAACGTTTTCATTCAGCCCAAAGCCTGCGCGAAGAGCAGTTGCCAGGCGGAGCGCATACCTCGCTGATTCTGCGTAAAGGGCAGATTCTGCGCCTGACCGACATCGGGGGCGGCGCGAACGTCAGCATGATGATGCTCAATCCGCACGAGAAAAGTGAACGACTGAATCTGCCGGACACCCTGAAAGGCCAGCACACCGCACGCCTGACCACCGGCCACTGCTTCTACTCCGATATGGGGCGTGTGATGGCCGCGATCGTGGCGGACAAATGTGGCTGGCACGATCCGTTTGGCGGCGTACTCAACGCGGCGGAAACACAGGAGAAGTATGGCGCCGGGCGCTATCAGGAGCTGCGCAACGGCTTCTACCGTAACGGCGTGGATAATCTGTTGGTTGAAATGGGCAAATGGGATCTGGGCCTGGAAGACCTGCTGATGGTCGTCAACTTTTTCAGCAAGGTGACGGTTGATGAGACTGGCCGCTTCGGCTTCAGCACCGGCAACAGCCGCGCAGGGGATTACGTTGAGCTGTACGCGCCCATGGACGTGCTGATGGTGCTGACCGCGCTGCCACATCCGCAGGATCCCGCCACTGACTATCTCCCACGTCCGGTCCAGCTGAGCTGGTATCAGGCCGACGATATGCAGGCCGTCAGCGAAGCGATGGTGACTCGCGGTGAAAACCAGCGCGCGTTGCATAACACCCAACTTTTTGCCCTGTAAGGAGGCTGTGATGACCCTTATCCACTCTGATCGTCGTCCTGAAGATGCTGTCTATCGCCACGTGATTCCGGCTGGCGAGCCGTGGCTGTTCGAAGTGAAAAAAGGGCAAACGCTGCGCCTGCTGGACCTCGAAGGTAATCAGGCGATTGATACCCTGTTTTACAACACCGATAATCCGCGCGAACGCTACGATCCTCAGCGCACGCTGCGTCGTCAGGGCAAAGTCTATCTGACCACCGGCAGCGTGCTCTATTCGAATCTCGGTAATCCGCTGCTGACGATCGTCGCCGATACCTGCGGCCGCCACGATACGCTGGGCGGTGCCTGCTCGCAGGAGAGCAACACCGTGCGCTATGCCCACGATAAGCGTTATATGCACAGCTGTCGGGATAACTTCCTCTGCGCCTGCCTGCACGATGGCCGCCTGCATAAGCGCGATATCGGCGCCAACATCAACTTTTTCATGAACGTTCCGGTCACGCCTGAAGGCGGTCTGACCTTTGAGGACGGATTATCTGCACCCGGCAAATACGTCGAACTGGTGGCGGCTTGTAACGTGATGGTGCTGATCTCTAACTGTCCGCAGCTGAATAACCCCTGCAACGGCTGGAACCCGACACCCGCCGAAGTGCTGGTGTGGAACTGAGCCAGCCCGCTGAACCTCTCCGGCCACCTTTTTAGTGCCGGTCAGCCCCGGGGACGGCCCCAGGGAATATCGAATTTTGCGGGACGGCCCGCATCCCTGAGAATTCGCTTATGTTTGATACCTTACTGATTGCCAATCGCGGCGCGATCGCCTGTCGCATCCTGCGCACGCTGCGTGCCATGCAGGTGAAAGGCGTCGCTGTTTATTCTGAAGCCGACCTGAGCAGTTTACATATCCGTGAGGCGGATGTAGCGCTGAGCCTGGGTGAGGGTCCGGCCGCCCAGACCTATCTGGTGACCGAAAAAATCATCGCCGCCGCGCTGGAGAGCGGGGCGAAAGCGATCCATCCCGGTTACGGCTTTCTTTCTGAAAACGCGGCCTTTGCCGAGGCGTGCGAGGCTGCCGGTCTTGTTTTTGTCGGACCCACACCTCAGCAGTTACGGACCTTTGGCCTGAAGCACACGGCCCGCGCGCTGGCGAAAGCCAGAGGGGTGCCATTGCTGGAAGGCAGTGAGCTGCTGGCCGATGTCAGCGAAGCGCAAAGCGCCGCAGAGAGCGTTGGCTTTCCGGTGATGCTCAAGAGCACGGCGGGCGGCGGCGGCATCGGAATGCGCGTCTGTCTTGACGCGCAGGAGTTGTCGGACGCGTTTGAAACCGTGCAGCGCCTGGGTCAGAACAACTTCAGCGACGCCGGGGTGTTTCTCGAAAAATACATCGAACGCGCCCGTCATCTCGAAGTGCAGATTTTCGGTGACGGGAAGGGCGAGGTTATCGCACTGGGTGTCCGCGACTGCTCGATTCAGCGACGTAATCAGAAAGTGATCGAAGAGACGCCTGCGCCGAATCTGCCAGCAGGCATGGCCGACGCACTGTGCGCAGCGGCTATCGCTCTGGGAAAAGCGGTGAACTATCGCAGTGCCGGAACGGTGGAATTTGTTTATGACAGTACGGCGCAACAGTTCTATTTCCTCGAAGTGAATACCCGTCTGCAGGTTGAACATGGCGTGACGGAGCAGGTCTGGGGCGTAGATCTGGTGCAGTGGATGATTGAGCTGGCGGCAGGCGATCTCCCCGCGCTTACCACGTTAGCCGCCATGCTGAATCCGCAGGGCCATGCCGTGCAGGCGCGCATCTATGCGGAAGATCCGGGTCGGCAGTTCCAGCCTTCACCCGGACTGTTAACCGAGGTCCATTTTCCGGCGGCCGACGGTAAAAACCTGCGCATTGACCGCTGGGTGGAAGCGGGATGTGAAGTCCCGCCATTCTTTGACCCGATGCTGGCAAAAGCGATTGCCTTCAGTTCCACACGCGATGAAGCCATCGCCACCCTGGCACAGGCACTGGCGGAAACCCGCCTCTATGGCGTTGAAACTAACCGTCTCTATCTGTTGCAGATCTTAGCCTTTGCGCCTTTTACCGCTGGCGAACCCTGGACCCGCTGCCTGGAGCAGCTCGGCTATCAGGCGGCAACGGTTGAGGTGCTGATTGCCGGAACCCAGACCAGCGTTCAGGATTACCCTGGACGTCTGGGATACTGGGCGGTCGGTGTGCCGCCGTCAGGGCCGATGGATGACCGCGCCCTGCGTCTCGGTAACCGTCTGCTGGGCAATGCAGAGGGTGACGCCGCGCTGGAGATCACCCTCAACGGACCCACCCTGAAATTTAACACTGAAATTCAGGCAGTGATCTGTGGCGCGCCGCTGAGTGTCACGCTGGATGGCGCTGAACAGGCGATGGACGCTGTGTTTACCATTCCGGCGGGAGCAACGCTAAAGCTGGGCGCGATGATTGGCGCGGGCGTCAGAAGTTATCTCTGCCTGAGTGGCGGCATCCAGTTGCCGGACTATTTAGGCAGTAAAAGTACCTTTACGCTCGGCCAGTTTGGCGGACACGCCGGACGCGCGCTGCGCAGCGGTGATGTGCTGCATCTCGCTCCGCAGGCCGCGAGCGCAGCCGGAACAGAACTACCCGCAGCACTGCGCACAAACCTCGCCAAAATCCGCATGTTGCGCGTGATTTATGGTCCCCACGGTGCGCCGGAATTCTTTGCGCCGGACTATATTGCGACATTCTTTACCACAGAGTGGGAAGTGCACTTCAACTCCAGCCGCACTGGCGTGCGTCTGGTTGGGCCAAAGCCCATCTGGACCCGTGACAGCGGCGGCGAAGCGGGACTGCATCCTTCGAATATTCATGACAACCCTTACGCCATCGGCGCGGTCGATTTTACCGGCGATATGCCAGTGATCCTGGGACCGGATGGGCCGAGCCTTGGCGGGTTTGTCTGCCCGGTGACGGTCATCGAGGCCGATCTCTGGCAACTGGGCCAGCTCAAAGCCGGTGACAAAGTGCAGTTTGTGGCGGTGGATATCCCGACGGCTCGGCGACTGGCAGAGAGCAGACGCAGCGAGCTGAATACACTCCAGCCACAGGGGACTGAGTGGCAGCCTGCGCCGCTGACTTCGCCCATCGTGATGACCTGCGGCGAAGCGGATAAACGCCTTCTCGCGCGTCTCTCGGGCGATACCCATCTGCTGCTGGAAGCAGGCGAGCCGGAGCTGGATCTGGTGCTGCGTTTTCGCATTCACGCATTAATGCAGGCGCTGGAAGCGCAATCCCGCAACGGCATTATTGATATCACGCCGGGGATCCGCTCGCTGCAAATCCACTTCCAGCCAGAAACCGTGACGCTTGACGTGCTGCTGGCGTGGGTGCGCGGTGAGTGGGAGACGGTCTGCATGAGTGATGACCTGCAGGTGCCCACACGCGTGGTGCATCTGCCGCTCTCGTGGGACGATCCGGCCTGTCAGAAGGCCATCGAAAAATATATGACCACCGTGCGTCCGGATGCGCCGTGGTGCCCGAGTAATCTTGAGTTTATCCGCCGGATAAACGATCTGCCGGATGAGCAGGCCGTCTGGAACACCGTGTTTGAGGCCAGCTATCTGGTCATGGGATTGGGCGATGTCTATCTCGGTGCGCCGGTCGCCACGCCGCTGGATCCCCGCCATCGGCTGGTGACGACGAAATATAATCCGGCCCGCACCTGGACGGCGGAAAACTCGGTGGGCATCGGCGGCGCTTATCTGTGTGTCTATGGCATGGAGGGGCCAGGCGGTTATCAGTTTGTGGGTCGCACGCTGCAGATGTGGAATCGCTATCACGAAGTGGCCGATTTTGGCGGAAAACCCTGGCTGCTGCGCTTTTTCGATCAGATCCGTTTTTATCCGGTTTCAGCGGAGGAACTGTTACAGATTCGCCGCGATTTTCCACTCGGTCGCTATCCGCTGCGCATTGAGCACAGCACACTGCGGCTGGCGGAATACCAGGATTTCCTCGTTCGTGAAGCGGAGAGTATCGGCGAGTTTCGGCATCATCAGCAAACCTCGTTCAATGCTGAACGTGACCGCTGGATAGCCAGCGGCCAGGCGCATTTCGACAGTCAGGAAAGTGTGGCGGATGAAGGCGGCGATGCGCCGCTGCAGCCGGGCGAGCAGGGCGTTGAAAGTCCGGTTTCCGGCAACTTGTGGCAGGTGCAGGTGACCGCAGGCAGCCGGGTGCGGGAAGGCGATATCCTGGTGGTGCTGGAGTCGATGAAGATGGAGATCCCGCTTCTGGCTCCGTGCGACGGCATTATTCAGCAGGTCAGCGTGCAGCCAGGCAGCGCAGTCCGTGCCGGTCAACGCGTGGCGGTGATTGTTGAGGATAATGCATGAGGATGTTCAGGGCTGATGGGGCAGTGAAAGTCTGACGCTGCGCCCATTGGCTGAGAACCGGGTGCGGGCTATTAGCAGCTCGCGCCCAGCTCACTTAACCAGCCGATCATCGCCTCACTGCCAGGCTGGCTCAGCGTACGTTGCGGCCAGGCCAGGAAGTAGGGCTTGCTCAGCGGCAGGCAAAGATCATCCACTACCACCAGATCGCCACGCGCCAGTTCTGGTGCGATAAGGCGTCGCTGTCCCAGCAGCAGTCCCACACCCGCAACCGCCGCATCAATCGCCAGCGAGGTCAGGTTAAAGCTGAATGCGGGCTGCGGCAGGGGTTCATCCATGCCTTTGGCCTGAAACCAGCTTTGCCAGTCCGGCAGGAACCGGCCTTCATTACCCCAGTCGAGGTGGATTAGCGGAGCCTGGCTTAAGCTCGTTTCCGGTGTGAAGCGTTGCAGCAGAGCCGGGCTGGCTACCGGCAGCACGTCATCATGAAACAGCTTCAGCTTGTCTAACTGCGGGTAACGATCTTCACCAAAACAAATCACAAAATCGGCAGGCATCGCGGTGAAATCAACCTGAGAATGCGTGCCGTGTAACGAGAGATCGATATCCGGGCAATGGTCGCGCCAGCTCGCCAGCCGGGGCAACAGCCATTTAGACGCCAGCGCCGGTAATGCGTAAACCGTGAGTTTTGGCGCGCTGGCCGCATGGCGGATGTTTTGCTGGCCAAGGTGCAGAATATCAAAGGCCTCGGTGACGTAGCGCAGATACTCTTTACCGGTTTCGGTCAGCATCACACCGCTTTGGGTGCGCAGAAACAGGGCGCTGCCGAGTTGCTCCTCCAGCTGGCGAATCTGCTGACTGACTGCCGCCGGGGTTAAGGCCAGCTGGGCGGCGGCTTTTGCCAGGCTGCCCAGTTCGGCGGCCACTTTAAAGGACTGTATGACGCTGATTTTTGGCAAGCGGGGCAACTGGACAGGCATTAACTCTTCCTTATCAGGGCAGTAAGTTTTTATCGTTACGCAGCGTGGCAGGCGACAGGTAGAGTAACATCACACCTGCCCATCGTGAGAATTGTTGCTATGTCTGGTTCCCTTGTTCGTCTCGATCATCATCCGCTGGCCGATCATGACTGGCGTCAGCGCTGTCGTGAGCAGTTAAATCAGTCCGGCGCGCTGGTACTGCGTCAGTTTTTAAAACCTCATGCTCTGGATGCGATCATTGAAGAGGGCAATGCGCAGCGTCATCTGGCGTATCACACCCGCAGCAAACACAATGTCTATCTGATGAAGCCTGATGACGCGTTCCCTGCCGATCACCCGCGTAATCGGGATGTGCTCAGCACCAAAGGCTGTATCACAGATGATGTGATCGCTGCCGATTCGCCGCTGCGCCAGCTTTATAATGACGATCTGTTCCAGCGTTTCCTGTGCGATGTACTGGGTGAGAAAGCGCTCTATCCCTACGCGGACCCGCTTTCGTCGATCAACCTGCACTATGCGCCGCACGGACAGGAGCTGGGCTGGCACTTCGACAATTCCTCCTTTGCTATCACTTTGCTGGTACAAAAACCGCTGGCGGGCGGGGTGTTTCAGTATGTGAAAGATCTGCGGGATGCTGATGCCGGCGAGATGAACTTTGCAGGCGTCGAAGCAGTGCTGGACGAGCGTCAGCCGGTTGACGCGCTGGAGATTGATGCCGGAGATCTGGTGCTGTTTCGCGGCCGAAATTCCCTGCATCGTGTGACCCCGACTGAAGGCGAGGTCACCCGGATGCTGGCCGTGCTGGCTTACAATACTCAGCCGGATATCGCGCTGTCAGAAACCGCCCGCATGACCTTTTACGGCAAACTATAAATTCAGGGCGTGTCTGCAAGGGCACGCCAGCCACGCTGAAAGATTTGCTGCGTGCGGAAAGCCACTAACGCACGCCAGTCCGCATCTTCGGGCCAGAATCCCTCGACCAGTTGCTGCTTTGACGTCTGGCCAGCCGCACTGGCCGGATCGCCATAGAGATGCAGCCAGTGATCTTCACGGACCCGCTGATGCATATCCTGTCCCTCGTAAGTCCCACACTCCACGACCAACGGCAATATTTGGGTGTCCGCCAGCGACGTCAGCAGAAATTGCGAGAGATATCCCGTCGCGGTTGCAGTCACGCCCGTTACGCTGTCACGTCCGGTTCCTGTAAACAACAACGTCAACCATTCGCTGTAAATGGCTTTGCCCCACTCATGGGCCGGATAACGCTGCTCTGCGATAGAGAGCAGCATCGGATGCCCCACGCGCCGGCTCCGGTATGCAGGTCGAAGCTGATAATGGTTTTCGCAACCGAGAGATGCTGTTCGATGATCGTTTTCATCGTTTGATGTGACCAACTGGGCTGATGCCCGCCGAAGAAAAAACCATCCGCAAACGTATACTGTCCGGCTTCCACCACACGTTTCATTGCCTGCCAGCCTGCGTTCTCCAGCGCCTCAGTCAGTTGCCGATCCGCGCTGGCACGGTCACCATGATAAATACCGTGCCACTGCACATAATCCGGGTTAGCAGGAACCGGCTGGCTGAAGTCGATAAAGTTACGGTTGAGGTCGATGTTATCTTCGTTCACGCGCCGTAAATGCGCCGCGCCCCAGGGATTGAGCAGATGAACCAGCAGCAGGGCGGTGTCAGCCGGTAAGGCTTTTTCATCCAGCGAATCGAGCCAGGCGATCTGACAATCCGAACCGTAATAGCCTTCGACGCCATGCGTGCCGGAGACGAGCAGCATCAGACGCGATGCGCTGACTGGCCCTGAACGTGCCACATCCGTATACAGCGCTTCACCCTGAGGACCAGACAAAGGATGCCGATACGAGGTTATCTCAGCACCTTTGCGCTCCGCAGCGGCCAGAAAGCGTTCGCGCTGAGCGCGGTAGTCGGGCAATGCCATAAGCTTCAGACTCCTGCAATTCTTCGCACAGAAATAATCAGGGATAAACCTTGAATTTAAAGTACTTTTTCGTCAGCTGGTCATAAGTGCCATTTTTGTGAATCTCAGCCAGCGCCGTGTTGATCATCTTCAGGTTTGCCTCATCGCCTTTGCGTAATGCGATACCCACACCATCACCAAAGATCACTTTATCCACCAGTGTGCCTTTGATGGCGTACGGCTTGCCTTCAGGTGTGGTCAGGAAGCCCTGTTCAGCGGAGACCGCATTCGCCAGGCTGCCATCAAGACGCCCGGCGACCAGATCCGGATAGACTTCCATCTGGTTAGGATAAGAGACGATTTTAACGCCCTGCGACTCCCATTTGGTTTTGGCGTAGGTTTCCTGGATGGTGCCCTGAGCCACACCAATGGTCTTACCGCGCAATGAGGCCACGTCGGTCGTCAGTTTGCTGTCAGCCGGTGCCAGCAGGGCACTTGGCGTGTTGTACAACATATCGCTGAACGCCACCTGCTGACGGCGCTTATCGGTCATCGACATCGCAGACAGAATGGCATCAAATTTCTTCGCCTGAAGGGCAGGGATGCTGCTATCAAAACCCATCTGCACCCACTGACACTTCACCTTTGCCTGAGCGCAGATGGCATTGCCAATATCGATATCAAAACCCTGCAATGTGCCATCAGCTGCCTTAGATTCAAACGGCGGGAACGTAGGATCAACGCCAAAGCGCAGCGTCTGCTGCGCCAGTGCACCCTGAGCAAACGCAGTAAGCGAAAACAGTAACGCAATAGATAAGCTTTTTTTCATATTTATTTCCCGAAGGCAGGTGAATTTAAGCACGACATTCAAATTTAATAACATGCGGCCTGTTTTCCTGCCAGCGAATAAACCGTGTTCTGCCAGAGTAAAATCTTATGTTATTAAGGGGCTGTGCGAATTATTTATGCGGCGTTAAATTTTGCTTAATACTGAAACCCGGGGAGAGATGCGGAGAGTGTTTCAGGGCAGGGGCTGGAGCCGGGGCAGCATGATTAAGCAATGCATCTGGATTTAAAAGGATTGCAAAAATCAGGCATTAAATATTTTTCTTCCCGAAACTAAATATGCATTTCAGAAAAATGCAACCAGCTTAAATAAATCCATTTCCACCTCATCAGAATAATATGAACTTATATTCTGTTAGCGATCGATAAACGATCATGCAGGAAATCTATAAACGCCCGCACTTTTTCTGGCACATGACGGGTATTAGGATAAAGCGCATAAATTCCCTGTCGGGGAAATTGATGATCGGGCAGCAAGCGGACTAACCCTCCTTTCTCAATCTCATCCTGCACCAGCCAGACGGGGAGAATGGCCACCCCAGAACCGGCTAAAGCAAAAGCCAGCAATGAGGACGCACTGTCAGCCGTGACCATGGCGGGCTTGATTGCGCTCATCAGAACAGATTCGCCCTCAGGCGTGGTCACCTGCCAGCTGAGCGGTGTCGATAATCGGCTATGCGCAATCCATTTTGCTGACGCGAGTTGTGAAAGATCACTGATAGAGGCCGCTTTCAGGGTGTTGAGATAGCAGGGTGCAGCGACCGCGAAAATATCAAATTGATCAATGAGGCGGGCGTGGTGACTGGAATCGGCAAGATGGCCAAGTCGTATCGCCACATCAAAGCGGCCGGCAATCAGATCATCGTTTTTTGATGACGACACGTGATGGATGCTTAACTGCGGATGTTTTACTGCAAAGTCCGCCAGGGCAGGGACGATCACACGAGCGCCATATTCCAGAGTGGTTGTAATCCTGAGTGAGCCGCTTAATCCTGAGTGATCACTTCGCACATCCTCTAAAGCGCTCTCGGCATCCTGAAGCAGTTGCAGGCAGCGATGATAAAATCTTTCACCCGTATCCGTGGCTGAAACGCGTCTGGTGCTTCTGATGAGCAGCGAGACACCCAGCTCCTCTTCCAGCTGTTTAATATTAAAACTCACAACGGCTTTAGTTAATCCGAGCGTCTGAGCTGCACCGGTAAAACTGCCTGCTTCGACTACCGCCACGAAGATACCCAATCGTTGCATATTGATCATAATGAACCCTTAACTGACCGCTTACTGTCAAAATATTTTTGACAGTGTAACAACGGTAAGTGAATTTATCCTGACAATTTAAGTCCTTATACTGCGCGCCTGATGCTGAACTGCCAGGAACAAAAATGACCTATCGAGTGCGCGTAGCCAGTGTTTATTTACTGGGATTTTTTATTGATTTAGTAAACATGTTTATCGCCAATGTGGCTTACCCCGAAATTGGCAGACAGTTTGATGCGCCCGTTACCCGGCTGGCATGGATCAGTAATGGTTACATCTTAGGACTGACGCTGGTCATACCGCTCAGTGGCTGGCTGGTGAGGCGCATGGGCGCAAAACGCCTGTTCATACTTTCACTGCTTATTTTCATTGTGGGCACCTGTGGTGTGGGTGCATCAACGTCGGTTACTCAGCTCATTACGTGGCGCTGGATACAGGGCATCGGTGGCGGACTATTGATCCCCATCGGCCAGACGATGACCTATGCCTTATACAGGAGCAATGAGCGTGCGAAGTTATCGTCAGTGGTGATGTTAATTGCATTACTGGCTCCCGCCTTATCGCCCGCTGTGGGTGGAATACTGGTTCAGAACCTTAGCTGGCGCTGGGTGTTTCTCGTGAGCCTGCCACTCGCGGTTGGGGCATTGGTGCTGGCAGGGTGCTGGCTCAAGGCTGACAGTCCGGCGAACTCATCCGAGCCGCTGGACCTGGCAGGTTTGATCAGCGGTTGTGCTGCGCTCACGCTGATCCTTCTGGGACTGACCTGGATGGGCGATACTGACCGGCTTTATCAGGGAGCGTGGATGCTGCTGGCGGGGGTTATCACTCTGGTGGGCTATGTGTGGGACGCGCTTCGAAAAAACCAGCCACTGATTAACCTGCATCTGGTCAAAGATCCGCTCTTACAAACCGCAATGCTGATTTATCAGTTTATCCCCGGTGTGTTTACCGGCGTCAGTCTGCTCACTGTGCTTTATCTGCAAAATCAATTAAGTATGTCCGCAAGTTATGTTGGCGCGCTCATGCTGCCCTGGGCTCTGGCATCCTTTGCTGCAATCAGCCTGACAGGCAAGAAGTTCAACCGCATGGGACCACGCCCGCTATTTATAACCGGCTGCCTTGTGCAGGCAGTGGGTATTGGCCTGCTGGCGCTAACTGGCCAGACAGAGGACATCATTCTCTGTGTAATGGCTTTCGCCTTTATGGGGTTTGGCGGCAGTCTGTGTAGCAGCACGGCTCAGAGTTCTGCTTTTATTCAGATCGCCGATAACCAACTTGCCGATGCCAGCGCACTGTGGAATATCAATCGCCAGCTTAGTTTTTGTCTCGGCGTTACGCTGGTCAGCCTGCTATTCAACCTGATTGCAGATACCGGCATAGCAAAAGAACACGCATACCACCTCTGTTTTGTTATAGCGGCATGCAGCGCGGTGATTCCGGTTTTGTGCTGTTTACGCATTTCAAATCAGCAAGTTATCTCTGTGCTTAATAAGGAGCAATAATGAATCGTCATTTTAAGGAAGTTCTGGACGCCCATGAATTGATTCGCAGCTGGCTGGGCCATAAAGATGCACATGATGACGTTTGCGAGGAGCTTCTCGCGCGTTTTAGTCCTGCATATTCCATGGTGACACCAGGCGGTACCATGCTGGATTTCACTGCATTAAACACATTTTTCCGCACTCAGCGAGGGGTACGTCCTGGCTTAGATATTGATATCTGCGATATGCAGATTGTTGCTGAGAGTGAACGAAATGCCACGGTAGTTTACAAAGAGAGTCAGCAACTTCCAGGACAAAGCGCCACGCTGCGGTTTTCTACGGTGGTGTTCGAGGTAAATGATGCTGGCAACGTGATGTGGCGTCATCTGCATGAGACTTCGTTACCTCAGTCATAGATGCTGCAGATTCGTAGTGCGTAGAGACGCGACGAGTCGGGAGCGTTGGTGTGCAAGACTCAGCACCAGAAGCTGTGTCTAAGTGTCACCGGCAGGTTGCGTGCAGAAGCCAGATGAGGTTTGATTAGAAGGTTAACCTCTGTCTGGCCTCTGATCTTTGGGTGCGCATAATCTATCTTATGTTAAATAAGATACCAGGATCGAACCCAGTAACTTAATAAACTCCCCCTTTCGGCTTTTTACTTAAAACACCGAGTATATATTGCAACTAGTCTGCATGATTATACCTCTCAGGCATTTCCATATCTTTCTGGAATAGCCTTTACTCCGCTCACAGAGGGCTTTTCGGCGTTTCCTGCTCAGAGAACATTGTGATGATATCCCGCGAACCATGAAGGAGCCTCTCTACACGGACTTCCGTGTCCAGCACCCTGAACACAATGAGATAGCGCCCGTAAGCACAAGTTCTGACGCTTTGTCCAAGCTCAGGTCTTTCTTTATAGATAACCGGCGATTCTGCTATCAGCAGACACTGCTGGTATAGTTCTTCCGTGAAACTCACCGCACGCACCGGGTTATCCTGAGCGATATAGTCACCGATCGACTCTATATCCTGTTCTGCCAGAGGCGATATACCCAGTTTCATTATGATTTACCACCTTCGGCCTGCCGCCGATATTTTTGCGACAGCCGTCCAAAAACCTCTTCCGCGTTTTTGCTCTCGCCGCTGTTTATACCTGCATTGACCGCTTTTTGCAGAGCATCAAGTTTCATCTGCTGCTCCCGCTCTTCCAGAGCCCTGAGTCCCGCACGGATCACTTCACTGGTGTTGTTATATCGCCCGCTTTCAATCTGTTCACGGATGAAAGCTTCGAAATAAGGACTGAGTGCTACGCTGGTAGGCATAATTTCTCTCCGTCAGAATTACTATCAGTTAATAACTGTTAGTATTTCAGAGTTACTCTTCTCCATCAACTTTCAGCTTAATGATCCGCTAATGCTTTGTCTGTTTATCGTAGAAAAGAAACAGAAAACTGTCTGAAATGTAAAGCAAAAACCCCGAAAATGCCGGGGTTTTTAGGCCAGTTACTCTTTCGCTATCGGCGTCTCGCTCACATCAATCTTCGTCTCACCCTGAATGCCCTTAATGCGTTTCTCAACGTCATTAACCTGCTCGCTGCTGTGCAGCAAAGTGTACGTCAGATCAAAGGCCGTACTGGCGCCCGGTTCCAGTTGCTTCACGCGCTTTTGCTCGCGTTCAATGGTGACCGGATAGGCATAGCTGGTGCCTGGTTCGATGCCGGTCACGTAACCCTGTTTCAGAGTGTCGGTGTTTTTCCATAAGGTCAGCATCGGGAGCTGACGGGTATCGAACTGAATCGACGCACCGCTGTTTCCGGCTTTGTTTATCACGGCAGCGACGGTCTGATGGTTACTGTCGGAAAGCGGTTTGATGTTAAACACCATCTCATCAAAGTCTTTGGTCGGACCTTTGTAGGTCTGCCAGTCCTTTAATCCGGCTTTCGCGTAGTCATTGAACGGGCTGATGCCAGACATCGGGGCCAGGAAGCGCGCGCCCTCTTCCAGAATAGGTTTGCCAAAGTTGCTGTGATAGATGATCTGGTAATCGTGCGGATAGTCACCGTGGTTGGTTAACACATCATGCAGGCTGAAACTGTTGCTGCCCGGCACGTAGCGCAGTTCGGTCATGGTCTGCAAATCGGTTTTCTTAAAGGTGCTCTCTTTAATCAGACCGCGAATGCGAATCTCATGCGGTGCGGCATCGGCCACTTCTACTTCCAGTTGTGAAACCGGCGTGTTACCCGCTTTACCGTGCAGCGTATAGATTCGGCCCTGATCGGTCACCGGATGACCGGTCCATTCGTAACCGCAACGCACCATCATCTCGTTGAAGCCGTCCAGCCAGCCCAGACCGTTGCGGCTTTCCAGGTTGATGTAAGCAGGATTGACCACCTCTTTGACCGGTGAATCCCAGCCCATACGCGTACCAAAACCTTCAACGCGCAGCAGGTTCATGCCGCGGGTCGGGCTAAGCGTGATGGTCAGGCCATCCTGACTGTGGATGGTGATGATTTTACTGCCTTCCTGCTTGCCGCCATGCAGGACTTTTTGCTCGATGCTGAACGGCTTGCCCTGGAACTTCAGCTGACTGCTGGAAATCTGCCAGTTTCCCTGCTCTGTGCCCTGTTCAGCACTCGTCAGCACCCAGGTTTTCGCCGCTGCGGAACCTGAAACCAGAACTGCCAATACCGTTAACGCCAGTTTAATATTCATCATTTACCCCATTTGCTGAATCGTTTTTTCATTCCATAAGCGGAATTTACTGGTTGAGGCTCAACAGAAACGTGACGATGCTCACCTGACGATAAATCGGCGCTTTTTAGCGGCATTATTGAGAGTTAAGTCACATAGAAAACGACATGCAAAGAATAATCACGACTGATTATGTCAGACGAAAAGGCATAAGCCTTATTCGATTCAGCCAGCAATGAGACAGGCGGAAATTTAACCGGCTGATAACGCGCCAGAAAAAAACCGTAAAATAATTTCAAAACCGCGCAACTTTTTCCATTTTTGAACGAACCTTTTATCAGAGACGTCAGACAACCCCGTCTGTTCGTCAATGGAGAGAGTAATGCCAATGAAAAACACCCTGAAAACCCTGGCCGTCGCTACGCTGCTGGCACTGAGTGTTCCGGCAACATCCGCCTTTGCGGCGTTACAGGTCGGTGAAAAAGCCCCGGACTTCAAACTTGACGCCGCGCTGGCGGGTAAATCAACCACCTTCTCTTTGCAGCAGGCCCTGAAAAAAGGCCCGGTTGTTCTCTACTTCTTCCCGGCTGCGTTCAGTGCGGGCTGTACCCTTGAAGCACATGACTTTGCTGAAGCGACCGATGAATTCAAAAAACAGGGTGCGACCGTCATCGGTGTCACCGCAGGCAATACCGATCAGATTGCTAAATTCTCGCAGCTGGAATGTCGTGACAAATTTACCGTAGCAGCCGATCCGGGTGCCAAAGTCGCCTCAGAATATAAGAGCACGATGGAGATGAAGGGTCAGAAAGTCTCAGACCGCACCTCTTATGTGATTGCGCCCGACGGCAAGATTCTGCTGAGCTTCACCGATAAAAATCCTGATACGCATATCCAGAAAGCGATGGATGCCGTTAAAAAATATCGTCAGGCCAATCCGGCATAACTTCATCTTCTGAGCAGGTATATCATGCTGACTGCGATTGCAGCCGCCTTCCTGGGCGGCATTATTCTGAACCTCATGCCCTGCGTGTTTCCGGTGATCTCACTGAAAGCACTGAGCCTGATCCGCCATCGCGAATCGCCATCGCACGCGCGTGCTGAGGGCCTGGCCTTCCTGCTGGGCGTCGTGGTGACGATGGTTGCCCTGGCCGCGGTATTATTGCTGGCAAGAGCGGGTGGCGCTTCGGTGGGCTGGGGGTTCCAGCTGCAATCGCCGCTGGTCATCGCCGCGCTGATTCTGGTGATGCTCGGTTCAGCACTGAACCTGCTCGGTCTGTTTGAAGTTGGATTATCGGTACAGCGGGTGGGCGAAGTGGGCGGCGATCGCGGAGGCCTGGTCGGTTCAGCACTGACCGGCGCGCTGGCCATCATTGTCGCCACTCCCTGCAGCGCACCTTTCATGGCCAGCGCAGTGGGATATGCCCTGACTCAGCCTCCGCTGGTGAGTCTGGTGATCTTTATTTCACTGGCGCTGGGCTTTGCGGCGCCCTTTACCCTGATCTCTTTCTTCCCGGTGCTGGCGCGGATATTGCCAAAGCCGGGTGCCTGGATGATTACCTTAAAACAGGGTCTGGCGTTTCCGATGCTGGGCGCGGTCGGCTGGCTGATCTGGGTACTGGAACGTCAGGCGGGATCCGCGGCACTGGCTGCGATTCTGGCCTGCTGCCTGCTGTTTAGTTTTGCCGCCTGGCTGTATGGCATGGCGCAGAAACGCCGTATGATGGGACAGCGCCATGTGGTGCTGCATGTTGCAACCGCGTTCTTCCTGGCGCTGGTCGTGGTGCCGTTACTGAATCTGAACAGCTTTGCCAGCGCGCCCGCTGAGACGGAAACCGCGTCACAGGCTGCCGCTGCTGTAGCCTGGTCGCCGCAGAATGTTGATGCGATTAAAGGCCAGGGCAAGCCGATCCTGGTGAACTTTACCGCGTCATGGTGTATTACCTGCCAGGTGAACGATCGCACCTCGCTTTCAACGCAGGCGGTAAAAGCCGCAATGGTGCGTACCAGTACCATTTACATGGTCGCGGATTCCACCAAATACAATCCCGATGTTGAACAGGCGCTGAGTGATTTCGGTCGCGGTGGATTGCCTCTCTACGTGGTCTACCCGGCTGACGGCGGCAAACCGGTGGTGCTGCCGCAGGTACTGACGCCCGGTATTGTGATTTCAGCGCTGGATCAGGCGACAGAAAAAGGAAAGAAAACCTGAGAGGATTGATGAAACGATTTCCTGACGCGTTGTCAGGCCACTGCGAACGTGTGCTGAACTGCTGATGATCGATGTCAGAGACTGATCCACGCGCGCAGCAGTGGCCAGCCCTGATGGCCCGTGCACAGGCGGGTGACAGAGCAGCCTATAACCAGTTACTCAAAGCGATGGTTCCGGCCATCCGGGCACTGGTGTGCAAAAAAATCCGTGACGAGGTGCTGGTTGAAGATGTAATTCAGGAGACGCTGCTGGCGATTCATAGGGTGCGGCATACCTATGATCCGCAGCGCCCGATACTGCCCTGGGTTGCCGCCATCGCCTCTGCGCGGACCATTGATGCGCTGCGTCAGCATGGCCGTCGTCAGGAAGTTCAGGATGATGAGGAACTGCAACAGCGGCCTGCTGAAAACGCAGAGTCTCCAGCGGATACGGATGTCCTCTCCGGCTATCTGGAAACCCTTCCGCTGCGTCAGCGGGAGATTGTCGAATCTGTGCATCTGCGCGAGCAGAGCCTGGCGCAGGCAGCCGCTGAAACCCATCAGTCACTCTCTGCCGTTAAATCTCTGTTGCATCGCGCAATGGTTAATCTTCGTAAATATGGACGGGGTCATCATGAGAAATCATGACCAGTTAATTAATCAGCTCAGCGCATCTGCGCAGCCGGTGCAGCGCGTCTGGCCCACTGGCTGGCGCGTCGCGGGCTGGATCGCGCTTGCCCTGCCTTGCGGTGCACTGACCAGCTGGGCATTTCACAGCCGTCTGACGGACTGGTCTCAGCCTGGCGCAGTGTTTGCCCTGGTTGCCCTACTGCTGTCGCTCGTCATCGCGGGCAGCACCCTGGCAGCCGCCTTTACGCTGAGTATTGCAGGACGAAAACCGATCAGCCTGCGCTGGCCGCTGCTGATGGCGTTGATGTGGCTGGGGCTGAATCTGATCAATATGTCATCTGAAACCCCGCCAGCGGGCGCGAGCCGGTTGGGTGAAGGGATACACTGCTACATGTTCATGTTGTCAGCCAGCGTGCCGATGGTGCTGATGTCGGTGATCGCCCTGAAACGTACCCGGTCACTCTATCCCGCCCGCAGTCTCGCGCTGAGCGGCTGCGGCAGTGCGTTTACCTCATCAATGCTGCTGTCGCTGTGCCATGAGACCCATCTGCATATGATCGATTTCTCCATGCATCTGGCGGCAGGCATCACCATCGTGGTGATGACAGTGGTCGCGGGACGCCGCTGGGTCCGGCTGGGAGAGTAATGACTTTGTTCATTACTCGGCGACCAACTCAATCAGATTGCCGTCCGGATCGCGAATAATCGCCTCATAAAACCCGTCGCCCGTGCGGCGCGGTGCCGCTACCAGAATCCCCGTCTCTGCTGCACTGGCAGCCATCTTATCGACCTGCTGCTCATCACCGACGCCGATCGCGATGTGCGCCCAGCCTGCTACTTCCCTGCCCGGCTGGCCGTCATTCAGATCTGGCAGAGTCATCAGTTCGAGGGTCGCGCCCTGCTCCAGTCGCAGGAAGTAGGAGGCGAAGCCCGGCCGGTTCTGACTCTGATACAACTCACCGCTCTGCGCGTTAAACATCTCGTACCAGAATTGCTTTTGCGCCTCTGGATGACGCTTCCAGAGTGCGACGTGGGCGATTTTCATGCGTTTTCCTTTGTTGAGATGCTACGGCCTAAATCCAGCGTCAGCGAGACCGCGCCGACGATCAGCATCAGTGCCATGATCAGTGAAAATGAGAAAGAGAGATGGGTGTAATGCGCCACGTAGCCAATGACCGCTGGACCGCTCAGCACGCCCAGGTAACCCAGCGTAGTAATGGCGGGAACGGCCAAAGCCTGTGGCATCGCCGTCTGACGTCCGGCAGCGGAAAACATCACCGGCACGATATTGGCGCAGCCTGCGCCGACCAGGGTATATCCCATCAACGCAAGCGGCCAGGAATCGATAAACGTGACCATCGCCATACCTGCAGCAGCAATCACTGCGCCGCCCAGCACCACCGGCAAACGTCCCAGCGACGAGATGATACGATCGCCGGTCAGCCGCGCTACAGTCATCGCAATGGCAAAGCAGGTGTAACCCAGCCCGCCCAGTGACGCCGGAATGGCCCGGACATCAGTCAGGTAGACCGCACTCCAGTCCAGCACGGTACCTTCCGTCAGGAAGACGGCAAAACAGATGATGCCGATAATCAGCACGCTGCCACGCGGAACCGCAAATACCGTGCCTTCAGCGGGATTGGCGTAAGTCAGTAGGCCCCGAGCGCTGAACAGCGTCATGATAATCACCGCTACGACCGCGAGTAAGCAGCCGGTCAGCACGCTGAAGCCCATCGCCAGTATCAGCGTCATAAAGCCTGCACCCGCTATCCCACCTACGCTGTACATGCCATGAAAACCGGACATCACCGGCTTTTCAGCCTGCTTCTCCACCAGAATGGCCTGAATGTTCATGGCGCAGTCGGTAACGCCGATGCCAACGCCAAACAGCAACAATGCCAGCGCCAGCAGCAGTGGATCGCTGAGCACCGACAGCCACGGTGTGCTGATGATGATCAGCGCGACGGCAACCAGAATTACCCGGCGGCAGCCAAATCGGCTGGTGAGCCAGCCCGTCACCGGCATGGCTATGAGCGCGCCGACACCCAGACAGAGCAACAGCGTGCCCAGCTGAGCTTCATTTACGCCGGTATTGGCACGCGCGAAAGGCACCATCACAGCCCAGGTCGCGGTAATGAATCCGGCCAGAAAAAAGATAATGCGCGTTGCCTGCGCGGAAGAGACGTTATTAGCCATTGCAATCCTTTATTGGATGACGGAGAGCCGGGAAAGGAGGATGAGATTCTGTTGACACCCTGCCCGTCAGTGAACGATCATGCTCACTATAGCTCGATTATGAACACTCTGGAGTAGTTATGCTCGATTATGCAGCTTTCCCGCAGCAGCGACAAGCACTGATTCGTGAGATCCTGCAGCAGAACGGTCGCGTCGTCTGTGTGGATCTGGCACGGCAAATGGCGGTGTCGGAGCATACGATCCGGCGCGATCTGCACGAACTCAGTAAAGAGGGATTGTGCAAGAAGGTTTACGGCGGTGCGGTATTACAGCTGCCGGATGCGGGCAGTTTTGTCAGCAGAAAAGAGCACGATCACGCAGCAAAAGCCCTGATCGCGCAGCGCTGTGCCAGTCTGGTGAAAGCCAATAGCTGCATCTTTATTGATGCCGGTACCACCAATCTGGCGCTGGCACAGGCACTGTCACCGGATATGCGTCTGACCGTCGTCACCAATGCGCCCGATATCGCCGCGCTATTGATCAACCATCCTGTCGCGGAGGTGATCATGCTGGGTGGTCAGGTACAAAAGAGTACCGGCGGTGCGGTCGGGCAATCCGCGATTAACCAGATTCAGGGAATACTGTTCGATCAGGCGTTTATTGGCGGCTGCGCCATGAGTCCGGAGGCCGGGCTGACCGGTTTCGATTATGCCGATTGCGAATTCAAGAAAGTCGCGATGGCGCAGAGCAGTCAGGTGATTGTCGGGCTGACGGCAGACAAAATTCCCGCCGTGGCGCGATTCAGCGTGGCGAAATGCCGCGATATCTCAACGCTGGTGGTGGAAGAGAAGCTCGATAAAACGCTGCTGGATGCGTTTGAAGCTGAAGAGATAACGCTTATCACGGTCTGAGTCTGCGCAATGTGCAGCACGAAATAAATTAGCTCGCTCTTACCCGGTTCGCGACACAGATCAGCGCAGACCACATAAGAGCGAGCCTGTTATTTTATTAAAAGCGGGTTACAGATGCGCCGCGAACCACGCCGTCTGCTCCTTAATGACTGATGCGAAGTGCTGACCGCTGTAGATATCATAATGACGCGCCTCTTCGGCCACAAAGAACTGCTTGTCCTTCGCAGCGACAGCCTCAAACAGCGCGCGACCCTGCTCAGGCGGATTCACGCTATCCTTACCCGCGACCACCACCAGTGTCGGACAGGTGACTTTCGCGGCATTCACGGCGGGTTTGTAGAGCAGCGTTTCCCGGACGGTTAAAAACGGGATTTTGATGTCCATTTTCGGGTGCTGATGCCGGTTCTCTTCGAAGAAGGCTTTCGACTCTTCGTCGTTCAGCACGCGGGTGATAGCAACAAACATCTCCTTGCCGCTGTTCTGCTGCTTTTGATCCATCTTCTCCAGCGTGGCGATAAAGCCCGCCTTCTCCGTCGCGTCCAGTTGCCCGGTGACAATCTCTTCCCCGTCTGCAAAGGCCAGCTGGCTGACAACACATTTCACATCCGGGTTATTCGCCGCTGCACCAAAGATGTGACATCCGCCAAACGACGTCCCCCATAAACCTATTCTGTCTGCGTCCAGCGACGGTTGCTGTTTTACCCACGCGATGACCGAGAGGATGTCAGCGATCTGCATCGCAGGCACCAGACGTCCCCGCTCGCCCTGGCTGTCACCAAATCCGCGGTAGTCAAAAGTCACGGTGGCGTAACCCGCCTGGGTAAACGCTTCCGCGAACGCAGGCAGTAACATCTCACGAATTCCGCAAAAGCCGTGACACAGAATAATGACCGGGGATGGGGAGGCTGCTGTGGGCTGACGCAGCGTCAGCTCGATGCCTTCCGGCAATTGGTGGGTGGATAATTCCATTGTGGGTCATGCTCCTTGCTGAGGTTGAAGGTCAGAAAAATCAGCCCACACCCTTTCATATTTCATCCTTTCTTACGTCGATCCAGATCAGTCGGTTGACACCTTTTGTCTGAAATGCGGACAAATTCGTACCCGATGCTGCCAAAAGGCGGGCTTTGGCGTAGGCTGAAAGCTGGGTGTTTCACTACACAGGAGATCAGGATGCAAAATGAAATGACAGCACAATGCCACTGTGGTGCGGTGGCGTATCGGGTGACGCTGAAGGATGGATTTAATACGGTGCGCCGCTGCAACTGCTCGTTTTGCCGGATGCGCGGCGCGGTAGTGGTGTTTGCGACCAACGTTGAGCTGACGCAGGGTGAAGCGCAGCTTACGGAATATCGCTTCAACAGCAAAGCGGTGGGCCACTACTTCTGCTCCGTCTGCGGCATTTACACCTTTCATCAGAGCCGCTCGCAGCCCGATCAGTTTGGGGTGAATGTCGCCTGTCTTGAGGGTGTTTCACCGTTCGATTTCACGGATGTGCCGGTCTCTGATGGCATCAATCACCCTAAAGATGGCGGCGCGGGCGGTGTTGCCGGTCATCTGGTCTACACCCCCACGCAATCCTGAACAATCGCGGGCTGAATTACTCCCGGGTGGGCTTGCCACTGAAGCGGGTAATCGGCTTCTCCTCTGCACGGTCGATCTGCTGAGAGAAGACCTCCAGCGCCGCGAAGATGGGTCGCAGTCCGCGCCACAGATCCTCATCATTCAATAACCGGATGATACCGCGGATGCCCGGCGCGGCTTTTTCCCTTTGGGCTTCATCGCGCGCCGGTTTAACGGCCATCGCAGCATCACGCACCGCCAGCAGCAAGTGATTAAAACGCTCTGGCGGCACGCTGCCCAGCGTCATCATCAGCAGCGACAGATTCTGAAGCGCATTCTGGGTGCCGGGCTGATTAAGGCCCGAGACCAGAATTTTCCCCACTTCGTTGTTTGACTTAACCAGGTCGTTGGCCAGCCGCAGAAAGCCGTGCTGGTGAAGATTTTCGAGCAACTCATCCATCTCTTCCCGGGCGGTCGGCTCGGTACGTGTCGGCGGGACCTGATACTTCATCCGTTCTGCCATTAGAATTTCTCCGGTTTTTCGACATGTTCAGGCGGTTCGCGATAGCCAGCCTGCTGCCATTTTTGTTCAATCGGCAGGTGATCCAGTGGCGTTCGGTTACCGTGGCGGAAATTGTGTAACGGCACTGGATTGGGCTGTGGACGGCGATCAACCCGCTTCATGTTGACGGCGATCTCTTTATAAGCGGGCGTATTCACGTCGGGATCGTGATGCTCACCGGTCAGCGCATTGACGCCATCTTTGCCATGATGAATCGGCATAAACAGCACGTTACCCGCCACACGTTCGGTGATAACTACCGGCACATCAAGCGAACCGCGCCGCGAGGTGATGCGCACCCATTCTCCTTCAGTCAGAGCGCGCGAGGCGGCCAGCTCCGGTGAGATCTCGACAAAAGCATTGGGCGACAGTGACATCATGCGTCCACCCTGCCCGGTCTGATTCATCGACTGGAAATGCTCCAGCATCCGGCCATTATTCAGCAGCAGGTTATATTCGGCATCTTCCTGCTCGGCGGGCGGCTGCCAGCTCAGCGGATAGAGGCGCGCTTTACCATCCGGGAAATTAAACCGTTCCGTATAGAGACGCGGTGTGCTTTCACCTTCAGCGCTGACCGGCCAGAGCTGTGACTGCCATCCAACCAGTTGCTCATAGCTGACGCCTGCGAAAATATCTGCAATGCCCGCCGCTTCCGCCATAATCGCGCCAGGATTGGGGTAATGCCACGGATGACCCAGGCGCGCGGCAAGTTCGGTAAAGATCTGCCAGTCGGGACGACTATCGCCCAGCGGCTTCATGGCCGGAGAAAAGTGCTGGATGCGCCGCTCGGTGTTCACAAACGTGCCCTCTTTCTCCACGCTCGGCGCACCGGGCAGTACGACATCGGCAAATTCGGCGGTGCGCGACATGAAGATGTCCTGAACCACCATAAATTCCAGTTTGCTGAAGGCGGCATGCACCGAAGCGGCGTCGGCATCTGCAAACGCCGTCTCTTCTCCGGTGATGTACATCGCGCGGATTTTGCCTTCCCCGGCCTCCTGCACCATTTTGAAGTTATCGGCTCCAGGCTTGTCGGAGAGTGCCTCAGGCGCGACGCCCCAGGCGCGCGCCCATTTCTCCCGCACCGCAGGGTCAGTGACTTTTTCATAGCCCGGGTAGAGATTGCTGAGGCAGCCGAAATCACTGGCACCCTGCACATTGTTATGACCGCGCATCGGGTAGCCGCCGGTGCCAGGCCGGCCATAGTTGCCCGTGACCAGCAGCAGGTTCGATAGCGCAGTGCTGGTATCCGCTCCGTGGCTGTGCTGAGTAATCCCCATCGCCCATAATATGCAGGCGCTGCCCGCCTGACCGATCATCTCCGCCGCCTCTGTCAGCTCTGCCTCGCCGAGGCCACAGATCTCGCTGGCATATTCCAGCGTAAAGGGGTCGAGTGAGGCGCGATACTCTTCAACCTGATTCACCCGCTGCGCCAGAAACGCGTCATCGGCATAACCGTGATCGAACATATACTTCGCCATCGCCGAGGCCCAGACCAGGTCGGTGCCGGGCCGGATGCGCAGATAGCAGTCCGCCCGTTCCGCCATTTCATGACGGCGGGGATCAACGACCAGTAATTTCTGGCCGCGATGTTTGTGGCTCTGTTTGATGTGCGACGCAATGACCGGATGGTTCTCGGAGAGGTTGCTGCCGACCAGCACAATCAGATCCGTTTCCTGCAAATCTTTTATCGTTCCGGCATCGCCGCCGTAACCTACTGTGCGGAATAGCCCTTCTGTCGCCGGGTTCTGACAATAGCGCGAGGAGTTATCGACGTTGTTGGTGCCGAAGATTAAACGGGCGATTTTTTGAGTGAGATAGGCCTCTTCATTGCTGGCCTTGCTGGAGCCGATAAAGCCTATCGCATCGCCACCATAGTTCTGCGCGATGCCCTGTAAGCCTTCGGCAACGCGCTGCAGCGCTTCGTCCCAGCTGGCAGGCCGAAAGCGGCCGTTCTCGCGGATTAATGGGGTCGTCAGGCGCTCCGGGCTGTTAACAAAATCCCAGCCGAATTTACCCTTAACGCAGGTAGAGATGCCATTAGCGGGCGCTTCCGCGACCGGCTGAATTTTCAGGATGTGACGATCGCGGGTCCAGATTTCAAAGCTACAGCCTACGCCGCAATAGGTGCAGACGGTTTTAGTGCGTTTGATCTCCGACTGGCGCAGCGCCACGTCAATGTTGGAGACACCGGTAATCGGTCCCATGCCGATACTGTTTTCCAGCGTTTTCACAAAGTCGATCAGTGGGCGCTTCAGCCCCTCATCCATTGCGGTAAACGGACCCGCATCGGGCTGCATGGTTTTTTCCAGCAAGGCATTACACGGGCAAACCGTGACGCAGTGTCCGCAGCTGACACAGCTGGAACCGGCGATTTCTGTGGCGCCATCCCACAGCACACGCGGATGTGCCTGGGTGTAGTCAATCGACAGCGTCTCATTGACCTCGACATTCTGGCACGCCTCGACACAGCGCCCGCACAGGATGCACTGGTCGGGATCGTAGGTGTAAAACGGGTTGGAGTGATCTTTCGCGTAAGGCTTGGGCTGATGAGGATAGTACTGAATCGGAATGTGCATATCGGCCACGGCATTATGCAGCGTGCAGTCACCGGTATTATGCTCGCAGACTGTGCAGTAAAGCTCATGCCGGTTGAGCAGCCGATCCATGCCCTCCTGCTGTGCGGCCTTGAGCGCACTGCCTTCACTTTGCACCGCCAGCCCCTCTTCAGTGCGAAGCGTGCAGCCGCGAACCCGCTCGCCATTGGCATCTACCCAACAGACATCGCAGCTTTGCAGCGGCGGCAGCGCCGGGTGATAGCAGACATGAGGTAATTTTTTCCCATGAGCGTCCAGAAAGTCGATCAGCGGTTGATCGGCTAACCCTTTCAACCGTTCACCATTGAAGAGAATGGTGCAGTAATTTTCACTCATATAAGCCTCATGACAACAGTGCGAAAAGATTCCGGCTGGAAAAATATCCCTGTATTTAAGGGGTTGCCTCACAAGCTTAGTGAGGATTAGCCGCCGCGCCATGAATACCGCTACGCTTATTAAGGTTAATCGCTGACAGTTAAGGGTTTTTTAAATGTAATGACTTCTTACCGCGTGAAGTCCGTCGTCTTTTTCTGGTGTGTCAGCTTTGAATCTGAGCGGGACTTTTTGTGGTGTGAAGCGAGAACTGCTCGGTGTCTGAAGTTGCAACATACTATCCAGTGATTTTGTATGTTGTAACTAGATTAAAGAACAACCCCATCTTCTTTCGGAGAGAGGTGAAATCATCACCAATCTGCACATTCTGCCGCATTTAACCTGGGGTAATTATCAGCCACGCCCCTATCTGCCGTACCGCTTAATACCTGAATTAATTTCGCACCGTCACTTTTTTATTGCGTATTCAGTCATGCTGAAACGGTTTCATCAGATTAACCGGCTTATGGACTATTTCCCCGCCTGTTCAGCACTATTCTCCTGGCCGTTATTAATTAACTCATGCATGGCACGAATATGGCGTTTAAATGACAATGCACGACATCCGCAATCGCAATGCCGTCTCATATTTCACGACCAGATGCTCATGATTTAACCATATCTATCAGTAATTTATCCGAATTTTAACAGGCTGTTAATTATAAGATGATAATGATTGCCGTTATGGTAATATCCTGTTAACCCTGCCCGACAGACTCCTTTCAGGGCCTCTTTGCGCGTCTTGCTTAATTAAATCATCAGTAAAACTCTGGCTGAAATGAGGTCCTTATGAATCCCATCGTATATATCGTTGACGACGACGCGGCTGTGACTTCTGCACTGCGTAATCTGCTCACCGCCGACGATTACACGGTTGTCTCTTTCTCTTCCGCTGATGATTTCCTGGCTCACGCGTTAACTCCCCTTCCCTGTTGCCTGATTCTGGATATTAATCTGCCCGGCGCAGATGGGTTTGATGTCGCCCAGGAGTTGATCGACCGGGGTTATGCTATTCCCACGATCTTCCTGACCGGCTTCGGCACCATTCCGGTCACGGTGCGGGCGATGAAAACCGGCGCTTATGAGTTTCTGACTAAGCCTGTCGATCCTGAGCGTATTTTGCAGGCCGTCTCGGAAGCCTTACAGATTGCAAAGCAGAATCTGGCCTCTTCTGAAGAGCGGCGGGAAATAGTGCAGCGACATCAGACACTAACGCCGCGTGAAACCGAGGTGATGATGCTGGCGATTAGCGGCCTGCTGAATAAGCAGATCGCCGCCGAAATGGGCGTCAGTGAAATTACGGCTAAAGTCCACAAGCGGCGGGTAATGGAGAAGATGAATGCGCGCTCGCTAACCGATCTGGTGCGGGCGGCAGAGCGACTCAACATAGATCATAGCCGACGCCGCTGAGGCCAGGCATTCAGCCTGGCCCACTTGCTTACCCCAGCGGCAGCGTAAACCAGAAACGGCTACCGCCTTCCGCCCGGTTCTCTGCTCCCAGCTCACCGCAATGCTTTTTGATAATCCCTTTGCTGATGGTTAATCCCATGCCCATGCCGCTTTTTTTCGTGGTGTAGAACGACTCAAAAATGCGTTCCCGCACGTCATCAGGCAATCCACAGCCGTTATCCAGCACCTCAACGCGCAACGTATCAGGTGTCGGATTCTCTGACGTGAGGCGCAACAGCGCCGCACGCGGCAGATCACCGGACATGGCATCGATCGCATTGATCACCAGATTCAACAACACCTGCTGAATCTGAACGCGATCGCAGTAAATATCTGCCTTCGCGGCCCGTAGTTTCAGCTCCAGCGAAATCCCGCGTCGTTCCAGCTCAATGCGGGAGAGCGCCAGAATATCACGGGCAATCAGATGCAGGTTCTCCGAAGCAAAGCTCGACTCATGATTGCGGGTCAGCGCCTGAAGACCACGAATTATCTCCCCGGCACGTTGTCCCTCTTTGATAATCTCGTTCAGACCGCTGCTGGCATTTTCCAGCATCAGCGGCTCACGCTTCAGCCAGCGCAGGCTGGCACCCGCATTGGCAACGATAGACATCAGTGGCTGGCTGATTTCATGGGCGATGGATGCGGTCAGCTGCCCGACGGTGGTGGCGCGCGTGACCCTAGCCAGATCCGCCTGCGCCATGCGCGCGCTGTCTTCCGCCAGACGCTGCGAGGTGATATCGGAAATGGTGCCGAAGTACTCTTTCACCTCAGGGAAATTGTCTGTCGGTTCCCCGATGCCTTTAATGTAGCGGCATTCCCCATCCGGTCTCAGCACCCTGAACTCAGCCTGCATGCTGCGTCCCTGACTGACGCTGTGCGTCACCAGTTCGCGAATGCACTCATAATCATCGGGATGAACGCGGGTCAGGAAGTCTGCCATCGACAGCCCCTTCTGTTCGGCTGGCAGCCCCAGAATCCGGCCATACTCTTCAGAGACCATCATCATGTCCTCGGTCACTTCCCAGCGCCAGGTGCCGGTATGACTGATCTTCTCACCCAGCATCAGCGAGGTTTTACTGGCACGCAGCTGCTTCTCAACCCGACGCCGATGGTTGTTCTCCTCCAGCAATTCCGCGTAGAGTCGTGCCGTCTCCAGCGAGACCGCCGCCTGCGCACTCAGGGTTTTCACGATGTGGGAGTGCTCAGCGGTGAACGCATCGGGCATCAGGCGATTTTCCAGGTAGAGCACGCCGACCATGTTGGCCTGTCTGAACATCGGCACACAGAGCACCGCCGCGCCCGAGGCGACCAGATAGGGATCCTGACTGAATGGACTGAACGCCTCCGGTTTGCCAGTGCGAATCTCCTGACCGGAGCGGATCACCGCCGACAGTACCGATAGCGGCAGGTCGGTCGCATCGGGTCGCTGTTTGACAATCTGCACCCGCACGCCATCGGCCGTGCTTTCCGCCCAGGCCTGCGTCTCTGGCAGATTGCCATCCAGAATACGGATAAGCCGACAGCGCTGGGCACCGGCCCGTTCCAGCAGCATCCGCATCAGGGTATGAATCAGTCGATCCAGGTTGATCTCCTCCGTCAGCGCACGGACGGCGGTCAGGACACTTTCCAGATCGTAGAAAGCCGCGTCCTGAGTAAAAGGAATGGTCGCCAGCGCGCTGTTCTGCACCGGTGCGGCCAGATGCGGATAGTGCTGCTCAAGCTGGCGCACCATCGCCTGGGCGCCCCAGTTCTCCCAGCCTGTCATTGCCGCTTTAATCCAGGCATCTGCGGCGGTATCCAGCTGCAAGGCTTTGCAGCAGCGCCCCGCCAGCTGATTCGCCAGCGCATGAATATGTAGATATCCCGCCTGACGGGAAAGACGAATCGCATTTTCATACTGCTTCAGCGCCTCGCCCGTGTCGCCCTTAAGGCGGGCACACTCTGCCCTCAGCAGGGCATATTTGTCCGCAAACAGACCGGGATTGAGGTCATTCCAGGCAGCAAACTTATCCAGATGGCTTCGCAGCACGTCGCTGTCAGCGGCTTCAGGCTGGTGGCTCAGGGACAATGCACTGTAAAAATGCCAATCCATCAGGTAGATGTAAGCGGGCACTGCGCTGATCAGTGGCTGGATGTCGGCCAGGCAGCGCAGCGCATCACCATATTCACCGGCATAGAAATGGGCCATTCCCCGATACAGTCCTGCCCAGAACCGCACCATCGCTTTGGGTCCGGAGATCGGCCCTGGCTCACTGCCGGCCACCAGCGGCAAAACCTCGTCGCGCTCGCCTGCTCTGAACCCATTACTGTTACGCAGCTGCATGACCAGCTGCTTCTGCATCAGCAGCACATTCTCGACGTCGGGATAAACCGTTTTGCGGGTAAAGGCGAGCCCGCGCTCAATAGACGTCATCACCGACTCCAGGTGATCGCCGCGCGTCAGCGTGTTCATGATCTGATGGCGTAACGAGAGGCAGGCAAAGGAGCGATCGCCGTGCCTGACCGCGACGCGAAAAGTTTCACGGGCGCATTCGACGGCGACATCCAGCGGCTGTGTCCAGATCCCCACCTGATCCAGCGGCAGCAGCGTGCGCGCTTTGTAGCGGATAAAGTTATGCCGCTCCACCAGCTCTCGTGCTACCTGTCCACAGGCATAACTCAAATGCCAGGCCTGATAGCGTTCGCCCGTCAGCACGCTGAACCAGGCCAGACCAAACGCAGAAGCGCCGGTCATGCCGTGCTCCAGCGTCATCTCCAGCATCCGGCAGACCAGAATCAGATGCAGCTGCGGGCAGTCGTAAGCAGAGACAAAAATGGTGCTGGCCATCAGGTTGAGGATCGACTCAATTTCGGGATCGCTGTTCAGCGGCAGCCCGGCAAAAGCGGCCTGCGGCGAATCGCCAATGTGCGCCCTGAGCGCCAGCCAGGCGGCGTCGATCTCCGCGTCATCCGGATCACGGTTGAGATGCACACCAAACACCGCCAGCCAGGCCAGCGCGGTTTCCAGCGCCAGATGATTGTCCGACTGCCGCATGTGAATTTCCGCAGAGAGACAGGCGGCCATCGATTTTTCACTCAGCGTGCCCGGTTCATTCAGCAGTCGGGTACAGAGCGTTTGCGCTGTCGTGAGATTACCGTGCAGAAACTCGCACTCCGCCTCATCAAAGCCGAGCATAAAGTCATTGCCGGTCACCATCCTCAGGCTAAGGCGCTGGGCGGTGCGCAGATAGCGCAGCGCCGAAAGATAATCTCCGGCACGTTTCGCCGCCTGCGCAGTGCGCAGACAGAGGGGATAGTAACGTTCACGTTCTGCAACACTGAGCGGCAGTTCAGCAATCATGCCAATGTGATAAACCGCGCGGAACAGCGTCTCACTGTTATCCGCAGTCGCAACCGCTGCTGACAGCCAGGCCGCCGCCTGCTGGTGAAGATGCTGTTGCTGTCGCAGGTCGGGCAGCAATAGCGCCGCGTTATGCACGCGATCGTGAGTAAACGCGTAGTGCCCGCCGGTCAGAGTGATGAAACGACTGCTGACAGCCGGTTCGAGTTGCTGCTGTATCAGCGTTACGGGCGTCGCGCTGAGATGACCTGACAGCGACAACTCGCCGCTGGCTCCCAGGCAGGCCAGCGATCCCAGTAGCTGACGTGTGCTCTCCGGCATCCGCGCCAGCTGATTTAACACCAGCGAGGCCACATTGTCGGTGTAGTGACGCGCAGTCAGCGCCTGCCTGTCGTAATGCCATTTCGGCGGGTTCTGACGAAAGTTAATCACGCCGTCATCCACCGCCTGCCGGAAGAACTCCTGCATCGAGAGCGGATTACCCCCGGTTTTTTCAAAGAGTATCTGTGCCAGCTCGCGATTGCCGCCGGGACGGGTATGCATCATCCCCGCCAGCCAGCGGCCAATGCTTTTAACACTCAGCGGCTGCGGCGTCAGCGCGACCACCCGCGGTGCGGCGGCTCTGATGCGCAGCAGGAATCCGGCAATCATCGGACAGGGCATCGATTCGCCCTCCCGGAAGGCGAGCACCAGCATAAACGGCAGATGCTCATTACGGGTGATCAGGTTTTCCAGCAGTTGCAGCGTGGCATTATCTGCCCAGTGAACATCATCAATCAGCATCACCAGCGGTCGGCCCGGCGTGGCAAAAGCCTGAATCAGCGCTGAAGCCATCTGATTAAACTGCTCGCGGGCGTCCGGGGCATGCCGCACCACCGGCTGTAAGGCCTGAATATTCAGCAGCTGTTTTAACTCAGGCACCAGCTCAATGGCTAAATCGGTGTATCCGCCCAGCAGCCGCAACAGTCGTCCCCGCCATTTGCTGACTTCCAGGGCTGACAATCCCAGCAGATAGAGCGTGACCGTGCGAAACGCGGAGGCCACAGCGGCATAGGGTGCGGCGGGCGAATGTTGATCGGCCTTGCTGGCGGCCAGCAGAATCTGTCGGTGCTGCAGGGTTTTCAGGGCGGAAGCGATAATGGCGGATTTACCCGAGCCGGGCGCTCCGCTCAGCATCACCAGGCTCTGTGTTCCGGTGCGGTTGACCGACTCCAGCGTCGTCAGCAACACGCGGGCCTGCGGGTGCTGAGTGAACAGCGTTTCAGCCCGGAAGCTGGTGCTGAACCGCTCCTGCAGACCGGGCGTAAAGGGTGCGATGGTATTCTCCGCTGTCAGCGTCGCCTGGCAGCGGCGCAGATCGGCCATCAGCCCCTGCACGCTCTGATAGCCGTCAGCGGGTGACTTGGCCAGCAGACGCAGCAGAATCACCGAGAGCATCGGCGGCACATCCTCTCTGACCTGTTCAGCTGGCCGGGGCGCACTGGCGATGTGATGATGGATCCACTCTGCTTCGCCCGCATCCGGTGAGCCAAACGGCAGCTTACCGGTCAGGTATTCATATAACACCACGCCCAGGCTGTAGAGATCGCTGAGACTGCTGACTGGATGCGGCGTGCGGCCGGTATGCTCAGGTGACATATAGGCCAGCGTGCCGCCTGAGGCGCGCAGGTTATTTTTCTCCGCCGACTGCGCTGCCAGCGAGGTGAGTCCAAACCCGCCCAGCCGGAACCGTCCATCATCAGTGATAAAAAAATGGCCTGGCTTGATATCGCCATGCACGATGCCCTGATGATGCGCCTGACCGAGCGTGTAGCAAAGTTGCAAAGCAACCTGCAGGAAGTCGGCGATGTTATTGGGAGGTGTCGCGAGATTGTTTGCCAGTGTTCGAAACGGAAATGTGGGATAAATCAGCGCATAACGGTTGAGATAACGTGTCGTGCCGGTGGCGGTAATGGCCCAGCGCGGAGAGAGATAAGCGGCCAGCGCGCGCTCATTTTTGAGCCGCTGCGTCGCCAGAAACGTGACGTCGTCACTATTGCCGGTAGCAATAATTACTGACTCGCCAGACGGACGGCGCGCCAGCATCCAGAGCAGACAGCCCTCCTGTGCCAGCGGCATCAGTGTGTCGAAATCTTCAATCGCGTTCCCTGCGTCGTCACTCTCCTGGAAATTAACCGAAAGAAGGCTCATCAGCGCACATCTCCCTGAGATAACTCGCAACGGATCAGTGTCAGCAGCGTATCAATATCAATCGGCTTTCGCAAAAAAGTCACGGCGCCCAGCGCAATGGCATACCACAGGGTGGTTTCTTCCAGATCCGCCGAGATAAAAATCACCGGCGGCAGAGCGGCCCGCTGCTTCAGGATTGTGAACAGCTCAAAGCCCGACATGCCCCTGAGTCCGACATCAATGATCAACATGCCCGCCTCAGAAAGCGCATCGTCATCATCCAGCAGCGCCTCACCGGATTCAAATAATCGGGTTGAGTAGCCGTCTGAATGCAACAGATTGCTCAGTCCACTACGGACTGAACGTTCATCATCAACAATGACAATACGCTGGTAGAGCGCCATGCCTTATCCTCTGAAACGCCTCACCGTGCGGCACGCGAGGACTTAAGGGGGGTTATCGCCATCGGGTGGCGGTGTCCCGCTGATTTTTGGCACACACTCATGGCGGAACCACTTCAGCGTCACCGGCTGTCGCCGGAACAGACGTTTAGCCAGCGGAATTAACTGTTCGCCCACCAGCATGCCAAACAGCCCCACCAGCGCAATAATCGGCGGTGCCGGAGAGTGGACGTTGATCAGGGCATAGATTACCCCGGCGAGCAGCCCCACCGCGAGAGAAATAATGTACGATTTCAACATGTTCAGCTTATCCGTGATGAGGATGGAACGGGCGGAACATCGGACTGATGCAGGGCGGCCGCGAGCTTTTCAGCGGGTAATACTGCCTGCACCAGCGCCCCACCCAGCAGCATGCCCAGCAGGCCCACCAGCGCAATCGCGGGCGGAGCCGGGGAGCGCACCTTAAGCAGGCCATAAAGCAGGCCAATCAACATCCCGGCAGCCAGCGAAACAAGTAGAGGATTCATGACCAGCTCCTGTTATGCCACTCTGCTGACCGGCAACCGCTGCCGATCAGCAGGACGCCGCTTAGCGTACCGGTGCGTGAACCGGCGCCAGGGTACGGTGTTCACTTTTCTGACGTGATGGCGCTTTATGCACCATGGTGTAGGCGTAATCGACACCAATGCCGTAAGCACCTGAATGCTCTTTGGCGATGTTCATCACGGCATCGTAGGTGTCACGGTTGGCCCAGTCACGCTGCCATTCCAGCATGACCTGCTGCCAGGTGACCGGCACCACACCCGCCTGAATCATGCGCTGCATCGCGTAGTCGTGTGCTTCTTTGGTCGTGCCGCCTGATGCATCCGCCACCATATAGATTTCGTAGCCGCCTTCCAGCATCGCGCAGAGCGCAAAGCTGTTGTTGCACACTTCAGTCCAGAGGCCAGACACCACCACTTTTTTCTTCCCGTTCGCCGCCAGCGCATCACGTACTTTCTGGTCATCCCAGGAGTTCATTGAACTGCGCTCCAGAATGTCCTGCCCCGGGAACACATCCAGCAGCTCCGGATAGGTGTGACCTGAGAAGCTTTCGGTTTCGACTGTGGTGATGATGGTCGGGATATTGAAGACCTTCGCCGCCTTCGCCAGCGCAACGGTGTTGTTTTTCAGCACCTGGCGGTCAATGGATTGCACACCAAAGGCCATCTGCGGCTGCTGGTCGATGAAAATAATCTGGCTGTTATGTGGCGTGAGGACTTCAAGTTTAGCGTTGGACATACGTTCACCCATAGAGGTTATGTAACGGAATTTCCGCCAACCGGCGCGGAGCAAAAAGACGGTCAGTGCAGGTCCCTGCTGCTGGCTGTCTGGTCGCAGTGTAGGGCGACGTGCAACGGCAAACTATTATCTCTGCGTATAACTATACGAAGGTATAGGTATCCCTCTGTATAACTAGACGACCCATTAGCCTGCTCACCATAATCCGGCTTATTCGTGCCCTGTTATCTGCGGCACTTCCTGTCCCGCGTTAAGCCGGACAACCCCATTGAGGAGCATCTATGGTTACGCTCGGTAAAGCAGAACTGATTCTGACCCATGGCAAATTTCATACCGTTGACCGCAGCAATCCGGTGGCAGAAGCGGTTGCGATTCGCGAGGGTAAGTTCGTTGCGGTAGGCACGCTGGCAGAGGCGATGGAGTTTCACTGCGACGGCACCAAAGTGGTCGATCTTAAGGGCCACACCGCCGTGCCGGGGCTGAACGATTCACATCTGCATCTGATTCGCGGGGGTCTGAACTACAACCTTGAACTGCGCTGGGAAGGCGTGCCATCGGTTGCCGATGCGCTACGAATGCTAAAAGAGCAGGCGCTGCGCACGCCATCACCGCAGTGGGTCCGCGTCGTCGGTGGCTGGACCGAGTTCCAGTTTGCCGAGCGCCGGATGCCGACACTGGACGAGATCAACGAAGCGGCACCCGACACGCCAGTCTTCGTGCTGCACCTGTATGACCGCGCCCTGCTCAACCGCGCCGCTCTGAAAGTGGTTGGCTACACCAAAGAGACGCCGAACCCGCCGGGCGGTGAAATCCAGCGCGACAGCAACGGCAATCCCACCGGCCTGCTGATCGCCCGTCCCAATGCGATGATCCTCTACGCGACCCTGGCGAAAGGACCGAAACTGCCGCTGGAACAGCAGGTCAACTCGACCCGCCAGTTTATGCGCGAGCTGAACCGTCTGGGCCTGACCAGCGCCATCGATGCGGGCGGTGGCTTCCAGAACTATCCCGAAGATTACGAAGTGATTGCTGAGCTGCATCAGAAAAAGCAGATGACGCTGCGCATCGCCTACAACCTCTTCACTCAGCGTCCGGGTCATGAACTGGAAGACTTTGAGAAGTGGACGGATATGCTGACGCCAGGCCAGGGCAGCGACTATTTCCGTCACAACGGTGCAGGCGAAATGCTCGTCTTCTCGGCGGCTGACTTCGAAGATTTCCTGGAGCCGCGTCCGGACTTAGCGCCTGGCATGGAAGATGAGCTGGAACGCGTGGTGCGTCATCTGGTTGAGCATCGCTGGCCTTTCCGTCTGCATGCGACCTATGACGAGTCGATTAGCCGGATGCTGGATGTGTTCGAAAAAGTGAATCGTGATATTCCGTTCAATGGCCTGCACTGGTTCTTCGACCATGCGGAAACCATCACTCAGCGCAATATCGATCGAATTAAAGCGCTGGGCGGTGGTATTGCCGTGCAGCATCGCATGGCGTTCCAGGGTGAATACTTTGCTGAGCGCTACGGCATCGAAGCCACCCGCCACACCCCGCCGGTTCAGAAAATGCTGGAGACCGGCGTTCCGGTGGGACTCGGCACCGATGCGACCCGCGTCGCCAGCTACAACCCCTGGACCGCGCTCTACTGGCTGGTTTCCGGCCGCACCGTGGGCGGCATGCAGATGTATGATGTCAGTGCCCGCCTCGATCGCGAAACGGCGCTGATGCTCTGGACCCAGGGCAGCGCCTGGTTCTCCAGCGAACAGGGTAAAAAAGGTCAGATTAAGGTAGGCCAGCTGGCGGATCTGGCGGTGCTGAGCAAAGACTTTTTCAGCGTCACGGAAGAGGAAATTAAAGGCATCGAGTCGGTGCTGACCGTGGTGGATGGCAACATCGTCTATGCCGCTGGTTCGTTCAGCGCGGATGCACCGCCCGCTATTCCGGTCCTGCCTGAGTGGTCGCCGGTGGTAAATGTGCCGGGTCACTATCGCAGCGCCCCGCCGGTTGCGCAGAGCCGTGCAGGCATGATGCCCGCCGTGCACCACTGCAGCGGCCCGTGCGGTGTTCATCGCCACTCGCATGAGATCGCCCGTGGCTCCAGCGTGCCGGTCGCCGAAGATAACGCCTTCTGGGGCGCGCTCGGCTGCAGCTGCTTCGCGTTTTAATCATGAATAACGCTATCGCTCTTTCGCCCCGCATCAACGCGGGGCTGTTCTTCCTGCGCCTGACCGGCAGCCTGCTGCTATTACAGGTGCATGGGCTGCCGAAAATTCTGCATTTCAGCGAAGAACTGACGCGCATCGAAGACCCCTTCGGGATGGGACCGATGATGAGCCTGTTGCCAGCCATCCTGGCGGAAGTCATCTGCCCGATCTTTATTATTCTCGGCTGGGGAAGCCGGATTGCCTGCCTGCCGATCATTGCGGTGCTGCTGGTTGCGATGCTGGTCGTGCATCCTGGCTGGTCACTGGCGGAGGGTCAGTTCGGCTGGCTGCTGCTGATTATCTTTACCACGCTGGCGCTGACCGGGCCTGGCGGCTGGCGCATCGGCGCGGCAAAACCTCAGGGGAGACGTTATGGCACAGGTTAATGATATCCACCAGCTGGAGCAGGAGCTGCCCGAGGCGAGGCCCGCTACTGAGGTTTCGCCGCTACAGCCGCTGCGCCAGCCGGTGTTCCGCATGCTGTGGATTGCCACCGTGGTCTCCAACATCGGTTCATGGATGAATGATGTCGGCGTGAACTGGACCATGCTGACGTTGAGTGCCGATCCACTGGCCGTGGCGCTGGTGCAGGCAGCCAGCAGCCTGCCGATGTTTCTGTTCGCGCTGCCCTCCGGCGTGATGGCCGATATCGTCGACCGCCGTAAATATCTGCTCTTTTCCCAACTGTGGACCTTTACTGCCGCCGCCGGGCTGACCGTGCTCGCCTGGACCGGGCATGTGACACCCGAAGTGCTGCTTTGCGCGGCCTTTTTGCTCAGCGCGGGTGCGGCAATGAGTTCGCCACCCTTCCAGGCGATCGTGCCGGATCTGGTGACTAAACAGGAACTTGGTCCAGCCATTGCCCTTAACTCGCTCGGCATTAATATCAGTCGCGCCATCGGACCGGCGCTGGGCGGACTGATCCTGTCGTTTACCGGCCCCTGGATGGTCTTCCTGCTCAATGCCTTGTCGGTGCTGGGCGTCACCTGGGTGCTTTGGCGCTGGAAAGCCGAGCCGAGCGTGCAGCGACTCCCGCCCGAGCATTTCTTCCCGGCGGTGCGGGCCGGTCTGCGCTACGTTCACGCAGCACCGGTATTGCGTAACGTGCTGGTGCGGACCTTCTCATTCTTCCTGTTTGGCAGCGCGGGCTGGGCATTGCTGCCGCTGGTGGCACGCCGTGAGCTAGGCCTTGGCCCAGGCGGCTACGGCATCATGCTGGCCTGCATCGGCGTCGGCGCGATTACCGGTGCGGTGCTGCTGCCGCGTCTGCGTCGTCGCCTTAGCTCCGATCGCCTGATGGTGATCGCCAGTCTCCTCTTCGCCCTGACCATGCTGGCGCTGGCCTTTGTGCGGCACTTCTGGGTGCTGAATGCGTTTGAGTTCTTCACCGGCTTTGCCTGGATCGCGGTGCTGTCGACGCTGAATCTTGGCGCACAGCGCAGCGCCGCAAAGTGGGTGAAAGCCCGTGCGCTGGCGGTCTATCTGACGGTGTTCTTTGGATCGATGACCGCAGGCAGCGCCCTCTGGGGACAGCTCGCCTCGCACTTCGGCATTCCGCTCTCACTGTGCATCGCCGCGCTGGGCATGGTGCTGGCCAGCAGCACCGTCTGGCGCTGGCGGCTTGATCAGGATCCCGATCTGAATCTCGATATGATCGGCGATGGCGTTAATGCGCCGGCACTGGATATCCGTCACGAACGCGGCCCGGTGATGGTGAATTACGAATACCGGATTAATATTGATGATGCACATGCCTTTACTGTCTGCATGCAGGATATGCGGCGTGTCAGACGTCGTGGTGGCGCCATTAACTGGTCACTGTATGAGGATATCCTGCAGCCCGGCATTTTCGTTGAGACGTTTGTGGTTGGCTCCTGGGTCGAACATCTGCGTCAGAAAGAGCGCTACACCATCAACGACAAAAAGATAGAGCGGCGGGTTTTCGCTTTTCATCAGGGTGAAAATCATCCCGAAGTTCGCTATCTGGTGGCGCCAGTTTGACTGGCACACCTTCTTTTCATTCATCACGTCATACAGAGGGCAATACCATGAGCACCTTTAAAACGACCGACGGTACACAGATCTACTTCAAAGACTGGGGCACCGGTAAGCCTGTTTTGTTCAGCCACGGCTGGCCGCTGGATGCCGACATGTGGGACAGCCAGATGAACTTCCTGGCCGACAACGGCTATCGGGTTATTGCATTTGACCGTCGTGGTTTTGGCCGCTCTGATCAGCCCTGGACCGGGAACAACTACGATACCTTTGCTTCTGACATCAGCGACCTGATCACCCATCTCGACCTGCAGAACGTGACGCTGGTGGGCTTCTCCATGGGTGGCGGCGACGTCACGCGCTACATCGGCAGCTATGGCAGCGATCGCGTTGGGGCGCTGGTGCTGCTGGGTGCCGTTACGCCTATCTTTGGTAAGACGGCAGACTACCCACAGGGTGTCGATATGTCGGTGTTCGAAGGCATTCGGGATGGCCTGCTCAAGGATCGCGCGCAGTTTATTAAAGAGTTCGCAACGCCATTCTATGGCACTAATGCTGGACAGACCGTCTCCGATGGCGTGATGACGCAGACGCTGAACATCGCGCTGCTGGCCTCGCTCAAGAGCACCGTGGATTGTGTCACCGCCTTCGCAGAGACCGATTTCCGTGCCGACGTAGCGAAAGTGAATGTGCCGACTCTGGTGATTCATGGCAGCAACGACCAGATCGTGCCGTTTGAAACCACCGGCAAAGTGGCGGCGGAGATGATTGAAGGTGCGGAACTCAAGGTCTATGACAATGCGCCGCATGGTTTCGCGGTAACGCATCAGGATCAACTGAATCAGGATCTGCTGACGTTCCTTAACGCGCAGTAATGCAAAAAAACTGCGCGGTGGAAGCCGCGCAGTTTTCGCTTTAACGGGTTGGATGATTCACTTCATGCGGACGCAGATCGAATAACAGCACCTCCGCTCCGTCACCATGACTGAACGACAACGTTTTCTCATTGCGAACCCGCGCGCCATCTCCGGCATTAAACTGCAGGCCATTGACTCTGACACTGCCGCGCGCCACATGAATATAGGCGTAGCGATCGTCCGGGAGAGTGATGGTATACTGCTCATCGCCCTGGAACAGACCCGCATAGATGCGAATATCCTGACGCACCCGTAATGCCCCGTTTTCACCTTCCGGCGAAATAATCAGCCGCAGATTACCGCGTTTATCCGCTTCGCTGACGGAGATCTGCTGGTAGCCCGGCGGAGTATTTTTCTCTGCCGGTACCACCCAGATTTGCAGGAAATGCACACCCTCGGTGCCCGAGTGGTTGAACTCGCTGTGGGTCACGCCACTACCCGCACTCATCAGCTGCACATCGCCGGGGACAATCACCGAGCCGGTGCCCATCGAGTCTTTATGCTCCAGCGCGCCTTCCAGTACATAAGAGATAATCTCCATGTTGCTGTGCGGATGGGCACCAAAACCACGTCCTTTGGCGACCCGATCATCGTTGATCACCAGCAGGTCGGAGAAGCCCGCCTGTTTCGGATCCCAGTAGTTTGCAAAAGAGAAGGTGTGACGTGAATTCAGCCAGCCGTGATCGCCCACACCGCGTTGTTCTGACAATCTTTGCTCAATCATATTCTGCCCCTTCGTTGATTCGGGAAGTGCGAATGCCCTTCGATGGAAACAGCATATAAGTAAACCTGACAGCCACACAATGGCGTAAAATGGCAATCACTGTCGCGTTTTAGTGGACAATATGGGCGTAGTTATTCGGAGGAAAGGATGACGGGTGACGTATTCAGCTGCTGGCTCTCACCACCAGCTCACCCTGCATGATCACGCATTGCGGCGGCGCGTCGGGCCGGGCAATTTTTTGCAGCACCAGTTCACAGGCCCGACGGCCAATCTCCTTTGAGGGCTGAGCCAGCGTGGTCAGCGGCGGAGAGACCATGCTCGCCAGTTCGCTGCCGTCAAAGCCCACCACGGCGATGTCCTGAGGGATCCGCAGGCCCGCCTGCTGAATCGCCGCCATCGCCCCGGCGGCCAGCGTATCGGACACCGCAAACACCGCGTCAGGCCGTCTCTCAGCGACCAGCAACCGATCCATCGCCGCTTTACCGGCGCTGAAACTCAGATCACTGGCATACGCGATGGCCTGCCAGCTCAGTTGCTGTTCACTGAGCTGAGCGATGTAGCCCTGCTGGCGCAGACGGGCATAACGGTAGCTGAGGTCATGATTGATCAGCGCGATGCGCTGTCGTCCCTGCCCGGCCAGATAGCGCACCACGCACTGCGCAGCGGCTTCATCATCAATGCCGACACAGGAAATCTGACCGTTATCATCATGTTCGGCACACTGAACCCAGGGTGCCGCGCCTATCAGCTGACTCAATTCCGGCAGCTTGCTGAAGGCATCCATGGTGATGATGCCATCCACCATCTTGCCGGAGAGCAGTTGCAGGCTGGATCGTGAACGGGCGATATCCGCGCCCGAGTTACACAACAGGATGCGATAGCCGTTTTTCTCCGCCTGCTCCTCAATGCCTTTAACCACTTCGGCGCAGAACGGGTTGGAGATATCAGAAACCAGCACCAGAATCATTGAGCTGCGTGCCGTGCGCAACTGGCGCGCCAGCAGGTTGGGCTGATAGTGGCTCTCTTCTATTGCGGCGAGGACTTTCTGCCGGTTAGCCGGTTTTACGCTATCGCTGTTATTCAGCACCCGGGAAACCGTGGCGACTGAGACGCCCGCCATCCGCGCGATTTTCTGAACTGACATAAGATCCCTCTGTTTTTAACCTGTGCCACGCCAGCGTCAGGCGTCGCGATCCAGACCCAGCTGAAGACGCACCGATGGGCCATTCTCTGCCAGAGCAAAGTCATCAAAGGCGCGATCAGACACCGGAATAATGTGCCGCCGAATAAACTCTGCGCCTTCACGCGCCCCGGTCTCGCCATCCTTCAGGCAGCATTCCCATTCCAGCACCGCCCAGCCTTCATAGTCATACTGCGCCAGCTTGCTGAAAATGCGGCTGAAGTCGATCTGACCATCGCCCGGCGAGCGAAACCGTCCGGCACGTGCCAGCCACGGCTGATAGCCGCCATAGACGCCGCTGCGCCCGTTGAGCTGATACTCCGCATCCTTAACGTGAAAGGCTTTAATTCGCGAATGATAGAGGACGATGAATTGCAGATAGTCGATGTGTTGCAGCAGGAGATGACTGGGATCGAACAGAATATTGCAGCGCGGATGGTGATTCACCTCCGCCAGAAAACGCTCAAACGTGACACCGTCATGCAGGTCTTCGCCGGGATGTATCTCATAACAGAGGTCAACGCCGTGATGGTCAAACACCTCCAGCACCGGCAGCCAGCGCCGCGCCAGCTCGGCAAACGCCGCCTCAAACAGCGCTTCATGATGCGGCGGCCAGGGGTAAAACCAGGGCCAGGCGAGCGAGCCGGAAAAGGTAGCGTGTGCCCGCAGGCCCAGCTTCTCAGAGGCTGCCGCCGCCTGCTTCAGCGTGGCAATAGCCCAGTCGGTGCGTCGGGCAGGATCGCCGCGCAACGCCGCTGGGGCAAAGTTATCAAACGCGAGGTCATAGGCCGGGTTCACCGCAACCAGTTGCCCTTCAAGATGGGTGGAAAGCTCGCTAATCTCCAGTCCGAAACCGGCCAGTACGCCCCGCACCTCGTCGCAGTAGGTCTGGCTCACTGCCGCCTTTTCAAGGTCGAAAATAGCGGGCTGGTGACACGGAATCTGTAGCGCCCGGTATCCCAGCCCCGCGGCCCACTCAGCCAGACCCGCCAGCGAGTTAAACGGCGGCTGCGTAGTGATGAACTGTGACAGGAAGATGCCTGGACCTTTAACTGTTTTCATCATTAACTCCGGTGTTCCGATACCGCCTAATCACGGTATTTGAACGAGAAGAAGAAGATAATCGCAATCAGTGCAGCGGCAACCGCAGGGAACCACCAGAAGATTGCCCAGCTCTGCGCGCTGGCGTGACCAGCGACCAGATGGTTGTAGAGCGCGCCGGAAATTTGCGATCCCAGCAGCATGCCGATGCCGTAGGTAAACATCACCACCATGCTCTGTGCCTGGCCTTTCACCTTTTCACCGGCGATCCGATCGGTGTAGATAAATCCCACCACGAAGAAGAAGTCGTAACAGATGCCATGCAGGAGGATGCCGAGATAAATCAGCGTGCGCGTCTCATCGCTCATACCCATCGCGAACAGCGCATAGCGAACGAACCACGCCGTCATCCCAATCAGCAGCATGGTTTTGACGCCAAGGCGACGAAACAGCAGCGGGATGATCAGCATGAAGGCAATTTCAGACATCTGACCCAGCGACATTAGCGAGCTGACGTCCCGGATACCGGCATCCGCCAGCCAGGAGGCAGTAAAGGCGTAATAGGTGCCGAGCGGAATGGAGATTAACGTGGCGCACAGGGCGAAAACCATGAAATGACGCTGTCGCAACAGCGCGAAGGCATCAGCGCAGAAGAGATCGCGAACTTTTAACGGTAAACCTTTGGCTGGCGCGGGCGTATGCGGTAGCGTCAGGCTGTATATCGCCAGCAGTACCGAGCAGAGCGCCGCCAGCTGGAACACTGCCACGCTGTCAGCAATGCCGGTCACGCCGATAAAGATCCCCGCCACGATCCAGCCGATGGTGCCGAAGACTCTGACGATCGGGAAACTTTTCTCACTGCTGGTGAGGCTGTGAAAGGCGATGTTATTTGAGAGCGCCAGCGTCGGCATAAAGCAGAGCGTATAACCAAATAACAGGGCGATCAGCAGTGCGCCGTTCTCTGCGATCAGCGCCTGGGGCACGAACCAGAGAATCGCTGCGCCCGCCAGGTTCATCACCGCCATCACTTTCTGCGAGGGAAAGAAACGATCCACCAGCATGCCGAGCACAAACGGCGAGAGAATTGAGGCAATCGGCCCGGCTGAAAACGCATCGCCAATCAGCAACGGCATATTGTGTCGGGTCATCACCAGCCCCAGCGTTACCGACCAGCTGCCCCAGATGAAGAACTGCATAAACATCATCAGGGACAGGCGCGGCACCAGCAACTTATGCTGCACCCGCTGGCCCGCACTCTCCTGCACCGTTGCAATCATGGGAACCTCACAAATAAGTAATCGATTACTTTATTATGGTTCGAAAGTAATCGATTACCGTCAGCCGTTCTCTTACCGCGATCACAAATTATTAACTCAGCGTTATCATTATTGCAGCGACCAGGCAAAACCGGGTCCTGAGATCAGCTGGTGGCGTTAACCACCCGCGCTTTCCGGAAGCGGTAGCGCTCATAGAGCACCGAATAGAGGCCGCCAATCACCACCAGAACCGCACCGATTACCGTGGTGGAGGTCGGCAGATTACCGAGCAGCAGATACCCCACCGCGACTGACCAGATGAGCGTGGTGTAGTCGAACGGCGCCAGCAGAGAGGCTTCGGCATAACGCAGACTCAGGGTCATCAGAATCTGGGTGATACCGCCCAGCAGTCCGCATCCCACCAGTAACGCCAGCTGATTGCCGTGCGGCACTTTCCACCCGCCCACCAGAGTGACCAGCGAGGTTAATGCCGTGGTGACAGCAAACCAGAAGGCGATAGCACCCGGCTTCTCTTTGCCGTTAAGAAAGCGGATCTGCACCAGCGCGCAGGCGGTACATAAGGCCGCCATCAGCGCCAGCAGAATGCCCGCCGATGCGGAGAGCGAGAATGACGCCGACTGCGTCAGCGAGAGATGCCCGGAGAACATCACCAGAATGCCGCTGAAACCGGTAAAGACCGCAACCCAGCGATGGTGCCGGACTTTTTCACGCAGCAGTAATGCCGCCAGCAGCACGGTAAACAGCGGCGCGGCATAGTTAATCGCGGTGGCGTCGGTCAGGGAAATATAGAGCAGCGACAGATAGCTGAAATAGAGACCGCCGGTTCCGGCCAGCCCGCGCACAAAATGCCCGCGAATATTTCGGGTGCGGATGCCATCCAGCACGCTGCCCTGAAAGCGCAGCCAGATGAGCAGCGGGACCAGTGCCAGCAACGAGCGGAAAAATATCACTTCGCCGACCGGTATTGCGCCATCCAGTCCTTTTACACAGGCCAGCATCAGCGTGGAACTCAACGCAGCTGTGATCTTCATCGCTATGCCAGCGGACGCATTCATACGGTTTTTTTCTCAAGGGGGAAAATACGCAGGGTTATCAGCACACTCAGCCTTCATACTGGCACAAAGCGATAAGGTAATCTGCCGCGATCGGGCAGCAGACGGCATTTTATCTTTTTTTGTCGCCGCATCACGGCATGAACAGGCATGTGGGTCCGCTCCCCGACTGATACACTCAGCCTTCTGCCCTGCTCTATGGGCCGCATCTCTTAAGGAACGGGAGTCATCGATGTCCACGCTGCGTTTACTGTTATCTGAATCTAACGATCCCTGGTTTAATCTGGCGGTTGAAGAGTGCATTTTCCGGCAGATGCCCGCCACCCAGCGGGTGCTGTTTTTATGGCGTAATGCGGAGACGGTGGTGATCGGGCGAGCGCAGAATCCGTGGAAAGAGTGCAACACCCGGCGCATGGCGGAAGATGGCATCCGGCTGGCGCGTCGCAGCAGCGGCGGTGGCGCGGTGTTTCACGACCTCGGCAACTGCTGTTTTACCTTTATGGCCGGCAAGCCGGAGTACGATAAAAGTATCTCGACCGCCATTATCCTGCGTGCGCTGAACGCGCTGGGTATTCCTGCCGAAGCGTCCGGGCGTAACGATTTAGTGGTCAACACCGCTGAGGGACTGCGTAAAATCTCCGGTTCCGCGTATCGTGAAACACCCGATCGCGGTTTTCATCACGGCACTATTCTGATGGATGCCGATCTCTCCCGGCTGGCGGACTACCTCAACCCTGATGTGAAAAAATTGCAGGCGAAAGGAATTACCTCGGTGCGCGCCAGGGTAACCAATCTGGCAGAGTTAACGCCGGGTATCCGTTATCAGGCAATCTGTTCCGCGGTAACGGACGCATTTTTCAACCATTACGGTGAGCGTTGTGAGCCTGAGGTGATTTCGCCCGAAGCCCTGCCCGACCTGCCTGGTTTTAAAGAGCAGTTTGCGCGGCAGAGTAGCTGGGAGTGGAATTTCGGTCAGGCACCTGACTTCTCGCACCTGCTGGACCAGCGTTTTGTCTGGGGCGGTGTGGAGATTCACTTCGATGTGGAGCGCGGCGTGATCACCCGCTGTCAGATTTTCAGCGACAGCCTCAATCCCGCACCGCTCGAAGCGCTGGCGCAGCGGATGCAGAAGGTCACTTACCGGCCGGATGCACTGGAGCCGGTGCTGAATCAGCTGGTTATGGATTTCCCGGCGCAACAGGTGGAACTGACAGAGTTACAGCAGTGGCTGATCGCCAGCGTGCGCTAACGTTTTACTGGCCCGCGCACACATGTGTTGCGGGCAACCCGCACTGCGCCAGCGTTTCGCAAATCACAAACGCAAAAAACCCGCACAAGGCGGGTTTTTATTAATTATCAATTTCAGGCTTATCTGCTCAGGCTGGTGCCTTTATCGCGGTTATAAGCATCATTGATAACTATGGCTTACATAGGGACTACGTTTGCCGCTGAAGGACCTTTAGCGCCGTTTTCAATAGTGAATTCGACCTGCTGGCCTTCGTCCAGAGTTTTATAATCGTTGCTCTGGATTGCAGAGAAATGTACGAATACATCTTTGCTGCCGTCCTGAGGAGAGATAAAACCAAAACCTTTACCAGCGTCAAACCATTTTACTAAACCAGTCATTTTATTAGACATCGATAATTCCTTAATTTATGAGCCACTAAGTGGCGAAGATGGCCTGTCTTTCAGAAGGTAACTTACCAGGCTTTTAGGAGGAGACTCATGAATAAGGGTATCTTGTGATATCGCTTGCACTGAGGACTGCTTTACTAAAACTGCTTTGATAAGGTCTGTGTTCCAAACCGATGACGCTATTAAGCCAGACCTTACCGACTTTAGCAAACATTATTTTAATTTACTTTTAACATCCAGACGTCCGGACCGCCTTTGTTGATTTTTCAAGCCTTTTGAAATTTTCGCTCGCGCAGAATGATAATTTTCATTAAACGGTCAGCCAGTAAAAAGCCCTGTACTTAATCACTGCTGAAAAATAACACGTCGACGCTGTGCGCATTAAGCGCAGCGATAATCGGTATCGCTGCGCCCTCTTCTCTTATATCGGGTCTTATATCAGGCCAGCTGCGCCTGCTGACGGGCGGCATGGCGCGCCGTCATCACAAACACCATCAGACCGGCAACACCCAGCGCAACGCCGACCCAGGCGGTGGAGATCCAGCCATAGCCCAGCGACACGGTGAGGCCACCCAGATAAGCGCCCATCGCATTAGCGATGTTCAGCGCCGAATGGTTCATCGCGGCCGCCAGGGTCTGCGAATCATTGGCGACATCCATCAGGCGAATCTGCAGGGACGGCAGCAGCACCGAGCAGGTGCCAATCAGGAAGGTCGCCAGCAGTCCGGTTGCCACATGCTGAACCAGCACCGGGAAGGCCAGCATCACCAGCACATTCCATAACAGCGTCCAGCCAATAATATTCAGCACCGAACCATCAGCCAGACGGCCACCCACCAGATTGCCGATGATCATGCCCAGCCCGAACGCCACCATGGCCCACGGGATCAGCGAGGGAGCGATGCCCGCAATGTTAATCAGCGTCGGTGCGATATAGCTGAAGATCGCGAACATCCCGCCAAAGCCTACCGCGCCCACCAGCAGGGTCAGCAGCACCTGCGGGTTTTTCAGCGCGCCCAGTTCACGCAGCGGATGCGCATTCACATCACCCGGCGTATAAGGCACATAACGGCCAATCAGCAGGCAGGTCAGCAGTCCAATTGCGCCGACAAAGGTGAATACGACGTGCCAGCTGAATAGCTGCCCTATCCAGGAGCCCAGCGGCACGCCAATCAGCGTCGCGACCGTCAGTCCCAGCATCAGTGACGCCAGCGCACGGCCTCGCCGTTCAATCGGCACCAGTGATGCCGCCACCAGCGAAGCCACACCAAAATAGGCACCGTGCGGTAATCCCGTAAGAAAACGCGCCACGAGCAGGCCGTGATAGCCATCGGCCATCGCGCTGGCGACATTCCCGATGCTGAACAGCGCCATCAGGATCAGCAGCAGTGATTTACGCGCCATCCTTGCCGCCAGTACCGCAATAAATGGCGCACCCACCACCACGCCCAGCGCATAACTGGCGATAGCGTTCCCCGCCTGCGGTTCAGTGATTGCCAGAGAGCGTGACACATCCGGCAGCAGGCCCATCATGATGAACTCACCGGTGCCGATGCCAAAGCCGCCCAGTGCAAGGGCCAGTAATGCCCAGCGGACAAAACCGGCATCGTCGGTTTTATGATCTTTTCTTAACAAAATTGATTCCCAATGGCCTGAACTGAAAAAACGGAAGTGATCCGGGAGGGAGAAAGCAGAATGTGTTCCCATCCGGATGAAGCGGGCAGACTATAGAAAGGAAGAAGGCGCTAAGCAACCCATTTTGTGATCTGGCGCACACTGAAGGGTGCGCTAGCGCGGGCTTTCGCCCGTGCAGCGTGTGAGCCGATCGCATTGTGCCACTTCACATACCGGAGAGGTTATCCATGTCTGTGGCAGGAATGTCTGCTTAACTCATCGGTCAGCGCTTCTTTACTGAACCGGACATTGAACAGGAACCAGCAGATGACGACCAGAGTTATTCTTCTTACCGGAGCCAGCGGGCGAATAGGCCGGACGTTCTTCGCAGCCAGCCAGAATCACTACCGTTTTATCCTGACCGATCTGCGGGAGCCGGACTACGCGATCCCTGCCCCCCATCGTTTTATCGTGGCGGACCTGTCACAACCGGATACGGCGGCGACGTTGCTGGCCGAAGAGCCTGTCGATACCGTTATCCACCTTGCCGGTATTCCTGATGCGCAGGCCAGTTTCGACGATCTGCTGCCCGCGAATATTCTTTCCACCACCTGGTTACTCAAGGCAGCAGCGGAACATCGCTGTCGTCGTCTGGTGTTTGCCAGCAGCGCGCAGACAATTGAGGGCTATCCGAAAGATGTGCAGATCCATCCCGGTATGGCGGTCTCTCCCGCAAATCTTTACGGCGTCACCAAATGTTATGGTGAAGCACTCTGCGCTTTCTATGCCAGCCAGCATGGCCTGAGCAGCGTGGCGCTGAGAATCGGGGCGTTTGAACCAGAACTGGATAACAGCCAGCATAATGCGCGGGATTACAGCGCCTGGCTGAGTCCGGATGATGCCGTCAGATTGCTGACCGGCGCAGTCGAGGCAGAGAAGATTTCCTTCTTTATAGGTTACGGCATTTCCGATAACCGCTTTAAACGCTTTGATCTGACTCAGACGCGTGAGGTGCTGGGCTATACGCCGTCTGATAATGCCTTCAGGGACTTTACGCCGGGTGAGCTGGATTATTAAACCGTGACTTCACGCTTAAGATTAATGCCCCCTGAGACCTGCCTCAGGCTTAGCTGGTTTAAAAGGCGGTTGCCTGCTCTAACTTATTGCTGAGAATGGTTTCAGGCTTTTCGGGGAATAGTATGGAACGGCAGTGTTATATCCCAGGAGTCCTTTGTGCCGGACGTACGGCACCCTTTAGCATTAGTAGCATCCCGACACCGATTTCCATGGCTTTTTTTTATACAGTCTGGACCTTACGAAGTTTCATTATCCATAACAGACAGCCAAGCAACGAGAAAGCGATACCGAGATAGACAGCAATGTAAATATTCTCTGCTTGCGGTTTTACAGAGCCAAGCAGGCCCCCAAAGATTGCTACCCCCAGCGCTGACCCTGTTTGCCGGCTGGCGTTAAGTACGCCTGAAGCAAGCCCGGCTTGCTCCCTGCCTGTTGAGTTCATGGCTGCGGCTGTAACCACAGGTGTGATGATTCCGGCAGCAAGACCGAGAGGCGGAAAGCAAAGCGCGATCTGCCAGTAAGGGGTATTTCCTCCTAATATCGTTAATCCTGTAAATCCTACAGCATAGAGTAAGCAGCATCCTGCTATCAGCCATAACGGAGTAAGCAGGCTGTTGAGTTTTCCAGCGCTAAAGCTGCCCAGCGTGACCAGCAGGGTCAACGGAAGAAAAGCAAGACCGGTGTCCAGTGATGACCAGCCACGCACGGTCCCGAAATAGAGGCTTAGCATAAAAAACAGCCCATAAAACACCAATCCTGAAATAAGCGAGACGATGACTGAGGCCGAAAAAATGGCAATGCTAAACAACTTCATCGGCAGCATCGGCTGACTGACTGCGCGCTCCGTCAGAATGAAAAATCCCCATGCCATGGCCGCCACCAGCACTCCTCCGTATATCCAGGGATCACGCCATCCCCGGTGGAGGCCTTCAATCAACACGGCAACAGACGTTCCGATTGCGATAATGGCCATTAATTGTCCTGCAAAATCCATCGTTCTTTTTCCAGTAGTGATTTTTATTGCAGGAATCCGCATCGCCAGTACAACTCCGAACACTGCGATGGGAACATTAACCAGGAAGATGCCACGCCAGCCTGTTAAATGGATTAACACGCCTCCCAATAACGGGCCGGCAGCCATTGCAATCCCACCACATCCAGACCAGATACCTATGGCTTTAGCTCGCTGTTGAGGCTTCGGAAACTCAGCGTTAATCAAAGCCAGAGAAGCAGGAACCAGTAAGGCAGCCCCAATTCCCTGCAGTATCCTTGAGAAAATCATAAAGGGTAATATCGATGAAATACCGCATCCTAGTGAAGCAAGAGCAAAGAGCAGCAGGCCTGTCAGATAAACATTTTTAGCCCCCAGTTTATCGCTCAAAGCACCTCCGCTCAGAAGCAGGCAGGCGAAGGTAACGGTATAAGAACTGATTACCCACTGAAGTCCGCTAATGGAAGGGTGGAACGCTGTGGCTAACGCCGAAAGTGCAACATTCACAATCGATGTATCAAGAATTACGATGATGTAACTGACACTGGTAGCCGCTAACAACCATTTTTGAGCTGAAGAAATATTATTCATTAGTGGGTTTTGGTGTGTGTAGAAAGGATTAATTGACTATACATTTCGTTAGCAAAATAATGATTCGAGCCGTATCGAACTTTAAACTCCCCTGAACAACACGGACTTCACTTTGAAGGGTGAAAAATGAATCAGTTTCACATTTCAGTCGTAGCTCATCTCATCGCAGAGCCGGTGCGTTCGTTAATGCTGATTAACCTTTCAGGGGGTGAAGTACTTTCAGCTGGCGCTCTGGCCAGGGCCGCCAATATTACCGCCCAGACAGCCAGCTTCCACCTCGCAAAACTGCGTGATGGTGGCTTGATCACCGTTGAGTCGGTTGGCCGCCATCGTTATTACCGCCTGACCGGACCACATATTTCCCAGCTACTGGAAAATCTTGCCTCGATCGGGCCAGTTACTTCTCAGTGGCAGACAACACCAAGCAGAGCAGCTAAAGAACTGCGTTTTGCACGCTGTTGTTACGATCATTTAGCCGGACAAGTAGGGGTAGCGATTACTCAAGGGATGCTTAACCGCGGATTTATTGCCATTGGAGAAGGTCAGCACTATGTGCTAACAGATTTGGGCCGTCGCTGGACTGAGCAGCAAGGAATTGAAATCTGTCCAGAACAGGCAGAAAACAGCCGAATGTGCCTGGACTGGACTGAACGTCAATATCATCTTTCTGGCCCATTGGGTTCTGCTCTGCTGGAGGCTTTTATCGGCTGGAGGTGGATGAGCCGCTCGGGGAAATCAAGGGTGTTAAAAATCACCGCATGTGGCTGGAAAGCCTTCTCACACCATTTCGGAATTCACCAGCAACAAGGCGATCTAACAGCAGACTAAGGTTTTCCTCGTTCTGTTAATATGGATTGCTGCTAAGGTGCACCATCCTGCCAGGGATGGTTTTGAGACATAACCCCCCTCTTCCGCTATACCGCTATCAAAAGCGTCAGTAGTGAGTGTGATAATGACCCTAAGGAAAAGTGACGGGTGCACTCTGCCCCAGTGGTGGTTGTTAATCACCACGTCATGTCAGATACAGGAATCGAGCCACTCAGTGCGTGCCGGTACTCACCCTTCGGCCAATGTCTTTCAGCTGTGAATATTTCTCCAGCAGCTGCGGGCCATCGTCCAGGCTCATGGCAAACATCCACATATAGGTCATCACCGAATAGATGTGACCGGCATCGGTGCCGCCACGATTCGACATTACCGCGATGGTGACAGCAAACAGCAGAGCCGCCACGCTACCAATCGCCAGATAACCACACGCTTCCCGATCTGAGAGGCGGATCCGCAGGCTGGCCAGTACGCCATAGTGACGGCCAAGTGACGCGGCGTTCGCGTTGCTGACAAAGCTCACCTCTTTCTCCAGCCGGTTATTCAGGCGACCAAACAGCGCGTCGTTTTTGCGGGTAAATCCCGGCAGGAAACAGGCGAAGAACAGCAGGATCGCCAGGCAGCCTGCGCCGGTCCAGAACTCGATAGCCAGCAGCATCACGGCGGCACCGGTCATCGACGCCAGCGAGGTGATCAGCACTGGCAGATGCTTCTCGAAAAAGTCGACAAACTCCCGTGACAACGCCACCCGTGCGGCAATGGTAGATGCGCTGTGGTTTTCACTGCGCTGCGCCACGATCACCGGCACGGCCAGCTCAGCATAGATGCGGGCAAAGGTGCGGGTATCCACGCTGCGTCGTGCCGCGCCGATGGCCCACATGGTAAAGACCATCGCGGCATAGAGCACCGCATGCCAGGTTCTGCCGGAGATGATCGCATTGATCGCGAAGCCGGCCAGCAGTGGATAAAGCAGATACATGACATTCTCCGCCACCACCAGCAGTAGCGTGAGGCACAGCTTGCGGCTATGGCGACGGCCGAGCTTTTTTAATGTCAGAATAGCGCTGCGGGGCGCCGCAACAGGAAGGATCGTTTTTGAGGAATGCATAGTTTCTGTTTCTGATATAGTGATTCTTGAGCGGCTGCTCAAGTACGAAAAGCAGTCTATTTGAGCAATTGCTCAAAGTCAACGCAGCACTTATCGGGAGAGTGATGAAAGAGTCAGCTGAAGCACTGAGAACCAAAATACTGGATGCGGCGATCGTGCTATTTATTGAGAAAGGGATCGAAAAAGTGACCACCCGGGAACTCACAGAATCGGTGGGCATCTCACGCAGTCATATCTACCACTATTTCAGCAACTGGCAGACACTCTGTCTGGCCGCGCTGGAGCGCTTTATGCGCGTGGATTTCGAAACGTTTGCTGAATCTCTGACCACACTCACGCCCCGCCAGCGGTTGCTGACTCTGTTTGAAAGCCATCTGCCGAGCGCGCCGGATGCCACCTGGCAACTGTACGCCTCGTTCTGGCAGACGGCGGCGCATAATGAAGCCTATGCCGCGCTGGCCGATGAGATGACGGATACGTGGCAGAGTCTGATGGAGGGGATAATTCGTGACGGCGTCACGGATGGAACCCTGCGCTGCGCTGATGTGCCGCGCACAGCCAGGCAGATCAGCGCGATGCTCAACGGCTATGCTGACCTGCTGACCATCAATCCTTCCGAAAAGAAAGCGCGTGAGGCACTGGCAGACTTAAATCAGTTTATTGATATTGTCCTGTCATAAAACCGATTCACCGGTTTATTAACGACACGGCAACGACAGGATATTAATTAAATGTTAACGGAAGGTTTATTATTTTAATTAGTCTGCGCTTTTTGCCCCCAATAAATGCTGCTTCGGCAATTAAACAGACTTATGCTTTTTCTGTCTGAGAAGCCCCTTTTTTGATAGCGTTTTTCGCCGGAAACAGCTATTTACACAGATTATTATCATTGACTTAGCGCATCTCAGGCCGGGTAAGCTGGTGTTTTTACGCCACTTATTAACAACAGGCTTCAGAAGCCGTCATAATGTATACGGTCACAATCCCACCAAATGATTGATTCCTATAGCAAAGAATCAGTTTTCTGCCGATGAAATTAAACGTTGAGTCGGACCTTAAAAACACCTATATTGGCCGCGCTTTAGACACCGACCCCCATTTAATTCATTTATTCAACTGTGACGCTACGCCCGTCCCGGTTGTAGGAGAGATATGATGACGGATAAAGTCCGTATTGATAGTTTGAATGCACAGAACGTAAACGCAACCAATGAAACCTATTTAGCCCGTCAGGCTGAATTTGAATCAAACGTTCGCAGTTATCCTCGCAAATTGCCATTCGCGATTGCGAAAGCTCAGGGTGTCTGGATCACCGACGTCGAGAATAATCAGTATCTCGACTGTCTTGCAGGTGCAGGAACGCTGGCACTGGGACATAACCATCCCGATGTTCTGCAGAGTATTCAACATGTCATTACCAGCGGCTTGCCGTTACATACTCTTGATTTAACTACGCCGTTAAAGGATGAGTTCTCTGAGTACCTGCTCTCCTTATTACCGGGCCAGGGCAAAGAGTACTGCCTGCAGTTCACCGGCCCGTCCGGCGCAGATGCCGTTGAAGCGGCACTGAAACTGGCGAAAAAGCACACCGGCCGCTCCGGTATCATCAGCTTCTCGGGTGCCTATCACGGTATGACCCACGGCGCGCTGTCGGTCACCGGCAACCTGTCTCCGAAAGAAGCGGTTGACGGCATGATGCCGGAAGTGCAGTTCATGCCTTATCCGCACCTCTATCGCTGCCCGCTGGGCATTGGTGGTGAAGCGGGCGTGAAAGCGCTGACTTACTACTTCGAAAACCTGATCAACGACGTTGAAAGCGGCGTTCGCAAACCAGCAGCAGTGATTCTGGAAGCGGTTCAGGGCGAAGGCGGTGTAAACCCGGCTCCGGCTGAGTGGCTGCAGCGCATCCGTAAAGTGACCAAAGAGCATGGCATTCTGCTGATCATCGACGAAGTCCAGGCGGGTATTGCCCGTACCGGTAAATTCTTCGCCTTTGAGCACGCGGGTATCGAGCCAGACATCATCGTGATGTCCAAAGCAGTGGGTGGCGGTCTGCCACTGGCGGTATTGGGCATCAAGAAAGAGTTCGACGCCTGGTCTCCGGGTCACCACACCGGCACCTTCCGGGGTAACCAGCTGGCAATGGCCACCGGTCTGACCACGCTGAAACTGCTGAAAAATAACAACATCGCAGACAAAGTCGCGGCACAGGGCGAATGGCTGAAAGGCAAACTGGGCGAGTTGCAGCAGCGCTACCCGGTTATCGGCAACGTGCGCGGTCTGGGTCTGATGATCGGTATTGAGCTGGTGAAACCCGACGAAGCCGCTGACCACATGGGCAGCTTCCCGGCAGACGGCGAGCTTTCTGCGCTGGTTCAGAAAAAATGTTTCGAAAACGGCCTGATTCTGGAGCGTGGCGGACGTCACGGCAGCGTATTACGTCTGCTGCCTTCCCTGCTGATCACGGATGCAGAACTTGACGTGTTCATGGATAAATTTGAAAACGCCCTGCTATCAGCTGGCGTGAAACCAGTTTGAGTGGAGTGAATGCAATGTCCCGGTTAAACCCGATTCTGGCGGCCTCAGCACAGAGTACCGAGGCCTACCAGCAGGCGATTGCCCAGAGTAGCGCGGCCGTCGTTAAGTGGCTGGAACAACCTGAGATGTATCAGGGAAAAACCGTCGCAGAACTGCGCGAGCGCATCAAGCTGGACTTCAATCCTCAGGGCCTGGGCAACCAGGCCGCGATTGAACGCGCCATTGAGTACTTCCTGAAAGACAGCCTGTCGGTGCATCACCCGCAGTGTGTGGCGCACCTGCACTGTCCGAGCCTGGTTATCAGCCAGGCGGCGGAAGTGCTGATCAACGCCACCAACCAGAGCATGGATTCATGGGATCAGGCACCGTCTGCCACCCTGATTGAGATGAAACTGATTGAGTGGCTGCGTACCCAGGTCGGTTATCAGCCTGGCGATGCGGGTGTCTTCACCAGCGGCGGCACCCAGAGCAACCTGATGGGTCTGATGCTGGCGCGTGACGCCTGGTTTGCCCGTCAGGGACATTCTGTTCAGCAGGATGGCTTAACCGGCGATCTGAAGAAGATCAAAGTTTTCTGCTCAGAAAACGCGCACTTCTCCGTACAGAAGAACATGGCGCTGCTGGGCCTGGGTTATCAGTCCGTTACGCAGGTGAAATGCGATAGCTTTGCCCGCATGGACATGGATGACCTGCGCCACAAGCTGGCCGCCTCCAAAGCTAACGGCGAAAACATTCTGGCGATTGTTGCCACGGCCGGTACCACCGATGCGGGTGCAATCGATCCGCTGCGTGAAATCGCGGCGCTGGCGGCAGAAGAGAATATCTGGGTGCACGTCGATGCGGCCTGGGGCGGCGCACTGCTGCTCTCAGAGAAGTATCGTGACTATCTGGATGGCATTGAGCTGGTCGATTCCATTACCCTGGACTTCCACAAGCAGTTCTTCCAGACCATCAGTTGTGGCGCTTTCCTCCTGAAGGAAGCCCGTCACTATGAGCTGATGCGCTACCAGGCGGCGTACCTTAACTCAGAATTCGATGAAGCCCAGGGCGTGCCAAATCTGGTGTCCAAATCGCTGCAGACCACCCGCCGTTTTGATGCACTGAAACTGTGGATGGGTCTGGAAGCGCTGGGTCAGAAGCAGTATGCCGAAATCATCGATCACGGTGTAACACTGGCGCAGCAGGTTGCACAGTATGTGGATGAGCAGCCTGCACTGGAGCTGGTCATGAAACCGCAGCTGGCCAGCGTGCTGTTCCGCTATCGTCCGGCGCATCTGGCGCACCTCAGCAGTGCGGATATCGCCCTGCTGAACCAGCGTATCGGTGACGCGCTGCTGGAGTCAGGCCGCGCTAACGTCGGCGTGACCGAGCATGATGGCGTGACCTGCCTGAAGATGACCCTGCTGAACCCGACGGTGACGCTGGAAGATATTCAGGTGTTGCTGACGCTGGTAGAAACCACGGCTCAGAAACTGGTGTAATTTCACTGCCAGTCGCAAAAACACAAAACCAGCCGCAAGGCTGGTTTTTTCGTTTTCAACGCGACGGTGGCTCATCCAGCAGCCGCAGATGGTCGTCTTTATTCAGCGTCATCAGCGCCACAATACTCACCAGCGCCGTCGCCATCACATACCAGGCGGGAATATCGGGATTACCGGTCTCTTTAATCAGTCCGGTAATGATTAATCCCGCGCAGCCGGAAAAGACGGCGTTGGAGAGTGAATAAGCCAGCCCCAGCCCGGTGTAGCGTACCCGCGTCGGAAACATCTCGGCCAGCATCGCGGGGCCGGGTCCCGCCAGCAAGCCGACCACCGCGCCCGCGATAAATACCACCAGCGCTTTCAGCAGCAGGCCAGTACTTTCTGACTGCAGCACATTGAGCAGCGGCAGAGAGAGCACCAGCAGCAGCACCGCCGCTGAGACCATGACGGCACGGCGGCCAATCCTGTCACTCAGCATCCCGGCCGGAATGATGGTGGCGGCAAAGCCGAGGTTCGAGATCACCGCTATCAGCAGCGCCTGATTAAAGCCGGTGTGCAACGAGGCCTGCAGGTAAGTCGGCATGATCACCAGCCAGGTGTAACCGGCCGCTGACCACACCATCAGACGACAGATACCCAGCAGAATCGTTTTCAGCGTGTCGCCGAGGCTGGCGTCAACTTTTGCCACAGGTTGTGACTGCTGCTGAATAAACGCCGGCGTCTCTTCCATCTGTACCCGCAGCCAGAGCGCCAGAACGCCCAGCGGCAGCGCGACAAAGAACGGGATGCGCCAGCCCCAGCTCAGCATCTGCTCCGGCGTCAGTAGAACCGAGAGCAGCGCGACAATGCCCGCACCGGCCAACAATCCCAGCGCCACGGTAAACGATTGCCACGCGCCATACAGCCCCCGCTTACCACGCGGCGCAAACTCGGTCATCAGTGAAACCGCCCCGCCATACTCGCCCCCGGCAAACAGCCCCTGCAGAATACGCAGACCGGTCACGATCAGCGGCGCCAGGATGCCAAGCTGGGCGTAGGTGGGCACCAGCCCGATCGTGGCCGTCGCCAGCGTCATCATGATCAGTACAAAGATCAACGTCGGTTTGCGCCCGATACGGTCCCCCATCCGGCCAAAAATGATCGCGCCCAGCGGACGGAAGAAAAAGGCGACGGCGAAGGAGGCATAGGTCAGCAGCAGCCCGGTCAGCGCCGATTCCCCTTGCAGCCGGAAGAAGTTCTGCGCAATCACGGTGGCCAGGAAGCCATAGACCGCAAACTCGTACCATTCAATGAAATTTCCCACCGAACCGGCAAGCAGAGCACGTTTACGGCTGGCGGAACTGAGCAAATTATCAGCGGGTACCGTCATGGCGGGCGATCCTTTTCAGCGCATCATCAGTTGCTTATGATTAGCACAATCGCTGCAACCCTGCGCACTCTTCTTCCCGTCGCGTTAACCCAGACACATAAAAAACTGCGATGACGCGCCGCTGAGGCGCTTTTTCACCTTCAGTTCTTGCACAACCGCTTTACGATTGTCAGGATGTGCGGCATTGACTGAATCAGGCGGATAGATGATGAACGCACACACCTCAAAAGATCCTTTGCACGGCGTCACGCTGGAGATGCAGATAAACAGTTTAGTCGCGCAGTACGGCTGGGCGGAGCTGGGAAAACGGATCAACATTAACTGCTTTAAAAGCGATCCCAGCGTTAAATCGAGCCTGAAGTTTTTACGCCGTACGCCCTGGGCGCGGGCTGAAGTTGAAGCGCTCTATCTTAACTCGTTAAACGCGCAACCAGCGACGCGTGAAGAACCGGCTGGCGACAGAGATCAGGCCCCGGCAGAAGATCCCTGGGGCAACTGGCGCGGTAAGACGCCGGAATAACACTGATTAAACGGCAATAAAAAAGCCCGCGCAGGCTAACCTGTGCGGGCTTTTTTTACGTCAGGTCGCTGTTACAGCGCCATATCGTGTTTCGCTGAAGGCGCAGCCTTCTCAGGCTGTGCAGCCCGCGCGTCTGCGGTTTTGCCATCCATATTGATGACTGGCGGCGTGGTCAGCTGCAGCGTCGCAGCGGTCTCATTCCAGACCTGCTGCAGCAACGGCACGTTGTCATTCAGTTTCTGACCGTAACCTGGGATCATCTTGTGGATCTTCGCCTGCCATTCCGGTGACTTAAACTCTTCCGGGAACAGTTTCTGCATCACGCTCAGAGAGATAGGCGCTGCGGTCGAGGCACCAGGAGAAGCACCCAGCAGGGCCGCGACGGTTTTCTGCTGATCGGTCACAATTTCTGTACCCAGTTTAAGCACGCCACCTTTGTCAGCATCTTTCTTGATGATCTGAACACGCTGACCGGCCTGAATCAGTTTCCAGTCCTCTTTCTTCGCATCCGGATAGTATTCCTGCAGCGCTTTAAAGCGATCTTCATCACTCAGCATCACCTGGCCAATCAGGTATTTCACCAGATCGAAGTTATCCATACCTACATCGGTCATTGGCACGATGTTATGGGTAGTGGTGGTGCTCAGCAGATCAAACAGCGAACCGTTTTTCAGGAACTTGGTTGAGAAGGTTGCAAACGGTCCAAACAGTACGACGCGTTTGCCATCCAGATAACGGGTATCCAGATGCGGAACCGACATCGGAGGTGCACCGGTTGACGCCTGGCCGTAGACTTTTGCCAGGTGACGATCGGCAATCGCGCTGTTTTCGGTAACCAGGAATGAACCACCGACCGGGAAGCCTGCATAGTTCTCTGCTTCCGGAATGCCGGTCTTCTGCAGTAATTTCAGCGCGCCGCCGCCCGCACCGATAAAGACATATTTCGCGTCAACAGCACGTTCGTTGCCGTTTTTAGCGTCTTTAATCGTGACATGCCAGGAGTTGTCGCCGTTACGTTTGAAGTCGGTGACTTCAGACGAAGTTTCCAGACGGAAGTTGTCATTCTTCTTCAGGCTGCCGATCAACTGACGGGTAATTTCACCGTAGTTAACATCGGTGCCCACTGGCGTCCAGGTGGCAGCGACTTTCTGCTGTGGATCACGACCTTCCATGACCAGCGGTGCCCACTGCTCGATCTGCTTGTGATCGGTAGAGAACTTCATGCCCTGGAACAGCGCGGTTTTCTGCAGCGCAGCATAGCGTTTGGTCAGGAAGTCGACGTTATCGCCCCAGACAAAGCTCATGTGTGGCGTTGAGTTGATGAAAGAGCGCGGATCGTGCATCACGCCCTCTTTAATCTGTGAACTCCAGAACTGGCGTGAAATCATGAATGCTTCGTTGATTTCCAGCGCTTTGGAGACGTCGATAGAACCGTCTTTACGCTCAGGCGTATAGTTCAGTTCCATGTTAGCAGAGTGGCCCGTACCGGCATTGTTCCAGCCGTTAGAGGATTCCAGTGCCACGCCATCCAGCTTCTCAACCATGATCTGTTTCCAGCCAGGCTGCAGCTCTTCCAGCATGGTGCCCATTGAGGCGCTCATAATGCCGCCGCCAATTAACAGGACGTCGGTCTTTTCTGGTGCCGTTTCAGCATGAAGTGCCGAGGAAACTAACAATGCCGCGAGGGAAAGGGTGGGAATAACTTTCTTTGAATTCATCATTTTAATTTACAGCTCAGACGGTACTGGTTAAAAAAAGTCCTCAAAGTTTAAAATAATGTTATTTATGAGTTAATGTGAAAATAGTTATAAAATTAAAAATAGCAATTTAGCCTTATTTTAATTACAAAAGGCTTACTGAATTACTCACATATTTTAACCACACATTAAGGGTGTCCTTTGAATTATACAATCCCCTAACACAAATATTGTTATGTGGCGATCGTCGCGCGCAGACCGCTAAAACTGTACTGATGCGGTGAGTTAGCGTATGTTTCCGGGCGATCTCCCACCCGTGCCGAACACCCATGAAAAGCCAACCACAGAACCGACATGCCGTGACTAAACGACCTATGAAACTCAGTACCCTGACCACGCTGATGATGACGGCGGTGATCTTCACCGTCCTGGTCGCTGTCCATCTGCTCTACTTCGTGCAGATTGATAACTTTGCGCAGTCGCATCTTAAAGATAAGGCGATGGCGGTGGCCCGCACGCTGGCAGATTCGCCGGAAGTGCAGCGTGGTTTGCTGTTACCGGACGGCAGCAGCCTGATACAGCCCGTGGCTGAAGCGGCACGCAAGCGCAACGGACTGCTGTTTGTGGTCGTCACAGATATGAAAGGTATTCGTTTCTCACACCCGAACGCCGCGGTGATCGGCAAACATTTTGTGGGTAACGATATCTACCCCACGCTGGGCGGCCGGGAAAATGTGGCGGTCAATCATGGCGTACTGGTGGAGGCACTGCGGGTATTTACGCCCGTCTATAACGCACAGCATCAGCAGATTGGCGTGGTGGCGATAGGTATCGCGCTGAATGATGTGGCGGCGCAGATAGCCAAAAGCCGCTGGAATATCGTCTGGACCGTCCTGTTTGGCGGTCTGGTGGGCCTGCTGGGTATTCTTATTCTGGTCAGGCGACTGAAAACCATCTTACTGGGACTGGAGCCGCACGAAATTTCCAGCCTGTTCGAGCAGCGCCAGGCGATTCTCAATTCCATTAAAGAAGGGGTGATTGCGGTCGATGATCAGTCACGCGTCAGCCTGATCAACCATGCGGCGCAACAACTGCTGCATGAGACCACCCGAAAGATGCCATTAAGCGGTGATCTGATTGCCGAAGAGAGCGTGATGCACCGCCATCAGCAGGATGCGCTGCATGCGGGCAAAGCCTGGCACGATCAGGAGCTGACGCTGGGTAACCGCATCCTGATCAGTAACACCGTGCCCGTTCGCAGTCATGACCGCATTATCGGCGCAGTGACTACCTTCAGAGACAAGACCGAGATCAGCCAGCTAATGCAGCGTCTGGACGGCATGGTAAACTATGTAGACGCGTTACGTGAGCGGTCCCATGAGTTCATGAACAAGCTGCATGTGATTCTGGGCCTGCTGCATATGAAAAATTATGCACAGATGGAAGAGTACATCCTGAAAACCGCCAACGCTTATCAGACAGAGATTGGTTCGCTGATGCAGAAGATCAAATCGCCGGTCATTGCCGGCTTCCTGCTCAGCAAAATCAATCGGGTGACCGATGAGGGCCATCAGCTGATTATTGATGAAGCGAGTTTTCTGCCCGACTGCGGCAGCGAGGAGCAGAACGCCGTTCTGATCACCGTGCTGGGCAATTTAATTGAAAATGCGCTTGAGGCCCTGGACCCGGAAACCGAAGGGGAAATTCACCTCATGCTGCATTATCAGAATGGCTGGTTAGCCTGCGAAGTGAGTGATGACGGACCAGGTATCGACGGCACGCAGCTCAGCGCCATTTTTGAGCGTGGCGTCTCATCGAAAGGTGACGATCGCGGAGTCGGACTGTTTCTGGTTAAGCAGCAGACTGAAAGCCTGGGCGGCAACGTCAGTGTTGAGTCAGAACCGGGTGTATTCACACAATTCTTAGTGCAACTTCCGTGGGAGAGAGGAATGATTACCCAATGATCAATGTGTTAGTTGTCGATGATGACGCCATGGTAGCCGAGCTGAACCGCTGCTATATCGGACAGATCCCAGGCTTTACCTGCTGCGGCACCGCCTCAACCTTACAGCAGGCCAAGGAGCGACTGGCGCAGGACGAGCCACAGGTTGACCTCATTCTGCTGGATATCTACATGCAACAGGAAAACGGTCTCGACCTGCTGCCGGAACTGCGTAGTGCAGGCCGTCCGGTCGATGTGATTATTATCTCGTCCGCTGCCGATGCCGCCACCATCAAAACCTCGCTCAACTATGGCGTGGTGGATTATCTGATTAAGCCTTTCCAGTTTGCCCGCTTTGAAGAGGCGCTGACCGGCTGGCGACAGAAAAAATCGCTCATGGATAATCATCAGTTCTATCAGCAGTCAGATGTCGATCAGCTGTTACATGGCAACCCGCCCGGCGCCAGCGAGCAGAAACGCCTGCCGAAAGGATTAACGCCGCAGACGCTGCGCACCCTGTGTCTGTGGATCGACGCGCATCCGGGCACCGAGTTCTCTACCGATGAACTGGCAACCGAGGTGAATATCTCCCGCGTCTCCTGCCGCAAATATCTGATCTGGCTGGCGCAGATAAATATTCTGTTCACCAGTATTCATTATGGGGTCACGGGCCGCCCGGTTTACCGCTATCGCCTGCAGCCGGAGTATCACACCTTACTCAAGCAATATTGTCAGTGAACCAGCCGGTAATCGCTGTCCAGTAACTGAAACGAAAAGTGACGTTGTGACGAGCAGATTACCTGCCTGTCACGGGTCACAAAGATCGCTTCGATGCCCGGTTTATCGGCCAGGCAGGCAATGCCCTTTTCGACGCCCAGGCCATAAAGCAGCGTGGTATAGATGTCGCCATCCAGCGAACGGTCGGAGATCACGGTGACGCTCAGCAGCTCGTTATCCAGCGGATAACCGCTATGCGGATCGAGGATGTGGTGATAACAAACGCCCTCCAGCTCGAAATACCGTTCATAGATACCCGACGTCACCACCGAGCGGTTATTCACGCTAATGACCCCAAGCAGCTCACTGGCCTCACCGAAAGGTTTTTTCAGGCCGATTGCCCAGCCCGCTTCTTCAGGTGGCGCGCCCACCGTCTGCACGTTTCCGCCCAGATTAATCAGTGCACTGCTGACCTGCTGCTGGCGCAAAAAAGCCTGCACTACGTCGGCGATATAGCCTTTGGCGATAGCACCTAAATCGATCTCCATCCCCGGCCGGCCCAGCATGACACTACGGCTCGCGGCATCGAGTATCACCTCCTGCGGATTCGTCAGCGCCCTGCGCACCTCAAGTTCGGTTGCTGACGGGACGCTGTGGCCCTGAAAGCCGATTTTCCAGCACTTCACCAGCGGGCCGATAGTCAGATTAAACAGGCTGTCCGGCAGCAGGCTCACCGCATGGGCGCAGGCAATCAGATCAAACACCGGCTGGCTGACGACGACCGGATGTTGCCCCGCCGCGTCATTAATGGCCATGACTTCAGAGGCTGCGCGATTAACCGTAAAGAGATTCTCCTGCTGTTTGATCAGGCGGAAAACCTGTCCGGCCAGTGTCTGGTTGTCATCGAAGAGTTTGAGCAGGATGGGCGAACCCATTAAGACGGCGGAGTAAGCATAGACACGCGCATCAGTTAACATAGGCGACTCTGCTTTTTAAAGGGAAAGACCGGCACCCGCAGGATGCGGATGCCGGAGACTACCGTTAGTGTCGGGCGTAAGCGGCGGCGTTACCACCCGCCAGGATGCCGAAGATGATGATATCCGCGACGGCGTTACCACCGATACGGTTCGCACCGTGGATGCCGCCAACCACCTCGCCACAGGCCCAGGCGCCGTTAATCACCTGTTTCTGGCTGTCCAGCACCGCTGTCGTGGTGTCGATAGTGACGCCACCCATGGTGTGGTGAACGCCCGGTGCGACACGAATCGCGTAGAACGGCGCTTCACTCAGAGGATGACGCAGCGCGGTCTGGCGACCGAAGTCTTCATCTTTCTGCATGATAACGAAGTTGTTGTAACGTGCCAGTGTCGCTTCCAGGGTGTGATGCTCACTCATGTTGAGTTTCACCGCCAGTTCCGCAACGGTTGGCGCGCTGATGACAAAGCCTTTGGCAATATATTCGTCAGCCGCTTTGTTGTTCATGCGCACCTGCTCGTCAAACACAATCCAGGCACTCTTCTCTGGCAGCGCGATAATCTGCGCGGAAACTTTGTCGCGGGTTTCCATCTCGTTGTAGAAACGCTCACCCGCCTGACTGACCAGGATAGCGCCGCCGCCACGAATGGATTCGGAGACCAGATAAGAGGTGGTCTGTTCGACCGTTGGGTGAATCTGGATTTCGCCCATATCCACGGTACCGGCACCAATTTTTTCCAGCATCGCAATGCCGCTGCCGGTCGCGCCTGCGTGGTTGGTGGTCACGAAGCCATCCAGTTCAGGACGGTATTTCACCACCAGCTCACGGTTCGCACTGAAACCACCGGTTGCCACAATCACGCTTTTGGCGTTCAGGATACGGCTGTCGTTATATTCATCGACGACTTTCACGCCCGCGACTGCGCCATTATCATAGAGGATCTCGGCGACGGAGGTTTCCAGCAGGACTTCGATGTTGCGGCTGTTGATATTTTTTACCAGGCCGCTAATCAGGAAGCCACCCACCGCTGAGCGGTCAGCCGGACGGTGAGTACGGTCAATGCTCATCCCGCCGGTAATGGTGATGTCGTTAAGCTCAATGCCTTTACCCGCCAGCCACTCAATCGCCTCAGGAGCCAGGTCAACAAACTCACGCAGCAGCACCGGATTGTTTTTGAACTGACCGCCCTTCAGCGTCTCCTCATAGAACAGCTCTTTGCTGTCTTCGATGCCTTTGAGTTTCTGGAAGCGCGTTTCAGCGGCGTTCATACCCACTGACGCTTTGATCGTGTTGCCGCCAATAGTCGGCATCTTCTCGATGATAACCACGCGCGCGCCTTCATCGTGCGCCTGAATTGCCGCCGCCAGACCGGCACCGCCGCTGCCTACAATCACCACATCGAAATTCTGTGGTGCATTAGGGTTACCGCCTTCCTCGATCACGTGCTCTTTGCTGGAGGTCGTCATCGCGCGTGAAACCGCTTTTTTCAGCGCCTCACTCTGGGTTGTCGCACCAGTAATCGCATCGACGTGTGGGCTGTTGGCCACCAGAATGCGGCTACGCAGGCTCTCAAAGGTGGTGGTGAAGTCCACATCCAGCGTGTCATCCGGCACCAGAGTGATGTCGGTGATACGGTCGGTATCCAGCGTAACGTTGATTTTCAGCTTCAGCGCTTCGGCTTCGACTTTTTCCTGATAGACGCCTGCTTTATATTTGCGGCCCGATTCACTGGTGTCGCGGATCATCGCATCGACCAGTGAGAAGCGCCACAGCGGTTCAGGGATCTGCAGCTCTTCGCGTTTGTTGCTGTCGATGTAGAGTTCGAGGTGTTCGTTGTTGATGATGCGATCAGCCCAGTTCGGATAGGCGATACAGGCTTTACCAATCGCCACCAGATCGTAGCCTTTCTCCAGCGCCAGCTCCGCATCGGCTTTGTTCACCACGCCGCCGACACCAATCACCGGTACTTTTGCCAGCTCAGGTGAACGCATCGCGACGAATTTCTCAATCAGCGGCGTCGGGTCCTGCGTATCGACAATCGACGGACGCAGCAGCTGACCCACTGAGAAGTGAACGTAATCGAGTCCACGCGCGGCCAGTTTTTCCAGTAGGTAAAGCGTGTCATCAAAGCGGATGCCGGGGACTTCAATCTCTTCCGGCGAGAAGCGATAGCCGATGATGAAAGAGTTATGAGCGAAGCGCTCGGCCATCTTGTGGGTGATTTCCAGCACTTCCAGCGGGAAGCGTGCGCGGTTATCGCGGCTGCCGCCCCACTTGTCATCACGCTGGTTAGAGTTAGGTGAATAGAACTGCTGGATCAGGTAGGTGTTGGCACCATGAATTTCGACACCGTCGAAACCGGCCTTGATGGCGCGGTTCACCGCATCACCAAATTTGGTGATCATGGTATCGACTTCTTCGGCGCTCAGCGCCAGAGGTTTGGTTGCCCCTTCACGCGGTGCCGCGATAGCGCTTGGCGCAACGGGCGTTTTGCCGCCAATCAGCTCCGGCTCGACCATGCGGCCACCGTGGTAGATCTGCAGGATAGCAGTAGAGCCTTCAGATTTGATTGCGTCCGCGATGCGTTTCAGACCGGGGATTTTGTTGTCGCTGTCGATAGCGATGGCACCCGGAAATGCCGGGCCGCGGTTATCAATAAAGCAGCACTCAACGATCACGGTTCCGATGCTGCCAGCGCGTGCGCGATAGTAATCGACCAGCTCGCTGGTGACCGTTCCGTCATAAAAACCGGTACAGGTGGTCATGGGTGCCATCACCAGTCGGTTTTTTAAAACAGCACCATTCGGCAGAGTCAGTGGATTAAGGATGGGAGTGAGAGATTTCATTGCGATAAACTCCAAGATTTAAAAGTCTGGAAATTTTTTAGCGGACGCAAATTATCGCTTAATTAAGTGGTCCGATGTCATGGGGTTAATATACGCTTTTCTTTGCTTTCATAAGCGATAAATTTACTTTTTTAACTTTTAAACCATTTAGAGTTTTTATTTGCCGAATGGATAAAGTGAAGTTATATTAATTGTTAACCAAGCGTTACTAGAAATCAACTAATCATTTACATAAAAAATAAATCTTTTATCATCATATGGTTACAGGGCGGATTTCAGTCTGATTGCGCTGATGATTTGTTGAGCAGGTTCACAAAAGTGTCAGAATGTCGATGCTGAAAATATAAATTAAAAATAAATGTTAAAATCCGGGAATAATGATTTAATTTCTTTGATCTGGATCAAAATCTATATTTGCAGAAATCGCATCATATTTACATGGATTTAAAAAAGCTGCTCAATAGTTAGGCAGCAGATTAAACAAAATTAGTGCATCGCGGTTTATTCACACAATCAAGAATAACAAAGAAAGTCATCAGTGAAGGTCCGGGGCGCAAATCGCATTCTTCTTAACTTGCAGATAAAACACTATGAAAACACTCTCAGCTGTTACTGAACCCCCAAAACCCGCTCCTGCGGCGCCGGGTAAAAAGAAAGCTATCATGCTGGCTCTGCCGGTGATCGTTGCCATATTGCTGTTACTGGTTCCGACACCCGCAGGACTCGAACCCTACGCGTGGCACTTCTTCGCTATCTTTGTGGGCGTCATTGTCGGATTGATCTTTGAACCGCTGCCTGGCGCAGTGATCGGCCTGACCGGCGTGGTAGTCATTGCGCTGTTCAGCCAGTTCCTGCTCTTTAGTCCGGCCGAGCTGGCTAACCCGAAATTCAAAGTCGCCAGCGAGTCCTTTAAGTGGGCGGTCAGTGGTTTCGGCAACTCTACCGTCTGGCTGATCTTCGGTGCCTTTATGTTCGCCGCAGGCTATGACAAAACGCAGTTTGGTCGTCGCCTGGCCCTGATTCTGGTGAAGTATCTGGGTCGCCGCAGTCTGACGCTGGGTTATGCCATTACCTTTGCTGACCTGTTACTCGCGCCATTTACCCCGTCAAACACCGCGCGCAGTGGCGGCACCATCTACCCGATTATCGCCAACCTGCCTCCGCTGTACGGTTCTAAACCCAACGACCCGAGCGCCCGTAAAATCGGTTCGTATCTGATGTGGGTCGCGATTACCGCAGCCTGTATCACCAGCTCGATGTTCCTCTCTGCCCTGGCCCCTAACCTGCTGGCGCTGGCGCTGGTGAAAAGCATCGTCGGTTTCGATATCTCATGGGGTATGTGGTTCCTGGCTTTCCTGCCACTGGGCTTACTGTTGATTCTGACCATGCCGCTGCTGGCTTACTGGTTCTACCCACCTGAAGTCAAAATCAACGATGAAGTGCCAAAATGGGCCATCGCAGAACTGGAAAAACTGGGCCGACTGACCCGTAACGAAATCATGCTGCTGGTGTTTGTGGTCTGTGCCCTGCTGATGTGGATTTTCGCCACATCGTGGATTGAACCCGCGATGGCTGCGCTGCTGGTGGTCGTACTGATGTTGTGGACCGGTGTGCTGAACTGGAACGACATCACCAGTAATAAACCGGCCTGGAACACTTTTGCCTGGTTCGCGACCCTGGTGGCACTGGCTGATGGTCTGGCCCGCGTCGGCTTCATCGCCTGGTTAGGCAAAGAAGGTGGCATGCTGCTGCAGGGTTATGACCCCCAGATTTCAGCGGTAGTCCTGTTGATTGCCTTCTTCCTGCTGCACTACCTGTTTGCCAGTACCACCGCGCACACTACCGCGCTGTTACCGGCCATGCTGACCATCGCAGCGTCAATCCCAGGCATCAACATGCCGGTCTTCTGCCTGATGCTGTGTACCTCTTTGGGTGTGATGGGCATCATTACCCCATACGGTACTGGCCCAAGCCCGATTTACTACGGCAGTGGTTATCTGCCTACCAAAGATTACTGGCGTCTGGGTACGATCTTCGGTGCCATCTTCTTAGGCTCCATGATGCTGATTGCCTATCCGTGGATGGTGTGGATGTTCTGACGGATACAACATGCAGATCAACGCGTTATAAGATACCATTCCTGCACTTCCCCATCGCACCCGCGGTGGGGAAGCATAATAAACGATTAATTCGCCTATGATGTTGCGCCCCGCAGCCTGCACGCGGAGGTTCAGCCGGTCATTAAGTGAGAAAAAATGTCGAACAAACCTTTTGTCTATCAGAACCCTTTTCCGCTGTCCCACGAAGATACTGAATACTATTTGCTGAGTCGCGAGCATGTCTCCGTCGCCGAATTTGAGGGTCAGGAGATCCTGAAAGTCGACCCGCAGGCACTGACGCTGCTGAGTCAGCACGCTTTCCACGACGCCTCTTTCATGCTGCGTCCGGCCCACCAGCAGCAGGTTGCCTCCATCCTTGAAGATCCGGAAGCCAGCGACAATGACAAATATGTCGCCCTGCAGTTTTTAAGAAACTCTGAAATTGCCGCCAAAGGCGTGCTGCCGACCTGCCAGGATACCGGCACCGCAATCATCATGGGCAAAAAGGGCCAGCGCGTCTGGACCGGCGGTGGCGACGAGGCCGCACTGTCACAGGGTATCTACAATACCTACATCGAAGATAACCTGCGCTATTCACAGAATGCCGCGCTGGATATGTACAAAGAGGTGAATACCGGTACTAACCTGCCTGCGCAGATCGACCTCTACAGCGTCGATGGCGATGAGTACAAGTTCCTCTGCATCGCCAAAGGTGGCGGCTCCGCCAACAAAACTTATCTCTATCAGGAAACCAAAGCGCTGCTGAGTCCGGGCAAGCTGAAAAATTACCTGGTGGATAAGATGCGTACCCTCGGCACCGCTGCCTGTCCGCCTTATCATATTGCGTTTGTTATCGGCGGCACCTCGGCTGAAAGTACCCTGAAAACCGTTAAGCTCGCCTCGACGCACTATTACGATGGCTTACCGACGGAAGGTAGTGAGCACGGTCAGGCGTTCCGCGACGTTCAGCTGGAGCAGGAACTGCTGGAAGCCGCGCAGCAGCTCGGCCTCGGTGCGCAGTTTGGCGGCAAGTATTTTGCTCACGACATCCGCGTGGTGCGTCTGCCGCGTCACGGTGCGTCATGCCCGATTGGCATGGGCGTCTCCTGCTCGGCTGACCGTAATATCAAAGCGAAGATCAACCGCGAAGGTATCTGGATTGAGAAGCTGGAATCAAATCCAGGCCGCCTGATCCCGGAAGCGCTGCGTCAGCAGGGCGAAGGTGAAGTGTTGCAGGTCAATCTTAACCGTCCGATGGAAGAGATTCTGGCGCAGCTCTCTGCTTATCCGGTCTCTACCCGTCTGTCACTGACCGGCACCATTATCGTGGCGCGTGACATTGCGCATGCCAAACTCAAAGAGCGCATCGATAACGGCGAAGGATTACCGCAGTACATCAAAGATCACCCGGTCTATTACGCCGGTCCGGCCAAAACACCAGAAGGTTATGCGTCTGGTTCACTCGGTCCGACCACCGCAGGCCGCATGGACTCCTACGTGGATCTGCTGCAGGCCCACGGCGGCAGCAAGATCATGCTGGCGAAGGGCAACCGCAGTCAGCAGGTGACGGATGCCTGTCATAAACATGGCGGCTTCTATCTGGGCAGCATCGGTGGTCCGGCCGCGGTGCTGGCGCAGCAGAGCATCAAGAGTCTGGAATGCGTGGAGTATCCAGAGCTTGGCATGGAAGCGATCTGGAAAATCGAGGTGGAGAACTTCCCTGCCTTTATCCTGGTCGATGACAAAGGTAATGACTTCTTCCAGCACATTGAGCGCGCGCACTGCGCCAAATGCGTGAAGTAAAGCCTGCATCAGGAATGTAAAAAGCCCCAGATTCGGGGCTTTTTTTATGGGGAAAGTAAGGCTTCCAGACTGTCAGCGAGAGCCTGCGCGGGGAATGGACTCACTAACTCAAGATAAATCCAGCAGCAACTCTTTAGCCCAACGCATATCGATAATCAAAACAGCCTAAATCTGACAGCAACACCTTAACTTAACGCGCAGAGAAGACAGTCAGAGGAGGAAAGCGTCCCGCGCCAGGGAAGGCGCGGGCCGAGCGTGCCATGGATGGCGGTTTTTGCGTCTTTCCGATCTGACCGTCTTCCCTAAGCAAGGCTCTATCCTGAAGCGATACGTGCCAGACGTTCACTACAGTTTATAGACCCGCGATCGGACCTTGTTAACCGCGCTGCAACCGCTGCAACGCCAACTCAATCTGCACATCACCCTGGGTGAGCTCGATGATCTGATACTTAATCGCCGGGTTTTCTATCAACCCGACCAGCGTCGCCGCCACATCTTCGCGCGGGATCTCACCATACGGAATGGCCAGATCGGCATGAACCCGCCCCGTACCGGCTTCATCGGTCAGCGTTCCCGGCCGCAGGATCACCCACTCCAGCTGACTCGCCACCAGCTCAGCATCCGCCAGACGCTTCACCCGCATGTAATTCTCGAATCCTTCTGACGGCGTTTTACCACGTCCGGCATCCGGGAACGCCGAGACCAGCAGGAAACGCGAAACCCCCGCCTGCTCTGCTGCAGCAACCGCCAGCTTCAGCCCTTCACCGTCAATGGCATTAGTCAGCGCGATCCCGGCACCGCCCGCGCCCGCCGTAAAGACAGCCACATCGTGACCGGTCATCAACTCTGCCAGCGCCGTTACGCTCAGCTGCTGAATATCCCCGGCGACAGGCTTAGCGCCTGCGGCCTGCAGAGTCTCAGCCTGTTCAGGCTTGCGGTGCAGCGCCGTCACTGTATGACCTTTACTGCTCAGCTGACGGGTCAGCTTTTGGCCAACCTTGCCAGCCGCCCCGATAATGAAACATGTCGCCATAAAATCAGATCCTCCATTAGATAAAGCGAGTACCAGATTATAATGTGCTGCCAGAAACAAAAGAGGCGCCTGCTGGATTTATTCCGGAATCACTTTTTCCGCTTTCAGCTTATCAAACAGCTGAGTAAAGGCGTCGAGCGTGCTGCGGTAGCCGATGAAGCCCGCTTTACGGCTTTTACTCATATCGGTAAAGGCTTCCATTGGACGACCCAGGTCGGCATCGGTATGCCACCATGAAGCCAGCTTAGTCACATCTGCCTCACGCAGCTGATGCTGCTCTGCAATCGCCTGCCATGCACTGGCGGCTTCCTGCATGCGATTTTCCAGCGGCATCATCTGCGCCGGGAATGCCGCGGCTTCAATGCCGAAATAGTCAGCCAGTTTTGGCCACATCCAGCTCCAGCGGAAGACGTCGCCGTTGACGGCATTGAAGTCCTCATTGGCACCATTCGGTGAAGTGGCTGCCCAGTGCAGCTGCTCGGCCAGCAGACCCGCATCGGTCATATCAACAATACCGTTCCACTGCTCTGGTGAGCCAGGGAAGATAAACGGCCAGCCTTTCTCTTTACAGAGCGTCGCGTAAACCGCCAGCGTCTGACCCATATTCATCGCGTTGCCTACGGCATGACCGATAATGGTGTGCGGACGGTGCACGCTCCAGCGGTAGTCATATTTCTCTGCGCCCGCGAACACTTCGTCTTCCTGCGCGTAGTAGAAGTTATCGACCGGCTGACGGCCCTGCTCTTCACGGAACGGTGTCACCGGCACAGCGCCTTTGCCGTACGCTTCAAACGGACCCAGATAGTGCTTCAGCCCGGTTACCAGCGCCACGTGTGAACCCTTCAGGCGATCGCCCAGAGCTTCAATCACGTTACGCACCATGCCGCCGTTAACGCGGATATTCTCTTTCTCATTTTCCTGACGCGCCCAGACGCTGAAGAACAGCGCATCCGGTTTAACCTCTTTCAGTGCGTCACGGACGGCTTCCGCATCGATCAGATCGGCTGTCAGGCTGGTTGCGCCTTCAGGAACGGCACCGCGTCCGCGTGACAGACCCGTGACCTGCCAGCCTTCGTTTTGTAATTTCTCAGCCAGTGCGCGGCCGATAACGCCGCTGATGCCCACAATCAAAGCCTGCTTTTTCATTTGATTTCTCCTCGTTTTGCGTAATGCTAAGCCTAATAGAGAATTCAGTTCTTATCTCTGGCATTTATTCACAGCATTCTCAACCTGAGTTCATTAATCGATGCACGATCATCGCCTCAAAGATATTCTGCCGTTTGTCGCCAGCGTCGAGTGTGGCAGCTTCACCGCCGCGGCTGAGCGTCTGCACGTGACCGGCTCGGCGGTCAGTAAAAGTGTCAGCCGGCTGGAAACACGCTTAGGCTCGCGGCTGCTGGAACGCACCACCCGCAGCCTGCACCTCACCGACGCGGGCACTGCCTATTATCAGACCTGCCTGCGCATCCTGGAGGATCTGGCCGAAGCCGAAGCGGTGCTGGCGGCCCAGCGCACTATTCCCTCCGGTCGTCTGCGCCTGGCGGTACCCACCACCTATGGCCGGCTCAACGTCATGCCGCTGCTGATGCCCTTTTGCCAGCAGCACCCTGAACTGACGCTGAGCCTGAGTCTGTCCGATCGCTTTGTTGATCTGTTTGAAGAGGGCGTGGATGTGGCGGTGCGTATTGGCGGTGCGCCCGACCTGCCCGCCTCGCTGGGCTGGCGAAACATGGGCCGCGAGCAGATGCAGTTCTGTGCCTCTCCCGCTTATCTGGACCGTGAAGGACGGCCGGAGAATGAGGCGGCGCTGCTGAACCATCCCGCCATCCTTTATGAACGCGTGGATGGCACGACCAAACCCTGGCTGTTCACCACCGAGGACGGTCAGCCACACTGGCGCAACGTGCCGTTCCGGCTGGCGCTGGGCGACGTCGATGCCCAGCTTCAGGCGGTCATCGCCGGGTTAGGTGTGGCACAGATGCCCTCCTGGCTGATTCAGCGCGCCGTGGCAGCGGGTGAACTGGAGATTATTTTGCCACAGTTGCAGCCCGACGGTCTGACGCTGAGCGTGGTGTGGCCACGACGCAAACAGTTCCTGCCTAAAGTGGACGCGCTCCTGTCGACGCTAAGCGCCCTCGCCATTCGCTAACCCTGCTTAATTTACTTCCCCACGGTTGGGATGTTTCATCCTGACCGTATTCTATTACGCGTACCCGACGCTATTCCCAGCCTGTTTAGCCCTGCCTGAAACACGGCCAGTTTATTAACTCCTCGAATAACCCGCTTAATTTTAATGCTTTTATTTTCGCTTTGATGGAATCCCATCAAAATAAAAAGGGCGAAAGGCTTGAGCTCACATAATGAAAACTAAGTTTCAAATATAATTTAACCCGAAATAAAAATATCAGTAGGGTGATGGCTTCTTCATGTTCTGACGTTTTGTCTTTGCCGTTATTACCAGGAGTATTCATGGAAAAAGAACTCTATATCTCGTCGAACCCGGCCTCCGGTCCAAATAGCACCACCCGCACCGAGCCTTTTGTGAAGATTATTGCGCTGGTCGCCACCCTGGGTGGATTGCTGTTTGGTTATGACACCGGTGTGGTCTCGGGTGCGCTGCTGTTTATGCGCGGCGATCTGCATCTCACCCCGTTTACCACCGGGCTGGTCACCAGCTCCCTGCTGTTTGGCGCTGCCTTCGGCGCGCTGGCCGCCGGTCATCTGGCGGATGGCCTCGGCAGACGACGCATTATCATCGCGCTGGCGCTGATCTTCGCCCTGGGTGCCGTTGGGTCAGCCCTGGCACCGGACGTTACCTGGATGATCGCCTCACGCCTGTTCCTGGGCTTTGCCGTTGGGGGTGCAGCGGCCACCGTGCCGGTCTACATCGCAGAAATCGCACCTGCCAACAAACGCGGCCAGCTGGTCACACTGCAGGAGCTGATGATCGTCAGCGGTCAGCTGCTGGCCTATATCTCTAACGCCACCTTTAACGATATCTGGGGCGGCGAAAATACCTGGCGCTGGATGCTGGCGCTATCGATCGTCCCCGCCGTTCTGCTCTGGATCGGCATGATATTTATGCCTGAAACCCCACGCTGGCACGTCATGAAAGGTCACAGTCAGGCCGCCCGTGAGGTACTGGAGAAAACCCGTGCCGCCGAGGATGTGGAATGGGAACTGGAGGAGATTGAAGAAACCATCGAAGAGAACCGTCAGCGTGGCAAAGGCCGCCTGCGCGATCTCGCGACACCCTGGCTGATGAAAATTTTCCTGCTGGGTGTGGGCATCGCCGCCGTTCAGCAGCTGACCGGCGTCAATACCATCATGTATTACGCCCCTACCATGCTGACCGCAGCCGGACTCAGCAACGATGCCGCACTGTTCGCCACCATTGCCAATGGGGTGATTTCGGTGGTGATGACGCTGGTGGGTATCTGGCTAATCGGCAAAGTGGGCCGTCGCCCGCTGGTGCTAATCGGGCAGATGGGTTGCACCTGCTGCCTGTTCTTTATCGGGCTGGTCTGCTGGCTGATGCCGGAATATCTCAATGGCACAGTCAACCTGCTGCGGGCTTACCTGGTTCTGGCGGGCATGCTGATGTTTCTCTGCTTCCAGCAGGGCGCGCTGTCACCGGTCACCTGGCTGCTGCTGTCGGAGATCTTCCCGGCGCGGATGCGTGGCATCTGTATGGGCGGCGCAGTCTTCTCACTGTGGATCGCTAATTTTGCCATCTCCATGGCCTTCCCGCTGTTATTAGCCGCATTTGGTCTGGCCGGTGCCTTCTTTATATTCGCGGCAATCGGCATCGGCGGTTCTGTTTTTGTTGTGAAGTTTATTCCCGAAACCCGGGGAAGAAGTCTTGAGCAGGTCGAGCACTATTTCTATGCGCTCTATAACGGCAAAAAATAGTCCCTGAACGCTGCGCATTAAAGAAATAACGGCCCGCGTCACTACGCTGACGACCCGATTGCTATTAACACCGACACCCTACATTCAAGGAAATTGTTATGAGCCTGAATATTCCCAACGCGCGCTTTTGCATCAACCGTAAAATAGCGCCCAGCCTCACCCTTCCGCAGTTTTTTAAACTGGTCAGCCAGCTGGGTATTCACAATGTCGAGCTGCGCAATGATATGCCCAGCGGACGCGTGACCGACGATCTCACCGGCGATGAGGTGAAAGCACTGGCGCGTGAGTCAGGCATCCGGATTGTCACCATTAATGCGCTCTACCCGTTTAACCAGCTGAATGAAGAGGTGCTTCAGCGCGCCCGCCAGCTGTTAAGCGATGCGCAGGCGGTCGGCGCAGAATCACTGGTGCTCTGCCCGCTCAATGACGGCACGCCCATCAGCGCCGCCGACACCATTAGCGCGCTGAAAACCCTGGCCCCGCTGTTCGCCGAAGCCGGCATTCAGGGACTGGTCGAGCCGCTGGGCTTCCCGCAAAGCTCACTGCGTTCAGCAACCCTGGCACAGACGCTGATCCGTGAAGCGGGCGTGCCGTTCAGATTGTTGATCGATACCTTCCATCATCATCTGTTTGAGGATGCGGAGCAGACCTTTGAGCAGGACGTCGACATTCAGCAGATCGGGCTGGTGCATCTCTCCGGCGTCACCGACCCGCGCCCGGTCAGCGAACTCACCGACGAAGAGCGCATCATGCTCAGCGCAGATGACAGATTGCGCAGCAAACAGCAGGTCGGGCGGCTGGAGAAGATGGGCTACACCGGCCTTTACGCCTTTGAGCCGTTCTCCTCAGTGATGAACAGCTGGCAGGAAGCGGACATCACCCGCGAAATTCGCGACAGCATCCAGCTGTTAAATCACTCAGCTTAAGGGGATTATCATGACAATTAACATTGGTGTTATCGGCACCGGCGCAATCGGCCGCGAACATATCCGCCGTTGCAGCACAGTTTTACAGAATGCGCGCGTGGTGGCACTCAACGACATCAACCGCGACAACTGCCAGCAGATTGTGAATGAGCTGACGCCGGAAGCGCGTATTTATGACAATGCGATTGATCTGATCAACGATCCGCAGGTTAACGCAGTGCTGGTCACCTCATGGGGTCCGACGCATGAAGCCTTTGTGCTGGCCTGTATCGAGGCGGGCAAAGCGGTGTTCTGCGAGAAGCCGCTGGCGGTCACCGCTCAAGGCTGTATGAACATTGTGGAAGCGGAGATCAAAGCGGGACGTCAGCTGGTGCAGGTCGGCTTTATGCGCCCCTATGACAGCGGCTACCGTGCGCTGAAAGCGGTCATCGACAGCGGCGAGATTGGCGAGCCTTTGATGCTGCACTGCGCGCATCGCAACCCGGAAGTGGGCGACAGTTACACCACCGACATGGCGATCACCGATACGCTGATCCATGAGCTGGATGTGCTGCGCTGGCTGCTGAATGATGACTATGCCAGCGTGCAGGTGATCTTCCCGCGTAAAACCCGCAAGGCGTCGTCACACCTTCGCGATCCGCAAATCGTTCTGCTGGAGACCGCCAAAGGTGCGCGCATTGATGTCGAAATCTTCGTGAACTGTGAATATGGTTACGACATTCAGTGTGAAGTGGTGGGCGAAAGCGGCGTTGCCCGCCTGCCGGAGCCGGTTTCAGTGCAGACGCGCAGCGCGGCAAAACTCTCTACCACGATTCTGACGGACTGGAAAAAGCGCTTTATCGATGCCTATGACGTGGAGCTGCAGGCGTTTATCAATAACGTCATCAGCGGTGAGATGACCGGTCCTTCTGCGTGGGATGGCTACGCTGCAGCGGTCGCGGCGGATGCCTGCGTCGTGGCGCAAACCTCCGGCGAGATTGTGCCGGTCAGGATGGCGGATAAACCGGCGTTTTACCGCTGACAAAAAAGTGCACGGTGGGCTTCGCCGTGCATTCACATTCCCTCTCTTACTACAGCGCGTCATGCTTTGGTAAAAACGCAGACAAACCAAAAATTGGCCGCTGGCTTATTACGGCGCCGTGATCACAATGGCTACGCGTCGGTTTTGCGCACGCCCCTGCGCGCTGTTGTTGCTGGTCACCGGGGCACTCATGCCCAGGCCACGCGTAATAATATTTTCTCGCGGTATCGCCGCGCCGACAGCCCACTGTGCCGCGACCGCATTCGCTCTTTTCAATGACAGCTGCTGGTTATAATCCGGCTTACCGTAATTATCGGTATGCCCGTCGATGCGCACATGTTCAATACCGGTCGATGCCAGGTTTTTCGCCATCCCCTGAATCGTGCTTTTGCTGGCAGGCGTCAGTTCTGATTCGTTTACGCCAAACAGGATCTTATCGGATAAGCCCAATCCCCAGCCTTCCATGTTCTGAGTGAATCCGGCACTTTTCATCGCTGCGATTTGCGCCTCGCTAAAACGCTCTTTCGACTGACAACCCACCAGAGCCAAAGTAAGCAGCATCAGGGAAATGTTCTTCTTCATATTTACGCCTCGTTCACGCCTTATTTACGCTTTATTTGTTCGCTTATTCTTGTACATATTCATATCGGCACGTTCGAGAATGGACTCAACCGTATCACCGTGCTGTGACCACGCGTAGCCGATGGTCACCGAGGTCGTAATCGGCATGCCTTCGGCAATAATGATTTTCTCCATGATGACGTCATGAATGCGCTGCATGAGTTGCTGCAACTGCTCCTCACTGGCCCGGCTGCTGACCAGCATGGCAAACTCATCCCCGCCTAATCGGGCGACCAGGTCCTGTTCAGCCGCGAGTGATAACAGGCGCTCCCCTATCGCTTTCAACACCTCATCCCCGGCGGCATGACCCCAGTTATCATTGATGCTCTTGAAGCGATCGCCATCAAGGAACAGCACAGCAAAACGCTCATGGGCATATTGCTGGTCGAGGAGCTGAGTCAGACGGGCAGAAAAGGCGCTGCGGTTGGCCAGGCCGGTTAGCGGGTCTTCCAGCGCTTTGGCGGCCAGCGAAAGATTGTCACGCATCAGCGATGCCTTCAGCGATTGCATCTCCATCAGCAACGAGTTCAGGTCATCTGAGAAGAGCTGAAACTCCCGGATAGGACCGCCCGGAATACGCAGCGAAAAATCGCCAGAATGAATGACATAGTGAATCGAACTGGTGATGGTGCGCAGCGTCGCGATCATTCCCCGATGCAGAAATTCACTCAGCAGGAGCGAGATCAGCAGCACACAGAGCATCCCGCTGGTCAGAATCATGAATGAGTAGCGAATGAAACTCACCGCGCCGGTCACAGTGCCTTCCAGCGTCAACGTGCCGACAGCGGCGTCAGCGTGAATGATATTAACGTTGAGCGGTTTGATATAAATCCACTCACGCAGCAAACGTGAATACCAGCCTGTCTGTTCCTGCTGCGCATGCCACTGGACCAGAACAATCTGATCACGGGTAACCAGCTTCGCCGAGGCATACATGCCCTCATTGCCAAGCCGTTCGATTTTATTCCGCGCGTCGTAACTGTCGGCAAAAACGGTAGCCGCCGTTAATGTGGTGCTGAGCGTCGAACCAATTAATTCGAGGTTTCTTTTCTCATAATTTTTAATAAACAGTAGTGACGTTGACGAGAGCAGCAGCCAGCACAAGAGTAATATCACCGCCGAATTGATGGTGCTTATTTTCCGCAGTTTATTGCGGATGGATGATTTGTCATGTCTTAATTTATCGAATTTCATCTTATTCGCTTCCCTCGCGGGAGAGCAAAAGCACATCCGGACTCACCCTGACACCGCTTCGGGTCAGCGAATCAAGGTTAACGGAAAAATGCGTATGATCAGGTTGAAAGATCAGGCAAAAAGAGGCGCCCGTTGTGCACTCGGCATTGTTCTCAGCAAGAGTAAGAACGGCTCTTCCGTTAAACTGCTGAATAGCCTCAACCTGCTGCTTTGGTGTCTGATCGCCGAAATACACGGCGTTGCATCGATGCTTCCCGATATCACCTACGTCAGCCAGATAGACAACGGTGAATGTCTGCGCCGGAGATGCAGAGTGTTGCGGCAAAGAGAGATGCCGTGCTGAAGTTAAAGCGCATAATTCAGGGTTTTTTACACCCGGCCATTGGGTGAAGCTAATAATACCGCTGACAATACGATTAGCTTTTCCATCTTTAATTTCGGCCCAGGCAAAATGAGGGAGCAGCAGCAAAATAAGAGACGTAAAAACGATTTTGCAGATGTGACGCAGCAGAAGCAGCACATCGATTTCACAATGAATCTGATATTTATCTATCATACTGCGTTCCAGTAATACTACGCACGGCAGGAGACCTGAATAAGCGTGAAAATATTAGCACAGCGGCAGTTACATTTGCACACGGATTTTAATTAGTACCAATTGTGACTATATTTTTATCGTTTACTCGTGAAATACACTCAGGAAATGACTGGTCGTCAGGGGGAGGCGTTGTAAAACAATCTGCACAGCTTATAAGCGGTGTCATGATGCGTTATTAACTGCCCGGCGTGATCTTATCGGGCGTCAGACTCACGATTCAAATCAGTCGAAATAAGGTTTCAGAATTTCTTCCGTCCACTGCATAAAGGCCCTGACACGCCGCGACAGATTTCGTCGATGCGCCACCGCAAACGAGGCACTGAGCGGCTCCGGACGCAGGTCGGGCAGGACTTCAACCAGCGCGCAGCGTTCTATAAAGGGCGCGAGTGTGGAGTAACCCCCCTGAATTAAGCCCAGTCCGGCCAGCCCCGCCTCATGATAGGCCGTTACACTGTTGACTCTCATCGCACCAGGTAACATCAGCATTTTGTAGCCGTCACCCGTTGGATACTCCCATCCCTCTGGCTTCACGCCAAAGCTCCGCTGGTAGTGAACCATCTGGTGGCCCTGATTGAGAAGGTCATCAATCGTATGCGGCACCCCGAAACGCGCCAGATACCCGGGCGTGGCAGCATTGATCATACGCAGCTTTCCCAGCGGACGGGCAATCAGCGTCTCATCCACAATCGGCCCCAGGCGGATGACACAATCAAATCCTTCATGAACCAGATCAACAAGGCGGTCACTGCCTGAAAGCTCAATTTCCAGTTCAGGATGGGCTTCCAGCAGCTGTGGCAAAGCGGGGATCACCACGCTTTGCGCCAGCACAGCCGGCATATCAACGCGTATCCTGCCACGCAGTGCACTCCCGACATGAGCGAACATGGTCTGCAACTCCTCGACGTCCGCCAGCAAATCCCGTGCGCGTGCATAAAAAGCTCTGCCATCTTCTGTTAACTGCACGGTGCGCGTGGTCCGGTGCAGCAGCGTCGCACCGGTCTCCTTTTCGAGTTCCCGGACCACCAGTGATGCCCGCCCTTTCTGAATCCCCAGGCTTTCAGCGGCTTGAGTAAAACTCTTCATTTCCGCCACACGGGCAAAGATCGTCAGTGCTTCAAGGTTTTTCATTGTTCTCCTGCAGAGAAACAGTGCGTTATTTTTTCCGTAATTTATCACCTTATTGATAGCTAATAGAGTGCTTTCACACCGCAGATTTCGCACAACGCGACCACAAGGAGAGCCCTCTCAGAGAGAAGGTTTTCCCCACTCATGAAGGATAGAGAGAAATGAACAAAGGTTATTTAATCGCTCACGTGACCGTATCGGACCCAGCCGCCTACGCTGAATACGCCAGAGCGGCTGGCGAGGCCATGCAGGAATTTAATCCGACCCTCGTTGCCGGATCAGGGCAGTATGAAAATCTGGAGGGGGAGGCTCACGAACGTCATGTCGTTTTTGAGTTCAGCTCTTTTGCTGAAGCCAAACGTTTTTATGACAGCCCGGCCTATCAGGCCGCCAGGGCGCTGCGCGCCGGAGCAGCGCATGGGACGTTTGTGCTGGTGGAAGGGGCCAGCCTTTAAGCCTTCACCGTCAGACATAGCCCATCATTTTCAGCAGCGACTGCACCTGATTCATCGCTTCGCTGCGGTGGGTGACGCCCAGCTTCTGATAGAGATTGCGGATATGGGTTTTGATGGTGGTCGAAGCCACTGCCAGCTCACCGGCAATCTGGTCGTTGCTGTAGCCCGAATAGATCAGCCCCAGCACCTGCCATTCACGCTGTGTCAGCGGGCTGGTGCGGATCAGTTCCGGCACGTCAGGATGGTTGAGTAACCGGCTGACAAAGCCTTCATCGAAATGGGCGAATTTGTGACGGTGATATTTATTAATCTCCAGCAGGATGCGGCGGGCGCGGTGGCTGTCCAGCTCATTCAGGGTGTTCAGTTGAATCAGCTGCCGCAGTTGCTGCGCCATCATCTCGCCTTCAATCACAAAATGGCTGATAAAGCCGGTACTGCGCGCCAGCTTCAGCGCTTCAATCAACACACGCTGCGCCTCTGCTTTGCGGTCGGTCTGCCAGTAGATCTGATTCAGTAGCAGCAGATTACGGTTTAAGTCGCTCATCAGGCGCAGGGCGCGGGCATTTTCATTCAGCTCTTCCAGCACCACTTCCGCCTGACTGACGTCACCCAGCAGGATCTGCGCGCGGGCGATGTTCCGCCACTGTCCCTGCAGAAAATGGTTGTTGGCGAAGGCAGGCTTGGGCGTCTGCCGCATCCAGTCGCGGGCGTTCTGGCTGTCGCCGGTCATCTGCCAGTAGATCACCCGGACTTTATCGGCATTGGCGATCCAGTCGCTGTGCCAGTTGCCGTTGTTCAGCAGGTTTTCCAGCCGGTTCAGGTAGCTGCGGGCATTATCTATATTGCCGCGCGCCAGTGAGCACTGTACCAGCAGTCCCAGACACTGAATCTGCTGCTGCGGCTGGTAACCATTCAGCACCTTGATGCCTTCGCGCGCCGCCTGCTCCGCCTCTTCCAGTCGGCCCCAGGCCCACAGCAGCTGAGCACGAATACGCAGCAGAAACTCATGCAGCGGGAACTGCGCCAGATGCTGCTCGTCCACCAGCACAAAGGCGCGGCTCTGAATTTCATAAGCGGCCTGCAAAAAGCCCTGAGCAAACAGAATCTCGCTCTGCTGAATCATGCTCCAGAGCGCGTAGTGCCACACCTCATCGCGTCGCGCCATCTGTTCGGTCTGCCGCATCAGCTTGAGCGAATCATCCAGCTCGCCTTTGCAGTGCATCACTTCGCCATGCACCGAAGTCGCCACAATGCGGCTGTAGTGACGGCTGGCGGGCAGCGTGTCGAGCGCCACTTTCGCCAGCCGCTCCGCTTCATCAGTATTGCCATCGTTGATCGCCACCTGGGCGCGCAACGCATTAAATTCACCGCGCAGTGCCGCATCAATGTCGCAGCGGCTGGCCTGCTCAAAACGTGCCAGCAGACTGTCGACTTCAGAGAAGCGATGCTGAGTCTGCATCAGCCACGCCTGCAGCAGCACCAGCATCGGATTATCCAGCATCATCTCCCACGGCAGCGCTTTCAGGGAGTTTTCCAGCAGCGGCAGCTCGCTCTGATTAAACAGGGTCCAGGCGTGCTTCAGCAGCACGTCCCGCAGCATAGTGGCATCGCCCGAGGCGAGCGCATGATGGATCGCCTCACCGGGGAAACCCTGCGCCATCCAGCTTTCTGCCGCAGCCCGATGCAGCGCAGGCAGTTCTGCCGCCAGTTCCCACTGACAGCGCTGACGCAGGAAGTTGCCAAACAGCGGATGGTAGCTGAACCAGCAGCCGGAATCGTCCATGCGCTGCAGAAACAGACCCTGCCGCTCGATCTCCTCCAGCCGCATCTGGCCATTCTCTTCGCGGGTGACGCAGGCGATCAGCTCATCGTTCATTGAACGCAGCAGCGCGGTTTTCAGTAAGAAATGGCGGGTAGGCAGATCGACGTTATCCAGCACCTCTTCCACCAGATAGTCGGCGAGATGGCTTGAGTTGATGCCGGAGAAACGCCGGGCGGAATGCTGAGCCGAACTGGCTCCCTGTCGCGCCGACAGCACGATCAGCTGCAGCGCGGTCGCCCAGCCCGCCACATCATCACAGAGTCGGCTGCTCTCTTCGCTTTCCAGCGGCGCCGCCAGCCGGCAGTCAAAAAACTGTCGCGCCTCCTGATGGGTGAACGCCAGCTGCTGGCTGCCCAGCTCAATCAGTTGCTCACGCACCCGCAGGTTCGCGATACCGAGTTGCGGCAGGTTACGTGACATCAGAATCAGGGTGAGATTTTCAGGCTGATGGCGCAGGAAAAAGCGCATCGCGTCGTGAATCACCGGATTGGTGATCAGATGATAATCATCAACGATCAGCCACAGCGGCTGCTGCCACTCCACCAGCTCGATAAACAGCTGGGAAAACAGTGCATTAAGATTCACATACTGCCGCTTCTGCGCCAGCAGTTCACTGCGGGGACAGCCGCCGTGAGTGGCCTGTTGCAGTGCCGCAATCAGGTAATCGGCAAAGCGCTCCGGCTGATTATCGCCCTCATCTAAAGAAACCCAGCCCAGATCGCTTTTGCCCGCCGCCCACTGCGACACCAGTGTGGTTTTGCCGTAGCCCGCCGGACTGGTGACCAGCACCAGCCGATAGTTACCGGCAGCGGTGAGTTTTTGCAGCAATCTTTCACGGATGACGGTGCCTTCAAGACGGACCGGTCGGCTGAGTTTGGCGGGTATGAGCATGGGCGCGCGTTTCTCCATTCGTCGAGCGCATCATTATTTTACGCTTCGTAATTATTCCTTACACAGGTTCAGCATTTCGTCTGATGAATGCAAGTAAACCCATTAACTAAACTTTACAAAAGCGTGCGCTATCACACTCCTTCAACGATTTAGGAATTGCCTCATCCTCTCCACCCTCCCTATCCTCCTGCGCTAATTCTTTGCAGGAGGATGAGCGTAAGTTTCTGCACGGGCAGACTGTCGTCACATTGACCTACTTTCTGTTTTTACAGGACCTCAACCATGACACAGCCCGAATTTAACCCGATTCAGTTCAACGCTGCCCTGACCCGTCAGTGGCAGCGTTTTGGCCTGCGCGATGCGCAGGAGATGACCCCTGCACAGTGGTGGCAGGCACTCAGCGGTGCGCTGGCCGATATGCTAGCCGCGCAACCTGCTCCCCCTGCTCCGACAGAACTCCGCCACGTTAACTACCTGTCGATGGAGTTTCTGATCGGTCGCCTGACCGGCAACAACCTGCTGAACCTGGGCTGGTATGACGCGGTGAACGACGCGCTCTCTGCCTGGAATATTTCACTGACCGACGTGCTGGAAAACGAAACCGATCCGGCGCTGGGCAACGGCGGCCTCGGTCGTCTGGCGGCCTGTTTCCTGGATTCGATGGCGAATGTGGGTCAGCCGGCAACCGGCTACGGTCTGAACTATCAGTACGGTCTGTTCCGCCAGCGTTTCGAACAGGGCGCGCAGGTCGAAGGCCCGGATGACTGGCAGCGCGATCGCTATCCGTGGTTTAACCACAACGCCGCGCTTAACGTGCGGGTCGGGCTGGGCGGTAAAGTGGTGACGGTGGCGGGTCATCCGCAGTGGCAACCGGCGTTTGAGCTAATCGGTGAAGCCTGGGATCTGCCGGTGGTCGGTTTTGAGAATGGCATCAGCCAGCCACTGCGTTTGTGGCAGGCGAAACATGCTCAGCCGTTTAACCTCAGCCGCTTTAACGACGGCGACTTTCTGCGCGCCGAGCAGCAGGGTATTGATGCAGAAAAACTCACCAAAGTGCTCTACCCCAATGACAATCATCAGAACGGTAAAAAACTGCGTCTGATGCAGCAATATTTCCAGTGTGCCTGCGCGCTGGCTGATATTCTCCGTCGCCATCATCTGGCCGGACGCAGCATTGAAACCCTGGCCGATCACGAAGTCATTCAGCTTAACGACACCCATCCGACGCTGGCGATCCCCGAGCTGATGCGTCTGCTGCTGGATGAGCATCAGCTGAGCTGGGATCGCGCCTGGCAGATCACCCAGCACACCTTTGCCTACACCAACCACACCCTGATGCCGGAAGCGCTGGAGTGCTGGGATGTGCGGCTGGTGCGCAGCCTGCTGCCGCGCCATATGCTAATCATCAACACCCTGAACGCGCAGCTTAAGGCAGCTGTCACGGCGCGCTGGCCGGATGATGAAGCAAAATGGGCGAAACTGGCGCTGGTGCACAATAACCAGCTGCGGATGGCCAACCTCTGCGTCACCAGCGGCTTCGCCGTCAATGGTGTGGCGGCGCTGCACTCGAAACTGGTGGTGCAGGATCTCTTCCCGGAATATCACCAGATGTGGCCCGAGAAATTCCATAACGTCACCAACGGCATTACGCCGCGCCGCTGGATTAATCAGTGCAACCCGGCACTGAGTGCGCTGATCACCCGCACTTTAAACAAGCCCTGGCTGAACGACCTCGATGTCCTTGAGGGACTGGAGGCTTTTGCGGATGACGCCGCTTTCCGCGCTGAGTATCGCGCCATCAAGCAGCAGAACAAACAGTCGCTGGTTGGCTGGATCAAAAACCGGACCGGCATTGAGATCGACCCCAGCGCGCTGTTTGATGTGCAGATTAAGCGCCTGCATGAGTACAAACGTCAGCATCTGAGCCTGCTGCACATCATTGCGCTGTGGCAGACGCTGGTCATCGATCCGCAGGCGAACCGCGCGCCGCGCGTGGTGCTGTTTGGTGCCAAAGCCGCGCCGGGCTATGCGCTGGCGAAAAACATCATCTATGCGATCAACAAAGTGGCAGAGGTGATCAATCAGGATCCGCGCATCGGCGACCGCCTGAAGGTGGTGTTTATTCCCGATTACAACGTCTCCGTCGCCGAGCGCCTGATTCCGGCCGCTGACCTTTCAGAGCAGATCTCTACCGCCGGTAAAGAGGCCTCCGGCACCGGTAACATGAAGCTGGCGCTTAACGGTGCGCTGACCATCGGCACCCTTGATGGGGCGAACGTCGAGATCGCCGAGCAGGTCGGCAGCGAAAACATCTTTATCTTCGGGCATACCGTGGAACAGGTGGTGGCGTTAAAAGCGGATGGCTATGCTCCGGCGCAGTGGCGCAAAAAAGATCCACAGCTCAATCAGGTGCTACAGGCGCTGGAAGATGGCACCTTCAGCCAGGGTGATCTCCACGCCTTTGACGCGATGCTGCACAGCCTCGGCCCGGAAGGCGGCGATCCCTATCTGGTGCTGGCTGACTTCCAGCCCTACCTGGATGCGCAGGCGCAGGTGGAACGGCTGTGGAGCGATCAGGAAGCCTGGACACGTGCCACCATCCTGAATACCGCACGCTGTGGCATGTTCAGCTCCGATCGCGCGATCCGCGATTACCAGCAACGCATCTGGCAAGCGAAACGCTAAGGAACGCCATGAAAAGAGATCCGGTTATGGATAATTTTCCCCTGGCAGGCATCGCCGCTGAGTATATCAATGCTCACGGCAAGCCACAGGCGATCCCGACCCTGACCCGCCAGCGTTTGCTGGCGGTGATGCAGCCTCCCAATCCGCTGAGCACGCCGCTGCCACCGGTGGTGATTTTCCGCAGCGGCGATCTGCTGAGCCTGTCGCCACAGCTGAGCGACGATGCCCACTGGCAGCTTCTCAGCGAGGCGGGTGAGATCAGCTCAGGGCGCTGCCAGCCCGGCCAGCCGCTGCATCTGCCGCCGCTGCCCGAAGGCTATCATCAACTGACGCTGCAACAGGGCGCGCAGCAGTGGTCGTGCCGGGTGATTATCGCCCCGGCCCGCTGTTATGAACCGCCGGCACTGCTGGCCGGTGAATCCCTGTGGGGCGCCTGCGTGCAGCTTTACTCCCTGCGCTCGGCGCAGAACTGGGGCATTGGCGACTTTGGCGATCTGCGCCGGATGCTGCCGGAAGTCGCCGCACGCGGCGGCGCATTTATCGGCCTTAACCCCATCCATGCGCTGTTTCCTTCCAGCCCGGAGAGTGCCAGTCCTTACAGCCCTTCATCCCGGCGCTGGCTCAATGTGATTTACATCGATGTGAGCGCCGTGCCTGACTTTCAGCGGAGTGCCGACGCGCAGGCCTGGTGGCAACAGCCGGAAACGCAGCAGGCGCTGGCGCTGGCACGCGCGGCCGAGTGGGTCGATTACGCGGCGGTAACCCGGCTGAAGATTCAGGCGCTGAGCCTGGCGTGGCCGCAGTTTACCCAGCGTGACGCCGACAATCCTGAGGTGCAGGCGTTTAATGCATTTATTCGTGAAGGCGGCGAAAGCCTGCAGCATCAGGCGCTGTTTGATGCACTGCATGCCGACCAGATGGCGCAGGATAGCGGGCGCTGGGGCTGGCCGGTGTGGCCGGAGGCGTTGCAGAATCCCGGCAGCCCGGCGGTGCAGACCTTTTTGAAACAGCATCAGGATGAGGTGCGATTCTGGCTCTGGCTGCAGTGGCTGGCCGCACAGCAGTTTGCAAGCTGCTGGAACAGTTGCCAGCAGCAACAGATGCCGATTGGCCTTTACCGCGATCTGGCGGTAGGCGTCGCGCAGGGTGGCGCAGAGACCTGGAGCGAACAGGATCTCTACTGTATGGATGCCAGCATCGGCGCACCGCCTGATATTCTCGGCCCGCGTGGCCAGGACTGGGGATTGCCGCCCATGGATCCACAGGTGATGCGCCAGCGCGCCTGGGAGCCGTGGATCGCCCTGCTGCGCGCCAGTATGCGCCACTGCGGCGCGCTGCGTATCGATCATGTGATGGCGCTAATGCGCCTGTGGTGGATCCCGGCGGGTGAAAGCGCGATGCACGGGGCTTATGTGCACTATCCCATCGACGATCTGCTGGCGATTCTGGCGCTGGAAAGCCAGCGTCATCGCTGCATGGTGATTGGCGAAGATCTTGGCACCGTGCCGGAAGCGATTGTCGATAAGCTGCGGGATGGCGGGGTTTACTCCTACAAAGTGCTCTGGTTCGAACAGACCTCAGAAGCCGGTTTTCGCCCGCCCGCCAGCTGGCCCCGGCAGGCAATGGCCGTCGCCACCACGCATGATCTCCCGACGCTGCGCGGCTGGTGGCAAAGTGACGATCTGACCACCGGCGCGCAACTCGGTCTCTATCCGGACAAAGTGGTGCTGGCCGGGCTGTATCAGGATCGACTTCGGGCGAAACAGGCACTGCTAAACAGTCTGCATCGGGTCGGTGCGCTGCCGAAACGTGCCGGACGCGATGCACGTCGCACCGGCATGAGCCAAGCATTAAACCGGGCGATGCAGCGCTATCTGGCGGACAGCCACAGCGCTCTGCTGGGTCTGCAACCGGAGGACTGGCTGGATATGGCCGCACCGGTGAACATTCCCGGCACCAGCGATGAGTATCCGAACTGGCGTCGCAAGCTGAGCGTCGATGTTGAAACGCTGTTCAGCATTCCAGAAACCGAATCGCTGTTAAGGGATTTGACGGCACGCCGCAGGCGGTCAGTGCAGAGCTGAGGGTAATGAGGAAGGACAGGACAAATTAGAGGCCAGGTGAGCGCGCGCCAGGGAAGGCTCGCGCCGCCAGCATCAGACCGGCTTGCGGGTCTCCGCGTTTCTCTCCGTGATCCATTTACGATACTGTACCGGCGTCATACCGAGCGTCTGGCTGAACGCCTTACGAAACGCCGTATCCTCTTTGTAGCCACATTCAGCAGCCACTTCCCGGATGTTGGCCTGCGGATTGGCCAGCAACACACAGGCTGACTCTATCCGTACCCGCGTAATAAAAGCTTTCGGCGTCTCCTGCGTCAGCGCCTTGAGTCTGCGTTGCAGAGTGCGCTCGGTGGTGTGCAGGGCGGCCGCCAGCATTTCGGCGGTAATGGCGGGATTGCGATAACGAATAATTTCTTCTGCGCGCATCAGTAAAGGATGTCGGGTGTTGACGAAACCCGGTGGCGCATAGACCTGCTGCGATAAAGGCTGGCTGTCGGCCACGGCCATATCTGCGGTGAGTTTAGCAATGTCGCCACCCGCTTCACGACGGATGATCTGCAGCGCCACACCCACCCACGACAGCGGCCCGCCGGTTGTCAGCACACGCCCATCCTCTTCCATCGCCTTACCCCACACCGGTTTCGCGGCCGGATAACGCTGCTGCAGGGTATGGAACAGCCACCAGGTTGTGGTGCAATGCTTACCATTTAACAGGCCCGCCTCGCCCAGCAGCAAAGCACCGGCGCAGGCACCGGCCACTCTGGCCCCCCGCTCATACTGCTGTCTTATCCAGCCCGCGGCCCGGACAAAACCGGGCATATGAACCGGCAGGCGATCCGCGCCCAGTGCCATGCCGGTCGCGATGACGATATCTGGCTGGTCCACGTCTGCAAAGGCGCAATCCACGGTGATCATCCGGCCCTGCGCATCCCGTACCGACGCACCGTCGGCACTGACAATCTGCACCTCAAACAGGTTCCCTGCTGTCCCGGCGGGCTGTTCAGGCTGGTTTTGCATGGCCTGATGGGTAATCCAGAACATGTCGGACAAACCGGAGATCGAGGAGTGCAGGCTTCCTTCCAGCGCGATGATTGCGATACGGACCGTCATGAATGCGCGATCCGTTTTGTCGTTTTTTGCATGCTTTTAGTCCCTCTTCTCACCTTACTCAATGCCAGGCAGCGGCTTACACTGGATTCAACAGAGCAGGGGCCAGATATGCCCTCCTCACTGCAAAAGATACCGGAAGGAAACAGAATTAATGAAGCTCTTTCGATCACTCTGCGCCATCACCCTCTCCGCCCTGATGAGCGCGCCCGCGATGGTGAATGCACAAGGCATCACTAACATCGTGCTGGTACATGGCGCATTTGCCGATGGATCATCCTGGACTGCGGTTATTGAACGTCTGCAGGCTAAAGGCTATCACGTCACAGCGGTGCAGAATCCCCTGACTTCGCTGCAGGACGATGTTGACGCCACCGAGCGGGTTATCGCCCGTCAGCACGGCGATGTTCTGCTGGTCGGACACTCCTGGGCGGGTGCCGTGGTGACGCAGGCGGGCAACAATGAAAAGGTGCGCGGGATCGTCTATCTCTCAGCGCTGGTGCCCGACAGCGGGGAGTCAGTCAGCGACCTGTTAAACCGTCTTGGCAGCCCGATGCAGGGTATGACGCCCGATTCACACGGCCTGATCTGGCTCGACAGCCCGGCGGCATTTCAGCATGTCATGGCGGCAGATGTCGCTTCAGATAAAGTACAGCAGCTGACAGCGGTTCAGCAGCCCATCGCGGCCCGTGCGTTTAATGAAAAAATAAAGCAGGCGGCCTGGAGAGATAAACCCTCCTGGTATCTGCTGACTCAAAACGATAATGCCCTGCCCTATAACGTGCAGAAAAAAATAGTGGCTCAGACAAGCTCTGAAACAAAAACCCTTCGCTCCAGCCATCTTTCACTTATTTCACATCCCGACGATGTTGCCCGTTTTATTGCAAAAGCAGCAAAAAGCCTGAATTAACGTTCAGCTCATTGAGTGATTACTACGCCTGCACCAGGAGGATTCATGTCAGCTATTCTTCATCTTGATTCCAGTATTTTAGAAGGAACGTCGGTCACGCGCTTATTATCGGCGGAAATTGTCCGGCAGCTCCAGGCGCGGGACAGCAGTGCCCGCATTCATTATCGCGACCTTACAGAAGATGCCATTCCGCATTTAACCGCCAGTATTGCTCAGGGGTTCAGACCGCTGGGTGTTAACGACGCGGATCAAGAGACGCAAAGCCAGCATCGCTTATCAGATGAGCTGGTCAGCGAATTTATGGCCAGCGACATCATTGTGATTGGCGCGCCGATGTATAACTTTTCGGTTCCCACTCAGCTCAAGGCCTGGCTGGATCGCCTGGCTCAGCCGGGTAAAACCTTTCGCTATACCGAAAAAGGCCCGGTCGGGCTGGCAGGCGGACGAACCGTGATCGTCGCGTCAGCGCGTGGCGGGTTTTATGAAAACGGCCCCTTTGCCTCAATGGATTTCCAGGAGCGCTATCTCAGCGCGTATTTCGGTTTTCTCGGCATTGATAAGATTCATTTTATCCGCGCCGAGGGGGCGTCCAAATCTGACGATATTCGCCAGCACGAGATTGAACGGGCGCTGAATGCCATTTCTGACATCGTGGCCGCCGTTAATTAAGGAGTGACCATGTTATATTCCATTACGCTGACCTATCTGCACAATCAGGATGAACTGGCCCACCATACTGCGGGGCATAAAAAATGGCTCGCCGATAATATCGTGGGCGGAAATATTATTTTCGCCGGTCCCCGCGTCGATGGAACGGGCGGCTATATCCTGGCGAATTATCCCGACGACGACGCGGTCAAAATAGCGCTCTCTAAAGATCCCTTTATCCGCTATAACCTCGTCAGCGTGCAAACCGATGCAGTCATTGCCGCCATCGCTGCCGAACCTTTTGCCGGCCACTGGGCAAAAGAGGCGGTCTCCCTTTCCGTAAAATAGCGGTCCGATAAGTTGTTTATGACACCTCAATAACCCTGCTCCGGTTGTGAAAACCGCCGGAGCAGGGTTTTCTGCTGCCTGCCCGTCGCACCCTGTGACGCCCGAAATAAAAAAGGTGCGCCAGAGCGCACCAGATGGGACAACATCAATAGCGTCGGGGCAGCGTCACCCCTTGCCTTTAACACTACTGATAAAGGTTTGCCGTGCAGAGGTCGACCCCAGCCGCTCGGCTTCATCCAGCAGTTTCAGCGCCTTGTCGATATTGCCGCTGTTCACCGCCTGGGTGATCTTCTGATTAAAATAACTCTCGGTATCGCTCATGATCGGCTCCGCACGGGCTTTTGGCGCGGGCGCTGCGGCCGGAGCAGGGGCAGGTGCTGCGCTGTAAGCCGAAGCCGCCGGTGCGCCGTTACCCACGGTGACCGAACCCGGGCCGGATGAACCAAACAGCGGCCCGACCAGAATCGAGGAGCCGGAACTGGTCTGCATCTTCAGCTTGATGGTGCCTTCGCGGCTGTGACTGGCGACTGGATCGGGAATATCCGGCACGGCATGGCCGGTGCCCTGAGCGTAGGCTTTAGCCGGATCGAGCAGCGTGGTGGTCTGGGTCAGATCGCTGTCGGTAGTGAATACCAGCAGGTAAATCTTTTGCTGGCCCAGCGCCGGAGTTAATTTCATCACGCCTTCCAGCCGATCTGCCGCCATCACCCCCGGCTTCTGATAGGTAAAGTAGCGGCTGGGGAACCACGCCGCAGGGCGCAGATTTTCATCCAGCACCAGCACGTTAGGCGCATAGACCTGACCGTTCGCCACTTCACTGCTCAGCGTCAGCGTCAGTTCGCCGATATTCGCGGGCAGACTGTAAGCCGCGACCGGTCCGGCGATGTGGGGCGCATTCAGCGTCTGTCCGCTGCTGGCGAGTTTTGTGGTCTGCGTCTGAGAGGCCGCCAGCGGCTGCCAGCTCAGGCGCTGTAATGTTTCAGGGGCGACGACGGGTGCGGAAGAGAGATCCTGCGGCACCAGATTGACCTCCGCCAGGGCGGGAAGCGCGTGTCCTGTCAGTAACGCCGCACCCAGGCAGAGTGCAGCCAGTTTTTTCATTTTCATTATGCGTACCTTATTGCAGGTCGCGGTGTGAACCAGGCAATGGCACACCGCGACCAAAGAGATCCATCAGGCGCGTCACCGCGCCCGTCAGAACAGGTTCTGGCTTACCACCAGATTTCCATCTGCGCGCCGAAGGTCACTTCGTCGTCTTTGCCACGGCTGTTGGTCAGGATACCGTTCCCAGTGGAGTCCGCAGAGGCGAAGGAGGTGAGATCACCGGAGTTATCTTTGCTGTAGCCCCACTTCTCATCCCATTTGGCGTAGGTTGCAAACAGACGCAGCGCCGGACGTGACCAGATGCTGTCACCCGCCTGCCACTGCTGAGCCAGCGTCACTTTGTACTGGCCGTTGCGCTCGTTCGCCTGCTGCGATTTGACGTTGTCGTAGCCCAGCTCCAGCAGGGTGCTCATGATTGGCGTCCATTTGTACATCGGGCGCACACCCACGGTGTACCACTCGGTGCCCCGGTTGTTGTCCAGATCGATGTTCTGATACATGGCGACGTACATCAGGTCCCAGCGTTCCGCCAGCGAGATCGCGCCGTGATCGAGAACGCGGTACATATCGCCGTTGTTATTGATATTGGTGCCCTGCGGCACGCCTTTGCCCTGCGAAGTCATCGCGTCCGTGGCGTATTGCAGCACAAACTTGTTGTAGCCTTTCAGCATGCTCTGGGTATGTTCAGCGGTGAACATCCAGCCATCTTTCGACGCACCATCTTCAATGCGGTAGCCGTCACGCGCATTGGCACGACCATAATCGACACCCAGTTCCAGCACGCCGTTCGGGTTGGTTTCCATTCCGGCGAGACGCACATCAAACACGTCGTTGGCGGTGCTGGTGGCGAAGTCACGGATACGATCGCTGGAGAAGGTGTAAGAGCCACCCGCTTCAGATGAACGGGTTGCGGCGAACGAGAGCTTACCGAAGCCCAGATCCACATCTTCCAGACCGGCACCCGGACCGGAGATATCCCAGTAGTAGAAGTCGATCATGTGAACGTCATGACGCTGATAGAAACGCTTACCGGCCCAGATGGTGGAACCCGGCAGTGCGTCGATCAGGTTTTTACCTTTGACGTTGGCTTCACGGAAAGCGGGTGATGTCGCTTCCCAGTCATTCTGCTGCGCCACGGAGTAAGCAACGTTGGTGTCGAAATAGAAGCTCTTGTCGCCCTCTTTCCACACTTCCTGGCCTAATTTCAGTTCGGCGTAGGTTTCACATTCATTGCCCAGACGGTATTTGCTTTGGGCGCCGGTGGCCTGGAAACATTGCTGTTCGCCACCGCTGCCGGTCCAGCCAATGCCGGAACGGGCGTAACCGGTAAAATCCACCGCCATCGTCGGGGCGGAGAGGGTTCCCACCGCGACGGCAACGGCGATGGGGAGTTTGCGCAGAGTTAACATTTTCTATCTCCTGAGGTCATTGCTTTTATTGTTTTTGGCAGGGCTATACACCCGGCTCCTGATACAGCCTGCGGCACGCGCTCCCGTCCTCGCGGAACAGGTGACAACGCTCGGGCGGCAGGCCAATACCGAGGATGGCGCCCTCTTTTACCAGCACGACGTCCTCCTGGCGGTAGACCAGGTTCTGACGGATAGCGGGAATCTCGATGTGGATCTGTGTTTCATGCCCCAGCTGTTCCACCACCTGCACTTCCCCTTCAAGGGTGACGTCGGCGATATCGCTGGAGAGCAGATGTTCAGGGCGAATGCCCAGTGACATGTTGCTGCCAACCTGCACCCCGGCGCTGTCAACCGGCAGCCAGACCAGCTGCTGATTCGGCAGCCGCACCTGAACCTGATCGATGGCAGTGGCGGTCACTTTGACCGGCAGGAAATTCATTTTTGGTGAGCCGATAAACCCGGCGACAAAGCGGTTGGCGGGATAGTGGTACAACTCAAGCGGCTTGCCGACCTGCGCAATGCGCCCGGCATACAGCACCACAATCTTGTCAGCCAGCGTCATCGCTTCGATCTGATCGTGGGTGACGTAAATCATGGTGCGCTTAAGACGCTTATGCAGACGGGAGATCTCGATCCGCATCTGGACGCGCAGCGCGGCATCGAGGTTCGACAGCGGCTCATCCAGCAGGAAGACGCGCGGTTCCGCCACCAGCGTGCGGCCAATCGCCACGCGCTGACGCTGACCGCCAGAGAGAGCTTTAGGCCGCCGATCGAGCAGGTGCGCCAGTTGCAGAATCTCTGCTACCTGATTGACGCGCTGATGGATCTCCGCTTTTTTTACGCCGGCCAGCTTGAGGCCGAAAGACATATTTTCCGCCACCGACAGATGGGGATAGAGCGCATAGGACTGAAACACCATGCCGATGCCGCGTTCAGCAGGCGGCACCTCATTCATCCGCTGGTCGCCGATTAACAGCTCGCCGCTGGTGATGGTTTCCAGTCCGGCAATCATGCGCAGCAGCGTCGATTTGCCACAGCCTGATGGGCCGACGAAAACAACAAATTCCCCTTCACGAATGGTGAGATCGATATCTTTCGATACCACCGTATCGCCCCAGGCTTTCGTGACATTGCGTAACACAACGCTCGCCATGATCCCTTCCCTCTTAGCTGCATAGTCGTGTCTGCTTCGTGGCAGACGGGTTCCGGGGCTCACTATGCGAGAGGAAACAATCAGTAACATCCTCCGCCATAACGCAAACTGCTGGGGGAGGAGGCGGGAGGAGGAGAAACGCGGGCTGACGCCGCGGCGCGCGCGCTGCCGCGCTTTTTTGTGATCGCTAACGCAGACCCAATGGATTTTTTACCGCGTTAGCGCCCGCTTCAGGGGCTTTTTGCCAGCGCGATCACAGCGACGGCGTCAGGGGCGTAGAGCGGAGGAGGATGAGATGCCGGTGTGGATACGCACAATGATGCCGACAGAGCATTCACCACTTCCGCTAACAGGATGGATTTATGACGATGAAAACCGGAGCAAGAATTCTGGCCCTTTCGGCCCTCTCTGCTGTGCTCTTTTCAGCCAGCGCGATGGCAAAAATTGAGGAAGGTAAACTGGTCATCTGGATTAACGGTGACAAGGGCTACAACGGCCTGGCCGAAGTGGGTAAGAAATTTGAGAAGGAGACCGGCATTAAAGTCACGGTCGAACATCCTGACAAAATGGAAGAGAAGTATCCACAGGTCGCGGCAACCGGCGATGGCCCGGACATTATCTTCTGGGCGCATGACCGTTTTGGCGGCTACGCGCAGTCGGGCCTGCTGGCGGAAGTGACGCCGGATGCCAGCTTCCGCGAGAAGATCGTTCCGTTCACATGGGACGCGGTGCGCTTCGACGGCAAGCTGATTGGTTATCCGATTTCGGTTGAAGCGCTGTCACTGATTTACAACAAAAAACTGCTGCCGAACCCGCCAAAAACCTGGGAAGAGATGGCGGGTCTTGACAAGCAACTGCGCGCCAAAGGCAAAAGCGCCATCATGTTTAACCTGCAGGAGCCCTACTTCACCTGGCCACTGCTGGCCGCTGGCGGGGCTTACGCCTTTAAACTCACCGACGGACATTACGACGTGAAAGATGTCGGCGTCGACAACGCCGGGGCGAAAGCGGGCATGCAGTTCCTGGTCGATCAGGTCAAAGCCAAAACCCTGAATGCCGACACCGATTACTCCATTGCTGAAGCCGCCTTTAACAAAGGCGAAACCGCCATGACCGTTAATGGTCCATGGGCCTGGGGCAACCTCGACAAGAGCGGCATCGACTATGGCGTCACTGAACTGCCCACGCTGAACGGCAAGCCCTCGAAAGCCTTTGTCGGCGTGCTGAGCGCCGGGATCAACGCCGCCAGTCCTAACAAAGAGCTGGCGAAAGAGTTCCTGGAGAACTATCTGCTGACCGATTCCGGACTGGAAATGGTTAACAAAGACAAGCCGCTGGGTGCCGTGGCGCTGAAATCTTACCAGCAGACGCTGGAGAAAGATCCGCGTATCGCCGCCACCATGAGCAACGCTAAACAGGGCGACATCATGCCGAATATCCCGCAGATGGCGGCATTCTGGTATGCGATGCGCACCGCCACCCTGAACGCGCTGGGCGGTCGACAGAGCGTTGACGCCGCACTGAAAGACGCCCAGGCCCGTCTGAAGAAGTAATACCTCCCTGCCGGGGTCATCCCCGGCTTGAGTGACCGTTAAGGAAAACCGCATCATGTCAGGAAAACCGAAAACGCGCAGTCTGCTGCTGAAAAGCGTTCTCATCGGGATCTGCTGTCTGCTGGTCGGCTATCTGCTGGTGCTGATGTACGCGCAGGGCGAATATCTGTTTGCGCTGCTGACGCTGATCCTCAGTGCGACCGGGCTGTGGATTTTTGCTAATCGTCGCGCCTATGCGTGGCGTTATGTCTATCCCGGCGTGGCCGGAATGGCGCTGTTTGTGCTGTTCCCTCTCGCCTGCACCATCGCTATTGCCTTTACAAACTACAGCAGCACCAACCAGCTCACCTTTGAGCGGGCGCAGCAGGTGCTGCTGGGCCGCACCTTCCAGTCGGGTGACACAGTCAGTTTTTCACTATTCCCGGCTGGCGATCGCTGGCAGCTGGTGCTGAACGATGGCAAAGCAGACTTTGTCTCGCCGCCGTTTCAGTTTGGCCCGGAACAGACGCTGAAAATGGCCCCCGCGAAGCCTCCCGCTGGCGAACGGGCGACCTTAAGAGTGATCACCACTAACCGTCAGGCGCTGAGCCAGATCCGCGCTGAACTGCCGGATGGCCGTCAGCTGCGGATGAGTTCACTGCGTCAGTTCTCCGGCACCCAGCCACTCTATCGGGTGGGCGCGCAGGACGAGCTGATTAACCAGCAGAGCGGCACGCATTATCGGGCTAATCCGCAGACCGGCTTCTATCAGGCCATGAACGCGGACAATAACTGGGACAACGAAACCTTAAGCCCTGGTTTCACCGTGAATACCGGCTGGAAAAACTTTGTGCGGGTCTTTACCGACGAAGGGATTCAGAAGCCGTTCCTGGCGATATTTGGCTGGACGCTGCTCTTCTCGCTGATCACCGTGGTGCTGACCGTGGCTGTGGGGATGGTACTGGCCTGTCTGGTGCAGTGGGAAGCATTGCGCGGCAAAGCGGTCTATCGCGTGATGCTGATTCTGCCCTATGCCGTGCCGGCGTTTATCTCGATTCTGATTTTCAAAGGGCTGTTTAACCAGAGTTTTGGTGAGATCAACGTGATGCTCAGCGCGTTGTTTGGTGTGAAGCCCGCCTGGTTCAGCGATCCGACGCTGGCGCGCACCATGCTGATTATCGTCAATACCTGGCTCGGCTATCCCTACATGATGATCCTCTGCATGGGGCTGCTGAAAGCGATTCCCGACGATCTCTATGAAGCCTCGGCGATGGACGGTGCAGGGCCGCTACAGAACTTCTTCCTGATTACACTGCCGCTACTGCTGAAGCCACTGATGCCGCTGATGATTGCCAGCTTTGCCTTCAACTTTAATAACTTTGTGCTGGTGCAGTTGCTGACCAACGGTGGGCCGGATCGCCTCGGTACTACCACACCAGCCGGTTATACCGATTTGCTGGTGAACTACACCTGGCGTATCGCCTTTGAAGGCGGCGGCGGGCAGGACTTTGGTCTGGCAGCGGCGATTGCCACGCTGATCTTCCTGCTGGTAGGTGCGCTGGCGGTGATTAACCTGAAAGCCTCGCGGATGAAATTCGATTAATAGCCTGATGGACCAGGCGCTAAGGAGTTGTTATGGCTATGGTACAACCCAAATCACAACGGCTGCGTCTGTTCACCACGCATCTGCTGCTGCTGTTATTTATCGCGGCGATTCTCTTCCCGCTGCTGATGGTGATCGCGATTTCCCTGCGTGCCGGTAACTTCGCTACCGGCAGCCTGATCCCGGACCAGATCTCCTGGGAGCACTGGCGGCTGGCGCTGGGCTTTAGCGTTGAACATGCGGATGGAAGCGTCACTCCGCCGCCCTTCCCGGTGCTGCTGTGGTTATGGAACTCGATCAAGATTGCGGCGATCAGTGCGCTGGGCATTGTGGCGCTTTCTACCACCTGCGCCTATGCGTTTGCGCGCATGCGCTTCACCGGTCGAGCCAGCCTGCTAAAGGGGATGCTGATTTTCCAGATGTTCCCGGCGGTACTGTCGCTGGTGGCGCTCTATGCGCTGTTTGATCGCCTCGGCCAGTATCTGCCCTTTATCGGGCTGAATACCCACGGTGGCGTGATCTTCGCCTATATGGGGGGTATCGCGCTGCATGTCTGGACGATTAAAGGCTATTTTGAAACGATCGACGGTTCACTGGAAGAGGCCGCCGCGCTGGATGGCGCAACACCGTGGCAGGCATTCCGGCTGGTGCTGCTGCCGCTGTCGGTGCCGATTCTGGCGGTGGTGTTTATTCTGGCGTTTATCGCTGCGGTGACAGAAGTGCCGGTTGCGTCGCTGCTGCTGCGCGACGTGAACAGCTACACCCTGGCAGTCGGGATGCAGCAGTATCTTAATCCGCAGAACTATTTATGGGGAGATTTTGCCGCTGCCGCGGTGCTCTCCGCGATTCCGATTACCCTGGTGTTCCTGCTGGCTCAGCGCTGGCTGGTGAGCGGTTTAACTGCGGGCGGGGTGAAAGGCTAAACGATCATCATTGTACGTTGCCACTGCTTACACAACGCCTGTTGTGGTTGAATGATTCGGCGGCCTGCGGGCCGCCTTTTTTATGCTACGCCGATCCCGACGCACGATTGCCTGCCACCACCGCCACGACCATGGCCGTTATCGCCTGCTCTCCTTCCGGCTGACCGACATCGCCGCGTGCCACCGCACCTGCGATGGCATCCGCGCCGCCCAGCAAACCCCACATACCGGCTTCGGGAATCCCGTTGCTGCCAGCGAACGGCGCAAACCAGCGCTGACAGCGAGCGATATAGTCGAGCTGATAGTGCCGTTTGACAGTAGCCAGCTCCGGTGAGGTGCTGAGCGCTGAAATCAGTTCAGGTATTTCGCGGCCCTCGGTCATCACACAATCGACGTAGCAGGCGGCGAGTATCTCCGCTTTTTGTTGCAGCTGCATTGGTGCGGCATTCATCGCCGCTTCCATGAGGTCGCTCTGGCGGCGATCAAAATCGTCATACAACGCCGCCAGCAGCCCATGACGGGTGGTGAAATGGTCATACACCACCGGTTTACTGACCCCCGCCGCTTCCCCGACCCGCGCCAGGGTCAGCGCCTCGCTGCCTTCGGTTTGCATTATCTGCCACGCGACGTCCAACAACTGCCTGCGTCGGGCCTCGCGTGACAGACGCTTACGGGGTGCTTTTTCAACGGTCATGTTATTCCTGATGGGCGAACACACGCTGACCCAGTTGCTGCGCCAGCCGATAGTGCGACTCAGGATAACCTTCATCGCCGCTCAGCAACAGCTCGCTGGTCACCACCGGCGCACCACAAAAATCAAAGATGCCGTTATCAATCTGATTTCGCATACTGGCGAAATAGCCGCGTCGCAGAAAAGTGCGGGTTTCCGCCGCGCCAATCGCCACCAGATGAACGGGTAGGTGGCCGAGGCGTTTAACCAGCTGGCCATCCTCCTCATCAAAAGCCCAACCCGCAATAAAGACCCGGTCGATCCAGCCTTTGAGCTGTGCCGGGAATGACCACCAGTAAACCGGATAGACCAGCACCAGCGCATCGGCGCGATCCAGCCGCTGCTGTTCGGCCAGTACATCGGGCGTCGCCACCCCCTGCCCGTTGAAAAGCTGGTGATCGCTAAGCGTGAAACGGGGATCAAACCCTTCAGCCGCCAGATCGGCCTTTTCAGCCGTATGGTAGCCTGTCGCGATAATGCCCTGCGCCAGCTGGTCCGCTACGCGGTGGGTATGCGCATCCTGATTGGGATGGGAAGTTACTATTAATGCATGCATCGTCATCACCTTACCTTGTCAGCCATTAAGCTACTAAAGGTAAGTTACTATTGGTAGGTTATCAAGCCGTAACGACTGCTGAATTTGCGGACCGCATTTACTGTTCAGGCGCACCGGTCGCCAGAAAGGCCTGCTCAAGCAGATGAGAGTCGAACGTAAAAGGAAGATGCGCCAGGCTGGCCGAAGGAAAGCGGATCTGCTGCGCAATCTGCCGGACTCTGTCGGCATTGATTGCCGCGGGCAGCGTCAGGGGCGAATGAAAACGGCGTAACAACGCCAACAGTTCAGGTTCGACCTGCTTGCCCTGCTGTTCAATCCAGGACTGAATCAGCAGGCTGAAACCGACTTTTTCGCCATGCAGCCAGTGATGCAGTTCAGGCTGATGAGTGAGACGATCGTGGATAACATGGGCAAAGCCGGGGGTCGCCATCGCATCCTGAATACTGTTTGCCAGTCCCGCCAGCACAATATTGGCTTCAATCACTTTCTCCAGCGCCGGCGTAACCTGCTGATTGATGTTATCGGCCACAGCCGTTTCGCCCCACTGTTTCAGCACCGTCACCGCCTGCCAGGCGGCAGCAACTTTGAGATCCAGCGCCATCCGGTGCGGCGTCTGTCGCTGATAAGGCTCAAATTCAAACCATTTCGCCAGCGCATCGACAATACCGGACCGCAGAAAGCGCACATCGCTTCGGGCGATCACTTCGCTATCCACCAGAATCCATTCCGGCATGGCGTTGAGCGGCTGACTGCGCAGATGACCGCCCTGTTCGTTATAGATAATCGCCAGCGGAGACCAGGCGGCACAGGTGGCGGCCAGCGTGGCGAAGTTCACCAGCCGGACATCCGGCAGGGCATCGTTGATTGCTTTGGCACAATCCAGCACCCGCCCGCCACCGACGGCCAGAATCAGGGTGGCTCCGTGCGTCTGCACCTGATGTTGCAGGGCAGCAATCGCCGCATCGGAACACTCACCGGTCAGCATGTCGAGTTGCCAGCGGATACCCGCCTGTTCCAGGCTGATGCTCATCGCCGGATTCACCGCCTGCCAGGCGTGCGGCGACGTGAGAATATGAATATGCGAGGCCAGCGGCCGGATAATCTCACCCACTTCAGACCGCAGTCCTGGCCGTTGCAGATAGCCTTTCGGCGACATCACACGAAACATCGTTACTCCTTAACGACGATAAGCCAGCGAGCGCACCAGCCGGTCGCCGAGTTTCTGGATTAACATCACCAGCGCCAGCAACACCACAATGGTGGCCGCCATGATCTGGTTATCGAAGCGCTGATAGCCGTAGCGAATCGCCAGATCCCCCAGCCCGCCGCCACCGACCACGCCCGCCATCGCCGAGAAGCCAATCAGCATCACAATGGTCAGGGTAATTCCGGCCACCAGCGCGGGCAGCGCTTCCGGCAACAGCACCCGGCTGACGATATGCCACAGCGTGCCGCCCATCGAGACTACCGCTTCAATCCGGCCGCGATCGACCTCATCCAGCGCGTTCTCGACGATACGGGCAAAGAAGGGAAATGCGCCCAGGGTAATCGGCACAATCGCGGCGGTACTGCCCAGCGTGGTACCGACCAGAAGACGGGTAAAGGGAATCAATGCAATCAGCAGCACCACAAACGGCAATGCGCGTCCGGTGTTCACCAGCGTATTCAGCAGCAGGGAAATCGCGCGATTTGGCAGAATACCTTTCGGCCGGGTCAGAAACAGCAGCACGCCGACCGGCAAGCCTATCGCGACGGTGAAAAGGGCCGCCAGCAACACCATATAGAGGGTTTCGCCCGTGGCGTTCAGCAGCAGTTCCTGAAACCGGTCACGACTCATGCTACGCATCGTGTTAATGCCTCACGCTGATATTTTTCGATAAACGCCCGATCGGCTTCGCCATCCTTCAGCAGCATTTTGCGCAGGCGGCCTTCTTCACGTCCCATGATCTGGCTCAGAGTGCCGCTTTCGACCAGCTGGCCATTTTCCAGCAGCGCCGCACCGTCACAGATGCGCTTTACCACTGCCATTTCATGGGTGATCAACACGATGGTGATATTGAGCTGCTGCTGAATATCGGCAAGCAGATCGAGAATCGAGGTGGTGGTTTCGGGGTCCAGCGCGCTGGTCGCCTCATCGCACAACAGATAACGGGGTCGGGCGGCCAGCGCACGGGCGATGCCGACGCGCTGTTTCTGTCCACCGGAGAGCTGTGACGGCCAGGCGTCCGCAAAAGACTCCAGCCCCACCAGCTTCAGCAATTCGGCTACCCGCTGACGGCGCTCCGCTGCTCGCACCCCGGCAATCTCCAGCGCCAGATCGACGTTGTCATGCACGTTGCGCGAGTGCAGCAGATTAAAGTGCTGGAAGATCATCCCCATCTGCTGTCGTTGCTGGCGCAGTTGCGCCAGGCTCATCGCGGCAATATCCTGCCCGTCAATCTCGATCCGCCCACTGGAGGGACTCTCCAGCCGGTTCAGGCAGCGCAGCAGCGTGCTTTTACCTGCCCCGCTCCGACCCAGGATACCAAAGATGGAGCCCTCTTCGATGGTGAGCGAGATGTCGTCTAACGCTGGCGCAAAGGCGCCAGCGTAATGTTTGCTGAGATGGCTGATTTTAATCATGCTGCTGGTCCGCGACCGGAATCACAGAGCCCTGATAATTTTTACGGATAAACTCCGCCACCTGAGGCGAGCGCAGATCTTTCGCCAGCTGTAACACGCGCGGATCTTTCGCCAGTTCAGGCGTCGTCACCAGCAGGTTGGCGTATGGGTTATGCGCCGCCGACTCCAGACCCAGCGCATCTTTCGCTGGCGTCAGCCCGGCTTCCAGCGCGTAGTTACCATTAATGACGGCGGCATCTACGTCATCCAGCGAGCGAGGCAACTGGGGCGATTCAATCTCGACGATTTTAATTTTCTTCGGATTTTCGCTGATATCTTTCGGCGTCACCAGCGTCGAACCCGCTTCGCCCTTGGCACTCAGTTTGATCACCCCCTTGTCCTGCAACAGCCACAGCGCACGGCTCAGGTTGGTGGTGTTATTCGGTACAGCAATACTGGCGCCCTCTGGCAACGCCGCCAGCGATTTCACCTTGCGCGAGTAGATCCCCAGCGGCTCAATGTGCACGCTGGCGACCACCGCAAAGGTTTTCCCCAGCGCTTTCTCCTGATCTTTTAAGTAGGGCAGATGCTGGAAGTAGTTGGCGTCAACGTCCCCGGATGCCAGCAGTTCATTGGCATTCACGCCGCCGCTCAGCTCAACAATTTTGATATCCAGTTTTGGATCCAGGGTTTTGACATACTCAAGGATTTCCGCGTGCGGCAAGGGATCCGCCGCCACGCGCAGCGGTGCCGCCTGTAAGCTTTGAGCAATCAGCAGTGAAAGACCGGCAAGAACCAGAAAGCGCTTTTTAATCATCATCATTTATCTCTTATCGTTATTAGTGGGTGTTGTGTTCAGGGTAGAAACGCTGGGCGACCTCCGGATGCGAACGCAACCGGCCCTTGAGGTAGTTCCAGCCGACTTCGCGCAGCAGTGGATTAAGCGGATCGCTGCTCGGTCCCTGTGCCTTTTCAGCCAGCTGCGGTGGAAGTTGGTAGATTGGCACGACGGCGTCGAGTTGTGCGCCAAGGAAGAAGGCGATGGATAAGCGCTCATTGTTCTGCTGCGGTGACACCACGCGATGCACCGTGGCGCGCAGATAACCGTTGGTCGCCAGCTCCAGCAGTTCGCCAATGTTCACCACGAATGCACCCGGCAGCGGCGAGGCATCGATCCAGTTGTCCGGGGTCACTTCAACCTGCAAACCCGGCTGGTCGTCCTGCAATAACATGGTCAGGAAACCCGAATCTTTATGCGCACCCACACCCTGACGTGATTCGCCCTCGGTGCGGCCCGGATAGCGAATCAGTTTGATGTGTTCGTTGGGATAGTCGCCGTAGAGGTTGTCGAAAGCGTTGCGCGGCAGGTTCAGTGCTTCCGCAAAGGCGCGCAGCAGTTCCAGCGCGACTGCCGTCATCTGCTGCTGCCAGCGGGTGACCACGGTCTGCAGTTCAGGTAAGGTTTCCGGCCACTGATTCGGCCCCTGCATCCGCTGCCAGGTGGGTGAATCGGCGGTCACGGGCAGGGCTTCCCGTTCCGCACCAATATCAAACTGCTCGCGATAATCGGGCTGGCTTCGCGTTATTTCCACGCCCGCCAGGTTGTAGCCGCGAAAATGCGGCGAGTTAGCCATCGCCACCGCAGATTTATCCGCCTGCGGCAGGCCAAAGAATTTCCGGGCGACGTGCTGAACCTCATCTAATAATTGACGGTCGATGCCGTGATTAATTAAATAGAAGAAACCGACATCACGCGCGGCCTGGCTTAATTTTTCCAGAACCTGTTGCTGCTGCTGTGGATTACCTGACAATAATGCGAAATCAATGACCGGCAATTCTGCTGGGGTTAACGCGCTCATGGTAGACACTCTGTTGGCATGGAATAGCGTTACAGTGCCATTGCAGTTATGCGTTAACTACCAACTAATCCTGCTATGGATATGCAGCGGATGGGAATATCCCACCACATCGCGGCTCTCCCACCCGCAGATTACTCTGCGTTCCAGCGAACAAACGCTGGCGGTGACCACGCGGTAATCTCCGGCAACCTCTCCTGATAAAGCGCGATCTCCACAAAACAGGTCTGTGCGCTACACCCCTGGCCCAGCCTGGAACTGCCAGTATCCTGCGTCAGCACATTGGGATTGCCGTGCTTATCCAGCGGCAACCCTTCCCGCTGATCGAGCGGGTCATACCAGGCCCCCGTCGACATCTGCACCACCCCTGGCAGGATATCCTGCGTCAGATGCACACCCGCCAGCAACGCGCCGCGATCGTTAAACACTTTCACGATGCTGTTCTCCTCAATGCCGCGCGCAGCCGCATCCTCCGGATGCATCCACAGCGGCTCACGCCCGGCAATTTTAGTGGCCCGACTGACGCGACCATGATCGTACTGGCTATGCAGCCGGGTTCGCGGCTGGCTGGAGAGCAGATGCAACGGCCACCGCTGCTTCTCCTCCTGCTGCTCCTGATATTCTTCCGGATACCAGAAGGCAAAGCCGGGCGCTTCTTCATAGCCAAAGTCAGCCACCTGCTGAGAAAAGAGTTCGATTTTTCCTGATGGCGTGCTGAGCGGTGCTGCCTCCGGGTTATCGCGAAATGCTTTGAGCAGGATCTGCGGCGTGTCAGGCGCGGGATATTCCACCACGCCCTGTGACCAGAAGGTCTCAAAGGGCGGCAGTTCAATGCCCTGCTCCGCTGCACGTGGCCGGGAGTCTTCGTAGATGGCTTCAAGCCACTGGCACTCATCGCGCCCCTGGGTAAAGGCGTCAGCAAAACCGAGCCGCTGCGCCAGAGCAGTAAAGATCGCGTAATCCGATTTTGCAGCACCAAATGGCGGCAGATGCTGCGGCATGGCGATAATGAAGCCGTCGTTGCTGGCGCTGCCGATATCCTCGCGCTCCAGCGAGGTGGTGGCGGGCAGCACGATATCGGCAAATTTGGCCTGCGCCGTCCAGAACTGCTCGTGCACAATCACGGTATCCGGCTGCTGCCAGGCGCGTATCAGCTTGTTGATATCCTGATGATGATGGAAGACATTGCCGCCCGCCCAGTAGACCAGCCGGATGTCGGGATAGGTTCGCTGTTGCCCGTCAAACTCATAATGGCCGCCGGGATTGAGCAACATGTCGGCAATGCGTGCGACCGGGATGGTCTGCTGCACCGGTTTATGGCCGGCCGGCAGTCTCGGGCCGGAGAATTGACGCCGGGCGGCTCCGGCCAGATTGGTTGACGCGTATCCAAACCCCAGTCCGCCGCCGGGCGTGCCAATCTGGCCCAGCAGTGCGGTGGTCGCGACCGTGGCCCAGAACGCCTGCTCGCCCTGCCGCGCCCGTTGCACTGACCAGGCAATATTGATCATCGTTTTGTGAGTCGCCATCTGTCGGGCAAGCGTCCGGATCTGATCGGCTGCAAGCCCGGTCAGCGGAGCGGCCCATTCTGGCGTTTTCGTGATGCCATCATGCTCACCCTGTAGATAAGCCGCATAGGTTTCAAAACCCACGGTATAACGCGCCACAAAGGACGCGTTATAAAGGGATTCCGCTATTAATACCTGCCCGATGGCCAGCAACAGCGCCGTATCGGAGCCGGGCTTTATCGCCAGCCACTCCGCATCCGCTACCCCAGCCAGATCGTTCCTGACCGGGCTGATATTGATAAACCGGGTGCCATTTTGCCGCAGCGTAGTCAGCCAGTGCGCCAGCGCATGATCGTTCGCGCCGCCGCCATTGACCTGCGCATTGCGCAGCGGCAATCCGCCAATCGCCACAAAGAGTTCGCAATGTTCTGCCAGCACCGGCCAGTGAGTATGGTGACGTTGTAACTCATCCAGATTACCGATGATGTGCGGCAGCGTCCGTTCACCGGCGGCGATGCTGTAAGTATTGGTACTGGCAGTGTAGCCACCCTAGTAGTTAAAGAAGCGGTGAAGCTGGCTCTGGGCATGATGGAAACGTCCGGCGCTGGACCAGCCATACGAACCGGCATAAATCGCCTTATTACCGTGCTCTGCTTTGATCCGCGCAAGTTCTTCCGCCACCAGTTGCAACGCCACCTCCCAGCTCACCTCGACAAACGGCTCTTTGCCGCGTCCGCTGCGTGAAGCGCTTCTGTTCTGCAGATAACCCAGCCTGACAGCCGGATTTCTGACGCGGGTTTCGCTTTGCACCGCGCCTGGCAAAGATTGCCCGATGGCAGAGGGATTGCGATCCCACGCCACCGGCCTGACCGACGTCAGCGTATCGCCGTCGATGGTGACGTGATAGGTGCCCCAGTGCATCACGGCTAAATCATTCTTTTTCATGGTTCACTCGCGTCGGATACGGCGTGAAAGACGCGTACCCAGGGTTTGCAGAAGCTGGACAATGACAATCAGCACCAGCGCGGTAGAAATCGTGGCGAAAGCATCGAAACGCTGATAGCCGTAAGTTATCGCGAGGTCGCCAATGCCGCCGCCACCCACCGTGCCCGCCATCGCCGTCGCACCCAGCAGACCAATAGTGGCAGTGGTCAGGGCTAACACCAGCGAAGAGGCGGCTTCCGGAATCATGAAATACCAGATGGTCTGCAACGTCGTCGCCCCCATCGCATTCGCTGACTCCAGAATGCCCTCATCGACCTCCAGCAGCGCACTCTCCACCAGCCGGGAAATATAGGGCGCAATAAATATCACCAGCGGCACAATAGCCCCCGCCGTGCCGATGGTGGTGTTCACTAACAGGCGCGTCAGCGGCAGAATAGTGATGAGCAGAATAATGAACGGCAGTGAGCGGATGATGTTTACGATCGGATTCAGCAGTTGATGCACCAGACGCTGCGGCTGAATGCCGCCTGGACGGCAGACCACCAGGATAACGCCAAGCGGCAGACCCAGCAGTGAACCAAAACCCAGCGACAGCCCTACCATGATCAGCGTGTCCTGCATCGCCGTAAGGAACTGATCGCCGGTCACGGCGGTTTCAAAGAGTTCAGACATCACAGATTTTCACTCCGGTCGCAATGAGAAACTGAATTGCCGCCTCGCGCTGCGCGGGCTCGCCTTTGATCTGCACAATCATGAAACCCAGAATGGTGCGCTGCACCTCTGTCATGCTGGCGAACAAAATATTCACCTCAACGTCATGTTCACGGATCAGACGATTGATGATGGGCTGTTGTGCCGTGCTGCCGACAAACTCCAGCCGCAATGCGTTGGCGGCCGGATGCTGGCTGAGCAATTGAAGCGTCTGCTGTGGCAGGCGATCGTGGATAACTGACTGCACAAAGCTGGCGCTCACAGCCTGCTGAGGTTCCGCAAACAGCGACAGGACATCACCCTGTTCAACAATCCGCCCCTGGGCCATCACCGCCATCCGGTTGCAGATCTTCTGTACCACCGACATCTCATGGGTTATCAGCACAATGGTGATGCCGTAACGCTGATTAATTTCCTGCAACAGCAGCAGAATCTGAACGGTGGTCTGGGGATCCAGCGCGGAGGTCGCTTCATCGCACAGCAGAATCGCGGGATTGGTCGCCAGCGCGCGGGCTATGCCGACGCGCTGTTTTTGACCGCCGGAAAGTTCATCCGGGTAGCTGTGGGCTTTATCGCTGAGGTTGACGAACGCCAGCAGTTCGGCGACGCGGGCGGCGATAAAATCTTTATCCCGCCCCTGCAAAATCAGCGGGATGGCTACGTTGTGAAATACCGTCCGGGCATTGAGCAGATTGAAGTGCTGGAAGATCATGCCAATCTGCTTTTTAACTTCAATTAATCGCTTTTTGCTGATCCCCTGTAAGGCTTCTCCCTGCACCTCCACCGTGCCGGTGGTCGGCGTTTCCAGATGATTAATCAGGCGCAGCAGGGTACTTTTTCCGGCACCGCTGGTACCGATCACGCCAAAGATATCCCCCTGAGCGATGCGCAGATTAATTTCCTGCAGCGCCTGCACTTCTGACCCGTTGCGGGCAAAGGTTTTGCTGACCTGTTGAAACTCGATGGCCGTCTGACTCATTTGAAATAGTCTGGCAGCAGATAGCCCAAATATTGCGCATTACCGGTGATATAAGCTTTAAATTCTGCCGAGTGATAACCGGCAATAATGTCCTGAGCAAATCGGGCCTGCTTATTTTTACCGGCTACCGTCACCACGTTAATAAACTGACTGGTGGGCGCTTCCAGTTTGAGCGCTGAATTGAGTTTCATTCCACTGGATACGGCGAAGTTGCCCTGAATCACGCCATAATCGACGTCTGGCAGTGCGCGCACCTGCTGGGCGTTATCCATCTCTTTCAGCACAATTTTATAGGGATTTTCCGTAATGTTTTTCTGCGAAAAGGTCGCGGCATCACTGTCGGGGCTGATTTTCAGCCAGCCAATGCTCTGCAGTAACAGCGCCGCACGATACTCATTCGAGGGCTGATTCGGCACAGAGACCGTGCTGCCCGGCGCGGGTTGCGTCAGCGTCTTCACGCGACCGGAATAAAGCCCCATTGGCGGGGTCGGCACCTGCACAATGCCGACATTATCGATGCCAAGCCGATCGTTAACCGACTTCAGATAGACAGGATGCTGCATAATATTGGCGTCAATCGCCCCGCGATGGACCGCATCATTAACCTGAATGCCATCGCTGAAATCTTTATATTCCAGCGTATAACCCTGCTTAATTAATAGAGGTGCCACGCCTTTTTCGAACTGCTCTTTATACGGACCCGGATTAAACCCGATGCGTATTATCTTCTGGTCTGCGGCTTGCGCAGCAGAGATGAAAATCGCGACAGCAGTAAGTGAAAAAATAATTCCCCGTGATGTGATGCGCATAGTGCTTCCTGATTCATTATTGTGAGAGCAATCGATTTAATCACAGCCCTCGCAATCAGGAACAGGTAAAACCCGGCCCCGCCTTTGGCTTATTTATGCTAACGATAGTCACTGGCAGAATATTGATTTAGTGGCATAGGACAGCGTTATTTCTGCTAAAGAAATGAATCCCGGCTGTGTCATTCTTTTCCGCTTCATACTTTTATTGCGGAAAATATATGGTGAAGTTTGCAGCTTCAGAGTTGGTCGCGGGGCTGGAAGAGAATCTCTTCAGCATTCTGGAAAAGCAAGCAGCCCGGCTGGATCAGTCGACCTTACCGCTGATCGATCTCTCCTCGGGCAGTCCACGTCAGCCGACGCCGCCTGCGGTCATCGCCTCTTTACAGGCTGCGGCGGCGCAGCCAGAAAATCATGAATATCCCTCCTTCTGGGGCAAACCCGCGCTGCGCCGCGCTATCGCCGACTTTTATCAGCGTCACTATGGCGTCACACTCGACCCCGAGACCGAAGTCGCGCTGTTTCAGGGCGCGCACATTGGCGTCACTGGCTTTCCCCGTGCCCTGCTCAATCCAGGACAGGTGTTGATCTCCACCGATCCCTGTTATCCACTCTATCGCTCAGCAGCCCGTCAGGCCGGTGCCGATTTTTATGGCATTCCGCTGGAGGCACACAATGAATTCCTGCCTGATTTCAGTCGGGTGCCGGATGAGATTGCCGCACGAGCCGGCCTGCTGCTGCTCAATTATCCCCACAATCCCACGGGCGCACTGGCGACACCCGCGCTTTTCGCTGATGCGCTGGCCTTTGCCCGGCAGCATCATATTCCGCTCATTAATGACTTCGCCTACGCCACCCTGGGCTGTGAGTCGGGCGAGCAGCCGGTGAGTCTGCTGGCTCAACCCGACGGCAAAGAATGGGGCGTGGAGATTTATACCCTGTCGAAAAGCGCAGTCATGGCTGGCTGGCGTGTAGGTTTTGCGGTGGGCAACGCCTCACTGATTGCAGCGTTTAAAAAACTGCATACGCACAGTTACAGCACGGTTTTTGGCGCGGTGCAGGATGCTGCTATCACTGCGTTGTCGCTGCCTGCTGAGCAATTCGCATCGCTGGCAGAGCGTTACCACCAGCGGCGCAGGTTAGTTTTAGCCAGGCTGGCAGCTATGCACTGGCCAGTTCGCACCCGTCAGGGGACTTTTTTCCTCTGGCTGACCGCGCCACCCGGTTTCACCGGCAAACAGTTCGCCGCCCTGTTAATGGAGGCATGTCATCTGCTGGTGGCACCGGGTCACGGTTTTGGCGCAGCGGGAGAGAATTATATTCGTATCAGCCTGACCGTCGGGACGGAGCAATTATTGCAGGCGCTGGACCGCATCGAAGAACTGAATTTGTTACCCTCGCGCACGTCGTCCTGAAGGATCAGTACCAGCGACAACAAAGGCGAAAAACACACAATATTTCCAAATGTTTGTGGGCGTAAGCAGTCATGAGCCAGAGTGCCGTGCTGGTTTTGTCAGGAAAGCCAGTTATTTCGGCTGAATACTTGCAAAACCTTACAATCGTGGTCTATGGTTTAGCGGCTGCGGTTTTTGCCGCTTCACTTAACACTTATTCGGCTTCTTATAGCTTTCATTTCCACGGTTTCTTCTGAACATTGTTTGCGGCTGCGAAAGCTATAAGACTCCTTCATTGATGCACCTGAGGAGATTATGGACACCAGAAACTCATCGTCTGAACACCCAAAGAAACATTTCTGGAACAGGAAGCCTAAAGAGCTGACTGTCGACGACATTACCGTGATCGATAACGACATGCTGAAGCGTGCGGTTGGCGCAGCGGCGTTAGGTAATGCGATGGAATGGTTCGACTTTGGCGTCTACAGCTATCTCGCCGTGATCATCGGCAAAGTCTTCTTCCCGGATGCCAACACCGCGGTGCAGCTGATCGCCACCTTTGGTACGTTCGCGGCGGCCTTCCTGGTGCGTCCGATTGGTGGCCTGGTGTTTGGCCCGCTGGGTGACCGCATCGGCCGACAGAAAGTGCTGGCGATGACGATGATCATGATGTCGATCGGGACATTCTGTATCGGTCTCATTCCGGCCTATTCCTCCATCGGGATTTTGGCACCCATTCTGCTGCTGGCGGCACGTCTGATTCAGGGCTTCTCGACCGGCGGTGAATATGGCGGTGCCGCGACCTTTATCGCAGAGTACTCTACTGATAAACGCCGTGGCTTCATGGGCAGCTTCCTGGAGTTCGGTACCATCGGCGGTTATCTGATGGGTGCTGGCCTGGTAACGATAATGACGACCGTGATGTCCAATGAGGCCATGATGTCGTGGGGCTGGCGCGTACCGTTCTTTATCGCCGCGCCGCTGGGGCTGTTTGGTCTCTATGTGCGACTGAAGCTGGAAGAGACGCCGGCATTCCAGCAGCACATGGAAAAACAGGAGGCGCTGGAGCAGAGCAAACCGCGTCTGACACTGATGCAGATGCTGAGCAAATACCGCGCGCCGATGATGAAGTGTATCGGTCTGGTGCTGCTGTTTAACGTCTCAAACTACATGCTGACGTCGTATATGCCGAGCTATCTGACCGGCGTGCTGGGTCTGCCAGAGTTAAGTGGTCTGCTGCTGGTGATGGTGGCGATGTTTGTGATGATGCCGCTGACGCTGCTGTGGGGTCGCTGGACTGACCGCATTGGTCGTCGTCCGGTGATTGCTTTTGGTGCGGTGGGTCTGATCCTGCTGGCCATTCCGAGCTTTATGCTAATCGGGTCAGGTAATATGTGGGCGGTCTTTGGCGGCCTGATGATTCTGGGTGTGTTGCACACCTGCTTCAGCGGCACCATGCCTTCGACGCTGCCGGCTCTGTTTACCACCGATATCCGTTACAGTGCGCTGGCCATCGGCTTCAACCTGTCGGTTTCGCTGTTTGGTGGTACGACGCCGCTGATTACCGCGTGGCTGGTGGATACCACCAAAAACAATATGATGCCGGCTTACTATATGATGGGCGCGGGCGTGATTGGCCTGCTGACTATCCTGACGGTTCGTGAAACGGCGAAGCAGCCGCTGACCGGTTCATCACCTGCGGTAGCGACCAAAGCGGAAGCGCATCGCCTCATCGACAAGCTGCGTAAACGGCACAAGCCTGCCGCGACAGCCGCGAAATAACTCACCTGACACCCTGCTCTGCAGGGTGTTTTTCTATCTGTCACGCGGACTCTCTACCCACCTGATTTAACTGCCCGGAAACGCGCAACTTTCGCCCGATTGCCACACAGCGCCATACTGCACCAGCGGCGGCGATGGGCTTTGGTGCGATCGTAAAACCACAGGGTACAGGCGGGATGTTCACAGGGGCGGACTCTGCTGAAATCCTCCTGCGCCAGCAGCATCGCGGCCTGTTCTGCCACCTGTCCCAGTTGCTGCATCACGCTCTGGCCCGCATAGACCCGCCTCATCTGTAACGCCCCTGGCTCTCCGGTCAGTTGCAGATGGCTGGTTGCTTCGACCAGCCAGTCATTCAGGGCCTGAATATCGAGGCCCTCACCCGTTTTATGCTGCTGCACATTGTCACGGATGATCTGACGTAACCGACGTGCGGCCTGCAACAGCGCGCCGGCTTCATGCTGCAGCACCGGGCCGTCTGCTGCCAGCCCGGCCTGTTGCAGCCACGTTTCAACATCCTGATCGGTTTGCCAGAAATCGTGCGGCTGACCCTCGACAAGGGCCTCAGTGTTGATGAAATCCAGCGCCGGATGATCGGCCAGAAACCACGGCCCCTGTGCGCTCTGCGATTGCGTGTCCGCCATTTTAATGCCCCTCCCGTTAAAGTCTGCCGCTGCTACTGTAACCGATAAAAAAGTAATTGAGTAGTTACACCACACTTCTGTAACCGTTATAAATTCATTTGACAGGTTACATTATCGCGGCATAATTGGCTTCAGGTAACCCCTTAAAATCATTTTAACCAGTTACAGGAATCCAGCATGAGTGCACAATCACTTTCTTACCGCTACCAGCAGGCCGACGGCGTCAATATTTTCTACCGCGAAGCCGGCGATCCCTCTCTGCCCGTGCTACTGCTACTGCACGGTTTCCCCACCTCTTCACATCAGTTCCGCAATCTGATCCCGCTTCTGGCTGATAAATTTCATCTCATTGCCCCTGATATGCCGGGCTTTGGTTTCACTGAAGTCCCCGCTGAGCGCAACTACTCCTGGACCTTTGACGCGCTCGGCCAGACGCTGACCGCCTTTGTCGATGCACTGGGGCTGGAACGTTATGCGATGTATGTTTTTGACTATGGCGCACCGGCAGGCCTGCGGCTGGCGCTGGCCTATCCGGATCGCGTCAGCGGGCTGATATCGCAGAACGGTAACGCCTATCTGGAGGGATTAGGAGAAGCGTGGGCACCGGTTCGCGCTTACTGGGCGGACCCCAGCGAGGCAAACGGTCAGGTGATTCGCGACGCGATACTGACGGAGGAAGGCGTGAAGTGGCAGTATCTGCATGGCGTCAGCGATCCGCAGCAGATCGCCCCTGAAACGTATACGCTGGACACGCTACTGATGGAGCGTCCGGGCAATAAAGATATTCAGCAGGCCCTGTTTCTCGATTACGCCAGTAACCTGAAACGCTATCCGGAATTTCAGGCGTTCTTCCGTCAGCAGCGGGTCCCGACGCTGGTGATCTGGGGCAAGAACGATCCGTTCTTTATTCCACCGGGCGCAGTGGCCTGGCAGCGCGATAATCCGCAGGCGGTGGTTGAGATGCTGGATAGCGGCCACTTCGCGCTGGAGACGCACACCGATCATATTGCGTCGCGCATCCGTGAGATGTTCAGTGGCGACTGAGCCACAGCGCGCAGAGGCAGGCTAACTGCCTCTGCAAACCTGTAGATTATTCGTTGCTGAAGCGGCCAACCGTGCTGGCCGCGCCCAGCGCATGACCTTTCAGCTGTGCCACCAACTCTGCCTGGGTTAGTCCGGCTTTCAGCTGGCCCACCGGTAAATCGGTGGCGATCAGTACAAAATTATAGTGATGCAGTCCACTGCCTGCTGGCGGGCACGGCCCGTAATAGTGCAACGTGCCTGGCGTATTTTTTCCGCCGGTATAGTCCTTGCCCTGCGTCAGCGCACCCTGCGAAAACGACGAGCGGGTGGCCGGGATGTTATAGGCCACCATGTGCGTGACGCCCAGCCCTTTCGCCCCGACCGGATCGGTCATCAGCAGCGCCAGACTGCGCGTACCCGCTGGGGTCGCCGACCAGTTCAATTCGGGAGATATATTCTCGCCGGTACAGGAAGGATTACTTTTATTGGCACCGGCAAACTTTTTATCCAGCAGCGCGTTATCGCTGAAGTCCTGTGATTGCAGCGTAAATACCGACGCCGCCAGGGTAGTCATGGGCAAAACGGCCAGCACCGTCGCACAGAGTAATTTTTTCACCAGCCACTCCTTATCAGATTATCCCGGAAATTTTCCAGACGCATTACGTCACTGCCTGCTTACTATAACGGCTTTAGCGCAATTGACCCGGCAGCCTGCCTTTTAAATGGCAGCGGAACGGCAAATCTATGATCTCCGTCGCGCGGGCACAGGCAGCTGATGCGTTGCCCTGTCGCTCATTACCCGATATAAGTTAACGCCTGTAGCTGAAATATCGCCTGAATCCCCGTCACTGTCACCGATAAGTGGACACTATGCAGATTGAAGATCTCCGGATTTACGTCGCCGTGATGCATGCTGGCAACTTTACTGCAGCGGCGGAGCAACTGATGTTATCGAAACAGTATGTCAGCCGCCGCATGGCCGCGCTGGAAGCGTCATTAGGGGCCCGACTGCTGATTCGTAATACCCGCAAGCTGTCAGTGACCGATGCGGGGCTGCTGTTTGCGCAGCATGCCCAGCGTATTCTGGATGAGATACAGGAAGCGGAACTGGCGGTGTCGGAGCAGCAGCAGGCGCTGCGCGGCACTTTCCGCATAAATCTGCCGATGTCATTTGGTATGAGCCACCTGTCGCCGCTGATCGCCGAATTCCTGAGCCACCATCCGGCGCTGCAATTTCAGATTGAGCTGGCCGACCGCTATGTCGATGTGATTGGTGAAGGCGTGGATATGGCAATTCGCATCGGCACGCTCGCAGATTCCACGCTGATTGCCCGCCCGCTGGGCGAACTGAAGCGGGTGATCTGCTGCAGTCCTGACTACCTGAAACGGGCTGGCACGCCGCAACATCCGGATGAGTTATTGCAACACGCCTGTCTGCGTTACGGACGTGAAGGTCAGAATGGCTGGGAATTGCAGGTTAATGGTAAAGCGAAATGGCTGGCGGTTCAGGGGCCGATGGTGAGCAACAACGGCGAAGTGCTGCGTGATGCGGCACTGGCGGGTTTAGGACTGGTGTTGTTACCCGCCTTTATTGTTGAGACCGCACTGGAACGGGGTGAGCTGGTGACGGTGCTGGACGGTTGCCAGCCGCCACCGCTCTCCCTGAATGCGGTTTATCCGCAGCACCGTCAGCGCAGCGAGGTAAACCGCCAGTTACTGGCCTTTTTACAGACGCGTTTAGCGCCGTAATGTGCCTTACAGCTTAAAGCTGGTTTAATGCCGCAAAGACTCTGGCGACCGCGACGGCACCCGGATCGGGCACGCCGTTGAGGTTAGCACTGTTAAGATAGGATGAGCGTCCTGCCCTGGCTTTCCCCATGCTGGCGGTCGCGTCACTACCCTGCTGCGCCGCATCAGCCGCCTCTGCCAGCGATTGACCCGCCACCAGCGCATCGATAGCCGGTTGCAGCGCATCGATCAGCGTACGATCGCCGGGTTGTGCCCCGCCATACTGCTTCATCTTTTCCAGACCCTGTTGCAGGGCTTCGGGCAGCGCGCCACCTTCGGCCAGCTGCTGCGCGGCAGCCGTGAAAAAGATCGCCATCAGCACGCCGCTGGAGCCACCCATCACCGTCGCCAGTCGTTCACCCGTCACCGCAAGCAGATCGGGTAAGGCATTCAACGGCAGTTTCTTATCAGCACATTCGCGCTGGATCTGGCGAGCGCCAGCTGCGAAGGTCGAACCGGTATCGCCATCGCCGACCTGAGCATCCAGTTTGTTCAGCTCACTTTCGCTGGCGATTAGCGTCTCACAGATGCGGTTAACATAGGCAGCCACTGTCGGGTTTTCGGAGGGTTGTGCCGGATGCGCTGTTGCCTCTTTGGCCGCGTTGACAGGTTGAAGCGGCGTGATTTTCACCGCCGGAACCCAGCCTGAGACCTCAACCGGCGCGCAGATCGCCTCTTCAAACAGCGGTTTCAGCGTCATGCAGGTGACGGAAAAGCCTTTCATGTCCAGCGCGGTCATTAGCGGAGCCGGGCCAATGAGATAATCACTGCCACGACTGAGAGGCGACTCAATCAGATCCCGCGTGACCAGACTCATCTCCAGCGCCGACATCCCGCCCAGATTATTCACCAGCAGTACGCGTGGCTGGTCGTTGCCTGGCATCACCTTCTCCAGCAAATGCTGCACAATCTGCTGACTGTTCTGCGTCTGCATTACATCAACACCCGGCTCGCCGTGGATCCCCAGCCCCATTTCAACGCTGCCGTCCGGGACGCGCTGGCCGGTCTGTTCATCCGGCAGATGGCAGCTTGAGAGCGCAACGCCCATGGTGGCGATTGCACGACTGGCGGCCTCTGCTGCCCCGGTCACTGCCGCCAGATCATCACCACGTTCAGCGACGAAGCCCGCCACTTTATGCACCAGCAAGGTGCCCGCTACGCCGCGTGGCTGAGTATTATCGGGCAGCGCAACATCGTCACCGACAATCACCATATTGACGCTGAACCCTGCTTTACGGGCTTTTTCTGCCGCCAGCCCAAAGTTGAGCCGATCGCCGGTATAGTTTTTGACAATCAGCAGACATCCCGCCTCACCGGTCAGGTTGATGATGGCGTTATAAACCGCGTCCACGCTGGGAGAAGCAAACACATCGCCACAGACGGCCGCCGTCAGCATCCCTTTGCCGATAAAGCCGACATGCGCCGGCTCATGACCTGAACCGCCACCGGAGATCAGCGCAACCTGCTGTTTATTCCAGTCCTTGCGCATCACGATGCGAATGTGTGGATCGACCTGCAGTCGTACCAGATTGCGCCACGGGCTGGCGTAAATCATGCCATTCAGCGCGCTGTCGACGAGATCATCCTTTTTATTCATTACGAATCGGGTCATGTCTTCATTCCTCATGGGCGTGCAGGTTTTCTGATGAAGCAGTGTTGCATACCTGTGGCGTTAGAGAGAAACCCCCCGACACGGCTATGCGTCTGATGTGCGACCTCCCGCACAAAAACGGCTGGTTCAGGCACACCATTTTTCACTAATTGATTGATTTTTATCAACTGTCTTTACCCGGAACTGAGAGCTTCTGCGCAGAAGCAGATGCGGGAATCACGGATGGTAAAAATTCATTTATTAACAGAGGATGTTTTGATGACCCAACGTATGATTCTCAATGAAACCGCCTGGTTTGGCGCCGGTGCTTTACGTCATTTGCCCGAAGAAGTCGCGCGACGTGGGATGCGAAAAGCGCTGATCGTCACGGACAAAGCGCTGGTTGCGGCGGGTGCGCTGAAGCGGGTGACCGAACTGCTGGATAAGCACCAGCTGAAGTGGGCGGTTTATGACGAGGTGGTCCCGAATCCCACCATCCGGGTTGTGCAACAGGGCGTTGCGGTGTTCAGACAGTCAGGGGCCGACTACCTTATCGCCATCGGCGGCGGCTCACCACAGGACACCAGCAAAGCGATCGGCATTATTATTAATAACCCTGAATTTGAAGATGTGCGCAGCCTGGAAGGCGTCTCCCCAACCCGCCATCCGTGTGTGCCGATTATTGCGATTCCGACCACCGCGGGCACTGCTGCAGAAGTCACCATCAACTATGTGATTACCGACGAAGAGAATCGCCGCAAGTTTGTCTGTGTCGATCCCCATGACATTCCGAAAGTGGCCATTATTGATGCGGAGATGATGGCGAGCATGCCTGCATCGCTGAAAGCCGCCACTGGCATTGATGCCCTGACCCATGCGATTGAAGGCTATATTACGCGGGGAGCCTGGACGCTGACCGATATGCTGCACCTCAAAGCCATTGAGATTATCAGCCAGTCGCTACGCGAATCAGTGGCGGGAAATATTGAGGCAGTTGAGCAGATGGCGCTGGGACAGTATGTCGCCGGAATGGGCTTCTCTAATGTCGGTCTCGGTCTGGTGCATGGCATGGCACATCCGCTGGGTGCGTTTTATAACGTTCCGCATGGTGTCGCGAATGCCATTCTGCTGCCGCAGGTGATGGCGTGGAATGCCTCCTGCACAGGCGAAAAATATCGTGATATCGCCCGCGCCATGGGTGTGAAACAGGTCGATACCCTGTCACTGGATCAGGCGCGGGAAGCGGCGGTCACCGCGGTTCGGCAGCTCTGTCGCGATGTGGGCATTCCGCGTTCCTTGCGTGAGGTGGGCTTGCAGGAAGCGGATATCCCTGCACTGGCGCAGGCGGCGCTGGATGACGTCTGCACTGGCGGCAACCCACGCACGCCTGACCTGGAAGAAGTGATGGCGCTGTACCGTCAGAGTTAAATCACACCCTTTTTTGCGCTGTGAACTCTTGCCCGCCCATGCTGGCGGGCTTTTTTACGTCCTGCGAATCAATAATCGGGCAGTATTCGCCAGCATTTTTACGGATGCACCGGCGGTGTCAGCAAAGGTTTTAGCGGCCGTTTTATTGCCCGGTTTCAGCCTGAAATCGCCCGCTCTGATAGTGCAGTTCAGAGAGCGAATCGGGGGCTTAACCCATGATTTCTTTAGATCCTAAACCCCGATCCTCTTGATCTGGATCACAAAAATCCGCATCATGCGCAGCGAAAACCTTAATGACGCTGCGGAGATCACGATGACACTGTACCAGGGTATGCTCATTTTCTATGCCGTTGTTGCACTGGTCGCTACGCTGATCACGTTCTTCATCGCCAAAGATAAGCTGAGTATCAAACTGCTGAGCGCCTTTTTAGTGGGTGCGACCTGGCCGATGAGTTTTCCTGTCGCGCTGATGTTTGCGCTGTTTTAATTGACAGAATCTCCTTAGCGACCACACTCAGGTAAGACGTCCCTGACCTGCAAACCGCCGATCACCGACGTGACCTTGTTCATGACGGTTAATAAGGAGCGGCTATGCGCGTTGTCAGTGTGATGATTCTGGTTTCTCTTCTGAGTGCCTGCAGTGCCGCCCCATGGCACGCTGAAAAACCGGTCCCGGCGGCCGAAACCCGTCAGCAGACCTGCCAGCCCGGCACCAATCCCAGCCAGAATGACTGCGGTCACTTCCCGGAACCTGAATTCCATTGATCGGTAAAACGATCAACTGTGCTGCGAGATCGCATTTGCGCTATTTCATCGCATAACAAGGCTTTACACTCTGCTGACCGGTCAGTAAAGTAGCGCCCAGACATCAATTCTGATGCGTAAGCGTTAACGTCAAGCAACGCCCCCGCAGCCCTGCTGCCTGTGATGATCCCTGCCATGATGCCTGTACAACACCCAGCTAAACCTCTCGCTGCGTTTTCCAGCGCCACGTTTTTTTTATTCGTCCTGCTGCTCACTGCGGCTAATCTTCGTGCGCCGATTACCGTCGCAGGTCCGGTCCTGCAGGATATCCGCGCGACCTTTGGCCTCAGCGCCGGTGAAGCGGGACTATTTAATTTTATTCCCCTGATGCTGTTTGCCCTGCTCGCTCCGCCCGCCGCCTGGCTGGGAAATCGCATCGGGCTGGAGCGCACTTTATGGGGCGCGCTGTGCCTGATCACGGCTGGTTCGCTGTTGCGCTGGCAGCCGGCTGAAGCGGCGTTTTGGGGCGGAACGCTGCTGCTCAGTGCAGGCATCGCCGCCGCCAACGTACTGCTGCCGCCACTGATCAAACGCGATTTCACCGCCCACACCGCCAAATATATTGGCCTGTATGCCGCCACCATGTCGATTACCGCCAGTCTGGCTTCAGGCATTGCCGTGCCGCTGAGTCAGCTATCCACCGCGGGCTGGCGACTCTCGCTGGTGGTCTGGGCGATTCCGGCGCTGCTTGCGCTGCTTGCCTGGCTGCCGCTGTTACGTCAGCGGCAGCCAACCTTAGCACCCGCCGACGCGACTGTTACTCATCGTCATCCGTGGCGTTCGGTGGGTGGCTGGCAGATCGCGCTGTTTATGGCGCTGCAATCGCTGGCGTTTTATACCCTGATCGACTGGTTTACCGTGTTTGCTCAGGATAATGGTTTCAGTCAGGCCAGCGCGGGCTGGCTGCTGTTCTGGTATCAGGCGATTGCGATTGTCGCTAACCTGGGCTGTATGGTGGCGCTGAAGCGGGTCAAAGATGCCCGACTCACCGCATTTATTGCCTCATCAGGTATTTTCCTCGGCATGTTGGGTCTGCTGCTTAATCCGCAGTGGGCCGCCATCTGGCTGACACTGGCCGGACTGGGCGCAGGCGCATCGCTGGTGCTCTGCCTCTCGCTGTTTAATCTGCGAGCCACCCATCATCGCCAGGCCTCGCAACTATCGGGCATGGCGCAGTGTGTGGGTTATGCGCTGGCGGCACTCGGCCCCCTGTTCTTTGGCGTGCTGCATGAACAGAGCGGTAACTGGACGCTGCCCTTCAGCGTACTGGCACTGCTGAGCCTGTTGCAGATGCTGCTGGCTCCGCTGGCAGCACAGTCAAAACCTATCAGCTGAACTTGCGGCCCAGCCGCTAACAATTAATGACTCGCCGGTCGCGGAAGCGGACAGCGAGAATCGACGGGAGAAGGTGCGTGTCTGAACTGAATAATGCTTTGCTGCAGGCGATCCTGGACCAGGTGCGTCCGCTGGTCCATCAGGGAAAGGTGGCTAACTATATCCCTGCGCTGGCGGATGTGGCAGCCGACAATCTGGCGATTGCGGTTTGCCTGCGTGACGGCACGCTCTTTCAGGCGGGTGATGCGGAGACGCGATTTTCGATTCAGTCGATCTCCAAAGCACTGTCACTGACCGTGGCACTGACGCGCTATGAGGACAGCGAAATCTGGCAGCGGGTCGGCAAAGAGCCGTCAGGCCAGCCCTTTAATTCGCTGGTGCAGCTGGAGCTGGAACAGGGCAAGCCGCGAAATCCATTTATTAACGCCGGTGCGCTGGTGATTTGCGATCTGCTGGAAACCCGACTGACCGCGCCGCGTCAGCGAATGCTGGAAATTGTGCGTCAGCTGAGCCAGCAGCCCGATATCAATTATGATCGCCACGTTGCCCGCTCGGAGTTTGAACACTCTGCCCGCAATGCCGCCATCGCCTGGCTGATGAAGTCGTTTGGTAATTTCGATAACGATGTCACCAGCGTGATGCAGACCTATTTCCACTATTGCTCGCTGTCGATGAACTGCGTTGAGCTGGCCCGCACGTTTGTCTATCTGGCGAATCAGGGCAAAACGCTGGATGGCAGCCAGATGATCACGCCGCGTCAGGCGCGGCAGATTAACGCGCTGATGATCACCAGCGGGATGTACGATGGCGCAGGTGAGTTTGCATGGCGTGTCGGCATGCCGGCTAAGTCAGGTGTGGGTGGCGGGATTATTGCCATTATTCCTGGCGAGATGAGCATCGCCGTCTGGTCACCCGGGCTGGACAGCGCAGGTAATTCGCTGGCCGGAACCGCTGTGCTGGAATTGCTGACCGACAAGCTGGGGCGATCGATATTTTGATTATGAGCGCGCCAGTAACAGGCTCGCCGTGATAAAAAGCGATAGGGTTCCTGTGATTCCGGCAAGCTGATTTTATGTTTTCAGTGCAGTGCGCTGGCGATTTGGCTCGTCAGCGCTGATCAGCGCTCAAAAATGTCTTAGTGCGCAATCTGTGCCAGCTCATCTTCAGTAAGACCGGTCATCTGCATAACGGTATTGCGATCCATCCCACTCTTCAGCATGGTGCGGGCAATTTTCAGGCTCGCTCCGAGAATCCCTTCTTTTCGTCCCTGTTCAAGGCCTTTCTCAATACCCTGCTCAATGCCTTTCTCAAGCCCTATCTGCTCAAGCTGTTGTGCGATAGTCATAAGTGATTTCCCATGTTGTGGCACACGCTGTGCCAGCTCGCGTACAAAGGTTTTGGCGTCTGATGCTTCGCCCGCCTGCACAATGTAGTTTACCAGTGATATCACCTGTGATGAAGAGTGATCGCCTGCCATCAAAATGGATACCAGCCTGTCCATCAGTTCAGCAAGATCCCTCTGCCGGATATGCTTCTGCAACAGGGTGAGAGCCGCCATACTGCGGTGTTGCATGATCTCATCGTCAGGAATCACCGTGACATCGACCAGCGGAAAACTGTGGCTGTAAAGCCTGTCCGCCAGCACCGGGTCGTCGAACTCATCCAGCCATCGGGTCGAATAAGGATAGGGAGTGCGTCTGCCCGCGTAAAACAGTATGGGTATCACCAGCGGCAATCTCTTATGCCCCGCTTCAAGATGGCGCTGCATGGCAGCCACTGCATAGCGCATCAGCCGAAATGCCATGTGTTTGTCAGGTGATGACTGATGCTCAATGAGTACATGGATATATCCATCGCCACCGATCGCTTTAAGACTGTAAAGCACATCGCTGAAGTACTGACGAAGGTCATCCTCGACAAACGACCCCGACTCCAGCTTTAGCGTGCTGAGATCACAACGTTCGCGCAGCTCTGGCGGCAGATGCAACGCCATGAAATCACGGGCAATATCAGGCTGTGTCAGAAATTGCCGGAATGTCGCATCATGAGGCGTGGGCGTGCTGTTGTTCTTTTTCACTGACCAGAATCCTTTCTGTTCCTGAAGCGCTGACAACGGCTGATTCAGCCAGTAAAAGGCGCTAATCCTGTCGCGCATGCACGTTGAACGTACTGATGAATAAAACGAAACTAATATCCTGATTATTAAACCCCGTAAAACTCTATCCCTGAATTCTACGAGATGGCTCTGAATATCAACGCGAGCGGTACCTTAAAGGGCCATTCCGCCCAGCTTAGCTCACCACATTAACCGGCTCGCCCTGAATAAACGCCGCGATGTTGGCCATCACACCCGTCACCAGATTATCCACGCCACTACGACTCGCCCAGGCGATATGCGGCGTCAGCAGCAGATTGGGCAGCTCAGCCAGCAGCGGGTTATCAATTGCGGGCGGTTCGCTGCTCAGCACATCCAGCGCCGCGCCCCCAATCTGCCCCTGCTTTATCGCGTCAGCGAGGTCGGCCTCGTTAATCAGTCCGCCGCGCGCGGTATTGATCAGCAGCGCATGCGGTTTCATTCTCTCCAGCGCCTCGCGGTCGATCATCTGACGAGTGCTGTCGCTTAGCGGACAGTGCAGCGAAATAATGTCGCTGGTCACGAGCATCTGTTCAAAACTGACATAGCCTTCACGCACGCTGTCACTGCCTTTGCGCTCGGCGTACTGCACCTGCATTCCCAGGGCCTTTGCCAGTTTGCCAACCGCCAGACCGATATCACCTTTGCCCGCGATACCGAGTGTGGCGCCGCCAATGTCCGCTATCGGCTGACGATGCAGACAGAAGTGCTGAGCCTGCGGCCAGTCGTTGCGGGTAGTGCTCGCATAAGCCAGCAACTGACGGCGCAGGACAAAAATCGCTGCGATGACAGCCTCTGACACGCTCTGGGTTGAGTAGCCAGGCACATTGCTGACCACGATGCCGCGGGCGCGACAGGCGTCCAGGTCAATACAGTCATAACCTGTCGCCGCGACACAGATAAAGCGCAGTTCGGGTAGCTGCTCCAGGGTCTCAGCACGCAGCGGCACCTTATTGGTGATAGCGACAGTCGCGCCCGTAAGCGCCAATACGATGTCACTGACCGACGTCTGTGCGCGAATCTCCCATTCAGCATTCTGCTGTCCGGTCGGCAGGGATACCGGCAGCGTGTCACCATCCAGCATTACAATTTTCATTCTCAGTCCTTTTGGGTTCGGTTTAAACGCAGCCGAATCATTAATGTTATTTGTATGTGTTCTGTGGGTAACGGTTAAGTTAAATGATGCTGAAATTAAAGTGAATATGTTCAAAGAGTGCGAATTTTTTCGGAACAGATGCCACTTTATTTAACCCTTTTACCCCCTTCGCGTTACACTGCCGCCCTGAATTCTGACCCCTTGCGCCCGTTGAAATAATGCAGAGATCCTTCATCAGACAACGACTCACTGCCGGTATTGCGATACTGGCCGTGCTGCTGTTGTTTGTTGCGCCGATGATCTCGAAGAATCTGGCTGAACATCGCGCCATGATGCAAGACGCCTCTGCCATGAACGCAGAGATGCCGATGATGGATCATCACAGCGAGATGTCGATGGCGGATCATGGGATGATGATGGGTTCGGGCTTCGCCTGTGGCTACTGCGATTTACTGGTGCATGTGCCGCTGATGCTCTGGGTGTTTATCCCATTCATCTGGTGGATGTGCCTGATCAGCCGCGCCCCGCCGCCTTGTGCCATTAATCCGCCTCAATGGCGACGCTTGTTGCGCCTTCACCGACCGCGTGCGCCACCCTGTTTTGCGTCACACTCACTGCTAACTGATTCGATTACGTGACAACGTCACCTGATCGCCTTTGTCTTTTGAAAAGTGTGGAATGCTATGTCCTCTAATCGGGAAATCTCCCCTGCACCACGCGGCACCGTTTTTAATCTGTTTCGCCGCCTGCATTTTTATATTGGCCTGTTCATTGCGCCGTTTATTTTTGTCGCCGCCCTCACCGGGACGCTCTACGTTCTGACGCCGCAACTGGAACAGGCGATTTACCACGATGCCCTGACCACTGACGCGCAGGGTTTGGCACAACCGCTGTCAGCCCAGATTGCCGCTGCCCGAGCCCGGGCCGGTGAAACCGCACGCATTTACGCCGTGCGTCCCGCGCCGGGCCCGCAGGATACGACCCGGGTGCAGTTCGCTGAGCCGCAATTGGGTCCATCTGAGTCGCGCTCGCTGTTTATCGATCCCTACACCCTGCAGGTGAAAGGCGATATGACGGTGTATGGCACCAGCGGCGTGTTGCCGCTGCGCATGTGGCTGGATCAGCTGCATCGCGGTCTGCTGCTGGGCGATGTTGGCCGTAACTACAGTGAACTGGCGGCTTCGTGGCTGTGGGTCGCCGCGCTGGGTGGGATCGTTTTATGGGCCGGAACCCGCACGCCCCGCGCCCGTAAGAAAGCGCGCAGCGGCTTTTTAGCCACGCGTCACTGGCATGTCACGCTGGGTCTGCTGCTGGCTATCGGGCTGGTGTTCTTCTCAGTCACCGGACTGACCTGGTCGCAGTGGGCAGGCAACAACATCGATAAGATGCGCAGCGACTTCGGCTGGACAACGCCGCAAGTCAACACGGCACTGAACGGTAACGCGCCTGCCGAAGCCGCCGACCCGCATGCTGATCATCGCGGTGCGATGGAAGGGATGACGATGTCCGGGATGACCATGCCCGCGAAAACCGCGGCGCCGGTGATCCTGAATCAGCCGAATGCGAGCTGGGATCAGGCACTGGCGGCGGCACGTCAGGCCGGACTGCACGCCACAAAACTGGAGCTGCGCCAGCCTAAGAACGCTGAACAGGCGTGGACGGTTTCAGAAATTGATCGTAGCTGGCCGAGCCAGGTCGATGCGGTATCAATCAATCCGGTTGATTTCAGCGTGGTGGATCGCGTTGAGTTCGCCAGCTTCCCGCTGGTGGCGAAACTAACCCGCTGGGGCGTGGATGCGCATATGGGCGTGCTGTTTGGCCTGCCTAACCAGCTGATTCTGGCGCTATTCGGCCTGGGTCTCTGCACGATGATTGTGCTGGGCTACCGCATGTGGTGGATACGCCGCCCGGCGGTTCCGCAGCTCAACCCATCGCAGACGCTGTTATCCGCCTGGCTGGCACTGCCGCGCTATGCGCAGGGCACCAGCCTGATCGTGATACTGGCGCTAGGCTATGCCCTGCCCGTGATGGGTGTCAGCCTGATAGTGCTGATACTGCTGGATATTCAGCGCTGGCGCAGCGCGCAGCGCGCGTCGGTCGTCCGGGTTGAAATCGCGCCGGATAAGCAGTCGCCGCTGGCTATCGTTCAGTCGCGCTTTGCCGGTAAACGCAAAGAGATGCGTTATTTTCTGCGCAGCGTGACGGTGCTGGCGCTGATTGTCATTACGGTGATGGCCAATGCGATGATTGGTGGCGTAATCGATCAGTATCAGATCCCCTTCAGCCACTGGTCGCTGACCATGTATATCACCCAGGCGATGATGATCCTGCTTTACTCCACGGTCTTCACCGGGCTGTTGTCGATTCCACTCTGGTATTTCTTCCTGGGTGAGAGCGACGAACAGGGCAAGTAAGCTGCCCGCACGGCGAACAGTGCATTAATCAAAATAACTGACGAAGCCGGGCAAATCTCCCGGCTTCTCTTTCTCCGCCTGACGTCTATGATCGTTGTTATCAGTCACTTTATTTAAGAGCTAATCATGAACATTGTGCGAGCGAATCCTGAACAACTGTTTGAGTACGGTCCTTTTACCGTCCGTCGCCAGCGACCTGGTGAGGCCTTAAGCCCGCTGGTCAGTGTTGACCTCATGTCGCTGAAACTCGATGCCCGGATCCCAATGCAGCAGCATCAGGATGAAGAAGTCTTCACTTATCTGTGGCGTGGTTCGATGCAGCATCAGGATAGCAACGGCGAGCGTACCCAGCTTTCTGCAAAGCGGGTGATGGTAGTGAATGCAGGTGATGGCGTTCAGTACGAAGAGACGGTGCCGTTGTTTGAAGCGGAGCTGTTGCAGGCGGTTATCCGACCTTCACAGCCTGGCGGTGAAGCGATGACCCAGGTGCTGGAGCGCGATCAGGGCATTATGGCCAATGGCTGGACCGAACTGGCCGGGCCGGAAGAGTCTGATGCCCCGCTGGAACTGCGTCAGGACGTTTATGTCTACGACACGCTGCTGGAGCGCAACCATACGCTCGACGTGCCGTCGATGCCGGGCTTTGTCGCTTATCTCACCGTGCTTGAAGGGATTATTCGCGTCGGCGATCATCGGCTGGGTCGCGGTGATGCCGTCAGCGGGCTGGATACCAGCATTGAGATCGTGGGCGATCGGGATGCCAATCTGGTTTGCTTCCTGGTGAAGCCTGATAATTTTGCATAACAAAGCGCGGGATAATCCCGCGCTTTTCTTTTGATGGGCGCTTTAAAGCGTTTTACGCTGCTGCATCGCCTGAACCCGTTTATAGGCATGATCAAACTGACGGACATCGTCGCGCAGCCAGTGGCGTTGCGTCAGCGGTGCATTATCCAGCGCCTGTGGCAGCGGCACACCCGCCAGCGATCCCCGGCAGCAAAAGGCGCGCGCCAGCGTCGGTGTGGCGATCCCGATATAACGGGCAAATTCAGGTAACGTCATCAGTGCTGTACTCATTTCACACCTCCTGTAAACAAATTCTCTCCCGTATTTTCAGTCCAGTTCTTAAATGCTTTTATTGATCTGAAACATAGATGTGGTACTAATCTTCTGCCTGCTGATGAGATAGCTCGCCTCGCCTGACGTAAACTGAGAAAAGAAGTGAGGAACCTGTGCGCCATTATGGATTGATGATTGCCCTGCTGTTTTCCGGCTTTGTCACTGCTCACACACTGACCCCAGGCCAGCCTGTCCCGCCTGTCTATGTTGCCGACAAAGGCGAAATGGTGCTGAATCAGGGCGACATCAATTATCAGCGCTGGAACAGTCAGACACTGACCGGAAAAGTGCGTCTGGTCATTCATGTGGCGGGCCGTCTTTCTGCCAAAGATCAGAGCGAACCCCTTATCAAAGCCATTCAGCAGGCCAGTCTGCCGCGCGACCGATTCCAGACCACCACTATCGTCAATACTGACGATGCCCTGCCCGGCAGTGCCATTTTTGTGGTGCGCAGCATCGCCTCCAGTAAAAAGGCTGACCCATGGCAGCAATTCATTATCGACAGCAGCGACGTCACGGCTCACAGCTGGCATCTTCAGCCGGAAAGCGCATCCGTCGTGGTCATTGATCCGGAAGGGATTGTGCGCTTCGCTAAAGATGGCGCATTATCTGACGACGATGTCGCCAGCGTGATGAAAGCGCTGCGCGCATTACTCGGCTGATTCAGGCAGAATGGCCTTCTGCAAAACGCGGAATGCTGCTGAATTTGCCGACATTTTTAACACCGTGGACTACGCTTAGTTGTAATGGAATTACCCGCCGTTCTTTGAAAACCTGCCAACTATGCTGTGGCAGTCGGGGACGATTATTGAAGATGGCATCGAAGAATTTCGACCTGCTGTGACTTCCTCTGTAGATAAGGACAGCCATGATGACGGTCTGTGCAGAACAACACGTCAGTTTCAACCCCAGTGATGCAGCCAGCCTGTTGAACGACATTGAGCAACGGCTTGATCAGCTTTTACCGGTTGAAAGTGAACGTGACTTAGTGGGCGCTGCAATGCGCGACGGTGCGCTGGCACCGGGAAAGCGTATCCGCCCGCTGCTGCTGTTGCTGGCTGCGCGCGATCTCGGCTGCAACGCCACACCTGCCGGGCTGCTTGATCTCGCCTGTGCGGTGGAGATGGTGCACGCCGCCTCCCTGATTCTGGATGACATGCCCTGCATGGATGATGCGCAGTTGCGTCGCGGACGTCCAACCATCCACTGCCAGTATGGCGAACATGTGGCGATTCTGGCCGCAGTCGCCCTGCTGAGTAAGGCATTCGGCGTGGTCGCCATGGCAGAAGGCTTAACCGCCGCCGCCAGAGCAGACGCGGTCGCAGAGTTATCTCACGCGGTCGGAATGCAGGGACTGGTGCAGGGCCAGTTTAAAGATCTCTCAGAAGGCGATAAACCACGCAGCGCCGACGCCATTCTGATGACCAATCACTATAAAACCAGCACCCTGTTCTGCGCCTCCATGCAGATGGCCTCTATTGTGGCGGAAGCCCCGAAAGAAGCCCGCGAACAGCTGCATCGGTTTTCGCTGAATCTCGGTCAGGCTTTCCAGCTGCTGGACGATCTCACCGACGGCATGGCCGATACCGGCAAAGATGCCCATCAGGATGATGGAAAGTCGACGCTGGTGAATCTGCTCGGTCCACAGGCGGTTGAAATGCGACTGCGCGATCATCTGCGCTGCGCCAGTGAGCATCTGCTCTCAGCATGCCAGGACGGTTATGCCACTCATCATTTTGTTCAGGCCTGGTTTGAGAAAAAACTCGCTGCCGCCAGTTAAGGATGCTGCATGAGCCACTTCGCGGTCATTGCACCGCCCTTCTACAGCCATGTGCAGGCGCTTCAGCATCTTAGCCAGGCCTTAATCGCACGCGGACACCAGATTACTTTTATTCAGCAGACGGACGTCAGCGCGCTACTCACCGACAAGCGGATTGGCTTCTTCCCGCTGGGCTTAGCCTCCCATCCGGCCGGTAGTCTGGCGCATACCCTGCAGCTGGCGGCGCATCCTCTTGGCCCGTCAATGCTGAAGCTGATTAATGAGATGGCCCGCAGCACCGATATGCTCTGTCGCGAACTGCCGGTGGTGCTCAACACCCTGGCGATCGAGGGTGTGATTGTCGATCAGATGGAGCCTGCCGGTGCACTGGCGGCAGAGTCGCTGAACCTGCCTTTTGTGTCGGTAGCCTGCGCGCTGCCGCTGAACCGTGAGGCGGATTTCCCGCTGGCCGTGATGCCGTTTGAATATGGCAGCAGCGACCAGGCGCGCGATCGTTATCGCACCAGTGAAAAAATCTATGACTGGCTGATGCGTCGTCACGATCGGGTGATCGCCCGCAACGCCCACGCAATGGGATTAGCACCACGTGAAAAGCTGCATCACTGTTTTTCACCGCTGGCACAGATCAGCCAGCTGATACCGGAACTCGATTTTCCCCGCCAGGCGCTGCCCGATCATTTCCATTCGGTTGGCCCGTTGCGCGCTGCGGAATCGTCATCATCTGCGTCGCCGCCACGCTATTTTCCGCATGGCGACAGACCGCGTATTTTTGCTTCACTCGGCACGCTGCAGGGTCATCGCTACGGCCTGTTTAAAACCATCGTCCGTGCCTGCCAGGAGATCGACGCGCAGCTATTGCTGGCGCATTGCGGTCGACTGTCACCGTTTCAGGCGGAGAAACTGGCGCAGGTCAGCCATGTTCAGGTGGTCGATTTTGCCGACCAGGCCGCTGCACTGGCGCAGGCCGATCTGGCGATCACCCACGGCGGCATGAATACCGTGCTGGATGCGGTTAACCATCTGACGCCGCTGCTGGCGATTCCATTAGCCTTTGACCAGCCGGGCGTCGCAGCCAGAGTGGTCTGGCACGGAATCGGACGTCGTGCTTCACGCTTTTCTACCAGCCACTCGATGGCCCGCCAGCTCCAGACCCTGCTGGCTGATGAGCGCTACGGTCAGCAGATGAAAACGCTGCGCACCGCGCTTCGGCAGGCGGGCGGAACAACCCTTGCGGCGGACATCGTCGAACAGGCGATGCTGACCCGCAAACCGGTCATCACCAGGAGAGATTATGCTGCGGTATGATCTGATTCTGGTGGGTGCAGGTCTGGCGAACGGGTTAATAGCCCTGCGGCTGCGTCAGCAGCGGCCTTCCCTGCGCATTCTGCTGATTGATGCCGAAAGTGAGCCGGGCGCACATCACACCTGGTCGTTTCATGCGGAAGATCTCACTGAAACGCAGCATCACTGGATCGCCCCGCTGGTAGTTCATCACTGGCCTGGTTATGAGGTGCGTTTTCCGCAACGCAGTCGCAGCCTGAACAGTGGCTATTTCTGCGTAACCGCAGAACGCTTCGCGCAGGTCATCCGCGACCGGTTTGCACCGGATCTGTTGCTGAACACCAGAGTGGCGAGCATCGCTTCACGTTCAGTCACGCTGGAGGATGGCCGGGTACTGGAAACGGACGCGGTGATCGATGGTCGTGGCTACCAGCCTGATACCGCGCTGCGCATGGGCTTTCAGTCTTTTGTCGGGCAGGAGTGGCAGCTCAGTGCGCCACACGGCCTGACTGCGCCAATCATTATGGACGCGACGGTGGATCAGCAGGCAGGCTATCGATTTGTCTACAGCCTGCCCTTTTCAGCCGATACGCTGCTGATTGAAGATACCCACTATATTGACAACGCCACGCTGGAAGGCGATCGCGCCCGTCAGAATATCCGTGACTATGCCGCGCAGCAGGGCTGGCAATTAAAGCGGCTGCTGCGCGAAGAGCAAGGCGCATTGCCGATTACGCTAACTGGCGACGTTGATACCTTCTGGCAGAAACGCGATTTACCCTGCAGCGGCCTGCGTGCCGGGTTATTCCATCCCACCACCGGCTACTCACTGCCGCTGGCGGTCGCGCTGGCTGACCGGCTGGCGCAGATGCAGACGTTTACCTCTGAAACGCTGCACGCCACCATTGCGCAATTTGCCTCACAGACCTGGCAGCAGCAGCGCTTCTTTCGCATGCTGAACCGGATGCTGTTTCTGGCCGGTCCGGCTGACCAGCGCTGGCAGGTGATGCAACGTTTTTACGGCCTTCCCGAAGGTCTGATCGCCCGTTTTTATGCGGGAAAACTCACTTTGCCTGATCGGCTGCGTATCCTGAGCGGCAAGCCACCAGTTCCCGTACTGGCGGCGTTACAGGCTATTATGACTCCTCACCGTCAACAGGCGATGCAATGAATAGAACTACGGTAATTGGCGCAGGCTTTGGTGGTCTGGCTCTGGCAATCCGCCTTCAGGCGTCAGGTATTCCAACCCGTCTGCTGGAGCAGCGTGATAAGCCTGGCGGCCGGGCATACGTTTATGAGGAGCAGGGCTATATCTTTGATGCCGGTCCGACGGTGATCACCGATCCCAGCGCCATTGAAGAGCTGTTCACCCTGTCGGGCAAAAAGCTCTCGGACTATGTCGAGCTGATGCCGGTGAAACCGTTTTATCGCCTTTGCTGGGAGTCCGGCAAGGTGTTCAGTTATGACAATGATCAGCCCGCGCTGGAAGCGCAGATTGCCGAGTTTAACCCGCGTGACGTTGAAGGCTATCGTCGCTTCCTGGATTATTCGCGCGCGGTTTTTGCGGAAGGTTATCTGAAGCTCGGCACCGTGCCGTTTCTTTCATTCCGCGACATGCTGCGTGCCGCACCGCAGCTGGCAAAACTGCAGGCGTGGCGTAGTGTCTACAGCAAAGTGGCGAGCTACATTGAAGATGAACATCTGCGTCAGGCGTTCTCTTTCCACTCGCTGCTGGTGGGCGGAAATCCGTTTGCCACCTCGTCAATTTATACCCTGATTCATGCGCTGGAACGCGAATGGGGCGTCTGGTTCCCGCGTGGCGGCACAGGCGCGCTGGTACGGGGCATGGTGAAACTGTTCGAGGATCTGGGCGGCGAAGTGGAGCTGAATGCCAGCGTTGCCCGGCTGGAGACGCTGGAAAATAAAATCACCGCCGTGCATCTGGAAGATGGCCGGGTCTTCCCGACCCGCGCAGTTGCCTCTAACGCGGATGTGGTTCACACCTACCGCGAGCTGCTGAGCCAGCATCCGGCCTCGATGGCGCAGGGAAAATCTCTGCAGAACAAGCGCATGAGCAACTCGCTGTTCGTGATCTATTTCGGCCTGAATCATCATCACGATCAGCTGGCACACCACACGGTCTGCTTTGGTCCGCGCTACCGCGAGTTAATTGATGAGATCTTTAATAAAGACGCCCTGGCAGAAGATTTCTCGCTCTATCTGCATGCGCCCTGCGTAACCGATCCCTCACTGGCGCCCGAAGGCTGCGGCAGTTATTACGTGCTGGCACCGGTGCCGCATCTCGGCACCGCCGATATCGACTGGGCCGTTGAAGGTCCGCGTCTGCGCGATCGCATCTTCGACTATCTGGAACAGCACTATATGCCGGGCCTGCGCAGCCAGCTGGTGACGCATCGCATCTTCACGCCGTTTGATTTCCGCGATGAGCTGAACGCCTATCAGGGTTCGGCATTCTCGGTGGAGCCGATCCTGACGCAAAGCGCCTGGTTCCGGCCGCACAACCGCGACAAGAACATTAATAATCTCTATCTGGTCGGTGCAGGCACCCATCCGGGCGCGGGTATTCCCGGCGTGATCGGGTCAGCCAAAGCCACCGCAGGATTGATGCTGGAGGATCTGGCTTGAATAGTCCGTCACTGCTCGATCATGCCGTCGAAACCATGGAAGTGGGTTCGAAAAGCTTCGCCACTGCATCGAAGCTGTTTGATGCCAAAACCCGACGCAGTGTGCTGATGCTCTACTCCTGGTGTCGTCACTGTGATGATGTGATCGACGATCAGGTACTGGGATTCAGCAACGATACGCCCTCGCTGCAATCCGCCGAACAGCGCCTGACGCAGCTGGAGATGAAAACGCGTCAGGCCTATGCCGGTTCGCAGATGCATGAGCCTGCCTTTGCAGCCTTTCAGGAGGTGGCGATGGCGCACGACATTCTGCCGGCTTACGCCTTTGATCATCTGGCGGGCTTTGCGATGGATGTGCAGGAGACCCGCTATCAGACACTGGATGATACGCTGCGCTACTGCTACCACGTGGCGGGCGTGGTGGGTCTGATGATGGCGCAGATTATGGGCGTGCGCGACAACGCCACACTGGATCGTGCCTGCGATCTCGGCCTGGCGTTTCAGCTGACTAACATTGCGCGTGATATCGTTGAAGATGCTGAAGCGGGACGCTGTTATCTGCCCGCAGAGTGGTTGGCTGAAGAGGGACTGACGCGAGAGACGCTGGCCGCCCCGCAAAATCGCCAGGCGCTCAGCCGCGTTGCGCGTCGTCTGGTGGAGACGGCCGAGCCTTATTACCATTCAGCATCGGCGGGCCTGCCGGGTTTACCGCTGCGCTCGGCGTGGGCGATTGCGACGGCAAAGCAGGTCTATCGCAAGATTGGTATGAAGGTGATTCAGGCGGGTTCACAGGCGTGGGATAAACGCCAGTCCACCAGCACGCCAGAGAAACTGGCCATGCTGATGGCAGCATCGGGTCAGGCGGTTACTTCCCGGATGGCGCGTCACTCTCCACGCCCTGCTTACCTCTGGCAGCGCCCCGTTTGACACCGTGACGTTCCCGTAGCGTCGCCTGCAGTTTTGATAGCGGCGGCGCATAGAGGAAACCAAACGATACACAATCCTCTTTGCCCCGTACCGCATGATGCAGGCGGTGCGCCATATAGAGTCGGCGCAGATAACCCCGGCGCGGAACATAGCGGAAGGGCCAGCGCTGATGGACCAGACCGTCATGGACAATGAAATAGAGCAGGCCGTAGAGCGTCATCCCTGCGCCGATCCACTGCAACGGCCAGACACCGGTGCTGCCCAGATAAATAAGCAAAATCGACAGGCAGGCGAAGACGACGGCGTAGAGGTCGTTAACCTCAAACCAGCCTTTATGCGGTTCATGATGTGACAGATGCCAGCCCCAACCCCAGCCATGCATAATATATTTGTGCGCCAGTGCAGCCGTTATCTCCATACCGATAACGGTGACCAGAACAATCAGGGCATTCCAAATCCACAACATAGTTTCTCCCGAACATGCATCCTGCAAAGTGGCGCAGAGGGGTAATTTTAACAGAGATTGGGCGAAACCGTGGGTCGGGGTTGCCGGGTTTTAACGATTACTGCAGGAGATGGGGCTAAGCGTGTTTTTATCAGCATGAGCGTGCATCACCCAGCTTGCCCCGGTGATGCACAGGTGACTTAGTTATAGACCAGGTTAAAGGTGACGGTGCTGTCCGCTTTCCCCGCCATCACCTGGCCGTCTGTCTGAATATATTGCGCGTTAAACGCCATCGACGCCGCCTGATTGGGCGTGGAGACGGTCGTCAGCACTGGCAACTGGTCGGTTGAGACATTTAGCGGTACCCGCTGCCCTTCAGGGACCTGCAGACCTGCCCCATAAGTGAGAGCGATGCCTACACCGGAAGCAGAATTACTCTGTGGCGTCAGGCTGATGGCATCTTTATCACCCTGAGTGGCCATACCAAAAAAGCCTACCTTTACCGCGGCACTGTGCTCACACATCACCTGAATCTGGAACCCTTTCGGGCTTCCCGCCCGGCTGCCGATGCCGGTGAACTCCGCCTTACTCACTTTTCCCATATTCACATTAATCGCAGACTGGGAAGTGACAACGGCACAGCTGCCATACTGCACGGTAAAGCTGGAGAGGAAAAGTTGCGGCTTGTCATTGATCGGCTGGCTGCTGGCGGCGCTGTCGCCCACCTTCATGCTGGCATTGCCAATGTTCACTTCACCGACGTTCGCTGGCTGATCGCCAGGATTCAGCGGCGATCGCTCACCCGGAATTTTATAAAAAACCACATAGGACTGAAGGGTAATGTCGTGGGCGGAACTGAACTGCGGGCTGGTCTGGGAGCTACAGATGGTGCTGGTTTTTCCCTTGCCAGTCGTGTCGGAGAAGGCCGTGCCGCAATAAGAGGGTTCTTTGAAACCGATAGCGAAACCGATGCTGTCTACCCCGGCAAGACGATAAATCGGCGTATTGTGCCCGCCAGCAATATTGGTCTGTAAGCCGGACTCTTCCGCGTTAATCTGAAATCCCATCTCTTTGTAGTTATAGCCCTGTTCACCGCTGTTTTTATTACAGGTAAAGGCATTCGCACTTTGTAGCGGCATCTGTGCCGAGATCGGCGTGCCATCGGCAGCGCCCGGCACATAATTAACGTTATGCACCTGCACCACCACCTGACTGACACCCTGACAGGACTCCTGCGCCAGTGCGGGCAAACAGATGAGTGCCGGGACAACCAGTATTGCCCATTTCATTAAACGCTGAACCGATTTCATCTTAAATTCCTGTGAATTACTGGCAAACCGCAGAGACCAGTCTGACCGGATTAGTGCCGCTGGCGGCAGGCAGGCGGAACGGCGCGCGGCAGCTTTTCTGCACCCCATCTTCCTGCCACTTCAGCTCAATAACGCCCTGAGCGGGTACACCGCTCAGATAGAGTTCGCCTTTTTCAGCGACGATGCCGCTGGTGCTGCTGTTTTTTCCCTCTTCAGCGAGCGCAATCTGCCCCGTTGCACCGAAAGGTGGGAAAGCATCCTGCCAGGTAAGCGTGAACAGCACCCGATTACCCACATGGGTGGCATAATCTGCCATCACAATCGCGCCGCGCGTCGGGATAGCCGTTTGTCCATCCAGTTCAACGTCAACATTGTCGGGCAGCGTTTCCGTTTCCAGTTCGATGGCATTTTCATGGTAAGGCGAGAGTGAGGGCACAATCGCATAGCCGCGACCATCAGTGACCACATTGCTGTTGCTCTGAATGCCCACATCGGCCGTGCCCGGCACACGAACGATGGCGAAGGTGTCGCCCAGCGGCTGGCTCAGCGTAATGCCGTGTTTATGCGCAACTATTCCGCCCGACAGAGCATAATTAAACTGACTGCTGTGCCGATCATGACTGACCCCGGCACTGACGCTGCCGCGACTGCCGCGATAGTCCAGCGAGCCGTTGCTGTTGACGTTTTGTCCCTGGCTATCATGGCCCTGTTGCAAGTTGTAGTGCAGGTTATTGTCCTGCAATGCGCTGCCCGACAGGCTGACCTGCTGCGACACATTGCCATCATTACCGGCATTCATGCTGTAACTGACGGAGCTGTCGGGTAACAGTGCGCTCAAAGGAATCGAGATATTAAAAGAGACCGCGCGATCAGCCTTACGGGCGCCGGTTGAGTCGGTGTAAAACCAGGCGACTCCCCAGGAAATGGCTTTGTAATTGCTGTAGAAGCCCAGATGCAGGGTGCGATCTTCACTGTTTGAACGCCAGTAGCGCTGCACATAGGCAGAGGCGCTGAGGCTGCCATAGTCACCCATACCCTGAGAGACCGAAATCTCCGAGCGACTGCGTTTATTAGCCACATAGCTCGTCGGACTGGTCATGGCATTGGCTTCGCTGAAGGAATAGAAGCCGCTGGAGGAGTAGCGATAGCTTGCCATGCTGAAGGTGGTATTGGTTGAGGCGAAATTTTTCTGATACTGCGCGCGCACTGACTGACCACTGCTGCTCTGCTCCTGCGGCAAACGGGTTTTAGCCACAGTCACATCGGTTCCGATTGAGCCAAAATCGCCCAGGCTTTTGCCCAGGCCCGCTGCCACAGCGTGATAGTTTTGTGCGAGCTGCACGCCACCAAAGGCGGTGAAGTCGTGCGGTAATCCATAGAACAGCGTGGATTGCACAAATTCAGGCGAACGCAGATTGTTACTGCCTGAATAGTGATAACGACCGCCGCTGATGCTGTATTTCAGATGCCCCTGACGCAGCATATAGGGCACCGCCGAGTAAGGCTGGGTGAAGGTGCGCACCGACCCGTCGCTTTCATGGATGGTGATGTCGAGATCACCGCTCTGTGCGGTGGGATAGAGATCTTTGATTTCGAATGCACCTGGCGCGACCACGGTTTCATAAATCACGTAGCCATGCTGACTCACCGTCACCCGTGCATTGCTATGGGCGATGCCGTGGATCACCGGGGCAAAGCCGCGCTGACTCTCAGGAAGCATGGTGTCATCAGACATAATCTGCATACCGCGAAACTGTACGCTATCAAAAACATCGCCAGACGTATAAGTATCACCCACCCGAAACTGGCTTTTCAGTGCCTTCAAATCGCGTTCCAGATAGGTGGTCTGAGATTGCCAGTGGCTCATCAGATCGTAGCGCCAGGAGGCGGTGTTACGCAGCCGCCATGCGCCAAAATTGGCTCCGCTGCGCAGGCTGAGCAGCGTCGAGTTCCATCGGTCGCTCTCGTTGCGGCTGCTGCTGCCAGAAAGGTTATAGTCCACAAAAGCTGCAGACACGCCCTCATCCCAGCGCGCAGAATCGACATAATCACGATCTTTAAGCGTCAGCGCAATCTGGGGAATCGACAGGTTTAACTGCTGGTGCGCAAAATCAAAGTCTGTTGACGCATCAGGAATGAAATCACCTAACTCGCCAATGGCCTCATCTTTCTTCAGATGACTGAACGCGGAAAAACCCTTAATGTTCACCCCCATCGCGGAGAGCTCTTCCGCCGTCAGTTGCGGAACCAGTCCATTTTTACCCTGCACAAAAGTGACATCCCGGCTATCAATGACTCTGTTGTTGAGTAACAGCGTGACATGATAGGTACCGGGTTGCTGACCGCCTTCACGGGCGAAATAGTGGAGATCGGCGGCATTATGTTGATCGGAGGAAAACTCCAGCGCCGCCGGATTAAAGTAGTCATCCGCCCGTGCACCGCGCAACGGGCAGAACAGAATCAGCATCAGACCCGGAACACCCGCCAGCCAGGGAGAGGCATAAAGCGGTTTCACGGACCTTGTCTTCTCCATCTGAGTGTGCAGAATGTCTTTCACTGTTGGTGCCCCGGATTCAAATCAAAATAAACAATTAGCGCGTACGTTGTTCAGTGATGCCGCCATAATCATTAATGGCCGACCAGGTGACAGCACCGGAATCCGCGACGCTCCACTGGCGATCTTCGCCTGGGCCAATCATGCCAGGGTCTTTGATGGCGTGATGATTAACGCTGAGCGTATAAAAAGAGACGAAGTAAGGCGTTGGGTTGTGCGCTACCAGCTGGTTGCCTTCATGGCGAAACGAGAGTTGTTGCCACGCGTCAGCCGGACTTCCTGCCAGTCCTTTTGGCCGGTAAAAGAGTTTAAATTTTGATTTAATATTGACCTGCAGCTGATTACTTTTATCGCGCGGCGTCGGTGAAATAGATTTCACATCCAGCCAGAACACCGATTCGCGGTCTTTCGGCAGCGGCATGCCCAGATAATTAATCCTTAACAGATTCTCTTTTCCCGCATCCAGGCGGAACAGCGGTGGCGTGACAATAAAGGGCACGCGGGCGTGATCCGCTGAATTAAAATTCTCAATCCAGGATTCAACCAGATAGGGAGTGTTTTTATCCTGATTAGTGACGGAAAGGGTTGCCTCTTTTTTTCCTTCTGCAAAAATAATACGCGTCCCTCCCATCACAACACCCGCATGAGCAGCCATGCTCAGCATACACGCAGAGAAAAGCGAAATAAGTCTTATTAACTTAAACATAGTCATTTACGCCGTTGATATTTGAGAGGGAAAGCAGGGTCGCCCCTGCTATTAATCAGTTATAAACCATCACAAAGTTAGAAACTGAATTAGCCTTACCGACGGTAATGGCAGCACCATCACTTTTGTAATCCGCAAAGAAATTCAGGTCGGCAGAACCGCCATCTGTGGCCGTTACTACGTTGACCGCTTCCGAGATAGAGCCGATAGCAATTGCCGTACTGCGGTCAGCTTCATAGAGCTTAATGCCCACGCCGGTGGCGCCGCCATCAGCCACTTTCAGCAGCGTATTGTCACCGCTATCTTTATCGCCATCGAACAGTACGGCCACTTTGGTGACCGATGTCGGGCAGTCTTTGACAGAAATCGTGAATGGCGTTTCCGTAGTTTCGGTACGGCTTTCGAAATACGATTTTGCCCATTTACCTAAATCAACGGTCTGGCTTTTACTGGCGGTAGAAACGTCACAGGAAACATCAGTAATTTCACCGGTAAATTTCACTTCGCCACCTGCACCCTGTGTGCCGGCAGAGGTTCCCGGATTTGGAATAATGGGTGATGGGCCGTCAGTCGCTGCTGCTAATACTGATCCGGAAATCATAAGACCAGCCAGTGCTACTGGCAGAATACGTTTTCTGATATTCATCAAACCTGTCTCTTTTCAATTCATGCAAAGTGGCTGCAATTAGCCACCTGATGGATAGATATGCATTTTTTAAAATGCGCCAACATAAAAACCCGAGGTTTATTATGTTGGCGATATGTTAGCTCTGCACAGCTATATAAAAGATAAACAGGTCGTTTCGTTACGGTCCAATATAATAGATCGAACCATTTTCATGTTCTGGATCAAGTTTATGGAATTTAAGAAAAGGATTAATCAGACAACTCATTTCATTTATAAAATAATATATTTACCTTTGTAGTGTTTTATATTTACTTTAACTATTTATAGATTCCAGAATGGGAATATATTTTCAGCGGGTGGGAAATAGCGCAGAAGTGATGCTCAACAATAGCCTGCAACGATCATTCATGATGATGAAATAGCCAGCCAGTGCGACTTAAAGTAGGTCATGATCCATCGGCGTGCGAAAAGCGTGGCGCGCGGCGATCATCAACTGACTGACTGTGACTGTGGTAGGTAGTCGCATCAGAATTTTGCTCGCCTGCCAGTAACAGAGCACCATGACCTCATCCTCCTCCTGTTCAGCCAGCTCATGCAGCCGGATGCGCAGTGACAGCACATCAATGGTCTGCTGCTCATCCAGCATGTCAGAGATCGTCAGATTAATGACGCGATGGAGAGTTTTCCAGGTGAGATCGGTATGCAAAATTAACCTCTTCTAACGCTTATCGGCTCCGGGCAGACAGGCAGCAGGGAAGGAGCAGAAATAGCTTCGTCATTTGAGAGAGCAAACTCTGCTGATAACTATAGCTGCTCATCAGCGGCGATGCAGGCCCAGCTGTTGAGAATGCTAAAGCCGATAATTCTAACGACTAATGGTCCTGCCTGTCGCCTGTTACGCGCAGGTCAGCGGCTGATTGCTGATTTTTGTAACAATTACGGCCGAGACTTAACTGGCTGAAGCAGAGAGGATTTGCCAGAGTAAATACCCTTCCCGTCTCGTTTTATCTATGAGGAGTTTTTGATGAGTCAGCATGCTGAAGCACTGGTCTGGGGCCACGGCCCGGCGATTTTCGAAGTCTTTCTGGAACCCACCTGTCCTTTTTCGGTGCGCACATTCAATAAATTAGACGCGTTACTGGCGCATGCCGGTGAAGATAAGATTACCGTGAAGATCCGGCTGCAATCACAGCCATGGCACCTCTATTCCGGGCTGATTGTGCGCTACATTCTTGCCGCTGCCTGCGAAAGTAAAGAGGCGGCGAAGAAGGTGATGCAGGCGGTGGCCGATCATCGTGAAGAGTTTGAATTCACCGATCACTGTACCGGCCCCAACCGTGAGGCCACACCGAATCAGATTCTGGCCCGCCTGAAAGCGTACAGCGGCGTGGATGCCAGCGCCGCATTTGATCAGCCTGATCTGCAGACCGCCATTAAATGGCACTGCAAATATGCCCGCCAGAACGGTATCCATGTTTCACCGACCTTTATGGTTAACGGTCTGGTGCAACCGGATCTCAGCAGCGGTGACGACATTGAGCGCTGGGCTAGCGTTCTGGCTGGTTAGTTCTTGTGCGCGGCAGCACCGGGCCGCGCCACACTGTCTCTCTCCTTTGTGATCCAGCAAGCACGCAATCTCAATATCCTGATAATTAAGCCTGTTTTCCCATGAGCAGGCCGGTTAAGCTGTACCGCTATCAGCAGTATTTACACTGCTGCACCATCATCTTAACGGCGTCGCTGGCCTGTATTTACGCCGGTCAGGCGCTTTGTTTATTAAGGATTAGCGTATGGCGATGACGCTTGAACAGATACAGGACAAATATCCCGGTGCATTCACAGATGCATTTGGTGATTCCCCGGAATTAGCCAGCGAACTCGCGACGCTGATTATTGCCGGAAAGAAGGTCGCCACCTGCGGTTCGTTACGCAGCTGGCAGGAGCAGGAAGCATTGCCGCAGCCAGGCGGTTACAGCATTGTGCTGAACGGCGAAAAAAAGCCCGTTTGCGTGATTCGTACCACCGGATTGTTCCTGACGCGCTTTGATCGCGTGACGCCCGAGATGGCGATGCTGGAGGGTGAAGGCGATCTGAGCCTCGACCAGTGGCGGCAGGAACATCAGCGCTACTTTGAACGTGAAGGCTATTTCCACAGCGAAATGGAGCTGATCTTCGAGACGTTCCAGCTGGTCGAGGTGATCTAAACCCGCACCTTACAGCGTGTTTGCCGCCATCAGCGCCAGCCGCGTAACACCCCGCGCGGCGAGGTTCTCAGCCGCCTGTGCTGCTCGCATACCACTGGCGCACACCAGCACCACGCGCTGATCGGACGGCGGCTGCCAGGCCGCTATCTGCGGCGGCAGAATCCGTAACACCTGCCCGGCCACACTCACCGGTGCCTCCTCCACGCTGCGCAACTCCACAATGCAATCGTCCTCCGTCAGCATCGGCAGATCGATAAACGGCGTGCCTGGCGCGTCCGGTTCTGGCGCATCGTCAAAGCGAAACTGCCGCACATGCCAGTCCACAAAATCGCAGTGGATCATGCAGCCGAGTGGCGATGGCGTCAGTTCCAGCAACACGCTCAGTGCCATCTGCGCCTGCATTGCGCCCAGCGTTGACACCGCAGGTCCCATCACGCCAGCCGTGTTGCAGTTCCCTGACGACGTGGGTAATTGCGGGAACAGCGCGCGATAGCCAGGCGCACCGCCGCAGAATCCGCCGACATAGCCTTTGCGACCCAGTACTGAGGCGCAGATCAGCGGCAGGCCGCGCGGATAACAGGCGTCTGATAGCTGATAAGTGATGGCGAAGTTATCCGCCGCATCCACCACCAGATCGATTCCCTCCAGCGCCTGCGGCAGCTGACTGGCGCTAAGCGAGTGTGAATGCGCCTCAACGTGGCAGTCAGAATTTCTTTGCGCCAGCGCGCGCTGAGCGCAGATTGCTTTTGACTGCCCTACATCGTCGATGCCAAAAAGCGTCTGCCGGTGGAGGTTGTGCAGCTCGACCCGATCGCCATCGTAAAGTCGAATAAACCCGACGCCCGCGCCTGCCAGTAACGGCAGCAGCGTCGCACTAAGGCCGCCCGCGCCCACTACCAGCACACGTGCCCCGCTCAGCCGCTGCTGCCCCGCTTCGCCAATCTCCGGCAACATGGTCTGTCGCTGATAACGCTCCATTGCCGCTCCTTAAAACTGTGCCAGACCAAAAATGGGCGTGGAAGCTGACGCCATGTCGCGCTGCTCCATTAATCCCGCCTGAAACGCCTCGTGCCCGCCGTGAATCGCGGCGGCAAAAGCCCCGGCCATCCGCACCGGATCGCGCGCTTTTGCCACCGCCGTGTTGAGCAGCACGCCGTCGAAACCCATCTCCATTGCCTGCGCCGCCTGGCCCGGCGATCCGATGCCCGCATCAATTATCAGCGGCACATCTTTAAACCACGCACGCATCGTGCGCAGCCCTTCGATATTGCGCAGCCCCTGACCGGAACCTATCGGCGCGCCCCAGGGCATCAGCACTTCACAGCCCGCTTCCAGCAGTTTCTCGCCGACAATCAGATCTTCGGTGGTGTAGGGAAAGACCTGGAAGCCGTCAGCGCAGAGGATCCGCGCGGCTTCCACCAGCGCAAAGGGATCGGGTTGCAGCGTGTCGGCATGACCAATGACTTCCAGCTTGATCCAAGGCGTATCGAACAGTTCACGCGCCATCTGCGCCGTCGTCACCGCCTCTTTCACCGTGTGGCAGCCTGCGGTGTTCGGCAGAATACGTTTGTTGAGCTGTTGCAGCAGCGTGCGGAAGGCTCCGCCTTCACTGCCTTCCCGACGCAGGCTGACGGTAATAATTTCTGCGCCTGACGCGTCGATCGCCTGATGCAGGATGTCCGGTGACGGATAACCGGCGGTGCCGAGCAGAAAGCGGGATTGCGGAGTGAATTGATAGAACATGGTTAACCTCCCTGCATCGGTGACAGGATTTCCAGCTGGCTGCCCGCCTCAAGCATCTGGCTGGCATAACGGCTGCGTGGCACAAACTCGCCGTTCAGTGCTGTGGCGACGGTGCGCGGGTCAATCTGCTGCTCCGTCATAAGCTCTGCCAGCGTGCCAGCATCGGTTTCAATCGTGCGTCCATTAAGTTGAACTCGCATGAGTCATCTCCTGTGTGAGTTGCAGCATGAGTTTTTCAGCCATGATCGGCGCCAGCAAAAAGCCGTGACGGTAAAGCCCGTTTAGCGAGAAACGGCCATTTTCATAGCGGACTTCCGGCAGGTTCTGTCGGTAGGCGGGACGCAGACCGGTGCCGCTCTCCACAATGCGCGCTTCGGCCAGCGCCGGATGCAGGCTATAAGCGGCACTGAGCAGCTCCATCATCGCCCTGGCGCTGATCGGACTGCTGTCATGGCTTTCGACCATGGTGGCACCCAGCATGAAGTGCCCGCCTGCACGCGGCACCAGATAGCAGGGAAAGCGTGGATGCAGCAGCCGGACGGGACGGGAAAGCTGAACGTCAGGTGATTGCAGGATCAGCATTTCGCCTCGCACGGCGCGCAGCGTGGGCTGCTCATCCGTGGCGTGGATGCCACGGCAGTCGATGATTTTGCCGCTGGGTTTTCCACTGTGAAGGGACACGCCAGCCTGCTGCAGCTTGTCGCGCAGTTGCTGCATCGCGCGGCGGGGATCGAGATGCGCCTCCGCCGCGAAAAACAGGCCGCGGGCAAAGCGGTTTTCCAGCGCCGGTTCAATCTCTCCGGGCGCGACCCACTGATGCTGCTGCGTCATGCTGGCGAAGCGCGTCAGTTCGCGGCTGTCACGCGGTGGCGCCACCACCAGCGTGCCCTGCTGTTCCACGCCATCCACGCGTTGCGCCCACCAGCCCGCCGCGTGCTGGCCCCATTCGATCACCTGCGGCGGCGCGCTTTCCGCTTCGCACCAGGGCGCGAGCATGCCGCCCGCCCAGTGTGAGGCGGCACGACAGTCCGGCTGCGTAATGATTTCGACAGTTTCTCCCCGCTCCACAAGCAGTGTGGCGACACATAGCCCGGCCACGCCGCTGCCAAGCACCGACCAGCGGCTCATGGTATCCACCGGCGAGGAAGAGAGAGATTCAGGATGAGATATTTCACTGTGGCCTCGTTATCAGTTAACGAAGACCCGTGATACGGAGGGGAAAAGCAGAGACGTCGCGATCGCGCCCCTGCGGCAAGTATCTGATGCGATACCCGTCTTCCTACGCCAGTATCAACTGGGTCAGGTTCTAAGGGTCGCTAAGCCGCGCAATGCGCTATTAGCCTCTCAGTCTCTCTGGCGAGACTCCCCTGACGGGTTTAGTTGTAAGTTAAGCGGGCAGCTTCGTCAAGCCGCGTGCAGGGTGCAAAACCCGAATAGCGGGATTAACGGGCAGAACCGGACGGCCAGTCAGCGGCGGTTGCCAGCGTCACAAAGGGTCCTGCCAGCGTCTGATTGTGATGACCAATAATCTTTTCCGCAGAGAGGTGCGGATTATCGACGGTGGTATGCGCATCGGAAATCAGCACGACCTTAAAACCCAGCTCCGGTGCGGCGCGACAGGTGGTATCAACACAGAACTCGGTTTTCATCCCGGCTATCACCAGTTGTTTCACGCCTCTTTGCTTAAGCTGAAGTTGCAGGCCGGTCTCTCTGAAACAGCTGGGATATCTTTTTGTAAAGACGACATCTGACTGCGGGTTAACCTGCAGTTCCGGTATCAGGTGGGTCAGCGGGCTTTGCTCGTTGAAAGGGGAATCATCGGGGCCAATATGGCGTGCAAAAAAGAGGGGCACGTCAGACTGCCGTGCTTTGGTGATGAGCAGAGTGATATTCGACAGAATGTTGTCTGCGGCAAAAGGCGCCGCTGGACCATGAAAAAGGCCCTGCTGCATATCGATGATTAAAAGTGCACTTTCAGATGTCATCATGACCTGGCTCCATTCAGTTTTTAAGAACGGAGAGCAGGTCCCCGTCCGGTTCGGCGGGGAGAGGGAATCTGTTGTGTCAGGTGCCAGTCACAGAGTCGCCCACGCCGCCGCTGAGCACGGTGGTGGTGACGGTTGTGAAAGACAGAACTGACATAAACATTTTCTGATCCTGAGTTGATCAATTCGTAAGGCGTCACACCTGGAACAAGGGGACTGAAATCTACATTACCCTGAACGCTGACGCTTTTAAAGCGCCTGAAGTGATTGCGTCACCGCGTCGGTGATTTCCCGAATACGCGGTTCGGCGCGGCGATAATAGGTCCATTTCCCGACTTTGCTGGCTTCGACCAGCCCGGCACTGTGAAGCGCTTTCAGGCATAACGACGTGGCGGGCTGTGATAAGCCCGCCTTGTCCTGTATGAGGCTGGCACAAACGCCGTACTGATCGAAGGGATAGAGCTGGGTATAGCCCGCAAACGCTTCTTCAGGATTTTTAAGCCACTTCAGCACTGCCACCCGGGTTGGATTGGACAGTAACTTCAGGGCATTTTCGGGGGACATGCCGCCTCACAGAGTATCAGGATTGAAAAACAGGATAGTCAGTATAGCCTTTCTCAGTGCCGCCATACAGGGAGGCATTATCGACCTCATTCAGCGGATAACCTGATTGAATGCGCGCAGGCAGGTCGGGATTGGCAATAAACGAACGGCCAAAACCAAACAGATCGCCCCAGCCTTTTTTCAGCACATGCTGCGCTTTTTCAGCCGTGTAACGTCCCGAATAGATGATCGGAGATCGGAATGTTTCGCGCAGTGCGACGCGAAAACTCTCTGGCATATCCGGGCTATTATCCCAGTCCGCTTCGGCAATCGAGAGATAGCCAACTTCCAGCTCATTCAGCAGTTGCGCGGCACGGATGTAGGTCGCGTGGGGATCGCTTTCAACCAGACCGAGATAGACGCGCTCTTCGTCGGTACTCGAAAACAGCGGCGCAAACCGGACGCCCACACGATGGCTACCAAAGACTGAGCTGACCGCCTCAACGACTTCGCGCAGGAAACGCAGACGATTCTCCGCTGAGCCGCCATATTCATCCGTACGGAAGTTGGTATGTTCTGAAATAAACTGGTTAATCAGATAACCGTTAGCAGAGTGCAGTTCCACGCCGTCGAAACCGGCTGCTTTGGCGTTCTCCGCTGCGCGCCGGTAGAGCGCCACGATCTCTTTCACTTCCTCTGTGGTGAGTGCCCGCGGCTCGCTGGGTGCGGTCAGTATCCCCGCGCCTGGTCCGGTTTCAATGAATACCCGGACGTTGTCGGCTGCGATGGCTGAAGGCGCTACCGGTGGCTGCTTACCTGGCTGAAGTTCATTATGTGATACGCGGCCAACATGCCAGAGCTGGCAGAAAATCGTGGCACCTTCCTGATGTACCGCCTCGGTAACCTTTTTCCAGCCCGCGATCTGCGCGTCGCTGTGGATCCCCGGCGTCCATGCATAACCCTGCCCGCGAGGCTCAATCTGGGTGCCTTCGGTGACCATCAGTCCCGCGCTGGCACGCTGGCGGTAATACTCCACCATCAACTCGCCGGGAATGTTGCCCGGCTGTTCACTGCGACAGCGTGTCAGGGGTGGCAAGACAATGCGGTTGCGAAGTTTTAGATCGCCCAGGTTCAGGGGGGTAAAAAGTGACGGCATAACAAAAAGTCCTCTGATGTTTAAGAGGCGCCATTATATTTATACATTTAAATTTGTAAATGTGTAATCTGTGCTTTTTGTTCAGGGACAAAGTATCAGAGGGGGGATCCTGCAGACATCGCCTTCAGGCCAGCTGCAGGATCATCAGGACATTATGAAGCGTATTTTTCAGTGAACGCCTGCCACTGCTGCCGATAGATATCCAGTTGCTTCAACGCAGTATCAATAGACGATTGTGCAGCATTGCCAGGGTTAGGCGTTGCACGGATGATTGACGCAAAGGTACTGAATACAGAGTCTATATCACTGCCCGAGTTCATGGCTTTCATCATGCCGTTCAGCTCAACCTGGGGCCGTGCGGTGCCGTTTTCAAACGCTTTGAGATTATCACGTGCACTATCCTGCATGTCGCGGGTGCCATAACGCATCGCTAATGTCAGCGTATCCTGAGCGCCCGACAACATCGCGCTGGTACGAATAGCAACTTTGATGTTTATCATCTGGTCAGCGATGTGAGTCGCCTGTTGCTGATGGGATCCAGAGACATATTTATCAATCAATGTATGGAGCTTAGACTGAGTCAGGGTCAGCGCCATGGCTTCAGCAGTATCGCTGTTATCATACTGACCACGCCCCACCTGCCCTTCAATCAGTACCTGATGTAAGGCAGCAGCAAAGTCATCCATCGCACTCTGCGTATTGTCAGCCGTCATACTCAGAAGCGGACTCAATGTGCTGGCATCCCAGCTGGTGTTGGGATCGTTGAACAGGGCATAGCCGAGGTTAACGGATGGCCCCTGATCGGATGACTTTAACTCTGCCAGTGCCTTGAGATTTTTTTCCTGTTGCTCAGCTGAGATAGGCTCATCCCTGGCCTGTAGCAGGCGCGCTCTTGCCTCGGGGGAGATCACCACCACGCTGGCCGGTAACTCTTTAGCGGTGATACTTTCTATAATGCTGTCCGATACTCTATTTGGTGTGATGAGCGTGGTTGTATATCCTCTTGCCACGTCTGTGGTAACGCCACTGATTAACCCCATAATGCCCTCTACGGTTTGTCTGGTTGAACAATTAATCGGCAGGATGTAACTAATCTTTACGGGGATATATTCAATCCGTGATTCAGGCAACTTTTTTAGGTTTAAGGTAGGACGACATGACTTTATTTCATCATGGGTTCAGATATCTTAAGCTGGCCCCCAGCAGATCAGCGCATCCTGACAAGGAAATTCAGAGGAAGAGTTGTGATTAATACACTTTCTTTAGAAGCGCTCGGGCCACGTATTTGTATTATGGGCCCGTCGAACAGCGGAAAATCGACCTTGGCTGATGCTATTTCCCGCAAAACAGCCTTACCCGTTGTTCATCTGGATCAACTTCACCATATTCCGGAAAGTCAGTGGGTTCCCACAGCACCGGCAGAGTTTCTCCGTTTACATGCTGACGCGGTGAGTCAGGAAAAATGGGTAATGGATGGGAATTACACAAAGTGCATTGAAGAGAGACTCACTCGTGCCACAGGATTAATTCTTCTCGATATAAAAGTGCCAGTGGCGCTGCTTCGGTATATTCGCAGGTGCTACTCCTCCACACCGCGAATTGGCGGTATCGGAAAGAGCAGAGAGCATATGACCATTGAGATGCTGAAATATATTATCCACACTGCCCCGCAAAATCGGCAGCGCCATAAGAAGCTTTACGACCAGGCCAGACTGCCAAAACTTCTGCTTCAATCTTCAGGTGATGTTAAAGCCTGTCTGGAATACTGGGGCTTAAAACTGAAAAATCAGTAACCCACGCAACTGCGATTAATCAACGAGCTTTAAGCTCGCCAGAAGCGCATTCAGCGATTCAACTGGCCCGGTATGTTTTGTATCTGAACGGGTTGTGTCCCAGGGCATTGCGTCATCGTTACAGTAATCCCCAATGCACTGCATATCGGCAGGATCATTGAGTAAACCCACCGGAATCCAGATATAAGGCTTACCACGCAACAGGTTAGGTACGGTAGAGCCACAACTGGAACAAAAATCGTTGCGATAACCTGTGGGTTTTCGCCACGAAGCGATCTGACTTTCACCGGATAGCCAGCTAAAGTCCGCCTCATTCACCAGCGTCGCCAGGTTGAAGCCGGTTCCGCTTTGCTTTCTGCACAGTGAACAGTGGCAGCGATAAAAGCGTTCGGGGGTGACTGCTAATTCAAAAGTCACGGCTTCACACAGACATGCTCCTTTCATTAGATCGCCTTGTGGGTTGGGATTGAGGGATTGCCTGGTATTTTCGGTTCTGAAACAGCAGCGGGTAACTATCGGTCATTCCTGATCGTAATCAGCTACGGCTGAATAACAGTTTCAGCCCAGCCAGACCAAAGCAACAGGCTAACAGCGCATCGAGTCCACGACGAATCCGACGGTAAAAGGCGCTCATCACAGCGGTTGAGAACAGCAGAGCGTAACCGCCGAATACAAAAACGCAGATGGCCGCACAGCCGCAGAGAATGATCGGTAGCGTTGAAGCGATCCCCTCCGGCTTCAGCGCAAATGACATAATCGCCACCCAGGTGAGAATGGCTTTGGGATTGCCGATATGCAGCAGGATGCCCTGACGGAACAGCCTGCCATACGCGACCCGCTCATCGCTGGCGGTAAAGTCACTGGCTTCCGTCCGGCGCAAAGCAGATTTGCCCGCTTTAAACGCCAGCCAGAGCAGATATAAACCACCGCCAATTTTTAACGCAATCAGCAACTGTGCGAAGGTTGCCAGCACGGTCAGTACACCGCAGGCGGCCAGCAGTGCCCAGATCATCGACCCAGTCACCACACCCGCCGCCAGCGCCAGTGCAGCACCTCTGCCCTTTTTCATTGCCGTGCCCATAATGGCCATATTGCTCGGTCCGGGACTCGCCGTGGCAACAAAATAGGTGGTGAAGATCAGGATTAACTCTTGTGAAAGCGCCATGATTTTCTCTGCGGTGGGGGTTATCACTCTGTTATATCGGCAGGCGTATGAATTTACAATTTATTCACACACTGCCGTTCAACTGACCGAAGCTGTCTGCCCCCACAAGCGCATTTACTCTAAGGCGCTGATCGTCAGGGATGACTGCGGTCATCCAGTCGCAGCTGCATAAATGTCAGATCCAGCCAGCGCCCAAATTTATTACCGACTTCTTTCATGGTGCCCACTTCAGCGAAACCCAGCTTTTTATGCAGCATAATGGATGCCCTGTTTTCTGATTCAATGCCCGCCACCATCACGTGCTTTTTGCCCTCACAGGCAAGCTGAATTAACGTCCGCATCAGGGCATCACCTATGCCTTGTCCGCGCGCGTTTTTATGAACGTAAACAGAATGCTCAACGGTGTGACGATATCCATCCCAGGGCCGCCAGTCACCATATGAAGCATATCCCAGCACGCTATCTTCATCGTCAGCGGCCACAATCACAGGAAAACCCGCCTGCTGACGACTGTGTATCCATGCGATGCGGTTAGCCACATCGACCCGGCTTTCATTCCAGATGGCCGTGGTGTTAAGTACCGCATCGTTATAGATCTCAGCAATTACATCTGCATCACTTTCATTAGCCGCACGAATAATCATAGTAGACACCCCTTTGCCCATTCACTAAAGTAGATGAATTGTACACTATGATAGTTATCCATTATGTTAGATGAAATGTCCAGCAAAGAAGACAACCTGAATATCCGTATTGGACAAAAGGTCAAAGAAGAGAGAGAAAAACGCGGCTGGTCACTGACTGAGCTGGCTGATCATTCCGGTGTTTCGCGGGCGATGATCCATAAAATTGAGCGTGGAGAGAGCAGCCCGACGGCGGTCCTGTTAGCGCGCCTCTCGGGATCTTTTGACATGAGCATCTCGCAGCTGCTGGCCCAGACCGAGGTGCAAACCGGCACGCTGGTCAGGCATGAAAACCAGCCGGTATGGCAGGATCCTGAAACCGGCTATCTGCGCCGGCACGTTTCACCAGGTGAGATGCCGGTCGATCTGGTCAGTGTCGAACTACCAGCCAATACCGCTGTGCCGATGCCCGCTATTTCCTATATTTCAAGACGCCAGTTGATATGGGTACTGGAAGGGTCATTGACGTTTGAGGCAGGGTCCAGCACTTATGAAATGGCCGCTGGGGACTGTCTGGAACTGGGCGATCCGGCTGATTGCGTCTTCAGAAATAACAGCAGCAAGGCGTGTCGATACGCCGTGATCGTCCTGCGTCCCGTCTGAGTTATTTAGCGGCATAAATATCAGGCCGCGTAATCGTCCAGATAAAGTTCTCGCGGTTAACGGGTTCATAACCGAGCTTTTCATAAAGCCAGGGCGCCGTAGTGGTACACAGCAGGATTCTGCGCAGTTTTATGAAAACCGGATGATCATGAACAGATTCCATGAGCCATCTGCTCAGCCCCTTGCCCTGATACGCTTCCAGAATATAAACATCACACAGGTAAGCGAAGGTCGCATAATCGGTAATCAATCGGGCAAACCCTATTTGTGAATCATCATCAAAGACGCCAAATGTCAGGCTGTTCTCTATGGACATGGCGACAGTATCGATATCAATACCTGCCGCCCAGGTTGAACGTGTCAGATACTGATGGATAGCCTTCTGGTCTAATTTTTTCTTGTCGGTGCTGATCAGATATGAGCTATTGCGCCATTCATATACGGTGTTCATCTTCCATTCCTTTCCCTGATTTCTAATATCGTTAAACATCAGGTTAGCCTGAACATGCTGTGACATCCCTGATCTCATATCAGATATAGCATGGCTCTGTTAGCAAGAGATCAGGATGAAAGATATTTTTAAAAATGAGGGGGCGGGAAAAGAGAAGTTGCAGAAGATGGGTAGTGGCGCTTAATTATTGCTGGCACATATCCGGGTGCATTCCAGTGCCAGGCACATGGATAAATACTCAGTCCGGCTTTTGATTTACAGCAAACAAATCACCAGCCGGACTGAGCCTGCTCAGGAAAGATTATTTCCCCAGAATCTCTCTGCGGACAATCTCTGCGCCCGCACTCAACGCATGCAGTTTGCCATTCGCAACCTGACGCGGCAGCGGGATCATGCCGCAGTTGGTTGAAGGATAGAGATTTTCAGCATCCACAAACTGCAGCGCTTTGCGCAGCGTCTCAGCCACGGCTTCAGGCGTCTCAATCTCATGGGTCGCCACGTCGATAGCACCGACCATGACTTTTTTACCGCGAATCAGCTCGATCAGATCCATCGGAACGCGCGAGTTCTGACACTCCAGTGAAACGATATCGATAGCCGAACGCTGCAGTTTTGGGAACACCTCTTCATACTGACGCCACTCGGTACCCAGCGTTTTCTTCCAGTCGGTATTCGCTTTGATGCCATAGCCGTAGCAGATGTGAACGGCGGTTTCGCACTTGAGACCTTCAATGGCACGCTCTAACGCAGCAATACCCCAGTCATTCACCTCATCGAAGAAGACGTTAAACGCAGGCTCGTCAAACTGAATGATATCCACGCCCGCGGCTTCTAACTCTTTGGCTTCCTGATTCAGGATTTTTGCGAATTCCCAGGCCAGCTTCTCGCGACTTTTATAGTGGTTGTCATAAAGGGTATCGATCATCGTCATCGGCCCCGGCAGCGCCCACTTAATAGGACGATCGGTCAGCTTACGCAGGATTTTCGCATCTTCAACAAACACGGGCTTCTGACGTGAGACTTCACCCACCACGGTCGGGACGCTGGCGTCGTAACGATTACGGATGCGAACCACTTCGCGCTTTTCGAAATCCACGCCGCTGAGGTGCTCAATAAAGGTCGTCACGAAGTGTTGACGGGTTTGCTCGCCATCACTGACGATATCGATACCGGCCCGAACCTGATCGTCCAGACACAGACGCAGTGCATCTCTTTTGCCGTCAACTAACTCGTCATCCTGCAATTTCCAGGGTGACCAGAGCACCTCTGGCTGTGCTATCCAGGAAGGTTTAGGCAGGCTGCCAGCGGTGGATGTCGGTAATAAGGTTTTCATAGCAGGTGACCTTCTATTTTTAATTAATCAAAGAACGAATTCAGCAGACCATTGCGCGAGAAGTGTCTGATTAGGCTTAATGAAATGCGCCTCAGTAAATTTGCCCTGCTCGACGGCCAGTCGGCTGCGCTCTTCGCGATCGTAAACAATGCGGGTTAACGAATAATCCTGATGCTGCAGCGTAGGCTGATAGCACTGTCCGGCTGCAGAATTCGCGTTATAAATTTCCGGGCGATAGATCTTCTGGAACGTTTCCATCGTACTGATGGTGCTGATCAGCTCAAGGTTGGTGTAATCACCGAGCAGGTCACCGTGGAAATAGAAAGCCAGAGGCGCAACGCTGCCCTGCGGCATAAAGAAACGCACTTTCAGGCCCATTTTTCCGAAATAAAAGTCGGTCAGGGAAGGCGCATCCTGCTGATATTCGATGCCCAGTACCGGATGCTGATTACCGGTGCGCACGTAGGTGTTTTTACTCGATACGCTCAGGCAGATAACCGGAGATTTACTGAAGCTCTCTTTATAGGCCGCTGAGTTCACAAAGCTTTTGAAAATATTGCCGTGCAGCTGACCAAAATCATCCGGCAGACTGAATTCTGTCTGGCCTTTGTTGTGCTCTGCCAGCACGACGCTGAAATCATAATCACGCACGTAGGATGAGAAGTTGTTGCCGACAATTCCCTCTGTGCGCTGACCAGTTTGATGATCCAAGATATGGGTTTTCAGAATTTCAATCGCCGGGAACAGCTCGTCGCTGCTTTCGGGACGCAGATTCAGCTCAGCAGAAATAATCTCAAGCTCGACTGAATAGCGATCGCTTTTTGGATTGTCCCAGTGCGCCAGCGCGTTAAAACGATTGTCGATCATCGCCAGGGCGTTATGCAGATTTTCCTGTCGTTTTTCGCCGCGCGCTAAATTAGCGAAGTTAGTCGTCGCCCGCGTATTTTTCGAAGGGTTATAGTTTTCGTCGAAACGAATGCGCTTAAGGGTAAAGGCTAAGTTTTTCATCGCTATCGGGTATCCTGGTCGCTGATATGAAAGGTTGCTTAAGGGTTATCCAGAGGTGTTATCCCTTAACAAGCATTCATATGACTCAAAGTTATTAACAATTCTTACTTTATGCCTCAACACTGAGTTGAAAAAAAGTGATTAAATTTCAACGAACATGAAGGAAATTCATGTTGAGGCAGGAAAGTGGGCTTTTTTTCATGAAGAGAGCGAGGCTTTTAACACTGGCGGTCAAATCCTTGTGTAAAAAGCCCCGCAGCAGGCGGGTTAAACTGACCGCTAGATTTTATAAAAATTATCGCACATCACTTTGTGTGCGCCTGATTTTACAGAGAGCCTGCTGGCCACCTCTTTCATCAGTTTACCCAAGCCACCGTCACACGTTGTCTGCGTCAGGCGAGATGCTGGCCCGGTCAGTGCCAGCGCCGCGATCAGTTTGTCATTTTCGCCAAACACCGGTACAGAGAACGCGGCGATATGTGGATCGCGCATACCCGACGTGAACAGCGGAAGTTCAGGTGCGGCGTCAAACAGAGGTTCGTTTAGCCCCCAGTAGCGAAGGACCTGTCCGATGGCAGAATTATCCAGCGGCAGGAAAGTACCCGGCAGGCGCGTTTCGCGCAGTCCTTCCGACGGCTCTGCCCTGAAAAGACAGAGTCGTTGCTCATTTTCAATCACATACCATGAGGCGCTTTCACCCGTCGCGGTCGCCAGAGCATGCAGTTCTGGCTGAACAATACTCGCCAGATGAAAAGACTGCTCATAGAGCTTGCCCAGATAAAGCAGTCTTGGCCCCAGAGTGTAAACGCCGTTGTCGCGGCGAATCACATAGTTCATGCGCTCAAGTGAGTTCATCAGGCGATAAACCGTCGTTTTATGGTAGCCCGACAGCTGCGCCAGGGCGGTAAGCGTCAGCGACTCCTCGCCAGGTTTGAAGCAATCCAGCAGCGCCAGCGCTTTTTCTACGGCAATTACGCCTTCATTCCCCATCGGTACGTCCTCCTGTGTGCGACGGCAGGCAGTTTACCGCGCAATTTGTGATTCACATCGTGTTTACATCACAAATGAACGCTTAACACTGGTGCGATCGGAATTAACATAGATATAGTTGTTTTATATTGTACAACATGATTGTACCTGGTAAAACGACAGAGGAATGATCTATGCCCAATGCAGAGAATACCTTCATCAATCGCGACATTACCCGTGTCGCGCCAGAGCTCGTAAAACAGGCTGCTCAGTTTCAGGCGGCAATACTCGCCGATGTGGCCGGACGTCGTGGAACGCTGCATGGCCGCATTAAACCCGTCTCCACCACAATGAAAGTCGCGGGCCCTGCTATCACCGTTGAAGTCCGTCCGGGTGATAACCTGGCTATTCACGTTGCGCTGGCAATTGCTAAACCTGGCGATGTGATTGTGGTCGATGGTAAAGGCGATATCAGCTGTGCATTGATTGGTGAGATCATGGCTACCCAGGCTGCTGCCTCTGGCATCGCCGGAATTATTATTGATGGCGCGGTGCGTGACGCGGATTCACTCAGCGCTAACGGCTTCCCGGTTTTCTCTGCAGGTCTGAATCCCTGCGGACCGACCAAGTCTGTTGCGGGACGCGTTAACTTCCCTGTTTCTGTCGCGGGTGCCGCCATTCAGCCGGGCGATCTCGTTATCGGTGATATTGATGGCGTGGTCGTTCTGCCACGTGAAGAGGTTCCTGCGCTGATCGTTTTGGCGCAGAAAAAACTGGATTTTGAGATCGGCCGCATTGCCGCCATTCGTGATGGCGACCTCCGCGCGCCGTGGTTAGAGAAAGCTCTGCATACCGCTGGCATGCTGGCCGACGGGGAGACATTGTGATGACAACCTCACGTCCCGTCATTCTGGTCACCGCTGCTGATCTGGCGCCGCAGGCGGTCAGCCTGCTGCATGCGTTCAACGTTGTTTATGCCGGCAAACAACCCGATGAAGACGCCCTGTTTCAGCTTTGCCAGCAGCATAATCCGGTGGCGATTATCGTTCGCTACGGAAAAATTAACGCCCGTATCATGGATGCCGTGCCTGCCCTGCGCGTGATTTCCAAACACGGCAGCGGCATCGACGTGATCGATCAAAAAGCCGCGGCTGAGCGTCATATTAGTGTGCAGTCCGCGCCAGGTGCCAACGCAGCGGCCGTGGCCGAGCATACCTGGGCGCTGATTCTGGCCTGCGCTAAATCGGTGATAACGCTGGATCAGCGTATGCGTCAGGGACACTGGGACAAGTCCACCCATAAGTCCGTTGAGCTGGAAGGCAGAACGCTGGGTCTGGTCGGACTGGGCGCGATTGGCGGTCGCGTTGCCCGCATTGGCCGGGCTTTTGGCATGAAAGTGCTCGCCTATGATCCCTTTGCCAAAACCTTTCCTGATGAGTGTGAATCTTCCTCTCTTGACGATCTGCTGCAGCAGGCTGATGTCATTTCGCTGCACTGTCCGCTGACCGAACAGACGCGCCAGATGATTAATGCAGAGAAACTGGCCATGTTTAAAAAAGGGGCCATTCTGGTGAACACCGCACGAGGCGGTCTCATTGATGACGATGCATTGTTAGCGGCGCTGAATAATGGCACCGTCGCCTGGGCCGCACTGGACAGCTTCCCTGCTGAACCGCTGACGGCCCCGCACATCTGGCAGAGTGTCGAGAAGGTGATTCTGTCGCCACACATTGGCGGCGTTAGCGATAACTCCTATGTGAAAATGGGCACCGTTGCGGCCAGTAATATTCTGACCGTTCTGGCAGAACCGCTGAAGAAAGCCACGCCAGTAGCCTGAGTTGCGGGTCTTTATAAGCCGACTTAATCCGTTTTAGTCGGCTTTTTGTTGCGGCCAAAAATAAGTGGTGACGGAGAGTGCGAACGGGCGAGGATAGAGAGCGAAATCTGCAACGTCATATTCTTCAGACAGGTTGATACGATGCCCTGCGTTTACGACAGCGACGCAGATTGAACGATGCCCATAAAAGGGATGATCGGGCGGCATTATGTTGTTCCTGTTAAGCGCGACTGATTTTTCAACGAGATAGATGTTAATGAGCTTGCGGAAAATGTTGCTTTTTTGATCTGTTACGGTTTAAAACTGTTATGCAGTTTTTGATCAGACCTGTTTGCTTTTAACCTCTATCTTTAAAATCCTAGGAAAAAATCATGAAACAAAAGCTCTTTGTTATTTGTTCTCTGCTTGTATTGAGTGGCTGTAGCACCATGTCTTCTAATGAAGCCATTCCTCCCTTGCAGGCTGAGACGGCAAAAATGCTGGGTCTGGGTTCTTCTGATGAAATTACTGTAACGAATGTCTCTGCCACTAATCCGGATTCGCTGGGCTCGCAGATGCTGTCTTATCGTGCAACAACTGACAAAGGCCGTACCTTCGATTGCCAGTCGCAGATGATCCCGGGGATCCTGGGGCAGGAACCTGTCGTCACAACACCGAAATGCACACCAGTTAAAGTACATAATTAAAAAAGTCCTCCCCGTCAGTTCACTGAGCGGGGAGGATTTCTTATTTGTTGTACGGAGAGTTTTCTTGTGGCAGCGACATTGATGTGTGCGGGTAGCTATATGGCTGGCGAGCAGTAGCGGAAAGCAAAAGTCGTTTTATCCTTCTTTAATAAAAACTTATTTTCGTTCACCACTGAGATGTTCATCTCCTCATTTATTGCGGGTGCTTGCCCGACGCCAGCATCGATACATTGTTGCGCCACTTTATAAGTCTTTCCCTTCTTTTCATGCAATTGCAGGACGCAGCCATGGGTATGGATCAAGGGCTGTAATTACTCGTAACGCCCCAGCTGTTTCATGAGAGTCAGGTTGTCTTCTATATGCCAGTTAGCCTGGATCTGACCTGCTTTAATCTGATAAATATCGGTGGCAAGAAAATCAACTTTCTGACCTTTGCCTTTCAGCTGATCAAATGTTCCAGTGAAGTGTCCGCGAAAGTGGAGATGCGAAACCACTCTGTCTCCCGCAACAATCATCTGCTCAACTTCACAGCTTAAATCGGGTATTGCGCTGCGAAAAGTACGCGAGGCCATTAATGCACCTTTCAGGCCTTGTTTACGACCTTCAGGCGGTGTTTTATCTATGAAGTCATTCGCCAGCGACTGCCGGGCGAAATTTTCATCACCTGTATTCCAGAATGTGGCATAACGCCTCGCGGCGTTTTCGCTTTCTGACACCCGCGCCGCTGACAGTCCGGAGTCAGCGATCAGCTTATCGGGCTTTACCAGAGTCTCCTGAGAAGAAAAAGCCGCGCTGGATGCACTCATCAGCACAAGACCCGCCAGTAATGAATAAAACATTTTTTTGGTCATAAGCGTTACCTGATCATTCAGAGCCATGGGTGGAGAAAGATTTCCGTCTGCTGGCCGGGAAATCCTTCCGGATGTGCGGTATCAGCTGATGAGTGCCCCGCCCTCGATATCAATGACGGCACCCGTAACGAATGCGTTATCAATCACGAACAGATAGCCTTTGGCGATGTCTTCTGCCCTGCCGTATGTTTTTACCGGCAGGTTTTCAGCCGCGCTATGAAGCATTTTTTCGCGTGCCGCTTCGGCCATACCTGCATGTGCTTCTGTATCAGTGAGGCCAGGACTCACCACATTCACGCGCAGCGGAGACAACTCTTTTGCGAGCACTTTGGCGGCAGACTCTATGGCGGCATTCATCGTAGTCTTCACAATGGCGCCTGCCACGGGCCGACGGGCCAGAAAACCGCTGGTCAATGTCAGTGTCCCTGCGGGTAGGATGTTTGCGCTCAGGTGCCGCGCAACATGCATGGAGCCCCAGAACTTAGTATCAAACGCCTGTCTGGCGGCGCTGAGATCTATCTGTGAAAGCGGTCCACCCGGTGCCTGCGATCCCGCTGTGAACACAATATGGTTAATTTCGCCGAGCGTTTCACTCAGCCTGATGACTTCTGATTCATTACTGACGTCCAGTACCTGCGTCGTAATGACAGCACGCGTTGCACACAGAGACTCGCGTGCAGATTCAAGCTTCTCACCGTTGCGGCCCGCAATAATCAGTTCACCGCCACGTTCGGCCAGCGAACGGGCAACCGCAAAACCAATGCCAGAAGCTCCCCCGATAATTAACGTTTTAGTGCTCATAGCTACTCCTCATGGATGTCACAGGCTGTGATAGTGGGTAAAACCGACTTCAGTTCTGACAAAGAGCGCGTCGGGGTCGTCGGGCATTTACCTTCGAAAAGTGACGCACTTTTCATAAAGACCTCTTGAAAGGTTTCAGTGAGAGAACTTTACCGACACTGGCTTTTATTGATAATGGCAGAGAAGCAATAATGACTTTTCAGGAAAGGTGAATAATGGGCAAGCTGGAAGATATGGCGCTGGTTGTCGAAGTGGCTGAAACGGGAGGTCTCTCCGCGGCCGGGAGGAGGCTTTCACTTTCACCGGCTTCGATGACAGCCAGACTGAAAGCCATTGAAGAGCGTTATAAGACCCGGCTGTTTTATCGCTCGACACGTTCCCTGACGCTCACAAAGGCAGGTGAAGAGTTTTACCATGCTGCCCTTCGCGTCCTGAATGAGGCTAAACATGCGGAATCCCTTCTGACGCAGAAAGAAGGTGTGATCGGCGGAAACATCCGTATTTCAGCTCCCTCCGACTTTGGAAGACAGTATCTCAGCCCTGCTCTGCTGGACTTTTCACGGGCTCATCCGGATGTCAGTGCATCGGTTTATCTGGGTGAGCGCGTCGAGGACCTGGTTGCCAACCGGCTCGACATGAGCATTCGCTTCGGCAACCTGCCGGACAGCAGCCTCGTAGTCAGAAATATTGCGCCTAACCACAGAGTACTGGTCGCATCAGATGACTATCTCAGGTCTGCCGGAATGCCTGACACGCCAGACAGTCTTCTCGCTCATCGCTGCCTTGCTCTGGAGGCTCACGGCGTAGTCATGAACGAGTGGCGGTTTGAGGAGAATGGCGTCAGTAAAAGCATCCGCGTGAGCCCGGCAATGACGTGTGATGACGGCGCGCTGCTGCGTCAGTGGGTACTGGCCGGAGCGGGTATCGCCTGTAAATCGTGGTGGGATGTCAAAAGGGATGTTGAGCATGGAAAGCTGAAGGTTCTGTTTAAAGAGAGCTTTATCGGGTTTAGCCGCTTCGACAGGAAAAACGTCGGGCTGCAGTTTGTTTATCCACAACGCAAGTTTCAACCGTTACAGGTTTCAGCATTCAGCGAGTTTTTCATTGGCTGGCTGAATAAAGATTAGTGCTCAGGTTGATTTAAAGGGTTCGGGGAGTTCACCTGCGGACGCGCTAATCCGCGTCTGCAGGTGAGATGACATTACTTACTGACTGCCGAAGCGTTATTTTCTACTTCGATGCTTAACTCTTTTTTACGCCCCATCACCAGCACCGCGATACCTCCGACACCACACAGGACAGCCAGAGGGATCATAGCCAGCGTATGGCTGCCGGTCGCCTGATTAATGATGCCGTAAACGTTAACCATCAATCCTCCACCGATCAGGTTCGCCATCGCGCCGATAGCCGCCAGACCTGCGGCCGCCGTAGTGGATGACATCCATCCCGATGCCAGCGCCCAGAATGGCCCTTTCATGGAGTAGGCACCGATCAATACCAGCGACAGAATGACAATGCTGCCGGTCAGACTGTTAGTGATAAAGGCCGAAAGCAGACCACCCGCAATCAGGAACAGCGTTAACGCGGTGTGCCAGCGACGCTCGCCGCTACGATCAGAACTTCTGCCCCAGACAATCATCAGAATCGATGCCAGACCATAAGGAATCGCATTCACTAAACCGGTTGTCAGATTATCCAGACCGAACGATTTAAGCAGCTGCGGAGACCAGACGCTCAGCGTTGAGCCAGCCGCAGACGCGCCCGCATAAATCAACGCCATTACCCAGATATGTTTGTGACGCAGTAACTGCCAGAGAGAGATATGACCAATCGCTTTCTTCTTCGCATTTTCAGCTTCAAGCGTACTGTTCAGCCACGCTTTTTGTTCCTCATTCAACCAGCTGGCATTAGAGGGCCGATTGCTCAGTAAAAAGAACGCTGCAATCCCCAGAATCACCGCCGGAATGCCTTCCAGGATGAATAACCAGTGCCAGCCGCGCATGCCGTACCAGCCATCCAGTGACAGAATCAGACCTGAAATCGGCGATCCGATGAAGTTCGCTGCCGGGATAGCCACCATGAAGGTTGCAATGACACGAGCACGGTATTTGCCGGGGATCCAGTACGTCAGATACAGAATCACACCAGGGAAAAATCCTGCCTCAGCGGCACCCAGTAAAAAGCGCAGGACATAGAGTGTATTGGCGCTTTCAACAAAGGCGGTACAGACCGAGATGATGCCCCATGACACCATGATGCGAGAGATCCAGATTTTTGCGCCGATCTTCTGCATGGCGAGATTGCTGGGGACTTCAAACAGGAAGTAACCGACGAAAAACAGACTGCTCGCAAAACCAAATACCGCTTTCGATAACCCCAGATCTTCGTTCATCTGCAACGAAGCCATACCAATGTTGCCGCGATCGATAATGGCAATCAGATAACAAACAATCAGGAAGGGCAAAATGCGCCAGACCACCTTCTTAACGGTCTGCTGCTCAATGTCGGCAGAGAAAGTCGTGATGTGCTGTTTTTCAGACATGATGATCCTCACAATTTTGTCATCACTTTACGCGCAATACGCAAAGCGTCTTGTTGTACTCTGTAAAACATCAATGTACTCAGTAAAACCATTATCACGATAAAAATTCATCCCCGCCGGAAGATGTAATCAGGTTGTGTTATTTGTCACAGAAAAGTATTCAGCAGTTTTAGTTTATGTGACGAGCATGTCGTTAACGGGGTTGAGTTCAGCGAATTTGTTCTGAGGGGATGAGGAGAGAACGGGGATGAGTGGGAAGATATGGGCGTCTTTTGAGATTAAATGACTGAAGAATGCATCAACGGAAACTTTCTAAGGTTCATGCCACGGCATTCCCCTGACCGAAAACGGCGAGTGACGCCTCCGTGTATTCGATAACGTAATGACTCACAGTGTATCGATGACAACCGCAGGGGATATGATGAACTACAAAATTTCCGGCCTGAAAGCCGAGCCGTTTGCTCATCTTTTTGGACAGAGCGAAAGCTATCTGAACAAACACAATGCCATACGACAAACGGTAGAGTGCTATCCTGGTTATCCTGACCGAATTTTATTGTGCGATATCCCTGTCGGCGAGAACGCTCTCCTGATCAATCACATCTATCAGCCTGCAGACACACCCTATTTTGGCACTCATGCGATTTATATCCGGGAGGGATGTACTCAACAAGGCATATACATCAATGAATTACCGGAAGTCATGCAAGGCAGAGTTCTGTCACTGCGAGCCTTTGACGAGAAGCACTTTATGATAGAGGCGGATATCGTTGAGGGGAAATCTGCTGAAAGCCTCATTGCGCAGTTTTTTAACGATCCACAGGTGAGTTATATCCAGATACATAATGCGAAACGGGGATGCTATTCCTGTTGTGCAGAGCGTTGTGAATGACCAGTCAATGCTGAAAGCCTTTCCTGTTATAAGTATCTCTCAGTTATTTTTACATCGACCGGCACTGCGCGAGTATCAGGCAGCCAGTTCGCCGTCAATGGCGGGCTGGTGAATTACTGATTACTCTGAAGCATTCGTGTGCGAAGCCGATCGGAAAGAAAAGATCCCCAAACCTGGCCATCATTCCGGCCAGGATTACCTGGAAAATCTTCTGCTGCCACCGAAACAACAGCGCTAATCCCTTTCGTCAGCCATGCCCTTTCTTATACTGGCAATAAAATTGTCGCGGATAACATCTTCGTGGCTCGCGTTCCATGCGATGCCAACCTCCCAGCTTAACGACTCACCCGTTAAAGGAATGATAACCAGTTCCGGCGGCGCAATATGCATAACACTGTACGGCACCAGGGAGACACCGATACCCGCGATGACCAGCGCAACAATAGTTTGTATATCATCGCTTAATTGAGTGGATGAGATGAAAAGACCATTGTCATGCAGAAATCGGTCGATTTGCGCATTCAGACCCCGTCCTCGCTCAGCTTGGAGCCGCAGCAGAGGCCGTTTCTTCAGCCATTCAGCAGCAAGCATGGAGGGTGACGTTGCAGGTGCAATCAGAACCAGCCGATCGGTAAACAACGGCAGGTAATCAAGCGCGACGGGTGGCGGCACTCTGACAAAACCGACCTGAAGTTCATCGTTCTGCAAAAGCTCGTACTGCTGAAATGAAGGAAGATCCGTTAGTGACATCTCTATTCCCGGATGGTCACGACGAAATTCAGCAATATAGCGTGGTGCCAGATAAAAGCTTGAGAGACCGAACCCAACGGCTACATGCCCTTCTATCCCTTTTGATACCCGCTCTGCATGATGCATAAATAACCGGGTTTGCCTGACCACTTTCTCCGCCTCTGGCAGCAAACGTCTGCCACCGGCAGTCAGTGTTGCGCCATGGCGACCGCGCGTGAAGAGTGATATTTCCACCATGGATTCAAGAAGATTGATCTGTTTGGTCAATGCTGGTTGGGAAATAAACAGCGCCCGAGCCGCGTCGGCATAATTTCCTTTTTCAGCGAGTATCAAAAAGGCCTTAAGCAAGCGGATGTTCATTTTTGCATTCCAGAAGGTTATCGAAAATGGAAATGATTTGATTATACCGTTATCGATAATCGTTATGTAATCCAGTTTCGCTTACTACTGGAGATACCCCATGAGCAAAATCACATCCTTAAAGGCTGCAACCGTGCAGTTTCAGCACCAGGCAAATAACAAAAAATACAATCTGCTAATAATGGAGAAGTTTATTGAGCAGGCCGCTATTCAGCAGGTGAAGATCCTCACTTTCCCTGAGATGTGTATCACTGGCTACTGGCATGTACCCAAGCTCTCTTCGGCCGACGTGTCTGCTCTCGCAGAACCGATCGTGGGGAGTCCTTCCCTGAAACTCATTCGTTCTCTGGCAGTAAAACATCAAATGCTGATTGGTGCCGGCTTGATTGAAAGAGCCGACGATGGCCGCCTCTACAATGCCTATGTTGCCTGTATGCCGGATGGATCCATGCAGACTCATCGCAAGCTCCATGCTTTTGAACATCCGTCAATCAGCAGCGGTGACAGCTTTACCGTTTTTGATACGCCCTGGGGTGTGAAAGTCGGCATCCTGATTTGCTGGGACAATAATCTGGTGGAGAACGTGCGAGCAACCGCATTGCTGGGTGCAGATATTCTTCTCGCGCCACATCAGACAGGCGGTACCGATTCCCGAAGCCCTTACGCGATGAAACCCATTCCGTTAGCGCTCTGGGCGGAGCGGGAAACGCGAAAGGAAGAAATTACTGCTGCGTTCAAAGGGCCAAATGGCCGGGAATGGCTGATGCGATGGCTACCTGCCCGTGCACATGACAACGGATTATTTATTCTTTTCAGTAATGGCGTAGGTGCAGATGATGACGAGGTGCGCACAGGCAATGCAATGATCCTGGATCCTTATGGGCGAATCATTAATGAAACCTGGGCAGCTGAAGATTTTATGGTAAGCGCGGAGCTGGATTTGAGTCTGCTTGCAATGAGTACAGGGCGGCGCTGGATCCATGGCCGCCGTCCTGATTTATACCAGATTCTGACACAACCGCAGGGCTATGAACGCGATGCCATTAGCGCACGATTTTCTGATGAGACACCTTAACCCGTCGCGGCTATCCGGACGCATCACTCTGCCAGAAAAATTGTCAGGGTGCGGCGTCGTAAACAACCCCGGCCTCTTTTTGATGCTGATGTGACTGACATGCGGACTATTAGCTAAAACTTCTAGCTAAAACTTCAGCCGCTGGCTTTCCCGGCGGCGATAGTTTACTCAGCGATTTTTTTGATAGGATAAGAAACGAGTGGCTTGATTTCTTTCAGCACAAACATGCTCTGCATTTCTTTAATGCCTGGCAATCTGCGCACCACTGACATTGCGAAATCAGCATAGGAGTCCAGATCCGACGCGACAACCTGTAGCAGAAAGTCGGCATCGCCACCGATGCTATAGCAGGCAACCACATCCTCCAGCGCAGTCACTTCTTCTTCGAATTTTCTGGCCTCGGCTTCACTATGACTGTCAATGACGACCCGAATGAAAACCATCACGCCCAGACCGATTTTCTTGCGGTCAAGAACAGCACGATAGCCCTGAATCACCTCTTCTTCCTCAAGCTTGCGCACTTTGCGCCAGCAGGGAGAAGCTGAGAGGTTTATCTTTTCTGCCAGGACCTGGTTAGTGACGCGAGCATCGTCCTGTAAAATCTCTAGGATTTTCATATCTGTCGGGCTAAGGGCCATAAGGGGAGATTCCTTTCGTTATTGCCGCTTTAAAGGGTTATTCTTACCTGAAAATGAGTATTGAGTAAATGATATAGGTAACAAATTCCTGCCTCATTGCGACATAATATATTTACTTTCTCAAAGCGTTATTACGAATAGCAAAAGTGGAAAACTGAATTCAGATTGAATGTATATCGCGATCTTATTTTAAATAACTCACGAGCAGGTCATTTATTTAAAGTATTAAACTCCCTCGATCTTCAAATAATATTATGGAAGGAAAAACTATGTCAGATATTGCCCAGATAATATCTTATATGACTGCACTCGGTTTAGCCGCCGCAATTCCGGGGCCGGGAATGACCGCATTAGTCGCTCGCAGCGTGAGTGGTGGCGCAGTAGCGGGCTTTACGATGCTGGCTGGCCTTATTCTCGGGGATTTGATTTATCTATCTGTTGCGGTATTTGGTCTGGCAGTAATTGCTCATAGCTATACCTCCGTCTTCACGATGATTAACTGGGCTGCTTCACTCTATTTATTCATGCTGGCATGGCAATTCTGGTCCCACCAGCCTCAGGCAATAAATATTGACCAGAAAGCGACAAAACGAGAACTGGCGTCAGCCTGGTTTTCAGGGCTGACCATCACGCTTGGGAACCCTAAGACCATCGCTTTCTATCTGGCGATACTGCCTCTGGTTATCTCTCTGGATAAGGTCTCGCTGCAGATTTGGGGATGGATTCTGGTTCCGCTTACCGTGGTCGTGCTTTTGAGTGTTGGCGCGGTTTTTATTCTGGCCGCGCTCAGAATTCGTCATCTTCTGACCAGTGCAAAAGCGCAGCGACTCCTTTTCCGTTCAGCCGGAGCCATCATGATGCTGGCCGCGGCTGGGATGGTGGTGAAGACGCTTTAAAATTCATTCCTACCTTCAGAGGATCAACTCTTCCTGAACCTGCCTGTCAGGCGCAACCACAGCCAACCCTGCACTTCGCATCTATAATTCAGTGACTCAGGCCTATGCACTCGTCCAGGTTAAGACGCTCATCATTAACAGAATTAAGGAAGCCTCATGATCTTTTCTCTTAAAAATCAGGTTGCGCTGGTTACCGGTGCCAGCTCGGGTCTCGGCTATGGCTGCGCAGAAGCACTCGCTAAAGAAGGTGCCTGTGTGGTGGTCAACTACCACAGCCAGGCGGAACCAGCCGAAGAGCTGGTTGAAAAAATTCGCGCAGACGGTGGCCGTGCCATCGCAGTGAAGGGAGATGTATCGAAAGAGGCGGACGTTGAGAATCTCTTTCACCAGACGATCGCTGAATTTGGCAGACTGGATATCCTGGTCGCGAACTCAGGACTGCAGAAAGATGCTCCTTCCATCGAGATGACGCTTGAGGAGTGGAATACCGTTCTGGACGTGAACCTGACCGGACAGTTCCTCTGCGCGCGTGCTGCGTTGCGTCAGTTCCGCAGCCAGGAGCATCGCCCGGATCTCAGCAGAGCGGTGGGTAAGATTATTCATATGAGCTCAGTTCATCAGCTCATTCCGTGGGCCGGGCACGTCAACTATGCGGCGTCAAAAGGCGGCGTCGATATGCTGATGAAAAGCCTGGCTCAGGAGGTGGGCGAAGATCGGATTCGTGTCAATGCGGTGGCACCAGGCGCTATCGCGACCGCCATCAACAAGGAAAACACCTCGGGTGAAGCAGGCAAAGAGCTGTTAAAACTCATCCCTTACGGGCGCATCGGCGCGGCTGAAGATGTCGCGAATGCTGTCGTCTGGCTTGCCAGCGATCTATCTGACTATGTTCACGGCACCACGCTGTTTATCGATGGCGGAATGAGCCTTTATCCCGGATTCCGCGACAACGGCTGAGTCATGCGGCACGGTACCAGCCTGGTGGCCGACTGATTGATAACCTGTATGCCAGAAATGTATCCGGAACGGGAAGTCCGGATTACGCATTCCCGCAGCGCTTAAAAAAAGTCAGCAGGCTGGACAGTTCACTTTGTGCCGTACTGGTTTTATTCCCGTTGAACGATAAGAGTGCCGGTTCAATCTTTAGAGTCATCCGGACTGAGTAAACGCGCACGGCAGACCTCAAGAATCTCATCAGCAAGTCCGGAACCATCCGGACAGGCACGCGAAAGCATCAGTGCACCAACAAGTTGCGCAATGGTATTTATCAGCTCTTCACGCGTGACATTTTCGGATTCTAAGACGGCAATTTGCCGTTCAATTCCGGCCGCAAACGTCTCGCGGATTGATTCAGACTGCCGGGCTGCATCGGTGCCCAGAGCCGACATCACGCACCCCTTTCCCATGTCATCGCGATGTCGCCGGGAAAGGTAGTACTCAATAAATGCTTCCCGACCCACACCTCTGGTTTTTTCTGCCGACTGAGCAAAACCGCAGCTCATCGCTTCAGCTAACAAGTCCGCTTTCGACCCAAAATGCTTGTAGAACCCGCCATGCGTTAACCCTGCGGCTGACATCAGTTCAGCGACACCTACCCCATCGTAACCACGCTCACGAAAAAGCTCTGACGCCGTTTCAACGACCCGCACCCGGTTTTCGCGTACCTGCTCTTTTGAAACTTTCATTTTTTTCCTCCTGAAACAGAGCCCAAGTATACATTGATGATGATCATAATCAAACCAGTTGACTTTAATGATTACGATCATCATCATTAGTTCATTGCTTTGAACCGCTAATCCACAGAGAGATAACCATGACCAATCAATCCTTATTTCAACCCTACGAACTGGGATCTGTAACGCTGGCGAATCGCATCGTGATGGCACCGCTGACACGTAACCGTGCCGGAGCAGGTCTGGTCCCCGGTGAACTGGCTGCGACCTATTACGCCCAGCGTGCCTCAGCAGGATTGCTGATTACCGAGGCTACGCAAATCTCAGCAGAGGCGCAGGGTTATCAGGATACGCCGGGGATCTACACCCATGCTCAGATTGAGGGCTGGCGTAACGTTACTGACGCCGTACATGCCAAAGGCGGGCGTATCTTTGTCCAGTTATGGCACACAGGTCGAATCTCGCATGTCGATTTACAACCAGGTGGAGCCGCCCCGGGCGCGCCGTCAGCCATCCGTGCAGAGACCAAAACTTTCGTAAACAACCGTTTTGAGGATGTTTCAGAACCCCGAGCGCTTGAGCAGCACGAGATAAAAGTGATTGTCGCCGATTTCAGAAAGGCTTCAGCCAATGCGATTGCCGCCGGGTTTGATGGTGTAGAAATACATGGTGCCAATGGCTACCTGCTGGAGCAGTTTCTGAAAGATGGTGCCAATCAGCGAACCGATGAATATGGCGGGTCTGTAGAGAATCGTGCACGCCTGCTGCTGGAAGTCGTAGAGGCCGTTACCGATGAGATCGGCGCAGAACGTACAGGCGTTCGCATCTCACCCGTCTCACCCGCTAATGCGATTTCATGCAGCGATCCGCAGCCACAATATGATTACCTGACAGAGCAACTTGATGCTTCAGGTATCACCTATCTGCACGTCGTTGAGGGCGCGACAGGGGGGCCCCGTGATGCATCACCGTTCGATTACGCCTCACTGCGCCGCCGCTTCAAAAACACTTACATCGGTAACAATGGCTATGACCTGACGCTGGCGTCTGACCATCTTGCACAGAACAAAGCCGATTTGTTTGCGTTCGGCCGCCCCTTCATTTCTAACCCCGATTTAGTTGAAAGACTGAAGACGGGGGCGCCTCTGGCCCCTCTCAATCCCGAAACACTTTATGGCGGTGGTGCGCAGGGCTACACCGATTATCCAGCGCTTAGCAGTAACAGCTGATTAATCACAGGATTTCACGGTTAACGCTACGTCGCTGAAACCGACTTTTACCCAATAAATGAAGAAGATAAAATCATGACTAATGCTTCAGTCCTCATTACAGGCGCATCAACAGGTATTGGTGCTGTGTACGCTGAACGATTTGCGCGTCGTGGACATGACCTTGTTCTGGTCGCTCGCGACAACACGAAATTAGAGGCACTTGCCGCACGACTGCGACAGGAAAACAGTATTTCCGTCGATGTTCTGCCTGCCGACCTTACGCAAGCGAGTGATTTAGCCGCCGTTGAAGCGCGTCTTCGGGAAGACACGCGGATAGGCATTCTTATCAATAATGCAGGTATCGCTCAGTCCGGCAGTTTTACCGAGCAGACACCTGATTCCATTGAACGGCTTATCGCACTTAACGTCACTGCCCTGACGAGACTGGCCAGCGCTGCGGCTCCTCGTTTTGCAGACGCCGGAGAAGGTTCGATCGTCAATATCAGTTCAATCGTCGGACTCGCCCCGGAATTTGCAATGACGGTTTACGGTGCAACCAAAGCCTTTGTTCTTTTCCTGTCGCAGGGAATGAACGTTGAGCTGTCATCAAAGGGTATTTATGTCCAGGCAGTGCTCCCCGCGGGTACCTACACCGAAATCTGGGATCGTGCCGGCATCGATATCAGTAACTCTGCAAAAATGATGGAAGTGGGCGAACTGGTTGACGCTGCTCTGGCGGGTTTTGACCGCCGCGAACTCGTGACGATTCCGCCTTTACATAAAGCTGAGCGCTGGGATGTGCTTGATGCCTCCCGTCAGGGTCTGTTGTCTGACATCAGACAGGCAGAGGCCGCTGAGCGATACAAAACGCGTTAGTTAAGACCTGCTCAGCAGAATGCCCTCAGGGGGTTCTGCTGAGAGATAAATCGATGACTAATCAGTTATTGCGGTCTCTTCTCTGAAGGGAAATCCGAACCCACTTACAAGAGCGTACTCAGAATGAGCCAAAAACGTGTAGCACTGGTGACCGGCGCATCTTCAGGTATTGGTGAAGCCTCTGCGAACAGACTTTTAGCAGCGGGTTATAAAGTGTATGGCACCAGCCGTCGTGGTCCACAGGCGGGTAAACAGCTCTTTCCATTACTCACTCTTGATGTGACTGACGACGCTTCGGTAGAGGCTGCTATTAACGAATTGATGGAGCTTGAGGGTCGAATAGACCTGCTGGTGAACAATGCAGGCTTTGGCGTCGCTCCGGCAGCGGCGGAAGAGAGTTCTGTCGAACAGGCGAAGCATATCTTCGACACAAATTTCATGGGTATCGTCAGGCTGACACGCGCCGCACTGCCTCACATGCGTCGTCAGGGCAGCGGGCGCATCATTAATATCGGTTCAATTCTGGGGGTCGTGCCACTGCCCTATGTCGCACTCTATGCGGCCAGTAAACATGCGGTCGAGGGGTATACAGGGGCACTTGATCATGAACTGCGTACCCAGGGCATCAGGGTTTCTGTCATTGAGCCGGCATACATAAAAACGCAGTTTGAAGCCCATAATATCGAACCGGATGCGAAGCTTGAAGAGTATGAACTTATCCGGGCTAAGTTGAAGAAAGTGGTCGGTAAGGCTATGGCTGAAGCGGAAAGTCCGGAGGTCGTCGCTGCGGTGGTGGTTAAAGCTGCCCAGTCCGCACGGCCAAAAATACGCTACACGGCGGGAACGCTCGCAGCAAAACTGAATTTCGTACTCCGGTTTGCGCCCGCAACCCTGCTGGATAAAGTCGTGCGGAATAGCCTTCAGCTTGATACGAGACCTTAAAAATGAAATTTGCGCGACAGGCTACGGTCTGGATGTTATTGCACAGGATGAATAAATGAAAACCAGGACGATGAAAGCTTTTACGTTTAAACGCTACGGAAAATCACCTGAGCTGGGGTTTGAAAATGTGGATTCCCCTTCCCCCGGTGCCGATGAAATCCTGGTGAAAGTTTATGCTGTGGGTCTGAATCCGATAGACAACATGATCCCTACGGGAATATTCAAACCGGTTTTGCATTTTAAACTTCCGGCAACTCTTGGCAGTGATCTGGCGGGTGTGGTTATCGCAACAGGAAGTCGGGTGACGCGTTTTAGTCCGGGTGATGAAGTTTTCGCCAGCATTTTCGACCGGGGCATTGGCTCACTGGCCGAGTTTGCACGGGTCCCTGAAAGTCTCGCGGCCCTCAAACCTGAAAATCTGGATTTCGTTCAGGCTGCTTCGCTCCCGATGGTCAGCCTCACCGCCTGGCAGGCTTTCACTGATAGAGCCCGTTTACGGCCAGGGCAGAGGGTGTTCATTCCGGCAGGTTCGGGAGGAATTGGCAGCATGGCGATTCAGCTGGCGAAACATCTTGGCGCAAAGGTCGCGACGACGACCAGTTCAGCTAATGTGGAGTGGGTCAGTCAGCTGGGCGCAGATAAAGTGGTTGACTATAAAAAGCAGGAATTCGAAAACGTGCTGAGTGGCTACGATCTTGTCCTCGGCACGCTTCGGGGGGATTCGATTGAGAAATCCATGGAAATCCTCAAACCGGGTGGAAAAATAGTCTCACTGACCGGGCCTTTAGACGTTAATTTCGCGCGCAACAGACAGCTTAATATCGTCCTGCGGATGATATTTGGCCTCATGAGCCGCAGGATTTTGCGATTGTCGAAAAAGCGCGGCCTGGATTATTCTTTTCTTTTTGTTCGTCCTGATGGCAATCAGCTGAGCGAGATTGGCAAATTGATAGAAGCTGGGAAAATCAAGCCGGTGATTGATCGGGTGTTCCCTTTTGCAGAAACTCAGGATGCTCTTCAGTGGCTTCAACAGGGGCATGCTAAAGGTAAGGTCGTGGTTAAAATTCATGAGGAATAACTGCCGGGGTTTACATCAGAAGCGGAAATAATCATTAACGCTTGGCGGTAACGTCTGAAATCCGGGTGCCGGGCCTGCTAACTCAGTACCTGCTCTCCATGTTCCACCTCCCTCATGTGCACTGTGCTAATGTTGACGTAATACAGATTCCGCTCTGAGGATTACAACATGTCTCCCTTTTATCAACTCACGGCCACCAGCCTGAATGGCCAGCCTGTCCCGATGGCCGACTACGCTGGTAAGGTGGTGCTGGTCGTTAACACCGCCAGCCATTGTGGATTCACGCCACAGTACGCAGGCCTTGAAACACTCTACAAAAAGTATGCCGATCAGGGGTTGGTGGTGCTGGGTTTCCCCTGCAACCAGTTCGGTAAGCAGGAACCCGGCGGAGCCGATGAGATCGCGCAGACCTGCCACATCAACTACGGAGTGAGTTTTCCGATGTTTGGCAAAGTGGACGTCAATGGCACCTCAACGCACCCGATTTTTCATTACCTGAAAGATGAATTACCCGGCGTTTTGGGTAGTCGTATTAAGTGGAACTTCACTAAGTTCCTGATTGGGCGCGACGGCAAACCACTCAAACGATTCGCCCCGACCACCACTCCGGAGAAAATGGAAGCAACCATTCTTGCTGCCCTTTGACGGCATAACATTGGCTGGTAACCATCAACCAGGAGGATGAATTAACGATGTTGAGGATCCGACATTTATTATCCCTCGTGCCCTTTTCGCTCGGGATATTTCGCCTGCCGGTATCGGCGAATACTCAGATTCTCCTCACCCAACAACTTGCTGCCGGCGAAAGCCAGAATGGTCTGGATGGATAAAGCGGTTCACCTGATGGTCAGAATGGCAGGAAAGGCGTTTCTGGCACCGATTGTCTTAATGGCGGCAACGCGGGCTCTGGCGGGGCTGTAGGTCTGGGTGGTCGCGGAGGCAGTAATGGAGGCCAGAACGGAATTCCGGGGATGAGCGGCACTTAGACGTCAAAGTCAGTCCTGCTGTTCCGGGATTAATGGGGCAGCTAACTCTTTACCTGGGCATACGTTATTCCGACAGTCATCAGCCAGTCCATTGCGTACCCGATACTCATCAACCATCACATTAGTGCTACTCCGTTATTAAATTCTTTTTTATTCATACGGGAGCGAATAGGTTATCTGTTCATTTACTTTATGAAGAGAGAATAATATGCCGGTTTTACACACAGAGTATGGCGATATTGATTATCAGGATACAGGCTCAGGCGACACGACGTTGTTCCTTATGCCTGGATGGTGCCAGCCAAAAACCGTTTTTGAAGATTTCACTAAACTGGCTGCCGTTGACTTCCGCGTTGTCACGATAGACTGGCGTGGACATGGAAAATCATCGACCAACGGTCAGGATTTTGACGGTGCAGCGTTATTATCCGATGCTCTGACGCTTATTGAACATCTTGGCCTGACCCGGATAGTGCCTGTTGCCGTTGCTCACGCCAGTTGGATATCTATTGATCTGGTGGAAAGTTTAAAAAATCGCATACCTGCTGTGATATTTCTTGATTGGATCATGAATGAGCCTGAGCCTGAATTTTTCGATTTGATCAGGGACATGCAAAAGGAGGAAAGCTGGCAACCTGCACGAGATGCCCTCTACGAATACTGGCTGGCAGAGAGTGACTCTCCCGTAATGATCCATCATCTGAAAACGGAGATGGCTGAATCCAGCTATCAGCTTTGGCGTCTTGCTGGTCAGGTCATTGCTGATGCCTACCATAAATATGGTTCGCCACTCCAGCGTCTCGAAAAGCTCAAAAATCCTCCTCAGGCTACCCACATCTACTCCCTGGACAGAAGCGATAATTACCTTGCTCTTCAAGAATGTTTTTCCGGGAAACATGATTTCTTTCAAGTGAGGCGGTTAGAGAAGGCCAGAACGCATCTGGCCGTGCTTGAAAGACCGGAAGATGTGCTGGAAGAAATAATGAAAGTGCTTTGAATGTTTTGGTTCGCTGCGTGACAAGTGGACTTTTGCACTTTTGGCAGCAGCGAATGCAAATTGTTACCTGCGATCCAGGTATGAGTCGGATTGTCGCGGATTCGGGAAATAACCTCGCCTGCTTCATCTCTGATGGGAATCCATCAGGTCTGATTAATACAATCAGCGCAATGCCTTTGAGAAACAGACAGCTTCTGACCTGCCTATGTAGGGGCCGTAATTTTCAATAGAAATATAACCATTTTTCTTGTAGAAATTTACAGCCCGATAGTTGATGTGTCGGGTTTCCAGCCTAAGCTCGGTATATCCCATCTCTTTTGCAGATTGTTCAAGAAAAGTGAGTAAAGCACAGCCAATCCCAGCCACACTTCGGTCTGAAAACATTCTCTTAAGCTCGGCTATATTTTGCGTTAAAGGCCGTATAGCACCGCATCCTACCGGTTTACCTTCAAAATTCTTTGCTAATGCCCATAAAGCTTTGTCATCACTCATTGCTTCAACGATGAAATTGCTTTTGCCGCTATCACCTGTAATAGCGGCAAGTTCTGCTGATAGCAATTCGATTAAGTGATTAGATTCTGAAGAAAATGGAACTGATTTCTCTACTGTTATCATGGCCATACCCTTCTCAGGATGAATATAACCAGCATAAAGCATCCGGCTAAGGAAAGCAGCAGTCCAAAAAGGATGATGGGAAAACGCTATTCCCAAACCATCCCTGGGGTGGCATGTCTGCAACTCGCTCAAACCGAACGTGAGTCTGACCCGTTTTATATTTGATATTCCGCAAATATAAACCCTGTTGCTATCCCCGCCATACCACTAAGCCATCACACATCACCCGGCCAAAATCCCCTATGCCGTCATGCCGCCATCAATCACCAGTTCGGTGCCGCTGACGTAACTGCTTTCATCGGACGCCAGAAACAGGGCTGCAGCCGCTACTTCATCAGGATTACCCAGTCGCTTTGCCGGGATCCGTGCGCTTAGCGTCTGCCTGATTTCATCGCTGGCCTGGCTAAACATCGGTGTGTCGGTGGGGCCAGGGCTGAGTGTGTTAACTCTGATGCAGCGCGGTGCCAGTTCGCTGTTCCACGTGCGCGCATAGGATCGCACTGCGGCCTTGCTGGCGGAATAGGCAGCATAGCCGGGATTAGCGATGCTTCCCGCAATCGAACCCACCAGCACAACGCTGCTACCCTCACTCATGAGTCGCACCGCATGCTGCATCGTCAGTACCATGGCACGTACATTCAGATTAAAGATGCGATCAAGGTGCTCCTCCGTGGTCTCTTCCAGGCTGGCAGGTTCTGACACGCCAGATGAGTTGACGAGGATATCAAGTCGGCCAGCTCTTGTTGTGAGCGTTTCAAACAGACGCTTAAGGTCGCTTGTGCGGGTGATGTCAGCTGCAATTGCCTCGACGTCCCCGCCAATCAGCGCAACGGCTTCTGCCAGCTGAGCTTCACGTCGGCCCGTTATAAATACCCGTGCACCTTCCTGCACAAAACGACGGGCAACAGCGAGGCCGATACCGCTGTTACCACCTGTGACCAGGGCGATCTTTCCACTTAGTTTCATCATTACAACTCCGGATAGAGGTTAGACACCTGATGGTATATTTATTATATTTAGTGTCAATTACGCACCTGATGTACACCAGATATCCCCAAGGAAACCTCATGACCACTGATATCACCGCAGTGCTGGCCGAAATCAATAGCACGCGCCCTATCCTGGAACAGGTGGCAAACAAGTGGTCAGTGTTGATTCTGACCGTGTTGTGCTCCCAGCCGTCACGTTTTAACGCCATCAAGCGCAGGCTCGATCCCATCACCCATAAGTCCCTGACGGAGGCATTACGGCGACTTGAGCGCAACGGACTGGTAAACCGACACGTGATTGCCTCATCTCCGGTGGCGGTCGAGTATTCGATCACGCCGCTGGGCCGGACGTTGCAGGATCCTTTTATCGCGCTGGTGAGCTGGGCGAAGCAACATGGGGGAGCGATGGAACAGGCACAGGTGATTTATGATGATGAGCGGGATGTCGTAGAATCTGCATGAACGTAGCCCGAGCGACGTTCGTGCACGTGGATAGCGTCAGGTTGATGCGCGAATAAGTTCAGGATAAGCAGGGCCGGTAGCGGAGACCCACAATCAAATGCGTCAACTAATCCGCGGCCGCCTCAAAAAACTGATAAGACCCATCGCGGCGTGCTTTGGCCTGATACATCGCCTTGTCTGCGTTTTCGAATAGCATTTTGGCTGATGCCGTGCCGAAGCGGGCAAGGCTGATGCCGATCGCCGCGCCGATGCGCACGTCCATGTTATCAATGGCGAATGGTTCCTGCAGGCTGTCGATAATCCGCTGGGCAATGGCGGAAGCGGCTTCGCGATTGCTGCACTTCGCTGCCACGACAAACTCATCTCCGCCCAGTCGCGCCACCGAGTCGCCCGGACGCATGCAGCGTTGCAGTCGTTCGCTGACCTGTTGCAGTAGAGCATCGCCTGTCGCGTGCCCCATCAGATCATTCACCGCCTTGAAGCCGTTGAGATCGATAAACATCACCGTGGTAAAGGCCTGATCGTCCACCTGCGACAGCATGCAGCCCACTTTCTCGATGATCCAGGCACGATTATGCAGGCCGGTCAGCGTGTCCAGAGTCGCCAGCTTCTCAAGATCACGCATCCGTTCTTTATCCCGGGTGATGTCACGGGAGACCAGTACGGCACCGATATTTTTTCCAGTATTGGGATTGGTGACGCCACAGGCTTTGGTGCCCAGATTGATGTAATGGCCGTCACGATGCAGTTTGCGCACCTCAACCACATCCGGCAATACTCCCCCGCTAAAGATGCATGAGAGTGCGTCAGTGGCAGTTTCGTGATCGTCGGGATGCAGGAAATCCAGCACTAACTTGCCTACGACCTCCTCGGCAGTCCAGCCAATCATTTCGCTATAAGAAGGCGAGATTGAAACATACCGGCCTTCCGCGTCGCAATGGGCAATCAGGTCGGTGCTGTTTTCAATTAGCAGGCGATATTCTGCCGCCGTGCGCAGCGCATCCTCCAGCGCTTTGCGCTGTCCGGTGACATCAAGAATGAAGCCATTATATTGCAGATGAGATGTCCCAGGCTGGGAATCAGGCAGGCCCGACAAAAGGACACGGCGCGTCTTGCCATCCAGACAATGGATGGGCACTTCAATATGAAAAGGGGTCAGCATTTCCAGTGCGGCGGTCAGTTTCAGCGCGATCTTCGCATCGTCGTCAGCCTGCGCCAGCCTTAACCATGAACTCAGCGTCACGCCTTTCAGTTCAGGCATCAGCCCCGCCGGGCTTGCCTGACTGGCGACGCAGATCCCTTGGGCGTCTGTAGACCAGACAGCGGTAAAAGAGGGTTTGATCATTGTGTTCATGGCGGCCGACTCCGATGTTGCGGACGATATTAAATAAGCTCAATACTCGTCGCTACAGACCTGATTATAACCGTAAATGCCCGCCTGAAGCTGAAGGCCGTTCCGGGTACAGGTTCATCATTGCAGGAATACCCGCCATAAAACGCTGGCTGAAACCGGAGCCTTTGCGGCTACAGTTTCTGAGTGACCATTTCCCTATGGTTCTTCGCAAAAAGTCTATGACAGCATGCAGTGTCAGAAGTATGAGCCTGAGGTTATCGGCTCATTGGGTTTGAATCTTTAATCACGCTCCATTTGAGGTCAGCGCTGGAGTATGTGTGTGATAGATTTTGCTGACCACAGTCCAGCGATCGTTCACTTTCAGAAGATTGAAAAAGTCGGTAAAGCAGAAGCCCGAAATGTCATCGGTGTCGATGCGCGCGCTGGCGGCTGACCCGACAATATCCACGCGTACGATGGCCGCTTTCGCCTCAGGTGATGGACGGAAAGCCGTGTCAATGGTGTCAAACAGTCCCTGAATCGGACCGCCACTGAGATTGCCATCGCTGTCGACGCCAAAAATGGTCGCGCTAGCGCTGAAAGCAGGCTTCATCAGCGCGCTTTTCGCCTGCTTGCCGCCCTCATTGTACTGATCCAGTACGGCCACGATAGCGTCATAGTCCTGCACATAGGTTGTGTTATTCATCTGTTTCATCTCCATTATGATTAATCCGGTATCCAGTCGGATACCGCTCTTTTGCGTCAGCGCAGCGGTAATCGAAACGCCTGAAGGAATAACCTCTTACTCAGAATGCGCCAACATTTATGTAGTGAACACTACACAATGTTATTATTGTATAGTGATCACTATGTAATGTGTCAAGACAATGATTGAGGCCGCCTGTGAATATGCCTGACCCGCCATCCCTCCCTGAAAAGCCGAAAGGCAGGCCGCGAAGCTTTGACCGTGATAAAGCGTTGCTGAAGGCGCTGGATCTTTTCTGGCGCAAAGGTTTTGAGCCTGCATCAGTTGCCGAGCTTTGTGCCGCTATGGAAATCAATCCACCCAGCCTCTATTCCGCCTTTGGCAACAAGGCAAAGCTCTTCCTGGAGGCGGTGAATTACTATGAAACAACGTACTGGAAAGCCACCTGGTTACGGCTCGAAGAAAGGGATGAAATAGGTGAGGCGATTGACTGCTTCTTTAGCGAAGCCGCAGATATCCTGCTCTCCCCTTCCGCGCCCTGCGGTTGCATGGTGGTGCTGGCAGCCATCAATGTTTCAGCTGAATCGACGGATGTGGTCAGAGCGGTCAGCGTTCTGCGACAGGAGGGAAAGGATCTGTTTGAAAAAAGGCTGACCAGAGCGGTACAGGATAAACAGCTGCCAGCGGATACCAATACCGTCGCGCTGGCAGCCGTTCTCAATACTCTGCTGGAAGGCATGTCGATTGAGGCAAAAGATGGTGCAACGCTTCAGAGTCTCAAGCTGATCGCTGAGCATGCCACCCGCTTGCTTCCCATCAGACGCTGACAGCACAAAACAGAAAATAAGTTACTAGACGACCGGTCAGTTTTTGATTAGAGTGTGCCAATCATGAAAAAACAAACAACTGATATGCGCCAGCACATCATTGATGTAGCAAGGGCGATTATTACTCACAAAGGCTACAGCGCCGTCGGGATTTCCGAAATTGTGAAAGCGGCCGGTATTCCGAAAGGCTCGTTCTATTACTACTTCCCGTCAAAGGAAGCATTTGCTGAAGCGCTGCTGAATCACTATTTCAGTCACTATCTGCAGGAAGTTGAACATCAGTTAGGCGGGACCGGCACGGCAAGAGAGCGACTGATTCGCTATTTCACTTTCTGGAAAACGACTCAGGGTGCAGACCTGCCTGAAAGCAAATGTCTGGTAGTGAAACTGGGCGCAGAAGTCTGTGACCAGTTCGATAATATGCGCCATGTTCTGGCAACCGGCACGCACGATATCATGCAGAGAATCGCCGCCTGTATCCGTCTGGGTCAGGAAGATGGCTCCCTGCCCGCCGTTAAGGATGCGACTGAGACGGCAGAAGAACTCTATCAGCTCTGGCTCGGTGCCTCACTGATGGCAAAAATTCACGATCCTGACAAAGCCTTTAGTCAGGCGATGAACGCAACAACGCGGCTACTTGGGTAGCCGTATTTTTTTACTTACTTACTAGACGACCGGTCAACTATTTAGAGGTTTATATGACTGACAGCAGCACCCGTACCGATTTATTCTCACCCGTTGCAATGGGCAGCCTTGAGCTGGCCAATCGCATTGTCATGGCTCCGGTTACCCGCAGCCGTTACGGTGAAGATGGCGTGCCTGATGAACTCCATGCCACTTACTACGCCCAGCGTGCCGGGGCTGGCCTGATTATTTCTGAAGCCACCAACATCTCTCCGCAGGGACGCGGCTATGCCGCAACGCCCGGAATATGGAGCGACGAGCAGGTGGCTGGCTGGAAAAAGGTCACCGAGGCAGTCCACGCCAAAGGTGGCAAAATTGTCTGCCAGCTATGGCATGTCGGCCGCTTTTCCAGCGTGGAACTTCAGCCTGGCGGCGAGCGTCCGGTAGCCCCTTCAGCCATCAAAGCGGAAGGCCAGACTTACACCGTTAACGGTTTTGTACCGGTTTCGACGCCGCGTGCGCTGGAAACCAGCGAGATCCCAGGCATTATTGAACAGTACAAACGTGCAGCGGAAAATGCCCTGCGTGCAGGGTTTGATGGTGTAGAGGTTCACTCAGCCAACAGTTATCTGCTCGATCAGTTCCTGCGGGATTCGACCAATCACCGTACCGATGCCTGGGGTGGCTCCATCGCAAACCGCGCCCGTCTGACACTTGAAGTCACAGAAGCTATCGTCAACATCTGGGGCAATGACAAAGTGGGTATCCGCCTTTCTCCGGTCACGCCTGATGCAGGGAATACTCCGCCAGACAGCAACGTCATGGCGATGTATGGCTATCTCATTCAGCAACTCAACCGGTTCAATCTGGCTTATCTGCACTTTGTTGAGGGCGCGACGGCCACCTCGCGAGAGGTGCCTGCCGATGTGGACATGGACGCGCTAAGCGCTCAGTTCGACGGTCCGTTCATTGGCAACAACAACTATGACCTTGAGATGGCCATCAGCCGCCGCAATGCGGGGATCATCGATGCGGTTGCCTTTGGACGCCTGTTCATCTCCAACCCGGATCTGGTGAAACGTCTGCGCTTTGGTGCCGAACTGACTATTGCGCCAAAAGAAGCCTATTACGGCGGTGGTGCCCGGGGTTATACCGACTGGCCGGAAGGCAATTTCTGATCACTCTTTAGGGCGGATGAGCATCCGCCACTTTTCAACAACACGCGCATGGCGAACCGGGAGCGTCACAGGTCTTAGGGGCAGTAAAAGATGATAGGCAGACTCAAGGAATCAGCATTTTCCTTAATATTTTAGCAGTGGCAACGGCGCTTTATTTAAGACGCCCTCACCTCAAATTACAGTGATAGTGCCGCTTCCGTCATCAGTAGGCACTGTTGTCTATCCTGATAAACATTCCTTCAGCTTAATCTTTTCTTAAGATTAATCCTATAACCTCTCCGCTGTATTAGCCCATGTTGGGCTTTTCCGGAGTATCACCCTATGCAAAATAACAACACAGCCTCTCACGCTCTGAGTAAAGTTCCGGCCGTCACCGCGGCTTTCTGGTTAACCAAAATCGCTGCGACTACCCTGGGTGAAACCGGCGGCGATGCGGTGACCATGTCGATGAATCTGGGGTATCTGACCGGAACACTGATTTTTGCCATCATCTTCCTGATCGCGGTGGTGGTGCAGATCAACCGCAATAGCTTCAACAAATGGATTTACTGGTTCACTGTGGTCGCCACCACCACGGTCGGCACAACGATGGCAGATTTTGCCGATCGCTCACTCAACATTGGTTATCTGGGCGGCACCCTGCTGCTGAGCACACTGCTGGTTCTCTCGCTCTTCCTGTGGAAAATCACCTGCGGCACGGTCGCGGTGAGTTCCGTGAACAACGCGGTCACCGAGAGTTTTTATTGGGTCACCATTATGTTTTCGCAGACGCTGGGCACGGCATTAGGTGACTGGACGGCAGACACAGAAGGTCTGGGCTACGATGGCGGGATACTGCTGTTTGTTGGTGCACTGGTGATCATCTGGGCGGCCAGCCGCTTTACGTCACTTTCACGCACTGCACTTTTCTGGGCGGCCTTTATCCTGACACGACCACTGGGTGCTGTTGTCGGCGATTTTCTGGATAAACCCCTTGCCTCAGGCGGACTGGCGCTGAGTCGCTACGGTGCCTCGCTGACGCTGGCACTGATCATCATCGCCTGCCTGGTAGTTCTGCCACAGCGCCCGGCGATGAAGACGGCAGCGGCAAATTAAAAAGCGCCGACGGCTGAGTGACAGATAACGCGTTCAAACAAATCATCAGGGCCGCCAGCAATGGTGGCTTTTTTGTTCCAGTCGATGCACGTTAATCACGCCGGTCCTGCCGGGATTTCAGGCTACTCAAGCCGGCTGGCAATAAGCCGCAGCTGTTCGGCAATCTGCTTCAAATCCCGCTGCTGCTGCCCGGCGCTTCCGGTCGAACTGCGCACCACCAGTTTTGCTGGCAGAATCGAAGAGGAGCGCTGCTCATCCTGCTCGCTGGCTAACAGCAGACGCGCGACCGCCTCTTTGCCCTGCAAATCCAGATCCAGCGACACCGTCGTCAGCGCCGGATGGAAGAAGGCGCTTTCATAAGTATCGTCGTAGCCAATCACCGAAATCTGCCCTGGCACCGCCACGCCGCGCTGATGCAGCGCGCTCAGCACACCCAGCGCCATCTGGTCATTGCCCACCAGCAGCGCACTAAATTCCGGCGCTTCCCGCAGCAGTTGCAGCACCCCGTTGTAACCACTCTGCGCATCCCAGTTTCCGTGACTAACGCTGACCGGCTTCAGACGATAACTCTCCAGGGTATCCAGCCAGCTCTTTAACCGCAGATTGGCGGAGACGGACTGCTCAGGCCCGGCCAGCAGCGCGAATTCACGATGCCCCTGCTCATAGAGATATTTAACGCTGGCGCGGGTGCCATCAGCCGGATTAAACGAAACGTTAAACACCGAACTGTAGGGATCGACATCAAGAAAAAGACAGAGGATATCTTCGTTCTCCTGCACGATTTTCTCAGCATCACTGCTCTCCAGCGGGACGTTGATGATGACCTTATCCACCCGCTGAGACTTCAGCTCATTGATACAATTCTGCAGACTTTGATTGACGTTCTCATCAATCATGGCGATCAGCACCTGATAGTCCGCTGCGTTGGCATAACGTTTAACCGCAGCGGCCACCTGTGAAGGCGCATGTAAAGCCAGCGATGTAGTCACCAGACCCAGCGTCGTGCTCTGCTTCCCCACCAGCTGCTGCGCCAGTCGGTTAGGCACGTAACGCAGGGTCTCAATTGACTGTTCCACCTTGCGCCGCGTTGATTCTGAGACGTTCGCCGACTTATTCAAAACCCTTGATACCGTCTGATATGACACCCCGGCGTGACGGGCGACATCCTCTAAGGTGGCATTTTTTGATTTCATATTTCGCATCCCTGATGACCGATAACGGAATGGTATCACAGGCGGAAGTTAAGCCAGACTGCCGCAGTCACATTGCGCGAATGAAAATTAAAAGTAATACCTTCACATATTGAAATTTGGTGATCTGATTCACTAATCGTTACAAATACCGCCACTTTATTTGCAGTGCATCACACATTATCGCGATTTTGTTTGTCACTCATCTGGCAAAAGGCGTTTACTGCCGCTGTAATGTGAACGTATTACAAATAAAATTGAGGATAACATGGAAACAAGGTTACGTACTGCTGCTGTGGCGCTTGCTGCGGCCCTGACTTCCCCGACGCTCTATGCCGCTATCGACAACATTGATTTCCATGGCTATCTGCGTGGTGGCGTCGGCGTATCGCAGGATGGCGGTATTGAAGAGTATCAAAAGAACAAGGTGGGCCGTCTCGGCAACGAAGCCGACACCTATGGCGAGGTTGAGCTGGGCAGCGAGGTCTACAAAAAGGATGACGTCAGTTTCTACGTCGACACCATGGTCAGCATGTTCTCCGACGGCTCTAACGATAACGAAACCACCTTCGGCGACGATGCGCAGTTCGGTTTACGACAGCTGAACCTGCAGATCAAAGGGCTGGTGCCGGGTGACAAGGATGCGGTGATCTGGGGCGGTAAACGCTACTACCAGCGTCACGATCTGCACATCATTGATACCAAGTACTGGAACATCTCCGGCTCGGGTGCCGGTATCGAAAACTACACGCTGGGTCCGGGTGCTATTTCATTTGCGTGGATTCGTGGCGATGCCAATGACGTGGATTACCGCGTCGATGGCGATAACGACGTCAACATCAACTACCTCGATCTGCGCTATGCCGGCTGGAAACCCTGGAGCGGTGCCTGGACTGAGTTTGGTATTGATTACGCTATGCCGAACACCACCAACAAACAGAAAGAATATGGTGGTCTGTATGACGCGGATAACGGCGTTATGGTCACCAGTGAAATCAGTCAGGACGTGTGGGGCGGCTATCAGAAACTGGTGTTCCAGTACGCCAACAAAGGCCTGGCGCAGAACATGATTTCGCAGGGCGGCGGCTGGTATGACATGTGGAACGATACCCAAAATGCCACCGGCTACCGCGTGATCAACACTGGCCTGCTGCCGATCACCGACAAGTTCTCACTTAATCAGGTCTTCACCTGGGGTTCAGCGGATGATGTCACCGCGCAGACCAGCAAAAGTACTCTGCTGTCGCTGGTGGGTCGTGGACAGTATCAGTTTACCCAGTATGTCCGTGGCATCGGCGAGGTCGGCAGCTTCTGGCAGAAAGATGAGAACAAAGTGGGCAGTGACTACAGACAGGCGGGTCAGAAATATACGCTGGCGCTGGGCCTAGCTGCCGGTCCCGAATTTATGTCACGTCCGGAACTGCGTCTGTTTGCTTCTTACCTGAATGACTCAGAAGACGGACACAGCTTCAAAGACAACACCAGTAACAATACCTGGAACTTCGGCGTACAGGTCGAAGCCTGGTGGTAACCGCGCAGTCTCCTCATTGTGATCATTGTTAAGCTCTTATGCAGGGGCTTATTTGGATAACCGGCGACGGTTATCCATTTTTTTTACTTCGTATTTTTACAGCGGTGTTTTATTCCGGCTTGAAGAAACGGGCTTCGAGAAGCTGACGCAACTGGTCGGATTGCTTACCAAAGATCGCATGCACCTCATGCCCCAGAATCACCACGCCAATCGCTCCGGCCTTCTGCAATCCCGCCGTATCCACCGCCTTCAGCGACGTTACCTTCACACGCAGCCGCGTTAAACAGGCGTCCACCTGCTCAATATTCTCACGCCCGCCAAAGCAGTTCACCAGACGCTCCAGAAGCTCGCTGTCTACCTCAAGCTCTTCCACCGTCAGCGGCTGCCGACTGAAATATTGCTTAAACGATTTCAGACTCACCATGTTGTTCTCCTTCAGATAATAAAAAGGCGGGCTGCTGCCCGCCACTCACGACTGATAAACGAAAACGAGGGGTACAGGCTCGGGACCGCTCACAGAATATACACGCTTCGTGCATCTATCCTGCAATCTGCCTCTGAAAAAACCTGCCCTACATCAAGAGTAAAACCCAGCTATTCCTACAGACAATGCCCGGTCTCAAAAGCGATGGGGGCATATGCCTGTAGCAAAGCATCACGGGCCAGGGACAAAAACGCCGGGAGCGTTTTTGAACAACGCAACGCGTTGGCCCGGCTACGGGCGCACCTCAGGGATGAGGTGCGTAATCGCCCGTGCTGAGCGGGCAGGGATGCCGTCTTTTGCGTCTTTGCGGAAGGCATATGCCCTCTGAGCCGGTAAGCAGACTGCCAGCAATCGCCAACAAACCTGCCCCTGAGCCTGAGTAGCTCTACTCCAGCGGCACACTCAAAACTCTGCACCCCCACGGCCCCAGCGTCAGCGACTCCCCCACACCCGAGCCATCCACCAAATCACTCAGCCCGGCAGGCAACGACACCTGCTGCGTCTGCGCCGTAAAGTTCTGCACAAACAGAAACGCCTGCTCACCATCGGTACGGCGCTGCACCACCACGCCCGGCGGCAAATCACTCGCCAGCGCACGCGGTAATCCCAGCTGCTTAATCAGCGCACCATAAAAATCCCGATGGAACGACAGATCATTACGCGACGCGATATACCAGGCTTTACCCTGACCGACCCGATTCATCGTCACCGCCGGGGTTCCGGCATAAAAATCACTCTCGTAACTGGCCAGCGCCGTCGCGCCCTCCAGATGAATATGCTCGCAAAGCTCCCGCGCCTGATACGGCCCGCTCAACCCCAGCTCATTGCCACGCACCCCGCGCACGCCGTTAAACTCCTCATCGGTCAGACTATCGATCTCTTCTGACCAGATGCCGAGCAGCGGACGCAACGGCCCAGGGAACCCGCCGGGATAACAAAGATCGCTCTCATTCACGATGCCGCTCCAGTAGCTGGCCACGAAATGCCCGCCCCGCTCAACATGCGCTTCTGCTCGCGCCGCGAAACCGTCGCGCACCATATAGAGCATCGGCGCAATCACCAGATCGTAACCACTGAAATCGCTGTCGCCATTAATCACATCTACCGCAACGCCCTGCTCCCAGAACGCCCGATAATGCTCGTTCACCGTGCGCTCATAGTGCAGACCAATATTGCGCGGACCCTGTGCGTTATCCATCGCCCAGCGACTCTCCCAGTCGAAAATAATCGCCACCCGCGCCTCAACCCGACTGCCCATCACCGGCGTCATCGCGGCCAGCATCCGGCCCAGCTCACTCACCTCACGACCGGTGCGCGTATCCAGATGACCGACATGATCGACGACGGCACCATGAAACTTCTCCACCGAACCCCGGCTCTTACGCCACTGGAAATACTGCACCGCGTCCGCACCGTGCGCCACCGCCTGTAACGACGACAGAATATGCATTCCCGGCTTCTTTAACTTGCTGGTCGGCTGCCAGTTCGTCGCGCCCGGCGTCGACTCCATCAGCACGAACGGCTTGCCCTGCTTCAGGGTCCGCATCAAATCGTGATACATCGCGGTATAACAGGCGAGCGTGGTCTCATCCTTCTCGTTGTGCCACATCGGGTAGCTATCCCACGAGATAAAATCGAGCGCCGAAGCCAGCTTCCAGTAATCGTAGTCGTAGAAATACTCCATGAAATTGGTGGTGGCAGGCAGATCGGGATTAGCCTGCTTCAGTGGTTTAATCTCCTCGCGACAGAAGTCCGTCACCTGATCGGTCATAAACCGCCGCCAGTCCAGATTCAGGCCATGAATCGACATCTCACCCTGAGGCGCAGGCGACACAATCTGTGACCAGTCACTGTAAGTGTGACTCCAGAAATCGCTCCACCAGGCGAGATTCAGCTTCTCCAGCGTCTCATAGCGGCGCTGCAGCCAGCCGCGAAACGCCTCCTGACAGCGATCGCAGTGACACTCGCCGCCATACTCATTGGAAATATGCCAGCCGATCACCGCCGGATGCTGCGCATAACGCGCCGCCAGCCTGCTGTTCATCGCCTGCACTTTCTGGCGATAGACCGGCGAGGTCATACAGTGGTTATGACGTCCGCCATGCAGGGCCGGCAAGCGATCGCGCCCCACCCTTAACACCTCCGGATACGCCTGCGACATCCAGGCCGGACGTGCCCCGCTCGGGGTTGCAAGAAACACGGAAATCCCCTGCAGCCAGAGTGTATCGATCACCTCATCCAGCCAGCCGAACTCATAGCGCCCCTCTTCCGGCTCCAGCTTCGCCCAGCTGAAAATACCCACCGACATAACGTTACAGTTCGCCTGCTTCATCATGGCTACGTCGTCATCAATAATGCCCGGCTGGTGCGCCCACTGTTCCGGATTGTAGTCAGCACCATGCAGCAGCCGGTTAACCCGGGCGCTGAGCGGGGGAAATTTATTCATACCTGTTCCTCAGAGGAAGAGATCAGCGTTAACGCTGATAGTTAATGAAAAACCTGTAGCGAAGGCAGCGCCTTGCCGTGACAGTCAAACAGCGCCTGGTTTTCGCGGGCGTTACCCTGTTTCCATTCGTCGTGGATATATTTCATGCCAGCAGGTGTGGCCCAGGTATTGCCGGGCGCGGGGATCCACGCCGGTTCCCAATAGACCACGCCCTTTCCGCGATGGTCCGGCACCGCCAGCACCGCTTTAATCAGGTCATGCAGATAGGCCGCCTGGCCCGCGACTGTGCCGGGATAGCCGCCCGCTTTCTCCTCTTTCGCCTGGAAACTGTTCTCGGCGTTGTCACAATTTTCCAGCGTGTAGCCGTAGGCCGCTTCCACCACCATCACATCCTTGCTATAGCGACGGGAGATATCATCCATGTTGGCTTTCAGGGCGCTGATAGGGCCATTCCAGTAGGTGTACATCGACAGGCCAATCACATCGAACGGCACATCACGCTTAACGATTTCGTCGAACCACCAGCGGAACGTGTCATTTTTCGTGCCTTCAGCCAGATGCAGCATGATCTTCACCTGATGCGGATCGCTGAGGTTCTCGCGCAGCCCGCTGATGCCCGCTTTCAGCAGGCCGGCCAGGCGATCGAACTCGCCGCCGTTCTGGCCCCAGCTCTTGCCTTCCGGCCAGAGCATGCCGCCGTTAAGCTCATTGCCAATCTGCACGATATCCGGCATCACGCCTTCCGCTTTAAAGCGGGCGATAGTGTCGCGCGTATAGTCATGCACCTGCGTTTCCAGCTGCGGAAAGGTCAGCCACTGCCAGGCTTTGGGTTTGAACTGCTTGCCGGGATCGGTCCAGAAATCGCTGTAATGAATATCCAGCAGCAGCTTCAGTCCCGCCGCTTTTACGCGCTTCGCCAGCGCCAGTGTGGTCGCCAGGTCATTGCCGCCACCGCCGTAGGTGTGACCGCTGCCGTCGGTGGGATCGACCCACAGCCGCAGCCGGATCGTATTGATACCGCTGGCTTTCAGAATGGCGATGGCATCCTGCTGCTGGTTATCCGCGTTGTAGAATTTCGCGCCCTGCTTCTCCAGCTCAGCCAGCGAAGAGATATCCGCGCCTTTGATAAAATCGGTTGGCCACGGCCCGGCAGAGGCAATGACAGGCTGATCGGCGGCGAGCAGCGGTGTCGCCCAGGCCAGCGCCAGGGCGAGAATCAATGTTTTTGGCGTCATGATTTATCCTTTAGTACTGCCTGAGGCCAGGCCGGAAACGAAGTACTTCTGCAGGGCCAGATAGAACACCGCCACCGGCACGGCGATCAGCACGGCACCCGCCGCATAAGTGGTGTAGCTGGCGCCCATTTTTTGCGACACCAGGTTATAGAGGCCAATCGGCAGCGTGAACTGCTCCGGCGTACGCAGAATGGTGCTGGAAAGAATGAAATCACCCAGCGGCCCGGTGAAAGAGAACAGCGCGACGACGGCCAGAATCGGCTTCGACAGCGGCATGATGATCTCAACGAAAATGCGGAAGTTACCCGCCCCGTCCATGCGCGCCGACTCATCCAGATCTTTGGGAATCGAGTCGAGATAGCCCTTCATCAGATAGGTGTTCATCGGGATCATCCCGCCGACGTAGATCAGCACCAGCGCCAGATGGCTGTTGATTAATCCCAGCAGCTGCGACAGCACGAAAATCGCGATCAGCGCCGAAAACTGCGGGATCATCTGCAACAGCAGAAACAGCATCAGACCGTTCTGCCTTCCCTTAAACCGGAATCGGGAAAAGGCGTAGGCGGTACAGCTGACACTGATGAGCGTCAGCACCATGGTCAGGAAACTGATTTTCATCGAGTTCCAGTACCACGTCATATAAGGCACCGTGCCGTTGAACAGGTCGCGGTAGTGCTGCAGCGACGCATTCTCCGGAATGATCGAGCTGCTGAGCAGGCTGTTGCCTGCATTCAGTGATGCCCCTACCGTCCAGACCAGCGGATAGATAATGATGGTCGAGACGGCCAGCACTACCAGCCAGGTCAGCGACAGGCGTATCCACCTTTCGCGTTTAATACTGCCGGACTTCGCCATAACTGCTCCCTTACGCCATCTCATCTTGTTTAAACGACCGGGTCGCGCGGAACTGCCACAGCGCCAGACCTACCACGAATATCGACAGCAGAATGGTGATGGTGGCCGCGATAGCGTATTGCGACGACGACATGGTGAGCTTGTAAATCCACGACACCAGGATATCGGTTCCTCCGGCATTCGATCCCGCCACGGCCGGACCGCCGTTGTTAAACAGATAGATGATGTTGAAATTATTAAAGTTAAAGGTGTATTGCGTGATGATGATCGGCGCAATGGCGTAGAGCACCAGCGGCAGCGTGATGGTTTTCAGCCGCGTCCAGGCGCTGGCACCATCCATAATGGCCGCCTCATACAGGTCGTCCGGGATCGCCTGCAGCACACCGGTGGTCATCGCGAAGACAAACGGGAAGCCGAGCCAGGTCTGCATCATGATCAGCGCCGTTTTGGTCCAGAACGGATCGGTCATCCAGGCTTTAGGCGCGATGCCAAAGAAGTCGAGAATCGCGTTGTTGATCACCCCAAAGCTGTCGTTAAACATCCCGGCAAACACCAGAATGGTCACAAAGCCCGGCACCGCCCACGGCAGGATAAAGATGGTGCGGATTAGCGGTTTAAAGCGCAGGTCTTTCTGATTCACCAGAATCGCCAGCATCACGCCCACCGTGCACTGCAGCGTGGTCGCCAGCAGCGTCCAGACCACGGTCCATTGCAGCACGTCAAAGAACGTGGAGCGCCAGATCGACAGCGTGAAAATGTTGATGAAGTTTTTGAACCCCACCCAGTCCACCAGCTTCGCCGGAGGCGTGTGATAGAGGTTGTAGTTGGTGAAGGCGATGGCGAAACCAAACAGAATCGGAAACACCACCACAAATACCAGCAGAATAAAGCCCGGCGAAATCATCAGATACGGGAAGCCGTCGCGTAGCAGTAACTGATATTGCTGACGCACGCTGTTAAGCTGCTGGCCTTTGTCGCGCTTAACACCGTTGACCCACGCGTCGCGCACCGACACGCCCCAGACCGCCACGCCGAAGGCGGCAATCAGCACGCTGATAATCCCCTCTGCCAGCAGGAAAATAGAGTTATCGCGCGGTACCGATTCACCCAGCGTATACAGCCCCCAGAATCCCTCACGCAGAAAATCGTGAAAGACGCCGGTAAAGCTGCTGAGCAGAATCAGAAAGCACAGCCCTTTCGCCCACTGACGATGGTAAAACTGGCCGAAGCCAGGCAGCAGTGCCAGCAGCGCACCGGTCGTCGCATGACGACGCGGACGCTTAGCCGTCACCAGATGTTCATCGGAAGATATCGCCACACCCTGATCCTTATCCTGTACGGTTATCCCGCGAACCGGCATTACTGGTTGCTGGCCTGCATCGCTTCAATCTGCATGCTGATCTGCTTCACTGCGTTATCCAGCGCCGCTTTTGGCTCCTGCTTACCGGAAACGCTCAGTTCCAGCGCCGCATTGGCCGGACCCCACACTTCCTGCATCTCTGGCACGCCTGGCATGGCTGACGCACGCGCTGCCTGCACCGCAACCGCATTGGCCTTCTCATCATTTTTGATAATCGGATCGTTCATCAGCGCAGTAACCGGTGGGATCTCCTGGGTTTTCTGATAGCGCTCTTTCACGTATTGCGGCTGGTTGATAAAGGTGAGGAACTTCTGCGCCAGCGCCTGATCTTTACTCCAGGTCGATACCACATAGCCTTTCACGCCCAGGAAGGAACTCATCGGCTTGCCGTTGGGCAGCAATGGCAGCGGTGCCACGCCGTAGTTAATTCCGGCAGCCTGATAGGGCTGGAACGCCCACGGCCCATTGATCACCGCCGCCGCTTTCTTCTCAGTGAACAGCGAGTCGATGGCGTTAAGGCCGTTGTCACCCATGATCCCGCCCGGCAGCAATCCTTCACTGAAGAAGCGCTTGAGATAAGTCACCGCTTCCACGCTGCCCGGCGTGTTCAGCCCGATATCTTTGGTGTTAATCGCGCCTTTGGCGTCTTTGCCAAAGATGTAAGAGCCCATCGGTGCCATCACACCCCAGCTGTAGTAAATCTGGTCAAACTTAGCGAGCAGACCGTACTGCTTCGCCTCGCGCTGCTTCTGCGAGAAAGCGCGGTACTCATCCAGGGTTTTCAGCGGCGCAGGTAGCAGATCTTTGTTGTAGATCAGCACCAGGGTTTCCACCGCCTTGGGGACGCCGTAGACCACGTTGTTCTGTGTAAACGCCGCCATCGCCGACGGGGTGTAAGCACTCTGCTCTGCCGCGTCGATTTTCAGCGGTGCCAGCAAGCCCTGCACCACCGCGCTACCGAGCTGGTCGTTGGGGATCACCAGCACATCCGGGCCGATTCCCGCCGGGCCATCCAGGCGCAGCTTCTCGATCTGCTGTGCAAACGGCATCTCCTGCACTTTTACTTCTACGCCAAACTGTTTCTGAAAATCGGCGATCGCCGTTTTGATGCCTTCTGATTTCTTAATGTCTTCCCAGACGGTGAGTTGCTGAGCGGCCCAGACGGATTGATTTAGCATCAATGCTGAAAGGAGTAGCGTAACGCTGATTTTGATTTTCATTGCTGGCCTCGTGTGAAGGTATGACATTTTAAGCTGTCATTTGCTGTTGTTCTTTTTTCAGACACATGCTGAACAGGGATTCATCAGACATGTGAAACGTGAATAACGTATCGCATTTGTGCCATACGCTACGCGGAACAGGTGCTGCGCTCCAGCCCGTTTGCACCAATGTGTGATCGGTATTACAGAAATCAAAAACAGCGATAGGGCGCACTCTGGCTGAACGTTATAGTCAGCGCAGGCACCATCAGGGCTGACGTGAAAAAAGACTAACTGTTATACGTCATACATTTTAGCCGCCAAATCTCCTGCCGTGAGGATCAGTATGTCCAGTATCAGATTGAGAAACGTCACCAAACGCTTTGGTAAAACAGAAACGCTGAAAAATATCGCGCTCGATATCGAGGCCGGTGAATTTGCGGTCTTCGTCGGTCCATCAGGCTGCGGTAAATCCACGCTGTTGCGGCTGATTGCCGGGCTGGAAGAGATCAGTGAAGGCGAGATTTTGATTGGCGATGAGGTAATGAATGATGTCGCGCCTTCGCACCGGGGCGTGGCGATGGTGTTCCAGAGTTATGCACTCTATCCCCATATGACGGTGGCGGAGAATATCGGCTACGGCCTGAAGGTCAACGGGCTGCCCAGGGCGCAGATTCAGCATCAGGTGGAGATGGTGGCGAAAACGCTGCAGCTGGGGCAGTTGCTGGATCGCAAACCTAAACAGCTTTCTGGCGGGCAGCGTCAGCGTGTCGCCATTGGTCGCGCGATTGTGCGTAATCCTCGGGTGTTTATGTTTGATGAGCCACTGTCGAACCTGGATGCAGAGCTGCGTGTCGATATGCGGCTGCACATTGCTAAGCTGCATCAGGAGCTGAAAACCACCATGGTTTATGTCACACACGATCAGACGGAAGCGATGACGCTGGCCGATAAGATTGTGGTGATGAACTACGGCAAGGTGGAACAGGTCGGCTCACCGATGGAACTCTATTACAATCCGATCAACCGCTTTGTCGCGGGCTTTATCGGTTCACCTAAGATGAACTTCCTGCCCGCACGCGTGGAGCAGTGTGGCCCTGCCGGGCTGGTCGCCGTAATCAATGATGGCGAACACCGGCTGCAACTCCCCCCGCCCAGCCGCCCGTTGCAGCCAGGTGATGAGATCACGCTGGGCATCCGGCCGGAGCAGTTGCAGATCAACGGCGATGCGCCTCTGAATATCGACTTCCACTGCGAAGTCGTTGAGCGCCTCGGCAATAATACGTATCTGTTTGGTCAGAGCCACGGCCACGACGGCTTCAAGATGCTGCTGCCTGGCGATGTGCATTTCCGCCCTTATCAGACGCTGCGTCCCACCTTCCATTCGCACCACTGCATGGTGTTTGATGCCGACGGAACACGTATCAGCGCGGATATTGAGATGCCGCAGGTGCGCGCGGCCTGAAGTGAGTGTCTGAGGGATGTAACAAGAGGCCGGAAACGGCCTCACACTGCTGACAAACTTAAATAAGGCTAAATCTGGCAGCAACGAATAACTTATTCGCGCAGCTAACCCGGCTTATTTGCCCAGAATATTGTTAACCGCTTTCAGGTGGCCAGCCTTGTCTTTGTGATTTGAAACCACCTGAATAACGGTGAATTTCTTGTTGGCGACGGCCAGCAGAGTAGCCTGCTGCACATCGTTGCCACCCATTTTATCAGTGGCTTCAATATGATAGACCGGCAGACCATTGGCGTTTTCAGTCTTCTCACTGATCACCGTATAAGAAGGTGATGCCTGCTTCTGCTTGTCTTTGATAGACTTGCCGCCTTCAAGAAAATCAGCGTCACTGCCACCGCGCGCAATGACCGGGATCTCTTCTTCGCCAATGATCAATACGCGTTTTTCCTGCTTGTTCACATACATAGTACCCGGACCGCCGCCCGGAACAGGCTGCTTTTCATAGCCCTGCAGTTTGAAAGTCTGTTTACCATCCAGCAAAGAGATCGTCTGCGTCTGCGTCTGCGGATTTGCGGCTTGTGCCGTTTTCGCTTCGGCTGCTGATGCGATCATCGGGGCGCTGCCAAGAGCAGCGGTCAGGCAGAGGGCACCCATAATGTTTAATGATTGACGTAATTTCACCGTGAACTCCTTCGTGTTGTGGATATTTCCATTTCACCGACACCCATCGGGTGTGGGCGAGGCAGAGGCGTTATCGGGTCAGGTCGTAAATACAGATCCCTGAGCCGAGCAGTAACAGAATAATCGGCCAGTAGAGAACGGGGATAAAAAAGAAGTTGTGGGTTTTTTCGGGGGCCATCATCGGCTCGCTTTTCGTCGCCGTAGCGATGGAATCCAGCCATTTTTCCTGCCGCAGCGCCCAGACGAAAACCGCACAAAAAAGAGCGGCAACGATGAGCGTCGCGCCTGTCGCCCATAAATGCGCGAGGAAGAAACCGTCGTAGTAATAAAAATCCAGCACCCATTTACACAGCAGATAGGCGGCACAAATTAATAATGCGACAAAAAAACCGACTCCGCTCCAGGCGATCATCTTTATATCCTTTAAATGGGTGAGGAACGAGGAATGATTTTCTGAAAATTAACATATTTTTATCATTGTAGCGATATTTTCTTTGGTGCTAATATTCTCGCTGACCCGCTCAGGCCGTATCGAACTGTTTCATTATAAAACGCCTGATGCTGCCAGGGTTATTTCCTGAGGTTGTTGCTCATCCCGAATCCGGTGTGTCGTTAATAGCGCACGCCGGACGCGGCAGAGCTATTTGTTGCGCTGCGATATTATTTGCGTGTGAATGAATCGCGGCTGTGGCATTACTGTTTTTAAAATTCGCATTAGCTGTTTCGGTGAGTGGAATTTATGCCACTGTCATCCGTATGAAACAGTAAGGTGCCCGACAGATTTTTGCTTAAAGCATGGAGGTTAGCATGGAACAACTCACTGAAAATAATGGCAAAGAGACTATCTCTAAAAAGTACAGTGCGAAGTGGCAGGCCCGCTTTGATTTTTTTGACCGTCATGGTGCTCCCAGTTCACCCGGCTTCAGAGAGGCATTAAAACAGCTGACTTTCAGGCAAAAATTCAGAGTAAACATGAATTTAATTGCCTTCCTATTCGGCCCGATTTATCTGTTTGTTCTCGGCCTGTGGAAGAAGAACATCATGCTGATTTTAATTATGATGGCTGTTTATACTGTTGTGATCATCGCCTTAGCGATAGTGGGTATGGAATTTCCACGGTATCTTCAGGTCGGTCTGAGCTATGGCTTTAATGCACTGTATGGCATGACGACGAATTACAATTATTACCTGAAAGAGAAAAAAGGTGACAACAGCTGGAATCCCTTTAAAGGAATACGCTGGTAATTCTTTCAGCGCGGCGGGCAAAATAGTAAAGCTGGTGTAGCGTCAGCAGACAGGCAGCTTTTCAAACTTTATAGCTTAGGCTGACCGAAATAAATAATGAATATTAACTCAAATTATTGCTGTCGCGGCAGAACAACAGGGTGCCGTCAGGAGAATAATCTGCTGGCAACCTGACAAGCCCATGAAATATTTTTCTGCGCTTTCAGGAACAGGTGCTGACTGGCTTACAGCACTTTGCATTAATTATCATATCGCTGAAGCTCGCAAACATGTCCCGCAAAGTGTAGCCGGGTCAAGGGTATTCTTTTAGGAATTTCCTTAAAAAGCAGCTTCCCCTTTCACTGACATATAGGATGTTATTATTTTGAAATCATTAACGGAATTGAAAAAGGGTTATCTGAAGGTATTTCTCTGGCTGCTGTTCACACTGTTTCTGGTCCCCGTGATCACCCTGGTTTTTGCTGAATATGGCAACTCGCAACTCGACCAGCAGTACACCCAGTTCTTCATGAACGATGCGCAGGAGCAACATCAGGATACCGGCAAACTGCAGGCATTTTTGCAGCAGAATCCGCCGTCCAGCGTCTGTGGTCCGGTTGATGAAAATCTGCAGGATTACAAAAATGCCGTCTGCGAACCGCAATCGGAGCTGTGGCAGTTCTACATGATGGATAAAGTGGCTATCTGGACTCTCATCGGCAGCGGCGTGGTCCTGCTGATGGTGTTACTGTTCAGCGCGCTGGCCTTTAAAAGCCGCCGGGGACAGGTCATCAGTCTGGCGCTGGCCCGTAAATTCCTGATGCTGGCCTGTTCTCTGGAAGTCATGGTTCAGGGCGCAATGCTGGTCTGGCTCTCATTCTGGGGTACTGCTTTCTTCACGCAAACCTACTATCCAAAGCTGGTGATGGCAGTCGGCCTGCTGGTGCTCGCCGGTATGTATTACATGATCAAAGGCATCTTCAAAAAACTTCCGCCGGAAGAGAGTATTGAAGGCGAAGTCGTGACCCGCGAAGCCGCTCCGGCACTCTGGTCACAGATTGATATGCTGGCCGCCAGAGTGGGCACTACGCCACCCGATCATATCGTTGCGGGCATCGACACCAACTTCTACGTGACGGAAGCCCCACTGAGCGTAAACGGGCACCCGCTCAGCGGTCGAAAACTCTATGTCAGTATTCCACTGCTGCGTCAGCTCACTGTGGCGCAGGCGGATGGTGTGATGGTTCATGAGCTGACCCACCTTCATGAAGGCGACACCGCCTCTGGCGCACTGCTGGGACCGAAGCTGCACCGCTTTGACCTCTACCTGCAGCTGATGGGTCAGAACCTGGCTACGCTGATCGTCTACTACCCGCTCTATCTCTATCGCATGCTGTTTGAGCTGGCGTGGCAGCGCAACAGCCGTGAACGTGAGTTTGTGGCGGACCGCAATGCCTCAGCGCTGGTCTCCCCGGCCGCGATTATCGAATCGCTGATCAAAGTGTCGGCCTATGCCAGCTATCGCAGCGAAGTTGAGCGTAACTTCTTTAATGACCGGACGCTGCACGAAAACGAACTGGGCATCAGCAAAGCTATCGCTGCCGGTCTGCCAGCGCATGTCGCCACTCCGGACTTTATCAGCATTGTCCGTGAACAGAATGTGCCGCATCCGTTTGATTCCCACCCACCGCTGGCAGAAAGGATGCGCAACGTCGGGTACAACATCGACGAAGCCGACTATGCCACGGTCGCCGCCGATTTCCCGGCCGAGAGCTGGGTCGATCTGATGCCGGTTGCCAACGAGATTGAACAGCAGCTGTGGCAGAAATATGAACGCGACTTCTCCTCGGTGCATGAGGAGAGTCTGGCCTGGCGCTATCAGCCTGAAGGTGAGATGGAAACCGCGCTGGTGCTGAAGCATTTCCCCAATGTGCCTTACACGCTGAAAGATGGCTCGCAGATTGTCATCACCTGGCAGGGTATTGTTTCGCCGAAAACGGGCGAACTGCTGGATTGGGATAACGTTAAAAACATCAACGTCATTCGTAATTTTGGCCGCGATAAGCTCTACGTGCAGCATGAGCAGCCGAACGCTAAGGGCAAAAAGCGCAGTGAGATCCCCTTGCCGGGCCTGAAGAAGGAGATTGAAGCCTTCAAAAATATTCTCGGCCTTTACTGGCATCGTCATCAGACGGTCCGGGCATTACTGAAAGAAGAAGCAGAGGCAGCGGCGCAAAGCGCCTGACCCGCAGTGCATCATCTATTCAGAATTTGTATTTCTGACTCAACAAATAAAGGAGCTATTGTGTTTAAAAGAGCAAGCAGGGCCCTATTACCCGGGATGCTGGTGACCGCCCTTGTACTGCCACTGGCCGCATGCGACAACAGTGACAAAGCGGATGCAAAACCGGCTCCGCAGAGCCAGCCTCAGGCTGCTGCAGAGGATGCGACTGCGCAACTCACCACTAAACTGAACGCCTATGTGGGATGTTTTAACACCACCGATGGATCGGTCCGTGACAGTGCTCTGCGCTATGTAAGCTGGATTGCGAATGTTGAAAAGGGCCCCACCGGCAAGGAGCGTAACGTCAACCTGCTGGGGGATATCACGCCTTACGAACTGGATAAATGTACTAAAGCTATCAATGAGGCATCAAAGGCCAGTCCCAAAATGCCGGCGCTGGATGAGGCAGCCACACAGTATCTGGCGGATTTAACGGCGCTGCAGCCGCTGGTTTCAGAGGCACACCTTTACTACAGTCAGGACGATTACAAGGATGATGGCTTTGCGAAAGGCAAGCAGATGCATCAGCCGCTCATGAAAGCGTTTGACCGCTTTATGAAATCCAGCGACCAGTTCGGTGCCGAAGTTGAGAAAGAGAACAATGCCCTCACCGCTGCGCAACTCGTTGAGATTGAAAAGTCTGAGGGCCGCCATAGTCGCTACTATCGCCTGGCGTTAGTCACTCAGGCTAAACAGCTGGCGACCGTGTTTACCGCGTCCGCGCCCGATGTAGCGGAGATGACAAAATCGATTGATGCTTACAGTGCGCTGCTGGCTGAGGCAGGAAAGGCAACGGCCAGCGAAGCGGGCAAACCATTAACCTGGTCCATCTTCCAGGAGAATGCAGGAACCTTCCTGAAAGACTGCAAAGATCGCATGCGTCGGGTTCGCGATAAAACCCCTTACAGCACAGGCGAGCAAAGTCTGCTGAAAGGAAGCGGTAATACGGGCTGGATGGTATCGGGTTCACCGATGCGCGTTTTAAAATCCTATAACGAACTGGTCGAGGCCAGTAACCGCCTGTAAGCTGGCTGCCCGCCCCCATGAGATTCCGGGGCGGGCTGGCACAGCCCGTTAGCCTGTTGCGATTTTCTGACCGTAAATTTTATCCATAGAGGAGCGAGAGTGCAGGCAAAGGTCGGTGATATCTACAGCGTGTTTTCCCCGCAGTTGCAGCAATATGTCGCCTGCCAGGTTACACACCTCCAGCAGCCCACAAATCCTAAAGGCAAAGCCCTTGCAGCCATTCTGCAACTCGACTGGGCGGGCGATCATCTGCCCGACAAAACCGAAGCCAGCCGTATGCAGCCTTTGCGCTGCAGCTACTATTTTCTCAAAGAGAGTTTCGATCACGGTTATGTTCCCGCCGGGGTGCCTCCAGGGCATGTGTTGATTGCTAACCTGCCGCCGCTGGTCGACCACGAAGTCAGCGCCTATAAATTTGGCTGGGACGTGGGAGACAGTCTGGTTCGTCAGCGTAGCTGGGAGAAGATCGACCCGGTCCGGCGTGCGCAGTTTAAGGCTGCCTCTGGCGCGCGCAACGTCATCGTCGGTGGTCAGACACTTCGGGAGAACACTACCCGTATCAATGACAGCATCCTGCAAAGCCTGACTGACCTCTCTGAGCTTGATCGGCTGCCCTGTCTGATGACCCTTGAGACCTCGCAGGGCACGCCCGAGCTGATGGCCTACATCCGGCAGCATCCGTTTATTAACGAACTGCACTGGCAGTCCGCCGTGGTCAGCGAGATCGATGTCGGGACGACACACCTGTCGCGCTTTATCCTCCATCCGCAAGGCGTGAGTCGTGTGCGGCTGAATCCTGATCTCTCCCTGCTGTCACTCACCGCAACGCCATCGTCCGACTTTAGGGTTGAGGCGCATCAGGAAGGACGTAACCTCTGCCTGCAAGGTTCGCAGGATTTGCCGTTACTGCAGGGTCTCGATCGACTCGGGGCGTTGTCACTGACGGGCGTAAAAGCGATCGATCTGGCACCTTTAGTGGAGCGTTTTCCCTGTCTGACTGAGCTGCGTCTCTGGGGAAATCCCGGTGTGGTCAGCCAGATGCAGAGTATTGCCGCACTGCCACAGTTGCAGATGCTGACTCTCTCTGACATTTTTGGCTTTGCCGCGGCCGACTTTCCCCGGCCCGAACAGTTGCCGAATCTCTCCAGTCTGTGGATGACCAGCATCCCGTCTGATGTGGTGAGTTACGTCAGAACCGCCTATAAACAGGCGACAGCACTGGGGCTGGATCTCTCGTTGAGTAAGGCCCGCAAGCCGGAGTGGCTGGCTGAGAACCTGCATAATCCGTTCCGCGACTGGGATGGTCGCGAACATATTTCAGCCACGCATGCCCGAAAAGCGGCGCTGGCTTACAAAAATCTGCGGGCTGCAACACAAAATATTACCAGCAGCATGGATGTCGCAGCCCTGCTGTCCGCCGCCGTGACCGCCTACACCGAAGCCTTTAATCTCATCGACCGGCGTTCGAAGGCGATCGAGACGGTGGAACGTGAAGAGATCTACACTGTACTGTTTGATGTCCTGAATTCGCTGGAGCAGAAGCTGGGCGGGCAAGGCGCTTCATTTATGGATCAGCCGCGGCTTTACCAGCTGTTCGACCAGCTACGCGAATTCTGAGTTATAGGGCTTCTACCGACGGGTCATGTAGCCGCTGACTGACCCTGTCCTTTTCGCACGCCTTTCAGCAGTGCCTGCGTCACATCAGACGCTTTTCCTGAGGGCGAACAGACCAGCCCGAACTCACGGTGTATCGCAGGAATTACCGGCACCACAGACAGACCGCGCAGCTCCGCTGGCAGGGCTGATTCTGGTACCAGCGCAACACCCATCCCCTCTCGTACCAGCAGGCAGGCGCTGATCCAGTCGCGGACGTTTACCCGCACGTCGGAGAGCTGAAATCCCGCCTGTTCGATCAGGCTTTTGCCATTCACCCTGCACCCACCTGTGGCCAGGACAAAGGGCTGATCTGCCAGTGCCTGTAGGGTGATGCCGTTCGCCCCGCTCAGCGGATAGCTGGCTGGCATAACCGCGACCCAGGCATCCTGTCCTAAAATCACATCAGCACGTCCGGGCGCCGGGTTCATCACCACACCCAGTTCAACGGTGTCTGCTGCCAGCCACTCCTCAACTTCTTCGTCTGTTCCTTCGAGCACCACAACCTCCATGCCGGGATGCAGACGCTTAAAGCTCCGCAACAGGCCAGGCAGAAGTGTGGAGGTCACAGAGGGAAAGCTGGCAAGCCGGATACGTCCGCCCTGTAACCCCCGACTCTCATCAGCCAGCTCACGGATCGCTTTGAGCTGCACCAGCATTGTTCGCGCATGTTCAATCACCTGTTCACCCAGGGCGGTGACGCCAATGTGCCGACGCTCACGCACGAACACCGGGAACCCGAGTGACGACTCCAGCTGAGCAATCGCCTGGCTGGCAGCGGACTGGGTCATGCCTGTCGCTTCAGCAGCGCGCGAAATATTGCTGGCATCCGCCACCGCCACCAGCAGACGCCAGTGTTGAAGATTCATCATAGTTAGCAGTAGCTCAGCTAATAGTTAACTTATTAAGCATTAATTTTACATTAGCGCTCAGGTTAAGCACAGTGCATTCAGGCACGACAATCTCAATTCGCTTTGAATTTCTCAGGAGGACAGATGAAACTTTACTACGCCCCGGATACCTGTTCGCTTTCGCCCCACATCGTACTGCGTGAACTGGCACTGACGTTTGAGCTGGTTAAAGTGGACAACGGGAGCAAGCGAACCGCAGACGGACGCAACTTTCGCCTTATCAACCCCAAAGGCTATGTCGCTGCGCTGGAACTGGACGACGGGAAGATACTGACTGAAGGACCAGCGATTGTGCAGTACCTCGCCGATCTGAAGCCGGAAAGCAGGCTGGCACCACCAGCAAAGAGCTGGGAGCGCGTTCGGTTGCAGGAGTGGCTGAACTTTATTACCAGTGAAATCCATGCGGGGTCCGCGCTGCTGTTCAACAAGGCACTGCCGGATGATGTCCTGGCGATCTTTCGTGAGAAGCTGTTCCGGCGATTCGACTATCTGCAGACTACGCTGGATGAAAAAGCTTATCTGCTGGGGGCGTCATTCAGCGTTGCTGATGCTTACCTCTTTACCGTATTGGGCTGGTGTAAGTTGTTTAATATTGAACTGGATCGCTGGCCTGCGCTGGTGGCATATAGGGCGAGGATCAGCGCGCGCCCTGCAGTGCAGGCGGCCTTACTGGCAGAGGCGTCACAGTAAACACGGCAAGGCTGGCAGTCCGGACTCTGAAATGGGCAAAGACTTATCGTTTAATCCGCGATGGGTTAATCTCTCCGGACTGACGTTTTAGCAGGGAGTCGGCTTTATGAATAACAGCGCGAAGGTGGAAACCGCTCTTCTCAGTAATGCCGGAAAGGAATTCGAGGTCACGCTATTGAGCGCAAAGGAGGCCAGGCACTGCATCCTTTTCGCGGCCGGTGCTGGCGGGAGCCCGCTGCGTCATCTGGAGATTTTGCAGACCTTTAGCCGGAATGATATTTCAGTGGTCGCGCCCCATTTCGAACGGTCAATCTCACCCATGCCTACAAAGGCTGACCTGCTGGAACGTAGTCAGAGGCTTGCCCTTGCCCAATGTGAATTTGCTCAGGATTATGCGTCGATTACCGGTGTCGGCCATTCCCTCGGCACCGTGATTCTGCTGATGCATGCCGGGGCGACGGCCTGGACCCGCACCGGAGAGAAGGTGACTTATTCCGGCCGTCAGTATCTGAATCAACTGTTCCTGCTAGCCCCACCCGCGGATTTTTTCAGAGCACCTTCGGCACTCGCATCCGTGCAGGTGCCGGTGAAGATCTGGACAGGCGAGAAGGACATGCTGACACCGCCATCGCAGGCGCTGTTCATCCAATCAGAATTAGAAATGCAAACGGCGACCGATGTTTGCGTGGTTAAAGATGCCGGTCATTTTACCTTTATGAACACGTTGCCGCCGCACATCACAGACACCCACCCTTCTCGCGAATCGTTTCTGCTTAATCTGGGAGAGGAGATATCCCGGTTCGTCATGGGTGATCAGGCTGGCCCAGGCAATACATCACCCTGATTAGACCGATCCCTCTTTTTCAATGACCAGCACGCGGGCGACGCCCTGTGGACGGGCAATGTGCTCTGTTCCTTCACTGGCGTAAAAAATGTCACCCGCTTTAAGTATCCGACTTTTAACGTCGCCCTTTTCCTTATATTGCATTTCCACACACCCATCCATGACAGCAAACACCTCCTGTCCGTCGTTGATGTGCCACTTATAAGGCTGATCGGTCCAGTGAAGTTTCACGCTGACATTATCGAAGCTGGCAATATGCTGTGAGTCCCATGCCCTTGAGCCGGTAAACTCCTTACTACTGTAAAAATTCATCTTTTCTCCCTCAACAGATGTGCTTTAGCGTTATCAATATCAGAGCGAGTGGATGGATTCTACACATCCGCCTCTTGTTGTCCTGATCTGTCCCCAGGTTGTCCGTTTAAGGGCAATTGATCACTTAAGGATTAATCGAATAGCTTAAAAGACCGGGCAGAAATAATATGGAAAAAGCCTGTATCCCTATCAATGCCAAAAGGTCTGTCATGTCATCGATGAGTCTGCAAAACCTGTATCGTTCAACAAACGAAAACACCGCCGCTATCTGGGCGGAAAATGCAGGAATCGGGGAAATTAAAAGGGGAAACTACTACGATCCGGTAAGGCTGGCGCTTGCCTCGGGCATACAGCCACGGGTTTCCACTGATGTCTCACGTCTTACTGGCGAATTAAAGCAGCTCATAAAAGATGATCCCCTCGCCGATGTTTTGCCAACTGCGGGTTTCCATTTAACCTTCCTGCCCCTGACCCCGCCGCTGTTTAACGAAAACGAGCCACTGCCAGAAAAAGTGGAAGAATTGACGAAGATCTGGACCGAATTTGATGCAGAGAGAATCGTTATCCGAGATCTTCGCCTGGTTGCATTGCCCAGCCAGTTGTTGATTGCGGGAATCCCTGACAATCCCGCAATAGACATGCGCCAGTCATTCTGCGAACAGGTTCTGAATTCTCAATGGAAAAAGGAGTTGCAGTTGCGTCATAGCGGCAGCCCATTACCCGCACCTTTCTGGCACAGCACCCTTCTGCGCTACGGCGCCGATTTTTTACCTGCATCCGTGCGGCAGTTTATTATCGAACGTCAGGCTGTTAATTTTGGCGATGTTTCGGGGGAATTAAAACTGGCGAGGGTTAACTACAACTGGACAACGTGTTATCCGTTAAGATAATTCGCATAAACGCTAACCCAACTCGTTTAGCGCTCACAGCGTAAGGTTCGGATAAATGTCCGCTCTGTGCCAGAAGCGGAAGTTGACCATGCGGCTTGAACGCAAACCATAAATGACAAGACTCTTGTGCCTGTATCAAGGAGCTGTATATTTAAACACCACTTTAATTTTTAAGGACATTTCAAATGAATGGCATTTTTGAAGGGTTAAATTTAGAGGTCTGCGAAAATCCTAACGCTAAGCAATTGATTCCGATTGAAGAAGGTCTTAACGATTTCAATGATTTAATGACGGGAATGAGTGATCGTCTGCCATTATCTGTATTAATAAAATCAAAGACAAACGGTGAGGTACTCGGAGGGATGCAGGGGCGTTCTTCGTTGGGTCTACTTTTTATAGATCTGTTCTATCTTCCACCGGAATTGCGGAGTAAAGGGATTGGTACAGAAATCCTTTTACACTTCGAGGAGGAAGGAAGAAGAAGGGGCTGTACCGCAGCATTTTTATACACAATTAGCTTTCAGGCCCCTGACTTCTACAAAAAGCATGGTTGGGAAGAATTCGGACGTATTGACTGCAAACCCGAAGGAACAAGCCGTATCTTTATGAAAAAGTCTTTATAAAAAGTGTGCTATTCGCACATAGCGGACATCAGCCGGCCGTTAGTCCGCTTTGTGCCAATAGCGGAAGTAGCTAACAACCCTTTGTGCGGCGCAATAGGGAGCATGTCAGTGGTGGTGGAGATTCTTAGCGGCCGCCCGTGTGTTGATACCCCTTTCGGTGATTGATGCTGTGATTCATATGGCGTTCTGGCTGCAGCTGCAGATATGTGCAAAAATCCCCTTGAGATTTCTCTGAAGCAAGGAAAGGATATTCATGTCGGTTTTTCACAACTGGCTGCTTGAGAAAGCAGAACATAATAGTTTTCTCTACGTAAAGCGCCTCTCTGCAAACGATACTGGCGCTACCGGGGGACATCAGGTCGGCCTGTACATACCTTCTGGAATTGTTGAGAAAATGTTCCCCTCCATCAATCATACCCGGGAACTTAATCCCTCATTGTTTCTCAATGCACACGTTTCATCTCATGAGTGTCCGGACAGCCAGGCTCGCGCCATTTACTACAACAACCGCGCTTTTGACGGAACGAGAAATGAAAAACGGATAACGCGCTGGGGCAGAGGAAGCCCGCTTCAGAATCCGGAAAATACCGGTGCGCTGACTATCCTCGCGTTTGCTCTGGATGAGAACGCAGAGGACTGTACTGGCGTTGATATCTGGGTATGTGTGAATCCGGATGAAGAGGATGTGATTGAATCCGCGATGGGGGAGGTTTTGCCGGGGACATACCTGTTCGGCCCCGCCCATGAAATTGTCGGTGGTCTTTCGCTGCAGCATGGAGCTGTGAGCGGTAAATACACACTCCCGGATGCATGGAAGCAACAGTTCCCCTCAGGAAGCGAGATTATCCAGTATGCAGCCGATCACTTTGCCAGAAATTCCGATGACCCGGATGAACAGCTGATAGACAGGCGAAGAGTCGAATACGACATCTTCCTTCTGGTGGAAGAGCTGCACGTACTGGACATCATCCGTAAGGGTTTTGGTTCAGTGGATGAATTTGTGGCTATGGCCAACTCCGTAAGTAATCGCAGAAAATCAAGGGCGGGAAAATCGCTTGAGCTGCATCTCGAACATCTTTTTATCGAGCATGGCCTGAGGCATTTCGCCACTCAGGCGGTGACGGAAGGAAATAAAAAGCCAGATTTCCTCTTTCCATCATCGGGGGCTTATCACGACGCCACCTATCCGGAAGAAAACCTGCGCATGCTGGCCGTCAAGACAACCTGCAAAGATCGCTGGCGCCAGATCCTCAATGAGGCAAACAGAATCAGGCAAGTGCACCTGTTTACCCTTCAGGAGGGTGTGTCGATCGCTCAGCACAGAGAAATGCAGGACGCTGGCGTTAAGCTGGTGGTTCCGTCGTCATTACACAAGAAATATCCCGAGGCGATAAGGGATGAGCTGATGACGCTGGGCGGATTTATTGCGGAACTGACCGGACTGTACGCAGACTTATCATAAAAGTGCTCCCGGCAGAACAGGCCGGGAGCTGCATTCAGATCTGCTTCGCCTTTACGTCTTCAGCAGCAACGGCCCTGAGAATGTAAGGCTTTAACAGTCTGGCCACGGCTTCAAAGACCGGAACGACCACAGAGTTACCAAACTGTCGGTAGGACTGCGTGTCGGAAACGGGGATGCGGAAAGGTTTACCGTCGGGCTTTTCAAAGCCCATAAGGCGCGCGCATTCGCGGGGCGTCAACCTTCTTGGGCGTAGAGCCTGGTTGGCTTCATCGGCAAAATTAACTTCACCGGTGGCCATATTCCAGCCGCGATCGATCAGGATCTCCGACCCGTCTTTGTGATAGCGGGCAGAAAGCGTACGGGCCACGCTGTCAGGATTCGTCGGGTCAACCAGACCAAAACCGAAACCATTGCCCTTCGCAGCATGCTTTTTAGCGTAATTATAAAGGTATTCCCAGAGCTTAGGCGTCAGAATATATTTGCTGTCTACAACGGGCTCCAGCAAATCGCCAAAGCCAGGACGTCGCTCCGGATACAAACGGCTGACGTCACGCAGGGTGAAACCTTCGTGAATGTTCAGATCCCGGCGGAACCCAACCAGAACGATACGTTCACGGTGCTGCGGAAGGAAATGCTTCCCGTCGATGACTTTAGGATCGCCTTTACCCATGTCCCCGGCATCAGCGACTTCATAGCCCAGCTCGTCAAGCGTCTCCATAATGACTTTAAAGGTTTTGCCTTTATCATGGCTTTTAAGGTTTTTGACGTTTTCCAGCACAAAGATGGCTGGCTTTTTCGCCTTGATAATACGGGCGACGTCAAAAAACAGTGTGCCCTGTGCCTCGCACTCAAATCCGTGCGCGCGTCCCAGCGAGTTTTTCTTGCTTACGCCTGCAAGACTGAACGGCTGGCAGGGGAAACCGGCCAGCAACACGTCATGGTCGGGCACAGTTTCATCAATGTGCGCGTAGGCATCGTCCTCAGAGACTTCAGGCTTATCACTAAGGGTAGCTTCCCGGATATCAAGATTGAACGTGTGCGCCTGGTCATCGTTATACCAGTTAGCTTTGTAGGTGCGCACAGCCTCTTTATTCCATTCACTGGTAAATACACACTGGCCACCAATAGCTTCAAAGCCCTTACGTATGCCACCGATGCCGGCAAACAGGTCAATGAAGCGAAAGGCATAGTCCGGATGATTTGCGGGCGCCTCAGGCAGCATTCTTTTAAGAAGTGATTCTTCTGCCGAAGTCAGCGATTTCGGAGAGCATTTACCGTTAATCCAGCGGTTAAGCGTTTCCCTGCTCCACTCGTTTTTACCTACTTTTCTGAGCAGTTCCGCTACGTATTTCTGGTCATAGATCTCCAGAACCCGCTTTATCAGATTCTTGTCATTTTCCTGCTGATGCTTCTCCTCAACCTCTGCTTTTTCAAGCAGGTCCTGAGCAAGCAATTCAAATTCAGACATAACGCCTCCAATGGGTCTTATGGGTCTTATGGGTCTTATGGGTCTTATGGGTCTTATGGGTCTTATGGGTCTTATGGGTCTTATGGGTCTTATGGGTCTTATGGGTCTTATGGGTGAAACCTTATCACTCATTTGACCCAGAGTGAATTTATTTATCTGGATATTTAACCAGTATAATTATTGAGCACGCTCATGTGGCATGGACTGGCCGCTTAACTTCTGATTGTGCGACGTTACCCTTGTGCTGAACGAATGGCGGTGATACGAAAGCCCTACGCACAAGGTGTTCGGGAAGATATAGAAATATTGAAGGACTTGCATGAACACAACGAAACAGTACACCAAGACCCTCCAGAGGTCGCATGCGACAGGTTAACGCAGTTGGGCCGAGCAATCGGTAACACCGAAGAGCTGTAGGGGGCCAGAAGATTTCTAATGGGGATGGCAGCTTCGTGCCAGAAGCGGACGTTGCTGAGTCTGCATTCCATTAATTATGAGGAGCAGTTCAGAGTCAGTAATCTTGATACTGAAACTAAAAATGCATGCCTTTAATGAACCATGTGGTTCTGTTAACATGAGCCTGTTTACAGGGAGAAACCACATGCGAACACTGACTGAAAAGAAACGAACTGACATCCTTAACGCCGCCACGACCGTCTTTCTCGAGCAGGGTTACGAACGCGCATCCATGGATGCTGTGGCCAGAGCAGCAGAGTGCTCCAAAGCCACGCTCTATAACTATTTCTCCTCCAAGGAAAGCCTTCTTGACGCCGTCGTCAGGACATACGGCACCAATTTTCTGACGCGCGCGGCGGACGATATTTACAGTCAGGACAGTCGTCATCTGCCCCTGGCTGAAAGGCTGCAGCGCTTTGGTGAGGGCATGCTGGGTGCAATGACATCGGACTGGAAGGGGCTCCAGCTCTATCGCATGGTTATCGGCGAGGCCGGACATTCCGGCATCGGCGATATTTTTTATGAGTCCGGTGTCCGCGAAAGCATGAACGCTCTGGCAGCGCTGATGAAACAGCATATCGCGGCTGGTGACCTTGTTCCCGCCCGCCCCGACCTTAGGGCGAAACAGTTTTCTGCGCTGGTAAAGGCCGAGGCTGATGAGCTTTTTCTCCGTTACAAGATGCCGGTTTATACACGCGAAGATATCATCGCTATGGTGAAAAGCGCTGTAGAGGTATTTATATCTGGTGCATCACCACGCTGACCTGACGAGCAGAGACGGATTATTCACCATAAGCAGTTGACTAATCTCCGGGCGCATATAAACTGATACGTACAGTTTAATTATAGGGAGGTTAAGTCAATGCTTAATCGTTTTATTTTGGTGGCAGGCCTGACCGTGTGTTCGCTTCTGCTGAGCGGCTGCGTTTCTTTATTCTGAGGAGCTAATATGCGTCTTTTTTACAGCCTCATTACCGGCATGGCCGTACTGATGCTCACCGGGTGTCTTTCCATCGGCAGCCACATCTGAACCTTATCAGCCCGCCTTCAGGCGGGCAATTTTCTGATACCGCCTGTGCACGGCTAAAATGATACCTCCGACAGCATGACCACAATCAGGGTGCTTATGGCCATAGCCACCATAATTTCTGCAACAAGCAGCGTCATTAACGAGTTCTGGTGGACTCCCCAGGCCCCCTCTGTATATTTTCTCCCGCGGCGGGCTTTCAGGCGCCGGATATGAACGATTTCTTTTACGTTAATGATGACGTGCCACCACATAATCATGACGGTCACCGCGAGAGCACCAAATAAAATCAGGATGCTCAGGATGCTCCAGTCCATCCAGGAATCCCCGCCGTTAATCACTGACAGTTTCTCCATCTTTGTATTCTCTTTCATGTAAAGTCTTCGATTATGGGATTCTGAAAACACGAATTCCTTTGAGCCGGGACAGATGCTGCAGGATTTTCACCAGAGGGTGACATCGCTGAGCACCAGTAGCAGCAGCACAGAAAGCGCATTCACAATGAGGCATTCAGCCACCAGAAATATTTGCACCGGCCCTGATGAGGCCCCCCACACCCTGATGGCATAGTATCCGGCCCGGCGCTGCCCGAACCGGCGTAGACGGCGCAGTTCAGAGAGATTACCGGCGGTTCTGAGGAGGGTGCCTGCCACGATCAGTAACATGACCCAGTATACGAACCATTGCCGCGCCGGCGTATTTTCCAGCGCACCGGCCATCAGCCAGCCATTCATCAGCTGACCTGGGCGTCAAATGCAGTGAGAATGCCGCCGGCAATAAACACAAGCGCCAGGACGGCCCAGATAAGCAGCAGCTTCATTCTCCTGCACCTGCCGCATACAGCTGCAGAAAATCAGTTATTCTGCGCCTCACTTCTTTACGGAGCAGCGCCTTATCCTGCTGAAGGCCAGCCATCAGACTCCGCAACTCCTCCGTCAGCTTCAGGTAGGCATGAGCCATTTCGCCAGAGGGCCGGCAGCGCAGCTCTCCACGCAGCATTGCCGTATCAATAACGCTCCGCGCATAGTCCGCTGCCGGTGTAAAGGCGTCACGTCCCGGGCTGTCAGGACTGCACCTGGCTTCGCCATATTTTTGTAGCGTCAGCATCATTCTTATCAGCCTCCGCCGCACCGGCAGAATGGAATAGCGGAGCGGCAGGCTCAGGATAAAACAGGCGCGCTCAGCACTTTCTTCCCGCATGGGCTCCGGCATGCCCTCCATCAGTACCGGCGTGATGGCCAGCCGGGAACGGGGCCAGCACTTAATGCCTGACGACGAAACTTCTGGGTTGAAATAAAGCATTCCGTACTCCTCATGTGAAAGTTACCGACACGCGCAGAAACATTTCTTGACAGGGTCAGGATAAACCATATTAACTGTACCGTACAGTTCAATATATAAAAAAGTAACCGGAGAATATTTATGGTTGGCATCACAAAACAACTGTCCCGCTCGCTTATCCTGATCGCCGTCATTGCCGCCGCGGGATGTTCGTCCACGTCACCGGTAAAATATTCCGGCATTCAGGCCACGTCCCGGATGACGCCCAACACAGCTGATGACAGCGACCGGATCCCCTTCCGCTACGCCGCCCCGGTTGACTGGAGCAAATACCGCAGCATCACTATCGATCCCGTTGAAATCTATGGCGGCAGCGACGCACAGTTTAATGACCTGTCACAGGAAGACCGGCGCAATCTGGCAGATTACATGCAGAAGAAGTTTGCCGACGTGCTGCGGGAGAAGTTTACTGTCAACAACAGCGCCGGGACCCCCCCTTCTCTCCGGCTTAAGCTGACGCTGACCGGCGCGGACACCACGCCACAGGTTGTGGGGACCTTTACGAAATTCGACCTGGCAGGCGGCCCTTATAATATCGTTCAGTCTGTGCGAGGCAGGCGCGGACTGATGAGCGGTTACGTCAACTATGCTGTAGAAGTGAAAGATGCCACAACCGGTGAACTCCTGCTGGCCTACGTGGCGGAACAGTACCCCAATGCTATGAACGTGGGTGCAACGTTTGGCTCAATGAGTGCGGCAGAAACAGGGGTGGACAAAGGCGCAGAGCAGCTGCTGGAAAAACTGCGCCAGGGCAGGCGCTAACCAGAACATGACTGCTTATGGGCATGGGAATCAATCAGTGTAGCTATCGCTGCACTGATATAGGAGATGATTTCAGGCATTGTTCATAAAAGTTATCCTCGCATCAAAAAGGGCTGTGTTATGTATTCCCAATGTCCGCTTTTCGCTCTTAGCGGACGCGCATCATCTGCAATCACTGCGCGTCTTTGAAACATCCCTCTGGATTGATACCAAACAAAACTGCTCACCTGTTCTCCGCTTACCGCGGAACATTCAGTCCGTTCCGGCTGCGCATGCGGCTTCCGGTGTACCTTAGTCGTTACTTCGGCGAGCGTTGTGGATTCACTTATTAAAGGCGGATTTTTTGCTTACACCCGGGACATGCCGTGTTCTGATTCAATTTTAATTCTTCTAAAAATCATATTCTTTTCCTGTACCATCTCCCTACTCGCGGAGTCACTTTTTGAAGACGTTTCAAATGTCTCCAGCCCCCAATACAGAGAACTAAACCAGTTACGAAAATAGCTGCAGCAATGAATGGGCGTCTGAGCGCCAGTTTACTGATAGCGGGCGCACAAAATAAGATGATTATGCCTGCCAGCATCGGCAATAACAGCCTGCATCCCGTACTCGCAGGCCCCAGTCTGTACACAGCGTGGCAGCCCGTGCAAACGGTATAATTATCAGGTACATGTGTACCACAAAATCCACATTTCATTTCCAGACCTACTCCTTGTGAAAGTCCGGCAAGGATACATCAATGAAGTATGGTACTGAGATGCTCTTTGAGTAACTTTAGGCGCCAGCTTCCTAAATAAATGAATCATGCATTCGGGCAGGCTGCACTCCGCTTTTTTGCTTCGTGCGCCCGACCGCGCAGATGGTCTATAATTCCTGCCGCAATTAAATCAATAAAAGGAAGATATGATGAAAACAGGACTGATTTCACTGGGTTTACTGGCAACCCTGCTTACAGGTTGCGATGCTGGCGCACAGAGCCTTGAATGGTATAAGGCGCACGATAAGGAACGTAACGCAAAAGTTGAAGAGTGCAAAAAAGCGTCCTACCCACGCAGCACCGAGGACTGCCGGAATGCGATAGATGCTTCTGTTCGCGCTGACGACAATATTACAGAGAGTAAACCTAAAGAGTGGACTCCTGATGGTTCCAATAGTTAGCTGAGAATGAGCCCGCCGTCAGGCGGTTTTTTTATGCCCTTTCCCGCACAATTAGCATTGCACTACTAAATGGCAACATTTAACTTTATCATCAGTTGGTCCTACTATATTTGCACATAAAGAATGGAGTTCTCATGTCATATAGCTGCTACTTTCTTCTCAACCGTCGGGAAATGGCGAGCCTCAACTGCCCCGGCATTGGTACTTTTCCAGCCTTCTCAGGTCAAAAAGAAGGCCGGAACAATCCAGAAAAAACTAACGTACCTGATATAGGGCCGATTGTTCGTGGCCGCTATTTTATCGTTGAGCGGCCTACAGGAGGACGGTTAGGGCCGTTCAAAGAACGTTTGCTGAAAGATATCTATGGAACTGATCGCTCAACGTGGTTTGGGCTCTTTCGTGACGATGGGAAAATTGATGACTACACGTTTGTTCAGGGAGTTAAGCGTGGTAATTTCCGTCTGCACCCTATTGGGCCATTAGGGCTGAGTGAAGGCTGCATTACTCTTCAACACCCAATTCAGTTCAATTACATGCGTGACATGTTCCTGAAATCCGGCCCGACGTTGAACATTCCGGGTAGCCAGCTCAAAGCCTATGGAACGATAAAGGTATACTAACGATGCGCATTATTTTACTGGCTTTATTGTTTGTTCTATGTGCGATAGCAATCTCAAAGGCTATTGCTGTCATAGTACCGGTTACATTCTTCTATGTCATCGCCGGTATTTTCAATATCAGTGGCGATGAAGCAACCATCGACTTTGTACTTACAGCCAATATCATTCTTTCTGTCATTATGTCTTTTGTACTGGTATGGGTGCTGAAAGGTTTGTTCAGAAAACGTTGAGCATGGCTGTATGAGTATCACTGATTAGAAAAGTGACTCTGCTACCAGGATATTCAATGAGTTGAGTAACGTGTTTGTGACCAAACACTCTCATTTACCTTCAAAGCGCTCCAGAGAAAGGGAGATTACGTTAAGAATGAAGCGCTTAGAAGCGTCAGAGAAACATCTGGCACAAAAAATGAAGGTAGTGAGTGAAGAAAAGCGAAGAAGGACAGTCAGAGTGGCGTGCGAAATCGCTTTTCAAATCTGTCCGGTAGACCTGCCTTTCGTGGACGAATCACTCAGGCAACTGCTATCAGGATATCAGTTATCGATCGAGCAGGTTTCAAAACTGGAATGGCTGGTCGCACAGTTAGATGAAGAATATTTTAACCTGCAGGATATTCAGAACGAAGATATGGAATTAAATTCCCAGGCTTTGCATTTTTTTAGCCAGGCACGTGCAGTATCTGCTCTTGCTTGCGCCGGGAGAGAGGATTCAATTGAGTCAGCAACCGAAGCAATATATGAAGCAGCCTCAGCCATTGAGGATGGATTGATTTTGAATGCAGTTTTTGCGGTTCTGTCAGAGATTTAATCGACAGCTATATCATGGTTCTGCAAGGTCCGCTCCTCGCTCAAAGCGGAATGACATGCCTCAACAGCTTACCACTGCTTTACCAGGCTGGATTACGTCGCATGAACTCATTTCGGGTAATGTCGTCAGCAGGCAAGCTGCGCAGCGGTGCGACAGCAGAATTTAATAGTGACAATATACTAATGCGATTTAATAACAGGCAGGATTAGGCCGGCGAACCGGCCTGAGGCATTATCAGATGGCGCAATAAACGCGCGCTTCACGTGGCGTGTAGATACCAAACGTCACCACGCTCAGTAAGCCATTAACAAACGTCTGCTGCACTTCAACCCGACTAACTTTTTCCGGGCCGCCGCACACCTGCGCCGCATCAATGCTCTTACGCTGACCGATACCTGAAACAAAGAACGGCTGGCTGGTGGTTTTCGTCGCCGCGCCAACCTGATTCTGTTTCATTACGAAAGTCTGCTGCGCACAGCCGGTTAAACTCAATGCCAACAATGCCGCAACACAAAGCTTGTTCATAAATATCCTTATCAACTGAAATGAAAAAATAAATGCTGAGTGAAATCGTCACTCAGCCAGCAATCAGGTTATCGACAACGAAAGCGAAAACATGAGAAAGATTTTTAAGTACGCCTGACGGATACGTTTTGCTGAATAGTACAGCAATAAAAAAAGCCTCTGCACAGCAGGAGCTTTTTATGTTTACCGCAGCGTTTCCGCTTAGTGAGTCAAATCGTCGAAGAACTCTTTGACGCCATCGAGAAAGCTTTTTGAATGCAGACTGTCCTTCTCGCCCGCCACACCACCAAAGCTCTATTCCAGCTCACGCAGCAGCAAATTATGCTTCTCGCTCATAGCGGACCCTGGCCTGCCGTCAGTCCGCTCTGTGGCAGAAGCGGACATTGCTTACGTCGTGATAGCGTGATTTATGTGGAGAAGTAAGCGAAAGTAATGCCTTCAGGTAAAAAGGAGTGTCGGATGAACTTAGAAACTGCGCGTTTAAGGCTTGAGCCCTATCATGACTCACACTATGAAGGCTTAAGGGTAATGGAAAACGATTCCGGCGTGATGCGGTATATCAGCAACGGCATTGTTAAAACACCAGAAGAGACCTGGGAAAGTATCAGGCGTGTTCAGGCCAGATGGCAGAAATATGGATTTTCGTGGTGGGCTATTATAGAGAAGGCTTCCGGGGCCGTGGTTGGGGCAGCATGCCTCCAGTACCTGGCAAACGTTGAAGGTGCCCCCTTAGAGATTGGCTGGCGGCTCGTCCCGGAACACAATGGCAAAGGCTATGCAACAGAAGCGGCTAAAGCGATTATTGATTTCGCAGCAGAGCAGATAGGCGCGACGTATTTAGTGGCTGTTGCCGACCCTGAAAATGCGGCTTCTCAACGAGTGATGCAGCGATTAGGCATGACTTACAAAGCAATCGAACAGCATTATGATGTGCCTTGCGTAGTTTATGAACTTAGCATTCAGCCCGCTCAATCATAATGAGTATATGAACACAGGGTCCGCTTTGTGCCAGAAGCGGACACATACAGCCTGCCCAACGCTATCTCGTGCTGATAGCAAGTTTAGCCGCGAAGCATAAAAACAAGCCGCCTGTTGCTCTGTCCATGACTCTGACAACGCGACTTTTCTTCAATATGCCTGACGCAAAATGCGTGGATAAAATAAGGGTGACTGCCCACAGAGTTCCCATTGCAACGTGGATGCTGACAAGGATAAAAGTCCATATTAAAGGAGAGTGACCGGCAGGGATAAACTGCGGCAAAAAAGAGACATAGAAAATGCCCACTTTGGGATTGAGCACATTCCCCAGCATTCCCCTGATAAACCAGTTTCCCTGAGAACCATTATTCTCATCGCCATCACTGAACGATGATCGGGGACGTATCAGCAGTTGTAAACCCAGCCAGCTCAGGTAGACCGCGCCACACACTTTAAGCACCGTGTAAGCCATCTCTGAAACCGCCAGCAGAGCACCGAGGCCTAACGCGACCAGCGCGCCCCATATAAAACAGCCAGCATCAATGCCAAGCGCAGCGTGAAAAGCTTTTTTGCCGCCCTCAGCACACGCGGTGCGCAGAATAAGGGCCGTATCGAGGCCGGGAGTCAGGGTAAGTAACAGTGCAGCTAGAGAGAATGCGAGGAGGGAATCGTTAACAGTCATTTTCTATCTCCGAAAGAGCAGATGCTAATCATTTAGCGCCCTTCGATCAATCCATCAAGGTGTACTTTTTAAAACGGCTGCTTTTGACCATAAGAAGATTTGAATCATTCTAAATTCTGTCTACCCTCTGCCGAATTTATCGGCCGAGGGTTATAACTGCTCACGCCTGGTAATATCGCCTTTACAACAAGTTTACCCGTCCAGAAGCTCCTGATTCTTGCCTGATGCCCGATGTTTTCACCCCAGCCTGGGTTAATCTATTCGCCCGCGCATGAGGTAAATCACCTCTGCAAAATCGTAACCTGCCTCCAGGCCGCGGAATGAAGCCAGCCTTTTCACCCCATCAACCGATATCAGGGCATTATCTGCCACAGACATCTGCGATTTGTGCTGTTCCAGCATGGCGATTTTTGCCGGCAGATGACGGCTGATGTTGATATAAATCGCGCCGCGCGAACTATCCCAGGAAGAGGAATTTCCCCAGCCTGCTGGCGGATATTCATAGGCGGCTATCAGTCGCAGCGGATTACCTGGCTTTGTCGGACGAGTGGCGGCTACGCAGCATCCATATACCCACTGATGCTCCTGATGAAAAGAGGGAACCGGCATCATTATCAGCTCGGGCTGTATCTCATCTATCAACCTATCGAGCTGGCTAATGCACGATGACTGGTCAGATGAAGCAAGATCAAAACTTTCCCCTTCTTTCACATAATTCAGTACTGAGTACTTTGCCCCTGCGGTTTCCATGGCAGCGTCAAGCTCCTGATGACGCTGCGAGGCGGAAACGTAGTGCTTGCCGCGCAGATGGGTTTCGCCTTTCAGCACTACCACAGCAATATGAACCTCAATGCCAGCCTCGGTTGCCCGAGCGATACTGCCGCCCAACCCAAGCTCTGCATCATCGGCATGCGGACTGATAATGAGCCAGCGCTGGCAGGAGAAAAGTTTTTCCATGCTCAGTTAACTCCTTTCATGCCCGCAACTACGCCAAAAGTCTTCATAAAAATGAACATGTCCATACGTGCCTGACGGCGGCGGCTGTAATAACGATCAATCGCAACCCGGCGCTGATAAGGCAGATCGTCACGTCCTGATACCTGCCAGAGACCCGTAATACCAGGCTTTACCGAGCAGTAGTGGCGATAGCTACGGCCATACTTATCTTTTTCGTAAGCCGCGATAGGGCGTGGGCCGATAACGGACATGTCGCCCAAAAGGACATTTATAAACTGGGGAAGCTCATCAATGCTGGTTTTTCGGATAAAGGCACCAAAACGGGTGACACGCGGATCGTTTTTTACCACGCTATAAATCTGTAGCTCATGGCGGATACGCGCCTGTTCGCTTTCTGAGACCCGGTCCATTGGCAGCATTGATGTAAATTTGATGCAATGAAATATCTGTCCGTTCTGTCCCATTCTGGGATGACGGAACAGCGGGTTCATTCCGGTCAGAAACAAAATCAGTCCGGTGAACAGCATCACTGGCATAAGAAGCAAAAGGCAGAAGCCAGCAACAAGAATATCGAAGAATCGCTTTTTTCCCGTCATGGGGGTCTCTTTAATAAGAAGGTTTGCATAACAGAAGCAAACACATTGAAATCTTAAGACACAGATTGAAATTATAACTAACATATGTAAAGAGGTCAGTGCCTTACTGACTTCGCCTAAGTTAAATTAATGTTGTTAATCATGATGTTAAAGCAGATCGCTACAGTATTTTTCAGAGTTTACTCAGATTGGATTTTTGCAGCAGGATTTCAGCAAATTGTTGTTTAAAAACCTTTTGATGGATTTCTAAGTGAACAACTCACAACCGAGTTCAACAATGAAGTTAATAAAAAATCAAGCTGCCTCAACATTACGTTGAACGCCAGATGCTCGGTCATAATGAAGATCACCCAGCACACTTCCGCCTGATACCTCAGAACCCTCTTCGCCTGAAAAAAAGGGTTCTCCCGCAACACGTTCTGCCTTTCACACACCTCATAACATTCGGCCAGTGCCGCCTCGTTTACATCATGTCACTTTTGATACCAGGAAAAATCTCAGGGAAATTTAAAAAAACGCTGCGGCCTGCCGATAACCTCAGGTATCGACACTCTGTACGCAGGAAACAATATCCATGTCACCACCCGACACCCATAGTAAACATCAGGAAATTGGCGAAATCACGGCGCGTGCTGGCTACATCCTGCGGCAGCTTCGCGACAGTCTGCAACAGCTGGGGCTGGATAAAACCATTGCCGATGTGGCGGGAAGTATCCCGAATGCCCGTGAAAGGCTGGGTTATGTCGTCACAATGACCCACGACGCAGCAGAGGGCGTTATCAACAGCGTGGAAATGACGCAGCCTCTGCAAACGGAGCTGGGAGAAAAAGCGGAGAAACTCACGCAACGCTGGGATGCCACTTCCGGTTCGCCGTTAGACAAAGAACAGACCCAGGCACTAGCCTCAGATACCGTTGCCTTGCTGAATGACGTCCCCCGTGTGACAGGTCTGACACAACAGCAGTTGCATGCGATCATGATGTCACAGGGCTTCCAGGATCTCACTGGGCAGATTGTGCAGGCTATGATGGCCGTGCTGAATCAGGCTGAGCAGCAACTGATCCAGGTCATCCGTGATAACACCGGCTCACATGTCACAGCCGATCGCACTGCGCCGTCTAAACCCGCAGCTGCATCAGAAACCCCTGCCAGTCAGGATGATGTGGACGACCTGCTGGCCAGTCTGGGCATGTAAGGCGACGGGAAGAAAAGCCAGGTAAGCACTCATGATTAATAAGAATTGAGTCTGCGCCGGGGGAACCCGCAAACATTTTATTAAATGTCCGCTTTATGTCAGAAGCGGACCTTGCTATTAACTGTGATTTAATCACTTAGCGCAGACCAGCTAAATACACTGCTCATTTTCTGAACATTCCTCCACGCCTGCCGATAATAAATCAGCGGTACCTCACCAGGTTTCTTTCCGCAGAATTCTTTCTGATAAATAAAAAAATAGTTTCATGATAAGTAAGGGTAAATATGTTTCCTGCACGTATTGCTACAAAAATGACATTGGGTGGTGTCCTGCTGTTAGGCGTGACTATCGCAATTGTCTGTCTTGTACTGTTGTTACGTGGGCAACCACGCATTATTGAAGCCAGCAATAAATTAATTGAGCAAGCCGGTGGAAACCTGGTCAGCAAGCTGGATCAGCAGCTGGCGGGAATTCAGGGAGAGGCAGTCAGTATGGCGCGTCTGGCAGAAGTTCTGCCACACGATGTTTCGCTGTGGCAAAACAGTTTCCCACAAATGATTGACAGTAACGGTAACCATACTATCGCCGGTGGCGGCATCTGGCCTGAGCCGGAGGCTTATGTTGCAGGCACTGCACGGCGCAGCTTTTTCTGGGCGCGTGAAGAGAGCGGCAAACTGGCTTACTCCGACGGATATAACCAGCCCGCGACCGGCGATTACCACCAGGAAAGCTGGTATACCCAGGCACGCAATGCGCCACGCGATCGCTGTACCTGGTCTGATGTTTATCAGGATCCGGTTTCAGGCGTCAAAATGGTGACCTGTAGCGTACCCTACTATGTCGGCGACCGTTTCGCGGGCGTCGCTACACTGGATGTTATGCTGAATAACCTGGCACAGTTTGTAAAAACCCAGGGCAATGTGACGGGTGGTTATGCCTTTGCAGCAGACAAAACGGGTACGCTGCTCTACTTTCCTGGCGTGGATAACAAGGTGCTGAATACCTTGTCCACAGTTGCCGAGAAAGACATCTGGCTGCAGCCGGTTGTGTCGCAATTAAAAAGCCTCGGGCCTGATGCGACCCTGGCCAGACTCGACCGTATTGATGATTCACACCTGAATCAATCCGCACAGTTTACTCTGTTCCGCATGCCGGGAACCGGCTGGATCATAGGTCTGGTTACGCCGGAGAAAGTAGTCAGTGGCATGGCCCGCACGATCATGTGGGATATTTTCATATTCCTTGTTCCTGCCATGATTATTCTGCTGATTCTTACGTGGTGGTTTACCCAGCGTATTGGCCAGCGCCTGCGTCATACCTATGATGCCCTGAATGAGATTGCGACAGGCGATGGTGATTTAACGCGCCGCCTTGAGCGTACTGGCCGCGACGAACTTGCCGATATTGCCGGAGCTTTCAACATTTTCGTTGACAAGATTGCGGGTGTCATCACCCGTGTACAAAGCAGTAGCGAAACAGTAGCGATCAATGCATCAGGTCTGGCCCGCAGCAATCAGTTATTTTCAGACAAGATTGCAGAGCAGGCGGCCGCGCTTGAACAGAGTGCTGCCGCTATGGAAGAGCTGAACGCAACAGTACAGCAGAATGCTGAAAACTCCCGGCTGGCTGATACGGTCGCGGAAAACACATCACAGATAGCACAGACCAGTTCAGGAACAATGGATGAAATGATGCACACCATGGAAGCCATCCAGAACTCCTCAAAACGCGTAGCTGAAATCCTGGGACTCATCGACAGCATTGCTTTCCAGACCAATATTCTGGCGCTGAATGCCGCTGTTGAGGCCGCCCGGGCAGGTGAGCAAGGCAGAGGATTTGCCGTCGTCGCTGCAGAAGTTCGTGCCCTGGCGCAGCGCAGTGCAAGTGCCGCGCAGGAAATTAAAGTGCTCATTTCCGATTCCGACAGTACTGTGATTGCTGGCAGCAAGCTGGTGAAAGGCGCTGGCGAGCAATTGAACCAACTGGTTAACGATGTGCATCGCGTCAGGCAGGTTGTGGGGGAAATGCGGGTCGCCGGTGACGAGCAGAGTAAAGGTATTTCTGAAATGACGCTGGCTGTCTCACAGATGGAGCGCGGTATTCAGCAAAACCTGTCGCTGATTAATCAGACCGCCGAAAACACTCAGGTTCTGCGTGACGAGGCGGCGCAACTCGCACAGGAAATATCCGTATTTAAAGTGGTTAACGGATAGCGCAAAGAGCAGTCTGTATCAAAGAGCGTATCGGTGATCAGGGTTTGACGGCGATGCGCTCGTAAACAGATCTCTCGTTACTGCCCGGCCCGGTTATCTGGCGCCGGGCGATTCAGGAACCTTTGATCCCTGCTGCACGTAAAAGCACCCTGTTCCGGTGTTCTGAAGCATTTACCTTCAAAGCATTTCCCCAGCCTCTCCACTCATTAGCATTCGTTCATCCTTCCGTCCTCTTTCTCATCCACTTTCAGCTATGCATTCGCTGAGATCTCATATCAACCATTGAAGCCACCAAAAAAATTAACCTGACAACTGTTAGACAGATATTGACGCGTGTCGATTTGCCCGCTAAGGTTTACCTAACTAACGTTAGTTAGACGATTCAACCACCCACCTAAAGGATCGACCATGACTACTAAACTCCAGCTTTTCACATCACCTTCGGCCTTTCCTAATCCCCAGCGCCTGCGGCTTTTCATGCACGAAAAGGGCATCGCTGATCAGTTTGCCGAGACCATCTATGACATGTCCCCAGGAGGAGAACAGCGCAGCTGGCGTCATTTGAATATGAATCCGTGGGGCGAAACGCCTACCCTGCAACTGGCTGACGGGAGTTACATTTCAGAAACGGCTGCCATCGTTCGCTATCTTGATCAGGCGTATCCGGGGCGCAGGATCATGGGAGAGACTGCACTGGAACAGGGTCTGGATAATATGTGGGATAACCGGGTGTGGGTGCATATCCTGTACCGCATCGTGACAGCCTTCCACGTTTTACATACCGGGCTGGGCTTTAAGCTGGAATTGACCAAAAATGAGGCATGGGGCGAACACTGCCGTAAGGAAGCTTTGGCTCACGCCGCGCTGGTCAATCGTCATCTGTCAGACGGCCGCGAATGGCTGCTCGGCGGCGATGCCCCGACCTTCTCAGATATTACGCTGGCAACCGCGATCGCCTTCTCAAAATTCCCGGTCAACGCCACTCCACTGGACGAGCGTTTTGAGTTCTTAGATGCGTACTGGCAGCGCTGGACAAAACGTCCTGCCTTCCAGGCGGCCTACGCCGATCGCAACAGCGGCATTCCTGAGCTGGATTCGCCAGCCAGCGAATAGCCTCTCAATGGACACTCCGGTACGCCGGGATCGTTATCCGCTGACTTTCCCGGAGACCAGAGGGTTCATGACAGGGTCGGCTGTCGATTGAGCCATGTCTGCCTGAGCATGCTGGATGCATTGAACTCACTGTTCTCCCTGACAATCGACCTGTCACCCGGTAAGCGTTTGCTGTAAATTAGCGTTCCCTGTTTAAGAGATCATCCCAATACCAAAGGCATTAAGATGAGCGTCAACTCCAAAGAAGCCATTTTGCTGGCGGCCAGGAAAATTGCCCAATCGCAGGGCTACCACGGTTTGAATTTCCGCGACCTTGCGCAGGAAGTGGGAATCAAAGCGGCGAGTATTTACTACTATTTTCCAGGCAAAGCCGAATTGGGTATTGCCGTTGCCAGACGATACTGGGAGGACGGTGTGCTCGCACTCGAGATGATCGAATCAGAAAGCCCATCCCCCATTGATGCGCTGCGTCGTTTTCCTGAAATCTTCCGACGATCACTTGAGGCCGACAATTGTCTCTGCCTTGGCAGTTTCCTGGGCGCTGAAAAAGACACCTTACCCGATGAATTAAATGCAGAAATACAGAAGTTTTCTGATGTGAACATTACCTGGCTGAACAAGCTTCTGGTGGCTGCGAAAGTGTGCGAATCAAATGAGAGTGAATCCAGAGCGCGTGCCATTTTCACGGCGATTGCCGGTGCCCAGCTTATTGCCAGAAGTCGCTCGGATATCTCGCTTTTCGATTCACTGGTGGATTCATACCGCGCTTTCGGACCCCTGCCAGCATAGCGCGACGCGATTCAGCGATTGGGCGCCTTTCTGCATACGCGCCCAATGCGGAGCGGCGAACGGTAGCGAGCGTATGTGCTTTTCTACTCAGGAATCCACCCCTTTGGATCGATGCGCGACGGGCCAGGGTAAATGGTTTACGCCATATCATCACCTGCGATAAAGGGGTGGAGCTTCTTGTCTGGAAAGGGCTTACTTCAACGATTCAGGCAGCGTAACAATCCACAATTCACTGTCCGACTCCGGTTTCTTCAGTGGCTTCAGGCCGATAGTCGTGGCAACCGGCTTATCATCAACCGTAAGCGTCCCCTGCTCCGTTACCCGATAATCCTTGCGCTTCTTACCTTCCACCGGATTTTGCATGACCGTTTTCACGCCAAAGTCATTGTCATTGGTGATCGCCAGCGTTTTGTTGTCGATCAGCGCCAGTCCTTCGGCCTTCTCCTGCTGCCAGCCGAGCTGACGTAAATCGACCACCAGCTTTTTAGCGGCGAATTTAATGCCGCGCTTCACCAGCGCTTTCTCGTCGTCAAACTCCGGATAGTCGCCAGATTTATCAAATGCTGAAAGCTCGGTAGCCGGGCTGAGATCAACCTTATAGACAAGGTTGCGTTGCGCATCGTTTTTATCGGTGCCCTGTTCTATCAGCAGGATATGCTGATTGTCGATCGCCACGATATCGCCAATTTTTGCGTCACTGTTTTTACTGTAAGCCTCGCTGTCGATAGGGTAACCATACATTGCGGTTTTCCCGGTCGCCGGATCGAAGCTCACCAGGCGGGTAAAGCGCGCCTGCTTCTTACTTTTACCGTCGATATCCAGCGTGCTCTGCACTGCAGCGATGATACGCCCATCCGGCATACGGGTGATCCCCTCAAAGCCGCGATTTGGCTGACGCCATTTGAGAATATTCGGCAGACCGCCCGCGATGGATTTCTCCCCCTCTGCTGCCTGAGGCCCATGCATCGCCAGGATTTTACCGCGCTCATCAACGTTAATCAGGAACGGGCCATACTCATCGCACAGCCAGTATCCGCCCTTCCCATCCGGCGTAATGCCTTCGGTATCCAGACCGCGGTTATCGCCGTGCAGCACTTTCAGCGTATCGCTTAGCGCGATTTCATTGGTCGATCCGATGACGCCATCCTGCAACGGCAATCCGTTAACGTTGCCCTTGTTATCATGCAATGGTCGGGCATCCGTGGCCTCCGCTTTGCCGTTCTGCACCCGAATGTTCATCAGCATGGGAGCGAAATCTGGCGTAACGAAAATTTTTGATTCTTTCTTACCCACATCAGGCGAGTCTGCATTCGGTCCGCGATCGGTGACGGTCACGAAGGTCAGCGCATCCCCCTGCTTGCTGGTAAACAGCAAACCGGAACCGATCCCCATCGGCAAACCATGAGGAAACGCGCTGGCGAACGCTCCGTTGTAGCTCACGCGCGTCCCTTCGGGAAAACTGACGATGTAGTGTTCGACCTTCGGCTGTGCCGCTAACGTTGATAAAGAGAGCGAACAACCGATAACCAGAGAAATCGCTTTTATTTTCATATTTTTATATCCATGAAGGAAAGCTGTGAGCCTAAAGAATAAAAATGACAGAAAAATGAAATCACCGGGAAACATGGGCTGTTAACAGGTTGATTATTCCACCGTTACAAGAGTGGGATAAAACTGTTCGTGGACAGCGGTCAGCTGGTCGCCACATCCGCCGCGTCCCTGTCGTGGGAGTATCGCTACACACTGAACGTGGTGATCACCGACTTCACCGGCGACCAGAATCTGCTGATGGCCCCGGTGCTTTTGTGGCTGCGGGAAAACCAGCCCGACGCGCTGCAGAACAGCGAGGCGCGAGAAAAGCTGTTTTCGTTTGAGGTCGATATTCTGGCAAATGACCGCTGTAACATCAGCATGGACCTGAAGCTGACCGAGCGCGTGATAGCGACGGTTGAGAACGGCAAGGCACATATCGAAGCGGTGCTGGAGCCGCGCCGGAGGAATTCTGGACGGTGAAGCATGGCTGAACTGCATGAAGTTGATGCCTGGCTGGCTGCGCTGCTGTCACAGCTGGAGCCTGCAGCCCGGAAAAAAATGCTGCGGGAGGTGGCCCGCGACGTGCGCCGCATTCAGCAGGCGAACATGACCGCGCAGCGTTCACCGGACGGTACCGCATGGGAGCCGCGCAGGGTTACTGCCCGCACAAAACAGGGTCGGGTTAAACGCAGGATGTTCACAAAGCTTAAAACGTCTAAATATCTGAAAATTAATGCCAGCCCCAGTGAAGCTGAAGTAGCGTTCATACCTTCAGTGCAAAAACTGGCCCGCGTTCATCATTATGGCCTTCGCGATCGAGTCAATAGGAATGGAAGAGAAGTTAAGTATCCAGAACGCCCACTGCTTGGATTAAATAACGAGACTGAAACCATATTGCAAAATGCCCTATTGGATTTTTTAAAAATAAATTAGAAATTAGTCGATAAATAAAAACTGAAATTTTACTTAATTAATTATCATTTAACTTTTTCGCTGTATCGAGAAATGTGATTCCGACTTCATCAGTCAGAAAGGTTAAGGCTTTCATTAAAACTACACTTTCAACTTCAGAGTTGCGCGCCAAAATAAAACATGTTGCTTGCACCAAGCTTAAAGCAGTTGAGTGTGCAGGGTCAACCAACCCATAATTACTTGGGCCAACATTAATAATATTTGGGTCAAACTCGGGTAGGGTTAAGGTTTTTGTTAAAGTTTTAAAGCTAGTGTGAATGTTCTGACTAGCCCTTTTAAAATATATTCTCATATGGTCTAAGCCCACATCTTTTTCCATACTTTGGAATCCGGGGTTATTAATCCCGGGAAAGAAAGGCTCAAGCCAACCATATTGTTTTTCAAAGCCTTTTCCGTATTTTTTTATTACTTCTTTATAATGAAGCGTTAAAACCTCAACTTCTTCAACAGATGGTCCTTTAGCCTGCATTTTATGCTCATATTTTTTATGAATTTTCATTCCGTTGTAAGAGTCTACAACTTCATGTTCAATAAACCTTTGAGCGCATGTTAATCCATGCTTTGATATGAAAGCTAAGGTAACATTTGTTTCATGTAAAGCTCTCCAGCGAGCCTGAGAAGCATCAGCAAAGCCACCTTTCAATAAATATAAAATTTCATTTGCGATTGCACAGCTTTTCGCATGTAGTCTTACCAGTATTTCTAAAAGGAAATCCTCAGCATCACTCTCACTCCGCCTCCTGTTTTTATTGAAGTTCGACCCGGCATCAATGCAAACCTCAATTAATATCTCAAGTTTTTCAAGCCCTGCTCTCCATATTTTCTTATGGTTTTCAAGGAAAATATTATCCTCAATCCCTTTAGAGCGGATGTGCTTTTCTGTATTTTCATAAAAGCTTCCAATCAAAATATTGGCACTAGCGTCAATAAATTCATTAAATTTCCCTACAAATTCTTCTTGGCTGATTTCATCAGGATCAACTTCTAGTTTTAATTTTTCCATAAACAAATTAAACATACTCATAGAGCACCTCTGCTAGATGAATCTTGTGCCATTGATGCCACAAGAGTAACTAAATGACTCATGGAATCAAATAATTCATTTTTGCTGTATGAACGAAAAACTTACCGAAATCATGCGCCTTATCACCAACCTGATCCGCACCGGCATTGTGTCCGAAGTGGATCCGGTGAACTGGCTGTGCCGGATGAAAACGGGCGTTCTCGAAACAAGTGAATTAACTGGCTCACCCTGCGCGCCGATCATACGCGCACACGGTGGCAGTCCACTTTTGTGTAACAGGTTGTGCAGCTGAGCCTGGGCGGCAATATTGAAACCACTTTTGCGCTGCCCGCCATTTATTCTGAAGGCTTCCCGCCGCCCGACTATTCGTAAGGCGGCACCACCACCGTGTTTAAGGATGGCGGCTGGTTTCAGTACGAGCTGGAAACTAGCCAGCTGCTGATAAAGCGTGCGCATTGAAGCGGCTGACGATATTCAGATGATCACTGATTCGCTGGAGATAGATGCCAGCCAGACCCGCATTAACAGTGATACGGTGATACGGTGATAAATGGCAATGTCACCCACGGCGGCGGCTCAATGAGTTTTAACGGCGTGATTGCTGATAAGCACTTACATAGCAAGGTGAAGAACGGCACAGATATGTCAGGAGGCCCGCAATGATGTAACTGGGCATAAACCGCGACACCGGCGAAGCTATTACCGACATCTAACGCATCCGGCAGAACGTGCACGCCATCCTCATGCCCCCCAAAACAGCCGCATCGTCGGGCGTGATTACGGTGCTCTACTCTCGGTGCTGATTGAACGTCCGCAGAACGATGCGATCCGCCTGCAGGTTTTCCAGTTGCCTGCATCGCAGGTTATTGAGATACCGGACTTTGAAGCGCAAAAGCCCGCCTGACTGGCGACCCGGTAATGGATTAACAACCTGTCATACTGATGGTAAAGTTCAGGTCTGTTAACCATCTGAAGAAAGGGATTTGCAGGTATGGATACAACAGAGCAACTGGACGGTACGTATTATTTTAACCAATTGCCAAACCTGACTCCGCAGGAACTGCTGTTCTGGGTGCTGGTTGATGAGACACAAAAACAGCTGGGCGTGCAGGATATCGTGGCCGTTACGGGACTAATTTTAGGCAACAATAATATCGACGTACCGGGGAAACCCAACACGGCAACTCCCGGTACTTCCGTTGCGTCTCTCTTTTTCCGCAAACACCTTTCTTACAAATTCCGGCGCCGCATTCTGCCAACGCTAACCGCCAAATCATTCAGTATGCGTGGGCTGAAGATTTTCTGGGTGAACAACCTGGGCGCATTCGTTGGCAGGGCCGTACCTGTTGTCGGATGGGTGATTCTTGCAAACGATGTTGCACAAATCAGTTTCCGAACCGTCCATCGCTATAACCTGATTGTGCGGCCGGAGGATAAAATCTGGTGAATAATATGACAGTAACCCCTGATGCGGTGCGCGAATTCATTTTGCGTGAACTGCCGCTGGTAACGACGTTCCTGTTAAAGAAAATTGAAGTCGGCGACGATGACATTTTGCAGGAACAGTATGAAGCGGATGATATCGCTGAAATGGCGAAGAAGTTTTTTGATGACTTTGATGTGCAGCCAGCAGGCTTTAATCCTGGCGCTTATTTCCCCTGGAAAACCTCTTCGCTGTTCTCACGAGTCCCCGTAAAACAGAATAAAAAGCCACTGACCATAAGAATGTTTATTGAGTCAGCCCGTGCAGGACGATGGCTTTTTTGATTGATCACAGCGGGTGATAAAGTTGCATGTTGTCGCAGCTGAGCATCTTCAACAATGACGATAGGTGAGACTGGCCGTTTTCAACCAAGCGAACGGCAGCCAGTGAATGAACAGTTGCGGTCTTATCTCCCAGTATTTCAGAAATACGTTCAATGCGGCATCCCTGAAAGTAAACCAGTAAAACCCGCCCGTGGGGATCGAGTTCGCCGAGGACGGGTGGCATGTTCATGCAGCCAAAATAGAGCACAATACTCACGATCACAAGAATGCGACAGATCGCGCAGCGATCACTCTTAACCATTGATTTACGCTGTTATATCCCGGAAAAGATGTTTACATTTGTTCAGCAAAATTATCAGCCGCTCAGCTAAGTGTCATCGCTGGGAAGAACGGTGGTTAACGTCATCATCAAAGTCACACCGCAAACAGAGGCAGGGAAAGTATGAGGGAGATTGCACCCGAGGGCATAACCGGGATGCCGTCACGTACGGCAGCGTATCTTTGCCGTCAAATCGGGCATCTGGTGCAAGCCGGGAGCCTGACGCCGGAGACCTGCGAGCGTATCTATGCTTTCTGTGGTATCAGACCGTCAGATTCTCAGTGGCGTCAGTTTCTTATCCCGGTGCTTTGCTTTCTGGGATTACTGTCACTGGTTACCGGTGCGGTGTTCTTTGTTGCCTGGAACTGGGCCTGGCTGCCGAAGATGGCGAAATTTGCCCTGGCCGAACTACTGATCGTCGCGCTGGCGGTAGTGGTCTGGTGGCGCTGGTACAGCACGCTGGCACGCAGTGCCTTGCTGGCGACAGGGTTAGGATTCGGCGCCCTGTTTGCGCTTTACGGGCAGATTTATCAGACCGGGGCTGACAGCTGGGAGCTATTCCGGGCCTGGTTCTGGGTTCTTTTGCCGCTGGCGCTGATTGCCCGGCAAAATAGCCTGTGGTTTTGCAGCTGGCTGGTCGCTAACCTGACGTTCCAGCTCTATTACACAACGTGGGCGACCTCACTGCTGGATGTCGCCGTGTCTGACAGCTTCACCCAGCTCCCGACGGCTGTGCTTCACGGCTATCTGGCAATTCTGGCAGCCTGCCTGATTCTTCGGGAAGCGCTGGCCTGGCGGGCAATATCCCATCATCCAGAGAGCTGGCTGGCAAGCCGCTGGTTCTCACGCGTCATGGCGGGATTTTTACTGTTGCTGCTGACCACTATCGTGGCTGGAAACGTCTCTGACTGGCAGGGTGCTGAGCACTTTACGTCTGTTACGGGCGGCTGGGTGATTACCCTGCTGGCAGGCTATTACCTCTACCGTTATCGCTATGTGGATCTTTGCATGCTGACGCTGGGCATCGCCAGCCTGACCGTTGTGGGCTGCGCGCTCATCATGCAGTTATTCCTTTTAGGCTACGATACGGGTGACCTGTTTCTGACCGGAGCACTGATGATTCTCTGGGTAGTAGCAAATGGTTCTATCCTGTTGAAGTGGCAGCGCAAACTGGTTGAAAAGGGGCCGATCGATCTGGCTCCAGCCAGGCTGACATTACTGACAGATACCCTGCGTCAGCAGAACTTGCTGAGCGTCTCACAGGTTAATGAGATTCACCAACGCGGTCATGCGTCGGATCTGCCCTGGTATCTGCGGCTGGCGCTGAGCGTTGGAGGCTGGGTCGCAGCGATTATCACTCTGTTACTGATGGCGCTGGTGCTCTATTCCGCTGATCTGCTCGACGACCCGAATGCTGTCACCCTTATCCTTCCTTCATTGATGCTCGCCGTCATTGCACGCAGCCTGTTACGCAGTGATCGTGACGGTAAACATCACCTCGGGCTGGCATGGGCCATTGCGGCGACGTGCGGGCTGATCTTCGGCGTTTTGCTGCAAATCCAGAGCAATGACGTCAGCTTTATGATGCTGAGTTCACTGTGCGCACTGCCGATCCTTGCCGCGATGGCAGTGGCGATGCCTGACCGCACTTACCGCTTTATGGCCATGACTGCCCTGACCTTTTATCTGGTGCTGGCGGCATATTCATTGTCCCGGCTATACCTGTCACCAACGGTGGGCCGCCTTGTTGTTTCCACACTGGTGGCGGCGGTCATGTTTGTGTGGCTGTGGACTGTCCGTAATCAGCTGAGGTTACAGGCAGGGCCGTATGCTGACGCGGTTCATCCTCTGCTGTATGGCATTCCAGCTGGTCTGATGTTGCTGAGTTTCCTCGGGATAAACGCGGCGTATCTCACAGATATGTTCTGGTCCACTGCGCAGTTTTCTGTGCTTCAGACGGCGACAGGCACAGGGATCGCGGCAGGTTTAGTGCTGAGCGCGCTCATTCAGAAAAGGAACGGGCAGCCGGTGTTTTCGATAATCTCCCTGCCCGTCGCCCTTATCTGCGGGGCTGCCGCCCTGTATGCACCGGGTATCGGGCTGGGCTTGTGGTTGATTCTGATGGCGCGTTATCAGGGCAGTAAGGGACTGCTGGTGGTCAGTGGCGGTTTCATGGTGCTGTATGTCATTGGCTGGTATTACTTCCTGGAGGTGACTCTGTTGCAGAAATCCCTGCTGCTACTGGCTGGCGGTCTGGTTTTACTGGGCCTGGCATGGGGCGTCAAACAAGTGTTACCCGCACAAATCGGAGGTGCTCGTGAGAATGCGTAAACCGAGCCGATGGCTGGCAGGCGCGGTGATAGCGCTGGCACTGGTGGCCGTTAATGTCAGCATCTGGCAAAAAGAGCAGTTGCTGAAACAGGGCGCGGTCATGATTTTACCCCTTGCCCCGGTTGACCCGCGCTCCCTGATGCAGGGTGATTACATGGCGCTGAATTATGCCCTGACCCGACCGCTGGAGCAGACGTTGTATCAACAGGCTGAGAACTGCGGCGCAACCCTGTCAGCATCCTGTCTGCCCACCAGCGGAACCCTGATTGTTGACCTCGATACGCAGCGTCATGCGACTCAGGCCCGGTTCGATCAGGGTGAGCCTCTCCAGGCGAATCAGCTGCGGGTGAAATATCATCAGCATTCCGGCTCACTAACCGTCGGCACTAACGCTTATTTCTTTCAGGAAGGTCATGGCGAGCGTTTCGCGCAGGCACGTTTCGGGGCATTCCGCGTGGGAAGCGATGGCACGGCACTCCTGACGAATCTGCTTGATGAGCAGGGTAAGGCGATTCAGCCTTAACGAGACACTTACATGCAGGCCAGCTCAGCTCAGCATCATGCTGAATTTCACGCCTCTTCAGGCACGGGATGGTAATGAAAAGACCTGTCACATAGCAGGTCTTTTACATGAATACTTTTTATCTCAAGCCATTAGCAAAGAATATTCATTTACTATCGGGTTAATTCTGCTGGCAAATCAGTTACAGCTTTGCAGGGTAACAGGCAGGAAACTAAAAGCCCTGTAATTTGGCCCGCTGCAGCCAGATAAAAGGCAATTTGTAAAGCATTTTCGAGACTTTTTGCAGAGTTTTCCGGATGAAGACTCACGGTCCCGCTTCCGGAAAGAGCAACTAACAGAGCAATGCCAACAGCATTACCAATATTCAGGGTTGTAGAAGCCATACCTGAAGCAACCCCTTGCTCGTGATGCTTTACGCCTGAGCCAGTAGCGACCCACATTGCCGTCCAGACAATTCCCTGGCCTACTCCTGAAATGAACAGTCCCGGTAATACAGTCAAATAAGATGCACCTGAAAAGGCTGAGGGTACCAGTGCCAGTGTTCCCGCAATTCCAGTTAAAAAACCGATCAGTAAAACTTTGCGTAACGACAGACTATTTGCAAGTAGGGCTCCAAATTGCGTTCCGGCAAAAATTGCCAGCGAAGGAACTATAAATGCCAGGCCGGTCTGCAAGGCGCTGTATCCCATAACATTTTGAAACATAACCGTCAAAAAATAAGGCAAAGCTCCGAAGGTTCCCATATAAATAAACGTAATCACCATGCCTGTGGCCAGACTGCGATTCCTGAATAATCGTACCGGCATTAACGGTTCGGGGCTGCGAAACTCTATGGCAGTAAACGCCAGTAGAAATACGACCGCTAGACTAAGTGATAAGAGAATATGTTCTGACAGCCAGCCCTCTTCAGGTCCCTGAACCAGGGCATAAACCAGCAGAATTGCTCCTATGGTGACTGTCACAGCACCCGGAAAATCGAAGCGGCCGCGATCTTTCTGAAAGCTGTCTTTAGGTAAGACAAAAAAAGCTGCACATATTGCCATCGCTGCCAGCAAAACATTGATGAAAAATACCGATGGCCAGCCATAGACGCTTGTAAGTATGCCACCAGTGAGCGATCCCAGTGTAAGACCACTTGCACCTGCGCCGCCCCAGACAGCCAGTGCCCGATTGCGCGGCGGACCTTCCTCGAAAAGTCTGTTAATAAGCGAAAGCGTGGCAGGAAAAAGTAATGCTGCGCCTATACCTTGTATGGCTCGTGCCATTATGATGACAACAGGACTCCATGCTAAACCACCGGCCAGTGAGGAGAGCGCGTAGAGCCATAAAGCGCCGATAAAAATGCGACGTTGTCCCAGAAGATCTGCTGCTCGTCCACCGAACAATAAAAACCCCCCACAGCATACCGTATAAGCGCTGACCACCCACTGGAGCGTGTGCGGCGAAAAACCCAGCCCCGCTCCAATTTCCGGTAATGCAACAAACACGATATTGATATCCAGAGAGTACATGAGTTGGGCGAAGGCAAGCAGCGCAAGGCTAAGGTGCTGAAAGCGAGGTACACCCGATTTCTGTAAGACAGTAACCATCTAAAAATCTCCATATAAACTAATGTACGAGTACATACGTACATTTAATGTATGTATGTACTCGTACATTAGTCAACCGATAAAATTTAAAGTAGAGTGTTGGCATGTTTCCAATCTGATGAGAACCGTATGCTTTCGAAACACCCTGATGCGGAACAAATACGTCTTGAAAACGTGCTGACCGCTTTAGGAAATCCATTACGTCTGACTGTGGTGCGCGTGCTGGCGGGCGGTGGTGAGCATGCCTGTAGCGCCGTATTGAGCGGTATTCCTAAATCAACGCTTACTCACCACTGGCGAGTATTACGGGATAGTGGCGTTATCTGGCAACGCCCTTACGGACGCGAAAATTTACTATCACTTCGCCGGGAAGATCTTGATGCCCGCTTTCCTGGGCTGCTGGAGGCTTTGTTGGTTGCGGTGGAAAACGATGCACTAACGCAGGAATCAACAACAAAAAATCTGCCGACGCCATTCACAGAATAAAAGGCTCCTGCAGAGGAGAAGTGAAAGGAATTGAAAACATAAAGTTACCTTTTCGCTCATAGCAAAAATCTGGTGAAATATGAAATCCTCTTTGTGCCAAAAGCAGACGTTATCAACATCGGAACGTATTAATCTGCGGGGACACAGACATACAATCGTACCGAAATTATCAGAGGCGTTTTTTCACGATTCGTACCGGGTATCAGGTTGCAAGAAACGGCCATCCTGCTGCATAAAAATGCTGCGGGAATTTGTTCGTCCTCGCACAGAAGACGTTGTGCTAAATACCAGAACATAAACCAATTGAGTTAATTTGATGAAAACAGTCGAGTTATTGCAGTACACCTTGAAAGCAGGCACTGGAAGGGAATTTCATCAGATCATGGTTGAGGAAAGTATTCCCCTCCATCGCGAGGCGGGCATTGACATCATTGCCTTTGGAAACTCATTGCATGATGAGGATTCTTACTACCTAATCCGAGCCTATGATGATCCAGAGCATCTGGATGCATCACAGAGAGCATTTTACCGTAGTGATGCGTGGAGGTCAGGACCACGTGATGCCATTATTGAACGGATTCAAACCAGCTTAAAATCGGTACTGATGCTTACTGACACTGCAACAGACGGACTGAGGAAGTGAGCTGATAAAAGCTTAAAAATCGGAAGTTATGATTAATTCACATGCTTGTGGAGATTATCAGAAAGTACGGGGTATCGCTCAGATGTGAACTCGGAATGTCCACTCTTCGCTCATTGCGTACCTTAGCTCCATGTCAGTCAGCTTTGTGCCCTAAGCGGACATGATTACACTTGTCAGGAAGAGAAGAACCGTGCAGGGTGTCAAAGAAGCCGCATTAAAAATCCTAAAATCAGGGGATATGATGACTGTCCAGCAAGTACCTCGACTTGAAACAAAACGACTGATTTAAGGCAATTTACGCTCGACGATTTTCCCGCACTTATGGCGTGCTGGGCTACTCCTGAAATGGCTAAAATTAGTGGCGGTGAAAATCCAACAGCAGAAATGGTCTGGGCTCGCTTATTACGTTATATCGGGCACTGGCATGCGCTAGGTTATGGCTATTGGGCAATTACTGAAAAAACAACAAATCGTTATATCGGTGCTTTTGGTTTTCAGAATGCTCATCGTGATATCACACCTGAGTTAATATTCCCTGAAGCTGGCTGGACATTGATTCGTGATGTTCGAGGCAAAGGCTATGCGTCCGAAGCACTGGCCGCAATTTTACTATGGGCCGATCAGGCATTATCCTCTCCGGTGTGCTGTATCATTGATGAAGAAAATAAACGTTCCAGTTATCTGGCAGAACGTTTTGGTTTCAAGTTTCAGGAGTATGTCAACTATCGCGACAAGCCGGTGCGGTTGCTTATACGACAATAAACAATCAACCATAACCGCAAATTTTTATACTGGCTGAGCTACTCCTCTGTTAACGGCTACGCGACAAAGGAAGCAGAACTTCCTTGGGCGAAGCCGGTCCAGTGAAAGCATCAGACGCTTCCCTTAAACTACACCGCGCAGATCTCAACCCATGTGCTTAAACGGCCCCAGCAAAGGACTTAAGCTCAGCTTTATCAGGAAAACACCATGCCTTTGGCAGTTACCCTCGTTAAAACACCCCTGACTCCAGCGTCATTCCAGCCATGAGTCGTCAGCTGTTCATCTCTCTGGATGGTCCCAAGGGAGCCGGTAAAACCACGTTGCTGGAAGCCATTACGCAAGTGCTGAGGGCAGAAAACAGAAAGGTGGTCCGGCTTAGCGAGAAAAAGAGCGATCCTTTCAGGGCGAACTCCATGGCGCTGGTTAACCGGCTAGCCCGAGATCCCTCCGTTGATCTGGAATGGGAGATCTGTGAGCGCTTTGCTTTAAGCCGTGCCTGGATTTCACAGAACGTACTCGCTAAACAGCCACCTGACAGCATTATCCTGATGGATCGCTGGTATCCGTCGGATGCCGCATTTCGGCGGCTGGTGCCTTTCACAGAGATATTGCAGCTTAACATTGAGCACAATGTACGAGCGCCAGACCTGCATGTCGGGGTGGTCACAGCACCAGAGGTTTCATGGGAAAGAGCCGCAGCGCGTTCGCGGGGTCTGGGAAGTACGGTGATTCATCGCCTGGAAGAGCATATCGCCTGTACCCGTGCGTTTGAGCAGGAAGTTGCCAGGCACGGCTGGTTTTTATGCCGCAATGAAGGAAGCATCGAAGAGGCGACATTGCAGGTAGTTGCTGAAATCAACAAAGTGCTTTGACGCCCTACAGGCATTTTTACGGGTCGGCGCTCTTTACCTGTTGAGTAGTAATCATCCACCGGAATTTAACTTGTCCAAAATCAACAATGGTCAGTTTATCGCTGGTACAGACCTCCTGATTTCCCTTATAAAATTGCTTTAATATTCAGATAAGGCACAGGGAATTGCGCTACTCATCAATACCATTCAATCATAATCAATCAGGCTGGCCTGCGGGTGAGCCATGTTTTCCCTCGCAGCCTATGCTGCGAGGAGATATCACCGCCGACTGGGTCATCGTCGGCGCGGGGTTTGCCGGTGTTGCGTTTGCGCGTCGCCTGGCTGAAATTAATCCCACCCTGAAAATCATCATCGTTGAGGCGCATACCACACGTGAAAGCGCATCGGCACGTAATTCAGGTTTCGTTATCGGCCTGCCTCATAATATTGGCAGCTCGACCGCCGAATTAAAAAAGGCCAACGCCTACCGAAACTTGCTTCAGGAAGGCATTCGTCAGCTGGAGCAGGTCATTTTACAGCATGATCTTAAATGTGACTGGGAACAGGTGGGTAAATATCACTGCCAGGCGGAGCGTGGCAATGATCGTATATTGAAGGAGTACGCCAGCCATCTCGATTTAATGGATGAGCCGTGGCAGAGGTTAAGCAATGAAGAGCTGTACCACAAACTCGGCACACGCTTTTACAGCAAAGGGATATTCACGCCGGGCTGCGTGCTGGTTAATCCGGCGCAGCTAATTGCAGGCCTGAACCATTACTTGCCGGAAAATGTTCAGCGCTTCGATAATACGCCGGTGCTGGGGATTCGTTACGGCAGCATGGCTGAAGTGCTGACACCTTTGGGGGTCATTAAAACGCCAAAGGTGATGCTGGCTACCAACGCACTCTCCCCAGAGTTGCGTCCTGGGCTCTCGCGTCAGGCAGCCATGGCCACCTTCGCCAGCACTACCGATCCGCTGACGGATGAACAACTGGCTACCCTTCCTCCGATGCAGAGCTGGGGACTCACGCCCGTTAATGCCATTGCCGGAGCGACCTTCCGTTTCACCTCCGACCGTCGTTTCCTGATTCGCCAGCACGTGATCCCCGCCCTGAAAGGAAAAGTGAGTAGCGCACAGACTGATCGGGCGACCCAAATGCATCAGCGCTTATTCAATAAAGTCTATCCAACACTGAGCAGCCTGAAGATAACCCACACCTGGTCTGGCACCATCAGCGTCACGCGGAACGGTGCGCCGGAATGGGGCATGCTGAACAAGTTTGTCTGTACGGCAGGTGGCTGTAACGGTGCAGGCATCTCAAAACAGACGATAGCGGGCAGTCTGCTGGCTGATTTTATGATGAAGCAGGATAACCCGCATATTGCGGATATGCTGTCGCTGGGCAAAGCTAACTTCATGCCGCCCTCACCCGCGCTGGATATCGGCATTGCGCTTTCGCTGATGAAAGAGCGTTATCTGGGTCGTAAAGAGGTGTAGCTTTCCGTGATGAAGACGGACGGGGAAACCCGTTCGCTTTCTATCCGGATTAGGGCTTTCCGGATTAAATCTTTCGTGACGAAACCAATGGCACAGGCAGTGCGACTGATATTACAGCTCTGAAGCATCAAAGGTCGCTGACCCTGTTTATTTCCTATGTACCTGACACATATCAGAACGACACTTAGATTTTTCTGCAATCCCACAGTCACACTTATCTATTTCAGCGCCTCAATCTAATAAATGTGAATCAGATCACGAAACTCTGACGATTACCGCACAAACTGTAGCAATAAGTTCATTTTAGATTAACATTAATAAATGTGAACAACTGGTCCATCAGGCATCCGGCATGCTCAAAATTTCATCAAGTGAATGTTTTTCAGTGGCTATTTCAGTGATTACTGTCCTGGGCTTCCTCTATCTGTGGTTTACGGCACATAATTTTTATTAACGGTTACTAATCAATTTAAAATAATCGTTTTAGCTCTACCTCTTCAAGGTTACGGAATACCTTTATGTCACGATTCAGAATCAATCAGCCTGTATTGCCCCGCGTTACATTCATTCTGTTATTCTCGCTTTATATTTCGGTTTTTCTCAATTTCGCCTTTTACCGGCAGGCTTATTCGCTCATAGAGATGAATGGGCTTAGCAATATTCTGTTTTTCCTCTCCATGCCGATTGTCGCTTTTAGCGTGATTAATATTGTGGTGACGCTGGCCTCGTTTTTGTGGCTGGACCGAATAACCATTGCGCTATTTATCATTGTCTCTGCGACGGCTCAGTATTTTATTCAGCATTACGGCATCATCCTTGATCGCTCGATGATCACCAATATGGTGGATACCACGCCAGCAGAGAGCATGGCGCTGCTGACCCCAAAGATGATTGCGGTGATATTTTTCACCGGCATTTTTATGGCGGTACTGGCCTTCTGGCCCGCCTTTAAAAAGTCGGTTCCGGTGTGGAAAGGGATCATTCAGCGCGCTGTCAGTCTGGTGATTTCCGTTGCGCTGATAGCCGTGATAGCCATGCTGTTTTACAAGGATTACGCCTCACTGTTTCGAAATAATCACGAACTGGTGAAATCTCTTAGCCCCTCTAATTTCATTGCTGCCTCGCTCTCTTACTATAACCACCGCGAGCGGGCTAATCTTCCGCTGGTGAAAATAGGCGAAGATGCGCATCAGCTTCCAACCACGCTAAACGGACCTAAAAAGAACCTGACGATTCTGGTGGTTGGTGAGACATCTCGTGCCGCGAATTTTTCTCTGGGCGGTTATCCACGACCGACAAATCCTTTGCTGGCGGAAGATGACGTGGTCTATTTTCCTGACGTCTCCTCCTGTGGCACTTCCACGGCGGTCTCCGTTCCCTGCATGTTCTCGAACATGCCGCGCAGGCATTACGATGATGCTCTGGCCAGCCATCAGGAAGGATTGCTGGATGTGATTCAGCGGGCAGGTCTGAGCGTTCTGTGGCATGAGAACGATGCGGGATGCAAAGGGGCGTGCGATCGTGTGCCTAATCAGGATATGACCGCCCTGAATCTTCCCGGAATGTGCATTAAAGGCGAGTGCTATGATGAGGTGCTTTTCCATGGTCTGGAGGAGTATATCAACCAGCTTCAGGGCAATGGCGTGATCGTGCTGCATACTATCGGCAGTCATGGTCCGACCTACAATCACCGTTATCCTCCGGAATTCGGCAAATTCAAACCCACCTGTGAAACTAATCAGATTCAGGAGTGTTCGCAGGAACAGCTGGTTAATACCTATGACAACACCATCCTGTATGCGGACTACATCGTCGATAAAGCGATTGAGTTACTGAAGGCCCATCAGGAGAAGTTTACGACCAGCCTGGTTTACCTGTCCGATCATGGTGAGTCACTCGGAGAGAAAGGGGTTTATCTGCATGGACTGCCCTATTCAATTGCGCCTGAAGCTCAGACCCACGTGCCGCTGCTGATCTGGCTGTCACCCGATTACCAGCAGCGTTATGCCGTGGACTACAAATGCCTGAGCCATCATGCCAACACGCAAAAATATTCTCAGGACAATCTGTTTTCAACCATGCTGGGTATTACCGGTGTTCAGACCCGCGAATATGTTGCGTCGGACGATATACTGGCGACCTGCAGGAATAAGCCTGGCGAAAAATAAGTGATGAAGCCCCGATACGGGGCTTTTTACTGGCTGGATACCTGCTATGAAGCTGAATTAACCGGCCAGTTTATTTCGCGATTGTTTTCGATAATATCCTGATGCGAAGGTGCATTACCCAGCGTTGCAAAGCTGGCGTAAAGCAGTGGCAACCGGGTCTGCCCTTCTCCCTTGTTTGCTAAAGCCAGAGCACGGAGCATAACGGGTGCATCCCAGTCACAGCAGTAACAAGGCGTGCAAGGCTGCTGACGCCATGATTCAGCGATCGATCCTGAGAACACGGGATCAAAGCCGGTATCGTTGACCAGTGTCATCGCAGTCTGCACCGCGTCAGGATGATCCCCGGCGACGGCAATCGCCAGACGGCCCCGACTTTCCTGCGGCTGCCCCAGATCGGCGAGCGAGTCAGCGAGAATGTTGTTAAAGGCTTTAACTACAGGATGCCCGATTTGATCCTGAACCCATTCACTTTCGGTTTGCCCATTATCCAGAGCCGCAATCGGTGCGTCGCGCAGGCCCGGATAGTAGTTGCTGGTGTCGATCACCGGAACGTGGGGGGATAAATGAGCGAAAAGCTGATCGGGCAGGCTGCTGAGTGCTGGCAGCGGAATGGAGAGAATGACGGCTTCCACGTCAGTGACTGCTCCCCTGATGTCTGTGGGTTCTGCATTGATTTCAGCCGCGAAAACTCGCACGCCATCCACCCCGCGTGAATTAGCTATTTTTACTGTATGCCCCGCTTCACTCAGCTTACGTGCCAGGGTACCGCCGATGTTACCAGTACCGATTACGCCGATTTTCATATTTCACTCCTGATGCTGTAATGAAGTGAGATACCCTATATATTCACTGAACAAACAACAAGAACCGACAAAATAGTGGGTTACTCACCTGAAGGTAAGTATGGAAAGAGACTGGCGTTGTGATATCCCGGAACAGCGGCTGATATGGGCGCAGGCGACCACAGAAGCGCTGAAGAGTATTGAAGGTAAATGGAAGACAATTATTATCTGTCAGCTTTTCGCCGCCAAAGGCCCGTTGCGCTTTTCAGAGCTGGAGCGACGGATTGAGGGCATCAATCAAAAAATGCTGATCCAGCAGCTTAAGCAACTGGAACAGGATGGAATCATCACACGCACGGTTTATCCCGAGGTTCCACCGCGTGTTGAGTACTCACTTACCGATCTGGGAAAAGCGCTTGGGCCATCAATGGCAGCGCTGATTGACTGGGCCTTATTACGTCGTGAAACCCTGGGTCTGGATCACTCCTGAGACGCACAACTAACGCAGGGTTACGCGGATAACCAGCTCAGTTAACAAATGTCGAATCCGGTCACATCGACATGTGCCGGGCGGATTTCAGATGCTGTTCGACAACAGGGGTGTGCGCGTCGGCCAGCGCCTTCACATCCGGATCCTTAATCATCGTCGCGTCACTCTTCAGAGTCGACAGCACCCTCTTATGGTCCATGACTCCGGCGTTTTCCATATACATTTTGTCAAAGGCCTTGCCGCTCTGCTTTTCCAGCTTCCCGGCCATGGCCTTATGTTTAGCGTCGGGCGCAGTCGGTAATGTCACCTCTTTTTGCTCAGCAACTGCCTGAACTTTTGTCAGGGCACTGCTGTGATCGTCGACCATCTTCTGTGCAAAGCTTTTAACTTCCGCGTTTTGTGTTTTATTCAGCGCAATTCTGGCGGCGGCAATTTCATTAATATTAGCCTGAGCCATATCCTTCAGTGCTTTTTCGTCACCCGCGCTGAGCTTGTCATTCTTTACGGTCTGCGGCGCATTCCCGCCCTGAGGGGCGCTTGTCTGCGTCTCAGCCTGTACGCTGGCAGTGCCGAACAGAGCAGCGACGGCTGATATAGCCAGCAATCCTTTATAGATTTTATTTTTCATTTTGTACTCCAGAAAATTAAGGGAAAGACCGATATCAGATAAATTCTGCTCAGCCTTACAGAGAGATAAGTAACGTATTAATCCGTGAGTGAACCCGAATCTGGATACCAATGTTTAGTTTGTAATACCGGAAAGGATGGCAGGGAATAACGGAAGCAAAGAGATGGAAATTGCAGTCGCGAAGTGTCGGAAAGAGCATCCTTTACCCCAATTCGACACCGCTACTGTAGAACTTATTCACATACTGGCTTCCTGCGCTTTGCCCCGACGACTGACTGAGCCGCCTTTACGACCGGCCTCAACAGCTCTGTCTGGATTATTTTTGAAATTTCCGCTGCTGGCCTTTCCGCCTTTGCTTCCCGCTTCCGCAGCCCGCTGTGGGTTTTCCGCGAAATTACCTGATCCGCCTCGATGCGTCGTCATGTTTACTACCTCGCTTAAGGTGTCTTATGTTGCAGAGTTATTAAGCGTCGTAGTGATTCCCACTAATAGCAAATATAAACAATGAATTGCGGAAGCATAAAAATAAAGAAAATTCATTCCGTCTCGCTTAAGCCCGAATTTTTATCTATTATAAGCAAAGGTTTCAGCATGAAATTTGTACGAAATATCAAAACATCGTACAGCTTTTTACTGGAATGTTTTAAGATGATTCTTAAGAGTACGGTGCAACTGCCGGTTCTTTAATCCTGAGTAATAACTAACGTACAGCATAATAAGGTGATGAGGTTCAGCACAATTGAACTTCATACTTCACATTTAAATGTGCTGGTTCAGATTATTGAAGAATATTAAGGAAAGATAACATGCTCAGATCCCACGCTTTAAAAGCCGCATTTTCGATAGTCATATCTTTTGCCGTGCTGGCTGCGCCAGTTTCTGCAAATCCGGGCAACGGTAACGGAAACGGGGGTGGCGGCCAGGGTAATGGTAATAATGGCAAAAGCGGAGAGCATGGAAATAAAGGGCATGGTCATGCCGGTCCTAAAGACAAACAAGGAAATCGTAAGAACGCCGGCCGACCCGATAATGTCGGATCAGATATCAACTTCTCTTTTGCCCGTAATCTTGCCGTCAATTATGGCCTTGTCGGCTATCAGTCTTTGCCGCCTGGAATAGCTAAAAAAGTTGCGCGTGGTAAACCTTTGCCTCCGGGTATCGCCAAAAAAAGTTTGCCGGCATCAATGCTAAATGAACTGCCCTATTATCCTGGCTACGAATGGCGAGCCGTCGGAGATGATTTAGTGCTGATAGCCCTGAGCACCGCTGTCGTGACCGCCGTAATCAATGGCGTTTTCGACTAACCTTTAAAACTTTTTCGTACGGGTCAACATTCCTGGAGGCGCGCCAGTCACACGCTTAAAGGCTTTTCGGAAGGCGCTCTCCGACTTACAGCAACTCAAACAACATATCCAGAAAGGCGCGCACGGCGGGATTTGCCCTGCGGCTTTCGGGCCACAGAACGGTCAGGTTATGTCGTTCCGTGGCAAACTCAGCCAGCACCAGAACTAACGCGCCCCGCTCTACCCACGAAGCCGCCATAAAGCTGGCGGCCATTCCTATACCGGCTCCGGCAGCGACGCTGACAAGCACGGCTTCACTGGCATCCGTCACGATGGCCGACGATGGATGAATCTCAACTTCACGCGAGCCGATCGTAAAGGGCCAGCGGAACAGCTGACCGGTACTTTTGTAGATCAGATTAACCGTCTGATGATTGACCAGCTCATCGGGATGCTGAGGCTCCCCGCATCGTTTCAGGTAGTCAGGCGAGGCGTAGCAACAGAGCTGATAAGGTGAAAGCCGACGCGACAGCAGGCTCGAATCAGCCAGCTCCCCAATCCGTATCGCGATATCCACGCCCTCTTCAATCACGTTTATGCGCTCGTCACCGAGGCGCAGATCAATCTTCACCTCGGGCTGGCGCTGACGAAACAGCGGCAGCAGCGGTGCAAGCAGATGAACTCCCACCGGAAGCGAGGCAGCGATGCGCACCGTGCCGCCAGGTTGTGCGCGCGCACGCTTCGCAGCCTGTTCAATCTCCTCTGCGTCCCGCAACAGCCGCAGTACCCGCTCATGTAGATCGCGCCCTTCCGGCGTCAACGTGATCGACCGCGTGGTTCGCGTAAAAAGCACCACCCCTAAATGCTGCTCCAGCCGCTGGATATTTTTGCTGACCGACGAGGGCGACACTGAGAGCGCCCGGGCAGCCGCCGTATAGCTGCCCAGCGATCCAGCACGCGCAAAAGCGATGAGGCCAGTCAGGCTTTCAAAACCGATTTGTTCTTTCATGGCATAAGTAAAACGAAATTGCAGCCCATTATCAACCTGTGAATACCGTCTTATCCTATCAGCATCAATTCAAATCGAAGGAAGTGGCGATGAGCGAAACAATGAAAGCGGTGCGCCTGCATATGTTTGGTGGCCCGGATGTGCTGTGTTACGAGAATGCGCCCCGGCCACAACCTGCGGCCGGTGAAGTACTGGTTCGGGTGCACGCGGCGGGAATCAATCCACCTGATCTCTATCTGCGCGATGGTTACCGTGCTTTGCCACCCGAATGGCAGCCCTCCCCAATGTTTCCGCTGATTCCCGGCACGGATATCTCCGGCGTGGTGGCGGCAATCCATGAAGATGTCACTGGATTTGATGTCGGGGATGAGGTCTATGCGATGGTCAGATTTCCGGATGACCTGTTCACCGGCAGCGGCGGTTACGCAGACTATGTCGCTGTTCCGGCGAATCAGCTTGCGCTTAAACCGCGGAGTTTAAGCCACGTGCAGGCCGCTGCCGCGCCGATGTCTCTGCTGACAGCCTGGCAGTTTCTGGTTGAAACCGGCCACGAGGCGCCGAATCCTTTTCAGTCGTTCCCTCACGTTCCGATCGCGTTAAAGGGAAAAACCGTGCTGGTTAACGGAGCGGGCGGCGGCGTCGGACATCTTGCGGTGCAGATTGCCCGATGGAGAGGCGCACGGGTTATTGCCGTAGCCTCCGGGCGACACGAATCTCTGTTACGAGAGCTGGGCGCAGAGACGTTTATTGATTACAAAAAGGTCGCGGCAGAAAAGCATATCAAAGATATCGATCTGGTCATTGATACGGTGGGCGGCCCGGACATGGCACGATTTCTCACTGTCATCCGTCCGGGTGGTGCCCTTTATCTGGTCAATCCGCTGGCGTTCACGGCATACGATGAGGCCGCCCGCCGGGGTGTGACTGTGTCATCCATTCAGGTTCGTTCCAGCGGAGAGCAGTTGAAACAAGCCGGTGTGTTGCTGGAAAACGGCACCTTGCGGGTCGTGGTTGAGAATACCTGGCCGCTTTCAGCAGCGGCGCAGGCCCATGAACGTGCTTCGCGGGGCAGCATTCAGGGCAAAATTGTTCTGACGATTGAGTAAATAAAGGCTCAGTCTCCAGAGAGACTGAGCCGTTTACGGGCGAACGACCGTCAGTTTAAAGGGGCCGCTGTTTTCGGCAGCGTGCGTAACAGCATGATTAATCTCACTCAGTGCAAATTCCGTCACTGTGTAATGGCTGAGATCCAGCAGGCCGGACCGGATAAGGCCCACCATCGTGTAAACAGCCTCGGGTTCAATTCGCGGAAGTTAACCTGACCCCCCACTCTCCCACGGGATAGCCGCCCGGATGAGCTATCGTCCTGTTGAAAGTTTGCTGGCCTGGCGGATGATTGCCCCTTTAGATGTCCTGCGACAGACTACGTGCGTCACGCTATTCCGGAATGCGGGCAATCACTTTGATCTCAAAATCAAACCCAGCCAGCCAGGTCACGCCCACCGCTGTCCAGTTTGGATAAGGCGGCTGCGGGAAAACGCGCTGCTTCACCTGCATGATGGTTTCGAACTGATTCTCCGGATCGGTGTGGAACGTGGTGACATCGATCAGGTCGTCAAACGTACAGCCGGCCGCCGCAAGCGTGGCCGCCAGGTTTTCAAACGCCAGTTCAACCTGAGCAGCAAAATCGGGTTCCGGCGTGCCATCGGTGCGGCTGCCCACCTGACCCGAGACAAACAGCAGATCGCCAGAGCGGATAGCCGCGGAATAGCCATGCTGCTGATAGAGAGCGTGACGATTGGCAGGAAAAATGGGTTCGCGTGTGATCATAGAATTTCCTTAACAGCCTCAGTGGGATTACAGGATGCAGCGCATACGGGTTTGATTTAATATACGCGGCGTATGTCACATTAATCATACATACGCGTCGTATGTCAATTAATATACGTCGCGTATGTGAAAGGAGAATCCATGGCCGTAAAGCGTCGTGCAGAATCAATGGAAGAAAACCGGGCAAAACTGATCGCGGCAGCGCGCACTGCCTTTGCCGAAAAAGGCTTTGCCGCCGCGTCAATGGATGAGCTGACGGCCAGCGTGGGTCTCACTCGCGGGGCGCTTTACCATAACTTTGGCGATAAAAAGGGGCTGCTCGCGGCGGTCGTCGCGCAGGTTGATGGTGAAATGGCGCAGCAGGCTAAAGCGGCAGCGTCCGGCGTGACGGATGAGTGGGAGAAGCTGGTGGCCGAAGGCATCGCCTATATCCGCATGGCGATGGATGCCGAAGTGCAGCGTATTGTGCTGCGTGATGGCCCGGCTTTCCTGGGCGATCCCGCGCAGTGGCCCAGCCAGAACAGCTGTCTGGCAGCCACCCGCGAAACGATTGTAAGGCTGATCGACAGCGGATTGATTAAGCCGATTGACGCCGATGCCGCCGCACATCTGCTGAACAGCGCGGCGTTGAATGCCGCACTCTGGGTCGGCTCCAGCAGCGATCCGGAAAACGCGCTGCCAAAGATGATCGCGGTATTTACCCAGCTGGCAGGCGGCTTGCGCCAGAGCGTTTAAAGCCGGACTCTGAACCGGCAGCCCTTAGCGCACGCCTGAAACCGGGCAGAAACTTTTAGTTCTTCATTTAGCGCGACAGCGGAATCAGACCGGTCTCCTGATACGTCGCAATCAGGCTATCAAAAATTTTAATATCCTCGCGTGTGCGGGCAATTAACTGCGCACCCGCCACCGCGGTGTAGATTGCCAGCGCGCGCTGAGCATTTTTCTCTGTGTTATCAGGGTCCTTTTCGCTCAGAACCTGAGTCAGCCACTCAACGTTCGCGTCGACGAAACACTGTACTTCACGCTTCACTTCCTCCGGCAAATCGTCATATTCCGCTGCCATAAAGCTGGAGAGACAGAGCCGGTTGGCATCTTCCAGCGACATACGGAAAATCTGCGGATAGCGCTGCAGCGCCTCATCCGGTGAGGCACTTTGCTCGCGGATAGTCTTTAAATTCTGCGCCGTGTCCTGCCAGTATCGGTTAGCGACGGCGGCTCCCAGATGGGCTTTGCTGGCGAAGTGATAATAGATACTGGCATTCTTAATCCCCACCTCATCAGCGATGCTGCGAAAATTAATCCCGTTATAGCCATGATTCTGAGCAGCGCTCTTTGCTGCTGCCAGAATAGCTTCACGTGCGTTCAGGCTCATAATCCTGTTTTCCTTAAAGAGGTGAAGGCCCATTATAAACAAAAAAATTTTACCTGCCAACTGGTAGACAGAGATTGACAGCCTGAAAGTTCAGCGCCACAATTAAACTACCAATTGACAGGTAGGTAAATTAACCATGACTGATATCAACAATGCAACTGTAGCTTCTTCACTCCCATCCATGAAAATCTATGACTGGTATGATGGCCCTTATCCTGCACGCGTCAGAATCGCCCTCGCGGAAAAAGGATTACTTTCTCAGGTGGAATTTATTCCGGTAAATCTGTGGACAGGTGAGCATAAAAAGCCTGAATTTTTGGCCATCAATTACTCAGGCACCCTGCCGGTATTAGCGCTGAATGATGGAACGCTGATCGCAGAGTGCACCGCGATAACGCAATATCTGGACGTACTGGATGACAATCCTGTTCTGACTGGTGTCACGCCGGTAGAAAAAGGCGTTATCCATATGATGACCAAACGGGCTGAAATCGAATTTCTTGATGCGGTCAGCGTCTATTTCCACCATGCCACCGCAGGACTGGGGCCAGAGGTTGAGCTTTATCAGAATGCGGAATGGGGTGAGAAGATGCGCGAAAAGGCCATTCGTGGCATGCACTATTTCGATGGCGTTTTACGCTCGCAGCCTTATGTCGCGGGCAATACGTTTTCGATGGCCGATATCGCTGTAACAGGCGGAATGATTTTCTCGGCTCTGGTGAATCTTGCTGTGCCTGACGAATGTACTGCACTGAAGGCCTGGTATTCAGATATCCAGCGCCGTCCCAGCTATCAGCAGTGGCAGGCACTGGTTGAAGCGGGCCGCCCGGTGTTTAATCCTTAATTTCAGGATACTGCGTTTACAGGCTTGTCTGAATCACGAAGCCTGGCAGATAAAAAACCCCGGAAATGCTTCCGGGGTTTTCTGTTTTTAAGACGCGCAGTCTCAGCGCCGCAGTCAGACTACGTTGCCTGTCTCTCTAGCCTGCATTGCGCTCAAAGTGGCTGTTCACAAAGGCACGGCAGCGCGGCGAGATGGGGTCCAGGAACACCTGCTCAGGCGAACCCGATTCCTCAATCATGCCCTGATGCAGAAACACCGCTTTGTTCGACACGTCTCGGGCAAAGCCCATTTCATGCGTCACGATAATCATGGTGCGCCCTTCTTCCGCCAGGCTGCGGATCACCCGCAGCACCTCGCCCACCAGCTCCGGATCCAGCGCGGAGGTCGGCTCATCAAACAGGATCGCTTTCGGCTGCTGGGCCAGCGCCCTGGCAATCGCTACTCGCTGCTGCTGTCCACCCGAAAGCTGCGACGGCCAGGCGTCGCGTTTTGCATAGAGTCCCACTTTATGCAGCAGCGCTTCGGCTTCTTCAATCGCCTCTTTGTGGCTGCGCTTCTGCACATGAACCGGTGCTTCAATGATGTTCTGCATCACCGTTTTATGCGGCCACAAATTGAAGCTCTGAAACACAAAGCCGAGCTGCATCCGCATCAGCTTAATACGACGGCGTTGCTCGCGGCTCAGTTTCTCATCGGCGTTATCCAGCGTGACGTTAATGTCGCCGACCGCGATTTCGCCCGCCTGCGGTACCTCAAGAAATGGTATGCAGCGTAACAGCGTACTTTTGCCCGACCCACTGGCACCAATCAGCGAAATCACATCGCCATCCTGCGCAGTCAGGCTGATGTCGTGCAGCACTTCGTGTCCCGCATAACTCTTTCTGAGATGACTCAGCATGATGGTGGGTGCGGTCATGAGCGTGCTCCAAAATAGTAAGGTGATAAGCGTCGTTCCAGTATTGATACCCCTTTGCTCACCAGCATGGTGAGTATCAGGTAGATCACCGCCGCACTCAGGAACACCTCCAGCGCCCGGAAGGTGGAGGAGACAATCGAGTCCGCAATGCCGGTCATCTCCATCAGGCTGATGGTACTGACCAGCGACGTCGCTTTGATCATCGAGATGATTTCATTGCTATAGGCGGGTAGCGCCTGGCGAATCGCAATCGGTAAGGTGATGCGGGTGAAGATCTTATACGACGACATGCCCGAGACTTTGGCGGCCTCCAGTGACTGCTGGCTGACCGCGCGCAGCCCGCCACGCAGGATCTCCGAGGTGTAAGCCGCATCGTTGAGAATCAACGCCAGCAAACCGCACCAGTAGGGATCGCGCAGCAGCGGCCAGAACAGACTGTCGCGCACCGCCGGTAAACTGCCGAGGCCGTAATAGACCATAAAGATCTGGATCAACAGCGGCGTACCGCGAAACAGCCAGACATAGAAACGACAGAAGAGACTGCCGGCGCGCGTCATGCGCAGCAGATTAAGCAACAGCGCCAGCACGCCGCCACCCAGTAACGAGAGCAGCGCCAGGTTAATGGTCAGCGGCAATCCTTTCAGCAGCGCCAGCAACGTCTGCTGTAAAAACATCATATCCACGTGGACTCCTTATCCCTTCACGCGCTGTTGACCGCGCATCGCAAACTTTTCCACGTAGCGGAAAACCATATCGGAACAGGTGGTGATAATCAGGTAGATCACCGCGCCTACGCTGTAGAAGAAAAAGGACATCTGGGTGGAGTTAGCCGCAGTAGAGACCTGGTTCATAGTTTCCACCAGCCCGGTCACCGAGACCAGCGCCGACTCTTTGATCACCGATTGCCACTGGTTGCCCATGCCCGGCAGCGCGGTGCGTAACGCCTGCGGCACGATGATGCGACGAAACATCATCAGCCGTCCCATGCCGGTCACGGTCGCGGCTTCCAGCGTCCCGCCCGGAATGGCGTAGAACGCCCCGCGAAACACGCCGCTCTGATAGGCACCGGAGATCAACCCGATGGCGATCGCGCCCGCCACAAAACCGTTCACATCGAACGGTCCCTGCAAGCCCAGCGCGGTGCCCACCGTGGAAACGACCTGCCGTCCACCGAAGTAGAACAGGTAGATCACCAGCAGTTCCGGTACGCCGCGAAACAGCGTGATGTACCCTGCCGCCAGCCGTTGCTGCCAGCGCGAACCGGCAATCTGCATCCAGCAGAGCACGCTGCCCAGCACCGCACCCAGCAGCCAGGCGCAGAGCGATACGCTGACAGTGACAGCGGCGGCGCTAAGCAGCACGCCGCCCCAGCCCTCATCCCCGAAACCCAGTATCTGCCAGTCAATATTCATCAGCATCCGCGATTACGCTTTTGGTGCGACATCTTCGCCAAACCATTTCATCGACAGTTTGCTCAGCGTGCCGTCTTTGATCATGGAGTCCAGCGCCTGATTCAGCACCTGCTGCAGCTCGCTGTTGCCTTTACGCAGACCAATCGCCGAGCCTGCGCCCAGCACGCCACCCGAGAAGCCATAGCCGCTGCTGCTGATCGCATCGCTGTTCTTTTTCACAAAGGCGTTGAGGTTGGTACGTGAAGCCATGACCGCATCCACACGGCCATTCATCAGGTCAGCAAAGGTTTCCGGACCGGCCTGATAGGTACGAATGGTGGCGACATCGCCCAGGTATTTCTGCAGGAAGTCCGCCTGAATGGTGGCGACCTGCACCGCAATGGTTTTGCCTTTGAACGTGGTTTTCAGTTCGTCGATCGCTTTTTTCATGCCAGCGTCATCATCTGCGGTCACCACCGTGCCGCTGCCTGGCAGCGTGGCAAGCGGGCTCTTTTTCGCGGTCACAAAGCTGGAGACGCTGACGGTGTACTGATGAGTGAAGTCAATCGCTTCCGCGCGTTTTGGCGTCACGGTTACCGCATCGACCACTGCATCATATTTCCCGTCAATCAGTCCCGGGATCATGCCTGACCATTTCTGCGCGATGATTTCATATTTAAAGCCCGCACGCTTTGCCAGCTCGGCCACCATATCCGGCTCATAGCCGACGATTTTGCCGCTCGGGGTGGTCTGGTTGAACGGAGGATAAGCCGCTTCAGTCGCAAACTTCAGGGTGCCGAAATCTTTCGCCTGGCTGAATGCCGAAGTGGCGAGCAGCGCCACGGTCAGAGAAGCCGTGAACAGGCGGTTACGCATCATCATATAAACCTCATTTATTTATTATTAAGAGAGTAAGTCAATTGCAAGGCGGGTCAGCGCCTGCGTCCCGGCGGCAATGCTGCGTTCATCCGGCTGATAGTCGGAGTTATGCAGATGATCGTCACGGCCCGGCGTAGCCGATCCAATATGGATCTGACAGCCCGGTACCCGTTCGGTAAACAGTGAAAAATCTTCGGCTCCAAAGCTGGCGCTGGGCTGCGCGATGATCGCCTTATCAAACTGATGCGACAGAATCTCTTCCAGTGAATCGATCAGGCGATCGTCATTCATTAATGGCGGCACACCACGCTGGAAGTTAACCTCCACCCGCACGTTCTGCGCCAGTGCGACCCCTTCGCACATCCGTTTAAATGACGCTTCCATGGCGGCGCGCACTTCCGGCGATTTGGTGCGGATGGTGCCCTGAAACAGGCAACTGTCAGGAATAATGTTGTGAGTCGTGCCGCCCTGAATGTGCCCGATGGTTAACACGGCAGAGTGAGCGGGATCGCGTTCACGTGAGATGATGGTTTGTAGCTGGCTGATGAGATGCACGGTGGCGAGTATGGGATCGGTGCCCATATGCGGACGTGCCGCGTGGGTCGATACGCCATGTACCGTCACGTCGAATTCATCGCTGGAGGCAGTGCTGGCGCCGCGCGTCAGGGCGACTTCGCCCGCCGCCAGTTCAGGCTTGTTGTGCAGCGTCACAGCCCAGTCGATGCCGTCTGCCACGCCGTCGGCGATCATCGCCTCCGCGCCACTTTCTGGCGTCTCTTCCGCAGGCTGGAATATCAGCCGGACCCGGCCTTTGAGCTGCTGACGATAGTGCGGCAAGATGCTAGCCACTCCTAGCATCGTGGCCGTGTGAATATCGTGACCACAGGCGTGCATTTTTCCGGGATAGCGGCTGGCAAAGGGCAAACCGGTCTGCTCATGGATCGGCAGCGCGTCCATGTCGGCGCGCAACAGCAGGGTTTTGCCCGGCTCTGCGCCGTCGATATCGACCACAACACCGCTGCGGCCCACGCCAGTTTGCGGCTGAAGTCCCAGCGCCCGCAGGTAGTCAGTTACCAGACTGGCGGTGCGCAGCGTATCAAAGCCTAATTCCGGATGCGCATGGATATCACGTCGAATCGCCACTAATTGAGATTCAAGTTCATTAACTCTGGCTTTTATTTCCCCGGCCAGTCGTGCTTTTTCCTGATTCATAGCAGCCCCGGCAATATGCAATCGGCAGTCTGTTGCCGACCGTTATTTTTATCTCATCCGGATGTCGGATGGTGACGACCGTTTATTTATTCACAGCACGTCACAGAAAGCAACGCGTAAGAATTCAGATATAATTATTAAAAATCAGAAGGATAGCGTTATTTATTGGAAAGCCGTATGAGATAGCAGCGGATCAGCAATAATATTAATAATCCGCTTCGTGATATTAATTTGCCTGATTTACAGAGGGATTTGTCGCTTTAATTCAGCGACCGGGTAAAGAAGTCTGCGAGTATTTCCGCTACTTTCTCCGGTTGTTCATCGGGAATAAAATGGCCACAGTCAGGAATCATTTCACTGCTTACCTGCCGCGCCACGGCACGTAACGGGGTGGCCATGTCGGGTATTGAACCCTGGTCGGCGCTGACGGCCAGCAGCGGTGCGCCCAGTTTGCCATTCAGCGCACGCTGGCGATTCTGCTCTGCCGACTGTGCGAATGCGCGGTAAAAAGCCAGTCCGGCCCGCAAAGCGCCTGGCCAGCCGGGGAATAACGTCCCGCCATGCTTAACTGCTTTGCGGGAAACCCGCGAGCAGCACCACGACTTCTTCGTGTTCACGGCCTGCGCAGAGGTAGTGCAGTCGCTGTGAGCCAATATGCGTGAGGTGGTGCTGGTAAAGTGAATGTGACTGCATAAAATCTCCGGATAATAAGGAAACGATCGATTCCTTAATGGATAAAAAATTTAGTCGAGTAGTTTCAGAGCCAGGGGGATGATGCTGGCATCCGGCCGGGTAGCCGCAACTTTACCGGCCACCCGCATCCCCAGCACGATGCAGAGCATCAGTGAAGCGGTGGCGTCACAATCCAGTTCAGGATTGAACGAACCATCCTGCTGGCCCAGCCTGATAATCTGCTGCAGATTGTGCATATTTCGCATGAGCGCAGCGCTGACCGCACCTGCCAGCTCTTCATCCAGCGTCTGCAACTCCACGGCGCTGACTGCGACCAGGCAGCCGCGTTCTCCTTCAACATCGCGCACTGAATCCACGTAAAAATTCAGCAGCGCTGCCAGTTGCCCACGGCCGTTTTCACATTGCGCCAGCCGCGCAGCTAAGTTGCTGTTACGCTGTGAGAGATAGCGGGCAAAGACCGTAGCAAACAGCGTTTGCTTGTCGGTGAAGGCTTTATAGATGCTGCCGGTAGTGAGTTGCATAGCCTGGCCCAAATCACCGATTGAGGTGGCGTGATAGCCTTTTTAACGGAATACCAGCATCGCATTGTCCAGCGCCGCATCGGTATCAAAGGCGCGTGGTCGTCCCCGCTCTTTATAGTGGCTGTCGTTCATTGAGGACACCATTAGGAAATGAGTGTTTCCTTAAAGATAGAGTGATTTGTCGGTGAGTTAAAGTACCTGTTCTATTTTTTTAATATCTTTCATCAGGCTCCAGAAATTGCACCCCTCCAACCAAACGGTTATAATTAAATGACCAATTGGAGGTGACGAATGAAAACATTCAGCTTTTCTGCGGCTAAGACCAGACCGCCACGCTTATGGCAGGCTGCAGGCCTGCACAACGTTGATGGGGTCGCTCTGCTGGGTCAGATCAATGAAGGCCTTGATGGCAACGTGGCTCACCTCATCATCGACTGGGCGAAGATTACACAAAACGACCTGCGCAAAATGTCCGGGATTCCCTCCACGACGTTTAGCCGTGGCGTGAAAGCGAAATTCAGCGCTGAACAAAGCGAACGACTGGTGCGTATTATCCGCGTGATCGATCGGGCGGTTGAACTGTTCGAAGGTGATAAGGATGAAGCGCAGAAATGGCTGAATGAGCCTAACCGGGCGTTGAGCTGGAAAATGCCAGCAGAGCTGATGGCATCTGAAACCGGCGCTTACGAGGTCATGAAATTAATTACGCGCCTGGAGCATGGAGTTTACTCTTGATCCTCTACAGGCTGACTAAGACAAAGTATCTTTCGACAGCCTGGACCGGATTCGGCGCAAAAGAGGCGGGCGGCCGCTGGAACAGCATCGGCATCTCCATGGTTTATGTCTCAGAAACCGCCTCACTGACGTTGCTGGAAACACTGGTCCATCTGCACTCAGCACATATACTGGATGCGTTTACCCTACTGCGCATTGATGTCCCGGATGCGCTGATTCAGACCGCGGATATCAGTGAATTGCCTGCAAACTGGGCCGATGAAGATGCACCAGCGGAACTGGCTGAGTATGGTGACGCCTGGTGTTCTGCCTGCGATGCGGTTGCGTTGCGTGTACCCAGTGCCCTCTCTCCCGTAGAACACAACTATCTGTTGAATCCTGAACACCCGGAGTTTTCCCGGATCGTTCAACAGGCTGAGGCCATTCCATTCCGGTTTGATCGTCGGCTGAAACCGGAGCGTAAATAGACTAACCGGATAGCGACAGGTGGCTCATTCATGCATTTAATAACGATTGAGAGCCGACGCTGATCGGCTCTGAAGCCCCTGTCACTCCCCTGCACGATGCCCCCACCCTCTGACCTGACGCAAAGCACTGACCTTTAACCCTCATCTATACTGCAGCTTATCTTTGCTGAAGGAGCCCGATCATGGGACTGAGCTGGTTTACTCTCTGGCCGCCACTGGCACGCGTACTGTTTATCCTGGCCTGCCTGACCATTATTCTCACCGGCCTCTATCTGGCGGCACCGCTCATCAATCAGGTACTGCTGGCGATGTTACTGGCGATCATGCTTGATCCACTCATTACCCGGCTGGATAAAAAGCGGATACCGCGCATCGTCTCATCCCTGCTGGTCATCATGCTGATGCTGCTGATCATGGTGGTCACCACTATCAAGTTAACCGTGCTGACACCCGATTTGATGCAGCTCAGCCGCCAGGCTCCTGTACTGCTGGCAGCGCGACTGGAACAGCTGACGCTGGCCTTTGCCCGGCTGGATATCGGTATGACGCCCGACCAGCTGCTGACCTTTGTGGATGCGGGCGCGATAGTGCGCATCGTCACGGCTTTTCTGACGCAGATCCCTGGCGTCATCTCCTGGTGGATCATGGTGTTCCTGATGCTGCTGTTTATGCTCTATGAGATGCCGCTGCTGAAAGCAGCACTGCAACAGCGTGTCACGGGAAAACATCAGGACTTTTATCTGGCGCTGCAGGAAGGCATTCAGAGCGTGATTGTTTATGCCCGAGTAAAAACGCTGACCAGTATTCTGGGCGGGGTGATCGTCGGGGTGGGTGCGCATCTGATCGGGCTGAAGTTTGCCTTTTTCTGGGGCGTGCTGATGTTCATCTTTAATTATGTGCCGGTGCTGGGTTCATTTCTGGCCGCCATTCCGCCGGTCATTCAGAGTTACATCATGTTCGATTTGCAGGTTGCGCTGGCGGTAGCCGGATTCTTTGTGGTGCTGAACCTCTGCCTGAGTTCAGTACTCGAACCGCTGCTGATTGGTAAACGACTGAACCTGGCGCTGACTACGCAGCTGCTGGCGTTTTTGTTCTGGCAGGCATTACTGGGGATTACGGGCGGGATACTGGCCATTCCATTGACCTATCTGCTTAAGAAGGTCCTGCTGGCGAGCTATCCGCAGCAGGACCCGGAGACAGAATTAACTCAGTGATGGCGTCTTCACCCGCCAGGCGCGGGTAAGACGTTTCTCGATCTCAACGATGATGAAGATCGCGATGCTGACAATCAGCGAAATCAGCCAGTAGTTAATCGGCAGTGGTCGCGTACCAAACAGCGTGTTCATCAACGGTACATAGATAATGATCGCCTGAAGGACAATCAGCACCAGCGTCACCAGCCAGATTCCACGGTTTTTCAGCAGTCCGCGATCCAGTGAGAAGCCATCTGAGTTACGGCAGTTAAGCATGTAAGCCCACTGCGCGGTAACCAGCATCTGCAGCAGCACGGTGCGGATAAACTCAGCACTGTAGCCGCGCGGTTGCAGCCACGCTTCTAGCACAAAGGCACTGATGGAAATCAGCAGACCGACAAACACCACGCGCCAGATAGCGTAAGCATCCATGACGTGTGCTTTCACATTGCGCGGTGGCCGGCGCATCGCATTCGCTTCCGCAGGCTCAAACGCCAGACCAAACGACAGCGTGGCCGACGTCGCCATGTTCATCCACAGAATCTGTACCGGCGTTAACGGCAGCAGATTGCCCATCAGAATCGCGATAATAATCAGCAGACCCTGCGCCAGGTTAGTCGGCATGATAAACAGAATGGTTTTCTTGAGGTTGTCGTAAACGCGACGTCCTTCTTTCACTGCCGCAGCAATGGTGGCGAAGTTATCGTCGGCCAGAATCATATCGGCCGCCTCTTTTGTCACCTCGGTGCCTTTAATGCCCATCGCAATGCCGACGTTGGCCTGTTTCAGTGCCGGGGCGTCGTTGACGCCGTCGCCGGTCATGCCGACGATCTCACCGCTGGCTTCCAGCGCTTTCACCAGACGCAGTTTATGCTCCGGGCTGGTGCGGGCAAAAATGTCATAGGTTTTTGCAGCCTCAGCCAGTTCGGCGTCGCTCATATGTTCAAGCTGGTAGCCGGTAATCGCGGCCTGGCTGTTACCAATGCCCAGCATCTGACCAATCGCCATAGCCGTTTCCTGATGGTCGCCGGTGATCATTTTGACGCGAATGCCCGCTTTCTGGCACTCGTCGATGGCGGCAATCGCCTCCGGACGCGGCGGATCCATCATGCAGGCCAGACCCAGCAGCACCATGTCACTTTTCAGATCGGCATGGTCCAGGTCGGTAACGGGTGCAGAGGTTCTTTTCCAGGCGGCGGCCACGGTGCGCAGCCCTTCGCTGGCGTAGGTGGTGATGGCCGCATCCCAGTAAGCTCGGTCAATTGGCTCGGCACCGTCCGGCGTTTGCTGCTGCTGGCACAACGTCAGCAGGACGTCTGGCGCGCCGGTCAGCAGCACCCAGGATTCACCATTGGCCACACAACTGACCGACATATATTTATACAGGGAATCGAACGGCAGCTTGCTCACGACGTCGACCGGCTGCGGGGCGGTCATCCCTTTAGCCGCCAGCACTTTCAGCGCACCTTCCGTCGGGCCGCCAACAATCGTCCAGTGCCCCTGATCTTCCTGACGCAGCTGGCTCTCATTACAGGTGTCCACCGCGTGCAGGAATTGCTGGAACAGCGGATCCTGGGCAGCAGTCGCTCCGGTGGTTTCGCCCTGCTCAGCTACAATCTCCCCTTTAGGTTCGTAGCTGTTTCCGCTGACGCGCCAGCGGCTCTTTGCCAGCACGACCGCTTTCACCGTCATCTCATTCATGGTGAGCGTGCCGGTTTTATCGGAGCAGATCACCGACATTGCGCCCAGCGTTTCGACCGTCGGCAGCTTGCGGATAATCGCCTTGGTACGCGCCATCGACTGCACGCCCAGCGACAGAATAATGGAAATAATAGCGGGCAGACCTTCCGGCACAGCCGCAACCGCCAGGCTGATGACGGACAGCGACAGCTCACCGAGTGGGATGTCACGCAGCAGATAGCCGAAGATAAACAGAGCGACCATCATCAGCAGGATGATGAAAAAAATCGCTTTACCGAGTTTGTCGATCTGCACCAGCAGCGGGGTTTTGGCCTCTTTTATGCCGCTGATCATTTCGTTGATATGACCCAGTTCAGTATCACCGCCGCTGGCGATCACGACGCCTGCGGCAGTGCCGGAACTGACGGTGGTGCCGGAGAAAGCCAGATTCAGACGGTCGCCCAGCGATTTTTCACCGCTCAGCGTATCGATGTTCTTCGACACCACCGTCGACTCCCCGGTGAGAATTGCCTCTTCAACCCGCAGGTTATTGACTTCAAACAGCCGCAGGTCAGCCGGAATTTTGTCGCCAGGCCGTAACATCACCACGTCACCAACCACGATATCGCGCGTGGCGACTGTGACCTGCTTACCCTCGCGCACCAGCATCGCTTCGCTGGCGAGCATGTTCTGGATACTTTTCAGTGATTTCTCGGCATTACTCTCCTGAATAAAACCGATCAGGGCATTGATGACGGCCACGCCGATAATGACAAAGGTATCGACCCAGTGGCCCATGATCGCGGTGATGACCGCCGCGGCCAGCAGAATGTAGATCAGCACATCTTTAAAATGCGCGATGAATTTGAGCAGTGCAGATTTTTCCGCTTTTTGCGGAAGCGCGTTGGGGCCCTTTTTCTGCAGACGTTCCTGTGCAGTCGCAGTGGATAATCCTGCAGGTGAACTCTGAAGGTCAGAAAATATCTCGGTCACACTACGCTGATACCAGGGGCGCTCAGATAAAGCTAACGCTTTATCCTGCTTATCATTATTTAGCATATATAAACCTCGTGCCATTTAGCGATGAATTAAAGGCGCAATTAAAAGGCAGGCATCTTGCGGCATACCTCTCCCGCCGGTAATGACCGATATCATATTTACGTAAGAAACGTCTGATGAGTAACATTAAATGACTAAAATAAATCTAACCTATATTATGAGAATGACAACGTTGTTTTTGTTTAGCTCTGGTTTAAGTATGCTGATGCAGTGTTCAACGGCTTATTCTCTGGCTCGCAAAAGGAAACTCTAATGAAAAAACAGAGCATTATCATGCTTTGCGGTTTCGTTATTCTCGCGGTTGCCGCAACCACGCTGGTGGGCTTACTCACCTGGCTAGTCGTCTCACAGATGGCAGCCTAACCCGATTCAGACGAAGCGGCGTTGCCGTCTCGTTAAAATATTATTACGAACATTCAAAATAATTTTATCCCGGTCGCGATAAGCATCAGGGCTAATGACGCCTTAACGCTTATTAAAATGCTGTGAAATAGCTGATGTTAAGGCGAAGAAAATGATTAAACGCAAGGTTATCCCCCTTTATCTCTGTTGTTTATTTATGACAGCGTGCGATCAGAAAAAAGTACCGGAGGCTCCGCCGCCGCGCGTAATTAAAGTATTCACCCTTGAATCGGATATCGCGCAGAATATCCGGGTTTTTCCTGCACGTATTCAGGCGGGTGATAATACCGACCTCGCATTTAAACGCGCAGGCCAGCTGGTACAGCTCAATATACGTGACGGAACGCCTGTAAAATCAGGGCAATTGCTGGCCACCCTGAATGATGCGGATGCAAAACTGCGGGTACGCGACCGTCAGACCGCACTGCAACTGGCGGAGCGACAGTTTCAGCGCTTTAACACGCTGGCCCAGCGCAGCGCGGTTTCAAAGTCTGAGATGGATATTCAGCGCGCTAACCGTGATGCTGCCGCGACTGCACTGAAGATCGCGCAGGAGGAGTTACAGTTCCTGACCCTGCGCGCGCCGTTCGATGGGGTTATTGCCCGCGTACAGGCGCGTAATCATCAGGTGGTCGCCGCCGGACAGCCGATTGCGCTGCTGACCCGGGCCGATCTGCTCGACGTCATCTTTACGTTGCCGGAAACCCTCTTCACCAGCCTCGACATCCAGAATATTCACTATCAGCCTGAGGTGCAGTTTAACGCCCTGCCCGGTCGCTTTTTTACCGCACAATACAAAGAGCATACCAGCCAGACCGACGCCGCCACGCTGACGTATCAGGTGGTGCTCACCATGCCACGTCCGGCGGATCTCCCTGGCGTTGCCGGTCTCAGCGGCTCGGTGCGCGTTAAGCTGCATAACCTGCCGAATGCCCCAGCCCAGCCGCGTCTGGTGGTCCCTGCGGCTGCAGTATTTAATCCCGATCGCAGCCCGACCAATCAACCGCATGTCTGGCTGGTTGAGCAGGATGGCGAGGCGCTGCGTGTTAAAGATCAGCCGGTTGAAGTGGGTCGTCTTACCGCTCAGGGCATTGAAATCATCAGCGGGCTGAAGCCGGGCGACCGCATTGTCGCTGCCGGTGTCGGTGAGTTGCGTGACGGTGAAGCGGTGCGCATCTGGCAGCGTGAGCGGGGGTTATAATGCGTATTCAGGAGCATTTTATTGATAAACCGATTCGCATCTGGATGGTCATTCTGCTGCTGGGCGTCGGCGGTATCTATGCCCTGCTGAACATCGGCCGCCTTGAAGATCCGCTGTTTACCATCAAGTCGGCGGTGATTGTCACTCAGTATCCTGGCGCGTCAGCCCAGCAGGTTGAAGAGGAGGTCACGCTGCCGCTGGAGAATGCGCTGCAACGCCTGCCGTCGCTGGACAACGTCACCTCCATTTCCGGCAATGGTCTGTCGCAGATTACCGTTAATATTCAAAGCCGCTATCTGGCCGATCAGCTGCCGCAAATCTGGGATGAGTTACGCCGCCGGGTCGGCGACGCGGCGCGGCAGTTTCCGCCTGGCGTGCAGGCGCCGCTGGTGAACGACGACTTCGGCGATGTGTATGGCTACTTCTTCGTTATCCACGGCAAAGACTACACGAACAGCGAACTGCGCAACTATGCCGATCAGCTGCGCCGCGATCTGGTGCTGGTGCCAGGCGTAGCGAAAGTGGCGGTCGCAGGTGTCGAGCAGGAGGAGATCCGCATCGCGCTTTCCTCCAGCAAAATGACCGCCTATGGCATGACGCCGCAGCGCGTCGCCGATCTGCTGAGCCGGAATAACAGCGTTGCCAGTGCCGGCACGCTGCGGGTCGACAGCGAATCGATCCGTTTTCATCCTACCGGCGAGCTACAGACGCTCGACGATCTGGCTAACCTGCCGATTCTGCCGGCGGGCAGCCCGCAGAATGTGCATCTTCGCGATATCGCTACCCTGACGCGTGGCGTCACCGATAATCCCGCCAATATCTACTTTGCAGACGGTGAAGCGGCGCTGGCTATCGGCATCTCGTTTGCGCCCGGCGTCAATGTCATCGATGTCGGCGACGCGCTCACCGCCCGCATGGCGCACTATCAGCAGGATACGCCCGCCGGCATCAGCATGAAGGTGTTTTATAACCAGGCGCATGAGGTGAAACAGTCGGTTGACGGCTTTATCCTCAACTTCCTGATGGCGCTGGCGATTGTGGTGGGAACGCTGCTGCTGTTTATGGGCCTGCGCAGCGGCATGGTGATTGCCGCTTCACTGGCGCTTAACGTGCTCGGCACACTGCTGATCATGTACCTGTTTAAACTTGAGCTGCAGCGGGTGTCGCTGGGTGCGCTGATTATTTCGCTCAGCATGCTGGTGGATAATGCCATCGTGGTGGTTGAAGGGGTGAAGATCGACCACCAGCGCGGGCATCCGTTACAGCAGGCGATTGCCCGCATGGTACGGCGCACCGCACTGCCGCTGCTGGGGGCGACGGTCATTGCGATCCTCGCCTTTGCACCGATTGGTCTGTCGCAGGATTCAACCGGCGAATATTGTAAATCGCTGTTCCAGGTGCTGCTGATTTCACTGATGCTGAGCTGGGTCACGGCGCTGACCTTAACCCCGGTGTTTATCAACTGGAGCGAGAAGCGCCGGGGCGCGGCTAGGCCTGATCAAACCGAACCACCCGCGCCTTATCAGGGCGTGGTCTTCCGGCTTTATCGTCAGGCTCTGGGCGGCCTGTTGCGTTTTCGCATCACCACGCTGACGGTGATGGTGGCGTTGCTGGCCCTGTCGCTGTATGGCTTTACCCTGGTGAAGCAGAACTTCTTCCCCTCCTCCAGCACGCCGGTCTTTTTCACCGATCTCTGGCTGCCCTACGGCACCGATATCCACTATACCGCCAATACGGCGGCGGAAATTGCCCGGTTCATTAATCAGGATCCGGACGTCGCGGCGACGGTCACTACGGTTGGCCAGGGCGCACTGCGCTTTACCCTGACCTATGACGCGGCGCGCCAGTACAGCAACTTCGCTCAGATCATGGTGCGGGTTAAGGATGCCCGACAGCTGGATGCGCTGTCGCTAAAGACCGAGGAGTACATTCAGCAGAACTTCCCGCAGGTGAATCAGCGCATCAAGCGTATTCAGTTTGGCAGCGCCAGCGACAGTGCCATTGCACTGCGGGTGATCGGCCCCGATCCTGAAGTGCTGCGCCATATCGGCAGCCAGCTGGATGCGATTTTCCTGGCGGATGGCTCAACCTTCCCGGTGCGTAACGACTGGCAGGAGCGCAGCAAAGTGATCCGCCCGGATTATTCGGCACTGCGCGGTCAGGAACTGGGCATCGACAAGCGCGATATCGATCAGGCGCTGAGAATGAACTTCAGCGGCGACGCAGTGGGCATCTTCCGTGACGGTACGAGGCTGATGCCGGTGATGCTCTACCCGACGGATGATGAGCGGCAGAGTGTCGATCACATTGAGAACATCCAGCTCTGGAGCGCTGCCCTGCAACACTTTGTGCCGCTGAGCAATGTGGTTTCTGACTTCCGTCTGGAGTGGGAAAATCCGCTGATTATGCGCCGCGACCGCACGCGCGTGCTGACGGTGCAGACCGACCCGGATCCCGCCTCAGGATTAACCTCCGCGCAGGTCATCGCCAGGGTGCAGCCGCAAATTGATCAGCTGAAACTTCCGTCTGGCTATCGGCTTGAATGGGGTGGCGAGCTGGAGAGTTCACGCGAAGCACAGAGCGGCCTGCTCAGTTCGCTGCCGGTGGGCTTCCTGGCAATGTTTATCATTACCGTGCTGATGTTTAATTCGCTGCGCGACGCTGTTGCTATCTGGATCACCGTGCCGCTGGCGCTGATTGGCGTTACCTGTGGCTTTTTAATTACCGGAATACCGTTTGGTTTTATGGCGCTGATTGGGCTGCTGAGCCTGTCGGGCATGTTGATCCGTAACGGAATCGTGCTGATTGAGGAAATCAGGCTGTTCCAGCAGGAGAAGTCGCTGCAGCTGGCGATTATTGATGCGGCGACCTCGCGTCTCCGCCCTATCCTGCTGACCGCTTTCACCACCGTGCTGGGCCTGTTGCCGCTGCTGCGCGACGTCTTTTTCCAGAGCATGGCCGTCGTGATTATTTTTGGTCTGGGATTTGCGACTGTACTTACCCTGCTGGTGCTGCCGGTGATCTATCGCTGCTTCCACGGCCGGGAGGCGCGCGGTGAATAAGACCGGGCTGGCAATGCTGAAGACGCTGGCCTGTATCACCGCCGTGTCGTTTTTTACGCTGTACCAGAGCTACGACAGCTACCATTACGACATCAATCTGACGCTGAACGTGCTGAGTTTTGTCTCGACGATCGCCACGCCGCTCTATTTTCTGCTGAGTGGCTATATCGATGCCGGTGAGCTGCATACATCCGCGTGGCAGCTCGGCAAAATTCGCCGCATTCTGCTGATTTTTATCTTCTGGTTCAGCTTTTTCTGGTTTGCCGGGATGCACCATAAAGGCTATCTGATTCAGCCATGGTTCGTGATTGCGCTGATTGTGATTTACGTCTCGCATCCACTAATCGACTGGCTGATTCAGCGGCCAGGACTGATGGCAACCGGGATTTTGCTGCTGCTGGTATCGGCGTTTGCCTATGACCTGCTCGCCAGCCTCTATCCGGGCCGGCGTGCCTTTTCGCTGCTGCCGCAATACCGGATCTGGACGTGGGTGCTCTACTACCTCACCGGCCGGCTGATGGCCGCGCCGCGGGTGATGCAGTTGCTGACCTCACCCAGAGTGATAAAGATCAGCCTGCTGTTGCTGCCCGCGGTGTATCTCTTCACCTGGCTGTATGAACGTCATTACTTTATCGCGCGCTTTCTGGCGACCCACAATGAGGTGGAGCTAACGGGCTCGCAGGTTTATCTGCTGGTGGTGTTGATCGTCATCGGCATTAACGCGGTCCGCCTGCCGGAAAAAGGTCAGTGGCTGACCTCGTTCCTGACCACGCTCGGGAAAACCATGACCGGCGTTTATATCCTGCACTATCTTGTCTTTGGCCTGCTGGCGGCCGCCATCCACATTCAGACGCTGGGCGATAAATTGCTGGTCATCGCCCTGACGCTGATCTCCTCGATGGCGCTGTCACTCCTGCTGCTGCGTATCCCCGGCGTCCGTAAGCTGATCAGCCTGTAGCCGCCGCGCGGCACGCTCGGTTGCCGCCCGGCGCGTAGCAAGGAACTCTGCCATTTTCGCCCGCGCCTGCTCCACTTCCTGTGGCGGCGCGGTCTGCGGCGAACCGCTGGTGAACGGCGGTTCGGGATCATATTCCATCTGCAATTGGACTGCTTTCGCGACCGCGTCTCCGGCGATTTCAGCCACCAGCGTCAGGGCAAAATCGATACCCGAAGTGACGCCCGCGCCGCTGATACGATTGCGGTCGCGCACCACACGCTGGTTGACCGGCTCCGCGCCCAGCAGGGACAGCTGATCGATAGAGCTCCAGTGCGAGGTCGCACGATATCCCTTCAGCAATCCGGCCGCTCCCAGCACCAGCGACCCGGTGCAGACCGAGGTTATCCACTGCGCCTGAGCGGCCTGCTGTCGAAGGAAATTCAGCGTGACATCGTCTGACATCAGGACAATCTGCCCCGGCCCGCCAGGCACACAGATCACATCCAGCGGCGGACAGGCATCAAACGTGGTGGCAGGCAATATCGACAGGCCGCGATCGGAACGCACCGGCAGAAGATCTTTCCAGATCAGATGACATTCGACGCCAGGCGTGCGCGCAAACACCTCCCACGGGCCGGTGAGATCGAGCTGAGTGACATCAGGGAACAGCAGAAGGCCAATCTGTAGCGGACGATTCATGGGGGAAACTCCGGGCGGGGGATGAACACTCATCATGCCGTGATGCCCGGTGAGATATCAATCCCTGACGCGTCAGGGCACAACAGCGTCAGGGCACAGCAGCGTCAGGGCACAGCAGCGTCAGGGCACGCCGAGGAAACGCAGCAGCGCCGTCATCGCCGCCGCCCCCAGAATAATCACAATCAGCGGTGCCCGACGCCAGGCCAGTAACAGGGCAAAGCCCACGCCTGCCACCCGAGCCACACCGGCAAAATGCTGGCCCTCAAACAGCGTCGTGGTCGCCGCGACCGCCAGCAGCAATATCGTGGCAGCGTCGGAGAGCATCTGCTGGGTGCGTTCGCTGATGGGCAGACGGTTTCCCAGCCTGACGCCGGCAAAGCGCATCAGATAGGTGCCAGCAGCCAGCATAGCGATCCCGGCGATGATCATTCCCTGATGCGTCATTTGCGCGATCTCCATGTCAGCAGGCCCAGCAGCGAGAAGAGCACCGGCATGCCCGCCGGAACCAGCGGCGTCGCCAGCAAGGAAAGCAGCGCGCCGACGGTCGCAGGAATGCGGGTGCGTCGCTGCCGCAGCGCCGGGAAGATCAGGGCGATCAGGATGGCCGGGAACACTGCATCCAGCCCAATAACCGAGACATCCGGAATAAACTGCCCGATCGCCGCTCCGGTCATGACACTCACCGGCCAGATTAAGCCGATACCGATGCCGCACAGCCAGTAGGCGCTGCGACGCTGAGCCAGCTGCGGCTGAGAGATACCAAACACCACACTTTCATCGTTCATGATGTGACAGCCAAACCAGCCGGACGGTCCCTTTCCCACCAGATCTTTAACCGCAATACCAAACGGCAGGTGACGCGCATTCACCAGCAGGCCCGCAGCGGCGGCGGTAAAGGGACTGCCCCCACCCGCCACAATGCCAATAAAAAGGAACTCCGATGCGCCCGCCAGCACCAGCGTTGACAACGCCAGCGGCACCCAGAGCGGAAACCCGTCGGCGGAAGCCAGCGAGCCATAGGATAAACCGACAATTCCATCAGCCAGGCAGACCAGGAAAATCGCTTTGATCACCCCTTTGTCCAGCAACTGCATTTGCGGAAAAAGCATCACTCTGTCTCATAATGAACGTATAATCCGATATAATGAACAGCGCGACGGCGCTTTACAAGTCGAACGTTGTGTTCGATATAAAAAACATTCAGGTTATCAGGAGTGCGTTTGAATACCCCTATCAGCATTATTGCCAATGCCTTAGTGCGTGAACGTCAGCGAGCGGGTCTGTCACTGGCTGAAGTGGCGCGCCGCGCCGGGATCGCCAAATCCACGCTGTCACAGCTGGAAGCGGGTAATGGTAATCCGGGCATTGAGACGTTGTGGTCGCTGTGCGTGACGCTGAATATTCCCTTTTCACGTCTGCTGGAGCCGGATGCGCGACGTCTGCAGGTGATTCGACGCGGAGAAGGTCTGTCGGTGACGGCGGATCTGGCCGACTATCAGGCCGTTTTGCTGGCATCCTGCCCGCCTGGCGTCCGGCGTGATATCTATCTGCTGGAGGTTCAGCCCGGCAGCGAACGTATTTCCCAGCCCCATATTCCCAATACCATCGAACATATTATTATGGCTAAAGGCCGTGCGCTGGTCGGCCCGGTCGACAGTGCGGTGGAGCTGGATGTGGGTGATTACATTACTTATCCGGGCGATGAGCTGCATATCTTTCGGGCGCTGGAACCCGATACGCTGGCGCTGCTGGTGATTGAACACAGCTGATCACTGTTCCATGAGCTTCTGTTGCGTTTCGGCGGGCGTGAGGTGAGTGATCAGCTGCACCTCACTGCTCAGCCTGATGTCCGGATAGTGCTCGCGCATCCCCTCCAGGAGCACCGCATCCGGCCATTCAGCCTCTTTCCCCAGCCGCGCGGCCACCTCATTTAAGCGCAGCATTTCGATCTTCGTCACCCAGATGATGATCTCGTCCGCGGCATCCTGCTCATTCACCAGTTTCAGCAGGCCGGTAACGATCTCGCCTTCCTGCCAGCGTATCGTTGAGGTTTTTGCGCCGCTTCTGACATCAGGCATAAGCCGCGGCACCAGTGTGAGTTGTTGCATCTGTTCTCCTTTTTTCTTCACCATCTTCATTGGCGGACACGTGAATAGAAAACCCGATTGAAAATAGCGTCATTAATGTTATGTTATAACATATATATTAATCACTGCTGACAGGTAACAGTATGCCACTCTCTCTTCGTACATCCGAGGATCCCCGTCTACCGGTTGCGGTTCTCTCCGGCTTTCTCGGTGCCGGTAAAACCACCCTGCTCAATCATATTCTCAACAACCGCGAGGGACGGCGGATCGCGGTCATCGTCAATGATATGTCTGAAATTAACATTGACGCTGCTCTGGTGCGCGATGGCGGCGCACAGCTGTCACGTACTGACGAAAAGCTGGTCGAAATGAGTAACGGCTGCATCTGCTGCACGCTGCGGGAAGACCTGCTGCTGGAGGTGAAACGTCTGGCGCAGGCCGGTCGCTTCGATCATCTGGTGATTGAGTCTACCGGCATCTCTGAACCGCTGCCGGTTGCTGAAACTTTTACGTTTGAAGATGAAGAAGGTGAAAGCCTGTCGGCTTATGCCCGTCTGGATAGCATGATTACCGTGGTTGATGGCTTCAATTTCCTGCGCGATTACCGTTCAGTCGATGATCTTCAGTCTCGCGGCGAGTCGCTGGGCGAGCAGGACGAGCGATCAGTGGTTGATTTGCTGGTGGATCAGATTGAGTTCTGTGATTTGCTGGTACTGAACAAAACGGATCTGCTCAGCCAGTCGCAATTGCATGAACTGCAGGGCATGCTGCGTGCGCTTAATCCAGATGCCCTTATTGTGAACAGTGAGTTTGGCCAGGTTCCGCTGGACTGCCTGCTGAATACCCGTCGGTTTGATTTCGATCGGGCAGCACAGGCTCCGGGCTGGTTGCAGACCCTGCGTGATGAGCATCTGCCGGAATCGGAGGAGTATGGCATTCGCAGTTTTGTCTATCGCGCCCGCCGTCCGTTCCATCCGCAGCGTTTCTGGGAGGTCGTTAATCACCAGCTTGACGGGGTTATCCGTTCTAAAGGCTACTTCTGGCTCGCCAGCCGGCCAGACTATGCCGCGATGTGGTCGCAGGCGGGCGCCGTGGCGCGTCAGGGTTATGCCGGGCGCTGGTGGGTCAGTGTGCCGCGAGTGGACTGGCCACAGGATGCGGATTCCCTCAATTTCATCGCTGAACAATGGCAGGAAGGCATCGGCGATGCGCGTCAGGAGCTGGTATTCATCGGCATTGAAATGGATGAAAAGCGTATTCATTCCGCGCTGGACCACGCACTGCTGACACCCCATGAGATGGCTGCAGGCCCTGAGCACTGGATCAATCTTGCCGATCCGGTGCCTGCCTGGTTTGATGAAACCACTGCCTGAAGCGGCGGTTGACGTCCTTCTCTGACTTCGCAATAGTGAACCGAACCGGCGGGTAGCAGTTTTCCACTCATCCCTGTTCAGGAGAGACCAGATATGCCACAACGTATTGCCGTAATTGGTGCAGGCGTGCTGGGTTTAGCCGTCGCGCAGTCATTGTCGCGACGGGGCGCACAGGTCACCGTTTTCGATAAAAACTATCCTGGCAGCGGAACCAGTGAGATCAGCTATGCCTGGGTCAATGCCAACGGCAAAGAACCCACCAGCTACCATGATCTTAATGCCCATGCGATCGACGAGCATAAGCGCTGGCAGGCCAGTCACCCTGCATCGCCCCGTTGGCTGCTGGAAACCGGCACGCTGGAGTGGGCAGCCGATGAATCCTCCCTGCGCCAGCTGGCGCAGCGTGCAGCAAAGCTCACAACACTCGATTATCCCGTTGAGAAACGTAGCCGCGCCGCGCTACTGGGTTCCCTGCCCGAGTTGCGGCTCGATCCCCGCATTCAGCACGCGTGGTTTTTCCCGTCGGAGTGCCTGCTTTATCCGAGCCTGTTTATCGCCTCTCTGCTGGCGGACCTGCGCGCCAGTGGCGGGCAGCTGGTCTGCAACAATGAAGTGACGACGCTGACGGAAACGGCTCAGGATGTGCATCTTACGCTGGCCAGTGGTGATGAATGGCGCGGCGATCAGCTGGTACTGGCGACCGGCCGCTGGGCACCGGAACTAGTGAGTCAGTGCGGGCTTGAACTGGCGATGACCAATGCGAACCGCGCCGATCCGGTTGCCTGCAGTTTTCTGGCGCAGACGCAGCCTCTGCCGATCTCACTTAAATGCAATCTGATTACCCCGGAACTGAATGTGCGGCCGGATGGCGGCGGCCGCCTGATGCTGCAGGCGCTGGATCTGGATCAGCATGCCGATCCGGCGCGGCCGGTCTCACCCGATGGACTGATTGGCAAAGAGATGCTGCGTCGATTGCGTCGGCTGTTTAAAAACACGGAAGGGGCGAGAATTGAGCGGATTGAAACCGGACAGCGATCGCGTCCGGCTGATGGCTTGCCGGCAGCAGGCTACATCAGCGCGTCAGCACGCGTTTATCTACTCGTCAGCCATAGCGGCATGACCCTTGCCCCATTGCTGGGCAGGCTGGTGGCTGAGGAGATGCTGAGCGGCACAGCGTCACCGATGCTGAGTGCGTTTGCACCGCATCGATTGCTGCGTCCGCTCAGTGCGGTTGCTAAAGCAGGGCCCGCTTATCTTCCGGCTGCGCAGTAAGAATTAACGGCGATTCTTCCATACGGTCTGCACGTTACAGAATTCGTGCACACCGAAGTGCGACAGCTCACGGCCATAGCCGCTTTTCTTCACGCCACCAATGGTAACGCGCGGATCGGACGCGCCGTTGCCATTGATAAACACAGCACCGACTTCAAGCTGCAGCGCCAGTCGATCGGCAAGCTCTTCGTTACCGCTCCAGACGGTGGCGCTGAGGCCGAATTCGCTGTCGTTGGCGATCTCCAGCGCATGCTGTGGATCCCGCGCAACGGCAATGGCGGCGACCGGGCCAAACAGCTCCTGTCTGAACGCCGTCATATTGCTGGTAACATCCGCGAGGATGGTCGGGGCATAGTAGTTACCCTGCCCTGTCACTTTCTCACCACCCAGCACCAGACGCGCACCTTCATTCAGCGTGGCTTTAACCTGTCCATCCAGTTCGTCACGCAGATCGGCGCGAGCCATCGGACCCAGGAAGGTGTTCTCATCCAGCGGATCGCCCATGGTGAGTGCCTGGACGGCTGCCGTGAAGCGCTTCTCAAACTCTTCCGCGATGGGTGCTTCGATAATAAAGCGTTTAGCAGCCATACAGACCTGACCGGTGTTCTGGAAACGTCCGATAACAGCGGATTTCACCGCTTCATCAAGATCGGCGTCCGCCAGTACGATAAAGGGATCGGATCCACCTAGTTCCAGCACGGTTTTCTTCAGTGCTGCACCCGCCTGTGCGGCGATGGCAGCGCCAGCCCGAACGCTGCCGGTCACAGCGACAGCGGCAATACGATCATCTTTGATAGCGACGGAGACACCGTCGTTGTCGACGTTGACCAGATTAAAGCCACCTGCCGGCAGATCGGTTGCGCTGAACAGCTCAGCCATCAGTGTGGCGCTTCCCATGACGTTAGGCGCGTGTTTCAGCAGATAGGTGTTACCTGCCAGCAACATGCTCACTGCGCCCCGCAGAACCTGCCACAGTGGGAAATTCCATGGCATGACAGCCAGGATCACACCAATGGGACGGAATCGCTGCCATGCATCAGCAATCTGAGTCGGCTGATCGGCCAGCATTGCAGGGCCATGTTCCGCATACCAGTCGCATAAGTTCGCGCATTTCAGAACCTCAGCACGGGCCTGAGCAATGGGTTTACCCATTTCCAGGGTGATCATGCGGGAGAGATCGGGTTCCCGTTGACGCAGTTGCTCACCGAGCTGACGCAATACGCGAACCCGATCGGTCATGCTGCTGTGTTGCCATGCCGCAAAAGCGGATGCGCTTGTTGCCAGCGTCTGCTCCAGCTCTGCAGGGTTCTGCAGTGGATAGCGAGCCAGAATTTCACCTGTTGCGGGGTTACGTGATAGGGCATGTTCAGTCATGGTGCCGTTTTCCTCATTCTGTCAGTGATGGAGAGACGATACGCGCTGTAGTTGATGATGAAAAATGAATAATAGTGAGGAAGTTGTTTATTAATTGAGAATCTAAGTTGTCGATACCTGATCGGGCTGACAAATAACCTGCAGATTGCCGGAGATTTTTTCTGACGGAGAATGCATCTGAAGATTAAGTTCTGAAGCAGTTTTCCACTTATACAGTGACCAGATCCTAAAAAACGATCCTTAATAGATCATAGAGAGATCCTAAGAGATCCCCGATCGTCGCAGGCCACGCCCCCCAAGGGCTGAAAGGGTGATCGTGTTCACTATAATCAGTAAAGTGTTCACTGTAATCAGTACTTTATTCACTGTACCAGGTAGAATGTTCACTGTAAACAGTGCTAATGTTCACTGTAGTCAGAAAACGATCCCTTTCATCCACAGAATGAAGATCTTAAGCCATGGCAGATAAAGACAACGAAAACAAAGCGTTACTAGAACCTTTTCTGTCAGTGACCAAAAATAGTGGTGAAGTTATTCAGCTTCATCCCAACAAGAATAATACTGTCCAGCCCGTCGCATTAATGCGTCTCGGACTCTTTGTGCCGACCCTGAAATCGACCGCCCGCGGTAAATCCGGTGCGATGGCCTCAACAGATGCCACAAAAGAGCTGAAGAACCTGACGCTGGTGAAAGCGGAAGGCTACGAAAAGATTACCATTACCGGTGCGCGACTGGATATGGATAACGATTTCAAAACCTGGGCGGGTATTATTCAGTCTTTTTCCCGTTATCCAACAAAAGGCGATACGGTCACCCTGCCGTTTATCGACTTTGTGAAGATGTGTGGCATTCCCTCTGCTAACTCTTCAGCCGCGCTGCGTAAGCGCCTGGATGCCTCTCTGCGCCGCATTGCGACTAACACGCTCTCTTTTGAAGGCAACGGCAAGGCGTATCATACCCACCTTGTTCAGTCTGCTTATTACGATCGCGAAAAAGATATTGTCCGCATTCAGGCCGACCCTAAGCTGTTCGAACTCTACAACTTCGATCACAAGGTGCTGCTTCAGCTCCGGGCAATCTCCCGCCTTAAGCGTAAAGAGTCTGCACAGGCGCTCTACACCTTCCTGGAGAGCCTGCCGACCAATCCCGCCCCTATCTCGCTGGCTCGCCTGCGTATGCGCCTTAATCTTGGCTCCAAGACCACTACACAGAACCATGTGGTACGGCGCGCAATGGAGCAGCTGAAAGAGATCGGTTATCTGGATTATTCAGAAGTGAAGCGTGGCCGTTCGGTCTTTTTCATCATCCACAGCCGGACGCCTAAGCTCGATGGTATCGGTAATCTGGAGAGCATCGATTCGCTGGATGAGATCGAGTTTGAAGATTAATCCCCCACGTTCACTGTAATCAGCAATCCTGCGTGGCAGTGTCACTTTCTCCATTAAGAGTGACATTGCAGTCTCTATGCCCATTCACTGTAATCAGTACTTCTCCAGCATTCACTGCAATCAGTAACGTTCACTGTATTCAGTAACTATGGTGCTGCGTAACTGACTAAGGCATTTCCCTTTTGACCTCCATTCCCTTTCTAGAAGGCTTTACAAGTAAGTGTGTACTTACATATTTATATGTCAGTACTTACTCATTTCCGGTTTGCTGATTACAGTGAATGTAGGGATTGCGCCTGGTGACGGTACCTTCTGCTGATTACAGTGAACGGTACTGACTACAGTGAACGTCAGCAATCTGCCCTCTTACGACGATCATAACTAACAGGCGCGCTATTCATACACTGCTACCTTTACCCGTCAGCAGTGAAATCCGCGTGACACTGTTACTGATTACAGTGAATGTTTGCTGAATGAGATTGCCATCCCCTCTTCGTCCATTCTGCCTAAGGGCCCGTTGCTAAACGGCCAGCCATGTCGATTACTGATTACAGTGAACGGTGCTATGTGAAGCTCCGTCTTAAGCAGGCTGCCAGACTGACGTGGCTTAGGGGTAATGCGTACTGATTACAGTGAACGCTCTGCTGACTACAGTGAATGTTCGCTACGATGTGATGCTACTTTCCGCGGTAGCTACTGATTATAGTGAACGTTACAGGGAAGCCGGTGAGTGGCGATCTGATGTGTATGAGCTAATGCTGATGTGCATATGTCTGGCTGCATGAGGCTCGTCAGATTCGGTTCAGTCAGGACTGATATTGTCGGATACCGACAACACGCTCCCCCTTTGGCGCAGAACAGAGCCCAATCCTTCTACTGACTACAGTGAATGTTTGTGGGGCAACTCATCCTTTACTGACTATAGTGAACGTTCGTGCCTGCTGCATTTACTGATTACAGTGAACGTTTAAGAATGCACTCGTCTGCATTGCCGACCAAAACCAGCAAAGAACTGCGCGTTGTCTATTCTCTCATCTAATCCCGATGCTTTAGTGAGCCGTTCAGGGTTCATCAGTAAATCACTACTGACTATAGTGAACGTTTACACAGCCCCCCTTCCTCATCATGACACCCAAAGAACATTTTTACTGATTACAGTGAACGTTAGCTTTTGCTGTGCTGTTCCTGGAAGCGCTACTGACTACAGTGAATGTTTGGTCATAAAGAGGTAAGACTCAGCCCTGCAACCTGTAGAGCTTGCCTATATACACGCCAATCCCACCCTCAGTAGCGCGGACTTCCTGTCCGGATAAATCATCGGATACCACTCTGACTCTGCTGATTACAGTGAACGTTTAGCCTCATCATCGCGGCATTCTGAGTCCTTCTCCCCTTCTCTCTGTCTGCATTTCATCGGCCTGATCATTTTTAAACCTGTTCGCTGATTACAGTGAATGATCTGCTTATTACAGTGAATGTTCTTCACAAATTAACCGTCTCATTTGTCCGCACACAGTGAATAGTGTGATGAAGCTCACCAGAACCCGTGTGGTTACATAGAAACGCAGATCATGTTGAGAGGATAAATTATTGCCTCACGTGCAGGATTTCTGTATAAAGTCATAAATCCTACATATTTGGAGCAACTATGGCTAACGATGACAAGCAGGTGATGAAGGTTGCACAGCGTTCAGAACGCATGCTTCTGAGCCTCACCGACCAGATTCAGGCGCAAAAGCAGGAGCTGCATGAAAACACCTACTATCAGGTCTATGCCAAAGCGGCGTTAGCTAAGTTGCCGAAACTGACCCGAGCCAGCGTGGATTACGCGGTCAATGAGATGGAAGAGAGCGGTTATCAGTTTGATAAACGTGCCGCCGGTTCATCGGTTAAATATGCCATGTCGATTCAGAATATTATCGATATTTATCATCATCGTGGCGTACCGAAATATCGCGATCGCCACAGCGATGCATACACCATTTTTGTCGGTAATCTTAAGGGCGGCGTCTCCAAAACGGTTTCTACCGTTTCGCTGGCTCATGCACTACGTGCCCATCCTCATCTGCTGTTCGAAGATTTACGTGTTCTGGTTATTGACCTCGATCCGCAGTCTTCTGCAACCATGTTTTTGAACCATGAGCGCTCAGTCGGGCTGGTGGAAGCAACGGCAGCACAAGCCATGCTGCAGAATGTCTCGCGTGATGAGCTGGTAAACGAATTCATCGTTCCGTCAATCATTCCGGGAGTGGATGTATTGCCCGCCTCAATAGATGACGCCTTTATCGCTTCAAGCTGGGATCAGCTTTGCGCTGAGCATCTGCCGCAACAGAACGTTCATGCTGTGCTGTACGACAACGTCATTGCCAAGCTGAAAAAAGATTATGACTTCATCTTTATCGACAGCGGCCCGCATCTGGATGCTTTTCTGAAGAATGCAATTGCCGCTTCAGACCTGCTGATGACGCCGGTGCCACCGGCTCAGGTCGATTTTCACTCGACCCTCAAGTACCTGACACGCCTGCCGGAACTGATTGCAATTATCGAAGACTCCGGCGCAACCTGTCGTCTGCAGGGCAACATCGGCTTCATGTCAAAGCTTTCTAATAAAGCTGACCATAAGCTCTGCCATAGCCTGGCCAAAGAGATTTTTGGTGGCGACATGCTGGATGCTGCCCTTCCCCGCCTTGATGGTTTTGAACGTTGCGGCGAATCCTTTGATACGGTTATCTCCGCTAATCCTTCGACCTACGTCGGCAGCAGCGAAGCGTTGAAGAATGCACGGTCCGCCGCAGAGGACTTTGCAAAAGCCGTCTTCGACCGTATCGAATTTATTCGCCTGAACTGAGGTTTGTATGAGCGCAAAAAGAATCACGATTGGCAGAACCTTCAGCCAGACTCCACTCGAAAATGATACGAATGACAGCCAGCACAACCAGACTTTCGTTCTGGCTACGGGCAAGCGCGCCCTGTTCCGTTTTGAACGTATTGTTGCCAGCGAGGTTGAAAGCAAAACATTTGTCACGATGGAAACCAATGGACGCGACCAGGCAGGACTAACACCTGATTCGCTGCGTGACATTATCCGCACCATCAAGTTGCAGCAGTTCTTCCCGGCCATTGGCGTGATGCGTGATGACCGCATCGAGATCCTCGACGGCTCACGTCGACGTGCCGCCGCGCTGTACTGCAAAACCGGTCTGGACGTGCTGATTACCGACGCCGCCATCACTCCTGATGAAGCCCGCAGACTGGCGCAGGATATTCAGACGGCGCGTGAACACAATCTGCGTGAAGTGGGCATGCGTCTGTTAACGCTGAAAGATGGCGGGTTGTCTCAGAAAGAGATCGCGGAGAACCAGGGGTTATCACAGGCAAAAGTGACGCGAGCCCTGCAGGCCGCCAGCGTTCCGGCAGATTTAATCTCACTCTTCCCTAATCACGCTGAGCTAACCTATCCCGACTACAAAGCGTTGTTGCAGGCTGCTGACAAGTTGAGTGAGTCAGGGCAGAGCGTTGAAGCGTTGATCAAATCCATTTCCCGGGAAATTGATGTGGTCTGCGCCCGCGAAGGTCTGGCAGAGGACGAGCTGAAGAATCATATTCTGCGACTGATCCGACAGGGCAGCCAGACGCTGATGAAGGAACCGGAGAAAGATAAAACGCAGGCGACTGCGCTCTGGTCTTTCGCGGATAAAGATCGTTTTGCCCGTAAAAAGGTGCGCGGTCGTATGTTCAGCTATGAATTCAACCGTCAGTCAAAAGAGCTGCAGGAAGAGCTGGATAAAGTCATTGCTGAGACCCTGAAGAAATATCTCAACCGTTAATCTCTCCGCATTTAATCAGCCAGCGTCTAACGCTGGCTTTTTTTTGTCTTTTTTCAGTCCGGAATAACATAAAGGGTAGCCGGAGGCGGAATTTCAGGCTGAAATCGCCAGCATTTTACCGGTGGGGCCATCATTAATATATTGATTTATAAAAATTAAAATTTTATTCATGCGTAAAAAAAACCATGAAATCGCCGCTACTTTATTCCCTTTCGCCAGATGCTGAAGCAACCCACTCATCGCTCACCTGCTGATGACAAAAAGACGTTCGTCTCACCTGATGTCATCACTCTCATTTCAGTTCGCTATCCGCCACCGCTTAGCAGTCGCAATAATGCAAGGAAAGATTTTTTGCCGCTGGTTCATTAGTGACCAGTCCACTTTCACTAAACTGCAGTTACTACATTCTAAATCTGGATACTCCACTGGCACTCCTGCTTATGAGTCCGGACAAAAATTATCCGCCAGATGATTATAGAATTAATGTATTGTTTATAATGGGAAAAATAGGAATATTTCAGCCTGAAATCGCCATCATTCTGCATGCGGAACCCCTTGCTCTCTGTTTATAACCGAATTGAGGCGATCATAAAAGAAGCGCTACTGGCTGACAAAAAAGTCATGAAAAGAGAGTGTGAAAAGATACCCAGAAAATATCCCTCACTTATCCACAGAAAAAGTGGATAACTTTTTTCTCAGGATAAAAATTATTTTCTAAGGATGGGCATGATAAGCCCTGCATCTGGAGTGAAAGCACTGAAAGCTGAAATGTGCGCTGCTCGTGACAATGTGGAGCCAGAACCTGAAGTGAGTCAGGTAACCAGATTCACTGTATTGAGCAAAGTCGATGACAACGTCTGTTTATACCCCAAATCGTTCAACAGACCCATCAGTCCCCAGATGAAAACTGGATTAATGCTGTTTACAGTGAATCAGGATGATCACGTTCGCCTGGCAATAAACCATTTACACAATGCCGGTTTATCAGTATCCAGATAGTCTGCGAGTATGTAGCGAGGGCTGACCACTGCAATCAGCAGACAGACTTTTCTGTCACATAATGCATTGCTTCTCATGCCCGTGGCAGGATGCTCATGATCTATGAGCATCATTACGGGTGAGTGCACCAGCGCAACTGCCTGTCAGCTATCGCTGACAGGCTAAAACAGCATCCTGTTAATCAGATCGCCGATTGTATTCACCATGAACAGATATTATCTGAGTCTCCCCATATTCAATGGCCGCTTTCTGCCCTTGAGCCAGGAGGAACTCAAAGCAAAATTCTGATGTTTGAATAACTTTCATAGCGTCACTGTTACGCTGGTTTATTTCTTCGATTAATTATCCCCGCCATAAAAATCGCATTGCTAAAGCTAACTTTTAAATACCGTCTACACTTCTCTTCCCAATCGGTAAATATGTTCCATTTCTATTCCGTATGAAATTTAATCAAACGGATGTTTAACTTATTAATGGCAGGAATATTATGAGTACGAATACACCAGACTCTGGTGAAGCGGGCGGTCACGCGCCTGCGGATACGGTACGCCAGCGCATCTTTTTAGTGGTGCTCGTCGCCACCATGGGCGCGCTGGCTTTTGGCTATGACACCGGGATTATCTCGGGTGCGTTACCTTATATGACCTCACCACCCGATCAGGGTGGACTTGGACTGAACTCCTTCACTGAAGGGCTGGTTGCCTCTTCGCTGGTGTTCGGGGCCGCTATTGGTTCCTTCCTGAGTGGTTTCTTCTCCGACCGTTTTGGCCGCCGTATTACACTGCGCACCCTGGCGGTCATTTTTGTGCTGGGTTCTCTGGGAACGGCACTGGCACCCTCCGTTAACGTCATGGTCGCCATGCGCTTCCTGCTGGGGATTGCTGTCGGTGGTGGCTCTTCCACTGTACCGGTGTTCATCGCCGAGATTGCCGGCCCGCGCCTGCGTGCGCCGCTGGTCAGCCGCAATGAGCTGATGATCGTCACCGGACAGCTTATCGCCTATGTCGCCAGTACGCTGCTGAGCTATCTGCTGCATGATCAGCATCTGTGGCGCTACATGCTGGCGATAGCCATGGTGCCGGGATTCCTGCTGTTCATTGGTACGTTCTTTGTTCCCGCCTCACCTCACTGGCTGGTGGCAGAAGGGCGTCTGAAAGAGGCGAAAAAAATCCTGAAGTATCTGCGCGAAACGCCGCGCGAGGTACGTCATGAGATGGCGCAGATGAAGAAGCAGGCGAGGGCCGCAGAGCGCGGGCCGGATGCGAAAACTTTAATCCGGGAGAAGTGGGTTATCCGCCTGATGGTCATCGGTGTCGGACTGGGCTTTGTTGCGCAGTTTACCGGCGTCAACGGCTTCATGTATTACACGCCAATCATCCTGAAGTCGACCGGTCTGGGCACCAGCGCCTCCATTGCTGCCACCATCGGTAACGGTGTGGTTTCAGTACTTGCGACCTTTGTCGGTATCTGGGCCATCAGCCGCTTCCCGCGTCGCACCATGCTGATCACCGGTCTTTGTCTGGTGATCACCGCACAGATCCTGCTGGGCAGCGTGCTGACCTTTATGAGCTCCAGCGTGATGCAGAGCTATCTGGCCCTGGCCTGTATTCTGCTGTTCCTGTTTTGCATGCAGATGTGTATCTCGCCGGTCTACTGGCTGATGATGTCGGAGCTGTTCCCGATGCAACTGCGTGGCGTATTAACCGGTGGCGCTGTCTCACTACAATGGATATTTAATGCTGTAGTAGCGTTCGGCTTCCCGCCGATCATGGAATATGCCGGCAGCACGACCTTCTTCATCTTCGCCGCGATTAACGTCGGCTCGCTGATCTTCGTGATGGCGATGGTGCCAGAAACACGGGGCAAGAGCCTGGAAGAGATTGAGTCATACATGAAAGAGAAGTTTGGCGAAAAGCCGAAAGAGGCTGAAGCCTTATAAGTCCTCACCGGATTCGGCCCAACGGTTGAATCCGGTTTTACTTCGTTGTCACCTCCCGCCTGTCCAGCTCTTCCCTATCCATTACATTTCTCAGTCAGAAAAGCATTCACTGTAATCAGCAAAATACCCTGTTTAATTTCTGTCCAGCTCTGGCGATTTCAGGCTGAAATCGCCAGAGTACCGCATCAAAATCTCGCCTTAATGCCTTATGAACCCCCCGGTTAAGCGAAGCATGACCGCTGACAAAGATTACTCCAGCCCCTGCGCTATACTCATTTTTCATCTGCTCCGCACGCTGATCGGGATGCACCATGAAAATATTAACTACAACGGCAGTTGTTGCTGCACTGCTGACCGCTGCGCCACTGCATGCTGAAACTACACCCGTCTCTTCGTGGTGGAATGGATTCACTGACAATGTGGCGTTGACATGGAACGATCCTCAACACACCGATCTCTATCTGCCGTTTATCAGCTGGCATGCTCGCTTCATGTACGACAAAGAAAAAACCGATCACTATAACGAGAATCCCTGGGGCGGCGGTCTGGGTATTTCCCGCTACAACGACAGTGGCGACTGGAGCGCGCTCTATGCAATGGCTTTTAAAGATTCGCACAACGAGTGGCAGCCGATTGTCGGTTATGGCTGGGAGAAGGGCTGGTATCCGGGTTCTGATCATGACTTTCGCCTGGGGGTGGGATTAACAGCGGGTATCACAGCACGCGAAGATTTTGGTAACTATATTCCGCTCCCTATTATTCTGCCGCTGTTCTCTGCCGGGTATAAAGCGGCGAATGTCCAGTTCACCTATATTCCGGGCACCTACAATAATGGCAATGTCCTGTTCGCGTGGTTTCGCTATGCATTTTAATTTTTCAGGAAAGGATGTATGACCCGGAAGTGGAAAATAGTTAAACGCAGACTCTGGCGGCTGGTGATAGTGATCGGAGTGCTGTTGCTACTGCTACTGATTATCCGAATCTATGAAGCAGAACGTGGGCCGGAATTACATCGCTGGCATACCTGGATCCCCCATGAGCTGACAGCGGAACAACTTGATAACGGGACTTACGCTGATTACCTCAATGCCGAAAATCAGCTGTTTGACGAGATGAAGCAGCAGGTCAGCGACAAACTTGAACCGGAAGATAAAACGCCACTCAACCGATACTACGTCGGCAGCATGATCTACCCTGGCCATTTCGCGCAGGACTGGAACCGTTCCTATATTCTGCGCCCGACAGGGACACCGCGCGGCGCGGTGGTGCTGTTGCATGGGCTGACTGACAGCCCTTACAGCCTCCGTCATGTGGCAGAGGCTTATCGTAAGCAGGGCTATGTGGCGGTAGCGATAAGGTTACCGGGTCACGGTACGGTGCCTGCCGGGCTGACCGATGTTGACTGGCAGGACTGGATGGCCGCTACCCGTCTGGCGGTGCGGGAAGCGACCCGTCTGGCAGGCTCGCAGACGCCGCTGCATCTGGTGGGTTTCTCTAACGGTGGGGCGCTGGCAGTAAAATATGCGCTCGACAGCCTGGGCGATGACTCGCTGCGTCGTCCACAGCAGCTGATTCTGTTATCCCCGATGATCGGTGTGACGAGATTTGCTCGCTTCGCCGGTATTGCCGGGCTGCCCTCTGTTTTTCCGGCCTTCTCAAAAACCGCCTGGCTGAATATCGTGCCGGAGTTTAATCCGTTTAAATATAACTCCTTTCCGGTTCACGCTGCCCGCCAGACCTATTTGCTGACGCAGGCGCTGCAGAAAGAGATCCAGCACTATGCGCGTAATCAGCAGCTGTCCGGCTTCCCGCCGGTACTGACTTTCCAGTCGGTGATGGATTCCACCGTAAGCACACCTTCAGTGATCCGCTCGTTATATAACTTCCTGCCAGAGAATGGCAGTGAGCTGGTATTGTTCGATATCAATCAGGCGGTCAGCGTCAGTCCGCTATTCCGTCACTCCTCTTACACGGCGATAAATCAGCTGTTGCCCGCAGCGCGTCGCAATTATGCCTCAACGGTCATCACTAATACTTCCGCCACCTCGCTGGAAATGGTGACGAAAAGCGTGCCTGCCGGAGAGATTCAGGAACGAATTCAGCCGCTGGCTATCGACTATCCGGCAGGTCTTTACTCGCTGTCACATGTTGCCATTCCGTTCCCGGCTGAGGATGGGTTATATGGCAGTGCGCCCGTGAAGAAGAATGAGTTTGGGATCAGTTTTGGGACGCTGTCACTGCGCGGCGAGAGTGCGGTGCTGATTGTCGGGCTGGACTCGATCATGCGCGCCACCTCCAACCCGTTTTACCCTTACATGATTAACCGAATCGATCACCACATCGGTTGCAGTGACAAGCCGCAGCTGGCGGCTTGCCTCAACAGCTTCTGAAACGCGAAAGACTCAGGCCCGCTTCATGCGGGCCTGATGTCAGATAGCTTTTAGCTTTTCCATCACCTCATCTGACAGGTGCAGATTGCCGCTGGCGAGGTTCTCTTTGAGGTGTTCCGGCGAAGAGGTGCCAGGGATCAACAGAATATTGGGCGAGCGTCGCAGTAACCACGCGAGCGCGACCTGCATCGGCGTAGCATTCAGCGACGCAGCCACTTCATTAAGCCGATCCGATTGCAGTGGAGAGAAACCGCCCAGCGGGAAAAACGGCACGTAAGCGATACCCTGCTGCGCAAGCTGATCCACCCGCTCATCATCCTGCCGATGCGCAAGGTTATACATATTCTGCACGCAAACGATCGGCGTCATCGCCTGCGCTTCTGCAATTTGCGTGGCAGTGACGTTGCTCAGGCCAATGTGCCGAATCAGCCCGCGCGCCTGGAGTTCCAGCAGCGCCTCAAGCTGTGGTGCCAGAGAGCCTTCTTTAGGTTTAGCCGGATGCAACATACTGCGGAGGTTCACCACCTCAATCACGTCCAGCTCCAGGTTGCGCAGGTTATCTTCTACCGCCTGCGTTAGCGACTCAGGTTCCATCGCCGCCTGCCAGCCGCCTTTGGCGTCGCGTCGGGCTCCCACTTTGGTGACAATACAGAGATCCTGCGGATAAGGATGGAGCGCCTTTTTAATTAACCGGTTAGTTACGTGCGGCCCATAAAAGTCGCTGGTGTCGATATGATTGACGCCTGCCGCAATGGCGTCGCGCAAAACCTGTATAGCCCGGGTTTCATCTTTGACCGGGCCGAACACGCCAGGCCCGGCCAGTTGCATAGCGCCATAGCCGAGACGGTTAACTTCACGATCGCCTAACGTAAAAGTCATGGTGGTATCTGACATGAAAACCTCCTGCGTGAATGTAGATTAATTGTAACGCTGATTTAGCTGTGCAACTGTCTGACGTTCTTCGGTCCGTGGCTCTGTTACAACGATCTACGTCTGATTCCGGCGCCGCTTCAGGCCTTTATCGATTCTGTACGCGAAAAAAAATGCGCGCGAAAAAAACTCAGCTGTACCAGCTGAACCCCTGCGGCACCCGTGAAAAACTGGCGTGTCGCAGCGCATTAAGCAAAGGTGACTGCGACACCGGTTCCCCATCCACCGTTTCCAGCGTAAAACTGGCCGACCTCTCCCGTTTCAGCGCTACGCCCAGCGTCGCAACTGCTGCTTCAAGCTTCGCGGGATCGTCGCTGAACGTCAGCAGTTCTTTGCCTGCCGGGGTCAGATAAAGCATCAGTTCGCCGCCTGCGATCACGACCCGCCCACCCTGACGACGGGTCGGGCGAATGCCGCTGGCATGCACCGGCCAGCTCAGCATTGCACCAAACGGATTGGCTGGATCGAGTGCGGCCAGTGCCACCGCCTCTGTCGTGGCTTCAGGGTTATCTGCCAGCATCCGGAGCCGCTCGATGGTCAGATGGTCGGCAAATTGCGCACCGCCCGCACCAGCGACAAACCGGCCGCGCAGCAGCCGACCGGCATCTTCCATGCCACGTAACACCGGTTGCAACGCCGGAAATCCACCGGGGATTTGTTCCGATATCGCACAGCCACGTGTAATCACCCCATAACGGTCGAGCAGGTTTTCTACCAGCGACAGGGCCAGCCGGGCAGGCGCAATCTCCGGTCGGATAACCCGTGACCAGCGGCCAGCCAGCGTATTGACTGCCGGACGACGGGCGGGAAGAGCGCCTGAAGTTAAGCGTTGACCAAAGCGGGTGCGCAGTGTACGCGCCGGACGTGGACGGTTTACGCCTGGTGTGGTCAGTAATCCCCGTACCGCAATCCAGCTGTCGGCGCTGACATAGCCCTGCCAGACCAGCTTCCATAAGGCGTCATAGATTTCAGTGGGCTGCGTCTCAGCGGCTTCCATCTGCGCCATGATCTCGTGAACAAACCACGAGCCACCGCGGCTCAATGCATCGATTGTCGCCTGCTGCACAGGCGTCAGAGGCTGGGTGTTATCAATGATCGGCAGCGTGTCCGCCGCAAATTCAGTGAGGTGCAGCGAGATCAGACCATCATTCTGGCCCAGCGCTTTATGTCCGCACCAGATCACCTCGCCACTGGCTAACAGTTCGTCAAGCATCGCAGGCTGATAGTCGGCTACCCTGGCGCGCAGGATTTGTGACTCCCACAGCGAGGCCGGTAACGGCACGCCTGCCAGTTGCTCGATCACCCGCAGCAGTCCGTTTGCACCCATTAGCTCTTCACGCTGCGGGCTAAGCAGACCGTGACGCTCCAGCAGCAGGCTGACCCAGGCGACAGGAGGCACCGGACGGGTTGCCTCGCATGCTGATTGCAGTGAACGTAAGCGCAGCCGTTTGAAGATTTCAGAGGAGACCCACGCTGTTTCCGATTCGCCCGTTGCCACGCCCATATTCAGCAGGCTGCCCTGCTGATGCAGGGAGAGCAGCACCTCATTCACCACCGCCACACCCAGCCCAAAATACGTGGAGATCTCTCGTGCGGTGAACAGCGTATGTGTACGGGCAAAGCGGTTAACCAGATCGCGCAGTGGATCGGCCTGCGGTTCCAGAAATGTCGCGGGCAGATCGTCTGGCAGCACGATGGCCAGCGCATCGCGCAGACGGGCCGCGTCTTCAATGACCGCCCAGCGATCTTCACCCGCGAGGGTGAGCGGAATGATTCGCCGCGTGGCAGAGAACTGCGCCACGGCTTCTGCGATCTGTGGGTCATTGCCGCTGAACCGTGCCGCAATACCGGCAATGGAGAGCGGGCCGAGGACACGCAGAAGATCGATAATGCCTTCGGCGTGCTGTGCCTGATAGCGAGCGTCGAGACGCTGCAGTTCCTTTCCAACCTGCTCAACGACGTCAGTTGCCAGTAAATCCCGCTTGCTGGTCTGGCCGAGCAGTTCACCCAGCAGATTACTGTCGAGCGCCAGCAGTGAGGCACGCCGTTCTGCCTGAGGTGCATCGCTGGCGTAGATAAACTCGGCGACGTAACCAAACAGTAGCGGCGCGGCGAAAGGGGAGGGCTGTTCGGTCGTCACCTCAACCATTTTTACGCTGCCCTGTGTCACCTGTTGCATCAGCTGGTGAAGCGCGGGCAAATCGTAGACATCCTGCAGGCATTCGCGTGCGGTTTCGATCAGGACAGGGAAATCGTCAAACTGACGGGCGACTTCCAGCAACTGACCAGCCCGCAGCCGCTGCTGCCAGAGTGGCGAACGTTTGCCCGGATTACGCCTCGGCAGCAGCAAGGCGCGTGAGGCACATTCCCGAAAGCGGGCGGCAAACAGCGCCGACTGGCCGACACATTCAGTGACTTCCTGGGTGAGCTGGTCCGCGTCAAACATGAACAGCTCAGCGCCGGGTAACAGCCCCTCGCTGGCAGGAAAGCGGGCCACGATACCGTCATCGCTGGCCGCCACAGAAGCATCGATACCCATGCGTTGCTGGATGCGGGCGGCAATCGCCAGCGCCCAGGGTGCATTGACCCGCTTGCCCCATGGCGAATGCAGAATTACCCGCCAGTCGCCAATTTCGTCACGGCAGCGTTCTATCAGTAACGTGCGATCGTCCGGAAGCACGCCAGTTGCGACGCGCTGTTCAGCCAGCAAAGCCAGCAGATTCGTGACCGCACGGCTGTCCAGTCCCAGCGCGCGCAACTGCTGTTGCGCATCGTCCGGTGAAGCCGCGTTGAGCTGATGCAGAAACAGTCCGAGGCTGGCACCCGAGTCCGCCGAGCGGCCAATGCCTTCTCCACGCCAGAACGGCAGGCGAGCCGGACGGCCCGGTGCAGGCACCACCAGCACCTGATCGTGGGTGATCTGCTGAATACGCCACGACGTTGCGCCCAGCGTAATGATGTCGTTGACCCGCGACTCATAAACCATCTCTTCGTCCAGTTCACCGACCCGACGTGATCCTGCCTGCTCTTCGCCTTCCGGCAGAATGACGCTGAACATCCCACGATCCGGAATGGTGCCGCCGCTGGTTACGGCCAGATGCTGCGCGCCAGGTCGCGCCGTCAGCAGTCCGCTCTCACGGTCCCATACCAGCTGCGGTTTCAACTGAGCAAAGGCGTCTGATGGAAACTTGCCCGCCAGCATATCGAGTGTGGCATTAAACAGACGACGCGACAGGCTGCGGAACGGATCGGCCCGACAGACCTGCGCGTACCACACATCGGCCTGCAGGGGATCCATTGCCACGGCGGCCAGCGTCTGCTGCGCCAGAATATCGAGCGGGTTACGCGGTGGCGCCAGCGCATCGAGCTGACCCGCGCGCATCGACTGTACTATCACGGCAGAATCCAGCAAATCGCGTCGGGTGCGGGGAAACAGGATGCCGGTAGAGATTCCGCCAACCTGATGTCCGGCGCGTCCCACCCGCTGCAATGCGCTGGCGACTGACAGCGGTGCGCCAACCTGGATCACCAAATCCACCGGACCCATATCAATGCCCAGTTCCAGGCTTGAGGTCGCCACTACACAGCGCAGCTTGCCCTGCTTCAGGGCGGCTTCAATCTCGCCGCGCTGTTCTTTCGAGACGGAACCGTGATGCGAGCGGGCAATAAGATCGTCACCGTCAGCGCGCTCTGCATCCTGATCCTCAGCGGTTGTCTGCTGGGCCAGAAAACGGGCATTGAGTCGCGCAGTCAGTTTCTCCGCCAGTCCACGCGAATTTACAAACACCAGCGTGGCGCGATGGGCCATAACCTGCTGCAGAATGCGGGCCTCAATATGCGGCCAGATCGATCCGCTGGTAGTCGTTGTTTCACCGGTCAGGTCATCGGCACTGACAATATCGGTCATATCCTCAACCGGCACCTCAATCGTCAGGTGCAGCGTGCGACTGGCGGCCGGATTAACCACCTGTACCGGCCGACAGCCGCCGAGGAAGGCCGCTATCCGCTCAACCGGCCGCACCGTGGCGGACAGACCGATGCGCTGGGCTGGTTGCGGCAGCAGTGCATCCAGCCGCTCCAGGCTTAGCGTCAGCTGAGAACCGCGCTTTGACCTCGCAACCGCATGCACCTCATCGACAATCACCGTGGTCACGCCCTGCAGTGTCGTGCGAGCTTTTGAAGTCAGCATCAGAAACAGCGATTCGGGGGTGGTGATCAGGATATCTGGCGGGCGACGCAACAATCTGGCGCGCTCCGCGCTGGGAGTATCGCCGGATCGCATCCCGATATTCAGGGTGATTTCTGGCTCATTCAGCGCCTGCCGCTCGGCGTAAACGCCTGCCAGCGGTAGATTCAGGTTGCGCTGCACGTCGGCGGCCAGCGCTTTAACCGGTGAAATATAGAGAATGCGGGTGGTGGTTTCACGCGTGGGAGCGGGCTGGTCGGTTCTGACCTGAAACAGCGTGTCGATGGCGGTGAGAAAAGCCGCCAGCGTTTTCCCGGAGCCGGTAGGGGCGATCACCAGCGCATGCTTTCCGCTGGCAATGGCGTTCCAGGCCGCCCTTTGCACCGGCGTCGGCATAGCAAAAGCGCCAGAAAACCAGCGTCGGGTAGCCGGTGAAAAACGGGCTAAAACCGCATCAGATTGGGATTTTGACATCATACTCACGGCAACGCGCAGCAACTGCGCCTGAAATTTATCCGTTGAGTGTATGTGAAAATCACCGTTTGTGGATGACGCGGCCCGATTCTAACCGCGCCCCGGATTCAGGAACTGGCCGCTCCGGCTAAAGCGCGACCCCGCACCGCCAGTAGCGACACCAGCGCCAGCACGATAATCGTCATACCATAGCACCAGGCCGTCTGGTTCAGACCGATATGGGGTGCGGCGATGCCAGCCGCGATGGCGGGCAGGGCAAAGGCGAGATAGCTTTTGATCAGAAACGCGGAGAACAGCCCTGCGCGCTCATGACTTTCGGCTAACTGCATAATGATCTTCAGCACACTGGAGAAAATCGATCCAAACCCCTGACCCGCAATGGCGGTGCCGAGGTAGAGCAAGGCCACGCTGTGCAGAGAAAGGCCCGCCAGGGTGACGCTGACGCCCGCCATCAGCATCAGCGTACCGATAACCAATGCCCTCGCGGGCGGTAAGGGACGAAAGAGGAATACTGCTGCCGTGGCGCTCAGCATCAGTGTTGCCACAATCGAACCGCCGATAAACGGCGAGGTGAGGCCGGTTGCGTTTGCCACCATCGTGGGCATCAGTGACAGATAAAATCCGCCCAGCATCCAGGTGGCGATGTTTACCGGCGTCACCTTCAACAGTGGCCCCAGCGCGCGTCGCGGGATGCAGACCTGAGGTCGCAGCGCGGCAAGAATACCCGGCTGAGGCGCAATAGTTTCTGGTATCAGCGGTAACAGCGCCATCGCTACCAGCATCAGGACCAGCAGCAACGCGTAGATCGTCACCGTGGGAAAGGGTGCAAAGCTGACCAGAATGCCGCCCGTCAGCGTGCCCAGCGTCATCCCCAGAAACGCGGTGAACGAGTTCAGCAGTGGCCCACGGGTTTTACTGGCATCAATCAGGCTGGCACCAAAGGTCGGCAAGGCAATACCGGTAGCAAAGCCCTGCACCAGCCGGGCGGCGATTAAGGTAGTAGAAGAACTGGCAGTCATAAAGATCACCAGCGCGATCGCATTGATCGCAAGCGCCAGCAGCATCAGCGGACGGCGGCCGGTAAAGTCTGACACTTTACCCACCGTCAGCAGCGCAGCCAGCAACGCGAAAGCATAGGCGCCAAAGATCAGCGTCAGCATGGTCGGCGTCAGGTGAAACAGGCTGCGATAAAGCGGGTAGAGTGGCGTCGGCGCACTGCTGGTGGCGGAGATCAGCGCCGCACCGGTGAAGCTGAAAAGCGTGGTGCGACTCGCGGCCTGTGGCGTCAGTGTGGGGTTCATGCAATGACCTTAATGCAAAGGATTAGCTTTTAATAAGGTATACGGCGGATAGCGCGTTAATGCAACTTATTTGCTTTAACGTTTATTGCGGTGGAGATTCAGGGTGTCTGCGAGCTGGTAACGGTGGTGAGGAGTTCAGGGCGCAACGTTTGCTCTGTGCCATAAAAACAACGCGTCATATCTCTGTTCTTCTGGCAGGATTTATGTGCGGGCAGAGTCTCGTAAACTTTGGCCCACCGTAACTTTAAAGGTAAGCTCGAGCCGTTATAAAATTAATATGAGGAAATGAGCGCATGTTACTGAATGAAAGCCTTAAACAGGAAGTTACTTTAGCGGTTAAAAAATCACTCACATTCGATATTATGTATCAGAGAATAAGACCCGACATATCACCCTTCGTGGTGGCAACGTCGACATTGCCATTAAAAAGTCTTAAGGAGTGGGAACGATTAATACGCAGGGAAATTGACCTTTTAGTTTATCGTTCGGATAATAAACAGGCAGGCATTAAAACTATTCAGATTGGTTCTCTCAGCTGGCTGGACTTATGTCATGCCGATGGTTTCCGCCGGGAGCGCGCATTACGGACATTAACCGTTGGGGCACCTAACAGTTTTTTATTTGCCATAGCTATCAGAAAACTGAATGACTGGGTTCCTCAGGTCAGAGAAGCCGCCCGTGAAGCACTTCCCTCAATTGCTTTAGCCTCTGACCCGGAAGTTATCGCGAATGTCTTGTTTATAACGCTGCCCTATTGGAACTCATGGGGAAGAGCGGGTGAGAAGGAACGTAGGGTCCTTACGGACATTATTTCAATCGAGAATGTCACAACATCTCTGAAAAAAAAACTGATCTGTGCTTCTTCGGGGCCTGCTGCGACTGTCTTTACCCAGGCAGGGCGCACATCAGTATTAGATAATTTTCTATCTGAGATTGCTGAATCCTGTGTTCAGCCTTCACTACGTGCAAGGGTATACCGCTGCCTGTTCGAGGGCAAAATTGTCTGGTCCGAGGGACTGGAATGGCAGTGGATTGATAAAGCCTTTGGCGTAAGACGCCGTTTACCTGTCTTAAAAGAAAGAACACTAACCGTATCTAGGCCATTTATTGAGACTTTAAGGCTGGCAATAGTCGACCGTTCCCCCATGGTCAGGCGTATAGCCGGAGAAATGCTGATTAAAGAACTTGAAAATATGAATGATGAAGCCTTTACCATGGCGACTCAACTGGCGGCCGATATATCAGAATCTGTAGCAGAACGAGGAAGATTTGCACTGGCCTGCCTGGAAAAGGCTCAGTGAGGATTTTATTCAACAGGCTCAGAAATTTAATTGTCGGAGGAGCCTTTAGGGTAATCATTTTGCCAAAAGAATTATGGTAAATGTTGTGATGTCATGTGCTCTGCGGGTTGTCTGTCAACACTGTTTCGGCCAGTATCTCTGTTATTAAGAGTCAGGGAGCCAGATGATGAAGATAGCTGAGATCGATCATATCCATCTCTACGTTGAAAATATTGAGCAGGCAGAAAAGTGGTATAACGAGGTCCTGGGCTTTTCCCGGGACAACGCGCTGTACTTATGGTTTGAACAGGGTGGACCGCTGGTCATCAGAAACAACCGGGCATCACTTTCTCTTTTTCTCAGAAAATCCCAGCCTCCAGGTCACACGGTAGCTTTCGGGGTAGCAGCATCATCTTTTAACGAACTTATTCCGATCCTCAGTAAGCATGAAATCACTTTCAGCGTCAGTGACCACGACGTGTCGATGTCTGTCTATTTCAACGACCTCAGTAACAATAAAATTGAAGTAACCTCTTACGACTACCTTCAGGCAAAGCAGATACTGGAGAGCATTGCGTAACGCCATAGCAGTTCCTGCAGGTGCATGATGATCCGCGACCTGCAGGTCACGAACGGCGATCAATAAAGCGAGTTCTTTAATCGCTCTGGCAGCGCCTTGTCGTAGGCTTCGCCATCAATTTCCGCAATCTGTTTAAGTATCGAGCCGGTGCTGGGCAGCGACTGCCGCGAAATCTGCGTTGTGGCATCCCATAATCCCGAACGGATAATCGCCCGGCTGCACTGAAAGAAAACGCTCTCCACGTGGATGCGCAGCACGGTTTTGGGTAACTGATTGTTGACCGCGAAGCGCTCAAGCAGCGCCGGGTCAGTGCTGATCGCCGCCGTGCCGTTGATGCGTAACGTCTCACCAATGCCGGGAATGAGAAAAAGCAGTGCGACCCGATTGTCATGCAGAATATTGCGCAGGCTGTCGATGCGGTTATTGCCGCGCCTGTCAGGTAACAGCAGGGTTTTGTCATCTTCGATTTCGATAAATCCGGCCGGGTCGCCGCGGGGTGAAACATCCAGTCCCTCCGGCCCTGACGTGGCCAGCGCCACAAACGGTGAGGCGGCGATAAAAGGACGATAGGCAGGATGAATATGGTCGGTCACCTTAGCGATAGAGGGCCGGGCAACCGTGCCGTAAAGACGTTCAAGTTCAGTCAGTTCAGTAATTATGCTGCTCTGTTCAGCCATATTTGCACTTTCCTTTCATTGAAGATCCCGGGACGCTGATACACCCCGCGTATTATCAAAACTCTACCATCATAAGCTGCAGGTTCAGAACCTGAACGCCACCCTTTGTGATTAAGACCTCGCGTTAATGGCCCAATGTACAGCCGAAACAGTTTCTTACCGGACGTGACTACATCTTTTCCCGTTTATGCCGATAGCAGGAGCACATTACAACCTGATGACAACCAATGAGACTCGCCAGTGAAAATTTCAACTCGACTGTATGCCGGCTTTGGCCTGCTCATTCTGCTGTTTATTCTTTGCAGCGGTATTGCATTTCACGCCCTGAATAGTGCCCGTGACGGCATGAACGATGTGGTTAATGTGAAAATGAAACGCTATCAGCTGGTGCTCGATATGCGTGGCAGCCTGCGTGATATGGCTATTGCCGTGCGCAATATGGCGCTGCTGACCGATACCAAAGCCATGGAGCCGGAGTGGAAACGGTTGCAGACCCAGAAGGCGCTTTTTATCACTACCCGTAAGAAGCTGGCCCGCATGATGGATGATGCCACACCCGCCGCACGTGAGGCATTCAACAAAGGTTTGTCGGTGGAAAAAGCCACGCTCGACTCACTGGAACAGGCTGGCCGTCTGGCTCTCGATCACCGCCCGCAGGAAGCCACGACCTATCTGCTGACCGTAACGCGACCGGCGCAGCGCAGTCTGCTGGAGGCGATTAATACCCTTGCAGATGTTCAGAGTGCGGAAAGCCAGAAAGCCGTGGCGATGAACAGTGAGTCATCGGCGCGTACCGGTTTCATGCTGATGACCCTGGTATGCATTTCGATACTTATGGCTCTGGCGACCTGCCTGTTTACCGTGCGCACGCTGATGCGTCAGCTGGGAGGCGAACCGGCGCAGGCGCAGGCACTGGCTGCGGCTATCGCCTCGGGGGACCTGACAACGGCAATCGCATTGCGACGTGGTGATAGCCACAGTTTGCTGGCCTCACTCGATGGAATGCAGGCTAACCTGCGTGTACTGGTATCTGGCATTAAAGAGGCGGCGGGTTCCGTGACGCTGGCGGCGGATGAAATTTCGCGTGGAAACACCGAATTGTCTTCGCGCACAGAAGAGCAGGCGTCCGCGCTACAGGAAACGGCAGCCAGTATGGAGCAGCTTACCGCCACCGTGAAGAGCAATACGCTGGGCGCGCAGCAGACGGCGGGTTCAGCCCGCGAAACCGCCTCGCTGGCGCGCAGCGGCGAAAATGATGTCCATCGCATGTCCGAGACCATGAATGGCATCTCACTCAGTGCCGCAAAAATCCGCGATATCACCAGCGTGATCGAGGGGATCGCCTTCCAGACCAATATTCTGGCGCTTAACGCGGCCGTTGAAGCGGCAAGAGCCGGGGAAGAGGGCCGTGGATTTGCCGTTGTCGCGGGTGAAGTCCGCTCGCTGGCGCAGCGAAGCGCAACCGCGGCTCGGGATATTAAATCGCTGATTGAGCAGACTGTCGGACAGGTAGAGCAGGGCGTCTCAGTGGCGGCCGGAACGGGTCAGAGCATCCTGAAGATTGTGGGTATGGTCAGTGAGCTGGCCGAAGCGATGGACAATATTTCTCTCTCTTCGTCCGAACAGATGCAGGGCATTTCGCAGGTCAGCATCGCCGTCAGTCAGATGGATGGTGTGACGCAAAACAACGCCGCGCTGGTAGAAGAGTCTTCATCGGCTTCTCAGTCGCTGTCTGAGCAGGCACATGCACTGCGTGGCATGGTTGATTCGTTTAAGGTGCAAAGCGCAGCTTAATCGGCAGGTGTAACAGACGTGAACGGACGCGGGCCACAGGCGCGTCCGTTTTTTTGCTGGCAAGTTAATCTCAGCGATTCAGGGGTTAGCCGAAGCGCCGGAGGAGTTGGAGTCAGAAGAGGCTGCTGCTATAAAGGAGTATTGGATAAGTGCCCTACAGGAGGACTGGATTATTTGGGAATCAGAGCGGTTGCTCTACAGATATACCGTTCGTGAGGATCTCGACGACCTCTTCAGAATCTACAGCGACCCCGAAACGCATAAATTCAACCCACGAGGCCCATGGCCGGACAGGGAACATGCTGTTCAGTCTATGGAGCGCACGCTGCATCTCTACAAAGATCAGGGCTTTGGCGACTGGACGATATTTGAGAAAGCCCATCCGGATAAAATCATCGGCTTTGGGGGCGTCTTCCGAAGCCAGTTCGATGGCCGTCAGACCAACAATCTCGGTTACCGTTTTGAGCCAGCGGCCTGGGGAAAAGGGTATGCGACCGAGCTTTCCCGCAGAGCTATTCGCTATGGATTTGAGGAGGCCGGACTCAGTGTTATCACAGGTGTGACGCGCGAAAACCACCTGGCTTCGCGCCGTGTCCTGGAGAAAGCGGGCTTAACCTTTTTGAAAAAGATCGATGATGCCGAAGGTGGACCTCCTCACCTGATGTTTACCCTTAGCCGGCGCGAATGGCTTGCGGCTGGCAACACGGTGAATACATCCCTCTGATCTTTTCATTGGTAATTCAGGCGTGGCTAAATCTGCGCCACTTTTTCGCGTTTAACCCCGTTAAAGCATCTCTTATCCCGCGATTAACTCCCGGCTGCCTGAATTACTTTAACCTTCTTATTCCGGGGGAGGATTTATGGATATTCGTACAATTTTTATTTCAGCGGTAATGGCAGTCAGTCTTTTATGGATCGGTGCATCAGATAACCGTTCGTCTCAACTCACCGCAGAACCGGTTAAGTCGGTCCTGAGTAAACTGCAGCCTTAATGTCATTTGCCCGATAGCACTCTTTAACGCCTGTTCAGCGAGAGATGCGGTACACTGCCGCAATCTGTTAAAGCAACAAAGTTGCATTAACTATGACGCGGATAAAAGCAGGAGTGAGAGATGGCAAAGGAGATGATTCGTCAGGGTGGGCGCAGCGCACGGATTCAGGCGGAAGTGCATAACACCGTTAACCGGTTGCTGGAGACGCTCGACCGTTCCGCCATTACCGTCCCGATGATCGCCGAACAGGCGGGTGTCACACCCTCCACGATCTATCGACGCTGGGGCGATCTGGCCCAGTTGCTGGCAGATGTGGCCGTGGCGCGGATGCGGCCGATTGCGGACCCGGAAGATACCGGATCGATGACGGGCGATCTGACGTTGTTTATCCAGCAGTACGCTGAAGAGATGTCGTCGAAAGTGGGCCGCGAAATGCTGGCCGATGTGATTGGCAGTCATGCTGAAGAAGCCAGCCAGAAATGCTGCAGGTTCACTTATCAGCATCTTGAGACTCTCAACAATCGGGCCATCGCACGCGGCGAACCGGGCTTTGACGTTGATCGCATTGTCGATGGGGTTGTGGCGCCCGTCATGTTCCATATTCTGTTCAGTGACCGCGACGTCTCAGCGGAATACTGTTCTTCGCTGATTCAGCGGGAATTTTAAATCAGCGCTGAACAAAGGGCAGGGCGGCTTCGGTGATCAGATGCTGCAACAGCGCACGTGCCGGATCGTCGCCGTGATCTGAGCGGGCCAGCGCGATACCCAGATAACCGGGTTGTGGCAGCCGTTGTGATTCAGCGACCAGTGTCTCCGGCAACCCCGCACGCGTGCGCAGGGTCATCCCTAGTCCAGCCTGTAAGGCTGCCCAGATCCCGCTAAGGCTGTGGCTGGTAAAGACAATACGCCACGGAATGCCTGCCTGATCCAGCGCCTCAGTGGCGCGCGATCGCATCACACAGGGCGTATCAAACGCCACCAGCGGCAGCGGTTCGCCGCGCTGTAAAATTCCCGCCAGATCAAACGCCGGATGCTGAATCCAGGCTAACGGACACTGACCAATCAATTGTATGCCCGACTGCTGTTCTGCCTGCCACAGCAGCGCCAAATCCAGTTCATGACGGGCCAGCGCCGTGAGCAGCGGCAGGTTTCTGTCGACGCGCGCGGTCAGCATCACATCCGGATGCTGGCGGTTAAACGTGCCGATAATGGCCGGCATCAACGCCTCGCCAAAATCCTCCTGCATCCCGATGCGTATTTCACCCTGCAACGCCTCGCCTTTCACTGCCCGCAACGTCTCATCATTCAGCGATAACAAACGTCTGGCGTAACTCATCAGCTGTTCACCGCTGCGGGTTAGTTGCAGATGCCGCCCTTTTTTCATCACCAGCGCCGTTCCACACTGCTGCTCAAGTTTTTTAAGCTGCGCACTGACGGCCGAGGTCGACCGGCACAGATGCTGTGCTGCCAGTGCAAAACTGCCCGCGTCAATACCCGCCACGAAACTGCGTAGCGCATCCATATCGAGTGACTCCGGTACCTTATTCATAATGGTCCTGTAAAGGCGGATGGTGCGTGCTGATTAATTTGATTTTCAGGATTGAAGCTCTGGGTGACACTCTCGCTGACTACTGAGGAGTGTGCAATGAAAAATTCACTGGATCGGGAAACACTGGCGCAACGTGCGCCAAAACTGGCCGAACTAACGCAGCAGGTGCTGTTTGGCGATATCTGGCAGCGCGATGGGCTGTCACCGCGCGAACGCAGCCTGCTGACGCTGGCAACCTTAACCGCGCTGGGGCGCGTCCAGCAGCTGCCGTGGCACATCGAATTCGCCCGTCAGAATGGGCTGACGCAGGATGAGCTGGTGGAGAGCTTCACCCATCTGGCGTTTTACGCAGGCTGGCCCGCCGCCGTCACCGCGCTGGGCTATCTGGAGGAGAACCACTGATGCCGTTCACCCGAATCACGTTGCGTCAGGGTTACAGCGAGGCGGCCCTGCATCAGATCTCGACACTGCTTCAGCAGGCGCTGGTGGCTGAGTTTGACGTGCCTGAGCACGATTGCTTTCAGGTAATTGAGATGCTGCCCGCCGGACAGCGGGTGTTTGATCGTCACTATCTCAGCGGCGGGCGCAGTGATAATTTTGTGCTGTTTCAGATGACGGCAGGCCGACCGCGATCCAGGCATCAGAAGCAACGGTTTTATCATTCACTCTGCGCGGCGCTTCAGACTGAAATGGCGATCGGTCCTGACGATGTGATGATCATTATTCAGTTCAACAGCACGGAAGAGTGGAGCTTTAGCGGCGGCCGGATGCTGGCACAGGAGGCGTTATGATTATCATGCACTACCGTTTTACTCTGCCCGCTGACTACGACATGGGCATCATTGAACAGCGCATCCGACTGAACGGCGCGCGGCTTGATGGCTTTCCGGGGCTGGTGGCTAAGGCCTATCTTTACGGCTGCCGTGAAGATGGCGGACCGAATGAAAACCGTTATGCGCCGCTCTATTTCTGGCGGGAGGCGAGTGGCATGCAGCGATTCCTGCAAAGTCCTGGTTTCGCGACGCTGGTCAGGGATTTTGGCTGGCCGATCATCGAAAGCTGGCTGGCGCTGGAAGGGCAGACCCACATTCCAAATCTGGCCGAAGCCCGCTTTATGACGCTGAACCGCTGGACGATTCCACCGCATTCGGACCTGGCGGCGCTGCCAGTAACTGCGGGTTTCAGCGCCTGGGATCTGACCCGCTGGCAGGGTGTAAACATTGGCGCCTCGCAGCAGCAATCCTCCGGGGAGCAGGAGCTTTATCGCATCGGTTATCTGGCGCGGGGTTCAGCTGCTGCAGATCTCCAGCTGTAGCTTTGGAGAGAACACGGTCTGCCAATCAAAGGGCAAAAATTGCCTCAATTTCAATGCGCAGGTCAGCGGAGAAAAGTCCGCTGACCTGAACCAGCGAGCTGGCGGGCAGATGTTCGCCATAATTGCGATAAAGTACTTCCCGCAGCGCGGTGATCTCTGTGAAAGAGGTAATAAATATCGTGACCTTAAGCAGCGCTGCGAGTGACGTATGTTCAGCTGCGGCAACAGACTTGAGTTGTTCAAAGATGGTTTCTGCCTGTTCAGCGATATCGCCCTGCTGAGCTGCTGTCCCGAAGGCCGTCAGCCCGGAGACATACAGCGTCGCGCCATGTTTAACGGCATGGACATACGGCGCTTTGACTTCGCCCAGTTGAGGATAATTTTTGCGTTCTGGCAGGGTCATATTTTCTCTTTTGATAGCCATACATCTCCTTAAATTCTCTAATTACCTGGTTTTAATGGCGATTCAAAGAGGCTACTATCTGGTAAAAATCACCAGACATAAAACGAATGGATTCATTTATGCGTAGCTACAGTGAGATTGCGAGGCGTATTGCAAAAATCATCATATCACCTGAATCGGCGATAGGTTTCGTTCATGGAATCCTTTCTGTGCCTAAAGACATAGGCTATTTAGCTTATGGCTTCCTTGATACAGACAACCGCTATCAACGCGAGACAGAGAAAATTAGGATGGTCCGGGCTGTCCGGTACGGCATTCTTGAAAATCATAATTTCATGAAGACTATTGAGACTGTGCTTAATATCTTTAATAAGAAGCTGCCCGAATCCAGACTGAACGCTATTTATAGCAAAACAATGGCTTCAGTTGCCGGACGTACGCTTACCAATTCACTGATAGCAGGAAGACTAGCAACTACGATTGCACAACGTAGCTCGTTCCTAGTAGCTGTCAGAGGTGGCTTGGTCGGTAATGCTTTGTTGATTGGTGGCATGGCAGAGAGATGTATCTACACATCTGAAAAATTGCTAAAGAACAATCCTGAAGTCTATAACACCTTACGACCACAAAACTATGACTTACTTTATTTTTTAGTAGAGCCAGCGCTAAATCCGTTTGTTGAAGCTTTAAATGTGAGGCGCACGCAGGGTCAACCCGCGTTTGATAAAATTTTAGAACTGGTAGAAAAAGAGATAAATACTAATGCGAGATAATAAGCATCACAGGTTGAGCATAGGGAAACGCATCATCTATAACCTCATAGAAGCTTCAGGAGCAATTATAGGCGGTCTATTGCTTTTACTGTGCTGCTACTGGTTCTTTCACTATGAAACGTGGCATGAGCGTTTTATAGCTATTGGACTGTCCGTGTTGGTTGTCTATTTAATTGGCAGGATATTACCTGAACGGCCAAATTAATAATCCCCTTGCGGGGATTTTAGACTTCCAGGACTTATTTCGTACCTTCACACCCTGATTGGCCTGAAAGGTTACGGTGGTGTACTGGCCACAATTGGTTTTTTATCTTCAACAAGCCGGACAATTATACCTCGATTTTTCACGTCCATCAGTGCGGCCGCAACTGGCTTACTGGTGAAACTGTATGCCGTCATAATGAGACTGCTTTCAGCACCATCAATAGCTTCTGACACTATTTTTAATGCATCTCTTTCAGCCGTAAACGGTAAACCCACGCTGATTTCAGGTGCTGAGGAATAAGGCAAGACGAGCGCAGCAATAATGATGGCCAGCGCGAAATCATTCGCAGGAGCAGGTCAGGATGCCCGGTTCCCCTCAGCGCTTCAGCAATTGCTGGCAGGCATGGTCATCCTGCGCGGCGCGCTGCTGCTCATCAGTCGTCAGTTGCTGCCAGCGGCTAATCACGCTGCGGCCCAGTCCCGGTTTATAAGCTATTTTCTGCAGCGCATAGTCAGAATTGCCGCCTTCAATAACGTTTTGCATCTGCTGGTCGAGCGGCTGCGAACTGTTTTGGTCAATCGCGCAGAATACCGCGACGTAATACGCTTTATCTTCATCACTGTCGCTTGGGATCCACCACCAGCCAGCCAGGGCAAGGATGAGCAGCAGCAGAGGGAGGAGGTATTTGACTTTAGCCATGGGATTCACCGGTTGTGTGTGGTTAAGTCAGCCGGGGATGGCCGGACGCAGGGCGCGTATCCTGCCACAGATTACGTTCACCGTTAACCCCGTCCAGCCGCTGTTGAGGCAATGTTCAGACTGCGGGCGCTTCAATCAGCGTCGCAGTGATCTGCGCATCCGGCATCATCTGCTGTAATCCAGAGACCAGATCGTCGCTGGCCTGTTGCAGCGCGGTGAGCGGCATCGCCGGCAGGCTTTCCAGAATGAACCACATCTGACGCGCACTGGCATCCAGGCGGGTTCGCACGCCCTGACGCCAGTTCCAGCGGCGGCAGGTCACGCCCTCATCATCACGCCAGATCACTTCGCCCGGTTCAGGTGACTCGTAAACCACCTCGCCCTCTTTGACGGTATCGAAATGTTCACTGCCGTCAGCAATCACCAGACGCGGCGTGCCAGCGTAAGCCGCGATATTCTCACCACCGACCGGCAGGGCGTAACGAATGCTGATGGCGTTATAGAGATCGACAACCGGATCGATAGCAGGCAATGCGCCATCCCGTAGCACGCGCTTGCGCAATGCTTCTGCAGAACAGGGCGTGCGTTTCGCTTTGGCACCAAAGGCTTTGAACACCTCAGCCCAGCCGGCAAGATGCGCATCTGCCCAGGCCGCATCATCATTTACCACCTGCTGGCAGGCGCTTTTCAGCGCTTCGCTGGCGATCTCTGGTCGGGTAATCGGTGTCGCCTCCACCACAATGCTCATGGCACGAAAGCCGGGGGCAAGCGCGAAAACGGCAGGATCGATTGACGGATGAACAGATAACATCAGATACTCTCTCAGTGACTAATTTATTTCATAGTAATGACCGATGACCAATAAAGTCAATATAACGACCGATGCAGGTGCCGATGTCGCCAGCGTCAATCAGGCTGTTTCAGACAGCATCAAAAGCTGGCGTAAAAGTCAGAAACTCTCGCTGGACGAGTTATCCCGCCGCGCAGGTGTCAGTAAAGGGATGCTGGTCGAGATCGAAAAGGGCGCGGCCAATCCCAGCATTGCCATTCTCTGTAAAGTGGCTGCGGCACTGGGTGTTTCGGTGGCGGATATTGTTAATGTTTCACATGCGCCAGACGCCTGGCTGATTAAGACAAGTGAAATGCCGGTGTTGTGGCAGGGCGAACAGGGCGGAAGTGCGCAGCTGCTGGCGGGTACACGCGGGCCGGATATGATCGAGCTATGGCGCTGGCAGATGTTTGCGGGCGAAGTGTTCGGTTCAACCGGGCATTCTTCGGGCACGCTGGAACTGCTGCACGTCGAACAGGGCACGCTGGCATTAACCGTGGGTGAGCAGACCCTGGTGGTACAGCAGGGCTGTGCGGCGGTGGCGCGCACCGATATGCCGCATGCGTATGCCAGTGCCGATGATCAGCCGGTAATCTTCACCATGACGGTGGCCGAACTTCAGCGCTGACGGTGCTGGTCTGCTGCTGCCGCTTCACCAGGAAACGCCAGCAGCAGGGTTTTCAGCAGTCTCTCAAGTTCGGTACGCTCTGACGCGGCCAGCGGGGCCAGTGCCGCCTCCTGCGTTGCGGTATGAACACGAAGTGCATCCTCAATCTGCTGCTGCCCGTGCGGCGTCAGCCCCACCAGCATGCTGCGCTTATCATCCGGCGCGGCAACACGCTCAATCAGATGCTGCTGCTCCAGCCGGTTCAGGCGATTTGTCATCGCGCCGGAAGTCACCAGCAGCGCCTGATAGAGCTGAGTGGGCGACAGGCGATAGGGCGCTCCCGCCCGTCGCAGTGTCGCCAGCACATCAAATTCCCCCTCCTGAAAACCAAACGGTTCCAGGGCCTGACTGCGTGCTTTCGCCAGGTGTTTCATCAGACGCAGCACTCTGCCGAAGATACGCATGGATGAGGCATCAAGATCGGGCATCGCGTTATCCCACTGGCTGACAACGAAATCAATATGGTCATGCATAAATCACCTGTAAATGCTGGGGTTATGTTGTCGGGTTGTGCTCAGCCTCTTAACAGCGGACGAAATTTATCTTAACGTTAAGATAAATAGTGACAGCCCGGTGCTGTCATCGTCAATCCTCTGTCAGGGCGTCGATGATGAAAGATAAAGTTTTATTCCCCATTCTGTTTGCCGCAATCGTTTTTCTTATCGGGCTGAATCTGCGCCCGATGCTGGCTATTATCGGGCCGCTGTTTCCGGTGTTGCAACAGCAGGCCGGGCTGTCCGCCACCTCATTCAGCCTGCTGACCACGCTGCCGGTAGCGATGATGGGCCTGGCGGCGCTCTCCGGCCCATGGCTCATCACCCGCATCGGGCCGGTAACGGGCATCGCCGCCGGGTTGCTCTGTCTGACGGCTGCCTGCCTGTGGCGCGGTGTTAACCTGACCTCCACTCAGCTGATGCTCACCGCGCTGGCGGGAGGCGCGGGCATTGGTGTGATACAGGCGCTGATGCCCGCCCTGATCCGGCAACGTTTCGCTGAAGCCGCGGCGACGCTGATGGCGCTGTTCAGCACCGGCATTATGGCGGGCGCGGCACTGACCGCTGCCAGTGCCGAACCGCTGTTCTCATGGCTGGGGCTGCAACCCGCGCTGGCGATCTCCGGCGCACTAGCGCTGGTGACGCTGCTGATCTGGCTGACCTCAGTCAGGCGATCAACGCAGGTGAGTCTGGCTTCGGATGTGGCGACGCTGCCTGTACAGCGGACTTTGCTGCTGACACTCTTTTTCGGCATTGGCACCGGGGCCTACACGCTGGTGCTGGCCTGGCTGCCGCCATTCTATATTCAGCTGGGCTGGAGTGCGCGCCACAGCGGCTATCTGCTGGCTGCGCTGACCTTAACCGAAGTGGCGTCGGGATTCATCGTCTCGGCGACATTACATCGCTTTCCCGATCGCCGTCCGCTGCTGCTCGGCGTGCTGGTCCTGCTGCTGACGGGGCTGCTGAGTCTGGTGTTTTATCCGGACACGATGCCAGTTCTCTCTGCGCTGTTACTGGGTACCGGTATCGGCGCACTCTTTCCGCTGTCGCTGATCGTCACGCTGGATCATGCACGCAGCGCCAGAGAGGCGGGGATTCTGCTGTCCAGAGTGCAGGGTGGCGGATACCTGATTGCCGCGCTGATGCCGCTGGTGGCGGGCTGGGTGCGTGACAGCGGTGCGTCTCTGAATCAGGCCTGGCTGATCATGAGCGCTGGCGTGGTGCTGCTGATTGTGATGGCCTGGCGCTTCAGACCGCAGAACAGGGCAGCCTGAATAAAGCCGTTGCCGAACAATGGCGATCTGGCATGCTGAAGTGAAACCCCTGAAATCGGAGTGCAGTGTGAAAGTCATTGGTCTGTTAGGCGGCATGTCATGGGAGTCTACCGCGCTCTATTACCGCATTCTCAATCAGCAGGTTAAACAGCGACTGGGTGGCCTGCACTCGGCGGAACTGGTGCTTTATAGTGTCGATTTTCAGCGCATCGAACAACTTCAGGCAGCGGGTGAGTGGCAGCAGGCGGGCGAGATGCTGGCTGACGCGGCACGTAATCTGGAGCGGGCGGGCGCGCAGTTCATCGTGCTCTGTACCAACACCATGCATAAAGTGGCCGCGCAAATCAGCGCCGCCACAGAGATCCCGCTGCTGCATATCGCCGACGCCACCGGACGCCGTATTCAGCAGGCTGGCGTGCAAAAGGTCGGGTTACTGGCGACGCGATTCACAATGGAACAGGATTTTTACCGCGGGCGACTTCAGCAGCAGTTTGGTCTTGAGGTGATCACGCCCGATGAAGCGGACCGTCTGTTTGTGCATGAGGTGATTTACCACGAGCTTTGCCTGGGCGAAATCAATCCTGCGTCGCGTCGTCGTTACAGGGAGATCATGCAGACGCTGGTGGCGCAGGGGGCCGAGGCCATTATTCTGGGCTGCACCGAAATCACCCTGTTGGTTGATGCCACCGATGCCAGCGTGCCTCTGTTTGATACCACACTGATCCACGCAGAAGAGGCGGTGATCCAGGCCCTGTCTTAACGCTCATCCTCAATAAGGGAATCGCATGAAAATAGATAATCTGCCGTTTGGCCTGACGCAGTGGGATCAGGTCGAAGAGACGATTCATCCCGGCGACCAGGGGCAGGCGACGTGGCGAACCGTGAAGTTTAACGATATCCGGGTTCGGATGGTTGACTATTCACCGGGCTATGTCGCCGATCACTGGTGCACCAAGGGCCATATTTTACTTTGCATGGCGGGCGAACTGCATACGGAACTGGCCGATGGCCGCCGTTTCGTACTCACACCCGGCGTCAGCTATCAGGTGGCGGACGATGCGGAACCGCATCGATCGTTTACCACCACCGGCGCGCAGCTCTTTATCGTTGACTGAGTTTGCTCTCCGCCTCTTTTGTGGTCATCCGCTGGTGAATCATCGCGTCGTTGACACTTTTAAAAGTAAACTGAATCTGCTTTATAAAAATCAGCAAAATTAATGGTTTATTTCATCAGAGTTATCTGGTTCTGACAGGAATAATTTCCATCAGGTTGTATGCTTGAAGCCTTATAAGACCGTTTTGCATTCACCTGATGTGGGGAAGCCTGTGCTGATAAAAAAGAAGAAAGTTCGTTCGCATACTGAAGATCGACTGCTGGCGCTGGTGCTGGCCACCACTGCCGGCATCCTTAATGCCATGGCGCTGGGCGCGTTTGGATTTTTCCCGTCACATATGACGGGTAACACCTCGCAGATATCCCAGGAAGTCACCACCAGCGACCTTCACACCATGCTGTTTTTAATGGCACTGATTATTGCCTTTGTGCTGGGCTGTACCGTTGCCCGACTGGCGGTAGTGGTGGGGATCAGACATAAGTTGCGCACCATTTTCTGTCTGATCATTCTGGCGGAAGGGGCGGCGCTCACGGCGGCATCGATCTTTGAGATCGTCTTCTACCGGCCTAGCTTTAATGGGGAAGTGCTGGTGATGCTGGGCTTTTTAATGGGTATTCACAATGCGACCTCAACGCAGCTTTCTAATGGCCGCGTCAGATCAACCCACATTACCGGCACGCTGACCGATGCGGGCATTGCGCTGGGTTCCTGGATTTTTGCCCACACGTCACATGCCGTGCATATGGAAACCGATGACCGCCGCTTCTTCCAGAAGGTGCTGCACACCCATCTGACCACGGTGTTCTCTTTCCTGAGCGGCTGTATTGCCGGTCTGCTGCTGTTTAAAGCCTATGGCTTTAACGCGATGGTTGGCCTGGGTGTGTTTCTGATGCTTGTGGCACTGACGGCTATCGCTGTCACCGTCCAGCGCACCCGTCGAAGCCTCTATTGACCGTGCGGCCCGATGCATCGCGCATCGGGCCGTTTACTTACTGCTGCGTGCGGGTTGGCCGCACCACGATTTCATTCACATCCACCTCTTCAGGCTGCTCAATGGCATAGCGTACGGCGCGACCGATGGCGTCCGGCTGCAGGGCAATCGCGCGATAGTGCTGCATTGCCTCGGCGGCGGCTGGATCTGTGATGGTGGATGCCAGCTCGCTCTCGACCACTCCGGGATGAACACAGGTCACCCTCAGCTGAGTGTTCTCCTGCCGTAGTCCATCGGAAATCGCCCGCACCGCAAACTTAGTGGCGCAGTAAACTGCCGCCGTGGGCGACACCGCCAGCGCCCCGATGGAAGCGATGTTGATGATGTGACCGCGCTGGTGGGCCAGCATGGCCGGCAGCACCGCCGCGATGCCATACAGCACCCCTTTGATGTTCACATCGATCATCTGATCCCACTCTTCCACCCGCAGCGACGCCATCGGTGACAGAGGCATAATGCCTGCGTTGTTGATCATCACATCAACCCGGCCCCATTTCTCCAGAGCATAATCCACAAACTGTATCACATCGTCGCGGCGCGTGACGTCCAGCGCTTTGATTGCCACCTCCGCGCCATTGAACCGCAGCTCTTCAGCCAGCGCGGCCAGACGGTTTTCGCGCCGAGCGCCCAGCAGCAGAATGGCATCCGTTTTTGCCAGTTCACGTGCGATGCCGGCACCAATGCCGCTTGATGCGCCGGTAAGTAAAATTACTTTCTGAGTCATTTCGTATCTCCAGTCAGGTTGTCACTGGCGATCATACGGCGGCTGGATTATAAAGATAATCCACCAAACGCTTCACAGACTGGTAACTGAATCTGACCAATGAATGCCGATAAAAATGCTCTCGAAGTTTTTGTGGTTGTGGCGCAGACGCGAAATTTCCGGCTGGCAGCAGAACAACTGGGCGTCACGCGTCCGGCGATCAGTCAGAGTCTGCGGCGGCTGGAGGATCGGCTGAACATCACGCTGATGCAGCGCACCACGCGCTCAGTGCAGCTGACCGAAGCCGGACAGCGGCTCTATGCCGAGGTAGCGCCGGCGATCAATCAGCTTAACCGCGCCGTCACCGATATCGCCGAACTGGCGGCTGAGCCGCGCGGCCAGCTGCGGCTGGCGATCTCCTCAATCGCGGAGCGGATGCTGGGGGGAGAACTGCTGGCGAGCTTTATCACCGCTTACCCGCAGGTAGAGCTGGATATCACCGTCACCGATGAGGAGTTTGATATTGTCGGGGAGGGTTATGACGCCGGTGTGCGGCTGGGGGAGGTGATTGCGCAGGATATGATCGCGGTGCCGGTCTCCACAGCGCAGCGTCAGGTCGCTGTGGCATCGCCCGCTTATCTGGCGCGCGCAGGCACGCCGCAACATCCCGAAGAGCTGGTGAATCATCGCTGCATCGGCTGGCGTAAAGGTCCGGGCCTGGCGCCTTATCGCTGGGAGTTTGCTGAGCAGGGTCGGGAGTTTGATGTCGCCGTCAATCCTCAGCTCACTACTAATGACATGGGGGTGATGATTCGCACCGCCTGCGCGGGAGGCGGCATCAGCTTTGGTATGGAAGAGACCTTCCAGCCTTACCTCGCGCGTGGCGAACTGGTGACCTTACTCGATGAATGGCTGCCCGCCTTCGCCGGGTTTTATCTCTATTTCCCCAGCCGCAAAAACCTGGCCCCCAAGCTGAGGGCACTCATCGATCACGTCAGGCTCTGAAGAGGGCAGAATGACCTCTTAATCAGCGTTGATACTGCTGATCGCTAACCGGCTCCAGCCAGTCAACTGGCGAGCCATTCAGTGACTCCGCGATAGCAATGTGCGTCATGGCGTTATCCGGCGTGGCGCCGTGCCAGTGCTTCACATTCTCAGGGATCCAGACGATGTCTCCGGTGTTCATCACCTGAATCGCTTCCCCCTCACACTGGATCCAGCCCTGTCCCTGGGTGATGCTCAGGGTCTGCCCCAGAGGATGGGTATGCCAGGCGGTTCGGGCACCCGGTTCAAAGGTCACCGTCGCACCGCCTACGCGGGCAGGTTCGGTTGCCTGAAAAGGCGCATCAATCCGGACCGTGCCGGTAAAATAGTCTGCTGGCCCTTTGCGTGAAGGCTGTGATCCACTGGCGATAATTTTCATAACTGACTCCTGCTGTTAAGGATGAGTTGAAGTGTAACCTGCGGGCCGCAGAGTGATTAGCCCGCGCTGCGCGCATAGGGCTATAAGCAGGGCTTATTAATAAGCGCGCGTTTCAGGCTGTCATGTTGTATCGGGTGATGATATTGATTTTAGAGTAGGGGGCGGGCGGTTCTGACGCTGGCAGAAATCCATGAAACTCCAGCAGCGTTCTGAAGGCGTGCAGCGCATCGAGCTGTAAATTATGCTCAATCAGTGCATCAATTTTTCCAGCCTGCAGCAGGGCACAATTCTCCTGATCGAGATCGTGACCGATACAGGCATTCACCTGGCGCTTTTGTCCGGCAAACGCGCGCAGTATGCCGGGATTACCGCCGCCGACCGTGTAAACCGCGTCAGCGTCCGGATGGTTCTGTAAGAACTGCGTCACCGACTGATGCATCCGGTCATCAATGCCATACCCGCCTGCGACCACGCTCACCTGATGCTGGGGCGCAAACTGCTGCATCGCTCGCTGAAAACCCTGAATCCTCTCCTGTTCGCCGATGAAATCGCGGCTGCCAGTCACCGCCACGATATGCGACCGGCTCACCCGCAGCCATTTTGACATCAGAAAAGCTGCCACCTTACCGGCATCAAAATTATCCATGCCGATGTAGCGCAGGCGCGCGCTGCCGGGTAAGTCGCTCATCATGGTGACCACCGGAACGCGTTGCTTCAGCAGTGATTCAATCGTGGGGTTAAGCTCATCGGAACAGGCTGCTTTCAGAATGACGCCGTGACTGTGAAATGCCTTTTTGTTCAATAGCGCGTTAATCGCTTCCGCTGTGAGATTGGCACCGAAGTGGAAACGCAGCTGGAGTCTGAAGGCAGCAAAGCTGGCGATCTGACTGCTGAGCGCCTCACGTATCAGTGGCTGAAAGCGGTCAGGAGTATGCATGATGACGTCGAAGTAAAGCGTTCTTCCCCGGGCCAGCCCCGCCTTCTGCATCAGTTCCAGGTCCGCTATCGCCTGCTGGATGCGATGCTGAGTGCGGGTATGCACGTTGCCGCGCTGATGCAGGGCACGATCGATAGTGGCCAGGCTGAGGCCCGACTGGGCAGCGATCTGTTTCAGGGTGAATTTAGCCATGCGCGACTCACGACATCAGAAGATAACCACAGTTTTATCATACTGCTGGTGGTGCTGTCTGGCGTGGGGGGGATTAAAGCAAAAGGGATAAAACGATTTTTAAAAACCCGCTATTCAGGGTTCTTTCAGTACCGTATAAAACAGGCCGATTTATTTTCCTCAACGTCAAAAAAAGGCCTGCGGTGATCACACACTTTTTGTTATTTCACAGTCTGTGAAAATGCGGTCTGAAATAAATCCGGATAATGCCCTCCCTTGATGTGATTAATATTTACTCTGCCGCTTCGCTTGTATTTTTCCTGCGACCGATTTTTTGTTTTTTAGCGCCGGATAATGATAGACTGTATATTCATACACCATCAGGAGGTCGTGTGAAGAACGATAATGATAATGAGATCCGTGCGCTGGTTGGTGCGGTAGTCAGTGATTTGATTAAGGCAGGAGAGCCGGTTCATTTTCACGACATTACGGACGCCCTGTTTCGCCTGTGCGAAGAGACGCGTGACAGCCGACTGAAAGCATTGTGCCAGGAAGCGATAGGCTTTTTCACCCGCAAAATGCATTAAAGTTGATGGCGCCGATGGCGGGCGTCATCCTGAACTTCAACCCCGAACTATCTCCCACATCCCTCACTCTGTGTATGAATAAGACACATTGAATAACGCTGAGCCTGATTAAAACCCTGCTTATTTTCAGTATGATTAATTTTATTTCCGGGGCAGGGGATGATGTGCCAGTCAGGCTGGTCGGATTAATTATTTATAACAGAAATTTAAGCCGGGTAATTAATTTTAGGCTCTCGCCTTATTGCATTCACACTATTATTAACGCCTGCAATATCAGTCGCCTGTGGCAGAGTTTTCTAAAGAGCCATTCACCTGGCTAAATATCGCGGGAATTTAAGAAGCCTGAAAAGCGAGGGTGTATCCTGCGCTATCAATGATAACGCAGGATGGGGAATCAGATGCCGGTATCGTCTGGCGTCCGACCAACGACGATTTCCAGTGTCCTGCGCAACAGGTCCAGTCTGACCTCATCAGAAGTGCATTCCAGTTCCGCGATCAGATAGAGGATGATCGCTTTATTGGTTACACGTCCTTGATCAGCCACAATGTCGCGAATCACTGCGCCCAGCAGTTCGGTTTCCGGAGCAAGCTGATCGCCTGCGCTGCGAAAATAGTCAATGATTGAAGAATCTGATGAAGAATGTTGCATGATTTTTCTTTCTCTGAGGAAAATGGGTCAGACGCAATGGTTAATGGTTGAAGTCAAAAACGAGTGTAGACGCTGTTTTCGTTTTGCCCAGCCAGCCTAAAAATTCTGTTCAGGTTTGCCGCTTCGCTTAAAGTCAGCCGCGTTTATCATGCACGCAGTATGCTCAATCAGTGCTTCCTGGAACCCTCTGGCGGTCCATCGCTGTTCATTCGATGAGTTGTCTTATCACGTTCAGCACCGTCACCCTGCACGCGTTTACGCGCGGCGACCATGCCGTTACGGACTTCGGTGATCGCTTTGCGCATGACTGAGACTTTACTGTCGTCATCAGCCTCCGCGGCCATCCGTTCGAGCTGGGTGATTAAGGCATCACTGGATACCGGTTTGTCTGACTTGAGCAATGTCAGTACGGCTTCGCCGATCATGACATCTGTCAGTTTCTCATCTTCACTTCTGTACATACTGGCTTCTCTGATTGCGAATCAATGGCCATGCTGCGGGTCCGTATACGTCAGCGGGTGCGACTTCGCGCACCGGATACGGGAAAGCAGTACTGGGCTTTTGTTACGGTAGAGCCTGGGTGGAAATTTAGGTGGATCTTCCTGGGTGAAAGCGTAAAGCCGACGTCCTGAAAACACTCACGGCCGTGAGGGGGTATCACTCTTCGCGACGGAATAACATCGCGATTAAATCCTGCAGGTGGCTCTCTTCTTCTGGCGTGGCAGCCAGTTCGAGGCGGCGCAACAGCTTGCTGCAAATCGTTTTACGACTGAGGCTGTGACCTGCGCGCAGAATTTCAACCACAACCGAACCGAGCGTTTCCTGTTGTAAAGGGGAGCTGGCCTGATTGAAGTAACGGGCAATATCGCTGATCGTTTCCGGGGCTTGTCCGTTCTGACGCATGTTGTTGTCCTCAGGTGGTGAAAATGTATAGCACTCTGGAAACGCAAGTTATACATCTTTTCAAAACTTGTACAGAATTTTGGATTTTTGGGATAATTTTTTTTGTGCAAAAAATGCTATGGCTTTTAAAACAGGGTGTTACGAGGGGTTTGATGCGAGGGGAAAATTGTACCAGATTTTGTAAACTTTAACAGCGTCCCCGAACGCTCCGACCTGAATATTCAGGCCGGCAAGGGATTAAACGCTATTGTTAGTGTTTAAAAAAGATGTCATCAGCGGAGACGGGAGCAATTGACTCTTTACCCAGAGTACTGGAAAGCCAGTTTGCCGGAGCGGTTGTGCGCGAACTGATAGTTTTGAATCCCATCAGCCATTGAAGTGCATGCTGCATCTGCTCAAGGCGATGCTCATTCACTTCAGACTCTGCCATAACCTGTAGCTCTTTAATCAGCAATTCAACATTAACTTCCTGACCAGCATTAAACAGGTTCATTGCGGCTTCGCCAATGATGACATTCGCTTTTTCGTCGCTGGAAAAATACAAATTATCCTCCTGGGTGATTGCGGTAAGTAACATTAACTGTAGCAAAAAAATTCACGAAGCTTAATCAATTCAGCCTATCAATAAGATTATTTTAATTGTCGAACTTTTCTGCACCTGACACGTGTGTAGCCCGGTGACACATTCCACTCCGAAAACCGGAGGTCTTGGTGAATCGGGTTTTAATCCTGTTCCTCCTTCACCCGCTTAGCTGGGATGGGACAGGAGGGCTCAGTAAAACTGCCTATCGTTGCGTGGCGCCTTTGCAACAAGATCTTCGCCGATAAATTTAAACCATTACACTTCAATAAGTAAGAACTCTGCTTTACAAAACTTCACACCCGGCTTTTAACGCTGAAGAAACTTCACAACCCTGCGCTGTCCCAAAGGTATAGCCTGTGCTATAAAAAATAGCCTATGCTATTTATGTTCTCTTTTTAATCACCTCTGGAGATCGCCTGATGGTCCCGATAACAAAAATAACCACTCTGTTATTCATTGCGCTGCTGACAATGCTGATGACGACCAGCAGTTATGCAGCAGAGAAATTTAAGGTAGTGACGACCTTTACCGTGATTGCTGACATGGCAAAAAACGTGGCGGGCGATGCTGCAGAGGTCACCTCCATCACCAAACCGGGGGCCGAAATACACGAATATCAGCCGACACCCGGCGATATCAAACGGGCACAGGGCGCGCAGTTGATCATGGCGAACGGACTCAATCTCGAACTCTGGTTTCAGCGCTTTTATCAGCACCTGGAAGGGGTACCGGAAGTGGTGGTCTCTGCCGGGATAAAACCGATGGGCATTGGTGAGGGGCCATACAACGGTAAACCGAACCCGCACGCCTGGATGTCACCAGACAATGCGCTGATCTATGTCGATAACATTCGCGATGCGCTGATGAAATATGACCCGGCTCATGCGGACACCTATCGTCAGAACGCCGCCGCCTATAAGCAAAAAATTACTGCCGCGCTGGATCCCTTACGTCAGCAGATTGCAGACATCCCGGAGGATAAACGCTGGATGGTGACCAGCGAAGGCGCCTTCTCTTATCTGGCACGTGACCTGGGCATGAAAGAGCTTTATCTGTGGCCGATCAATGCGGATCAGCAGGGTACACCGCAGCAGGTGAGAAAGGTGATCGATCAGGTGAAGAAAAATGCCATTCCGGCAGTGTTCAGTGAAAGCACGGTATCGGACAAGCCCGCCCGTCAGGTCGCACGGGAAACCGGGGCGCATTATGGTGGCGTGCTCTACGTCGATTCCTTAAGCAATGCACAGGGACCGGTGCCGACCTATCTTGATCTGCTCAGAGTGACCACAGAGACGCTGGTGCAGGGCATCAAAGCCGGAGAGAAAGCGCAATGACAGACACTATCGTGGTTTCCGATGTCACCGTGACCTATCGCAATGGTCACACCGCGCTGCATGACGCCAGCTTCAGCGTGCCGGGCGGATCGATTGCGGCGCTGGTAGGCGTCAATGGCTCAGGCAAATCCACGCTGTTCAAAGCGCTGATGGGATTTGTCCGGCTCGCCAGCGGCAGCATCTTGGTGCTGGGTATGCCGACGCGGCAGGCGCTGCGCCAGAGTCTGGTCGCTTATGTGCCGCAGTCGGAAGAGGTGGACTGGTCGTTTCCGGTGCTGGTGGAAGATGTAGTGATGATGGGGCGCTATGGTCATATGGGCTTGCTGCGCCGGCCTAAACCGCACGACCAGCAGATTGTCAGTGAGGCACTGGCGCGGGTTGATATGCTCGATTATCGGCATCGTCAGATCGGCGAACTCTCTGGCGGGCAGAAAAAAAGGGTTTTTCTGGCGCGCGCCATCGCCCAGCAGGGCAGCGTGATCCTGCTGGACGAGCCGTTTACCGGCGTGGATGTCCAGACCGAGGCCAGAATCATCAGCCTGCTGGGAGAACTGCGAGATGAGGGCAAGACCATGCTGGTCTCAACTCATAATCTGGGATCGGTCACGGAGTTCTGTGATTACACGGTGATGGTAAAAGGCACCGTTCTGGCCAGCGGACCGACCCGGACCACCTTTACCGCCGCCAATCTTGAGCGTGCGTTCAGCGGCGTGTTACGCCATGTGATGGTTAAAGGGCTGGACGATCAGATCATCACGGATGATGAACGACCCTTTATTGCGCCGCGTGCCGCACGGGAAGAGGGCCGTTAACCATGGAACTGCTACTGGAACCTTTTGGTTATCACTACATGCTCAACGCGATGTGGGTCTCAGCCATGGTGGGTGGACTCTGCGCGTTTCTCTCCTGTTACCTGATGCTCAAAGGCTGGTCGCTGATTGGTGATGCGCTTTCACACTCCATCGTGCCGGGTGTGGCGGGCGCTTACATGCTGGGTCTGCCGTTTGCGCTGGGCGCGTTTCTCTCTGGAGGATTAGCGGCGGGCAGTATGCTGTTGCTCAATCAGCGCACGCGCTTAAAAGAGGATGCGATCATCGGCCTGATCTTCTCCTCTTTCTTTGGTCTGGGGCTGTTTATGGTCTCGCTCAATCCGACTGCAGTGAACATTCAGACCATTGTTCTCGGCAATATTCTGGCGATTGCACCCGCCGATATCCTCCAGCTGGCGCTGATTGGCGGGCTGTCGATCATCATTCTGCTGTTTAAGTGGAAAGATCTGATGGTCACTTTCTTTGACGAGAACCACGCGCGTGCCATCGGTCTGCGGCCTGAACGCCTGAAGATTCTGTTCTTTACGCTGCTGGCGGTTTCAACCGTGGCGGCGCTGCAAACCGTCGGCGCGTTCCTGGTGATCTGTCTGGTAGTGACGCCCGGCGCGACCGCCTGGCTGCTCACGGATCGCTTTCCGCGTCTGCTGATGATTGCGGTCGCCATTGGCAGCATCACCAGTTTTCTCGGTGCCTGGGCCAGTTACTATCTGGATGGCGCAACGGGCGGCATCATCGTCGTGGCGCAGACGTTGCTGTTCCTGCTGGCGTTTGTCTTTGCACCGAAACATGGCCTGCTGGCTAACCGGCGTCGTGGCCGTCTGCAACCCCAAAAGGAGCCTGGCTGATGTGGATCCTTGAACCTTTCCAGTTCGCGTTTATGAATAGCGCCTTGCTTATCGCGCTGGTGGTGGCGATACCCTGTGCGCTGCTGTCGGTTTTTCTGGTGCTGAAAGGCTGGGCGCTGATGGGCGATGCCATGAGCCATGCGGTGTTCCCCGGCATTGTGCTCGCCTGGATGGTGGGACTCCCGCTGGCGGTGGGTGCGTTTGTCGCGGGGCTGTTCTGCGCGGTCGCCAGTGGCTTTTTGCAGGACAACAGCCGTATTAAACAGGACACCGTGCTGGGCATCGTCTTCTCAGGCATGTTCGCGGTGGGGTTGATCCTCTACATCGCTGTGAAACCGGAAGTGCACCTCGATCACATTCTGTTTGGCGATATGCTGGGTATTACCGGCACGGATATTATTCAGACGTCGATAATCGCCGCCGTGATCGTCCTGGTGATTGCAGTGAAGTGGCGTGATTTTATGCTGTTCAGTTTTGATCCGCAGCAAGCGCAGGTCTCCGGCTTACCGGCTCGTTTGCTGCACTACGGGCTGCTCTGTATGGTCTCGCTGACCATTGTGGCAACGCTGAAAGCCGTAGGGATCATTCTGTCCATTTCCCTGCTGATCGCGCCTGGCGCTATCGCGGTTCTGCTCACCCGCCGTTTTTCACATGCGCTGCTGGTGGCGGTCGTGGTGTCGGTGCTGGTGTCGCTGAGTGGGGTTTATCTTTCGTTCTTTATCGACAGCGCGCCTGCGCCGACTATCGTTGTTCTGTTTGCGCTGGTGTTTATTGTGGCGATGGTGATCGCGGGACGCAAAACCCGTCGGCTGGAGCGGCTTAAACTTCGCGAAGGCGGCAGGGCTGGGTGAGGGGATGATCAGTTTGAATGCGGTGAGCCAGGGCGATGATGAAAGCAGGCCTCAGAGCAGGTGGGCTTAGTCCGGACTTTTTTTCTCTGAGGTTCGTTGATTTGACGGTGAGATGTCTGCGACGCCGGATAAAGTGCTGATGCCCGCTTTGCACCAGAAGCGGGCAGTTGAGAAAATAGGATGCGTTAATTAATTAAGAGTCGTTTACTGCCAAATCGCTTTTAGCGGGTCGTTGTCGCATAGCCCCCGGGGGATATCCATTGATGCGCTTAAAAGCTCTGCTAAAGGCTGCCTGCGAGGCATAGCCAAGACGTAAAGCTACCGTGTCGATCGAGATTTTATCATGAACGATCCAGTGCCCAGCGAGGCGCATTCGCACTTCCCTTGCATAGCGCAGGGGCGGTATTCCAATGATTGAGGTAAAGCGTTCAGCAAAAACAGAACGTGACACATGAGACTGGGCAGCAAGCTCAGCAACAGACCACTCCCGACTCGTATCGCGATGAATGGCCAGAATCGCACGAGCAAGCCGTGGATCACGTAGCGCAGCGATAAGGCCAGCGGCATTCTCGCTGCCGTTTTCAATCCATCCACGCACGATCATGGCTGCAGCCACTTCTGCCAAACGTGCCAGAATGCCTGCGAAGCCAGCGCGTCCGGAACAGATTTCAAATTTCATCGCGCCCAGAATGGGAACCAGCCCCGGATATATCTGTTCATTAGCCTCAACTACTATGGCTTGCGGCATCAGTTTACCCAGGCCCTGCATTCCACCCAGATCGAACGCCATACAGCCATAAAACAGAACTGTGCTGGGAGTCGGATGCGTACCAGGGCAGGTATTAATTCCGCTGACGGCCTCGCCCAAAGGCGCAGAGCCCAGCGTGTCGATGTGTTGAAAAGCACAGCCGACTTCCGATAGAAGCTGATGCTCCTCACCCTGGGGCATAAATACCATGCTTCCAGCTTTCAACTCGTGAATTGCACCGTCGTTTGTGCGCAGCAGTGCTTTCCCCACCGCAATGTAATGAAAATAGGCATGTCCCGGTCTGTTACTAAAACCGACGCCAAACTCAGAGCCAGTCTGTAAACGGCGGTACTGAACACCCCGCAGGCGCATTTCAAGCAGCAGTTCACTGACGAGCTCGGAGGACAGAGCAAAATGTTTTTTCATGTGCACGTCCGGAGTTTCGGGTAAAAAATCAGGATGTGGCATCATAGATCGTCCAGCTTCTCAGCTCTAGACTTGGAACTGAAATTTTTCCCGGAAAGAGTGTGTTATGAGAAATGAAGCGACTGAAGCGGTATCCGTTAGTTTGAAGAGTTCAGAACCTGCAGAATCCGCATGGATGGCTGTTATTTCACTGACTATGGGCGTTTTTGGATTGCTGACAGCAGAATATCTTCCTGCCAGCCTGTTGACACCCATGGCCGCCGATCTTGGTGTCACCGAAGCCCTTGCTGGACAGGCTGTGACGGTAACCGCAGTAGTAGCCCTGTTTGCGGGTCTGATGGTTCCCCGCCTGACGCGTAATTATGATCGCCGAAATGTCTTGCTTGGTTTTACTTTACTTATGATTGCCTCCAACCTGCTTGTCGCACTGTCATCAAGCCTGGCAATTCTGTTAGTGATGCGCATTCTGCTGGGCATCGCGCTGGGAGGCTTCTGGAGTATGGCTGCCGCCGTAGCTATGCGACTGGTTCCTGCAAAAAGCGTCCCGCGAGCTCTCTCCATTATTTTTAGTGGTATTGCCGTTGGCACCGTCGTTTCGATTCCGCTGGGGAGCTATTTAGGTGGGCTATATGGCTGGCGCAGTGCATTTATTGCCGCAACCGCAGTAGGCGTGCTGACACTCATTTTCCAGCTGTTTACGCTTCCTGGAATGGCTCCGAACAACGTGAGGGTAACAGCGTCTGTCATGAGTGTACTTCGCCGTCCAGGCATTGCGATTGGAATGACTGGATGCGTTATTGCGCATACGGGTCAGTATGCGCTGTTTACCTACATTCGTCCGGCTCTTGAAAACATTACTCAACTTAATGCAGGCCATCTATCTTTAATACTGCTTGGATTCGGTGTGGCTAATTTTATCGGTACGCTACTGGCCGGATGGCTGATGGAAAGAAGCCTGCGTTTTACCCTGATAATTATGCCGGCACTGGTAGGTTTAGCCGCATTAAGCATGATTTCATTTCCACTGGAAGAAAAAGGATTGATATTGCTTGTGGCGTTGTGGGGGATGGCCTTTGGTGGCGTCCCGGTAGCGTGGTCAAACTGGGTAGCGCGTTCTGTTCCGGATCAGGCTGAAACTGCGGGCGGAATGGTAGTCGCAGCAGTACAGTCTTCAATCGCTGCTGGTGCTGCGTTAGGTGGCTTACTATTTACTATCAGCGGTGTAACCGGTGTTTTCATTACTGCGGGTTGCATAATGTTTCTTGCCACGCTCGTTATTGGACTAAAAGTGAAGGTCGCGGTGATCTGATCATTTGGAATATGACCCCGTTTTAAATAAAGGCCAGCTGAATCCGATGGCTGGCCTGAACAGAAACCTAAAGATTTCCTGCTTCGTTTCGCTCAAATGGGTGTCCGCTTTTCCTCATAGCAGACCTTGATCGACATTTTGTGAGCGGCGTAGTGCGAGAAGAGGGCATTGTTAGCCTGGTTATCTTTATCGCTTTTGTCATTACCGCCCCATCATCTGAATCGAGGCGGATCGAGTGTCTATTTATTGACCGTGCAATCGAACTACGTTCAGAAGCTATATGTCACATTCAGGCTTCCAGTGGGGGATGCTTTTTGTTTCACAATCGGGCTGTTACGCGCATCTCCAGCCAACTGCGTAAAACCTGTGGCGGCAACTACGCTCCAGTCCTGGTTGAATTTGTGACTCCATTCCATATTAATTGAATAGGCATAAATCCCCGAACCAGCATCATATTGAGTAAACCCCGATCCCGCTGACTGTGATGAATTTACCCCGTAGTAAGTTTGCATATAGTTGCCCGTTCCCCAACTGCTGATCAGCGCCATCGTTACGGTATTGCCCGATGAGCTATAAAGCGGGCTGGTAATGCCGAAATGCAGGGCCGCGCCATTGTTCCGCTGAGTAAATGGCACCTCAGCCTGCAATTGCAAATGAAGCCAGTCGGTCACCTTATACCCCAGCCCCAATACCCCGATAGCCGAGCCTTTTACATCGCCCATACCCCGCAAATCGTCACTGCCATCGCTCAGTGAGTCACTGTCCACGTCATGATCCTTACGGCCTGCGCGATAGCTCAGCGCAGTACTGTAATCCAGCTTGCCGGAGCTGTTGCCATAACCGATACCCCGCGTGGTACTTACGAAGAACCCATTTTGCATCGAGTAGTCAAGCACCAGGGCTGTCGTGACACGATTTTCATCCGAACCAGAATAGCGTGGCGTAACATCCACGCCTCCTCCCAACGTTAAGGCGTTACCCTCCTGTGGTTCTGCCGCAAGTGTTGAGGTGGTGAGTAACGCCAGCAGCGCGCCCGGCAGTATTTTTTTCAGGGTGCGCCCTGAGAGTGAATAGGGGAACTTATGACGCAGTTCAAAGTTGCTCATTAAAGAAGTCCTTATGGATTCAAATGATTACGATACAAGCGGGTTTTAAACGCCAGAACGCTCAGTTTGAATCCGCACCCTAAAGTTCTCATGAGCCAAAAATGAAGAAACACTTAAGCACCTGCCAGTGACGCAAACCTGATAGATTTTCTGATACCGTTTTTTTCTTCAGACGTTCTTCATTTACTGTTGATAACGTAACTATTGTGAAAATTCTCCTCATCGAAGACGACCTGGATCTCGGCAACGGCGTACGTATTGCCCTTGAAGATCAAGGATTAAATGTCATATGGGTCCGCCGCAAAGTTGATGCGCTGCATCAACTCGTTACCTGCGTGCCAGAACTTGTGTTGCTTGACCTCGGACTGCCCGACGGCGATGGCATGAGCCTGATGGCGTACTTGCGCCAGCAGCTCAAGGGGATCCCCGTCATCATTCTGACCGCGCGAGGCACTCTGCAGGATCGACTAAGCGGGCTGGATGCCGGTGCTGACGACTATCTCGTCAAACCTTTTATTCTTGCCGAGTTACTGGCCAGGGTGAGAGCCCTTGCGCGACGCAGTTACGGTTTTGAGAATGAGGTAATAGAAATTCGTGGGTTATCTCTTCACGTGCCGACTCGCCGCGTGACTGTTAGCACGCGGAATGTTGAGTTGACGTCAAGTGAATATGCGCTGCTTGAAACTTTAATGATGCGCACCGATCGCGTGCTTACACGAAGGTTTCTGGAAGAAAGGATATTCGGTGCAAAAGAAAATATGAGCAATGCACTCGATGTGCATATGGGTAATTTACGTCGCAAAATCGGCGACGGTTATGTCCGAACGGTGAGGGGCGTAGGGTATGTCATTGATACATTACCGCTTCAGAAAGGGGCTGGTTGATGCGAAATTTTTGGCGCCACCTGAGAAATCCAACGCTAGCACGGCGAATTGTGATCGCCCAGATGCTACTGCTTACACTGCTTTGGTGTTTTTTTCTGACCTACATTTTGTGGGAGAACTTGCGTAGCCCCCCTATGCTAACGGGCAGCAATACCTACGAAACCATTCTTACACTGGTTGATCGTATGGATGATCGTCCGCAGGATCTCACCGCCGTGCTGGAAAAGTTCAGCACAGCGTTGCGGGAAGGTTATGGCGGAGGTGAAGATTCGAACCTGTCAATCAGCCTCATCGTTCGGAAGAATAAAGAGATAATTTATTCTTCCGATGGCGCTCCGAGAGAGGTGACAAACACCCGGTACGGTAAAATTCAGAGCGTCCAGAGCGGAGGTCGCACCTGGACTAGCCGTACTCTCAAGTCCGGGAGGTCCGATGCGGAGGTAACACTTGTCACCCCTGCCGCTGGCTGGAACTTTTTTATCTACCTGAACTCGCGTGGATACTACATATTGCCGCTGCTGGTATGCATTCCATTTCTTTTGTTCCCCGCCTGGCTGTCAATCCGAATTGCAATGCGACCCTGGAATAAAGTGGTTAATGAAATTGCCTTACGAACTTCAGAAGATCTTTCTCCCTTAAAAGAAGTGCCAAAGCACATGGAGCTTCGCCAAATGGTGGACGCTACAAATCTATTTCTTGCCAGGGTGCGAGAGAGTTCTGCCAGGGAACGGGTTTTCATTGCAGATGCCGCTCACGAACTGCGTACCCCATTGGCTGCGATGCGGATCAATGTGGAGGCTTTGCAGTCCTATGTAAGCAGCGATAATCAACAGGAGTTGCTTGCAGGGATTATTCGCAGCAACAGCCGTGCTGCGCGGCTTGTTAATCAGTTGCTATTGATGATGCAAAGCGAAGTGCGTATTGACACTGTTATGGAGCCTGTACCGCTGACAACGCTTATACAAGAGCGAATGGCTGCACTGGCACCGCTAGCGGCTGAGCGCAGGATTGAGCTTGAATTCTACTCTGATGATGAAACATGGATCACAGGCGTCAGGGAACGCCTGATGTCGCTGATTGATAATTTAATTGAAAATGCCGTGAAGTACAGTCCCGAGGGCGGACGGGTCGAGGTGGATGTACGGTCACTTAATCAATCTACTCAGTTACGTGTCTCAGATGCAGGACCCGGCATCCCATTTGAACTGAGGGAGCGCGTATTCGATAGATTTTTTCGCGATCCCAATCAGATACAAAACGGGAGTGGATTGGGGCTTGCCATAGTCAAAGCGGTTGCGCAGCAACACAACAGCAGCATATGGCTGAGTACGTCTATTGAAGGTGGACTCATGGTTACTGTTGACTTTCCAGACAACAATTCCGTCTGAAATAAAATACGATTTTTACCCGCTCAGCGGAGGGCCTCTGTCAGAACAATGGAGTTGGAATTGAAATATTTGACCCTGTTTACACTATTATTTTCTTTCTTAATCAGTGGGTGCGCCATAACCATCAGCGAATTAAAAAGCAGTCAATCATCTTATGACGGCAGCTTCACGATTAAGACGGCGCCATCCGATACCTATCGAACCTTAAGATACATGGCCAGGCAGTGCCTGGAATATGAGGCATATTCAGGAAATCCGGTCATCGTATTAAGCGAGTTTGACGGTGAGCGCAATGAAGGTGAGATCAATCAAAAGCTCCTTTCGGAGGGACTGTTGGTTAACAACACGCTAATTGAAATAGAAAAACATGATGGGAACAAAGCACAGGTCAGCCTATACACAACTAAGAACATCCTGAGTGTGGGCATTCGGTCGCCAAATATTAGTGATATCAAGCGCTGGGCTAATGGCGATAAAACTTGCCAGAACGACTGACTCGTTAATAACGTGAAGCATCTCAGGCTATATAACTTATCACCCCGTTGATTTACACATCGCGATTTAAGTAATGTGTTCATCAGTAATGAGAAAATTGCGAACGTTAGCTTCCTGCTCAAAGCGCACCTCATGATCTGGCTTTCTGTCCGCTTCGCGATGAAGCGGTCATTAATGAGAGTTAAATAGGTTTAGTCATATTGAGCCGCTTATTTCCTGCAGGATGATTCGGACATATTTGAAATCGTATTGCCCGCAACATCCCAGCTGTTCTGACACAACCCGGCAAAACCGCCTGCCCGATCTGGGGCAGGCTGAATACGTTTTAAAACCAGACTCACCAGGGCGCGCGCTTGCCATCGAAATAGAAGCCTGCGGTGATTATCTGAGATGCTTCCGCCGCAAGCCAGACGATACCCCTGGCCGCCTCGGAGACCGTTCTGTAACCGGTGTGACCGTTAAAATCGGTGGCCGTATAACCCGGATCAACGGCGTTTACGCTGATGCCATGGTCAGACAACGCATTGGCAAAGGCCACCGTAACGCCATTTAACGCCGTTTTCGAACTGGTGTAGCCCAGAGCCGCAACCTGAGAGTAGGGATGCGATTTGTCAGAAACCCACTCCAGGGATCCCAGTCCGCTGCTGACCATGATGATCCGGGGTTCTTCGCCCAATTTGAGCAGCGGCAGAAAAGCCTGCGTGACTCTGATAACGCCGAAAACGTTGGTGTTATAAACCGTCATGATATCGCTGATGCTTTGCGACTCTGGCGCGATGGGCCAGGCTCCGGGTATACCCGCATTGTTGATCAGCACATCCAGTTTTCCCTCTTCTGACTTTATCTGTCCGACGGCCGCATCAATACTTTCCTGATCTGTCACGTTAATGATAGCCAGCCTCGCTTCAATACCTTCCGATAGCAACAGGCTGACAGCATCCTGACCGCGCGCCACGTCACGACAACCCAGCCAGATCTTATATCCCCGATTCCCCATCTCCCTGGCCGTTTCAAAGCCAATACTTTTGTTGGCACCGGTAATTAAAACCGTTCTCTTCTTCATGTTGTAGCCTCAGTGATTTATGCAGGTGTCTCTGGGTTATAAATCTGTTACAGCTGTTTGATAAGAGGTCGCAATACGAATACGCTGTTCGGAAAATCGAACAATAGCGGAGTTGAGATGGATGATGTCGCGATATTTCTTGCTGTGTTCAGAGGCCAGGGGTTCCGGGCAGCGGCTAAAACGCTAGGCCTGGCCCCCTCAACGGTCAGTGAGAGGGTCACCGCGCTGGAAGAGAGCCTTGGCGTTCCGCTGTTTATCCGCACAACCCGAAGCGTGACGCCCACCGAAGCAGGCCGGATGCTGGCCGAACGAATGGCACCTCTGCTGAGCGAAATGAGGTCGGTGATGAATGACGTGGCAAGTTCGCAACGGGAGGTGCGCGGGCAGCTCAGACTGAACGTGACCGGCGCGGTGATGGTCGATATTCTGCCGCCCCTGCTGGAGCAATTTCTCGAACGACATCCGTTGCTGCGCGTAGAAATTATGGTGGACGATCGACTGATTGATGCCACGGCAGAAGGCTGCGATGCAGGCATACGCTATGGTGAGCATCTGGCCCAGGACAGTGTAGCCGTTCCTGTCGGCCCGCGCCGCCAGCGTCTGGCGCTGGCTGCAGCTCCTGCATACCTTACTTCCCACGGTATTCCCGTTCATCCGACCGCCCTGGCCGAACATCACTGCATCCGCCTTAAGTATTCCAGCGGTGCGCTGATACCCTGGGAGTTTGAGCGCAACGGGGAAATCGTCAGCGTTAATCCTGCTGGCCGTCTGACTATCGGCGTTAATGGTGCTTCAGGGGCAATTGAGCTGGCAAAAAAAGGGCAGGGCATTATCGCCGTCTTTGAAAACTGGCTGCAGCCCTGCTTTACGACGGGTGAGTTGCAGCCGGTGCTTACGGAGTGGTGGCCCGAATTTGAAGGTCCCTGGCTGTACTTCCCCAGCCGCTTTATGTCAGCGCCTTTGCGCGCTTTTGTGGATTTTCTGAAAGAGGTGCAGGAACCGCCTGAGCCGCTTGATTGACCAGGCAACTATAAAAAAGCCAGATCCCCTATGGGAGTCTGGCTGACAGCGGCAAAGTGGCATTTAACGCATCTGAACCTGCCCCGGCTTGCTGTACTGATCGACAATGCGCTGAAGTTCTCAGGTAGCGCGGAAGTGGTGGTACGACAGGAGGCGGTCAGGTCAATGTAGCGGTGCTGGATCGCGGTCCCGGTATCCCGCCGGAAGAGATGTATGCGGTGATGCAGCCTTTTTACCGGGTTGAAAACTCGCGCAATCGGGCCGCAAGGTAAGACCCTTATCGGTCGCGTTTCTGACAGCAGTGGTTCGACTACGCTTTCTGAGTTAAAGGCTAATCTGGCAGCTAAAGCACAGGCGGCGGGGGCCAGCAGTTACCGTATCGTGGCGGCGGGTGGCAATAACGTCCTGTTTGGCACCGCAGATATCTACAAATAAGCGTGTTAATGTGCGGTAACGCAATGCGGACGGTATCGACTCCGCGTTGCGTTTACTGCTCGTGCCACTCGCCTGTAAACCGCTTTTTGCCAGCCTGCTCTATTTTTTTTGAATCCTGTCCAGACTTTACGTCAACTTAAATCAAAGGAATAAACATGGAAGTCACGATAGAACAGTGCCCACCAGAAGAATGGGAATCCATGGTGTTAATTTTCACCGAAATGGAAGAACATTATTATGGCAAGGGCATTATTCAGGAACCGCTGTTAAAGGATTATCTCCGCCTTCAACTTTTTAGCCAGCGCTCTGGTACATGGATAATCAGGGCGCGCTGCGACACCCATATTATTGGGCTGGCCTGCTGCAGTATTTTATACCCTTCCCCACGTTACAGCGGTCAGCTTCACATCAAAGAGCTTTATGTCTCAGACAGTGAGCGGGGGAAGGGTATAGGAAAATCCTTAATGCGCTTTATGGCGAAACTCGCTCTTGAACAGGCATGCCGCAGCCTGAGCTGGAACGCTGAGAAATCAAACCATCGGGCTAACCATTTTTATCGCTCTCTGGGTGGAAGGGTAGATGACAGCATTGTGAATTATGCCCTTCAGGGTGAACGCCTGAGCAAACTGGCTTTCGACGGTTTAGTCGGATCCCAGGCAGCTGACTAACTGAGAAACGACAAAAAAATTTATGTTTTTCTAAAAACAGCCGATGAAGGAATTTGCCTTAACGGTTCAAATCTGCGAGCGAAAAGGTGTATGAAATCACTGGCTTCATATGAGTTGTAGCGAAGGGTTTCGTCAATGTTCCGGAACTTGTGCCTTACAGGTGAGTATAGAAACGCAGTTGCCGTGCTACAAAAATGACGGGACTGCTGTACAAGGATTACCTTCATGGATATCGAATTAAAATGAAAAAAAGCACCGTTGCAGTGATGATGATGGCGACTCTGTCAGGTGGAGCCTGTGCAGATTCAGATCGGTTTTTATCGAATTTTTCTCCGGAAAGCTTTACCGTGTCGACGTCAGCCGGGATGCTGAGTGGCAAATCTCATGAGATGGTTTACGACACAGAAACAGGCCGCAAAGTCAGTCAGCTGGACTGGAAAATAAAGAATGTGGCTATTCTGAAAGGCGAACTCTCCTGGGATGCATACTCATTTCTGACTCTGAATGCGCGAGGCTGGACTTCCCTGGCTTCTGGTTCAGGTCATATGGATGACTATGACTGGCTTGATGACAACCAGTCTGACTGGACAGATCATTCCTCCCATCCCCGTACGGATGTTAATTACGCCAATGAATATGATCTCAATGTAAAGGGCTGGGCGTTACAGGGTGATAACTATAAGGCCGGTCTGACTGCTGGTTATCAGGAAACCCGTTTAAGCTGGACGGCCTTTGGCGGTTCATACAATTACGATAACGGCGCTTCAACCGGTGATTTCCCGAGAGGCGAACGTGGTATTGGCTACAGCCAGCGTTTTTCCATGCCGTACATTGGCCTCGCAGGCCAGTATCGTATTAACGACTTTGAATTTAACGCCTTATTTAAATTCAGCGACTGGGTTCGGGCACACGATAACGATGAGCACTACATGCGTGATCTCACCTTCCGTGAGAAAACGACTAATTCGCGATACTACGGAACTTCTGTAGATGCGGGATATTATTTAACGCCTAACGCCAAAGTTTTTGCCGAGTTCAACTACAGCAAATATGAAGAAGGCAAAGGCAGCACTCAGATCATTGACAGATTCTCCGGTGATTCGGGTTCTATTAATGGAGATGCGGCTGGCATTTCAAATAAAAACTATACCATTACAGCCGGTCTGCAATACCGGTTCTGATTCGGCTTTGCACGTCATAGGATGATGAGAAATAAAGCCCTCTGGGGCTTTATTTTTATTGCAAAAAAATATCAGATATAAAGTGACTGAAAAGCTCTGACTCAACAAGCTAGCCTGCAGCATGAAACTTACAGCCTCCCGATTCTTAGGAAGAGAAAATAAATGCATATTATCCCGGAAGTTAAGAAAATTACTGCGCTGTGTTCTGTTATTTTCCTGGCTGGCTGCTCTATTCTTTTACCCCTTAATTACACAGATTACGAAGGTAAGGATGCCGCCACGGTTGTGGCCATCAATCCAGAGGGATTTGTGGGTACATTTTATCTTTCAGTCTATGAGAAAAAAGGCACCTGTTATGACAGGGTTGAGCGTTATCAACTGGAGTCAAATCTTATCCCCTCGGCAGGGCGAGTTATGACCGGAAAGGTAAAACCCGGCAGACTCATGGCTTTTCAGCAACTCAATACAATAAAGAGCGATTATGACCAAAACGGAAAAAAAACGAGATTCCTGGAAACTTATTTACTCTCACAATGGGTTCCATTCATGCCAGAGCCTGGCAAACGATACTTTCTTAATACTCAGTATGGTGCCCGGGAAATTTCGTCTGATTATGCAATCACTGTTAATTCAGACCCGAAAAAAATTGCTTCTGATTTTAAAATACTTCCCCAGAATAATTGGGACGCCAGAAATCGTTGTCAGCATCTTATAGGTGGAAGCTAATCACCATTGAAGCATCTCTGTAACTACGCCATTTTAAGAGATCGTGAGAAAACGTACATTATCGTTCACATCGGAAAGGGGTGAGCATTCACACAACTTCCGACGAGGCAATGGATAGCCTTTGAAATAATCATTTTCACGTCTCGTCATTCAAACTGGCAATGACATATTTTGCCTCAAGAAAAATACGTTAAGCTTACTGAGGCCTGAAGTTAAACCCGATGAGTGTGAAAGAAATTCAGGCATCGCGATGCTTCTCTAACCGGATAAAATCGCCATCTAACTTTGTCTTATTCCCCCAGCCGAGTTGCATATAGAATTTCGCCGCGCGGCTATTTCCATCCGTTTCCAGCCAGGCTATGTCGTGATGTCTGAACAACTCCTGTTCCGCAATCAGAGCCAGTCTGCGACCGATGCCTCTGCCTTCATAGGCTGGAAGAACAAAAAGACAGCCTTTCTCCGTTAAAACCATCGACAAACCGACCACTTCATCATCATTTGTGGCAACCCATGTGCAATGACTCTTTTCGATCATATCCCCCACGCTACTTTCGGTGATGCCCATCTCCCGCATCTCTTCACGGCTCAGGTGATTCTCGTTAACAGATGTTCTGACAGTGAAAATACTCTCAACATCAGATAATTGAGCGGGTCTGATATTTATGTTCATTAGCCTTACTTCCTGTATGACAAAGCTAAATTTCGATGATAATGCAGAGATATCCGTAAAGAGCCAAATAACTCTAAGTGAAATGACAGCTGAAAATGATGTCCGCTACTCGCTCATAGCGAACATTGCCCACGAACAGGGACACTTATCCACAGATCGTTGCATATTTAAAGGCGCTTCAGTGCCTGCCGGGTTAGCGAACCTGAAAATGCACTTCAGGGCTGCGCTTTTCACGGCAAAGTTGATGAAACAGCTGCATGAGCTTCGTAAGCTTTCCAGACGAGAGATGAATCCCATAAAAGAAGTAAAATCAGTGAGATAAAAACGTTATATCATTAGTTTTATAGCGATTTATTTTCCTTTCCGCCTCAGATAACGCTGACTTTTCCCGACTCCCCCACCAGATCCCCAAAAAGCTGCTAAACCTAAAGGCAGAGATACGCGCGTAAAGATTAGGGTTATCACGATTTTCCCCGATTTAACTCCCGTCAGAAAAATACCAATAAAAAATCATCTTTTAGCCCACAACAATGGGAAGCAGACAATGTCGGAAAAAATATCGCTAACAATGCAGGTCAATGGCCAGTCGCAACAGATGCAGGTCGATCCGCGTGTCACGCTGCTCGACGCACTGCGCGAGCACCTGAACCTGACCGGCACCAAAAAAGGGTGCGACCAGGGGCAGTGTGGTGCCTGTACGGTGCTGATCAATGGTCAGCGGGTGCTGAGTTGCCTGACGCTGGCGGCGCAGGCAGACGGCGCTGAAGTCACCAGCATTGAAGGGCTGGCTTCCAACGAGGGTGAACTGCACCCGGTGCAGCGCTGCTTTATGGAAAATGACGCCTTCCAGTGTGGCTACTGCACGCCGGGACAGATTATGTCCGCCGTCGCCTGCATTAAAGAGGGCCACGCCGGTTCGGACGATGAGATCCGTGAATACATGAGCGGTAACCTCTGCCGTTGCGGGGCTTATCCGCATATCGTCGATGCGATTAAACAGGCCGCTGCAGAGATGGCGAAGGAGTCCGCATGAATGAATTCAGCTGGAAAGTCGCGCAGTCTCCACAGGAAGCCGCATCCCTGAAACAGCAGTCAGGCAGCCAGTTGCTGGCAGGCGGCACCACGCAGCTCGATCTGATGAAGTGTGGGGTCTTAACGCCACCGCAGTTAATTGGCATCAGCGGATTAACCGAGCTGAAAAATCTGCAGTTTGACGACGATAAAATAACCGCCGGCGCGCTGGTCACCATGAGCCAGCTGGCGGATCATCCCGCCTGCCAGCAAAGTGCGCCAGCCATTTATGGCAGTCTGTGGCAGGCCGCCTCTCCGCAGATTCGTAACATGGCGTCGCTGGGCGGTAATTTACGTCAGCGCACCCGTTGTGCCTATTATCGCGATCCGGCGACCTTTACCGCCTGCAACAAACGCAATCCGGGTTCCGGCTGCGCCGCACTCGATGGCGTTAACAGCAGCCATGCGATTCTGGGTGCCAGCGACAGCTGCATCGCAGTCTATCCCGGCGATCTGGCGGTCGCGCTGGTGGCGTTTGACGCCATCGTGGTCCTGCAGAATCAGCAGGGCGAAACACGCCGCATCGCAGTTGATGATTTCTTCCTGCTGCCGGGTAATACGCCTGATCGTGAACACGACCTGCGCGACGATGAAATCATTATGGCTATTGAAGTGCCGCAAACCGGGTCACTCCGTCACTCCCACTACCTCAAAGTCCGCGACCGCAGCTCCTATGAGTTTGCTGCAGCCAGTGCGGCCGCAGGCTTCACGCTGGAGAACGGTGTGATGCGTCAGGTGCATATCGCGCTGGGCGGTGTGGCGACCAAACCCTGGCGGGTCAGGTCAGTGGAGCAGGCGCTGGAAGGCCAGCCGTTCGATGAAGAAACGGTGTTCCAGGCAGCAGAACTGATTACTCAGGAAACGCAGGCGCTGACTCACAACGCCTATAAAGTCAAACTGGCGCCACGTGTGATTGCACGCGCGCTGATGGCAGCAGGAGAAACCGCATGAGTGACGTAAACGACAAAGCGCGTCCGGATGTTCAGACGGTGAACTCAGCGGCAGACACCCCGATTGAAGGACTGGGTGCCTCACGTTCGCGGGGCGACGGCAAAGTAAAAGTCACCGGCGAGGCGCGTTATGCGGTTGAACATCAGCCGGAGAATCCGCTCTATGGCGTAGTGATCCAGTCTACCGTCGCCAGCGGGCGTATTAGCCGCATGTCGACAGAAAAGGCGCAGCAGGCCTCGGGTGTGCTGGCGGTCTATACCCACCTGAACACGCTGAAGATCAACAAACCCACCGCGATTGCCGACGGCGGCGCAGCGCAGACAACGTACACCCCGATTCAGGACGATGTGATTATTCACAACGGTCAGAACATCGGTCTGGTGGTAGCAGAGACGTTTGAGCAGGCGACCTATGCCGCCTCTCTGGTGGAAATTGACTATGAAACCTCACCCGCGCTGATTTTTGCTACCGATGAGGGCGTCGAGCCGAAACCGCTCCCGAAGCAGGATATCGATATGGGCGATGCGCAGGCAGCGATGCAGCAGGCTGAGGTGCGCCTGAGTCAGCGCTACACCACGCCGCGCGAATACAACATGCCGATGGAACCGCACGCCTGTGTGGCGCAGTGGCAGGATGGACGCATCACCGTCTGGGAGCCGAGCCAGTGGGTAGCGGGCGCGCAGGTGGAAATCGCCGAGTGGATGGGCATTGACGTTAAAGACGTGCGCATCATCTCGCCTTATGTCGGCGGCGGATTTGGCTCCAAGCCGGTGCCTTATACCCACGTCGCGCTGGCGAGTGTGGCGTCGCGGGCGCTTAACCGCCCGATTAAGGTGTCGCTGACCCGTCCGCAGACCTTTACCGGCCTCGGCGGACGTGCCGCCACCTCGCAACAGCTGGAGCTGGGCGCATCCCGTGATGGCAAAATCCAGGCGATTATCCAGCGCAGCTTCAGTGAAACGTCACTCATCGACGTATTTGCCGAGAACTGCAGCAAAGTTACAGCCCGTATGTATGCGGTAGAGAACGTCTCCGCTCAGCATCAGATCAGGCCGATCAACACCGTTACGCCAGGCTGGATGCGCGCGCCAGGTGAAAACCCCAGCGCCTTTGGACTGGAAGTCGCGATGGATGAGATGGCCTATGCCCTGAACATCGATCCGCTGGAGCTACGCCTGCGCAACTGGGCAGATAAAGATTATCAGCTCGATCTGCCGTGGAGTTCGCGCCGTCTGAAAGAAGCCTATCAGAAAGGGGCCGAAGCTTTTGGCTGGGACCAGCGGATCATGACGCCGCGATCAATGCGCGAAGGGCGTGAACTGATTGGCTGGGGCATGGCTTCCGGCACCTATCCGGTCAACAAATTGCCCGCCGAGGCGAAGATCATCCTGACGCCGCAGGGAACCTTTGTGGTGCAGTGTGGCGGTGCAGATATCGGCACCGGCACCTATACCATTCTGGCGCAGACCGCTGCCGACATTCTGGGCGTCGCCTCTACCACCATTGAGGTTCAGCTGGGTGATACCGAGCTGCCGCGCGCGGGTGTCGCGGGCGGATCGCAGCTGGCGGGTAACGTAACCGCCGCAGTGGACGACACCGCTAAACGCATGCGCGACCAGCTTCTGAAGCTGGCAAGCGAACTGCCACAGTCGCCGCTGCAGGGAACGCCCGTGTCTCAGCTCACGCTGAAAGGCGACGGGGTGCAGCATAAGCAGGGCAGCGACCAGGCCGTGTCATTTGCGGAACTGGCGAGCCTGGCACCGGCGGAGAGCCTCGCGGTGAAAGGCGGGACCTTCCCGGACGATATGTCAGAAAGCGAGCGCGATAAGATGGTGCGCAACCTCAATGACGGCACCCGTCCTGAAAAATTCTCTGCCCACAGCTGGAGTGCGCATTTTGTTGAAGTGCGCGTTGATGAAGATTTCGGCACGATTCGGGTAAAACGGATGGTGGCGGCACTCGACAGTGGTCGTCTCTACAATCCTAAACTGGCCCGCAGCCAGTGGATTGGCGGCATGATCATGGGTGTCGGTCAGGCGCTGATGGAAGAGGGCATTGTCGATCCGCGTAACGGTCGGGTGATTAACAACAACCTGGCGGATTATCTGGTGCCGGTGAATGGCGATATTCCTGACATCACCACCATCAACGTGGGCGAGCCTGATTTTGAGGCGACCACGATGGGCGGTAAACCGGTAGGTGAGCTGGGTATCGTTGGCGTTGCGGCAGCGATCAGTAATGCGGTGTTCCATGCCACCGGCAAGCGGGTACGCGACCTGCCGATTACGCTCGACAAGATTATCTGAGCCGGTTCCTGACCTGCTGCCAGCAGGTCTGATTGTCGTTTTACGGGCGTGGGCTGAAGCCTGCGCCCGTTTTGCACGCTGAGCGGAGAAAGAGAGTGAAGATAGCGCTGGTTGTTCTGGCCGCCGGGCTGAGCCGCCGTTTTCGTGAGCAGGCAGGCGAGCATAAGCTACTGGCCGATCTGGAGGGCAAGCCCGTGCTGCAACATTCACTGGAGCAGGCCGCTGCCAGCGGGCTTGACCTGTTCGTGGTGACACGACCCGACGCATCGGCAATCCATCAGCTCTGCACGCAGGCGACTTTGGTGCTCTGTGACAGCGGCGGGCTGGGCGAATCGATCGCCGCCGGCGTTAACGCCAGCCGCGATTACGACGGCTGGCTGATTGCGCTGGGCGATATGCCGTTTGTAACGTCTGAAAGTTACCGCGCTGTGAGTGCCGCGCTGGCAGATGCGGTGATTGTCAGACCGTGGATTGACGGCAGGCCCGGCCATCCGGTGGGCTTTCAGCAGCAATGCTATCAGATGCTGAGCACGTTACAGGGCGATGCCGGGCCGCAGGCAATAGTGAAATCGCAGGCCGTCCGGCTAACGCTTCACGATCGCGGTTGCCTGTGTGATATCGATTTCCCTGCCGATCTACAGCTGATTAAGGAATTTTCATGATAACGCTGGATCAACGCGTAATTAATGCGGCACTGAGCAGCTGCCAGTCGGGCCAGCAGGTCTGGCTCTGCACCGTGCTGCGCACCTATGGCTCTTCGCCGCGCGCGCCAGGCACCCTGATGACGGTTAACGAAACCGGGGCATACTGCGGATCGCTGTCGGGCGGCTGCATTGAAGAGGATTTTCTGGCGCAGCTGGCGGCCGGGTCTTATCGCGCCAGCAGTCAGCGGGTGCGTTATGGTGAGGGCGGTATCCGTCCTGATGTTAATTTGCCGTGCGGCGGCAGTCTGGAAATCGTGATCGAATATTTGCCGCCCGATGAGGCCACGCTGGCGCTGCTGACAGCGATGCAGCGCGCGCTGAGCGGACAACAGCCGATGGTGAAAATGATACGGCCCGGCGAACGTGCGCAGTGGGAAGTGATGGCCGCCGATCGCGTATTGCCCGCGCTGGATGCCAGCGAGGAGCAGATGTTACTGCCGGTCGGCGCGATACCGGAACTGCTGATCGCGGGCTACTCCAGCGTGGCCTATGAGTGCATCCGGCTCGGGCAGATCCTCGGCTTTCACGTGCGGGTCTGTGAGCACCGCCCGGAGATGCTGACGGAACTGGAAAGCCACTTCAGCGGCGTAGACAACGTGACGCTGGTGTCACAGCATCCGGCGCGCTGGCTGGAGCTGAACGGCGCGCACGCTGCGGTGGCGATTGTGGCGCTGACCCACGACCCGCGTATTGATGACCTGACGATGATGGAGGCGATTGCCACACCCGCGTTCTATATCGGCATCATGGGATCGGTGAAAAACAGCGAGAAGCGGCGGGCGCGACTGCAACAGATCGCCGGTATGGATCGGGCCGAACTGGATCGCATCCATGCGCCCATCGGCCTGCCCATCGGCAGCAAAACCCCGGCGGAGATTGCGCTGTCGGTGATGGCCGATATCGTCCGGGTTAAAAATCGCCGGCAGTCAGCCGCCTGATGCCGGCTTTGCCTCGGGTGCCAGCCGATAGAGGTAGCTGCCCGAATAGGGGATCGGCAGGAAATCATGGAACATTTGCCGCAATGTCTGTTCAGGATCGACGTCGCGGAACAGCTGCGGATAGAGCGTGGTAGCAAAGAATTCGGTCGCTACGACGTGCCACGGACTGAGGTAAAAGTTGTGCCAGATAGCTCCCGCATGACCGTCGCGCAGCGCGGTGAGTTGCTTCAGTGCATTCTGCTGACCGGTCAGCGCCAGCAGGCTCTGCCGGGTCTGCGCCGTGGTGACGGCGGGGCCGAGTTTCAGCGCACCCGCTTCATCGGCGCTGCCGGTGCCGGTGGCAAAGTAGTAATCCGGCTGGGCCGCAATCACGCTCTCCTCACTCAGCCGCCCGAACACGCCTTTAATCTGCTGGCTGGCAATGTTATTGCCACCAGCAAACGTCAGCAGCTCACCCAGATTGCCATTCACTGAGGTGACGCAGCATTCACTGCGTCGTCCCAGATGCAGCTGCAGCAGCACGGAGGGTTTCGGGCCGTGGTAACCCGCCAGACGACTCGCAATGCGCTGCATATGGCTGCGGTAAAAGCGATTAAAGTCAGCAGCCCGCCGGGGCTGATTCAGGACCTCGCCCAGCAGTGTGATGCTGCGTTCGGTATTTTTCAGCAGCTCAACCCGCAGATCGATCTTCACCACCGGGATATTCGCCGCAGCGAGCATCTTCTCCAGAATGGCCCCATTGTCACTGCCGCGCGCCAGCTGCGGCAGGATCACCACGTCAGGCCTGAGCGCGATCACCTGTTCGGGATTCATGTCATTGACGCCATCCATCCCCACTACCGGAATATCCTCCATCTGCGGAAACTGACGGGCAAAAAGCTGCCAGGTCTGCGGATCATACTTTTTCAGATCCTGCGGCCAGCCAGCAATATGCTGCAGCGGATTGCCTGGCGTCAGCAGCGCGACGCTGTAGAGCATCCGGCTTTCACCCAGCACAATGCGCTGCGGATGGTCGGGAATGGTGACCTCACGACCGGTGATGTCAGTCAGCGTGCGGGCCTGTGCGCCCGCGCTGACCAGCATCACGCTAAGCATCACCAGCGCAGATCGAAGCGATTTAAAATTCAACACGGGCCTGTACCATCAGGTTGCGGGTTTCGCCTTCACGGACGCGCAGATTGCCGCCGCTTGACGTGTAGTAGTGCTGGTTAAACAGGTTATTAATGTTCAGACGCAGCTCGGTTTGTTCGCCGAACAGGCGATTTTTCCACGCCACGAAGCTGTCTGCCACCACGTAATCGGGCAGGGTGAAACTGTTATCGGGATCGCCTGCACGGCTGCCGACGTAACGCGCACCGCCGCCGAGTCGCAGCGATCCGGGCAGGCCACTGACCTGCAGCTCATGGCTCAGATAGAGTGCACCAGCATGACGCGGGGCATTCTGCAGACGATTGCCGTTGTTATCCGGATTTACCCGGTCGCTGACGATTTCTGCCTGATCATAGCTGTAGTTCGCACTCAAATCCCAGCCTGGCGCAATCTCACCGTTCAGTTCAAATTCAGCGCCAGTCGATCGGGCTTTATCAATGGCCCGCGTGCTGCCATTGATACTCAGCGACATCGCCCGTTCATCTATCCGATACAGCGCCACGGTAGCCAGCAGTTTTGGCGAAAGCTGCCATTTACTGCCGACTTCCCAGCTGGTGCCCTGTTCCGGTTTGCCGACGTTGCCGTCATCATCCACATCAGTAGAAGGTGTGAATGACTTGCTGACGCTGGTGTAGAAAGAGAGATCGGGCGTGAGTTTGTAGATCACCCCTGCCTGCGGCAGAAACTTATTACCCTCATCGTTCAGGGTTTCCACCTGCGGGTTGAAGCCACGAGAGGCACGCTGTTCATAATGCTGATAACGCCCGCCCAGCACTACAATCCAGTCCTGTGTGAGCGAAATGCTGTCTTTGGCGTAAAGCGACCGGCTATGAATTCGGTTCAGGTTATTCGCCCCGGCGGTGTTTTCGGTGCTGGCGTCTGTGACCGGTGACAGCACGTCATATTCGGGACTGAAGTAACTGAACTGGCGGTTAACCTTGCCCTGATACTGATGGGCGCGATAAGTCTGGTTCATCTCATAGTCGGTGCCCACCACCAGCGCGTGCTGCATCCCCAGGAGTTCCGGGTTGCCCAGCAGATCCCAGCTCACATATTTGGTTTTGTGGTTAAACCCGCGATTGGCATCGGCGCGACGTGTGACCACGCCGCTGCTGGCATTCACCGCGGTCACGCGCACTTCATCGTTGTCATAGCGTCGCTGGTTCCAGCCCAGTGTTAACCGGGTGCGCCACTCATCATTAAACTGCCAGTCATAGTGGGCATTCAGGGTTTTGTTGTGGCCCCAGGCATGGTTAGCTTTGTCATCCAGACGATCTTTGTAACCGATATCGATCGGCTTGCCGTCGATAAAGGCCGTGCCGCGATCGTAGGGAATGTCATAGCGATAGTCGGCATAGCTGATTAAAAAGCTGGCTTGCTCGCCGAACCATTGAAGCGACGGTGCCAGCAGAGTGTGCTCTTCACTGCCAAAGTTGCGCCAGTAATCCTGATTCTGTTTCTCGGCGATCAGCCGGAAGGCGAAGCCGTTGCCCAGCGGGCCGGTAACGTCCACCGTGCCTGCGCCGCCGCCTTCGCTGGCGTAACGTCCGGTGACGCTGGAGTGCCAGTTGTACTGCGGCTTTTTGCTGACCACATTGATAATGCCGCCTGGATTCTGGATGCCATACAGCAGCGAGGAGGAGCCTTTCAGCACCTCAACCCGTTCGGTCGTAGCATCGAAATTGAGTCCCTGACTGCTGCGGATGCCATCCCGGTAGACGGAACCATCGGCATTGCTGCCAAAACCGCGTCGTACAAAGCCATCTTCGGTGCCAGCCAGCGTGTTCGCCTCGGAGACGCCGCTGACAAAGCGCATCGCATCCGCCAGTGAGCTGACCTGGAAATCCTCCAGTTGTTGCTGTGTCACCACGCTGACCGATTGCGCCTCATCGAGTCGCGCGGTCGGCATTTTGCTGGCAACGCTGCTCTCGCTGGCGCTGTAATTTCCCTCTGAACTGGCATCCGCGGTCACGGTCATATCCGGTGCGCTGTCGGCTGCTGCACTGACCTGTGGCAGTATCATGCTGCCGCAAATCGCCACGACCAGAGCGGGGTACCGGGCCGGATATCGTGAGTCTTTGTTTTTCATTTTTCTTTTCGTGTCTGTTACTGGCAGTTTCTGAAGCAAATACGCCCTGATGGCTGACTGCTATGCAGGGCTTCCCTGGAGGTGGTCTGCAATATGCAGCGCTTTAAGCAGAGGAGAAGCGCATCAGGGTTTTGAGGTCTTTACGCCGCCCGGACGACAATACTTCTCATCTGTAATTGAGAATCATTCAAACATCCGGTAGTGTAGTAGTAAACATAATTTGGACTGGATTTACTACATTTTTGCCGTGTCGCTTCTCACTGGCTGCCAGTCTGGGTGATCATTTCATTTTACTGAAATTAATGAGTATTATTTCATGTTGAGATAATGCGGCACGCCTAAAGCCCTATCATTTGCAGGTGAAATCCGGAACGGCATGACGCTTTCACTACATTTTCTGACTGTGAAATCTTCTCCTTTAACCCGATCGGTAATCAGCCTTGCAGACCTTAACGCCACCAGCAGGAACAGCATGAAACAGAACAGGCCGGTAAAAAACAGAGTAGATGTGGTGGCAGAGCGTCTTCGTGCCCGCGAAAAGCAGCTCTCACCCCGTCTGCTGGACGTGGCACGTTATATCGACCAACAGCGCGAAATGGTGCTCGAAAGTACCGCGATGGAGATCGCCGTAGCGAATCACACCTCTGACGCGACCGTGATCCGCGCTATTCAGGCCCTGGGCTTTAGCGGGCTGCGCGACCTTAAACAGACGCTGAAAGCCTGGTTTGGCCCGTCACTGACCTCTGAAGATAAGATGATCACCACCGTCAGTGAGGTGACCAGCGACGTGAACAGCGCCATCGACTTTGTGCTGGATGGCCACCGGCACGCCTGTGAGGTGCTATCGCAGCCGCAGAATCGGGTGGCGGTGGCAGATGCCGTGGCACTGCTGGGCGAAGCGCGGGAAGTGGCTATTTTTGGTATTAATGCCTCGGGTATTCTGGCGGACTACAGCGTGCGGCTGCTGAACCGTATCGGTCTGCCTGCCTTTTCCCTGAATCGCGCCGGTATTGCGCTGGCAGAACAGATGCTGGCGCTGCAGCGTGGCGATGTGCTGGTGATGATGGCGCAGCAGTCGGCGCACCGGGAAGGGACTACCGTGGTACGAGAAGCGAAACGGCTGGATATTCCGATCATTCTGCTGACCAACGCCACGGATTCGTTTTTCGCGCGGGAGGCGGATGTGGTAATTAATGTGCCTCGCGGTGGCGAGAAGGGGCGCATTCCGTTACACGGCACGATTATGGTTTGTCTGGAGATGCTGATCCTGTCGGTGGCCTCGACGCTGCCGCAGCGCACGGTGAAAACTATGAAACGGTTGCAGGATCTCTATCGCGGGCTGAAACCCGCCAGCAAAAAGTAGCCTGTATTACTGAGCTGTGACCGGGATTTACCGAAAATCTGGATGTCATGGCTCTTCTTTAAGTCAAATTTCTCCGGTTTGCGACGGCGATCGTGTCTTTTCTTCTGCCACTTTTCTCAGACGTCTACGCTTACAGCTTGCCGCGCCACCGGGTGCGTCTCTTTTTTCATTTTGATTTGTGCGGAGCTGCTGATGAAACCCCTTCACGCGCAATACCTTTTTTGCTGTGCGACCCTGAGCCTGTTGTCCCCTTTGCCTGCACTGGCATGGAGCGATCTCACCGTGTTTGGCGATAGCCTGAGTGACGGCGGCAACGTAGGACGCTTTACCTATGATGGTGCAACCCACCCACTTTATGACGAGATCCTGGCGCAGTCGCTGGGCGATACCCTGCGTCCCTCATCCCAGGGCGGGAGCAACTATGCCGAAGGTGGTGCCGTTGCGGTGCCGGCCATTAATCCCCTGTTTAATACGCAGGATCAGCTTGATAGCTACCTTGCGGCGCGTGGCGGACGGGCCGACCCGAACGGTCTCTATATCCACTGGATTGGCGGCAATGATTTAGCGGCAGCAGCCCTTGCGCCGCTCGCTGCGCAGCAGATCGTGGATAACAGTGCCAGTGCGGCGGCCTCACAGGTCAGCCGGTTGCTGAATGCCGGGGCCGGAACGGTGATTGTGCCGACGGTGCCGAATGTGGGGGCGACGCCTGCTTTATTGCAGGCGATATTGCAGGTGCTGGGCCCGGCCGCGCAACCCGCAACGGCGGCGCTGTTTCAGTCGCTGAGCACCACCACCACGCCTGACCGGGCCGCAAGAGAGCAGGCGATTGAAACCGCGCTTAATGAGGCAGCTGGCCAGGTCTCTTCCATTCCACTTATCCGCGATGCCCTGGCGCAACAGCTGATTGCTGCCTGGCAGTTACTGAGTCAGGAGGCGGCCACACTCACCGACCGTTACAACCAGGCTGAAGAGCAGGGGCTGGTGGCGGCACGCGGGAACATCGCCCGGGTGGATATCAATGGCCTGTTCAATGAGGTGATCGATAATCCGCGCCTGTATGGACTCAGCAACACGGCTGGCATGGCCTGCCCGCCTGGCGTCTCATCAATGGACTGCACCTCCTCAACGCCAGGATTTTCGCAGTCGCAGCAATATCTGTTCGCCGACCGGCTGCATCCCAGCCCGGCAGTGCATGCGCTGATCGCCGATTATATTGAGTCGGTGCTGAATGCTCCGCTGCAGGTGGCCGCGTTAAGTCAGGCACCGTCGATGCTGGTGGGCGATGCGCATAATACGCTCGATGGACATCTGCAGCAGCAGCGCCAGCAGCCTGCCAGCGCCGGAGAATTTACCGTTTTCGGCGGTTACGCCGGGCAGCAGCGTGATTTCCGCGGCGACAGCCTGCTTGATGGCGATGCTACCAGCGCCACCGGCACCGTAGGTGTGGGCTATCAGCTGACCGATCACTGGCAGGCCGGCGCCTTGCTTTCCACCACCTCGCAACGGCAGGATCCCTCGTCGCGTTTTGATTACCGTCTGCGCGGCAATCTCGTCGCGCTCTGGAGTCAGTTCCATTATCTGGAAGGTGGATGGATCAATGCGGACGCCCATTATGCCGATCTCAACTTTGATGATATCGAGCGTCAGATCCGGCTGGGACCGGCGACCCGCACGGAGAAAGGCAGTAGCGACGGTAAAGTGCTGGGAATGCGGGTGCAGACAGGCTGGGATTTACCGCTGGGCCGCTATGTTTCCACCGGCCCGATGGCCAGCTATGCGCTCGACTACACCCAGGTCGAAGGCTATCAGGAAGAGGGCAACAGCAGCACATCTATGCGATTTGGTGACCAGACACTGCACTCACAAATCGGCTCGGTCGGCTGGCGCATCGACAGCAAAGATCTGCTGATCAATCCCTGGGCGCAGGTCAGCTACAACCACCAGTTTGGTGACAGCGACTCTGCGGTCACCGCCGGACTGAAGTCGACCCGCACCGCCTTTACCCGTAGCAGCGGCTCGCGCGATGATAACTGGATCGATATGGCGGTCGGCGCAAGCGTGCCGATTGGCGCATCGGTCAATGCGTTCGCTGGCGTCTCGGCAGTGGCAGGCAACAGCGACACGCATCAGGTGACATGGAACGTCGGACTTAACGCCCGTTTTTAAGCGTTCAGCTTTGCTCTTCGTCGCCGGTCGCTATCTCAACAGGATAGCGGCGGGCGACGTTGCAGCAGCATTGCGTGTTCATTATTTCCCCGCTGCTTTTAGTTTTTCTCTCTGCTTAAACTCGTCATTTTTATGCTTCGACCAGCGCCGCCTGCGCCTCCAGCTCGCGGACCCGCGGTATCACTTCACGCCCAAAGAACTCCACTTCTTCATGGAAGTGCAGAAACGCCAGTAGCAGCAGATCGACACCGGCCTTCTTCAGTTCGATAATCCGTTCAGCAATCTGCTGGGGCGTGCCGATGAGGTTGGTTTTGAAACCATCGTTGTACTGCACGAGATCCTCAAACGACGATTTCGCCCAGTTTCCCTCGCCTTCGGGTGAAGCACTGCCTGCATTTTTGACTTCATGCTGAAAGCCTTTCACCGCATCCGGGTTGGCTTTGCTGATGATCTCCTGAAGCACGGCCTGCGCCTGCTGCTCGCTCTCACGTGCAATTACAAACCCGTTCAGTCCGATTCTGACCTGATGCTGGTTGCGGCCCGCTTTTTCGCGGATATCCCCGACCTGCAGACGAACACCTTCCGGCGTATTACCGTTGGTGAAATACCAGTCTGACACCCTGGCGGCCATGTCGCGCGCCGCACGGGAGCTGCCGCCCTGAAAAATTTCCGGTAGCGGTGACAGCGGTTTCGGTTTCATGGCGTAGTCGCGGAAGCGATAAAAATCACCGGCAAAGGTAAAGCTCTCTTCGGCCCAGATGCCGCGCAGGCAGCGAATAAACTCTTCAGAACGCAGATAGCGCTCTTCGTGATCGAGCCAGGGTTCGCCGATCGCTTTGAACTCCCCACGGAACCAGCCGCTGACGATGTTAACGGCGATGCGTGGCCCGTAAAGATGGCTGATGGTGGCAATCTGCTTTGCCGCTAATACCGGGTTCCACGGGCCGGGTAGCAGGGCAGCAATCACTTTTAGCTTCGAGGTGTGGCTGAGTAAATCCTGCGAGAAGGTGACCGATTCATGCTGGTTATCTGCACCATATCCGGCGGTAAACCGAATCTGCGTCAGCGCATAATCGAAACCCGCCTGCTCGGCAATCTGCGCCAGTTTACGGTTGTAGTCAGCATCCCAGCGGGTTCGCTGCTCAATCTGGCTGATGACCAGTCCGCCCGAGACATTCGGCACCCAGTAAGCGAACTGTAAGGGTTGGTTCAGTGACATGGTTTTCTCCTGATATATAGCTGAATCAATGGGAACGTAAAGACTTCCAAACTTTCAGGTATAAAAGAAAATTAAAGCAGTAACCGTGCCAGACTATAATTATCTGATATTTATGCATTAAAAATTCTACTGCTGGAATTCACTGCTGCAAATGCAGCAACCAACAGACAGGGAGGTTGCCAATGCAGCAGCATTTGAACATCCCGTGCATTCCGGGAAGGGCCAATGTCGTGCGAACCTGGCACGGTTCGCAGATACCCGCGCTGCAGTGTGATAACGTAACGGCTCTGTTCAGGAGCCGGAGTGCATCATGATTGTCAGGCAGGCATCGCCCGAAGAGGCGCACACGTTATGGAACATCCGCAATCTGGCCATCCGTCATGGCTGCCAGCACGCCTATCCACCCGATGTGCTCGCCGCCTGGACGCCGGACCGCATGCCCGCCAGCTTTCCCGCGATGATCCGCGTGAATCCTTTCTTCGTGATTGATGCCCCGGACGGCGTGCCGGTGGCGATGGGATCTTTGGATCTTGCGGCCGCCAGCGTTGAAGCCATTTTTACGCTGCCCGGCTTCGCTGGGCAGGGAATGGCGGGCCGGATCATCAATACCATCAAAGCGGAGGCGCTACAGCGTGGCTATCGCCGGTTGACGCTGGAGTCGACACCAAACGCCGTGAGCTTTTATCAGCAGCATGGCTTCCGGCCGCTGGGAGAAAGTCTCTATCCGTCAAAGCTGGCGGGCTGCGCGCTGCGCTGTATGGCGATGGAAATTGACCTGTAATTGCGGACAACCGTCGGGCTGGCAAAAAGCGGCACAAGTTTCCCGTCCAAAGACTTCGCAAGCCTCCGCCGGTAGGGTATAGTCCGCGTTTTTTGGAGGAATCATGCTGACTGGATCATCAACACGTCTTAATAAATACATCAGCGAGAGCGGCATCTGCTCCCGTCGTGACGCCGATCGTTACATCGAGCAGGGCAACGTTTTCATTAACGGCAAACGCGCCGCTGTGGGCGCGCAGGTATTTGCAGGCGATGTGGTGAAGGTGAATGGTCAGCTGATTGAACCTCGCGACGAAGACGATCTGGTGCTGATTGCGCTGAATAAGCCGGTGGGAATCATCACCACCATGGAAGAGGGCGAGCGCGATAACATCAGCGACTTCGTTAATCACAGCAAGCGCGTCTTCCCGATTGGCCGCCTCGATAAAGATTCTCAGGGCCTGATTTTCCTCACCAACCACGGCGATCTGGTCAACAAGATCCTGCGGGCCGGTAACAACCACGAAAAAGAGTATGTCGTTACCGTCGACAAGCCGATCACCGATGAGTTTATTGCCGGGATGAGCGCGGGGGTGCCGATGCTGGGCACGGTGACCAAAAAGTGCAAAGTGAAAAAGGAAGCGCCGTTTGTCTTCCGTATCACGCTGGTCCAGGGACTGAATCGCCAGATTCGCCGCATGTGTAAGCATTTTGGCTTTGAGGTCACGAAGCTTGAGCGGACGCGCATCATGAACGTCAATCTCAAGGGATTGCCGCTGGGCGAATGGCGTGATCTCACCGACGACGAACTCGTTGAGCTGTTTAAACTGCTGGAGAACTCTTCTTCAGAAGATAAACCCGCGAAGAAGGCGAAGGCTCCGGCAAAAGCCGCTGCCGCTAAAAAACCGCAGAAGAGTGCCGCGAAACCCGCTGAAAAAGCGGATCCTAACGGTGCCTCACGCAAACGCTTTGTCCAGCCGGGACGTAAGAAGAAAGGGCGCTAAGACGACTGGATGCAGAGAGCGACATCCTCGCTCTCTGCGTTTTCACTGACAGATCACGGAATAACCCGCGCCACACGAAAGCGGGTAAACAGATCGCAGAACATCTCATCCGTTGCACGATGACCGTGAAAGCCTGCCCGCCTTAATTTGCTGCCGTCGCCAAACATGTCGTAGTTCCAGCCAAAAACAAAATCAGCGAAAGCACCGTCACTGAGCCTCAGAATATCGGCTTCGATAAGTGCGTTCTCAGTGGCAATTTCCCGCCACAGCGCACGGTAGTCCTGGAACATCTGCCGGAACGACAGCGAAACCGGCGGCGCGATGTCCAGGTCAAACCACGCTGCAATCACCGGCCACAGCTCACTCCAGCGCCAGAGATCGCCATTATTGATGTTAAATGCCTGATTTTGCGCCTCAGGGCTGCACGCGGCCCAGATCGTGGCGTCGGCAAGCAGTGTGGCATCGGTAAAATCGACCATGCTGTGCCAGGTTTCCGGCGAACCGGGAAAGCGAAAAGGCAGCCGTGCCGCGCGACAGATCGACGCATAGATCGCCAGACTCAGCGCCAGATTCATGCTGTTCCCAGGCCGATCGCTGCCGACAACGCCGGGCCGTGGTGCGCTCCAGTGCCAGGTTTTATCCTGCTGCTGTGCGCTCAGCCAGTTCAGCTGGGCGGCGTTGAACTCGGCACCGGGCACGCCGGGATCGCTTTCCCGCGCCGGAGTCTTAAACCGGCCGAGATGGGCGCCGTACACTTTGTATCCCTGCATCAGACTGACGTGCTCAAGCGGGGCGATATCTTCCATTGTCCGCACCAGATTTTGCAGCATGGCCAGATTTGGCCCTACCATCGACGCCCAATCCGCGGCGTTCAGCCAGGCGCTGTAAAAGATATGGGTGACGTCAGTGAGGGAGGCCAGGCGTTCATGGCTCTGCTGTACGTCGCGCAGATCTACCGCGATAACCCCGGTTCCGCTAACCGCTAAGTCTGACCGATGAGTCAGCGCAGTCACCTGCCACTGGTCTGCGACCAGCGCCTGACTGAGCTGCTGGCCGACGATCCCGCTGGCTCCCGCCACCAGCGCCACCTTTTTACCCAGCGTCGTTTTCATGATCATTACCTTGTTAAGAGAGAAGTCGCATTCTCACCTGTGCGTTATTCTGATTAAATCCCCTTAACCGGATATCACTTATCAGGAAAACCAATAAATGCAGAACAAACTGACGGCGATACAGACCTTCGTCCGGGTAGCGGATGCGGGATCTTTTTCGGCGGCGGCACGGCAAAACGGCATGAAGCAGTCTGCGGTGAGCCAGCAGATCGCCTCGCTGGAAGAGGCGCTGGGTGTGGTGCTGCTGCACCGTACCACAAGAAAAATGGCGCTGACGGAGCAGGGGCAGCTTTATCTGCAGCAGGTCAGGCAACTGCTCAGTGCGATGGATGAACTTGAGCAGCAATTGCGGCCCGGTTCGCAGCCGCTTCACGGCAAACTGCATATTCAGCTGCCGAGCGGCGTAGGGCAGCGATTGATGCCGCATCTGATCGCCTTCCAGCAGGCGCATCCCGCACTGCGTCTGAATATTGCGCTGGAGGATCGCCTGTCGGATCTCATCGCCGAGGGCGTCGATGTGGCGATCCGCCTTAGCGAGTCACCGCCCGCCACGCTGGCTGCCCGTTCACTGACCACGGTTGAAACCGTGCTGGTCGCTTCCCCGGAGTGGATAGCGCGAAACGGCACGCCGCAGACACCCGATGATCTGCGGCGGCATCCACACATACGTTTCAGCGGTGTATCGCCTGATGCGCCCCTGCAGCTGGTTTCGGCGACTGCAAATGTGACTGTGCCGGTTGAGAGCGCGTTTCGCTCTAACAATAGTGATGCCTTAATCCAGGCCCTTGAAGCGGGGCTGGGGATCGGCGGTTTACAGACGTTGATTGGCGCAGACGTGCTGGCCTCCGGCCGACTGGTGCGGGTGTTGCCGGACTGGCGACTTCCCGACCGCTATCTTTATGCGGTGTTCCCGGATGCCCGTTTTATTCCTGAAAAAGTGCGGAAGCTGGTGGCGGGGGTGAGTGAGGTGCTGGGGGGAACAGATCAGAGGTTCAATTAACAAGACAGAGAAAAGAGAATGCAGTCAGGTTGAACTGTCCCCAACTTAAGGATATTCTATCCCCTGGTTGGGGATGGGATAAGACATGGACGCATTATTCATCGAGCTTTCCAGCTTTCAGAAATACCGAGCTGACTATCTGAGTGATGATCAGTTTCGGCTATTTCAGAACATGTTGCTGGCGGACCCTGAGAAGGGCGATTTGATATCTGATACAGGCGGACTGCGGAAAGTTCGTTTCAGGGATGAGCGCCGACACAAGGGTGCAAGAGGCGGAATCAGGGTTATCTATTACTGGACGAATGCACAATGCCAATTCATCCTGTTTACTATCTATGATAAAGATCAACGCGACGATCTGACTAAGCAACAGCGTGACGCCCTGGCGACCGCGCTGAATGTGATCAAAAAAGGGTTAAGACATGACTGAACGCGATATTTTCAGTGAACTGATGATGGGTATGCAGGAGCTTAAGGATCATCAGGAAGGGAAAATCACACTCAAGAGTCATAAGGTTACTAAGCGTGCCCCCGTTACCATCGCGCCGCAGGAGTTGCGCGACTTACGTGAAAAACTGAACCTCTCTCAGGCTGTTTTTGCCCACTATCTTCACACCGGCGAGACAACATATCAGAACTGGGAACAGGGTAGAGCCAGGCCTAATGCCCAGGCGGTATTATTAATTCGCATGGTGCTGCAAAACCCCGAAACGCTGAAAACTCTCGCGAAGCTCTGACAAACCTGCCCGGTTGGCTGGCATCGCATTTATTCAGGTACGCTCCCGGCCTCCAATGCCTGGCGGGTTATAACTGCATCCTCTTTCCCCAAATCAAACAGTGAGTATCTCCCCTCCCGCCAGACTTTAATGGGGTCACATTCAGAACAACGACACTTTTCACCCTGATCAGGGCGTGGCAGGATAAGCGCAATCTATCAAGGAGTGTGCCTGATGTTACTGAAAGGTATGAACGATCCGCTGCTGAAAGCGTATCAGCATCCCAAATCACGGATGATGATCAGCCGTTTCAGGGGGCTGGCGGGGGATCGAAGACTCAGTGACTGGCAGGCGTTCTGTATTCTGGTCATCGGCTTTACCAACTACTGGTATGTGCAGGCCGGTCACTATTCCATTAATGTCACCCTGACCAAAACCCGCCAGTTCGACTTCCTGCAGGACTTTCTGCATTTCACGGTCACACTCGATGGATTGATTGGGGATGAACATTTTCGCAGTCCGGACTTTGTGCTGCCGCATTACGATGTCCCCTATGAATTCTGCCGCTGGCGCAACAAGCGTGGTTATGACGCCTTAACGACCTATGTCAGCAAACAGGGTGTGAAATCCCATAAAGGAATGTTTATCGCCTCGGAAGGTGCTTCGCCGGAAGAGCAGGTGATGAAATGGGAAGGAGTCGTTAACGTTTACGACAAAACCTTTTTCAGCGTCGCTAACTTCAATACCACCCAGGAATTCCTGATCAAAGACATCAGTAAAGCGATCCAGGAAGGATTACTGAAGCACCTGAGTTTTTACCGGGATCTGTTTCACTATATCTTCCCGTCACCGGCCGAGGCACGCATACAGGCGCGGGATGACAGGCGCTATCTGGCTAAAAAATAGCGCCTGGGCATCTTTTTTCAGGTCAGGGATGTAACCCGCGCACCACTCAGATAGCTGGCCTCACCGCGGACATTACCACTTCATCTCGCCGGTGTTGACTTTGGCGCTCAGTTCCAGCGAAGCTGGCTCAGCCAGTTTCGGCCAGGCGGCTTTCATGGTGGCAATTACCTTTGCTGAGGTTTTGTCTTGTGACAGTGCCGCTTCAAATATCTTCAGGTAATTCAGAGTAAAATCAACAGCTTGTGAACCGGCGGGACGTGCGCCGAGGTAGTGGCCCGGAATCACAGTCTTCGCCTTGAGCGTCTGCATTTCAGTCAGGATATGACGCCACGCCGCACGGCTCTGAACGGTCTGGGTGTCAGCCGTCCAGACGTGAATGCCAGAGGAAAGAGCCGTGCCACCCAGGATGGTGCGCTGAGAAGGGATCCAGATGTAAGCGGCATATTGCTCAGGATGACGCAGTTCCAGCTGTTCGCCGTCGACGCTAAAACGGGTCTGATGCGTCACTTCAGGCACGAACACCTTATCCGGCGCACCCTGTTTCATCTGTGGACCCCAGTATTTCAGTTTGGCGTCATGCGTCTGCTGGATATGTTTCACAACAGCAGGCGCGGCAACCACTTTTACATCCGGCCAGGCTTTAACAATCGGCTCCAGACCAAAGTAGAAATCGGGATCGCCAGAGGTGATCACAATTTCCTTCAGCTTTTTGCCACTCTTTTTAATCATCTCAACCAGTTTTTCACCGTCGAGCGTGCTGAACTGCGCATCAAACAGAATCGCTTCGGTTGGCCCGGAAACCAGCGTTGAGGAGACAGGGAAGATGCCCTTCTCCTGCGGGTTGTAGGTTTCCAGGTGCAGGGTGGCCGCACTGGCGGAGGCCGAAGCCAGAATCAGCATCACAGGTAATAGCGTGGTTTTCATTGATAATCCTCAGAGATAAATGCCCGCTTCAGGCAGGTGTATTGGGCTCTGTTAAATGTCAGTGGCGCTATTCTACCCATCTGGCTATCTGTTAGAATTCCCGCAATCAGAGATGCTGGGTTTCATAATCCGAACAGGTGGGTGTGATGGACAGAGTGACGGCGGCAGCCGTTTTTAACCGGATCTGCGAGCTGGGCAGTCTGAGTGCTGCCTCGCGTGCGCTGGGGATTTCTCGCCCGATGGTTAGCCGCTATCTGGAAGAGATGGAGAAGTGGGCGGGAACGCGTCTGCTACATCGCTCTTCACGGCGACTCACCCTGACGCCTGCCGGTGAGGCGATTCTGCAAAAGACCCGTCAGCTGGCCCTGCTTTCAGAGGCAATCCAGCAGGAGACCACCCAGGGCATTCCGGCCGGAACGTTACGCATCGCCTGCGCCCACTTTACGGCGCTTCATCTTGTCGGTCCGGTGATCCCCGATTTTCTGGCGCGTTACCCCGCCCTGCGCATCGAACTGGAAATCAATAATCAGCCGGTGAGCCTGATTGGAGAGCGCATTGATCTCGCTATTCGCATCACCGATGCGCCAGAGCCGGGAGCTATCGCACGTCGCCTTGGAGAATGTCGCTCGGTACTCTGCGCCTCACCTGCGTATCTGCAGCAGCGGGGTATCCCTGAAACGCCGGACGATCTGACACAGCACAACTGCCTCTACTACAGTCGCTTTGCCGGACAGAGCTGGCATTTCACAGCGGCGGATGGCGAGAAAATCGCGGTTGCCGTTAAGGGGAACTTCAGTGCTGGCATCTCTTCACTGTTGTGTGACACGGCAATTGCGGATTGCGGAATAGCGATGGTGCCTGAGCAGGAGGCTCGCCACGCACTGCAAACGGGTAAGCTGGTGACGTTACTACCCGATTATGAACCGCAGCGCATTGGTATCTGGGGGCTTTACCCGTCGCGTCAGCATCAGTCTGCTGCACTGCGGCTGATGCTGGATGAACTGCAAAGCAGCATGCTGAGCAAAGATCGTTACTGACAAAAATGGACGCCTTTATGGAAGATAATCAACACCACTACTGGAGCCGCATGGTGCCAGAACTGACCGTTACTGACTTTGCCACTTCGCTGCATTTTTACACGGTGGTGCTGGGCTTTGAGGTGAGGATCCAGCGACAGCAGCCTGACTTCGCTTACCTCTGCTTCGGTGAGGCCCAACTGATGTTTGAGCAGTTCCATCCGCAGGGCTGGAACACCGCCGATCTGAGCTGGCCGCTGGGGCGGGGCATCAATTTTCAGATCGAAGTGGATGACATTGAGGCTGTGCTGGCGCATTTACAGCAGCACGACGTTCCGCTCTATCGGCCGCTTCGGGATAACCACTATGACACCGGGGAGACTACCGCCTGCCAGCGGGAGTTTCTGGTACAGGATCCGGATGGTTACCTGCTGCGCTTCAGTCAGTATCTGGAATAAGCTGAAATGTTGTCTGGAAATATTTAAATTCACCCGGCTGGAGTTAGTTAATTAACTAATCATGTGACTGTTTTTTATTTGTTCAGTCCGGACAAAATTAACACTGCGAAAATAGTCAGCGTGATGTCTTTATAAAAAAGACTTTCTCATTCTGCTGCGTTAGTGGTTACCGTAACGCCTGGCGGGTCACCAGGATGAATCTTAAACGGTCAGAAAGTGAGGATTTTCAAGCCGATTGCTATGCGGATTTTTAAGCTTTTTGTCAATATGATCTGATGAATATAAAAATTAAGTGAAACGTCTTAATTACACTATACTCACTTTTACTGGCAGGATTAGGACAATTCTTAACAACACCCTCTTAATGGATTTCATTGGGCCAGATGTCTGAAAATTTACATTTATTCTTTCATTCAGTACTTAATCTTTGAGTCTGTTAGCCGATAACAGGTAACACATACTCTGGAGGACGAAAAAATGAAATCACTTATAACTACCTGCTTTACCGCGCTGCTGATTACCCTGGCTGGTCCCGCGAGTGCAGTTTCAAATTCAGGCACTATCACCTTCAGGGGAGCCATCACTAATGGCTCATGTAATATGAATATCGGCCAGAATCCTGTGGTGTTTGACTGTTACGATCCCGCCAGTGGCAAGGCTGTCGTGACGACGGCTAACCTGATGAACACTAAATCTCTGTCCGGCCTGCCGGTAGAAGTAAAGATGCACTGGTTTAATCCTGAGAAAACCAAAGGAATTATTGAAGTCAGCTATCTGTAATTTCTCAACGGATTTTACTGTTAACCTGATAACCCCAGCGTAATCCGCGGAGGGTAATGACGATGCTGAAAGTTAATAATTAAAACCATAACTCAATAAGGGTTATTAACTCCTGTGCCGGTAGGCGGACAGATAAACCGAAAAGCCCACCTTTATTGCTAAGGGTGGGCTTTTTAAATTTATGGAAGCATCAGAGAATCACGAAGGATCAGAAGAGCGCTGAGTAAAGTACTTCGTACTCTGACGCTTCTCCTTTTTACGCCGCAGAACCAGACTGGTGGTAATGATCAGCAGTGTTAAACCCCCGGTTGCCAGTAATTCAGCCTGATGCTTCGCATCAAACAACATGATCACCAGCACCGTCACGATAAACAGGATAGTGACCCACGTCAGGCCCGGGAATAACCACATCCGATAGCTCAGGACTTCACCCGCTTTCTCGCGTTTTTTACGCAGTACCAGGTGTGATGCGGCAATCACAAGATAGACCAGCAGTGCAATCGCCCCGGACGTTGCCAGTAAAAATTCAAACACCACGCTTGGCGCCAGATAATTGGCGATCACCGCCAGAAACGCAGCTGCCGTCGAAAACAGTACCGCAACCCACGGCGTGCCGCTGCGATTAGTGCGTGAGGCGGCAGCCGGTGCATCTTTACGGCGTGACAACGAGTAGAGCATGCGCGATGACGTATAGAGCGCAGAGTTAAGACAGCTGCACACCGCCATCAGCACCACCAGGTCAACGATAAGACGAGCATGCGGGATGTTCATCGCCGTTAACGCAGTCTGCCATGAACCCTGTTCAACCAGTCCTGGTGTATTCCATGGCACCAGCGCGACCACAAAGAAAATCGACAGCAGATAGAACAGCGCAATACGCCAGATAACCGAGTTAGTTGCCTGAGTAATCTGCTTGCCAGGGTTCTTCGACTCTGCAGCGGCAATCGTGACGATTTCTGTGCCCATAAACGAGAACATGGTGGTCAGGATAGCTGCCACGACTGCGCCCATGCCATTCGGCATAAAGCCGTGTGTGTCATAAAGATGCGACAGGCCACTGGTATTGCTGTAAGGCAGCAGACCAAACACTGCCGCACCCGCCACACCCAGGAACAGGATGATGGCAACGACCTTAATCAGAGCAAACCAGAACTCAAACTCACCATAATTTTTCACGCTAAGCAGGTTGGTGATGGTCAGCAGTAAGGTGATGGCGAAGGTGAACTGCCAGATAGCGACCTCGGGGAACCAGGCATGCAGAATGGTGCCTGCCGCATTCGCTTCCAGCGGGATCACCAGCACCCAGAACCACCAGTAGAGCCAGCCGATGGTAAAGCCAGCCCAGCGTCCCAGGGCTTTATCCGCATAGGTTGAGAACGAACCGGAATCGGGTGAGGCGACGGCCATCTCGGCCAGCATCCGCATAATCAGGACCACCAGCACACCGGCCGCGGCATAAGAGATCAGCACCGCAGGACCCGCTTCAGAAATAGCGTGACCGGAGCCAACAAACAGTCCTGCGCCAATTACGCCAGCAATTGAGAGCATACGCACGTGGCGCGGTTTCAGGTTTTGAGCCAGCGAATCTTGATTCGCACTCTGAGTCATCGTCATGTATACGTCTCCAGGCGGCGTCCGGCCTGTATGGCCGGACGAACGGGGATAAACTTGCGTTAACGCGCCAGCGAAATCAGGCTGGGACGACGGGATTTCCGGCAGATGCGACACAGTGATCGATCACTGTTGAGAGAATGGTCAGCGCCTGGCTGAACTGGGCATCAGGAATGGTGAGGGGATAGAGGAAGCGGATCACGTTGCCTTTGGCGCCGCAGGTCAGTAGCAGCAGGCCCTGTTCCATCGCCATCTTCTGAACTGCCTGCGCGGTGCTGGCCTGATAGAACTCCATCGCCACCATCGAACCCAGCGCACGCACTTCGGCAATGTCCGGATGTTTGCGCTGATGCTCCTGCAGTTCCGCTTCAAGCCGGGCACCGAGATCAATCGCGCGCTGGCAGAGTTGCTCCTCTTCAATCACATCCAGCACTGCATGTGCTGAGGCGATAGCCAGCGGGTTACCGGCATAGGTTCCGCCCAGACCACCAGGAGCCGGGGCATCCATCACCTCAGCACGACCGGCCACCGCAGAGAGCGGCATCCCGCCTGCCAGGCTTTTCGCCATGGTGATGATGTCGGCTTTGACCGGAAAGTGTTCCATAGCGAACAGCTTGCCGGTACGGGCAAATCCACTCTGGACTTCATCCGCAATCAACAGAATGCCGTGACGGTCAGCCAGCTCACGCAGCTGCACCATAAATTCTGCGGGTGCCGCGTGGAATCCGCCTTCGCCCTGCACCGGCTCCAGCACGATTGCGGCGACGTCAGGCGGTGCAATGTCCTGAGTGAAAATTTCGTCGAGGCTGGTCAGTGCGGCCTCAATGCTGATCCCCTGAACCGCGCTGGGATAACGAGCATGGAACACCGACGGCGGCATCGGGCCGAAATCCCGTTTGTAGGGAGCCACTTTGCCGGTCATCGCCATCGTCATAAAGGTACGGCCATGGAATGCGTTACCAAAGGTGATGATGCCGTGACGGCGGGTATAGGCGCGCGCCACTTTCACTGCATTTTCAACCGCTTCCGCGCCAGTCGTGAAGAAGGCCGTTTTTGCTGCACCCGCGATCGGCACCCGCTGATTAATGCGCTCAGCCAGGGCGATGTAGCTTTCGTAAGGGGTGATCTGGAAGGCTGTATGGGTAAACTTTGTTAACTGATCGGCAATGGCCTGTTCAATGCGTGGATGGCGGTGGCCGGTGTTCAGCACCGCGATGCCGCCTGCGAAGTCGATCCAGCTGTTACCGTCCTGATCCCATAAGGTGGCGTTCTCTGCCCGGGCAACGTACCAGTCGCACAGCGTACCGATACCTTTAGGGAGAGCCTGTGCTTTGCGCTGCTGCATCAGGTTATTTTTTTCGCTCATTTAATCCACCTCGTTAATATGCGTGTTTACATTTCCCGACAAACACGTTTATTTATGCCTGAGGCGTGGTGAGTTGCCAGAGCCAATTGTGAGAGGAAAGGTGGAGCCAATTGCGACTGTTGTACGCAGATCATCTATTAGCGCGGTTACAGTTTTTAAGAACTGGCTCATTACATCAGCGCCTGCTGAACTGCATGCAGGCCGCGATCGCTGAAGAGGTGTTTCCGCGCGGAAGCCGTTTGCCGCCAACCCGCGATCTGGCGCGCGAACTGGGCGTGTCGCGAAACACCGTTATGCATGTCTATGAGAGCCTGATGGCGCAGGGGTATGTCACCGCGCGGACCGGTAGTGGCACGTGGATTGCCGAGACGCTGCCGGAAAACTGTCTGCAGAGTGATGCAATTGCCGATCTTCAGGCGGTGAGGGCGCAGCGACCGGCAACACTGTCTAAGCGTGGCGCCAGTCTGCTGGGACATGCCACCGCATCACCTTATCAGTGGGGCGCGTTTGTCCCTGGCGCGCCCGATGTCACCGAATTTCCCCACAAGCTGTTTAGCCAGATTCAGGCGCGGCTGAACCGTGAACCTGATGTTCACCGCCTGGTTTATAGCAGCGGCGGGGGCTGCCCCGATTTGCGCCATGCGCTGGTGGATTATCTGCGGGTGGCGCGTTCAGTGCGGGCCGATGCTGACCAGATCCTGATTACCGAAGGGGTTCATCAGGCGGTGGATCTGGTGACGCGGGTGTTGTGTGATCCAGGCGATCGGGTCTGGATGGAGGAGCCAGGTTACTGGGGCACGCGCAATCTTCTGCGCATGAATGGCCTGAAGATTCGCGCCATGCCGGTGGATGAGCAGGGTCTGGTGCCGGACAGCGGCCCGCCACCAAAGATGGTGTTTGTGACGCCGTCGCACCAGTATCCTCTCGGTGTGCATCTGAGCCTGGCTCGCCGTCAGGCATTGCTATCTCTGGCGCGTCGTCATCAGAGCTGGATAGTGGAAGATGACTACGACAGCGAATTTCGTTTTTCCGGGCAGCCTCATCCTTCACTGCAGGGACTGGAAGCCGATGCACCCGTGATTTACATGGGGACGTTCAGCAAAACGCTCTATCCCGCGCTACGCATTGGCTACATGGTCGTGCCGAAACCGCTGGCACAGCCCTTGCGCATCGCGGCGGCGGAACTTTATCGCGGTGGACATCTGCTGATTCAGCGGGCGCTGGCGGAGTTTATCCGGCTGGGCCATTACATGGAGCATATCCGCCGGATGCGGCTGCTTTATCGTCAGCGGCGACAGTTTCTTTGCAGGCTGATTGAGCGCTATCTGGGACCGGCCTTTTTACCGGCATTCAACCATGAAGCGGGACTGCATCTGGTAATGCCGCTGCCTGCGGGCGCTGACGACGTGGCGATCGCCGCAGACGCGTTGAAGCGCGGAGTCAAAGTGCGGCCGCTTTCGCAATATTACATGCACCCGCAGGAGGAGCGCGGATTGCTGCTGGGTTACGCCTGCGTCAATGAGCGGCAGTGTCAGGATGCCTTTGGCACCCTCAAAGCCTGTCTGGCCTCTGCGGGTATTGAATTCACACCGCCGCGCTAGCGGGTTCTGGGCCTGATTTTCATGGCGGCGATTTTATGGTCGCCGCTGTGCTAACGCATTGACATTTAATCAGAGTCACCGAGAATACACTTCTTCGCGCCCCGACCAGACAATACTGGAGTTCATCATCGTCTTTAATCTCTTTTCTGCACCGGCCAGAACCGCAATTAAGCGAGGCGCCGCGCTGGCTACGGCATTGTTGCTGGTCAGTTGCGCATCTGAGCCGCCGAAATCGCTGGTGACGCCTTTTCCGCCCGTGACAAAACAGCCGCTACCGACGCCAGGTAAGCCAGCGCAACCTCTGGCTCATGAACCGGTGCGGGGCGTCTGGTTAGCCACGGTGTCGCGTCTCGACTGGCCGCCGGTGGCGTCGGTGAATGGCACCAGTCCGGCGCAGCGTATCCGCCTGCAGCAGCAATCGCTGACCGACAAACTGGATAAACTGAAAAGCCTGGGGATAAACACGGTGTACTTCCAGGTTAAGCCCGATGCTACTGCGCTCTGGCCCTCAAAAATCCTGCCATGGTCCGATATGCTGACCGGCAAAATCGGCGAGGATCCGGGCTATGATCCGCTGCAGTTTATGCTGGATGAGGCGCACAAGCGCGGTATCAAAGTCCATGCCTGGTTCAACCCTTACCGGGTCTCGGTGAATACGAAACCGTCTACCGTCAGCGAACTGAACCGCACGTTGTCACTGCATCCGGCCAGCGTTTTTGTGCTGCATCGCGACTGGATCCGCACCTCAGGCGATCGCTATGTGCTCGATCCCGGTATCCCCGAAGCGCGTGACTGGATCACCAGCATTGTGGCTGAGGTCGTCGCGCGCTATCCCATCGACGGTGTGCAGTTCGATGACTACTTCTATTCCGAATCTGCCGGTTCGCTGCTCAACGATAATCAGACCTTCAGCCGTTATGGTCAGGGTTTTGCCAATAAAGCGGACTGGCGGCGTCACAATACTCAGCAGCTGATTGAGCAGGTATCTCGCACCATTAAGCAGCTGAAGCCGGAGGTTGAGTTTGGTGTCAGCCCGGCGGGCGTCTGGCGTAATCTGTCGCACGATCCTGCCGGTTCCGATACGCGCGGCGCGGCGGCCTATGACGAAGCCTTTGCAGATACCCGCCGCTGGGTGCAGCAGGGCCTGCTGGATTACATCGCGCCCCAGCTCTACTGGCCATTTTCCCGTCAGGCTGCCCGTTATGACGTGCTGGCAAACTGGTGGGCAGAAGTCGTGAAACCGACCAAAACCCGGCTCTATATCGGTCTTGCGCTCTATAAAGTGGGCGAGCCATCAAAAATTGAGCCTGACTGGACGCTTCAGGGCGGCGTGCCTGAATTGAAAAAGCAGCTCGACCTCAACGAATCGAACCCCAATATCAGTGGCACTATTCTGTTCAGAGAGAACTATCTGAATCAGCCACAGACGCAGCAGGCGGTGAGCTATCTTAAAAGCCGCTGGGGTGGCTGAAAATGCCACGACGGCATGACCAGTGCGTTAAGTTTTTTCCTGTGACTTACTGCTATTCTTGCGTTTTATAACAGGTTATTTTCCCTATGTTTTCTTTCGGTTCCCAGCTATTCCGGGTGTTCCCGCGAAAGCTGGCGAATCGCCAGAAAAACCAGTAACGTCTGGGCGCTTCGGGTGCCCTAAAAGTTGCAGAAAGGACATATTCCCGGTTTACAGGCTATTTTAAATTCTCTTTCTGATAAGACGGGATTGTTACCAAACGGTCACCAACGATTATCGCACTTGTCTGCCATATACTTTCTGAACAGTAAGCCTGATAAACCTTATTCCCGTTCATCATGTCGCATTCTGCGAGTTGATATGGCGCACATTAGTATCCCTATAGCGGAGCGGGCTGGTATGCCAGAATGGCCTGTTCTACCCATTCAACTTGTGGCTTATCTCCTGACACAGCAATTAAATAGTCCTGTCCGGACTTTGAATGGAATGTTGATACCCGGAAACTGTGTTTAAACGCCAGAGGTTCCGGTGCCGCAAGCTCAAGCTGACTCTGGGTGTATTCTATTTTTGACATATAGCTTATGTAATCATCAGGCTCGGCAACACGGATTGATCTTTTCTCACCTTTCCAGCCTTCGCCGAAAAGCATTAAATCTGGCATGAATACCTCTGCGATAAAATGGCGTGGTTTAACCTTATGCACAGATTACCGATTGCACAATCTGTCTGGCATCTCTTATAAGGCTGATAAACCATCGCCAGGATGCCGTTGATAACACCCTCTCAGGCCATCTGAGAAATGCCGAAAACCTCCCTGCCTGATGTCAGATATTCCCCTGCCGGTTTGCTGAATACACGGTTATACGTCTGAACTTCGCATATCACACTATCCTTAACTTAGGAGGTGTCTATGTGTGGACGGTTTGCGCAGTACAGCAGCAGAGACGAGTATTTTGACGCGCTGGGGCTTAAATCTGATGAGATTATTTATGACCCGGAACCTATCGCTCGGTTTAATGTTGCGCCGGGAACAAAGGTTCTCCTGCTAAACGAACGAGAGGATGAATTTCACTTTGACCCGGTTTACTGGGGCTATGGCCCGGAGTGGTGGGACAAACAGCCGTTGATTAATGCCCGCGGTGAAACAGCTGCAACAGGCCGCATGTTCAGGTCGTTATGGAAGCAAGGTCGTGCCATTGTGCCTGCCAACGGGTGGTATGAGTGGAAGCGGGAGGGTGACAAAAAACAGCCTTACTTCATCTATCACAAAAAGAATGCGCCGCTGTTCTTCGCCGCGATTGGCAGGGCGCCTTACGGCCAGGATCACGGGCATGAGGGATTTGTGATCGTTACGTCAGCAAGCAATAAGGGCATGGTGGATATCCATGACCGCCGCCCGCTGGTTCTGACTGCAGATGCTGTACGCGAATGGCTGAGCGCTGAAACCACGCCGGAACGCGCGCAGGAAATCGCTCACGATGCCGCTTTGCCCGGGAAGGATTTCTCCTGGCATCCCGTTACAACAAAAGTGGGCAACATCCATAGTCAGGGGGAGTCTCTGATTGAGAAAATCCAGCTTGATTGAGCAGTACAAGGTTTTGATATTTTCGCAGAAAAGGCGGCGGTAATGCCGTCTGAAAAACCCGCCGTAGCGGGGTATCACTGTATATCTTTATCACATTTAACCTATCGCGTTCCTCTCTGCTGCGTGCTGCTGCATTCCCACTAATTATGCTTAACCCCATAGTCATAGAGAAGCTGCATCAGAACCATGCGGCATCGAGTTACCAGAATGAAATTTGATGAAAGCTGCTTAATCACCTCGTCGGGATGCGGGGCTTCAACAAACAAATATGAAGAGGCCTTAGAGTGGGCTGATTGAAATTAACAGCAGAGTAATAGTTGAATTATTTTTAATGATGGAAGTATAAATAGCGGCCTGAACACCTGTGTTATTCCTTTGAAAGCTGCGCTTAATGAAGGCTCATTGTCATTTACCACCGGTGACCGATTTGCCATGTAGCTGTGGAAGGATCTTTATTAAAACCGTCATCAGGCAATAAGTTTTGCGGCACCGCTTGCGGTTACCTTATTCATAAATTATGTTTCAGTATAAAGGTGACGCGGAAACAAATGATTTGAACAGAAACCCCGGCAATTTTGAGCCATCAGGAATGCAGAGTTCACTGGGCCGTACCATGGCTTTCTTTCTTTCGATCACCATATTGGCTGTTGTGATGATCAATATATGGACGCTCTGGGGGTCATGGCAGCACAATCAGAAAGTACGTGAAGAGGATGCCCGCAACCTGTCCGTTTCACTCGCTAAACAGGCTGAAGATGCGTTCCTGCAGGTGGATATTACACTGGCGGATGCTGTCAGGCAGCTCACTATCAATGGGCTGGATTATGCTGCAACGACCGCCTTCGCCAGTCAGCTTAAAGAGCAGCAGGGGAAGCTACGTCAGCTCCATGGCCTGTTTATTTATGATGCTCAGGGTAAATGGATTGCCACGTCGGGTAACTACGTTCCTGCAAAAGGCAGCAATGCCGATCGGGACTATTTTATCTGGCACCGTACGCATGATGATGCCCGTGTCCGGATTGGTCATGTTATCCGAAGCCGGTCTACAGGTGATCTTGTTATCCCGGTCTCGCAGCGACTGAATGATTCAAAAGGTAACTTTGCCGGCGTTGCGCTGGCGACGGTCAAAGTCGACTATTTCCGGCAATTCTACAACTACTATACGCTGGGTGACCGCGATGTTCTGGGGCTGATTCTGTCCGATACGACTGTGCTCTATATACGGCCTTTTCCGGATACGGCCATTAACCACAGTCTGTCCACGAGCCCGTTATTCACAACTATCCTGAAAACATCTTCAAGTGGCAGTGCAACATGGCGCTCTGCACTGGATGGGGTTGAGCGGGTGTATGGTTACGCACGTCTTGAGCAGTATCCGCTTATCGTCACTGCAGGATATGACCTGGATAAGATTCGTGAGGACTGGTTCTCTGCCAATATCATCGACGTCCTGCTGAACCTGATCCTGCTCGCAATGATTTCAGGAATGGGAATGTTTGTTCTCAGGCAGGTAAGAAAGAACGTCAGAAACCAGGTGGAATTAACACAAATCAGGGATGAGCTAACCACAATTAATCACACACTGCAGTCACTGGCACTGATTGACGGGCTTACCGGACTGGCAAATCGCCGCCAGTTTGACGCGATGCTTGACCAGATCCTGAAGCGCTCTCAAAAATCCGGTGAACCGGTTTCTCTCATCATGTTTGATATCGACTATTTCAAGCGTTACAACGACACCTATGGACATGTAGCCGGTGATGTCTGTCTGCAGCGCGTAAGCACCATCCTGAAAGATACTACGCAGTGGAAGGATGCGGTGGTCGCGCGCTATGGCGGGGAAGAGTTCGCCATTATCCTGCCATTAAGCGGCGAGAGTGACGCGAAAATGATAGCAGAACGCGCAGTGAACGCCGTCCTGGCGGCCAGAATACCCCACGAAACTTCCGGACTTTCCGAACATGTCGTGACACTCAGCGCGGGATACAGCAGCCTGATTTCAGACGGATATTCAGACGAAGCCAAAAGACTCAAGCAACAGGCTGATAAGGCACTCTACGAAGCAAAAAATAATGGCCGTAACCGTGTCCTTGGCCTCACATAATGGTGAACGAGGAGGCCATAATTTTATCCATTCGTGAAGGTTTTATCAGGTTGACTGAGCTGACTAATTAACATCACTAAGGTCGCGCCATCCCTTAACGCCGGGTTTTAACCGACACCAAAGCTGGCTTATACCTGAAGCAGGCATGACAGTAATATTGTCCGCAGGGAGAGAAATCCGCCTTTGAACAGCAGCAAGCTCGTTCAACGCTTTACACCTTAAGACGGCATCTGACCACGTTATTATTTACCTCCGGATACGACTCAAAAATGTTTGCTTACGCTATTCATCTTATTGTCACTGGAGGATTTTGGCCTCATGCGTCATTAATACCAGGCATATAGGGCGGTGTCGCTGGATACTCAGATAAAAACAAAAGCGATACGGGTACTGAAAAATAATTGAGAGGCCTATAAAATGCCTGAACGTTTTACCGCATTTAACGCATTTTTATTTCTTTCAGCTCTTTCAGTCAGTTTAAGTTTTGCGTCACATGCAGGAACACAGTCACACGAACCTGAATACCAGCAGATCGACGGGCTTATAAGAGAGCCAATGGCATTGTCGGTCACTCTAAGTAATGGTGAGCCTGCGGTCCTGGATGCTTCGGTTACACGTCCGCTCAGTAATAAGCCGTTACCCGTGGTATTGATTACCAATGGAACGACCGGCAAGGCGGAGTTCGACCGCTGGATTCTCAATCCTGACCGGTATGCTTCAACAGCGATGACTTTTGCACGCCATGGTTACGCTGCAGTGGTCGTTCTACGGCAGGGCTACGGACAGTCAAGTGGGGCTGCAGAATATGCAGGACACTCATGCAGCCAGCCTGCCCACATGCAGGCCGGTGAGCAGGACGTACTGAACATCAGCGCGGCACTTGAGGCCATTCGAAGAAAACCCTGGGCAGATGTGGATAACGTCACGCTGGCTGGCATGTCGGCTGGAGGATTTGCTGTTATCGCGACCGGTGCCAGAAATCTACCGGGCGTGAAGGCCATAATCAATTTCGATGGCGGCAGAGGGGCTATTGACGGGAAATCTCTCTGTGACAAAACGGGTCTGATGCAGGCCTATGCACAATACGGAAAAACGACGAACACGCCGTCGCTGTGGCTCTACGCAGAAAATGATAAATCGTTTTCGCCTGAAATCGGGCGTGAGATGTTTAACGCCTATCGGCAGAGGGAAAACGGAGCACAGTTCATTGTAATGCCGCCATATGGTAAGGATGGGCATACTTTCATGGATTCAGCGCCGGAAAGTTTCTGGTGGACCAGGGTAGCTGACTTCCTCAGGCAGCAGCATCAGCCATACCAGGAAGTCATCAGCCTGCCAGTCACCAGACTGGCTGAGCCGCCAGCGCTGAACGCTGTAGGGAAAAAAGCATTTTCCGAATATGAATCAACACAGCGATATGAAAAGGCCTTTGCCACTGATTCTGATGGTGACTGGGCAGCATCATACTGGGCCAGAACCTCTCAGGAAGCGGCTAAAACAGCAGTGAGTATCTGCGTTAATGAACAGAAAAAGGGTGCGTCCAGATGCACGCTTTACGCGATCAATAATCATTATGCTGACAGTAAGTTACGGGACTAAATCTCATTGAGCCACTGCCGGTATGATTAAAATCGTCACCAAACCCCTTTTAGTACTTAAGTGACCAGCCATGTTAAGGCAGAGGGGTATACCCGGATCGACATATTAAAAGTGGCAAGGTAATTGCCTACCGTCATTAAAAGTTTCGGGCCAATCCATGCAGGCAAACAGCCAGTAAAGGCAATATGGTGAGCAGGGGCTGTAATTCAATGACAGGCCCGCCTGAGAGAATGCACATGCGGATCTTTTGCGTGGCTAATTTCCCCTTTTCGCTCATAGCGGACCTGGCTATGGCTAACTTTGCCGCTGCGCGCCCAAGGCGAGACACAATGTCGTCCTCTTAACCGCTCATGATTGCGTGACTATCGCCTGATTAATGCAGCCCTGGCCGATTAAAGTGGTGAGTACAGCCTCAATGAGTGGGGTATGAGGTTCATGGCCTAAAAAATCGATCAGTTTTGTATTGTCCATCTGTATCGCCTTTTGCCATAAATAGCGCATTTCCAGCATTTCATACATCGTGGTGTTAAAAGGCGCCATCGCCGTGATAAGCCACCAGGGAAATGATGTCACCTTCGCGTGAATGCCCGCCAGTTGCGCGACACGCTGTATGGCTCCGGCCATCGTCATACCATCGGCATCCCAGTGTCCACGCATCTGAAAACAGGCAAAGGGGTCAAGTTGCTCCCGACGTGCTAAAAGCGCAACTAGCGTTTCGGCAACATCCGGCAGATAGGCCCACTGGTGGCCTGTCCCCGCCTTGCCCGGATTCCTGATTATCCGGGGAGTCTGCCCCGGTTTGATCAGCCCCTGCGAAAACCAGTTATTACCAGCCTGAGGGCCAAAGAAGTCACCGGCCCGCAGAATCAGCACTCTGCCGCCACGCTGCGTCCAGGCGAACAGCGCCCTCTCCATTTGCACCCGTATTGCCCCTTTTCGGGTAACAGGATTTTGAGGGGATTTTTCCCGCAAGAGTGGAAAGGCATCCGGCCCGTAGTTGTAAACAGTGCCAGGCAAAATGATCAGCGCGCCATTCCGCTCTGCGGCCTGGATAGTGTTCTGTAGCATTGGCAGAACCTGTTGTTCCCAGTTTCTATAACCCGGTGGATTAACAGCATGAACAATCACACTGCACCCTGACGCGGCGGCCATGACCTGCTCACCATTCAGCGCATCACCCGGTATCCATCTGATATCACTATCCTGTTGATTCTTCGGTCCATTGCGGCGCAATGCACAGACGTCCCATTTTTCGCGGATGAGTTTACGGGCGATTTCACCGCCGATTCCACCCGTTGCGCCCAGTATGAGTACCTTATTATTACTTTTCATTTTATTGCCTTTGCTGGATGTCTGCTTGACATCCTAAAGACAGGCCGGGCTAAATGTAATTGCATGAAAGCAGATAGCAGGTATGCATTTTTGTATGAAGCAAAATATTCCATGGGAATGGTATCGAACCTTCCTGGCGGTGATGAAAGAGGGTTCCTTGTCGGGGGCAGCCCGTTTGCTGGCGATTACTCAGCCCACAGCGGGGCGCCATGTGGCTGCACTCGAATCTGCCCTGGGTCTGGTTTTATTTACAAGGTCTCAGACTGGCCTGCAGGCTACGGATGCGGCAGTCGCGATCCAGGGCCATGCGCAAGCGATGGAAAACACGGCCAAAATGATAGAGCGTTCCGCGGCCAGTTTTAGTATCCCCACAGCGGATTTGCATGGTGTGGTTCGCGTTTCTGCCAGCGAAATTATTGGAACAGAAGTGTTGCCTCTGCTGATTGCAGGCATTAAAAAAGATTATCCGCGACTGATCATTGAACTGGTGCTATCTAACCGAATGCAGGATTTATTGAGCCGGGAAGCGGATATTGCGGTACGCATGGCCATGCCAGTGCAGGAACAACTGATTGCGCGGCGGTTAGGCAGTATTGAAATTGGTCTGCATGCCTCTTCGTCCTATCTGGCACGCCATGCCGCACCGGAAAATATTGACGCGTTATTCAACCATACCCTGGTGGGCTTTGATAACACGACCCCCTTTATTTTACAGGCCCTGAAACACTTCCCACAGTTAAGTCGGGAACGCTTTACCGTGCGAACTGACAGTGATGTGGCGCAACTGAACCTTATCCGCGCAGGTGCCGGTATTGGGATGTGTCAGGTTCAACTGGCCACTTTCCCTGTTCCGCTAGAGAGATTGATGCCTGATTTCTTTGCCTTTCATCTCGAGACGTGGCTGGTAATGCATGAGGACTTGCGCCATAGCAAAGCGTGTAAAACGGTATTCGATATTCTTGCAACCGGCTTACAGGATTATATCAATAATGTGGGGAACAGGAAGACAGCCACATCAGCGCCAGCAGATGACGGAATAGCTGATCATACGTAAATATACCCGACCTCCATTTGGTCCGGGATAACGTGTGAATCTGTTTTAGCAGGCAGAATGTCAGCTTCTTACTCTTAACGGACCTGAGCAGCATTAAAAGCAGTCCCGGTCATCCTGAATGGCATGATGCCAAACCCGACCAACATGAATGCATCGACACGCCGTATAGTTTCGCACTGGCAGGCCGTTCACTTACGCCAGTGCCTGGCGACACCCTATGGTGCTGTGTAACGTCACTGCAACCATTCTGGCGGTACACGAACCGTTGCGGTCTATATTACAAATCCGGTGGCTTCGCCATAGATTTCAAAAGCGTACATAGACGTGTCCATAATTAAAAACAGTTACAAAATCCCGCTACAAACCCCTTCATTTACCAAGCGTACGTACACAGTACTGTTATAGTTGCGCTTTAAATGGGAGGAACCATGAGCGAACTGATTGATATTTTTACAAGTCATAAAAGTGAACGCAGTTTCACAGAGCAACCTATCGATGAAGCTGTGCTGGATCGTATTCTCAGCACTGCTTATCGCGCACCAACATCAGTAAACTCGCAGCAGGTTTCTGTCGTGATTACGCGTGATGCCGGACGTCGCGCAGAGATCGCCGCCATCGCTGGCGGTCAGCCGTGGATCGCCAAAGCACCGGTGTTTATCACCTTTGTTCTGGATATGCACAAATCAGCGGTGGGAATGGCTGCTGTCGATGAGCAGCAGATTGCCCATCAAAGCATCGAGAGCATCGTGTCAGGTTCTACCGATATCGGTATTGCGCTGGGGTCGGTGATGGCCGCTGCACGTGCAGAAGGTCTGGGCATTGTGCCGATTGGCGGTATCCGTCGTGATCCAGAGGCGATGATTTCACTGCTCGAACTGCCACCAATGACCTTCCCGATTGCGGGCGTGGTGATCGGTCACGTTGACGAGCCGGCTCATCAGAAACCGCGTCTGCCTCTGGCAACGTTCCGTCATGATGAGACTTATCAGACCCAGGGTCTGGAGCAGCAGATTGCGGCTTACAATGAAGAAATGGTTCAGCACTGGAAAAACATCGGTCGTAACGACGGTGAGAGCTGGAGCGAGAGCGTCAGCGGTTACTACAAAAACATCTACTTCCCGGCTGTACTGCCAGCACTGCTGAAGCAGGGCTTCGGCACGGATAAATAATCCGCACTCTTAACTGACTGAAAAGCAAAGGCCATCCGGACATCGCGTCGGGTGGCCTTTTTCATTTTGTTACTATAACGGAATGTGACTTTCCAGTTTGTAACACATAATTTCCCTGTTAACCGAAGCGCAACTGCCTTTAACACTTACTTCCAGGGAAATAACATGTCTCAGCGATCACTCTTTGCGCTCTGTTTAATGAGCTTTTTTCTGGCCGATGTCCGCGACGGTCTGGGGCCTTTTCTGGGCATCTTTCTGACCGAGCGCCACTGGCGACCCGATGAAATTGGTCTGGTGATGACTTGTGGCGGAATCGCCGGATTACTTGCCACGCTGCCTGCCGGGATTGCCGCCGATGCGACACGCCATAAAAAAATGATTGTGCTGCTGGGTTGTCTGGTCATTACTGTTGCCACGCTGCTGCTGTGGTACAGCAATCAGACCTGGACGGCGATGGTCTCACAAATTGTTGCGGGAGTTGCAGCGGCGTTTATCGGCCCGACCGTGGCGGGGATCACGCTGGGGCTGACGGGCCAGCGCGGATTTAACCACCAGATGGGACGCAATGAAGCTTTTAACCATGGCGGTAATACGATTGCTGCCTTGCTGGCCGGTTTCTCAGCCTGGTACTGGGGGATGGGTGCCGTTTTCATTCTTATGACAGTGATGGCGATTTTCGCGGCCTTCGCGACGCTGGCCATTCGCGGTGATGAGATCGATAACGACGTGGCACGCGGGTATGAAAAGAGTGAAGAGCGTCAGCCAGCGCTGAACTTATCGATGCTGATGCGCAAACCGGCGCTGATGATTGCGGGTGTGACGTTGCTGCTGTTTCATCTTGCCAATGCCGCGCTATTGCCGATGCTGAGCATGCGCGTCGCCTCTGCAGGCGGGCAGGCGGTGGTCAGTCCTGGTCTGTATGCTGCGGCAACGGTGGTCATTTCCCAGCTGGTGATGATACCGGTCGCGCTGTGGGTCTCTAAGCGGGTCGAAACACAGGGCTATCGCCTGTTTATCATGGTCGCCCTGATGATTTTACCGCTGCGCGCGGTCATCGCGGCCGGTTTTGCCGAGCCGATTTTTGTTATTCCGGTGCAGGTGCTGGATGGCATTGCGGCCGGGATTCTGGGTGTGGCGGTGCCAGGCTACATCGTTTCCCTGATGCGCGGCACCGGCCATGTCAACGCCGGACAAAGCGTCATTATGCTGATGCAGGGCGTAGGGGCTGCGCTAAGTCCGGCCATGACCGGCATGATCGCCGCACGTTATTCCTACAGCACCGCATTTGCGGTTCTCGGCGCGATAGCCCTGGCGGCGCTGATTTTATGGTGGCGCACCAGCAGTTCCCCAGCCACTCGTCTTGCCTGATCGGACACAAAAAAGGCTGCCCAATGGGCAGCCTCTTCTGGCAATTCCTTTTGCGACCATCCGTTATTTATACAGTTCTGCGGTCATGTGAACACGATTGTTGGTGTTCGCTTCCGTGATTTTGTACTGCGCGCCCTGTTCCTGAGCCTGAGCAGCGATTTTTGATTCAGCGCCATCCAGGGTAGAGGAGGTAACAGAAACGGTCTCGGCAAAGCTGCCAAATGAGATCATTGAAAGAGCAGCAATTGCGGCGATTGAGAGTGCTTTTACGTTTTTCATGGTCATATTCCTGAGTTATGAATGAGGAGGTTGTTGGCCTCCGATGGGAATAATAGTAACTCAGGTTACCATGTCGATATTAACTATTAGTGCGGCAATGGTGATCCTGCTAACTGTTTATCTGAGGATCAGCCAAGGCCTGTGCTGTTTCAGTCACTAAATTCCTGAACCAGCGATGGGCAGGATCGTCGCGATAGCGTGCATGCCAGCCCATCTCAACCGGGAACGTACCCAGGTCAACGGGTGCGGGAACGATCCTGAGCCGCTCATCGCGTGAAAGATGCTGACAGATCAGACGCGGCAGTGTCGCGCAGTAGTCCGTGACCGCAATCATTTCCGGCACGGCCAGAAAGTGGGTGACGGAGACGGCAACCTGGCGACGCAGGCCGCGCTGCTCAAGCGCCTGATACAGACCGGCGCGCATACGGCCAGGCGGCAGGACGTTGACGTGTTTTAACTGCTCATACTGTTCTGCGCTGAGGTTATCGCCTGCCAGCGGATGATCCGCGCGTAATACGCAGGCCAGTCCTTCATTCATCAGATGCTGCACCACCAGATTATCGGGAGGATCAACGATACGACCCAGCACCATATCGGTGTTGCCTGAAATCACACCAGTTTCTGTGACGTCGTTGCCGAAAGGGGTGAGACGAAGTCTGATGCCGGGCGCGCAGGTTCGCAGGCGAGCCACGATGGCAGGCATCATGATGAATTCGACATAACTATTTGGGGCGAGGGTAAAGAGGCGGGTGGCATGCAGCGGGTCAAAGTCCTGCTGACCCAGGATCACCTTATCAATGGATGACAGCGCAGCACCGACCACCTGAGCCAGCTGTTCCGCTTTCGGGGTCGGGCGCATCCCGTAACGCTCACGGATAAACAGCGGATCGTTGAGCGTTTCACGCAACCGGTTTAAAGCATTAGAAAGCGCCGGCTGGGTAATACCCAGCCGTTCCGCTGCGCGGGTGACGTTGCGCTCTTCCATCATAACCAGCAAAACCGGCAGTAAATTCAGATCGTATTTCATCCAGCTATAATGCTATGTGAATATCTGAAATTAAAGAAATAAATTTCATAAATATTCTAAAGCCAGCCATGATTACCAGGTCAACGCAGAAGACGGCCGTTAACATGCTGCTTCTGCCAACCTTACACCTGAGACCGACTGACTGTTATATGGAGCGTAAATGAAAATTTTAATGGTTTTGACCTCGCATGATGAGTTAGGCACCACTGGCAAGAAGACCGGTTTCTGGCTGGAAGAGCTTGCGGCACCTTACTATGCATTCCTGGATGCGGGCGCTGACATTACTCTGGCTTCACCGAAGGGCGGACAGCCTCCGCTCGATCCAAAAAGTGATGAGCCAGATTCACAGACTGATGAGACCCGCCGCTTCCATGCCGACTCAACTGCTCAGGCCGCGCTGGCCACCACCATCAAACTTGATTCAGTAAATCAGGAAGCGTTTGATGCCGTGTTCTACCCTGGCGGCCATGGTCCATTATGGGATCTGGCAAACGACAAACACTCTATCTCGCTGATTGAGCAAACTCTTCAGGCTGGCAAACCGGTTGCGCTGGTCTGTCATGCTCCGGGTGTCCTGCGTGATGTGAAAAATGCGGATGGCACACCGCTGGTGAAAGGTAAGAAAGTCACTGGCTTTACAAACAGCGAAGAAGAGGGCGTTGGCCTGACCGACGTGGTGCCGTTCCTGGTAGAAGATGTGCTGAAACAGAACGGTGGCCTTTACTCACGCGGTGATGACTGGCAGTCCTACACGGTTCAGGATGGCTTGCTGATTACCGGGCAGAACCCAGGTTCCTCAGCCGAAACCGCGAAGGTTTTACTGGCAAGCCTGGCGAAATAAAGATCTTTACAGCATGCTGAGTTCTGAGGGCGCCTGCGGGCGCCTTTTCTAATGCGGGTGTTGAGTGAGAAAGTTGATAGTGACATGGTGAATTATTCATCTTGCATAGATTAGAGTTCTATTTTTTCTTAACATTGATAATAAAAGTGCGGAGTATTTTCAGAGCTAAATTATTCTTCTTTAATTTCCACTGAAAATATAAACATGTTTTTAAAACCAGTGTTGACATCGTTTTTTATATCCGTAAAGTAGGACTCATCAGCGGCGTGCAGTTGCCCTGATAGACTGAAAACCAAAGGTGTTATGAGTTAAAGGTGCCGACAAGTGTTTGAGTTGAAGTTGTCGGTGGTTCTGTTAAACATTGTTCTTTGAAACTGTTCGTTAGTTAATGATAACCCTGTTAAATGGAGTCGAAGTAAGTCTTTAAGAAGTTTGTAGTTGGAAGTGAATAGTAAGAAGTATGCAGTAAAGAAGTTGTAGTATCGCGTCGCGATGATGTAAGGCCTCGTAGTTCTGAACGTTACGTTACGACAGGATACGATTGCGGTTTAAACGTCGTAATGAAAGTAAGGCAACGCATCAAAATTATATATCGCGATGGGGGTGTGCAGATTTATACGGGCCTGACCTGTCTTTGTCTCCTGAAAGACTATCAGGTGGTTGAAACCGCTAATGATAATGACATTTAAGTACCGTGTTCATTATTATCCGCAGGATCTGTCCATAAATAGCAGTACCAAAGCAGTACCTATCAATTAAGTTAGTTAATGGTAAACGTTAAATCAGTAGTACCTTAAAAGCCCTGACTCTCACAGTCAGGGCTTTTATCATTTCAGGATACCTGGTTTCTAAACCGCTGTGCGCTAATAAAAGTTACCGTCTGCGCATAGCTGGTAAGTGCCTATTTACAGTCGCTGGATAGAATGCGATATAACGTCCAGTTTTTTAATCTGTCGGTTACCAAAGTAGTGAAAAAGTTAACGACATTCTGGCATCCCATCAACAAACCGCCTCTTCTGCCACCGTCACGAGTAGTTCACGCAACCACTGATGCCCTTTATGGTGATAGGTTCTGTCATGCCAGACCATGATTTTGCTGAAACCGGGAATCACCAGCGGTGGCGGTAATCTGACCAGACCGGAAACGCCTGTCGCCAATCTTCCGGGTACTACGCTTATTAAATCACTCGTACGCAAAATTTCCGGAAGTACCAGAAAGCTGTTAACTGAAAGCGTAACTCGCCGGGTTCGGCCCATTGCTGCTAAGGCCTGGTCAGTCACGCCGTGAAAATTTGCGCCGGGCCATGAAATCAGCGCATGATCCAGCGCGCAGAAATCATCCAGCGATAACGCCGAACAGCCTGCCAGTGGATGATTTTCACTCAACAGACAAACATACTCTTCGTCAAACAATTGCCGCGTATGCAATGTTGGCGGCGTGGTCTCAGGCGTTAGCAACGCTACATCAACACTCCCATCCTCAAATTGTCGTGGCAATTTCTCGCTGTTCACGGGTACCACCGCAACTCGTATACCTGGCGCTTTACGTCGTAAATGTGCGATGAAAGGCACAATCACTGTACGAAGCGCATAGTCCGTTGCTGCAAGATGTAATGTCATCTGCGACAGAGCGGGATCAAACTGTTGTGGCTGGAGCAATTCTCCCACTTCCGCCAGAATGGATTTTACTGGCCCAGCCAGTTCCAGCGCCCGCAGGGTAGGTACAATACCGCGTTGAGCACGGATAAAAAGGGGATCATCAAAACTCTCACGCAATCGCGTTAGCATTCCACTTACAGCGGGTTGCGTCAGGCAAAGACGTTCAGCCGCTCGCGTCACGCTACGTTCATCCAGCAAAGCATCCAGCGTTTTTAACAAATTCAGGTCAATGTTAAGCAGAGGATTGTTCATTTTTCTCCTGCGGCATGCCACTATGTTGTGATATTAATTATTATGATATCACGGATTAATTTTTACGATTGGTGTTATATCAGGATGAAAGAGATACTGCATTTTTCAGCTGCACTATTACCGGTGCAGCCCTTAATTCAGAGAAAAATACAGAATGAAAATGAACGCGATTTACTGGCCAGAAGAATTTATCCCCGGACTGACTGACAATTTCTGTTCAAACGAAGTCATCGTCACAGACCTTACGGCAGAAGAAGTCTGGCCGTTTCTGGCTATGCCTGCACGCTGGCCTGAATATTATGCTAATTCTGCCAATGCCCGGTTTTATGACAACGCAGGGCCATCATTGGGACAAGGGGTTCGTTTCAGCTTCGAAACTTTTGGATTCCACGTTGAAGCTCAGGTGACTGAATGTGTGCCGCCAGTAAAGGGTGAAGCGACGCGTCTGGCCTGGCACGGCTGGTCAGGGGAGGAGGGCACAGCCGAACGACTGGATGTTCTTCATGCCTGGTTAATCGAAATGTTGCCGGGAAATCGACTGCGTATCCTGACGCAGGAGACGCAAAACGGTAATCCCGCTAAAGAGCTGGCTGTCGCAAAACCTAATCCGATGATTAACGGGCATCAGGAGTGGCTTACTGGCCTGATCACAGCGGCAAAATCGGCTAAAAGATGATGGGTAAATAGCGCGTAAACTCCCGCCTGGCTGACCTGTAGTCGCTCCTGCAGGGATTTAGTCGCGGTAACATGACTTGTCCTGAATCAATAAGTTGTCGCTGACTCATCCTCGTCATAATAAAGGGATAAGTCAGCAGCAATTAAAAACAGTAAAATATTCCGCTGTATTTTTTTGTTACATTATTAGCTTCGCATAATGCCTGAAGTTGATGCATTCAAAAAATCTGATTTGCTTCCTTTCTTTGAATCACTCCAGGCTCAATAATTAATCATGTTGTTTATAATATGGACTCTAACCATTACGGGTTGTCGCGTCCATTCTCAAATGACGCTTTGTATCTCTTCCTGCTTAATGCGAAGAGTCTTCAGTTGAACAGGGTAAAAAGATATTCTGGAACTCTGAGAATTAGCAGGCTATGAATCAGCATAATTGACGTCAAAAATCTCGACAAAGCTTACAGAAATAAATCCATCCCCACTTGAGCCTGGCGAAAATATTATCTGGTGTGATTCATTCGACAGCAAAAAGTATTACATACCGCAGATGGCAAAAATACCCATCTGGGCCATAGTCAATATTCACTGATTTATTGCGCTACAGCCCGATTCAGATTATTCACCCGCGCCTGATTTATGCGCTATTTAACCAGAGGTTAAGGATGTCTACAGAATCTCCAAATGATATCTCCAGCGATCTGTCTCAGTTCGTCGGCACGCATTTTGTCTATACCTATGATAATGGCTGGAAATATGAGTGGTACGCTCGCAACGAAACCACCTGCGACTACCGTATTCATCAGGGGTTGGTGGGTGGTCGTTGGGTGACCAACCAGAAAATGCATGCAGTGCAATTTGCACCGGGTATCTTCAAGGTTGACTGGCACGAACCAACCGGGACCTGCGTCAGCCTGCTGTTTGATCTGAATCGCACAATCGTACACGGCACGATTTTCTTCCCACAGTGGATTGCCGGAGAAGGCCAGCATCCGGAGAAAACTATCTGCTATCAGAATGACTTCATTGAAGATATGCATCGCTTCCGTGATGAAGGTCCGGCCTATCCTTACGTGATTATTCCTGAGTTTGCGAAAGTGACTTACATGAAAAATGAAGGACCTGATAACGATGAAGTGATCAATCAGGCACCTGGACAGATGCCTGCTGACTATTTTGATGGTAAGTAACTGACCTGGCTATCCGCTCATTGTGAGCGGGTAGCTTCAGCCTGACGCGCCAGCGTGCGGGCCAGAATAGATGAGTAGAGTGGTTTGCCCCCCAGAAACTGCGCCAGCAGCGTCGCGCCCAGACAGGTAATGATCATCGGCAGTATCAGCTGATAATTATCGGTCATCTCCAGCACCAGCACGATCCCGGTCAGCGGTGCTCTTACCGACGCCGCAAACAGTGCGCCCATCCCCGCAATCGCAAAGGTTCCTGCCTCCAGATGATACAAGGGGGACAGGTCCGTCATTGCCACCCCAAAAGCTGTCCCGAGCAGCGTTCCCAGTGCCAGCATCGGCGCAAAAATACCGCCCGGCGCCCCTGAGCCAAAACAGAGTAGCGTCGTAACCAGCCTGACCAGGAAGATAACCAGCAGCAGGGCAAACGGGAAGACACCATGAACTGCCTGTGGAATCAGTGCTGAACCGCCGCCGGCACCAGGTGCAAACAGCAGCGCCAGAATACCGCAGCCGCCGCCCAGCAAAGCCCCCGCCAGCACCACGCGCGCCGTTTTACCGGCATAGAGGCGGGCAAAAAGATCCTGCGTCATAAATATCAGGCGGTTAAACAGCACGCCGACCATGCCGATGATCATGCCGAGCACCAGATAGAGCCACAGCGTCTGTACCGGCGCATCAGCCAGCTTGCCAACCGAGATCACCGCCTGTTCGCCGTTGAAACAGCGAAACACGATGCTCGCCATAATCACGCCGGTAAATACGGCTTTGATTGAAATCAGGTTATAGCGGAACTGCGGACGCATCTCTTCGATGATAAACAGGATGCCCGCCAGCGGCGCATTAAATGCCGCTGCCAGACCGGCCGCCGCACCGGTTGCCAGCAGCGTATGACGTGCTTCATTGCTGCGCATCCCCAGAATATCGATGACCATGCGGCCAATGTTCCCGCCCAGCTGCACCGTCGGGCCTTCCCGGCCCAGCACCATTCCGGCACCCAGCGTGCCCAGACCACCAAAGAATTTCACCGGAATGACCCGCCACCAGCGCACCGGTCGCAGCTCTTCCAGCGCCCCTTCAATTTCAGGGATACCGGATCCGCCAGCTTCGGGCGCAAAGCGTCTGACCAGAAAATAGCCGACCATCGCCAGCAGAGCCGAGATGACAAAGGCTTCGGCGTAGAGCATCCAGCCCTGGATGTGCGTAGGGGTGAGCGTGTCGGCGCGCCACTGCTGTATGGCTTCAACGGACCGGGCAAACGCCACACCCGCCAGACCCACCAGCGTACCGACCAGTGCGGCACAAAACAGCATCGCCAGCGGCGTTTTATCCCGATAGAGCAGGGCGCGAAACATCCGGCTGCGCGCCGCGATAGAGCGAGGAACATAAACCGGCTGCGGTGATTCTTCATTCATTGAGAGACATTCTTGTTCATCCAGACCAGCGTGCCAGTTTACTGAGTGATAAGGTGAAAACAAACGTCAGGATCAATTCCTGCAAAGGAAAATTGTTAATCGGTTTGTGGTGGACAAACCACTTGCGCCATGCGTTCGCGGTAGGCTGGATTATCCTGGTTTTTCAGCGCCTGAACCGCTGCGTTCAGCGTTGTCTGGTTCTGTTTCAGGTTCTGCTTATCGTTGAGAAACGTCTGCCGCAATTGTTCATCAGAGGTGGAGGGCGGTAACTGACACTTCTGGCGCAAATCATTGGTAATCTGCTGCTGGCGCAGCGCAAACTTCAGCGTGTCGTAGGGCGCGGCTGCCACGAAAAGTGGGCTTAGCAGCGGCAGAATAAACAGCGTGTTGCGGATCACGTTCATGATGGTCTCCTGACTGCGGAAGAGAGGATTGAGTCTTCGGCAGTTTTCAGTTGGAATTAATCGCATTGAGTGATTAGCCTGAGCACAGCACCATCGACCGACTGCGGCAACATCGCCACGGTTGACGCATTAATCATAGCAATACTGGCGCGACAGGGAGCTGACATGCAGCCACATTCCACTGAAATTATTACCGCAGACTGTTGTATCGTCGGCGGTGGCCCCGCTGGATTGATGCTGGGCTATCTGTTTGCCCGCGCGGGCCTGCGCGTTGTCGTCATCGAAAAGCACGCCGATTTTCTCCACGATTTTCGCGGAGACACCATCCATCCCTCGACGCTGGAAATTATGCATCAGCTCGGACTGCTGGAAACCTTCCTGACGCTGCCGCATCAGCGTGCCGAAAAGCTGGAGGCGGAAATCGCAGGACAGAGTATTACGATGGCCGATTTCTCACGCCTGCCAGTTAAGTGCCGTTTTATCGCCTTTATGCCGCAGTGGGATTTCCTGAACTACATGGCTGAACAGAGCGCCCGTTATCCGGGCTTCACTCTGTTGCAATCAACGTCGTTTGAGTCGCTGACTAATGAAAATGGTACGGTCAGCGGCGTGACGGCCTCACGTGGCAATCAGCAGCTGCATATCCGTTGCAAACTGGTGGTCGGCGCAGATGGTCGCCATTCACGCGTGCGCGAAGCGGCCGGGATGACCGGTCAGGAATTTGGCGCTGCGCGCGATGTCATCTGGTTCCGCTTAAGCAAGCAGCCGCACGATCCCGAACTGGGCATGGGACACAAAGGGCCTCGCCAGAACTTTATCGTCATCGATCGCGGCGACTACTGGCAGTGCGGTTTAACCATTCCGAAAGGGGAGTTTGAAGCGAAACAGGCCGCCGGTCTCGACGCGTTTAAAGCAGAAGTGGCGGCAATCTCGCCCTTTGAGGCTGCCCGCATGGCAGAAATCGAGAGCTGGGAAGCGTTTAAGCTGCTGTCCATCAAAATTGACCGGCTGGATAAGTGGGCAAAACCCGGCGTGCTCTGCATTGGTGATGCTGCGCATGCCATGTCACCGATTGGCGGGGTTGGCGTGAATCTGGCGATTCAGGATGCGGTAGCGACGGCGAATCTCCTGACTGAACCCCTGCAACGGGGAGAACTGCAGTTGCGCGATCTGGAAAAAGTGCAGAAGCGTCGTCAGTTCCCCACCGTCGCCACGCAGTTTTTGCAGATCAAAATGAGCCGCAACAAAGCGAAAAGAAAACCGACAGGAAGCAGCAAGGTTCCCGCAATTATTCAACGTCTTCCGTTCCTGCGTTTTCTGCTGGGACGCCTGATTGGTCTTGGCTTCAGGACGGAATCGCCGCAGGTTGCACGCGTGAAAGAAGAGCGTTAAATGATTTCGACAGCGATCCTATATCGTGCGACACTGTTTCGCTGTGAAAGTACTGTCAGGTTGAGCCGCTATTCATCTGATAATTGGGCGCTAATTGAGCATTGTTAAGCTAAATTATTTTCGATTTTTGCGCCTGCATAGGAGAGGTTTCAGTGCATAACGAGCAAAATGGCAGCGACGTAAAACGTCTGAGCGCGATCAAGGCACTTCTGTCGCCGGATGAAGCCCGGGATAAAGTGCTGGGCCGATTCGTGAATCTCGCCAGTCAGGTGCTGGGTATTTCAGGCAGCTTCATTTCGATTATTGACGACCATAATCAATACATTAAAGCGTCACGGAACTTCGATCTTAAGCAATCGACCCGTGATGAGTCTCTGTGTCGCCACGTCGTCGATGGTGAAGGGCATCTGGTGGTCTATGACACCTTACTGGATGAGCGTTTTGTCACGCACCCGTTCGTAACAGGCGATCCGCATATTCGCTTCTATGCCGGTGTTTCGCTGCAGAATCTCGATGGCGCCACGCTGGGCACGCTCTGCGTGACCGACACGCAGCCACATCCTTTTACGGATGAGAAACTTGCCACGCTGCGCTCACTGGCAACGCTGGTGACCTCTTTTCTGGATGCATGGAACAATGCAGGTTTTGCCGATGTCATTACGCACCTGCCGAATCGACCAAAACTGATTCGTGATCTTCAGCAACTGACCCTTACTGCACCACACAGCCGCTTTCGCCTGATTCTTATCGACTGCCTCGATATTATTCGTACCTATGAGCTTTCCCGCGCGGTGGGTATTGCGCCGATGGAGCTACTCCTGAAGCAGATGGCACAGGATGTCGCACACCGGCTCAATCTCGAGGAAAATGAGACATTCTACTCTTTTGCTCCGGGCCGTTTCGCTATCGTGCAGCCATATTCAGGCCGTTATAAAGCGCATAATTTGCCCGACCTGTTTAAGGGCATGAAGGCCGATCTGGCAGAAAATATTACCCTCGACCTGGATGTTTTTACGGGTGAAACAGAGTTTGTTCCGGGTCAGATGGATGCCAATGAAACGGTGCGTCAGGCCGTGAGCGCGCTGCATGAAGCGATAGATGAGAACATCAGTGCGATGTCGTTTGACGAGAGTTACGACTCCCGTCGCACCGATGACTTTATGATCATGAACGATCTCGCTCAGGCGCTGAAAAAAGACGAAGAGCTTTACCTGGCCTGGCAGCCTAAAGTCTGTCTCAAAACCGGTAAAACGGTCGGGCTGGAGGCGCTGATCCGCTGGAATCATCCTGAGCGGGGCGAACTCTTCCCATCAGAATTTATCCCGTTAGCGGGTAAAACTAACCTGATCTCCGATCTGACCAGTTGGGTTATCGACCATACCGTTGAGCAGCTTGCGAGCTGGAATCGCGAGTACGATCTGATTCCGGTCTCGATCAACGTCAGCGAGCGCGATTTCGCCAGACCCGATTTCGCAGATCATCTGGTGGCGAAACTGGCGGCGGCACAGTTGCCCAACGCTATTCTGGGCATTGAGTGTCTGGAGAACGAACTGATCACCAAAAGTGATGTGGCGATCAAAGGGCTGGAAGCGCTGAAATCGCACGGCTTTGTGATCTCGCTGGATGATTTTGGCGTTGGCTACAGCAACATCAGCTATCTGCAGGATATCCCGCTGGACGTGATTAAGATTGATCGCTCACTGATCTCACGTATGGGTGAGGATGATGCATCAAAAATCATCGTCAGATGCATTATTCAGATGCTCAAAGAGCTTAATTACACCGTGCTGGCCGAAGGCGTCGAAACAGAGGCGACCCTGGGATTACTGAAAACCTACGGTTGCGATCAGATTCAGGGTTACTTCTTCTCAAAACCGCTGCCCGCCAGCGACATTGAACACTGGCTGTATCAGAAATAACGCTAGTAACCTGCCCGCAGCGCTCGCTGCGGGCTCTCTTATTACTCACTGCCGATGGCGTAGCGTTCAACCGGAGTGATGCTTTTAATCAGTTTGTTATCAAACATAAATTGCTCATAAGCCTGATAGCGTGCGCGATCCAGTTTTGCCGGATCGGCGGCAAACAGTGGCAGCGTGGCACGCCATGCCTGATGGTTTAACGGCGTTTTCAGTTCCGGATGCGCGCGGGCAAAGGCCAGCCAGCTCTCTTCAGGATGTGCCTGCAACTCCGCATTCCCCTTCTTCAGTGCCCGCAAAAACTTCTGAATTTTCTCCGAGTGCGCCTCATCACGGTTAGCGACAATAATCAGCTCGTCGTAGGCCGGAACACCATAATCTTCGACGTTGAGCACCACCGGTGCTTTACCCGCCAGTTTCATCTCCAGCGCTTCAATATTGCGATAGCCGCCGATCACCGCATCCACCTGGCCGGTCATCAGGGCGCTGGTGAGCTGAAAATTGACGTTAACCAGCTTCACCTGATCGGCTTTGACACCGTCATGGGCCAGCATGGTCGCCAGCGTTGCCTGTTCAATGCCGCTGACCGAATAGCCGATGCGTTTCCCTTTTAAATCCGCCGGTTTTTTTACCGTTTTATCTAACGTCATCAGCGTGTTCAGCGGCGTGTTAATCAGCGTGCCCACTCGCATCAGCGGCAGGCCCTGATCGGCGAAGAAATGCAGCTGCGGCTGATAGGTGATTGCTAAGTCCGCCTGCTTTGCTGCTACCAGACGTGGCGGCAGCGCCGGATCGGAAGGCGGCACGATGTTAACGTCCAGCCCTTCGGCTGCAAACGCGCCGGTCTGCTGAGCCACCATAATCGGCGCGTGATCGGGATTGATATACCAGTCGAGCACCAGCGTCAGTTTTTCCATCGCCTGAGCCTGGGTTGTTAAGGAGGCGCTGAACAGCAGGGTAAACAAAGGTAGTTTAGTCATGGGGTTTCTCATTGTTGAGGTCATTAAATTGTCTCGGGGTCCCAGGTGATCAGGCGGCGCAGCAGGAGATCGACAGACAGCCACAGCGCCAGCGTCATCAGCACCAGAATGAAGAGCGCGGCGAAACACATGTCGCTCTGCATCCGGGCGTTGGCATTCAGCATCACGAAACCCAGCCCTTCTGCTGAGCCGACCCATTCACCGATGATTGCCCCGATCGGCGCGACGGCCGCCGCCATCCGCAGGCCCGAACCCAGCGCGGGTAGCGCCGCTAACAGCCGGACATGACGCAGCTGCGATGCCTGTGAAGCGCCCATAGTGCGAGCCAGATCGAGATAGCCGGGCGTGACGCGACGCAGGCCATCAAAAAAGGTGGAGGTGACCGGGAAGAAGATCACCAGCACGGCCATGGCGACTTTGGCGCTCATACCAAAGCCAAACCAGAGCACCAGCAGTGGTGCCAGGGCAAACACCGGAATCGCCTGGCTGGTGATCACCAGCGGCATCATCCAGCGCTGTAACCACGGCGAAAAGGTCATGCCCAGTGCCAGCACACCGCCCAGCAGCACGCCGAGCGCCATGCCGGTGAGGATCTCGATCAGCGTAATCAGCGTGTGATGGCGGAGGTAGTCCGCGTTCTGGCACAGCGCGGCGGCGACCGCAGCGGGCGAGGGCAGCAGAAACGCCGGAATAGAAGTCAGGGTGACGAGCCACCACAGCGCAATGAATCCGGCAAACAATGTCACTCCCCGGCGAAGACCGGCGAAACGTGATCTCATCCGGCTATCCTGCTTAGCTGCTTCAGCAATGCGACCTGACTCTGCAATACCTGTAGGTCATCGGCGGCCCGCGGTGGCTGGCCCTGCAGGGGCGGGCAGGTTTCTATCCCCGCAGAACCGATCACCAGCAGGTGATGACTGAGCCGGCAGGCTTCAGCAGCATCATGGGTAATCAGCAGCACGGTGTGCCCGACCAGCACTTCCGCGGCCAGTGTCTGGATCTGCGTCCGGGTCAATGCATCCAGCGCGGAGAACGGCTCATCCATCAGCACAATCGGCTGACGGGTATAAAGGGTGCGGGCCAGCGCCGCGCGCTGACGCATCCCGCCGGAGAGTGTCGCGGGCCTCGCACTGGCACAGTGACTCAGACCGACCCGTTCCAGCAGATGCTGCGCCCAGTCGCGATCGGCTTTCTCTCCGTTCAGGCGGCTGGAGAGGCAGACATTCTGTTCCACCGTGAGCCAGGGATAGAGCAAATCCTGTTGCCCCATCCAGGCGATGCGGCCGGTCAGCGGCAGACCGTCGCTGCCGCTAATCAGTCCGGAAGTTGGCGGCGTCAGACCGGCAATGACCCGCATCAGGCTGCTTTTACCCACGCCGCTGGCACCCAGCAAGGCGGTAAATGCGCCGCCCGCGATCTCCAGATTAAGCTCGCTGAAAAGTGTCTGCTGACCCAGTGTCAGGCTGAGCTGGCGAACTGAAATCCCCGGCGGATTCATGGACTGACCTGAATAGAGTCAGCGCGATTGAGACCCATCTGCCAGAACGCCGCTTCCAGCCGGGTCGCGGTGGTGAAAATCTCTGACAGCGGGTCAAAACGGTGTTCACCCGCGCGCTGCTGAGCCAGCGTTTCAAACAGCATGAGTGAGGAACCGACGCCCGCCAGGTAGGCTTCATCGCCGTAGTTCTCAATCCATGCGGCGTAGGGATTTCCCTCAAAGCGTGTCGCAGGATCGTCCAGCAGCGTCAGGCCAATTTCAGCGTAACCGGCCACACACGGCATCAGCGCCGTCATCAGCTCCAGCGCATCTCCGGTGTGACCCACGTCCAGCACGTAGCGGGTGTAGTTGATCGTTTCCATTGCCTCGGGTTCACTCGCCATCGCCGCCTCGCTGATGCCCCATTGCTGGCAGTAAGCCAGATGCAGCGGCAGCTCGCTGACGATGGCGTTAAGCGATGCGGTCGCGCTGCGTAACGCGGCTGGCTCTGAGAGTTTGCTAATCAGCAGACCCCAGGCACGGGCGAAGTGCAGCAGGAACAGATAATCCTGGGTGAGATAGTGGCGGAAGGCGGGCGGTGGCAGCGTGCCCTGACCGAGTTGCTGCACAAAATCGTGCCTGACATAGGCGTGCCAGTGACGGCCCGCCTGCTGGCGCAGACGACCATAAAAGCCGGTTTCGAAAAGCGGATGTGACATGGGATCTCCAGTAACAGGGAGATCCGGGCATACGGTCTGGAACAGGGGATAGTGCAGGAGATGACGCAGAAAAATCTGCCGACCCGTCCCTTCGCTGGCATGACCCAGATCAGGTTCAAAGGGTTCGGCTTACGCCATCTCAGCCCATTACAGGACACCCCTCGGAGACATTGGTTATACGATAATTAGTGCCGGAGTACAACGGCACGCGAGTGCGTTATTTAGTGACAACGTCACTCAAGATCGGCCCCGTTGCTGGCAATTACTTTCTTATACCACCAGAAAGACTTCTTGCGCGTGCGCGCCAGCGTGCCGTTACCCAGGTCGTCACGGTCAACGTAGACGAAACCGTAGCGCTTGCTCATTTCACCGGTTGAGGCGGCAACCAGGTCGATGCAGCCCCAGCTGGTGTAACCCATCACCGGCACGCCATCTTCAATGGCATCACCCATGGCGCGGATGTGTTCACGCAGATAGCTGATGCGGTAATCATCATTAATCTCGCCTTTCGTGTCGATTTCATCGCGCGCGCCCAGGCCATTCTCCACCAGGAACAGCGGTTTCTGATAGCGGTCATACATCATGTTCATGGTAATGCGTAAGCCAAGCGGATCGATGCCCCAGCCCCACTCGCTGCGCGGCACATGGGGATTAGGCAGGGATTTGACCACATTGGCGGCGCTGCTGTTCTGCTCGTTCATCTCCGCCGAGGCGCAGCGTGAGGCGTAATAACTGAACGAGACAAAATCGACGCTGTTTTTCAGAATGTCGGCATCACCCTCTTCGATCTCAAGCGTCACACCTTTCTCCCGGAACACCCGCGCGGCATAGGCCGGATAAGCGCCGCGCGCCTGCACATCGATAAAAAACAGGTTTTCGCGATCTTTATCCAGCGCCGCCCAGACATCTTCCGGCTTGCTCGACCACGGATAGAAGTTGCCGCCTGCCAGCATGCAGCCAACCTGGTTAGCCGGATTCACTTCATGCGCGATCCGCGTGACCAGCGCGCTGGCAACCAGTTCGTGATGTGCCGCCTGATACTTCACCTGCTCCTTATTCTCACCCGGTTCGAACACCAGACCAGCTCCGGAAAACGGGCTGTGCAGCAGGATATTGATCTCGTTAAAGGTCAGCCAGTATTTCACCAGCCCATCAAACGCCTCGAAACAAGTGCGGGCGTAACGGGCAAAAAAGTCGACCATTTTGCGATTGCGCCACGAGCCATACTCCGTGACCAGATGCATTGGCACATCAAAGTGGCACAGCGTCACCAGCGGTTCGATATGATATTTCCGGCACTCTTCAAAGACGGCACGGTAAAAGGCGATGCCTTCCGGATTAGGTGTCAGTTCATCGCCATTGGGATAGAGACGGCTCCAGGCAATTGAAGTGCGAAACACGCTGAACCCCATCTCCGCCATCAGCGCGATATCCTCCGGATAGCGATGATAGAAATCGATGGCATCATGGCTGGGGTAAAACTCATCGTCACGCAGGGTAAAACGCTTTTCCAGACCTAGTTTGACCGGCATACGGTGCGGGCCATGCGGGATCATATCAACGGTGGTTAAGCCCTTTCCGCCCTCACGATAGCCGCCTTCACTCTGGTTGGCGGCCAGTGCACCGCCCCATAAAAACCCTTGCGGGAACCTTGAATCAGACATGCAATCCTCTTTTCAGGGTCAGCGTGACCCTTTCCTTTAGTGGCTATTAATTGCGCTAGTGCGTTCTGTAACGGGCGCAGATTGTGCGGCGGTCACGGATTCGGATTCACTTTCTGTTTCAGGAATATCTTCAAACCCTAACAGTAGCGTCAGCACAAACGACAGCACCACCGACAACACCATGACCGCACCGACCCAGACAATACTCATGGGATTAGCCGGGTCGAAGAACTGTACGCTGGTGAACAGGCCCGGTGAGGCCATCGAATGGCTGGCCAGCCCGCCAATGCCCGCGACCGCGCCGCAGATAAAGCCACTGATCAGACAGGCGATCAGCGGGCGTTTGAGGCGCACCGCGACGCCATACAGCGCCGGTTCTGAAATCCCGGCAATAATGGCGGAGGCCGCCGCCGCAAGGGCAGTCTGGCGCAGTTCACGGTTTTTAGTCCTGAACGCCACCGCCAGAGACGATCCGCCCAGCGACAGGTTGGCACCAATCTCAGACGGCATCACCATGCCTTCTTTGCCGGTTTCGGCAATGGTCTGGATAATGGTCGGCGTAAACACCCGATGCATCCCGGTCATCACCAGCAGCGGCCAGATAGCGCCCATAATCGCGACGGACAGCCAGCCAAGGTAGCCATGGACGGTGTAAACCAGCGCGGAGATACCACTACCGATCCAGATGCCAATCGGGCCAATCAGTACAATCGCGATAGGGGCAGCAATCAGCACAATCAGCATCGGTTTCAGGAAGTTCTTGGTAACAGCCGGGGTAATGCGATCTACACCGCGTTCGATGTGCGACAGGATCCAGGTCATCACCAGCGCCGGGATCACCGTGTAGGTATATTTCACCGCCGTCACCGGGATGAAGGCGAATTCAACGTGCTGGCCCTGCGCCGCTTTTGCCATCAGATCAACAAAATTAGGATGGACCAGCACACCGGCAATGGCGATCGCCAGCGACATATTGGTTTTAAATTTCAGCGCCGCTGAGGCGGCCACCATGATCGGCAGGAAGAAGAATGCGCCGTCGCCAATCACATTGAGGATCACCAGCGTTGACGAGCCTTTCTCAAACACGCCCGCCATATCCAGGATCATCGCCAGCAGCTTAACCATCGACCCGCCAATAATGGCCGGGATCAGTGGCGACATGGTGCCCACCAGCGCATCCAGAATACCTGCGCCGATGCTTCTCAGAGTGATTTTACGTTTCACCGGCAGAGTCGGCGCAGCGCTGCCGGGCGTTCCCATCTCCAGCACCGCCTGATAAGCCTGTGACACGTTGTTCCCGATGATCACCTGGCACTGAGTATCGTTGTGCACCACGCCCATGACGCCTTTAATCGCTTTGAGGCGGGGGTAGTCGACCTGCGTTTCATCTTTCACCACAAACCGCAGACGGGTCATGCAGTGAGTGACGGCTTCGATATTGGTGGGGCCGCCCAGCGCATCGACAATGGCGCGTGACACCTCGGCATAGTTCATGGGCATGATCGCTCTTCTCTGTAGGGTAAATCGGTTAAGGTTTTTATGTTTTAGCGCCTGCGGACAGGCAAATAGGAAACCGGTTTCACAAAATCATGAAGCGCTTTCAGTTCGCCGACAAGAGTTGAAATTGGTCAGTTTTCAGTTTTGTGAAGTGCGTCACCCGACTTGTGCGGTTAACTTCGTGCTCAGGCCGGGTAAATATTTCCAACATTGAGAGGCTTAGGTAGACTGCAGGACGACGCAGCAAAGGAGCATGACGATGGCAACGATTCAGGAAGTGGCAGACAGGGCGGGCGTCTCAAAAGCGACAGTGTCACGTGTGCTCTCCGGCAATGGCTATGTCGGACAGGAAAAGCGCGAAAGGGTGTTGAAGGCGATTGCGGAAACCGGATACCGGCCCAATCTGCTGGCGCGCAATCTGGCGACGAAAACTTCCCAGACTATCGGGCTGGTCATCACCAATACGCTTTACAGCGGCAGCTACTTTACTGAATTGATGGCGCATTCCGCACGCATGATGGAGCAGCAGGGCCGCCAGCTGATTCTGGCGGACGGCAAACATACCGCTGAGCAGGAAGAGGCGGCGATTCAGTTCCTGCTCGACCTGCGCTGTGACGGCATCATTATCTACCCGCGCTTCCTGAGCATTGACGCGCTGGATGCGATTATCTCCCGCCATAAACAGCCGATCCTGGTCATCAACCGGCGTCTGCGCGTCAACCACAGCTACTGTATTTACAGCGATCAGCACGCCAGCAGCGCCTCGGCAGTGAGCCATCTGCTGAATCAGGGACATCGCGATATCGCATTTATCACCGGCTCGCTGGATTCCCCGACCGGCGTCGAGCGCCTCTCCGGCTATCGCGCCGCGCTGGCTGCACAGGGTATTGAAGCCGACGATCGCCGTATCGTGGCCGGGAAATGGACGGCGCAAAGCGGCATGGCTGCCGTGGACTGTCTGCTGGAACGCAACGTCCCCTTTACTGCGCTGGTGGCGAGTAATGATGAGATGGCGATTGGTGCCATCAAGCGGCTGACCGAGTGCAACATTGCGGTGCCCGGTCAGGTCTCGGTGATTGGCTTCGATGATATCCCGCTGGCGCCGTATATCACGCCGTCGTTATCCAGCATGAAGCTGCCGGTCACGGAGATGATCGATGAGACGATTAACCGTCTGTTGACCATGCTGGATGGCGGTGACTGGCATACTCAGGCGCCTTTTACCGCCAGCCTGATGCTGCGCGATTCCGTCACCAAAGGACCGGGATTAACTTAATCCGAAGCGATCTGTATCACTTCAATCGTCTGTTCTCTGAGCTGCCCGACCGTTGCCGCATCCAGCGTCTCATCGGTAATAACATGGCTGACCTGATAACCGGATGAGAGCGGATAAGGGTGAATCTGCCCAAATTTGGAGGCATCGGTCAGGGCGTAGCTTGCAGCACCTTTCGCCAGCACCGCATCCACCACATCACAACGCAGCATATTGCGCCCGGTAAAACCGGTCTCCGGATGCCAGCCATCCACGCCAACAAACGCCCGGTGAAAATGGACCTGCTGAATGGAGTAACGTGTGAGCGGGCCGACCACCGACTCACTGCTTTTCTGCAGCAATCCCCCGAGCACAATCACTTCACAGGCGGCTTCCCGCAGAAGCTGGGCAATATAGTGGCTGACGGTAATCAGCGTAAGATCGGCACGGTCAGCCAGCGCCCGCGCCAGCAGCGCATTGGTACTGCCACCCTCGATGAACACCGATTCCCCCGACTGGACCAGGCTGGCCGCATGTCGCGCCAGCGCCTGCTTGGTGGAATAACGGGTATTCATGCGAGTGCCGACGTTGTCGCTGTCCAGCGCCAGCGCCGAGCCGTGAACCCGGCGCAGCAGCCGGTCACGTTCCAGCAGCGTCAGATCCTGCCGTACTGTCACTTCGGAAACCCCGGTAAGCTGCGCCAGTTCACTGACCGTTACGCTGCCCCGGCTATTAACCAGTTGAATAATCTGATGATGTCGCGGGTTCATAAGTGAGTTTTCATAGTTAAAAAGCAGTAAAACAGCAGCAATACAGCAGTGTATCAGGGATTATCCCGCGCCAGTGTAAGACGCGGGATTGGCTCAGGCTAAATCCAGTGAGCGCCGGCCATTCAGATTGAGATCTTCCGGCTTAAACCGCTGCTCCCACGTCGCTTCATAATCTTCCGGCGGGAAATCGCCCGGCGATCGACCCTGTTCCAGTGCCTGTGCAACACGCCGGGCATAGGCGCGGTTTTTGTCACACATCGGCGCAGCAGGGATATACATCACATTGCCCCAGCCCTGTTGATCCTCTACCGGCGCCACCGCGTGGATCACATCACAATGCCACCACACCGAATCACCCGCCTCCAGGGCTGGTATTGAACAGAGTCCGGCAATCAGGTGCGGATGCCACTGTTCATTGATGGGCAACACCCGACCCGGCGCGACACCGCAGAGTTCATCTTCGGGCACATCTGACAGCAGCGGGCGCAATAGCACGTAAGCCATCGCCTGTGGCACCGGCACCACATGCAGCAGTCCCTGACCGGGGATCATATCGGAGAGCGCGGTCCAGCCCTGGAACGTCCGGAACACGGAACATTTAGTCGTGCCCGGCAGATCATACTCATCGACTTCGGTGCGGTGTGCCGCATCCCAGGGATCGTATGCAGCAAAATCGCCGTGAAACAGTTTACCGAAAACCTGCTGATAAGCGGGCAGTAACCAGCGTTCCAGCGCGCCGGAATCGGTGTGAGCACCCAATCCCTTTGACGTCGTGCCTGGCAAACGGCGACGGATGCGATCGGGATAGATCACGCTGATATCCGGATCGAACCACTGCTTACCCTGTGATTCAAACGTCCACAGCCGGTTCAGAAAGGATTGCGCATCAGCCATGGCCGCGCTCTGCCGCGCCTGCATTTGCGCCTGCGACCAGTAAATCGGATAGATTTCCGGGCGCGAGGCAGCGAGCGTACCGAAAAAGTCATCACCGGGACCGCGATATTGTTCGTCAAACTGGTTGTGATCCAGATAGTCGAGCATCGACTTATCCCAGGCCAGCGCCAGATCACGCGCGAAATGCTGCTTAATCACCACACAGCCGCGCCGTTTAATCAGCGCCCGGGTTTCATCCGAAACCTTTCCTTCGGCAATATCCTGCATCGGCACCACCGGCCAGGCGCTGCCGGTTCTGGCTTCGTCCGCTTTTGCCTCGGCAATGGCGGCAGTGATGTTGTCGCACACCTGCCGGAACAGGGCATCGACATCGCCGATTTGCTGGCGTAACTGCTTTTTCATCGTGCGGATAGCGCTCTTAACGTCATCAGGCATCGGGGTCGATCGGTTTTCATCACGCATCTCATGCTCCTCACTATTCGGGGTTGAGTTACGAATGTAATTAAAATAACCTTCATTCGTAATATGCGGCTGAGGTTAACATCCTTTTAACGGTTAAAACCGTGAGTGGTGACACAACTCAGGCACCGGAACGCTCTGAAATTCATTAGCCACGTCACTATTTGCATTCTCATTAATCCACACAGCGAGTAAGCTTTATGAATCAAATCAATCAGCCGAAAGGACAGAACGGCGAACGTATAGGGGCAGGCGAGATGGCGGTTAAGATGATTGCGGTGGATATGGACGGCACCTTTCTGGACGACAATAAGCAGTACAACGTTCAAAGGTTTTCACGTCAGTATGCGCTGCTGAAGCAGAAGGGCATCCGTTTTGTGGTGGCCAGTGGTAATCAGTATTACCAGCTGCAGCGCTATTTTCCCGACATCAAAGATGAAATCGCTTTCGTGGCGGAAAATGGTGCCTGGGTCTCTGACTGTAACGAAGAGATCTTCTGTGGAGAGCTGGCGCAGGAGAAGGTGCATAAGATCCTCGACATCCTGGCGCATGAACCCGACATCGCGGTGGTGGTCTGTGGACGGAATGGTGCTTACATGCACTCATCCGCCTCTGACGAGATGATGGAGCAGCTGGCCAACCATTATCACCGGCTGGAAAAACGCGATGACCTCTATGCTATCGACGACACCATTTTCAAATTCTCGCTGAAGCTGGAGCATGAAGGTGTGGATGCCCTGCTGCAAAGACTGCATGCCCGTCTGGGCGAGCTGGAAAACATCATGCATCCGGTTTCCAGCGGCTTTGGCTTTATCGATCTGATTATTCCTGGCTGCCATAAAGCGCATGGCATTGCGCTGTTACAGGAAAAGTGGGGCATCAGCGACTGCGAAGTGCTGGCGATTGGTGACAGCGCCAATGACATTGAGATGCTGCGTCAGGCCTGCTTTAGTTTCTCGATGGCGAATGCGGCTGACGCTGTCTCCGCCGTGGCGCGCTATCAGACGCAGAGCAACAATGACGAAGGCGCGCTGAATGTGATTGCGCGCGTGCTGGCGCGCGAATTCCCGTTCGATTAAAGCCTTTAACGTGCATCACTGGCGGTTTTACCCGTCACTCTCCTGATGGCTGCGCGCGTGATTTTCCATCTCATCCAGCGCAGCCTGATTCTCCAGACCCCACTGATACATCTGCTCAATCGGCTCTGCAAAGGTATGACCCAGCGCCGTGAGGCTGTATTCCACTTTGGGCGGCACCACCTGCCAGACCTGACGCGACACCAGTCCGCGCTGCTCCAGCTCGCGCAGCGTCTGAATCAGCATCTTCTTTGAAATGCCCTGCAGGCTGCGCTCCAGTTCCCCCGTGCGTGCGCGATTTTCCGGCCAGTGATAAAGCGCATGCAGCACCATCGTGCTCCATTTCACTGAAAAAAGTTCCAGCAGGCGGCGCGGCGGTGAGTCCGCATAAAAGCACAGTTTTCCTTCAACCCAGACCGGCATAATCTCTCTTCCTGCTTCATGGTAACCAAAAGGTAACTACTACCAAACAGGAATCCATGTGTCTATAGTGGGCCGCTTTCTTTAAGACCATCAGGTGAGAAGAGGCAACAGATGAAAATTAACGCGCTGGTAGCCGCACAGGCAGATCAACCGCTCAAGGCCGGTCAGGTTGAGTTACGTGACCTGCAGGCTGACGATGTCAAAATCGAAATCCTCTATTGTGGCGTCTGTCACTCTGACCTTCACATGGCGCGCAACGAATGGGGTGTCAGCCGCTATCCGCTGGTTCCGGGTCATGAGATTGTCGGACGTATTGTCGCAGCGGGTGACAACGTCACGAAATTCTCCGTCGGTGATACGGTAGGGGTTGGCGTCATGGTCGACTCCTGCCGTGAATGCCACTTCTGCAAGCAGCAGGAAGAGCAATATTGTGAGGCCGGCTTCACGCCGACCTACAACGGTACCGATAAATACACCGGCAATACGACGTTCGGCGGCTATGCGCAGCATGTTATCGCCGACCAGCATTTCGTGGTGACGGTGCCCGATAATCTGGCGCTGAACGCAGTGGCACCATTACTTTGTGCCGGTGTGACCGTCTGGTCGCCGTTGCAGCACTTCAACGTTAAGGCTGGCGATCGTGTGGGTGTGGTCGGTCTCGGAGGACTGGGGCATATGGCGGTGAAACTGGCCAGCGCCCTGGGCGCGGAAGTGACCCTGTTTACCACTTCTCCGGCGAAAGGGGCCGATGCGCGCCGTCTTGGCGCTAAAAACGTGGTTGTCTCGCGAGACGCGGCACAAATGGCAACCTGTCAGGCGTCGCTGGATATCATCCTGGACTGTGTTGCCGCACCGCACGACCTTGATCCTTATCTGAACGCGCTGAAAACCAACGGTCAGCTGGTGCTGGTGGGGATCCCCGATCAGCCGCATCCTTCACCGAATGTGACCCCGATGGTGTTTCGCCGCCTGAGTATCACCGGCACCTCCATTGGCAGCATTCAGGAGACGCAGCAGATGCTCGATTTCTGTGGTCAGCATAACATCACGGCTGACGTCGAGATGATCACCGGTGAAGAGGTGGAAACGGCCTTTGAGCGAATGCTGACCAGCGATGTGAAATATCGTTTTGTCATCGATATGCAGAAAACCCGCTGGTAAGCGACAGGCCCGCCGTAAAGGCGGGTCATTTTGCTCCCGGCTGCAGGAGTGAACACGAAGAGGTAATAATCATAGTTACAACATACTGTTAGTTGATAGCTTAACGACGTGCCTGCATCAACCCCGATACTCAGTTGGTCTGCCAGCGAAATCCGGGCAAAAAATACCCGGCGCGATGACCGGGTATCTGTATTACGACCTTCAGCTGTCAGTTAATCCTGCTCTTTATCCGCGTCACTCTTTTCTGTTTCTTCCTGCTCAACCACATGAATAAATGGTTTGAGCAGTTGAATATCCAGAATCACATACACCATGGTGCTGATGAACAGGGAGATCACACTGCCAAACACGCCGCTGGTGGTAAACGTCAGATAGTTATAAATCACCAGCCAGGTGATGCAGATAAACAGCGCGAGCGAAATGGAAAGATTAGGCACAGAGTAATTGCTGGTGCCGCCGCCCTGGGTGTGGGTCGCTTTAAACAGGTTGCCGATAGAGTACTTCTCCAGCACCAGAATACTCTTTTCCCAGTTACGCTGTTTCCGCGCACTGGCGCGGGTCAGGAAAAGATAGAGGATAGAGATGAAGAAACCGGAGAAGGCGATGAGCACCGGAATGGCTTCCAGCGCATAGGCAATACTTTTATGGGCCGTGCCGGCGGTACTGAGATCAAGCGTCAGTGAGGCGCCCAGCGCCGAATACAGAAAGAGAAACAGCAGCAAAAAGGTCAGGCTGCGTTTCCAGTCGCCATCAGCCTCTAATCCTTTTTGCTGAATGGCCAGCTGAAGAGATTGCTGAATTTGTTGAGACTGCGGTGAATCTGCTTCAATGGTGTGGCATGGCGCAGCAAAGAAGTTGTGCATAAACAGCTCATCTTCTTTGTGAATGGTGATTTTCATCAGAAACCTGTATTCGGGGAATTTTCCTTATTCTAATCAGCACGCGATGAATTAACAGTAACTTTGGCTTTAAACCGGCTGTCCCGCACTGGCTACCGGGAGATCAGGCTCAACAGGCTGCTTACCACTGAATCTATTGCAAACGACTGTGCGGCTTTATTTTCTTCATGACGCAACTGCTGATCCTGCCGCGCAATGTTCACGGCCCTGATGTCCTGATCCTTTTGAAATACGCGATAGTCTGGCATGGTTATTTATCCGCAGGATTGTCCAGCGCTTTAAACTGCTTAATGGCTTCATTGATATTGTTGGTATCCACGGTCGCAATGCAGCGATCGCCGTTGAAAACATCATAGCGGGCGTTGTGCAGCTGAAACAGCAGATCTCTGCCGCGAAAGTGTATTCGTTTCTGTTTAACGCCAATCCCGTGCCGCCGTAATAGTGCCTGTGACAGGCGATCGGTCTCTTTTATCATTCGTTCAGCTCCTCGGCAGTACGTGGTCACTGCCAGTAAACCTGACAAACATTAGTTTTATATTAAGAGATAACCCTGTTTTTAGCAGGGCTTAGGCGTGAGTTTCAGAGGAATTACCGGGTGTCCTGAGCCGCCGAAATCATCAGACCAATGGATTAATACCATTCGCTGCGTTAACGGCCCGCAAATGCGGTACACTTCCCCGGATAACTCGTCACAGGACACGCCGCTATGAACGATAAAAAGATGATTTCCATTGATCAGTTCAACGCTGATGAACGACTGGCCGTCGAGCAAACCTACAAGGGCCTGGCAGAGAAGTACCGTCAACGAACCGGCAAAGAGCCTGATAGTAAGAAAGAGAAAGAATTCAATAGTGAAGCGCGTCAGATCGTCATGACCAGTAAAATGGAGAAGGAAAGAGCGCTGGCAGAGAAGGCGAAGAAAAAACCGCTGCGTAAAAAGAAACCGTCCTCACTGACCGCCAGCGAAGTCAGCGATTTCAACTGGTCAGCATCGATTGTTAAAGGCCGCAGATAATCTGCAAGTGCGCGCTGTCATTGCGCGCAACCTCTCTCACTCAGCTATCATCGGCTGAGCCGTTTGCACATGTACACCAGAATAAACCATTAGTTACGCAATAAGAATATTCCGTAAATAATTCACCCTGCTTCATCATTTGCCGATAAACTGCCATAACCTGTGGCAGCTTCAGTGTGCATATGAATTATTACACTCCCGATGATGTTCAACTGAAGCGTCGCTCGAAGCGATTTGTGCGCCGCATGTTTATGATGCGCCAGCTCGGTACTTTTCTCTGTTTTCTGCCGATTCTGTCGGTTCTGATGGAGATGGGGAAAAGCCCGGAACTCTGCGCGCTACTATTTACTAATGCCTTTGCCTGGCCTTATGCGGCCTACAGACTGGCATTGCGATCGCGCGACCCCACAGGTTTTGAGCGCAAGAATCTGACGCTGGATGCTGCTTTCGGCGGCTTCTGGGTTGCCTCCATGGCGCTGAGTCCGCTTCCCTCAATTATTATCATGGCGGTGCTGATCTCCGATCGTTACTCGGCTGGTGGCTGGGTTCAGCTCAAATCTGCGCTGCAGGCCTTTTTGCTGGCCTTTATGCTGTTCTGGTTAGCGGAAAGGGCACCGATTTTGCTGTCTTTCAGTACCCGCACCGTCTGGCTCACCCTGCCGCTGGCCAGCGTGTATCTGCTGGCATTAAGTATCGTTTCCCACAATCTGACCCTGAATCTGCGTAAAAAGAACCGCGAGCTGGAACGCATCGCGCTGATGGATCCCGGCCTGAAAATCCCTAATCGTCGTCTGTTTGAGCGGCGACTTGAAAGTGAGTTTTTGCGCACGCAGCGAGGCGAGGGTAAAGCCTGGTTAATGTTGCTGGATGTCGATCACTTTAAGCTGGTCAACGACACCTATGGGCATGAAGCGGGCGACTTTTTACTGGCAGAGATTTCAGCATTGTTGCGTGACAGCGTCGGCCTGAAAGATATTCCTGCCCGTTTTGGCGGTGACGAGTTGTGTGTGATTGTGCGGGATGCGGATGAAGCCAGCATTCTGCTGCTGGCAGAACAGATCAAACAGGGGATTGCCCTGCTGCGACTGCCAGCGTCATCCACCTTTCAGTGTTCGGTGAGTATCGGGATTGCACCTGCAAGTGATGCGGAGTCGATTCATGAATGGCTGAGATGTGCCGATGAGGCGCTTTATCAGGTCAAGCGCGCCGGACGCAACGATGTGCAGGTGTGGCATGCCGGGTCGCTGGAAACGCTGAGTGAAGTCAGGGCCAGACAGAGAATTTAGCCTGAGACTGTCTCTCAGGCTCAGTGGTTAAATCGCCGGGTAGTCGCCCGTGCCTTCTGGCCACGGTGTCAGCAGATCAAAACCATTTTCGGTGACGGCAACGGTATGTTCCCATTGCGCCGAGAGCGAACGATCTTTGGTAACTACCGTCCAGCCATCTGACAACACGCTGGTTCCGGCTTTACCGGCATTGATCATCGGCTCGATAGTGAAAATCATCCCCGCCTTCAGCGGCATCCCTTCGCCCGGCGTACCGTAGTGCAGCACCTGCGGATCGGTGTGGTAAATCTCACCAACGCCGTGACCGCAATATTCACGTACGACCGATAAGCCAGCGCCTTCTGCTACACGTTGAATAGCCGCGCCCACGTCGCCCAGTGTCGCGCCAGGACGGACAGTTTTAATCCCTGCAACCATCGACTGATAGGTAATCTCAACCAGACGTTTGGCGCGTACCGATGGCGTGCCGACAAAGTACATCCGGCTGGTGTCGCCGTACCAGCCATCTTTGATGATCGCCACATCGATATTAACGATATCGCCATCCTTCAGCTTCTTGCTGGCCGGAATCCCGTGGCACACCACATGGTTAACCGAGGTGCAGGTAGTGCGGGTATAGCCGTGATAACCGATGTTCGCAGGTGTCACCTTAAGCTCATTCACAATGAAGTCGTGGCAGATATCATCCAGCTCTTCGGTCGTAATGCCGGGACGGACGTGCGGGGTGATCATCGCCAGCACCTGCGCCGCAGCCTGTCCGGCTGCCCGCGCCTTTTCAATTTCCGCGGCGGTATGAATTTTAACGGTGTTCATGACACGTCTCCTTGTGTAGTGACGCTCTCTTTAGGGAGCATAGTGCGTATATCAGCGCTGCCTTCCAGTTCAAGCCGGATTAGCATCTGCGCCAGTTGGTGTTGGGTTTTCTGCGGATAGAGTTCAGCCAGCATGCCGAGTTTCAGCCAGTGTTCTGCCTGGGCATTGATCGAGCGGCTCATCGCCTGACTGGCGATGCGCAGATTCTCATGCATCAGGTCGGAAATTTTTACGATACCCATGTGAGCCTTATATGAAACGTATGCGTTTTGTATATAGGTTAACGCCAGCGGGAAGATTTGCAAGAGGAAAGAATCGCCTTCTCGCATTTTCGCCACTCTGTACAGGTCTGATACAGGCACAACGCCTCGCAGCGGGGCGACATCCTTTCTTTTTCTGGCCGGTTAAGCCCTGCGTTGATGCAGTCCCTGAGCGAGCTTCAAAAGAATCCATGACGAATTATTATATAGTTCGCTATTTAATAGTTTACAACTCGGCTTCAAGCAGGCATCTTAGCCAAACTAAATAGCGCACTACTTAATAGTAATCATAAGGAAATCGATCATGAACGTGAAACTCACCGCAGTTGCTTTACTGTTAGCCAGCCAGATGACGCCAGCATGGGCCAGCCCTGCTGAAAACGCACCAGCGCCCACCGCTGGCGTGGCGTCGTTCCTCAACGCGCTGAATGGTAGCGGCGGAAAGCCGATGGAAACCTTATCCCCGGCAGAAGCCCGCGCGGTGCTGACCGGCGCGCAGCAGGGGGCCGTATTGCCGCCTGCCCAGGTCTCTGAAAAAGTCATTACGGCTCTGGGTAAACCGCTCACGTTGACGATAGTCAAACCTGCTAATGCCTCAGGCGTATTGCCCGTATTTATGTTTTTCCATGGCGGTGGCTGGGTGCTCGGTGACTTTCCTACCCATGAACGTCTGGTGCGCGATCTGGTCAACGAATCCGGCGCAGCAGCGGTTTTTGTCAACTACGAACCTTCACCGGAAGCCCGTTATCCGGTCGCCATTCATCAGGCTTATGAGGCAACAAAATGGGTGGCCGAACACGGCGCTGACATTGGCGTGGACGGTAAACGCCTGGCTCTGGTGGGGAATAGCGTGGGCGGAAATATGGTTGCCGCTGTCGCGCTGCAGGCCAGACAACATAAAACCCCGGCGATTCGCTATGACGTCATGCTGTGGCCGGTCACCGATGCCCGCTTTGATGATGCCTCTTATCAGCAATTCGCCAGTGGTCATTTCCTGACCCGAAACATGATGAAGTGGTTCTGGGATAACTACACGACCTCAGAAAAAGATCGTAATAACATTCTGGCGTCTCCGCTGCGAGCAACCAAAGCCGAGCTGGCCGGGTTACCGCCGACGCTGATTCAGACTGCCGAGCTTGATGTCCTGCGCGATGAGGGTGAAGCGTTTGGCCGTAAACTGGACGCCGCCGGTGTGCCGGTCACCGTTACCCGCTATAACGGCATGATTCACGACTTTGGTCTGCTGAATGCCCTGAGTCACGAACCTGCGGTGCGCACGGCCATCGGCCAGGCGTCTGAAGAGCTGAAGAAACATCTTCAGTAAATGCTGTTCGGCCTGCCTGATAAACGGAGAGTTCTGCTCCTGTTTCTGGCCGAAATGATGTGTACAAAATCAGCCAGGCAGGATCGGCTGATTTTTGCCGTAAGCGCCGTTCTGCCTCATCCTCCTTATATTTCAGCGGAAGAAAGTCGGGCATGAAGCGAGAGTTTTAGCGCGCGAGGTGATCCCGGTCATCTCCTGCTGCTGCTGTTTATCGGGTAACTGAATCGGCTCGGACGCGCGTTGTCGCTCTGATAGTGTCAACAAACAACCGTAACGCGACGGGCATATGACGGTGTTGCGAAAAATAGAGCGCAATACCCTGCGAAGCGATGGTCCACTCCTCCAGCAACGTCACCAGCCGCCGGGACGCCAGACCGGACTGCGCATAGCACTCCGGCACATAGGCCACGCCTGAACCGGACATGGCTGCTTCTGCCATCAACGCACCGCTGTCGAGCGTCAGGCTGCCGGGCACATCCAGCGCATACTGCTGCTCATTACGCTCATATTCCCAGTGATAACGTTTACCGCCCGGCAGACGATGGCATATGCAGATGTGCTGCATGAGATCCTGTGGATGCCGTATGGCGGGGTGGGAGGCCTGGTAATCAGGCGATGCCACCGTCACAAAGCGCAACGGCCCGCTCAGGGCGATGGCCACCATATCTTTGGGCACATCTTCATACAGCCTTATGCCTGCATCAAATCCCTGTTCAACAATATCCACCAGCTGTCCCTGCGCGACTAAATCAATTTCAATGCCGGGATAGTGCCGGATAAATGTCGGCAGAATTTTTTCCAGCAGAAGGCTGATAGCGGCATCACTGGCGCTAATACGCAGTGTCCCATAGGGTTGGTGATTGCTCGCGGTGACATCATTCAGCAACTCGTCCATCTGAGTCAGCAGCGGCGTCATGCGGGCAATCAGCATTTCCCCCGTTTCGGTCAGCGCCACGCTGCGTGTTGTCCGATGAAATAGCCGCACGCCAAGCGCCGTCTCAAGACCTTTAATCGTGTGGCTGAGCGTTGAACGTTTAAGGCCGAGCACATCCGCCGCGCGGCGAAAACTGCGCTGGTCAGCAACCGTTTTCACCGCCAGAAGTTCATTCCAGGACGGGCGTTTCATTGTTTAAAATTCCCCACCATCTCATGCCGGTTTGGGGAGATTATGCCATCAATCATCTGTTTTATGATGAACGCCGGCTCACTAAACAGAGAGAAAAATGATGAAAACCTGGCTTATTACCGGAGCATCCAGTGGACTGGGTCGCCTGATGTGTGAAAGTCTGCTGGCGCGTGGCGATCGGGTCGTCGCCAGTGTCCGGCGTAAAAACGCACTGGATGATATGCGCGCGCAATATGGCGACAATCTGCAGCTTATCGTGCTGGATATCAGCGAGACGGCAAGGATCAAGTCTGCCATCGACTCGGCATTCGCCCGGGCGGGGCGGATTGATGTTGTGGTGAGTAACGCAGCGTATGGTCTGTTTGGCGCTGCGGAAGAGCTGAGCGATGCACAAATTGAACGCCAGATTGCCACTAATCTCACCGGCTCAATTCAGCTTATTCGCGCAGTCATCCCGTTTTTGCGGGAGCAGGGCGGCGGTCGCATTGTGCAGGTCTCTTCAGAAGGCGGACAGATTGCCTATCCCGATTTCAGTCTGTATCACGCCACGAAATGGGGAATCGAAGGGTTTGTCGAAGCGGTCAGACAGGAAGTTGTGGATTTTGGCATCGACTTTTTGCTGGTGGAGCCAGGGCCAACGGCGACCCAATTTGGTGCGGGCCTGGATATTGCGGATGCCTTACCCGTTTACTGCGAAACCGCAGCAGGAAAACTGCGGGCCGCGCTGATGAGTGGGGATTTTGAGATTAAAGGTGACGCGCAAAAATGCGTGTCGGCGATGATCGCGGCTGCTGATGCTGAAAGGATGCCCCTGCGATTACCGCTTGGCAGCACGGCCTATGACCATATTGAAACGGCGCTGAACACGCGACTGAACGCACTGCGAGCGATGAAATCCGTGGCATACGGTGCTGACAGACAGGAGGAATAATGATTATTGTGGCCTTACCGGCCACAGAGTAACGGGGGTATTCTGTCCGGAACGCCAGAGAAAATGGCCGTTGGTGTCAACGGCCATCATCGGTCAGGCTGTTTGTTCGGACACAAACGGCTCAGTCATCGGTAGAACGGGTAAGATTTTCCCACCGATCGATTTCCTGACTCATGGCTGCCAGTTTTTGACGAACCAAACCCAGAGCATCACTGCCTAACAACAGATGTGCGGGTGGATTCGGGCTTTCCAGCAACGCCAGCATGGCCTGAGCCGCCTTTGTGGGATTGCCGGGTTGTTTCCCGTTTTTTTCCTCCCGGGCCTGACGAATGGGTTCGAACAGGGTGTCATAGTCCGGAATCGTGCGCGCGCTGCGTACCATTGAACGTCCCGCCCAGTCAGTGCGGAATGAGCCGGGTGCCACGGCGGTAACGTATATGCCGAACGGAACCAACTCTTTGCCCAGCGTTTCTGAAATACCCTCAAGCGCAAACTTGCTGCCGCAGTAATAGCTGATGCCAGGCAGGGTAATGAATCCGCCCATCGAGGTTATGTTGATAATGTGCCCGCGACGGCGCTCACGCATACCCGGCAGAACCGCTTTGATCATTGCCACTGCGCCAAAGACATTCACGTCAAACTGATGGCGCATCTCTGCCAGAGAGGATTCTTCCAGAATGCCCTCATGGCCGTAACCGGCATTGTTCACCAGCACATCAATCTGGCCGATCGTGGACTCAATCTCCCTCACGACCTCTTCAATACGTTCAAAGTCCGTGACATCCAGCAGGCGGCCCACGGCACGCTCTGCATTAAGCGCCTCAAAAGCCTGCAGTGCTTCGCGGTTACGCACGGTGCCGATGACCCGGTGCCCTGCATGGAGGGCTTCACGCGCCAGTGCCAGACCAAAGCCACTGCTGACGCCGGTAATTAAGATGGTTTTTACAGATGACATAAAAGGACTCCCATGAATCGTTGAGATTGCATGGTATTCTCACTGCTGCCGCTTTTTTAGGCCGTATCTTCTCGTTTTCTTGCCTGATCTTATGAGGTGCTGTGATGTCCGGAATGATTGCCCTGATTAAAGCCCTTGCGCCGCATGAGGGGTACAACCTGACGGCCTTGCCTGGTGTGCGAATTCTGCGCGCCGACCGCCCCCTTGCCAGAACACCCGTGCTTTATGATCCGGGCATCGTCATTGTCTGTCAGGGCAGGAAACGCGGTTATTTTGGCCAGCAGACCTACTTATATGATGAACAGCACTACCTGGCGGTCTCCGTTCCTGTGCCGTTTACTATGGAAACCGACGCCTCCGCAGAACATCCCCTGCTGGCTATTTATATGCATCTGGATTTTCATCTTGCGGCTGAACTCATCCTGCAGATCGATCAGCATGATGCTTTACCTCCTGCCGCCGCGCCGCAGAGTATGATGTCGAGCAAGATGGACGAGACGGTAAAGCGCGCCGTGCTGGGTTTGCTTGAAGCTCTGAACAGTCCGCTTGAAACCGCGATACTTGGACATGCACGACTGCGTGAACTTTATTTCCGAATACTGACGGGCGAGCAGGGCAACGCGATGCGTGCCGCATTGGCCATGCAGGGACAGTTCAGCAAAATCGGCAAAGTGGTAAAGCACATTCACGCCACGTATGCGGAGCCGTTAACGCTGACGCAACTGGCTGGGGAAGCGGGCATGAGCATCCCGACTTTTCATCTTCATTTCAAAGCCATCATCAGGATGCCGCCGATGCAGTATGTGAAATCGGTGCGCCTGCATCAGGCGCGCATGCTGATGGTTCGCCAGCAGATGACTGCTGCCGCAGCAGGCTACGCTGTGGGCTATGAGAGCCCATCACAGTTTAATCGCGAGTTTAAACGTTTGTTTGGTCTGCCCCCGGCGGAGGAGATAAAACGCATGCAGCGTCACTTCTCTGTGCCGCCCGTGCAGGAATCCATGCTTTATGTGTCATCGCATTGAGGATGTAAGCTGGAAACGCAGAATTTCACGGATAAGTTTGTAACCGCTGAAAATTCTAAGATTTTATCGGCCAGCGGACTTTTACTCCCTCATCTGCTTCGGGAGAATAACGCTGACATACGCAAGCCAGCTTATGCCCGTCAGGATCCCGCAGATAGGCCACATAAAAGTCAGGACCGTAAGCGGTTCGTGTGCCTGGGGCGCCTTCATTCACTCCTCCCGCAAGGAGGCCAGCTGCATGGAAGCGTCTGACGAGTTCCGCGTTATCTGCTTTGAATGCGAACATGGTCCCGTTTCCTGCAGTTGCAGGATGACCGTCAAAGGGAGGACAAATACAGAGGCTGAATCCGTCATCCGGATTATTTTCATCTCCCCACATGACCCAGTTTTCTGTCCAGGCTGGCAATCGTGAATGTCCCAGAACGCTTAAAACAGCGTCATAAAACTCCACGGATCGCTGAAAATCGTTTGTCACAATCGTGATATAAGTCAGCACCTGATTTCACCCTCTATGACGTGTATCTGAACAGATATTATACCGTTCAGAGCAGCAATGAGTTATTTGCGCTGATGCGCCAGATCTCTCCTGAATCCAGGGCACCGCCGATATGCGCAAAAGCGCCGTATTAATTGTTATTGCAGCTGACATGCCCTCTATTAACTAACAAGCGACTTCGTCAATGAGGGTATGCTTTGGAACTTTTATGGTTGATGTAAAGGCTTCGCAGAGTAAAATTCACCAGGAAAAGCTATGACGATCACACTGGCCTGTCCAAAAAACCGACTGGCGGCGTTAATGTCGTTATTGTCAGGATGCCCGTCACAGGTCGTCACGAGGATGCTGTGCCTGAAGCCTGTTTTGTGATCAAGCCTCGCGCCGAAAATTTAAGCGGATACGCTGCATCAATAAAGTTGCTCAGACACAGAGAGAATTATGGCGAACATTATTGACGACAAGTGGATTAGGATATCTTTGATATCAGCAATATTTAGTAGTGTCGTGGGGTCATTACTGGTTTTAATCTATCTTTCGCTGGGGAAGAGCAGTACACCGGTAGTGGGTTTGATATTTACTTATTTCTTCATCGTTATGATGAGTATTATTGGGACCACGATGGGATCAATGATAATCGGCATGCCATTAGCGATGATTTCGAAGCGATTTTATCCTGATGCTGCCCTGAAGGGGAGCTGTTTTATCGTGTGCTCTGTACTCTTCATGTGGCTGTTTATACTGGCATGGCCTGTTATCAGGATATGTGAAGCGTCTTATTCGGATATTTTGCTTTTAAGCCCCTATGCTTTCTGTTCAGCTGCCTCACTTGCTTATCTGGTTTACCGGGAATGATGCGTATACATCAGATAGTGCAGACCGAAGGTAAACTGCGAACGCGCCGCCAGGCATGAACGCTATTCAGCATATTTAATGTTTTTCCGGGCTCATGCATTCTGCAGCAAAGCCCGCCTTTAATTTTATTTCTGCCCACATAACATTGATTCTATGGGGTACGGAGCGTAAATCGCCAGTGTCATCACTTTACATGTTCGCCTGAAGTAGAGGTCAGCCTGTGGTTACTTACCATCCTATCGACTTGCACTGGCTGAATTCAGTCTGTGGAACAATGAGCGACATATGGTTTTCTTTCATGCACTGTTTAAAAACCTCGTTTTTGTAATTTCCTGCCTTTAAACCCAGCAGGGTGCTGGTCCGTTCCGCTGCGTTTTTTTCAATGTAATAGCCACAATTTTCTTTTAAATACTTAGAGTTATCGCTCCCGGAAATCGACCGTTTCAGCTGGGCTTCAATTGAATTAACTGACTTATCCTGGGGTACGGCTTTTGCTGATTGCAAGCCAGAATAGAGTGGGTTAACCAGTAACTCCTGTGCAAATCGTTGATTTTCGGCGGTTAAATGGCCGGTTTTACACAACTGGAGATAGACCTGCGAAAGGCGTTGCTCCTCAGTGTTGGCAGCATGTGTGCATTCTTGCTGGACTTGTTCATCAGACTTAGCCGGATGTTTTTCAGTGGATCTCCAGTAACTATTTTTAAAGTCCGGAACCGTGCCTTCAAAGGTGCCAAAAGGGCACAATGCATTGGCACAACCCAGTAAAAACATGGGTACGCACGTCAGCATCATAATACGTAACATGGGAAAGGCTTTAAGACTGTTTTTATTCATATCATTCTCATTTTATTTAATTCGGAGAGAAGGTACGGACAATGTAATTATTTTGACAGACTGCGTTTATACGAGGTCCGGTCTTCTGATCGTAGTAATATAATCGGGTCAGCCATTGCTTTTTAGGGCAAGTTTGCACAGCGATCCAGGTTAAGAAGGGGGGCATGATATTTTGTCAATTCTCACTCTCACGCTGGCTGCGCGCTATTCTGTTTGCTGCGTGTTGTCAGAGTGTGGCCTCATTCACTAATTTCAGATAACGGTAACCTGATATATTTCTGCCGCTAACTACGCAGACGACCTTACGTCCGCTCAGTTCTTTTGCATAACGAAGGACTGCCGCAATTGCAGGTGCTCCCGAAGGTTCAATAACATGGCTGTGCTGATTAAGCATCAACAGCATCGCGGCTTTGATACCGGCTTCTGAAATAAGAAGAACACGATCAACGCGGTCGCGTACAAGGGGCCAGGTCATTGCTTCAGGCTCAATATAGCCACTAATGCCTTCGGCGATTGACGGGGTTAATTCCACCGGAATCGTTTCGCCAGCCTCTTTCCAGTGTGCAAAGGTCGGGCTGGCTTCACTTTGTATGGCCCAGACTTCGGCTGCAGGGTTGATAGCTTTGACGGCCGTTGCAATACCTGACGCCAGCCCGCCGCCGCCGATATTCACGAGAATGACGTCAGCGTCTGCCCAGTCTTCCATTATTTCCAGACCGACGGTGCCGGCTCCGGCTATCATCTGCTCATTATCGTAGGCGGAGACAAACGTCGCGCCGGACTTCTGCGCGGCCACAATCGCGGCCTGTCTCGCCTCTTCAATATTTTCAAAAAACGTAACCTGAGCACCATAGCTTTTCATTGATGAGACCTTAATCGGGTCTGCTGACCAGGGCAGAAATATGGACACCGGTACGCCTGCTGCGTGACCCGCGCAGGCAAGCCCCAGGCCATGATTTCCCGCCGTTGGGGCAATGACGCCGGCAATGCGCTGGTCTGCATTAAGACTGGCAACGACGTTTGCAGCCCCCCTCAGTTTAAAGCTACCCGTATGCTGAAGATTCTCCATCTTGAGTCTGACCTCCGCCCCGGCAAGAGAAGACAGCGCCTGCGAAGGCTCCAGCGGGGTTCTGCAAATCGTTGTTTTAATGCGCGCGGAAGCAGTATAAATCGCCTTCAGCGTGACACTGTCCATTGGTGTTTGAGTGTGGTTTGTCATAATATGTCCTCAGAATATATATAGGAAAATAACTATATAGGAAATTGGCTATATGAACAATCCTGAGACATCAATGGCTGACCTTTTCCGCGCCCTCGGTAATGAGCACCGGCTCGTGATGGTGGAGTGGCTTTCCGATCCCAGGTCACATTTTCCGGAACAACAGGATGGCGATCTGGTTGAGGATGGGGTGTGTGTCGGGTTTATTACCGAAAAGATTGGTCTCAGTCAGCCGACCGTGACAGGCCATCTTCAGATTCTGGCTAAGGCCGGAATAGTGACTTCGAAACGTATCAAGAACTGGGTTTTCTATAAACTCGACCGTCAGCGGATGGATGAAGCTACCGTAATGCTGTCGGGATATGGGACGCTGGATACGGGTCCACATTAACAGCCATAGTTGGGCATAATGTGTGTAACGAAGGGAGCAAAACCGGTAAGTATGTACACTTCGTTTATCGTATTCCCGACTTTCAGATGGACATATCGAATCATCGTTATCTGTCGTCATCTTTTGCAAAACTGGCGTTGAGTCTTTTCAGCACTTCACTTATGCCCCTGCTTACAATCCGATCCTCCCGCATGACTGTCCCCAAAGACCGGTGAAGCGAGGGCGTCACAGAGTAAAGACTGAGACCTTGCCTTTCTTCAATACTCGCAACGGACATGCGGGGAACGATGCTGTAACCCAGACCGGAACGTACCATCCTTTTAATGGCTTCAATGCTGCCAAGCTCCATCATGGGCCTGGCACTATGCCCGGCATACCGGAACCATTCGTCGATCAAGGCGCGTGTCCCGCTTCCGGGTTCAAAGATAATCAGCGGCAGTGACAAAAGGGCGTCGGGAGACAGCGGGTGCGCGCTCAGCTCTGATGCATCCTTTTCCATAATGACAACAAACTCATCAGTACCCAGCGGGTTTACGCTCAGGCATTTGCCAGTTGCTGGAAGTGTTACAAGCCCAATGTCTATACGATTCTCCTCCACGCTCCGGACAATATCGGAGGTATTGCCTGTGCGTACGTCCACTTTCAGCAGAGGATGTGCCTGTCGCAGCTGTTGCAGTAAGGAAGGCAGAAGATGAATACAGGCCGTTGCACCCGTGCCGACAGTCACGGTGCCGGTTATCTCGTCTGAATGCAGAGACACTGATTCAATGGCCGTATTTACCACGGAATCAATTTTCATACAGTGCTCAGAAAAAGTCAGCCCGGCAGGAGTGGGCCTTATCCCCCGGCTGGTTCGCTCAATAAGCCGGACATGAAGCGCCTGCTCCAGCTGTCTTATCTGCAGGCTGACAGCCGGCTGTGATAGTCCGAGTGCTTCCGCCGCTCCGGAGAAACTGCCCCGGCTGATGACCATCCTGAAAGTAGCAAGATGATCCAGGTTCAGGTTTGCCATGCCAAAGTTTTCCTTATACCGCTGATAAGTCCCGCGGCCTGTCTGAAATTATTCATCCGGGTTAGTCTTTTTTTCTGACCAGAAAAAGAGCCATACCAATTGAAATAACTGAAGCAGATGAAAGACATATTCCTGCTATCCAGCAGATTTATGCTTATCACGTATTACATGGCACCGCCACTTTTGAAACCGAACCGCCGGATGCGGCTGAAATGGCAGCCCGCCTGAAAAAGGTGCGTTCAGCAGGACTGCCCTGGTTTGTGGCGGTTGATGAAGGGCAGGTCCGGGGATACTGCTACCTGTCTTTTTACCGGGAACGACGCGCCTACCGGTTTACCCTGGAAGATTCCGTCTATATTGACGCCACTTGTCAGGGGCGGGGCACCGGCAAAATGCTGTTATCCCGGGCAATAGCCTGGGCAGAAGCCTGTGGCTTTCGCCAGCTCGTAGCCGTGGTGGGTAATAGCGAAAATACTGCCTCCCTTGCCCTGCACCGCGCCGCTGGCTTCAACATCACCGGCACACTCAGTTCGGTAGGATTTAAGCACGGGCGCTGGCTCGATACGGTCATTATGCAGCGCACCCTCGGGCTGGGCGACGACACGCTTGCGGAGAGCACAGAGTGAGAGACGGACATCTGACTGGCCGCAGCATTTTCTGCATCGGCATGACGCAGCTTATCAACTGGGGTATTACGTTCTACATGCCGGGCGTTTTTGGAACCGCCATCATGGCGGAGAAGGGATGGTCTCCCGTGGTGACATTCTCTGGCCTGACCGTTGCCATGCTGGTTATGGGGCTGGTTTCGCCGCTGACCGGCTACGTGATAGCCCGAACCGGCGGACGCATGATGATGATGGCGGGAACCTTCTCCATAACCATCGGGTGTTTTCTGATGGCGATTACTCATTCCACAGCGGCATGGGTTGCTGTCTGGGTCCTGACGGGAGTCGGCATGCGGCTTGCCCTATATGACGCTGCGTTTGCCCTGCTGGTGGAAATCGCAGGCGCAGGGGCCCGCAGAGCAGTCTCTCTGATTACTCTGTTGGGCGGTCTTGCGTCAGCCGTATTCTGGACTGCTGGCGCTGCCCTGCTGCACATTACCGACTGGCGGCATGCCTTAGTCGTTTACGGCTGTGCGGGTCTGGCAGGCCTGCTTTTTCTGACCGCCGTTCCGGCAGGCCGTCGTGTAAACCCTCCCGCGGTTAGTCGGTCCGTTCTTCCGGCAGCGGGGATGGCAGAAGATCGAAAAGGGTTCATCAGCGGCCTGTGGTATGCCGCCCTGATTGCGCTGCTCAGCTTTGTCTCCACGGGCGTGTCCACGCATTTTCCCCGGATACTGGCCGCTTATGGCTTGCCCGCCCTGGCTGGCATGCTTTGGGGCGCGGGTCAGGTGAGTGCCCGCCTGCTGGACGTGGCCTCCGGCGCACGCATCTCCGCGCTACGCCTGAACCTTATTACCGGTATCCTGTTGCCACTCTGCTTTCTGGCCGGCCTTGCGGGGTGTGTTACGCCTGTGGCTACAGTCATCTTCGTCCTGGGATATGGGGCCGTGAACGGACTGTGTACGGTTGTGAAGGCCGTACTTCCTCTTGTGCTGTTTGATCCACAGCAGTACGCCCGCAAAACAGGCGTACTGCTGTCACCAGGATTTTTTCTCGCGGCCCTTGCCCCGTCTTCATATGCCATGTTGCTGGAGCGGTACGGTATACCCGGCACGCTGCTTGTTTCCGCTCTCCTGACCCTATTCATTACGGCGATTTCCGTGGTGCTCTGGCGACGCCATTCCGGCTCAGTCGTACAAAGCCCTGATGAAAAAGCACCTGCCCTTCCCGGGGAAAACGTTTGATACAGTCCGAGATACCATCAAAATTTAATTAAGATTAATCAAAATATTATGCATCCACTCCTCGCTCATAGCAGACGTTGCACGATCCCAATATCCGCTTTACCCCAGAAGCGAGCAATGCACCCGTAACCACGTATACTGATACAAGCCATAACAAATCTGTCTGCGTTCCCGATACGCAGTCTTCACAAGATTCACCTCTTCAGGCTCAAAAGCGGGTCAGAATGGAGCATTTCAATGGCTTTTCAGAGTCCCGCCCAGAACTTCACCGAAACGCGCCTGAATCTGGGCGATTTAGTGCATCTTTCCCCTTATTCCACCTATCTGATGCGCAGCGAAAGCGACTGTCCTCAGGCCGGTATTGTTAAAGGGGCCGTGCTGGCGATCGATCGGGCGCTGATGCCAGTACACGGCCAGCTTATCGTTGCGGAGTTCGACGGAGAGCTGACGTTAAAGCGCCTGCTGCTCAATCCGGTTCCCGCCCTGCAGGCGCTGGACGCGGACGAGACCGTCACGCTGCTGGATGTGAACCAGACACTTCCCGTATGGGGTGTCGTCGCCTACGCCCTCACGGATGTGGCTGGCGTGGGATTCAACGGACCGGCAGGAGAATAGCCATGTTTGCGCTGGCCGATGCCAATAACTTTTACGCCTCCTGTGAAACCGTGTTCAGACCCGACCTGCGCGGTAAACCCATTGTCGTTGTGTCGAACAACGACGGCTGCGTCATCGCGCGTTCAGCGGAGGCAAAGCGCATGGGCATCAAAATGGCCGCGCCGCTGTTTAAAAATGAGCGTTTTTTCCGGGAGAACGGCGTCCACGTATTCAGCTCAAACTACGAACTTTAGTAAGTTACGTGGAATGCAACATTGACTGAGTAAACTTTGAGCAGAAATACCGCTATCAGAGGTGAACACAATGCTGATTCCACCGGATGAACATACCCTGTTGCTGGCAGAGCGCTGGCTGAACCTGTTATCCAGCCTGGGGCGGGCGCAGGCCACACTCGCCGCCTATCGCAGTGCCCTCCACCATTATTTTGCGTTCTGCAGCCAGCACAGGATTGAACCTGAAAAGGCCCGGTTTGAAGACCTGGCCGCCTACATCAGCCCTCAGCTGCCCGGCATGCCTTTTCCCGCGGCCAGCGCCACGCTCCAGCTGCGCCTGTCTGCGATCCGTCTCTGGTATGATTTTCTGGTTTATCAGGATATATGCAGTCTCAATCCGCTACCCCGTGCGGGTTTACCTGGTACCATTTATACCGGGCGGGGGCTGGTCCCGCGTATCACCCGCTTACCCGTAATACCTGACAATGAGCAATGGCTGAGATTTCTTAAACATGTTTCAGCTGCCTCCCTGCGTGACCGGCTGATGCTCGCACTTGCTTATTTTGGTGCACTCCGCCGTGCAGAGGTGACAGCTCTGGCGCTTGAAGATATTGACCCTGCTCATCGCCTGATCCGTATCCGCCCGGAAACAACGAAAAGCAGGCGGGAAAGGGTTGTGTGTTATGGTCCGGACGTAGCGCCGGTACTGGCAAACCATTTTCGGCAGCTGAAGCAGGCTGGCTGGACACAGGGTGCGCTGTTCCGTTCATTTTCTGATCGTAATTACGGCACCCCCCTTTCTGTGTGGAACTGGAGTAAAACCGTACGCAGATGGGCTCTGGATACCGGGCTTCCACAGATTACAACACATACCTTTCGCCATCTTCGTCTGACCCATCTGGCGCGGGCCGGCTGGAAGCTGCATGAGCTGGCGACTTATGCAGGACACAGGGATCCGCGCACCACACAAATTTATATCCATTTGTCAGGTTCCGATCTGGCTGGCCGGATAGCCGCAGCCGTGGCTGAAACCGACAGGAAAGTCGCCGGGCTTATTTTTCAGGGGAGCCTTACTGATGAATGAAAAAACGGCCAGAGTCACTTATGTGCCTTTTAAACGCACAGATTATCAGCTGAGGGATGCGTTAAGTCCTGAGGAAAGAAACGCAATAAGTACAG